>NZ_CP200034.1:1092500-1644566 GCF_053793825.1 Bartonella sp. B30(2025) | reverse complement strand
GCAGCAACTTCACATAAATAAACCGTCCTTAAATGATCCGTCTGACGATGCCCTGTTGTCGGAGCTGCCATATCAGAAAGAATTACATCCGGATTTTTTCCCAAAGTATCAATTAACTTTTGCGGTGCATCTACACATAAAAAATCCATTTTTAGCATCGAAACTCCAGGCAATGGCTCAACATCCAAATAATCAATGCCAACCACACTGGGTTTTTGATCCTTTGATTCTACTATACGTGCAGCAACCTGGCACCACCCACCCGGCGCGGCTCCCAGATCAATAATATTTTGACCTTTTTTAAGAAATTTATAGCGCTCATTAATCTCGATTAATTTATAGGCAGCACGAGAACGATAGCCATCAATTTTTGACTGATGGACATATGGATCATTTAAGTGCCTCTCTAACCATCGCCTCGATGAAGCTTTAATGGTTCCAGCTTTCTTTTTGACACGCTGACGTAATTCATGTGATCCCGAGCCACCATACCCACCAGCCGGTGTTTTTTTTGTTTTTTTCATGCTTATTCATTATCTCCACATTACGATTACTGCCATTATTTCAATCCTCTCCCTTTATGGCATGCTCTGTGTCAGCACAAAATAGCAACTCCATCAAAATCCTTTTTTTATATAATCTGCAACATTTAATTATTGATTGTTCTAAACTATTATCATCTATCATCAAACTAAGATTCAGTCTTCTCTTACTCATTAAAGATGAGAGATCCGCTTTTACTTAACAGTCTATTATAAAAGCAATGTTTAGCATCATTCATCCTAATAGCACAGCAACTCTATGATCTTAATATGTCAAATAAAATGTATTATTGCTCAAATCAAACTTTCTCTCAAGGTTTAAAAAAATAAACTTCAAACCCTTCACTTAAAATATTTTTATCACCTAAAAATTATTACTGAACAATTGCATATCATTTTTTATTTTTTTGAAACGTGTCTAGGCGACTATCACATTATCGAAACCATCAAAAAATACTGCATTTATCAGTAATAAAATTTCAGGTGAAAATTTTTTTCAATTAAATACAAAAAAATAACTTTAAATAATATCAAAAGGTTAATTCGAAAATGAACACATTCGAGATCGAAAAGCATAGCCTATCAAAGCTTTAATGAACCAACACTCTCCCTCTCAATCAATAAATAAGCCATTAAACTCAATGAGACCGCTGCATATTTCTTGTTTTACTTTACAACAAATTATCAATACTTTTATACAAAAAAAACACCTGCTGACTGTACCCTTTTCAAACCATGAGATACGTAAAAAATAAGCTCTTATGTTATTTAAAAACTGATCTGTTTTTTATCTAGAAAAAATATTTTTACTTATTTCCGTTTCAATTAACAACTCTTAGTGTTTTTTACTGTTAACGATCAATACAATTTACATTTATAAATTTTAATAAAAAACGGCCCATGCAATGTTGTATTATTATATTAGCAAAACATTATGACTTTGCCTTTATAAAACGCAATAATTCATTAAATAATCATTTTACTAAAATCATTCCATTTATATAATTTATCGCTGCAAAGAATAAAGTGCTTCACTAAGGCCCTTAAATGGTGCAATAAAAGATAATGTGTCGCCCTCTCGAATTTTATAAGTAATGCGTACATTTTTATTCTGCTCTATTTGTCCACTTAAAGTCGATCCTATAGGCAATTGTGCTAAACACACTTTTTGATTACACTGCGTATAACGAATAAGAACAGGCTTCTTAACACCATCCATAAACAGTTGAATGGGAACATTTTGGTCAGCTTTTGGCAATGTCCTAAAAAGCATTACGGCTTTACCGTTATTTGTAGCAACAAGAGACCAACTAAAAATAGTATTATCCTCTTGGTCATGGATAGTCTGCGTCACATTACATATCCCTTGATGAAGCGATTGCTTTTCGTCACAAATCAAAGTCCAATTATAAAACTGCATAATAATTCGACGCGTTTCACCCGGAGCACCACCAGGAACAGATAGCTGCGGTGGATGTATTGTATAAACACTGTTATTTTGCTTAGCAAAGCCCTCACTTTTTCCTAATAAAAGAAAAATGAACAAAACCTTTACAAAAACATTTTGCTGTTTTATCATTTCGTGAATTGTTTTTGCAATCATTTTTATTTCAGGATGTTTCCTGCTCCCCACACGCCCTAATTATTTTTTGCCATTTGGCGTAATTATATAATTAGATGTCCATCACTGTTTCTGCAAACCTTATTTAATCTATCATCGGATACATTGATAATTTTATTACCCACCTAATGATCAGTGTTACACGCTATCACCCTGTTCCAATCTAAACAATTGAATGATATATTCTTTTCAACATCAACAATCCTTGATAGTCTATACATTCTCATTGATAGCTAAAATAAAATTATAGTTTTTCTGTTCATAAAAATCGCTGTTATTACGGGTTTTCAATTCGGAAAAAATCGATCGAACCTACTCATATCCGGTCTTCCCTCCTGAAATGTAACCAATATATTATTCATTGCTTTTTACAAAATTTTAGGAAAAATTCCAACCTTAATGCTTTTTATTTCTTCATTTTTAGCATCAATACTATTGACCATAAACAAAAGAATAATAAAAATATATTTTTATTTTCTATAAGAAAATCTAAAATATCTTTTATTTTTTTGATGTATTATATTTACTCATTTATAATTGCATATACAATTTTTATTTTATAAAAAAACTTGCCCTTACTTCCATTAATGGAAAAGCAAATAAAAAAATTTTTACACCAATTTTATTTTATCAAGTTAATGTAAAGGTAAGTCATACAATCACACCCCAATGTCCTCCTGCACTGATTACAGCTAAGTTCGAACAGATATTTCTATCTTCACTACCTATTAACCAGCACCAAAGGAAAATGTAGATTAATTATGCCATATAATCTACTACCAAATAAAACACTGAATTTTTGAGATGAATTTTTAATTTATAGAATAAGCGAGATCTATTTCTTCTTTGTCTTTAACCGGACAATAACATTAATTAGTCAAATGTTTTTTGATTAAGTTAATTTTTATACGGATAGAATATTCCTAAGGCATAAGCATAAACTATTTAAATTTTTAATATAATATTATATCTGCATTTATAAATAAAACCTCTCTTCCTGACCTAAGACAAGAAGAGAAATATTTTGCTAATGCATGTTTTATTGTCAGTTTAATGTAATACTCAATCCAGCACCTACTCCCCAATAACCACCAGAACTAGTTACAGATAAATTCGATCGTATACCTCCATTATCAGATGTATAACCAACACCAAACGCAACCGCAGACTGGCTACGCCATATACCAGTACCAAATCCAACACTTAATTTTCCAGGCGTATCATTATAACGTAAATTAGATACCGCCAATCCAATAGCTGCAGCTTGCCTTGATTCTTTTCGCACATTTTCTATGCCATAACTTAAAGCACCAAACTTCATATCTGTATAACGTTGAGATTTAATAACAGCATCATCGACGGAACCAGCAACAAGATTATCTACGCGTTGATCTGTATATTTATTTGCCTTATCTAGAACAGTTTCCATCTGTTGCTGAGTATAATCATACAACTGCCCCCCATTCACTGCTTCTTTAGAGCCTTCTATAATACTACCATCTGCAAGATTATCAATCATCACAGGCACAGATTCCTCACTTCCATCACCTCTTTTTAAAGTGATTTTATGAGTTGTTTTACCATTTTCATCTACATCATATTTTATACCTTGTTTAGAAACAAGATCAAGTGTAGCATTAATCCGAGACATCTCATCCTCTATGTCTATTCTTAAATTATCCAACTGTTTAACATTAACTGCATCATACTCATCAACACCACTGCTTACACTCTTGATTGTTGTATGTGCTGCATCAATCCCCTCTTTTATTACTAGCGGACCATCTAGAATCGTTAAACCATTCTTATCTAAAACACTTCCACCATTTTCTGTTGTTATACTCAAAACGTGAACATTACCATTACCACCAACCGGAAAAATGTCCACTGATTCAGTATCATCCAACTTGATATTATTATTTTTCTCAATGTTTACACCATCATCATCATTAAAACGAAGCTTCCGCGGACTTAATACTAATTCTTTTATAGCTTTTACCTGTTCAACATTTACTGCATTAGTATCCTGAGATCCTTCTTCTATACTTCTTGTCTGTTGCATTTTACCAGATTGAATATGGCCAACACGAAAAGTATCCTTTGTGCTTCCCCACATCATATTATTTGCTGGTAAAATATTATTTATAGAATCAAAATCAGAAACTCCCTTTTCAACATTAAAAATAGAGCTATCACCTTTAGAAATTGCCTTCTCGCTCTCTGCTTTTGTTCTGGATGCTAAAGCAACATGATAACTACCAGCTGCATTTTCTTGATCATCCAAAGTGGCTGTAAACATTCCCTTACCAAAATTTGAAGTTTTACCTCTATAACCAATAATATTATCTGCATTACAGCCATTATTATCTCTGCCTAAAACAATACTATCATTACTCTTTCCGAAATAGTCTCCAATATTACGATTTTCACTTAAAACATTCCGATCTGTTACGACAAAATCTGCAGAAAAAACAGAAGATACACTTGATAAGAGCATAATCATCGTGGTTCCCAAAGAAATTGCTTTCACAACATTCTGGGTTGAATATAATTTTTTCATAAGAACCCCCTCCACCAGAGTCTAACATGACCACACTGCGCAAAGCCCCCACGAAAAATCTTACTTTGCGCACAAAAATGAACACACATCCCCCTGATGCTAACTTTCATTAAAGCATCATTCAAAATCATCTCATAAGGTATTGAATCCAGAAAAATCTCAAATTCTTGTGATGAGAAAACCTCGATTAAAAATCATATCTCTCCCCTGCTTAATCAAAACAGGCTTATTAGAAACAAAACTTTGTATTTCAGATATAGCGCACAAATAGAACGACAAGAGTATCCAAAAAAAATTTTAGTAATTTATCAATCGCTCTAAAAAATACTACAATTAAATATCTTATAAATGGGTGTTTTTTAAATGGGTGTTTTTTAACATAAATTTATAATTTTATAGACATCGTATAATGAACGATTATAATCCTCTCTTATGGCTGCCCCTGCTTAATTTCCCCATAATTTTTTTCTATAACTCGCGATAAATCTGGATGAATAATGCACGATCTATGATAACTCATGACGAAAAAGGTTTTCTATTCTCTCAACAATGCAGTGCTCTGCTTATCTGCCTGCACCACAATAGAGTCAATTTGATCACAATTCAAAATTTCAACAGCGTGTAAGCGATATGTTCCAGCAATAAAAATATAATTGCCCCCCCTTTAGCATTGAGGATATAGCGTACTGCAATGGGATTCATTAATCCATCTTGTGCCATAAACTGAACAATTGTCTTGGCACGTCCAGAAGCAGAACCAAAAACAGAATTAGCAAAACGCTTTCGCGAAGTGCGACGCATCCTTGGTTTTACGGAGCGTAAGCAATTTGCGAAACATCTTGATGTAACTGGATCTATAGGAACTGATGAAACTGGTATAAGTGAACCCATAGCTTTTGCTCTCTCTAAATATCAAGAAATATGCGAAGTTTCATTAAACTGGCTTGTTACAGGTGAAGGTGAAATGTTTACAGACATAACCAAAGCGAAAGCAGCAGATTTGAAACCACAAGCTATCCCTTCTGGACTTATGAAGAAACTCGGTCGTGTGGCTTACACTACATATCGTGATGCAAAAATCCCCCCTGAAGATATAGCGGAACTCGCAGCAAAATTTTATGGAAAGTTGCTAGAGCTTGTTCAAGACATCAATGATATGGAAGAGGTTGACCGCCGACTTTGCCTCTTCTAAAACTGCACTTAAAACGGCAAATTGAAACTGAAAAAGCACATTTAGAAACTACACAAAATACGGACTAACAGCCATCTAAAATACAAAAATAAATGTGAAAATCTTTTTTTCTTTTTTCTTCATTTTTGACTGATTTTAAAGCTGACTTCATGTGTTGTTTAATTTTTTTAAAAGGACTTTCACAGCCAGTTTTCTGGACTTTCATCAAAGACTTTTCAAAGCCTCTTACCCTTTTTACTGAAAAATTGTGATTTTTGCATTTTTTCGCTCTTTTGCCGATTCTCTTGTATCAAAATCCACTTTGATAAAACATGCATTTAATGGTAAAAAATATATACAAAAACAACAAATTACCACCTATTCCTAACTAATCCCACCTCTTTCCACTTAGTGCAAAACATACTGTCAAACTACAATATACAATAAAAGAATCAATAGAGTTAAAATTATCTATTTTTCACGTAACCCATTGATTTTATTTATATCTGGCGGAGAGAGAGGGATTCGAACCCTCGATATGGTTTCCCATATACACGCGTTCCAGGCGTGCGCCTTCAACCACTCGGCCACCTCTCCAGAATTTCGCACTATACTCGGAAAAATATAACGTGCAAGTTGAAACTATACATTTTAGAAATAAGACATGACGCTTATTTAACGATAGCTAATTTTTTCTTACCAGGAGACAGCTTTCTCTCAGATAAATGCTAAAAATGCAATAACGCATTTATTAAAAATTAACAATTTTAACATATATCCGCACTGCTCTTCATTAACGAGAAAAATAATCTTAAAATTTGTATACTATCTATATTTTTCAAATATTAAATAGTTAAACACAATACTCTTTCTCCAAGCATATTCAATAATGAGGTAGATTTTTACATTCTCTCTCCTCTCATTCATTAAATCATTTTTCAAACCAACGTGCTAAATTATAATTGTTATACAAAACTACACTAAGGAATAACGAATTAATGAATAATACCATTTTAAATGTTGTCTGATTTACTAAGATCACATTATAAATTTAGTAATGAGTGATAACAGATTATGTGTATTATAGATGATTTGTAACTGAAAGATGTACCAGTAACCATATAAATTATAAAATTTATAAAAAACATAAGAGACAGAGCTCAATCATATTATCACTTAGTAATGTGATAATAAGTAACTAGGTATATTATTCATCATATCAAACGACAAATAAAATTTCTCATAAAAAAATGTTAACTATTAAAAAAAACTATGTGCATATTTAAAAATTAAATATGAAAACTTGCTATTATATTAAATATTAACAAAAATACCTACCCGTAATTGCGTCATTACATTTCTCTCAAAAACTTTTAGTAAAATCTTTCAGCATAAATGTCCCAATTTCATTATTAATAATCTATATAAAAAATTCTTTAAAATCAGTATTTGATCTAGATGAAATATGACATATTAATGAATGTTTTACTTCGCTTAAAGTTCTTTTATTATCTTATATCATCATTAAGAGCATAGACTGCTCGTACTGTTTCGCACTGTAATGCTTTTTTAGCTAATATCTTCATATCTTTAAAACTGTGGGTCTGCAAATATGTTTTTACTGAAGAAATCTCACAAGATATCATTGAAAGTTCACTAATTCCTAACCCAACCAAAATCATTGCTGCAAAAGGATCCCCAGCCATACTACCACATACACTAACAGAACATTCATGTTTTTTTGCACAACGAATAACACGATGAATCATGCGTAAAACAGCTGGATCAAGGCTATCAGCTTCAGATGCAAGATAAGGATTGCCCCGATCAACAGCCATTGTATACTGAGTTAGATCGTTAGTTCCAATCGAAAAAAAATCAACATAAGCACTCAAAGTATCTGCCATCATAGCAGCAGCCGGAACTTCAATCATAATACCAAGTCTTAATTTTGGCGCGCCAACATCATTCCGAATTTCTTCTGCAATCTTCCTTATAGCACAAATTTCTGAAACAGACATGACCATTGGAAACAGAATCCATAGATCTCCCCCCTCTTTTGCTGCCCGATACAAAGCACGCAACTGAGGAATTAAAAGATCACGCCGACGCAACAAAAGCCGCGTTCCCCGAATGCCTAACAAAGGATTATCCTCGTTAAATAAATGCAAATGGACAGTTTTCTTATCCTTATCCTTGCCAATATCAAGCACACGAATAATCAATGGCTTATCCTCAACAGCTGCAATCATCGATCTATATACATCAAATTGTGCCTCTTCATCTGGAATATGTGGATTATCTAAGAATAAAAATTCTGTACGCATTAATCCAATACCTTCAGCCCCCAAATTTAATGCCGTAGAAACTTGATCTGCATTATTGACATTAGCCATAAGGCGGATCCTTTGACCATCTGTTGTTTTAACTGGAAATCCACATACACTTGTCTTACTATTAGATTTTTTCGTCATAATGCTTATATGCTTTTGAGCATCTTCAAAATCTTCAGGGGGAGGATCAAAGTAGATGAACCCATTATCACCATCAACAATCGCCTGAACACCATGCTCAACTGACAAAATATCAACACCTACAGCAACAACCATTGGAATACCAAGAGTACGTGCCAAAATAGCGGTATGAGACATGGGACCTCCCAATGCTGTTACCAATCCCTGCACTTTTATACAGTCAAGCTGAGCAGTATCAGAAGGAGATAAATCCTCTGTGAGTAGGATAGTACCGTGTGGAATATCACTCAAAAAAGATGATTTATAGGATGGATCGATTTCACTTAAAACACGATAACTAACATCAACTAAGTTAATAGCACGTGCTGCTAAAACAGAATTATCCATCTTAGAAAACATATCTGCAAACTGTCGAACCGCTTTATTCCAAGACCAAGCTACACCATGGCCTTCTGCTATAAAACGACAAGCCTGAGCTATCAGAGTTTCATCCTCAAGCAAAATCATTTGAGCAGAAAAAATTGCAGCAGCGTCTGATCCAATACGAGCTGTAACATCGCTAATGATCGACGCCATTTTATGTCTCGTTTTGGTCAGAGCATGTTCAAGACATGCAGAACCAGTTACAAAATCAACTGGCCGATCCGCTATAGAAATATCACGCTGTCTTAAAATAAAAATCTTGCCAAGAGATAATCCTGGGCTTGCACCAATGCCAGAAATACCTTTTTTCCCGGATAGTGGATACCACCCATGAAAAGCCTTCGTTTGAGCTTTCATTTTTCTCAGCATAGATTTTTCGTTTATGCTAACTTTCTCTACAATAGAAATTGTATCTTTAAGTAGTTGCATCCCCCCTAAAGCATCTGTTGAAAAAGTTAGGACATCACCATTTTTTGCTCCTAACTGTAATAACCCAACCAAATTTTTCATATCTGCAATATGTTGACCACAGCGGACTTTGATAGGATTTTGAACCTTTTTTGCAAAATCTACCCAAAGAGAAGCTGGTCGCGCATGAAGTCCACTTGGATAATTCAAAGTCCACTTTTGACATACCGAAAGATCACCAATAAAAGTTTTTTCTATTTTTGCGTCCTGACCCAAAAGAGTCGTAACAATCTGTTGTTTATCCTCAGTTGTTGCAAGTACTTCCAACCGCTCCCTGTCAAGTAAAAGAATCGTCAATTTTTTGCAAATTTCCATATAGCGATCTGGACAAACTGCCATGGCAATAACTAAACGCGCTTTGTTTCCATCCCGCCATTCAACACCAGCAGGAATTTGTATAACAGCAACGGCATCCCTGATAATCAAATCACGATTTTCAACCATTCCATGAGGAACTGCGACACCATTCCCAAGCCAAGTATTTGTTATTTTCTCTCGTTTGAGCATACTTTTCAAATAACATTTATTAATTGCACCAATCTGCACAAGTAATTCAGCCGCAGCACGAATTGCATCATTTTTATGATCAAAAGCAGCCGCAAGCTTTACAGATTTCCTCGACAAGATTCCTATCTCGTTAAAATCTGTATTCATTGCTCCTGCCTCCTCGCATTTTATAATGAACTAAAGATATCTTTAATAAGTTTTCTTTAAACGTCGTGTTCCCTAAAATATACAGTATTAAAGCTACTCCACTACTTTCCTTTATTGTAGAAACTGTAGTTAAATAGAGCATTCAAACACTTCGACGAGCATTTCTCGAACGAGAGAATATCATCATGAGCAAATTTCTCGAAAAGATCATAAGCAAACTTAACTTTCATTTTTTATTTCACAGTACAAAATGCTTTGGTCTTACATATCCAATCCATAAAAAACTCTTTTAAAAATATTATCATTACCGTCAGTTGTTCGGTTTAAATCATCATTATTCTTAAATAAAAAAACAGAATAACTTAATCATATGTAATTCTACCTGATATTTTATATCTTCGTAATTGGGTACGTTCTTATTACCCTATCTTACTCGTCATAATTAACAATTACGTATTCACACACCACTACTCATAGCGTAGCTTACTTTATAATTTTTCGACTGAATAATACTCGAGGAATTAAAACCTCAAGAGATAACTTCAACTCTATACTAGGCTTCATTTTTTTAAATGAACATTACAGCCGCACCTCTGCTATCTACATACCAGTTAAATAATATTATCCCCCAAAGGACTGCATCGATAGCTAAGATTTAAAAAGCTCTAAAAACAACCTTAATTTCTAAATATTTAAAAGAACAGGATAAACAAGACTATAAAATGAAAACACTAACGCTCTAAATCATTTTTCGTTATTAACTGATACGTCTTACTTTACAGCGCCAATCCAAAAAGTAGATTAATTTTAATATAGCTGATCACCCCCAAATCATTACAAATTTCTTCAGACCAGGGACCCCCTAATAGCAAACCTTAATAACAATAACAAATTTACTAAAAATTTTTCGCATCATTTTACATGCAAGTTATGAGATAAACTTTTTGTTATTATCATGCGCTTAATTGGCAAAACTACTATCTCCAGCACAAATGAGATACAACACCAATTTTTTTTAATTGTAAAAAAAACACATTCCTAAAATTCTGTTTTTGTAGAGTTCCTCTATCAAAATCAATTATATCATAGCGCATAAAAAAGGAAAGATAGCACCTACCTTTCCCTTTTAATATGAAATCAAATAGTTTTAAAAGCGAAATCCAAAAGACCTGGACAATTGCAAAGAATATTATTGTCTATTGCTCTGCTGTCCTCATTGTAGGAATAACAGAAACGTATGAACGATTACCAGCCTTTTTACGAAAAGAAACCGTTCCATTTAATAGCGCAAAAAGAGTGTGGTCCTTTCCAATGCCTACATTGTCACCAGCATGCCAACGCGTACCACGTTGGCGAACAATAATATTTCCGGCAATAACAGCTTCACCACCAAACTTTTTTACGCCAAGACGTTTTGACTCCGAATCGCGTCCATTGCGCGAGGAACCGCCAGCTTTTTTATGTGCCATAAATGTTCTCCTTTAATCTCTCTTACTTATCTAACATCGTGATTAATCTTCTTCTGACACCGACTTCTTTTTAGAAGCTCGAGCAATCGTTTTTTTGAGAGAATCAGCAGTTTTTACTTCTTTTGCCTCAGCTTTTTTTTCAGCAGATTTTACGCTTGCTTTTTTTGTTCCTAAACCACCAGTTAACACTTCCAGAATACGAAGCGTTGTTATCTCTTGGCGATGACCACGAGTACGCTTTGAATTTTGACGTCGACGTTTCTTAAATGAAATAACCTTACGCGAACGTCCCTGCTCTATAATTTTAGCTGTAACAACAGCGTCAGCAACAAAGGGCGCACCAACAGTCGTATTATCTCCCTCACAAACCATCAACACGTTTTTGAACTCAACAATATCACCCGCATTACCTTCAATTTTCTCAACTCTTACTAGTTGATCAGCGACAACACGATATTGCTTTCCACCAGTTTTAATGACTGCGAACATTCTTTATCCTTTCGTTCGATCTAGCTCTTGTTTCACTTTTAACTCGATAATTAACAGCAAACAGGCTACTTTTTATCAGCCGTAATAAATTAAAAGAGTATGAAATACTCAAAAATCGCACAAACATGAACCTTTTCACATTTGTACGCGAGTACCTATGATAGAATTTCTGTTTCCTGTCAAGAAAAGCTGACAAAAAAGCAAAAAAGGGGTTGTTACCAAAGCAATTGAAGAGTACTTATCCACCGTATGTTTTTAAGTTTACGACAGAAAAATTTTGTTGTGATTTAATAACTGCGGAGAGATGGCTGAGTGGTTGAAAGCACCGCACTCGAAATGCGGCATAGGGGTAAACTCTATCGGGGGTTCAAATCCCTCTCTCTCCGCCACATTATTTGGTAAAAAGATATTATTTAAGTTTCTTTATTTAAAGCGCCTCTTTATTTAATACAGGCTAATAATATCAATCAAAATTACCGCAATTATAGGTTTTGTTCTCTCCACTAATAATAGACGGTAGCTCATTTGCTAGTCCTTTTTCTAAAGCTCAATGCCCTATTGATCAAATGAACTGATATTCATCGAAACGCTCCCAACAAAAACATATTACTCATCAAGCACAATTCAGTAACTCAGCATGAAAAGTGTCAGAAAATCTTGGATTAACATAATACTTAATCGATTTCGTATATAACTTTTATAAATTGCAAAATAGTCTGATTCATCATAATAAGTACCACCATTATACTACAACCTGTATAAAAATTTTTCACTGTGCTAAAAAGCTAGCTACTAGTGTATTATGCATACGGTATAAATTAGACTGATGGGACTTTTATAAATAAAATAAATTCTACAGGAACAACAACAGTTCTTTGGTGCAGGATTTAAAAAAGTAAGTGTCCATTTATCCCTGAACTTTTCCACGTTACTAGACAACTATAAAAATACAGCTCTACCCCTTAAGGACATATTCTTGCTGCTGATTCCATACCAAACTGCTGTAAATAAGCTAAAAGACATGCAAAGCATTGTTATAAAGAGTGATAATGCAATTAGTCACCACAAATAATACATTAAAAATCCTAAAAGAATTAATCTCAGATAGTAGAAATATTTTTATGTAAAAGTACATTTAAAAATGTTGATTCATTTATTAATCTCAAGAGATAGAGTCTATCGCTTATTATCAAAATAATAATAAAACTAACTGCTAGCCAAATTGAACGACACACTCTTATCTATTCAAAATTCAAAAATTTGTGAAGAATCTATGCAAAATTTCATCACTTTGTTAACTAAATTTAAAATAGTGGCGATGTGATTTTTAACGTCTTTTCCTACCTACATTTGAACCCACACCGATGTACGGACAATTTAAACACTTTTTATTATTTTAATGATAGTAAAAACTTTAGAAGCAATAATAAAGTTTCTAGATTTAAATCTGCTGAGTATCGGCAATGTACGCACTATCAATATTATAAATAAAGTGAGAATGAGAACCATCATCACAAGCTTAAAGCATTTATAATCATTGCAGAGTCAAAATCACTTTCCAATGTCAATATTCATAATATCAGTTATTTTTTACCACTGCTCCTTTTTATAGCTACCATTCCGAACTATTTTAAAAGTAACTTGGATAATATCCCACTTATTGAGAATAAAAATTTCATAAACTAACAAACGCAAAGCAATATGAAAAACAAAATGCTTTTCAATCTCGCACTAATAAGCTCGCCCCAAAAAGATTACTCCGCATTTATCTAAACGTATCTGCTACAATAGCCAAACTGTCTAAGAGCTCAATATATTATAGGTGTCACACTTTTTAGCTAAATCCAAAATAAGATCATAAAGCCTTATAAAAAATTGATAAAGCGCTGTCTGTTTTTTTGCAAAATGGTTGACGAATATTACAAATTTTATCTACCATCACATGCTTTTAATATCTCCTCAAAAATTTTTTCATCGCGTATCATAATATATTTCTATGGTCGTGTTATCGTTACCAATCGAATTTAAACATCAATGATAATATAACAGAAAACTTCTTCTTTATTGCAAATAATTCTTATTATCTCCACATGAGATAAATCAGTAAAAAAAACTGAAGAGATTAAAGTGCAAGACAATGCCCTCTAAACAAGCGATAGCCTTCTCAATCAAAAATTTTAAAATTTATAAGCTTATTGCTCAACAATATTATTCAGCTTGGCTTAATTCTTTTGTTAAACGTGCTGCTACTTCAGATTTTGGTTTTATAAAGCGTCCCAAAAAGAGATAAACAACTGGTGTAACATAAAGGGTACAAATCGTCGCTAATCCCAAACCACCAACAATAACCCAACCTAAAGCTATACGTGCTTCTGCGCCAGCTCCTTTTGCTAAAATTAAAGGAATTCCTCCTAAAATAGCACAAATCATTGTCATACCAACCGGACGAAGACGAATATTAGCAGCTTCTTCTATGGACTCACGTACACTCTTACCTTGATCACGCAGCTGATCCGCAAATTCAACAATCAAAATGCCATTTTTTGCCATAATGCCAATTAACAAAATTAAACCAATTTGACTATAAATATTAAGACTTACACCACTCAAAAGCATAGCAATTACTGCACAACCAAGTCCCAATGGTACAGTAGCCATTATAATAAATCCTGAAATAAAACTTTCAAACTGTGCCGCCAAAACCAATAAAATGATCACAAAAGCAATTCCAAAAACAACCACTAAATTGGAAGATGTTTCTCCAAGTGTTGCGGCTTCTCCTAAAGGCACAATATAACTTTCCCCCGATAATAAGGGAGATGCAATTTCTTGCATAATTCGATAACCACTTCCCAATGAAATACCAGGAGCAAGATTTGCACTCACGACAACAGCACTCATGCGTTCTTCACGTTTTAATTGAGGTGTAGTGACTTTTTCATGCATATCTGCTATGACTGATAAAGGAACATATCGATTATCTTTTGTTTTTAAAATGATATTTTCTAAATCAGTTGGATTATTGATAGGCTTTTTATGTGACGTAAGTTTAACATCATAAGAATGATTATCCACGTAAATAGAACCAATTTTTTTACCGTCCAACATTGCCTGCAAAGTATTACTCAAATTTGTAATATCAATTCCTAAATCAGAAGCTTTATCTCGATCAATTTCAATAAAAAATTGCGATTGTGTTGCATCAACAGTAAGCCGAGGACGAACGAAATGTTTATCGGTTCGTAGAGCATTCACAACTTTGTTAGCAGTTAACTGTATTTCTTCATGATTATCTCCAAGGATTGCAAATTGCAACCCTTGCCCTGTTCCTCGAACACCTAAAGAATTTCCTTGTGCAACAAATGAAAGCACTGCAGAAAATTTATGAGCTGCTGCATTAATATCTTTCACGATCTCTTGTTGGCTACGCAAGCGTTTTTCCCAAGACGAAAGCAATAAAATAAGGAATGCTCTATTCGACGCCCCACCAATTCCCGCGATAGAATAACTATTGACAATTTCGCCAGCATCACGCAATGGCTGTAAACTTTTTTCAATTTTTTCTACTTGCTCATTTATATATTGCGTTGAAACCCCTTGCGGTCCATTAACAACTAATAAAACAGCAGCTCTATCTTCCTCTGGGGTTAACTCATGCTGCAACTTCATATAGCTTCCGATACAAATGCCCATAAAAATAAATGATGCCAAAACAACAAGCCAAGGGCGCTCTAAACACCTACGTAAATTACGAGCATAGCTTTCACTAAAATACGCACCTAATTTATTCAAAAAAATAAAATAACCCGCATGCTCTACATCCTCTTGAATAGGCTCTTTAAGAAACCGCGAAGCAAGCATAGGACAAAGTGTCAAAGCAACAACTGCCGAAAGCAAAACAGAAATTGCTAATACGAAACCAAATTCTCTAAAAAGTCTTCCAATCTGTCCGGGAAGAAAAGAAATAGGTATAAAAACCGCAACTAAAGTCAACGTTGTTGCCACAACAGCAAAAAATACTTCTCGCGTCCCCAAAACTGACGATGATAAAGAACCAAGTCCCATATTACGCCGTCGAACAATGTTTTCAAGAACAACAATTGCATCATCTACAACAAGACCCGTTGCCAAGACTAATCCTAAAAATGTTAAAATATTCAGAGAAAAACCTACAAGATAAATAGCAGCAACTGTCCCAATAAGAGCCACCGGAATAGATAAAGCAGGAATAAGCGTTATACGAATATCTCGAAGGAAAAGAAAAATAACTACGATCACACTCAGTATTGCAATGATCAATGCAACTTCAACTTCATGAAGAGCCCCCTTAATAAAAGTGGCATCGTCATTAATAATATCAACCTGCACAGAAGAAGGTAAAATAGTTTTTAAGTGATCAACAACTTCTCTAACGCCTTTGGAAATATCAAGAACATTAGATTGCGCTTTACGCACAATTCCTAATCCAATTCCTGCTTCTCCATTCACGCGAAGAATCACTGTCTCTATATCAGGAGATAAAGAAACATTTGCAACATCACTAATACGTACATGAGGCTTTAAAACAACCTGTTCAAAAGCTTCAGGTGTTGTTAATCGAGCAGTAGCCCGCACAATTAATGTTTCTTTAGAATTACGAAGTGATCCCACAGGTGCATCCAGTGACATGTCAGAAAGAGCACGTGCCACATCTGCTACGGTTAATCCATAACTAGCAAGCTTTTCTTGATCAACATCAATTTGAAAAATTTTTGTACGAGCATTATCAACTTGCACATCACCAACACCATCAACAGCAGAAAGCAAATCAACAATTTGATCATCTACAATCATTGTTAAATCATCAATACCCATCGTTGGTGAAGTCACCACCAAATACATAATCGCAGCCGCATTCGAATCTGCTTTAATGATCTGAGGAGGATCAGCTTCTTTGGGTAAAGAATTTACAATGCGAGAGATAGCATCACGAACATCAGAAGAAGCGACATTTAGATCGATACCGACATTAAATCGAACCTCAACACGAGAACGACCGAAAGAAGATGTTGAAGAAATTGTTTTAACACCTGAAACACGTGAAACCGCATCCTCTATAGCTTTTGTAATTTCACGATCAATCGTTTCTGCTGATGCACCGCGGAAATTCGTTATAACAGTCATTACTGGAATATCTACATCTGGTAATTCGCGAACATCAACACCCATCCACCCAGCAAATCCTGCAATCACAATCAAAGCATTCAACACAAAAGTAAAAACTGATCTACGAATAAAAAACGCTACGACACCACCCTGCTTTGACTCTACCAAAGGCTGTTTTGTTTCAGACTCTTGCCCCATTACGCGTCCTGCCCATCAGCTGTAGATGATCTTTGTTGCTGAACATCTGGATTATCAATAATAACACTTCTACCAGGATAAAGCATTTGTACTCCCTGGACGATAATTTGATCACCTTCTTCTAGAGGAGCTTTTACAAATACTTGTTCTTCTTTATGTTGGATAATCGAGACGGGAACATACTCTACTTTACCATCTTTTACACGCCAAACGAAAGATCCCCGGCTATTCCATTGAATTGCGAGAGGATCAACAACGGGAAAAGAACCTTCTGAAAACTGAAACTTAATAGAAAAAGACATACCAGACATAAGCATATCTTTTTCATTTTCAATTTCAATTTGAACATGAAGCGTACGACTTTTTTCATCAACTTTATTATCAAGTGCATAAATATGACCAACAAAAATTTTATCTGGTTGCGCTATCAAACTTGCAGACACTTCATCCCCTTTATGAATACTCGATGCATATCGCTCAGGTATCCACACATCAACCAAAATACGTTCTCTATTTTCAATACGACCTATTATAGTATTAAGAGTAACAGCATTTCCTACATTAATAGGTAAAATACCAACAGTTCCATTAATGGGAGCACGAATTGTACGCCTTTCAAGTGCTAAATTAGCATCACGCAAAGCTAAATTTGCATTCTCTAAATTCAAGCGTGCAGTAATTTCCTGAACCTCTGTAGCTGTATTAGTCGCGCGCAATTTAAGAGTTCGTGAAAGTGCTAATTCCTTATCATCCCGTTGTACCTTCGCTTTTGCAACAGCGATTTCTTCCTTTTTAGAATCAAGCTTTGCAACCAAATCTCCTGTTTGAACTTTTTCTCCTGGAGAGACATAGAGTTTATCAATAATACCTGCTGACCAAGGTGTTATCTCTGTGAAAGCAATAGCTCGTCCACTCCCAATAACATCAAGCTGTTTATAAAAATTTTGAATTTTAACAGTATTAATAACAACATGCGCAGGAGGCATTTCCTTCTGTGCCATTGATGTTGTATGCGGGGTATTTTTTATTTTACCCGCGGTAGACATAGACTTCTCTGAACCGTGTTTTGACCAAAGATAAGTGCCCACCAAAACGATAATTAAGCACACCACTGGAATGATTTTTTTAAACGACCCCATACATCTATCCCCTGCTTCGTAATTAATACGTAAGTTTTTTGAAGTCCCCTCAATAGTAATTACTTAAATTTCATACAGAAACCACAATAATATCAGTAGTAACCTTATACTGAACCCAAAGTATTACTTCATTATTTATCCAATATTTAATCTAACTATAATTTTGTCAATTAGAGTGTCAAGAATTTTGTCAATTCAAAGTACCAGATGTTATTGTTAGATGTATTATTAGCACAATGAAGAAAGCATTATCTAAAATCTAACTAACACTCACAATTTTTTTAACAGAACGAATAATAGATAAAATTTCTATTTTTTTTTACCAAGTTTCACTTGCAATTCTAAAATGAAACGATTAGGAACCCTTTAAGTCTTATACAAAATAGTATAAAGAATGAAATATATCGGAGCACCCGTAGCTCAGCTGGATAGAGCACCAGACTACGAATCTGGGGGTCAGGAGTTCGAATCTCTTCGGGTGCGCCATATTTTCACTTTTTAAGTTTCATTGAAACTCTTTTATCATAATTCTTTGTTATATTAAGTGAGATAATTTACATCGAGATTAAGTGATATTGACGTTTTTTCATATTTTAGAAAGTACTTTTAAGCCTTTTGCTTATTATCGGCCTGTTCTATCAATAGAAATTTACAATAATAATTTTTTATCTTACTTCTCCCTTTGTACAGTTTATAATAAACTTTATGGTATTTTACCATATTTTCATATGATATAAATCTTATTACTTGGTTACTTTATTTGCGTAATTATAATAATACGTAACCTAAATATTAACAAAGACTAAATATAAAGAACTTTCTTATGCCCAAAACAGATATTGAAATTGCTCGCGCTGCTCAAAAGAAAAATATAACAGAAATTGCAAGAAAAATTGGTATAACAGATGAAAATCTTATCCCTTATGGGCATGATAAAGCTAAAATTTCTTCTACGTACGTAAAATCACTTAGTAAAAATCCAAATGGAAAACTTATCCTCGTCACTGCTATCAATCCAACCCCTGCCGGGGAAGGAAAAACAACAACAACAATCGGATTGAATGATGCACTTAATCTTATTGGAAAAAAAACAATAGCCACTTTAAGAGAACCATCTTTAGGACCTTGTTTTGGCATAAAGGGTGGCGCTGCAGGCGGAGGCTATGCTCAAGTCGTGCCAATGGATGATCTTAATTTGCATTTTACTGGTGATTTTCATGCTATTACAGCAGCTCATAATCTGCTTGCTGCAATGATAGACAATCATATTTACTGGGGAAATAGTTTAAATATTGATTCACGACGCATTGTTTGGAAACGAGTCATCGACATGAATGACCGCGCGCTACGTGATGTTGTCATTTCATTGGGTGGAGTAACCAATGGCTTTCCCCGTCAAACAGGTTTTGATATTACTGTCGCATCAGAAATTATGGCTATTTTTTGTCTTGCTGAAAATTTAGAAAATTTAACACAAAGACTAAAAAAAATTATTGTCGCCTATCGCTATGATAAAACACCTGTCACAGCTGCTGATCTTAAAGCAGAAGGAGCAATGACTGCACTTCTCAAGGATGCAATGCAACCCAATCTCGTGCAAACAATCGAAAATAACCCTGTTCTTGTGCATGGAGGACCTTTCGCAAATATTGCTCATGGCTGCAATTCTGTTATCGCGACGAAAACTGCTTTAAAACTTGCAGATTATGTCGTGACAGAAGCAGGATTTGGAGCCGATCTGGGAGCAGAAAAATTTTTCGACATTAAATGTAGACAGGCAAATATTGTACCAAATGCCACCGTAATTGTTACAACAATTCGCGCACTAAAAATGAATGGTGGTGTGGACAAAAATAATCTGGCAGTAGAAAACATCCCCGCTTTGCAAAAAGGAGCAGCCAATCTTTTACGGCATATCAAAAATATGAAACAATTCGGCATCCCTTGTATTGTTGCTATAAATCATTTTGGTACTGATAGTGATTCTGAAATAAGGACATTACAAGAAATAGTTGCGACAACTGGACACAAAGCTGTTCTCTGCAAACATTGGGAACAAGGAGGAAAAGGCGCCATAGAACTTGCACAAGAACTTGTTACTTTAATTGAAGAAAAAGAGGATCACTTCAAAGTTCTATACCCAGATAACATTCCACTTGTTCAAAAAATTAATTCTATTATAAAAAATTTATATGGTGGACGTGGAGCCATAATCGCGAATCATATTCTCAAGCAGCTTGAAGATTGGGAAAAAGAGGGATACGGAACATATCCTATTTGTATGGCCAAAACACCCTATTCCTTTTCTGCTAATCCTAAAGAATATGGCGCTCCTGTTGACTTTGAAATTCCCGTGCGAGAAGTCCGCCTCTTAAGCGGCGCAGGTTTTATTGTTGTCATTTGTGGAGATATCATGACCATGCCTGGCTTACCACACTATCCCATTGCTGAAAAAATTTATCTTGACAAAAATAATGAAATTCAAGAACTTTCATGAGAATATCTACAAACACGGTGATCAATTATAAAAAAGCTACTTATAGCAAATAGCAAAAAGAATAGAGTTTTTTAAAAGCAATATAGACAAGCACCTTATTTAGTGATATGTGTTAAGTAATGCGTGTCCTATTAAAAAAGGACACGGTTTTTGCATATTATTTATAATACTGAAATAAAGCAGGAAAAGCCGTGCAAGTACTCGTTCGTGATAACAATGTTGATCAAGCGCTGCGTGCGCTAAAGAAAAAGATGCAGCGTGAGGGCATCTTCCGTGAAATGAAAATGCGCGGATATTATGAGAAGCCTTCTGAGAAACGTGCGCGCGAAAAGGCTGAAGCTATTCGTCGTACACGTAAGCTTGCTCGTAAGCGGGCGCAAAGAGAAGGTCTCATTCATAACGGCAAAACTGCTGCTATAAGATAATACAGATTTTGTTAGAATGCTTAAAGTAGCATAGCAGTAAGATTAAGCAAGGCATAAGAGATTTGTTAGTGTTGTGCATATAAAAATTCCTTTAGTTTGCACGTCTATTTTTTTTAGAAAAATAAATCTCTAAGAAATGCTTTGCTTTTTACTTTCTGAAGCTAATAATAATACTCAGAAGTGATTTTGTCGAAAATTTCTGACCTATACAAAAAATAAAAAAGATTTTTTATTGATTCTAAAAATGATCAGATTAAAAAATCAGCTCATGAATTTAAAAATTTGGTCAAGCGCTATACCCTGCAGATTTAACCGTGAGTAGTGATCAACTCGACATCTTCAACATATTTTGAGAGCGAAAAAAGATGAAATAGTACATCTCTCAATAAGAATTCCTAATGACAGGAATTACAAGATATCAAATGTATACAAAAAATAAAAAGAAGTTTCAAAAAATTTAAAAATTAATATCTATAAAATTCTCTCACATTATATAACGCTATTGATTTTATTTATACATTATAACAGCTTATCTAAATAAAACGATCCATTTTTAATTTATAATAAAAAAAACGCGGCTTTAAGTGATCTCTAACTATAGTAAGAATGAGGAATTATCAATATCATGTAGTGCCATAATTAATATATATTTTTGAACCAAAATTACGTAATATTTTTTTTCATATAATTGTTTTTGATATTTATTAATATCCATTATCAATTAAAATACTTTTCTTACAGTACACAACGCCCCTGCAAGACCACTCTCGCTGGTATTTTGCTTATTTTTATTATTATGATATTTGAATAACACTACCAGCTATATTTTCTTCTATATACCCCCGCTTTATAAAAAAACTTAATAGGCACATTCTAAAAACACTGGTTCTATAGACTCCCCCCAAACAGAATGATAACGGGACAAAAGTCTATCAGCACTTGTTTGTCCCGTAGCGATCACCTTTTCCAAGGGATTCAAAAAATCTCCTTCATCAAAACCATTCACATCACGCTGCCCGCGATTTTTTAAGCCTTTGCGTGAGATAGCAACAACCTGACGTGCTAATTCTAAAAGTGTGGTCTGACGAAATGGCGTTCTCATCCCTTCTTTAGAAACACGTATGTACATATCCAGAATCTCTTCAAAACGCCAATCTTTTACAAAAGCTTCAGCCTCATTCAACGCTTCACTATCATAAAGAATTCCCACCCAAAAAGCCGGCAGCGCACAGATATTCTGCCAAGAACCGCCATCAGCTCCTCTCATTTCTAAAAAGCGCTTTAAACGTACTTCAGGAAACAACGTAGACAAATGATTAATCCAATCTCCCATATTAGGTATTGAATTTGTAACTTTTCCTTTTAACGCTCCGTTCATAAATTGTCTAAAAGTAATATCTGTACAATCATAATAACGATCGTCGCGCACAACGAAATACATTGGAACATCAAGTGCCCACTCAACATAATCTAAAAAGCCAAAATTTTCAGAAAATACAAAAGGCAGGATTCCAGTTCTCTGATTATCAGTATCACGCCAAATTTGAGAACGCCAAGACAGCAAGCTATTTGGACGCCCCTCAGTAAAAGGAGAATTAGCAAATAAAGCTGTTGCAATAGGTTGCAACTTCATTGACACTTGCATTTTTCTCCGCATATCAGTTTCAGATGAAAAATCAAGATTAACCTGAATAGTTGATGTTCTATACATCATATTAAGGCCATTGTGACCGACTTTAGGCATATAGTTTGTCATAATTTGGTAGCGTGACTTTGGCATTCGCGGAGTTTCTGCTAATGTCCACTTTGGACTAGCACCAATACCAAGAAACGCAATACCCAATGGCTCTGAAATTTTTTTCAAAAGAGTCAAGTGTTCAGTTAGCTCACAATAAGTATGTCCAACTGTTTTCAATGGTGCACCCGACAATTCAAATTGTCCACCCGGCTCCAAAGAAATAGCGCCTTGACCAACCTCCCCTATGAGACCAATAATATTTCCTTCATCTAAAATAGGCTTCCAACCTAAAGCTTCTTGCATGCCTTCTAAAAGTGCACGAATTCCCTTTGCGCCTTCATAGGGAACAGGATTAAAACCATCGATATAGAACGGAAACTTCTCATGTTCTGTACCAATACGCCAATCACTCTCTGCTTTACATCCCTCTTGAAAATAGTTAACCAAGGAATCTAAGTTATAAATTTCACTTTTATCAGTTATATCAAGCGCCATAACTCATTTTTTCCTATCTATGTTTTCGTTATTTTAAAGTGAATCATGTAAAATAATTTCACAAATATCTCAATCAATTGACCAATCTCCCACGGTCGCATTAAGAAGTGCCAAAGCAGCAACCGCTGCAGTATCAGCACGCAAAATACGCGGTCCCAATGATATCGGAGTGACAAAGGAATGCTTTTTTAAAAAATCCCTCTCTTCTTCACTAAAACCACCTTCTGGTCCAATAAGAACGCCTGGCGCAGTAGTTTTGTGTTTCTTTAAAAGAGTTAATGGATTATGCAATTCTCGCGCTTCATCACAAAAAAATAAAGTTTGTGTCTCATCCCAACATGTTAAAAGTTTTTTTAACGATATGGCAGGAGCGCACTTAGGTAAAGACAAAATACCACATTGTTCAGCAGCTTCAACAATATTCGCCTCCATACGTGCCATATTAATACGGGTAACTTGCGTATGATGCGTTATAACAGGCTGCAAAACCGATACTCCCATTTCTACAGCTTTTTGTACCATATAATCCAAACGCGCATTTTTGAGTGGAGCAAAGCAATAAATAAAATTTAAACGCGCCGTCTGTGACCTTTCTTGATTGATAAGCTGAACTACAACAAACCTTTTTTTAACTGTAATGAGTTTAGCAAGCCACTCACCATCCTGTCCATTAAAAATTAAAACCTCGTCTCCTTCCTGCATACGTAAAACGCGGATAAGATAGGAAGCTTGAGAGTCCTCTATCTTTATTTTTTCATTCAAAGAAAGCGATTGTCGAATAAATAATCTTTTAAGTTTATAATTTATGCGCATAAAAATCGTGCCATAGTTAACTATAATCATCAAAAAAAATGAAAAAATAACATCCATAAAACTATAATGCATAAAGAATTATGAAGTTTCTTTAATTTTGTGAAATAATGATGGAACAAATACAATAGTGTATGATTCTACTCTCAAGTAAATTCATCATAACACACCATTCCTAATACGTTTCATAATTTACCGCATGATTTGAGGAAAATATGTCTGCGAAAAAAGCTACTGTTATTACTATTATTACTACACTATCTTTTATTTTAATTACTATAGGCATTGGCTCAGTTGGAGCGGATGAGAAACATATGATCTCCGAAGACGGATATGGCATATCTTCTAAAATTAATAAGTAAGTACATGCTAAGCACATCCTTGGATTTTTTTATAAATATAATACTTTCGGTAATTTTTTTTAATTTTTACCAATCAAATAAAAATTAACTTTTATTGATTTGCCTTTTAACAGCGATATAGCATGATTAATTTTCGTTGTTAAAATGATACTAAAAAAATATTTTAAGATTAAGGAAAAAATTAAATCATCGTATAGCTTACACTATTATCTATTATACTCCATCCACAGGCTTAAATCTTTTGCTCAATAATACGAATCATATTTATCAGAGAAAAATAAGATACAAGCTTTCATCAAAAAAATGATCGTAGCAAAATAGCATCCAAAAGTTTCACGACTCTAGCATACACAACTTTTCTCTCCATTTTTTCTCCGTAGCAAGCTAAAAGAAAATGCAAATTATCATTAAACATTTCTTATAATCTAAAAATTTCTATATTAAAAATTTAATAACCTCATTATTTTTGTTCTTATCCAAAGCTTATTAGAACAACAATATTGCTGCCTCTTAAGAAAACAATTATCCTAAAGTACTTCGAAACTAATATATAAAGTTATCAAACGCCTCTTACTACTCTCACATAAATTAATGTTACAACATAGCCCTACTGCATTGTCAGCAAATGCTTTACAAAAACCAACAGCTCTACCGAAAGGATCTTTCTCATGAATAATATTATAGACGGAATAAAGCTTGCTGAAGAGGTTATTAAGAAAGTTAAGGCTGAAACAATGAAACTTCATGACCACCATAACATACAACCCGGTATCGCTGTTATCATTGTCGGAGATGATCCCGCAAGCAAAATATACGTCGCATCAAAAAGCAAGAAAGCTGAAGAATGTGGTTTTTTTTCAATAAAACATGTAATGCCTAAAGAAACACGAGAAGAAGAACTCCTTCAGCTCATTAAAACATTAAATGAAGATCCTAAAATCCATGGTATTTTGGTACAACTTCCCTTACCTGCTCATATTAATACGAATCGCATAACACAAGCTATTGCTTTCCAAAAAGATGTTGATGGTTTTCATTATATTAATGTAGGAAAACTTGCCACAAATGCACTTGAAGACGCTATCATTCCCTGCACACCAGCTGGTGCTATGATGATGATTGAACAACAATGTGGACGAGATTTATCAAATCTTGATGCTGTCGTCGTCGGGCGCTCTAATATTGTTGGAAAACCTATGGCAGCTCTTCTAACAGCTGCCAATGCCACTGTAACGATTGCGCACAGTCATACGCGCGATCTTGATGATGTATGTCGTAGCGCTGACATTTTAGTCGCAGCAGTAGGCCGTTCACAAATGATTAAAAAAGAATGGGTTAAAGATGGTGCTATTGTTATTGATATTGGTATTAACCGCATTGCAGCACCAGAAAAAGGTATAGGAAAAACGCGTCTTGTCGGTGATGTTGATTTTGAAGAAGTAAAAGACAAGGTCACTGCTATTACCCCTGTTCCAGGAGGAGTGGGACCTATGACAATTGCAATGCTCATGGTTAATACATTAAAGGCTGCTGCTCGATCGCATAATTTACCCATACCCAAATTCTAAAAATTTTACGTATTTTCATTACACGCGCATTACTTTTTAATTTTTCGTACCTTATGTATATTATGATGGTAGTTTGTCTTTTATTTATACAATTAATAGCTGACTTATAATAGCTAACTAATGAAAAACACGAAAGAACTCGCACTCGATACTGTTTTCATTATTTGAAAGGCTGATAGTATACTGTTTGTACTTTTTAATTTTATTACTTCTTTTCAATAGACTCGTTTCACACTATAAATATCAAAACAACAGCATCGCCCTGCAAATACACAATTGAAATTTCCTAATCTAATATTGTATTGCATAAATTACGCAGAATCTTCTAACATTGCAGTTAGCAAATTACTTTTTAATATCAATACCGTCTTAATAAAATATAAAAAACGCAATTGTTTATTTATAGAATTTTGCATACATTTACGAATGTCTTTTGGTAGCGGCATTACACCAATTATCAAACTATATGGCTTTTATTATAAATCCAAAAATACAGCACCACATCAAACTTATCGTCTAATAAATTAACTAGCCTATCATCTCTGTAAACATATCACACAAATTCTATCTCAGCATACTCTGTGCTATATGATCGCATATAACCGACACAGCACAAATCACACAAACAGTCTTATTAATTAAATTAAAGGAACATCTCTAACAAGCTTATGTACAGAAAGGATCTGATCATACAGCGGTACACTCTGTCTATTTCTTTTTTATGTGTGTATCCCATCGCTCAAGAGAGGTTGCACCTCTGCTGTATCAGCATCATATTCGATTTCATTTATTTCGTTTTCTGCCGGTGACCAATAAACTTGCACAAGGTGATGGGCATTGCGCAAAACTGCTCTAACAGGCATTTCCATTTCAGGTCCATCCTGACAAGCTATTTCAAAACAATCACGCTTTTTAAAACCCTCAAAGTGAAGAACAATAAAGCGAGACTGCACTATAACAGGCAAAGTTAATGTAAGTCTTCTTTCAAGAGTGCTCTTTGCGTGAATAGGTAAAACGAGTGCCTGCGTCTGCAGATCAAGTGCTTGCTTTAAACGATCAGCATTAGGATAAAAGGAAGCAGTATGTCCATCAACGCCCATTCCTAAAACAATAACATCGAATGGTCTAGGCAAAGTATTTATACGATTAGCTGCTGAAAAAGCAGCCAATTCAGCGGTAACTGCTTTATGATAAAGCCCTACAAAACGCGCCTTAGCTGCAAAATTTTGTAATAAATAGCGCCGCACAACATGCTCATTTGAATGTTCATGATTAGTAGGGACAAAACATTCGTCAACCAAAGTAATAATGATATTTTGCCAATCAATATCAGCTTTTGATAAATAATGAAAAAATAGTTCTGCCGTTTTATCTCCGGAAACTGCTAAAATTGCACGTTTATGCTCAAGAACAGACACTCTAAGCTCCGCAGCAACTCGATCAGCCAATGCCACAGCTAAGGCAGTAGGTGTTTTAAAATTTAAACGGTCAATATTCATCTCATGCATCATTATCGCTCTAAACTAAGTTGCTCCATATACACGCTCATCACGTTCCCTTAAAATAACCGACGCCAATAATCCACATGAACCAGCACCCTTTATAAACACACTTCTTTATTGTTTTCTATCTTTTTAAAATTGAATTCATCAAATGCCAAGCAGTTTCTATTTTATCATACCGCATAGACAGCATTTATCTTCATTAAAAGGCTCTCAAAATCCAAATCATTGATCATTAACCATTTATTTGATGCCTTATCAAGCTAAAAGCCAATAACTAAAAAATTTCAAACATCCGCATAAATATGCATTTACCAACTCATCAATAAGAACTCTCTTCTCAATACCAATTATTAATATGAATGTTAAATGCTGTAGATATTTTCCTCTAGCTAATTTTGCAAAATCGTTAAGAGAAAATTTCACAGCAATACTATCTGATATGTTAGCAAAATACTAATCTATCACGCTACATTACTCTACGTTATAAGCATCATGAGGCATTAAAAAATTTCAGTGTTTATAGCTCGTATTATTGATAAAAGACATTTCTGCATCAATCAAATATAGTATATCGTTTTATCACCTAGTATTTTTAGCAGTACGTATCTTCCAATATTAAAAGCTTAGGAAGCATTACTTTAACAGAACTAATACTGAAAATTTGATCTTCACCAAATGTTTCTAAAATATACGATTGTGTTTAACTGTTATTTTTATATATCTCGGCTAATTCGTTTTTCATAATGATACGTAGTTACAGTATCACTGAATTATTCTATCCTAATCTCATGACTGTATCATCAAAAGTGATGAATTTATCATATAAAAAAGATAAACATCCGCTGTATCTTTCAATAACAGTAAAGTCAGAATTGTTCTCTCTTCTATTTGTTAATCAATACCAACATAACATACTGAGCACTTAATTGAATTTTTTTTACAATAATAAAAAATAAAAGCTTTAATATTCTTCATTAATTAACGAAGAGCACACAACTCTACTCACAAGTATTATCCAGCTAAATTATTCAGCACAGATATAAATATCATACCAAATTGCTACTTCTGCCTAACACAATATAATTTTAAAAAAGACTGAAATCATTTTGCAAATTATAAACTTATCTCTTTTTAGATCCAACCATAAAGACTTGAACAATTTACAAAAATTCCAACCATTAAAGCACAAAGATGCACAATAAACCTTTAGTTTCTTTGTCTTTAAAAATGCCCAATTAAAAACGATCCATCAAAGAAAACCAATGCATTGCTAAAAATAGCAGCGGATAACGCAAAAACTTTCCACCTGGAAAAGATGAAATCTTCAAATCTTGAAAATACTCAAAGCGTTCACGCTTGCCCATAAGCCATTCAGCGTATAACTTTCCTATAAAAGGAGCAAGAATAACTCCATGTCCTGAATATCCACCACAATAAGTTATTCCTGGAGAGAGTTGACGAACATAAGGCATACGCTCAACTGTAATAGCAACAGTTGCCCCCCAACGATGTGTTAAATTGACAGATCTAAGCTGAGGATAAATTTCAGCAATCTGTCGTTGTATCCGCTCATCTAAATTTTTAGGATACTGATTATCATAACTTTCTACTCCACCAAATAACAGACGATTATCAATAGTTTTACGAAAATAACGAACCATAAAACGGGAATCATCGACTGCCTCTCCACCAGGAAGAATCGGATGATGTTTTGCTAGCGGTTCAGTTGCTCCAATATAAGAGCGAATAGACACAATATTTTTTTCAATAAAGCGTTGAAGTCCAAGCTTATAAGCATTGGTTGCCAATAAAACATGTTCGGCCCTTATAGTGCCTTGTTCTGTTATCACTATACAACGATTATAATCACGCTTTACCGCTGTTACTTGTGTCTTTTCATAAAGTTTAGCACCTGCCTTTTTTGCTCTTTTCGCCAACCAAATAGTCAACTTTAAGGGATTTAGATGACCAGTTTGCGCGTCATAAATACCCCCGTAATAAAAAGACGACCCAAGCCGTTTAACTATTTCATCCTTTCCCATAAAAGTAAGATTATAATATCCATAGCGCTGCATTATCTCAATATGTCGTAAATAAGATACTATCTCACGTTTTTTATGTGTGACAGAAAGTTGTCCCATCATAAAATCGCTGTGACAATCAGGCAAAGTACACCAGGATAAAACATCTTTTTTGGCATCTTCAGCTAAATCAAAGAGTGCCTTACTTCGCTCAAAACCATACTTTTTTTCTAATGTTTCTACCCATTGTCGTTGCCCCGTGCCCAATTGACCACCATTACGCCCTGAAGCACCATCACCAAAACGCGACGCTTCAAATAAAACAACATTAACTCCAGCATTAACTAAATGGTAAGCAGCTGAAAGCCCAGTAAATCCACCTCCAATGATAACCACATCACATTGTACCTGTCCGCTATCAAAACACGGATAAGAAGGACGTTCTTTTAAATTATCTTCATACCAAGAAATCCCTGGAGAAATTAAATTATAATTTGTCATTGCGATAAAATTTATACATTAAGCAAAAGATATTCACGCTCCCATGGGCTAATCACTTCCATAAAAGTCTCAAACTCTTGTCGTTTAATTGCAGCGTAAGTACTTACAAATGCATCTCCTAAAATAGCACGTATATCTGCATCTTGTTCAAATAAGCTAACAGCTTCTATAAGCCCACGCGGTAAATCTATATTATCAGCATTGGCATTATTTATTGTTGGCTCATCCGGCTCTAGTTTTTGTTGCAAGCCAATAAGACCACAAGCCAAAGAAGCTGCAAGTGCTAAATAAGGATTAGCATCCGACGAAGGAAGCCTATTCTCAACTCGCCGTTCCTGTGGAGCAGAACGTGGCACACGAAAAGCTGTAGTACGATTATCATATCCCCATTGCAAATTAACAGGCGCAGAAATACCAGGCATGAGACGTCTATAAGAATTCACATAAGGAGCAAGCATGACAAATACTCCAGCCATATGCTTTTGTAATCCACCAATAAAATGACGAAAATAAATACTTTCTTTACCATCCTTCTCCGTGAAAATATTCGTACCTGTTTTCTTATCAATAATGGACTGGTGAATATGCATAGCAGAACCTGGCTGACCTTGAATAGGCTTTGCCATAAAAGTTGCATACATATTATGCTTAAGAGCCGCTTCACGAATTGTTCGTTTAAACATAAAAACTTGGTCTGCCAATTCAATTGGATCACCATGACGTAAATTGATTTCAAATTGACCAGCTCCTTCTTCATGAATGAGCGTATCAATTTCTAACCCTTGCGCTTCCGAAAAATGATAAATATCATCAATCAAGTCATCAAATTCATTTACACCAGCAATCGAATATCCCTGTCCTCCACCAATTGCACGTCCAGAGCGACCGATAGGAGGAACTAAAGGATAATCAGGATCAGGATTCTTCTCTACCAAATAAAACTCAATTTCTGGTGAAACAATTGGACATAGACCCATTTGCGTGTAGAAATCAATTACTGTTCGCAGAACATTTCGTGGTGTGTAATCTACAATATTCCCATTTTGATACACAAGATCACAAATTACTTGCGCAGTAGGGGCGTTTTCCCATGGTACAATACTTAACGTAGAAAAATCAGGCTCAAGGCGTAAATCACCATCTGTCTTTGGATATTCAAAACCATGACCATCCTCAGGATAATCCCCTGAAATTGTTGCCATAAAAACTGCAGAAGGCAACGCTAATGATGTCTCCGATATAAATTTTTTAGAAAGCATCATTTTGCCACGCGCTACACCCGCTTGATCAGGCGTAATACACTCAATATCTTTTACATCTCGAAAGGTGAGCCACTGTGAAGCTTGTTCCCAATCTTTAACACCACGCAAACTTTTGAAAAAATCAGAAATAGGCTCAGAACCTTTACTTTTTACATGCTTACTATTTTCCATAGCTTACAATATATTCATTTTTTCAAATAACCAAGTCTTGATTGTAATACAATCTTACGTATAAACACCATACAAGACTTTATGAAATCAATTTTTTAAAGAATGCTACAATACTTAAAGCAAAACGTAAATCACAACGCTTATAAATCGCTTGCCATCAAACATAGTGAGAAAATTGGTACGGTTGGTGGGATTTGAACCTACGACCTCTGGTGCCACAAACCAGCGCTCTAACCAGCTGAGCTACAACCGCATAAAATAAAACCTCAATAATCACTCACCATTCAATAAACATTGAATCTTTATCCTGTGTGACATAAGGAAGATCTGAAAAGTTTGCAACCCCCTTTAAAGAAATCTCTTATTTTTTAATAAAAAAATAATTTCATGACGAAGAAAGTTCCCGTTTTGCCCAATACTCAACATGGTTGTCGCGGTAACTTTCTATGGTATTCATATTATCTTGTTGCATAAACTGTAAAATCTCTTTTAGAATATTTATAATAAGGTCTGGTCCCTCATAAACCATACCGCTATAAAGCTGAACTAAATCAGCTCCAGCTTTAATTTTTTCCAAAGCTGTTTGCGCACTATTTACTCCACCAACACCAATAATTGCAATCTCCTTACCTAATTTTTGGCGCATTTTTGCAAGCACAATAGTGGAACGTTTAAACAGTGGGCACCCAGAAAGCCCTCCTTCTTCTCCACTCAATGTATTATCCGTCAGCCCTTGACGGGAAAGAGTGGTATTAGAAACAATTAAACCATCAAAATCAGAAAGTTTTATCTCTTCAGCTACATCATCCAATTCTTTTTCTGATAAATCAGGTGCAATTTTTAAAAAAATAGGAATGGAGAACCCATGCTTTTTCTTTTGCTCACTACGCGCTTGAGAAATTGTATTCATCAAAAGGCGCAAACTATCACGCGCTTGTAAAGCTCGTAAACCTGGCGTATTAGGAGAGGAAATATTAACTGTAAAATAATCAGCAACATCGTAAAAACAGGCAATACCCGTAGCATAGTCAGCAATCCTATTGATTGCATCCTTGTTAGCACCAATATTAACGCCTATAATGCCATGCCTTTTACAAGTTCTAAGCCTGTTATAAACAATCTGATGCCCATCATTATTAAAACCCATTCTATTAATAATCGCTTGATCTTCTTTTAGACGAAAAAGCCGTGGCTTCGGATTTCCAGCCTGCGGTTTCGGCGTAACTGTGCCAATTTCAGTAAAACCAAATCCTAAATGAAAAATGGAATCCACAACTTCTGCATTTTTATCAAATCCCGCAGCAAGACCAACAAAATTTTCAAACTTGAGTCCTGCAACAGTTACGCATAAGCGCTCATCAACGATCCTCTGATAATTGCTTAATCCATTTTTAAGCCCGACAATTGCTAAACGGTGAGCATGCTCTGGATCCAACATAAATAAAGCTGAACGACCAATACAACGGAAGAAACTCATCAATCTTTCTCCATAACACAAAAATGATCACTCCATCTCACGCAAGCTATTTTACATACAAGATTACAAAAAGGAAAAATTGTCTAAATTAAAATGCAACTATTGTACGAAAGCTTATAATATAACCATCTATATATTTACGTTTATGAACACTAAAAAAATTTACCTCTGTAAAAATATTTTTGTGCCATTTCAATAAAGCAACAAAAAAGCCATAAAATATCCTCCCATTTTTCAATATGTTATCATAAGAACCTTGCAATGATTCTATAAATTCAGTGTCATTTCTCATTTTTAATTGAACAAAAGAGTATCTGCAATTTTTTATAAAAAAGCGTCAATTGCGCTCTATATAAAATGTTCCTTTATAAATCTCAGCAAATCTTATAACGAATTTAATAGACAAAGCAGTTTTATAGAATAACTTTGAGATTTATAATATAATCCTGAAAGGAAATAAAAAGAACCCTTTCCTTTTGTCTAAAAAGTAATAATTAAAATTATCATATATTACATAATTACAAGGGGAAAAGATGCTAAAAGAATTCAAAGAGTTTGCCATAAAAGGGAATATGATAGATCTTGCCGTTGGTGTGATTATAGGAAATGCTTTTGGTAATTTAGTTAATTCAATTGTCAATGATATTTTTATGCCAATTATTGGTTTTATCACAGGTGGAATTGACTTTTCCAATATGTTTATCCAACTTGCAGGTGAAAAACAATCTACATTAAATGCCGCGAAAGAAGTGGGAGCAACCATTAGTTACGGCAATTTTATAACTCTTCTTATAAATTTTCTCATCATTGCTTGGATTCTTTTCCTATTTGTTAAAGGCATGAATAAAATACGCAGACAAAAAGAAAAAGAAGAAAGTCCTAAAAAAATGTCTCTGGAAGAACAACTTTTGTCAGAAATCAGAGATCTCTTAATATCTCAAAAACAATAAATTGGTATGCAAACCTACTCATGGAGTATAGGGAAATGCATTTCTACAATTGTTCCATGATTAGGTCTTGAAAATAGTAAAAATTGGCCGCCACTTTCTTCTACCATAGTTTTACACATCGGTAATCCTAAACCCGTTCCTACAAAAGCACCGTCACCCGATCTACCATCTTTGCGCTTTATCTGACCATAAGGTTGCATAGCTTGCACGATCTCTTCATCGCTCATCCCTATACCATTATCACTCACAGAAACCTTTAAACTTTCTTTTTTTGTATAAGAAACATGAATGATAATCTGTCCACCTGATGGTGTAAAACGAATGGCATTGGAAAGAAGATTCCATATAATCTGCCGAAATATCTGCTGCGAAACACAAATAAATGGTACGTATTCTGGCGCGAAAATACGCATGATAATGCCATTATTATTAGCCTGTGGTCCAAGAAAAGACATACTAGAACGCAAACAAGATATCACATCAAATTTTTCAGTTATAAGGGATACATTGATTTGCTTACCTGAACGAGAATGATTTGCTTTTGAAGATTCTAGATATTGATTAACCAGTGATAATATATGTTTTCCAGATAAAATAATATCACGTAAATACCCACGATAACGTTCATTATCTATTGGACCAAAACAGCCATCATTCATAATTTCTGCAAAGCCGATGAGAGCATTCAAAGGTGTCCGCATTTCATGAACAATGCCCACCATTTTATTTTCTTCTGTTTTTTTACCTAAGGGTAAAGCTACTCCTGTCATATCACGCAGCATAACAGCATAATTATATTGTTGTGCTAAAGGCACAATCATTATAGAAACCCTTATATTTTTATGACTTTTTGTTACTAAATCAGCTGTCTCACTGTAATTAAAAATTTGATTTTTTTCTTTCGCACGAATCAACTGAAAATATTTTTCAATCAAAGATCGGCTTTGCACAGTAAATAATGATGATAATGGCTGTTTTAGTAATTCACTTATTTCATAACCAACGAATGTCACAGCAGCACTACTGACTGATTGAATAAAACCCTGCTCATCTAACCACAAAACACCATCAGTGGCTGTATCTAACAATGATAAAATTGCTGCTGGTTCTTTTACGAGAGTCTGATCTACGACATTTGAAGGCAAAACCCGAGAAGATGATAATTGACATTCCGTTTTTTCAACAAAATACTCAGACGTTACAGATTGATGTAATTCACCACGCAACCGCTCTGCAATCTCAAGAAAAGCTGAACGCTCCTCATCTGAGAGGCTTGATATACTCATATCTGACTGTTCATCTCTTTGTTTTTGTACTTTTTCTCGCATCTTCAAAATATCAAAGCCACAAACTCTTTACTTCAGTACTTAGCATCAAAAAAATCGTACAGCAGATAATTCAACATCAAGCGATTCTAAACAATTATTAATAAATTATCGAACACTTCGCTTACTTCAAAACATTGCTACTTCAATAAAATTACTAAACACTCAATACTCTTAATCATTAAATCTATTGATAAATTCATAAAAATTGGATCCTAAAATATAGAAAGGCACCGAACCCAAAATCTTAGTTAGTTCCTTTAAAGTGTTATAAAATTTACTGTTCCTCTTTTTCTATTTTTCAAGTAAAATGTCATCGTATATCGTCTCTTATTTAAATTTTAATGGCACACATGCCCCCCCCCAAACGCCAATTTTATCTTTAAGCGAATAATGTTAACTTGTATACATCAGCATTTTCTCTGATCAAAATAACTTTAACCAGCGCTTTTACTATCAATCGTCTGCAGCAAAATTTTGACGATTCCATCAACAACATAAAAATAAAAATTATCTCCCCCAACACAGCAGCATGTTCACAAACTATTGTAACGGACATTATTATACTATCCAAGAAGCAATAAAAGAAATATCTTCCTCCAGTGATATTTTATAAAAAAATACCTAACCTATACCAACAATATCAATAAAAATTACGAAAAGCTCAACCTGATACTTTAAATCGCTCAAAAAAATTGAACGTAATGTATTATAAAATTTGCACACTGAAATCCCTTCAGGATCCTATAGTATACTATACCTTTTAACTTTAAAAGAGCTGCTTTCCAGCACATCTAATATAAAAAAACAAACAATATGCTCCCTATTTAACCCAGAATCATTTTGACAATGGAAAGACAAAACAAAATCGCTTATATTTATATGGCTATTTACATAACAACTTCTTTACTTTTTAGATAATGCCAGAGTTACTTTTAATGACCTTTGTATTAATGCATAATGCAGTATTATCTGCATAATGTATTAATAAGTTTAATCCACAATATCACTACTATTTTACTGCCTTTGTTCAAAATTTAATATTTGATATGAAATAAAGATAAACACAAAATAGTATTCACAAACATTAACAAAATTTATGCATTAATCTTAGAAATAATTGTCATTAAATATCTTTAAAATCATCTTGATTGTTGTTGTATTCATTAAGCAAAATTTCACGTTTACCAACATGGTTAGCAGCTCCAACGATGCCTTTTTCTTCCATTTTTTCAACAATGGAAGCGGCTTTATTATAACCGATTGAAAGCCGACGCTGAATATAAGATGTAGAACACTTTTTATCACGCATAACAATCTTAACAGCCCGCAAATAAAGCTCATCACCATCCTCGTTAGAACCTTCTGTTGCAGAAGCTTTAGCATCTGAATCAGAAACTTCTACATCTTTGTTATCTTCTTCACTATCCGTTACCGTTGCTAAATAATCAGGTTTTCCTTGTATTTTAAGATGTGCAACGATAGATTCGACTTCTTCGTCAGAAACAAAAGGTCCATGAACACGTACAATACGCCCACCTCCTGCCATGTGTAGCATATCTCCTTGCCCCAAAAGTGTTTCAGCACCTTGTTCCCCTAAGATTGTACGACTATCAATTTTAGATGTTACCTGAAAAGAAATTCGTGTAGGAAAATTCGCTTTAATTGTACCCGTAATGACATCAACAGAAGGACGTTGTGTTGCCATAATAAGATGAATACCTGCCGCACGCGCCATTTGTGCTAAACGTTGGATGGCATTTTCAATTTCCTTACCAGCGACCATCATAAGATCAGCCATTTCATCAACAATAATAACAATATAAGGAAGTTGTGTCAGATCCATAGCTTCTTCATGATAAAGCATTTCTCCACTTTCCTTATCAAAACCAGACTGTACGGTGCACATGATTGTTTCACCTTTTTGTGCAGCAAGGACGACTCTGGCGTTAAAACCATCAATATTACGCACACCTAACTTAGCCATTTTGCGGTAACGTTCTTCCATTTCACGAACCGCCCATTTTAGAGCGGTTACAGCTTTTTTAGGATCAGTTACAACAGGCGTTAAGAGATGTGGGATGCCATCATAGACTGAGAGTTCTAGCATTTTAGGATCAACCATAATCAAACGACATTGCTGTGGTGTCATTCGATAAAGAATCGACAAAATCATTGTATTAATCGCAACAGATTTTCCTGATCCTGTTGTCCCTGCAACTAATAAATGAGGCATTTTCGCCAATTCTGCAATTACAGGCTTACCATTAATGCCCTTTCCTAAAGCTAAAGCTAATTTAAATTGGCTTTCACGAAAAGATTTTGATTGAATTAATTCACGCAAATAAACTGTTTCGCGAACCGCATTCGGCAGCTCAATCCCAATAACATTGCGTCCAGGAATCACAGCAACACGTGTAGAAATAGCAGACATAGAACGCGCAATATCATCCGCAAGACCAATGACACGTGATGATTTTACCCCAGCTGCAGGTTCAAATTCGTACATTGTCACCACTGGTCCTGGATGAACATGAATAATTTCTCCCTTAATCCCAAAATCTTCCAAAACGCTTTCCAAAAGCCCCGCACTGCGCTCTAATGTTTCTTGTGTAATAATCGTACCTTCGTGAAACACAGGTTCTTGCAATAAATTAATAGAAGGGAATTCATAATTATTATAATTTAAAGATTGATAATTTGATTTCAAAGCAGAATCATAATTATTTGGCAATGCACTAAAATTTCGCAACGCTTTATCTTTTTCTTTTAGGACAGAAAAATTTTTAAAACTTTTTTCTTCATTTTTCGCTGTGCTATCAACAGTATAGCTAGCAGTATTCATTATAGTAGTGTTATCGACTAAATCGTTCAATTTATGAGCAGAGTTTCCGAGAACAAGCCCAGAATCATACTTTTGCGTCTTTTTAGGAAGATCACTTTTTGCATATGTTAGACTAGCAGTTTGTTCAATAGACGGATCCTCCTCTGTTAAGGTCTCTGACATAATTGAATCGTAAAATTTTGGAAAACGGTATTCAAGAACGCGGTAAAGCGCAGTAATTGACTCATCAAAAACAGACCCAGTCTCTAACTTAATCTTACTGCTTACCAAATCAACAGACGCTGCGTCTTTTCCTAATTTTTTTATGTCCACCTGTTCTAACATAAAAGGAGCACACTCAAAAAATGCATCATCCGAAAGATGAAAAACAGGTTTTATTTTTTGCTCTATATTTTTTACTTGTAATTCACACTTCTCAGAATCATCCTGTGTTGGATGATTAACAGTCTGTTGTGATAACTGTCCAAAAAAATTTGAAGTACCAAGCGATGTTTTATTCTTAACTGATCGAGAATTAAACTCTTTTTTTGCCAATTTGGCATTCATTGCTTTCTCATTACAATATGTAACATTGTTAAGCTTTTTTTTCTCTTTTTCTTGCTCTGTAAAAATTTTAAATTGTTTTGCAAAAATTGGATCCGCCTCTATGCGACGGCGTAAAATCTCAACTTCTGGCGTTCGTGTAAAACGTACATTTTGTCTAAGGGTAAAAGCTTTTTTCCATACTTCTGGGTAAGGAAATATTTCAGTAACCTTGGGAGACGAACTTTCTCTTGATGCATCTTCTGCACTTTCATCAGAAAAAGACGTAAAAACGGACTCTATTTTCGAACTATACATGACACCCAACAAAATTAAAGCAATGAGAACAATTGCCTCTTTAAAAAGAATGAGCAGAAATTATAATATGAAGGTTAACAACTTTTTTCTTACATTCATTTTTTTGCAAAAAAGTTATTATTTCGATAATATTTTTTTCATTCTTATTACATAAATTGCAAAATTCATGGTGTCATCTCACTATTATACCTTATCAAACGCAGAAAAATTCTCTTTATCTTGTTTTCCCTTTATCAAAACCGTATAAATAATATGACAAGTTTAACGCTCTAGGTTATTATAAAATCATGCTATTTCTTTTGCTGTTTTAATAAGGTTATCCTTATTATTTTTATTGAAAACAGTTAAAACAATATCAAATATAACAATCAGGATAGGAAGAGAACATGCTTGATAAGCGAAAATTTTATATAAATGGTTTATGGGATAATCCAACCACCCCTAATGATCTTCATGTTATTAATCCATCAACAGAAAAAGCTTGTGCTGTTATCAGTGGTGGCAGCGTAAAAGACATAGATAAAGCAATCAACGCTGCTAAAAAAGCTTTTGAAAATTGGAAAACAACTTCACCAAATGAGCGTCTTGGCTTTGTTGAAAAAATTTTTAAAATTTATGAAAAACGCTCAGAAGAGATGGCAAAAACCATTTCAATGGAAATGGGCGCACCTATTGATATGGCGCGCAGTGCACAAACAGCTTATGGCAGTTTTCATATTCAAAATTTTATTAAAGCATTTAAAGAGTTTTCGTTTCAAGAATCTTTAATAAAAGGAAATGACCAAGCGATTCTTCACTATGAACCTATAGGTATTGTAGGACTCATTACTCCGTGGAATTGGCCTATGAATCAAGTAACGCTTAAAGTTATTCCTGCTTTATTAGCTGGTTGCACGATGATTCTAAAACCTTCTGAAATTGCTCCTCTTTCTTCTATGCTGTTTGCTGAAATTTTAGATGAAGCCGCTCTCCCTGCTGGTGTTTTTAATTTGATCAATGGAAAAGGCATTGAGGTAGGCTCTTATTTATCAGCTCATCCTGACGTAGAGATGATAAGTTTTACTGGATCAACAAGAGCAGGAAAAGATATCTCTAAAAATGCTAGCAGCACTTTAAAACGAGTTTCTCTGGAGCTTGGAGGCAAAGGCGCCAATATCATCTTTGCTGATGCCGACGCAGATGCAATTTCACGTAGTGTACACCAGTGCTTTTTCAATAGTGGACAAACTTGTAATGCACCAACGCGTATGCTTGTAGAACGTTCAATTTATGACAAAGCCATAAAAATAGCTAAAGATGTTGCTGAAAAAACAAAAGTAGGACCAAACGATCAAGCAGGAAATCATATTGGTCCTGTCGTTTCAAAACAACAATATGATCAAATTCAAGCTCTTATCCAATCTGGCATTGATGAAGGTGCAACTCTTGTCGCAGGAGGCACTGGTCTACCAGAAAAAATGGAACACGGCTATTACGTACGTCCAACAATTTTTGCTGATGTAAAACCTAATATGCGAATTTTTCGAGAAGAAATATTTGGCCCAGTCCTCTCAATCCTCCCCTTTAACACGGAAGATGAAGCCGTAGCTTTAGCCAATGACACCCAATATGGTCTTTCAAATTATATACAATCGCAAGATAAAGAAAAGTGCCGTCGTATCGCTGTGCAAGTGCGGTCTGGAATGGTAGAAGTTAATGGACATAGCTTACCTGATGGCAGTTACTTTGGAGGTGTGAAATTTTCTGGGCGTGCTCGTGAAGGTGGAAAATGGGGAATTGAGGAATTTTTAGATACAAAAGCTATTTCCTACTGGTAAAATACTGCATTATAGGAGCATATATTATTGATACAACGAATAACAGATGAGGATGCTCTTGGAAAGCGACTTGATCAATGGCTTGTCAAGCAATGCTGCGATAAGCTGTCGCGTTCACGTTTACAAATCCTTATCCGTGAAGGTTGTCTTAAAATTGACGGTCATTTAATAAAAGAACCGAAAACAAAACTAAAACCAAATCAAATCATTGAACTAATAATACCAGCCCCTCAAGATGCAAAACCTCATGGTGAAAACATTGCATTGGACATTTTATTTGAAGACCATCATGTCATTGTCATAAATAAACCTGCAGGTTTGGTTGTCCATCCTGGTAACGGTAATTGGACTGGCACATTAGTGAATGCTTTGATATACCACTGTAGCGATAGTTTATCAGGTATTGGTGGTATTAAACGTCCAGGCATTGTTCATCGTCTTGATAAAGATACAAGTGGAGTCATCGTTGTTGCTAAAAATGACCTCGCTCATAAAAATCTTAGTGCTCAATTTTTTGATCATGGACGTACCAGCGCATTAGATCGACGCTATCATGCCATAATTTGGGGATCTCCTAGTCGTAATGTTTTAACAATTAATGCTCCCCTTGGCCGTTCTCCTCATAACCGAACAAAACAAGCTGTTGTTCATAATAAGACCCCTCATGCTCGCCACGCGATTACACATTTTTCTTTACTTGAAAAATATGGGACCTGCTCAAATGCAACATCTTTTGCTAGCCTTTTGGAATGTCGTTTAGAAACAGGACGCACGCATCAAATTCGTGCTCATATGGCTCATATAGGACATCCGCTCATAGGGGATAGCGTTTATGGAAACGCTTTTAAAACAAAATCAAATGCACTTAATCCCATAATTAAAAATGCAATTAGCCAATTCCGCCGACAAGCTCTCCATGCGATTAGTCTAACCTTTGAGCACCCCGTTACAGGCAAAATTATGTCTTTTTCTTCACCACTTCCTCAAGACATGGCTACACTTATCAATTATTTTAGAACAATTAATTGAAACTTTTGTCCCTTTCATGATTTCCCAATAAAATATCTCTTTTTCAACAAAATTTTATTATAGAAATACAAAAGAGAGTTATGTAATATCTAGAAACAGAGTTTGCCTTGTCAGGGAATTCGTGAAAAAGGAGGGTGCTATATGGCCCACATGAATTTGATATCAATAGCTACAGGTGACGGAAGGCTGAATCATTATTTGGAGGAAATACACCGCTTCCCAATGCTTAAGCCAAAAGAGGAATATATGTTAGCTCAGCGCTATCGTGAACATAACGACCTGAAAGCTGCACATAAGTTAGTCACTAGTCATTTACGTCTCGTGGCGAAAATTGCAATGGGGTACCGAGGTTATGGTTTACCTATTGGAGAAGTTATTTCAGAAGGTAATATTGGACTTATGCAAGCTGTTAAGCGTTTTGAACCAGAACGCGGATTTCGTCTTGCAACCTATGCAATGTGGTGGATTAAAGCCTCAATCCAGGAATACGTATTGCGATCTTGGAGTTTGGTCAAAATTGGGACAACTGCTAATCAAAAGCGTTTGTTTTTTAATCTTCGTAAATTAAAAAGCAAACTTCAAGCGCTTGATAGCGGAGACCTTAATGCAGAACAAGTAAAAGAAATTGCAACACAGTTGAATGTGACAGAAGATGAAGTCGTATCAATGAATCGTCGACTCAGCGGTGACACTTCTCTTAACACACCTCTTCGCACAAAAGAAGGCGAAAACAGTGAATTGCAAGATTGGTTGGTTGATAATTCTGAAAACCAAGAGCAGATTTTGATTAAACAAGATGAATTAAAAAATCGTCGTTCTATGTTAACAAATGCCATGGATAATTTGAATGAGCGTGAAAAACGTATATTCCAAGCGCGTCGTTTAAGCGATGAACCGTTGACATTAGAAGAACTTTCAAGTGAATTCAACATAAGTCGTGAACGTGTAAGACAAATTGAAATGCGTGCATTTGAAAAAGTACAACATTCTGTCAAAACTTCTGCTTTATCTCAAAGACAATTGCTACAAAGCCAATAATGTTTGCATATCTCGCGATATTGAATCACTATGTAATTTAATCGCTTATTTTTGAGCTGAACTATTAGATTTTTTATTGTAGTGGTGGATATATTCTACCCGCCACTTTTTTTCATCCATCGTTAAGACCTTTTTTCTGATCAAGAACTGTTAATCTATTCGGGGTTGTGAGCCATCTTCCTATGACTTCATCAAAAATAGCCTCACCTATTGGTCCTTTTGCAAAAGTTAACTCATTTATACGTCCGTTTTTATCAGTCAATACTAAACGTATCCAATCCAATTCTCGCATTAATTGTAAATTTTGGTTCAGAAATGGATGATTACCACTTAGTGCAACAAGAAAAAAATCGTCATCAATCTTTGCAGAAACCGTTCTTTTTAAAGGCTGCCCAATCGATTGTTCACTTGCCTTAAAAGTTACTGCTTGCACATTGCTTATAGCCTGTCCTGAGAATTTATCAGAAAGAATAAAAATAAGATCCATAATATACGCAGCAGGAAAAGATAAGTCAGTATTACGACGTAAGATTAACCGTAATGATAATCCTTCATCTGGGATTGTTATATCACCTTGTATAGCCGATTCTTCTGCCTCTCCTTTACCGCGGACTTCTTTTATAAGTGACCATCGTGCACTACCAGTTGCAACTTTTTCTGCATCATAATCTGTACGTGTCTGATAAAAAATAGCTTCACCTAGCTGTTCTTCTATTGACTGCGAATCAGCAGAAACAACTGTGGAGATTTTCCTATTATTTAAAGAATCTGCCATTTGCTTTGAACCAACATCAATTTCACTTCCATCCTCTAATAAACGTTGCGTCAATTTTCTGTTAATCAAAAATTCCTCTTGTAACATATTGGAATCTTGAATATTTTTTCCCGAAAGCTGATGATGATTTAATACAAACAAACGTTCACAAACAAAACAAATGCCAACAATTAAAATGATAAAACTGGCCAAAGCAATGGTACCTATTATAACACGCTTCTTCATCGATGAACGATTAGCACGCCGCAAAGCCTGAGTAAAAATATGCGAAACAACATGTGAATTATCTGCTTGTGATGCAGAAATGGAATTGGAATTCTTGAATGCATGTTCTTTAATATATGGAGAATCTCCATGAGTATCTATATTGACAGGTTCTGCATTTGGCAGAGTTAGTGTAGAAGATTTGCGAGACTTCTGATTGTCTTTCAAATTTATAAGAGAGAGCTCCTGTCTTTTTTCTATCGCCACACTTGAAAGATTATCTTTTGGTTGCAAAGCAGAGTTTTGTGAATTTTTACCGCCTTCAGCTTCACTGTTAGATTTCCATCCAATCTTTGAAAAAAACAACTCCTTTTCGGCAGCTGAATATTCCTCTTCAATAATTTTTATGGCACTTTGCAAATTCTGTTTTTGCTCATCTGCTATCGATTGCGGTATTGTGGCTGTTAAAAATTTATGTTCTAGTGTTTCAAGAGCTCGTTGATAAATTTGCTCGCGCACTCGCGGAGTAGCATAACTTTGTGCATTAATTGTCTTTTTTAAGATCCTAACGAAGTCTATCATATCCCATATAATCTTTCTCAAACTGGATCAAAAACTCCAGTTATCAAGCAAAATACCCTTATTTTAGCTTTCTAAATTAATTTTACCATTATATTGATGTGATGATTGTAACACTCTAAAATGAATATATAAAATAGACAATGTTATTTTGCACTCTGAGCCTTTTATTCGTTCTCAAGTCTCTATCCGTAAAAAGTACAAAACAATAATCAATATCAAAATCTTAACATGATAGCTCATCTGCAAAAGGATCAGTGACAAGAATAGTATCCTTACGCTCAGGACTGGTGGATATTAAAGCCACTCGCGCACCAATCAATTTTTCAATATAGTGTATATACTGAACAGCTTGTCTTGGTAAATCCTTCCAATTTAAAGCATGTGCTGTTGTTTCTTTCCAACCTTCCAGTGTTTCATAAATTGGCTTTACACGTGCTTGAGCTCTCATAGAAGAAGGTAAATAATCTATTCTTTTGCCATCAAGTTCATAGCCAACACAAATTTTAATTTCATCTAAGCCATCCAAAACATCGAGCTTTGTCAATGCTATCCCATGAACCCCGCAAATCATCACCATTTGACGCACTAAAACAGCATCAAACCAACCACATCGACGCTTTCGACCAGTCACAACACCAAATTCATTTCCGCGCATTCCAAGGAATTCACCAATATCATTCATCTGTTCAGTCGGAAATGGCCCCTCTCCAACACGTGTTGTATAAGCTTTTGCAATGCCTAAAACAAAATGAATTGCGCTAGGACCTATACCTGAACCAGTAGATGCTTGTCCAGAAATTGTGTTTGATGATGTCACATATGGATAAGTCCCAAAATCATTATCTAACAAAGCACCTTGTGCCCCTTCAAAAAGAATGCGTTTCCCCATCCGATAATTTTCATCTAAAAGACGCCATGTACAATCCATAAAGGGTAAAATCTTATCTGCTACTTGCATTAATTCATCGTGAAGTGCTTGAGCATCAACTTCTGCAACACCCATCCCACGACGTAGAGCATTATGATGTCGCAAAAGCCGTTCAATCTTAACCATAAGCGTATCAGATTCTGCCAAATCCATCACTCGGATAGAGCGACGTCCAACCTTATCTTCGTAAGCTGGACCAATACCTCGCTTTGTTGTACCAATTTTCAAATCTGAAAGACCACTTTCTCTAATTGCATCAAGATCGCGGTGCAGAGAAAGAATCAAAGGAGCATTTTCAGCAATACGCAAAATCTCTGGAGTAATCTTTATTCCTTGATCACATAATTTTTTTAATTCCGCAACAAAATGATGAGGATCAATTACAACTCCGTTACCGATAATTGATAATTTTCCACGAACTAAACCAGAAGGTAACAGCGACAATTTATAGCTAATTCCATCAATAACCAATGTATGCCCTGCATTATGCCCTCCCTGATATCTCACCACAATATCTGCACGCTCAGAGAGCCAATCTACAATCTTACCTTTACCCTCATCACCCCATTGTGTTCCGACAACAACTACATTGGCCATAATTTTCTCCGTTGTGTTTGGTAAAATAAACCAGCATATAAAAACAAACGTTTCCTTATAACTAAACCTTATAGCAAGTGCGACTCTTCATTTTATTTTTTACCAATCCGCGTGCTATAAAATTCTCAATCATAAAATATTACAAGCAAACAAAATTATGTATCTTCATTTCAAATCAATCAGTTATTTTATAAAAAGCAAAAAATTGAAAAACTTTTGATTCTTATTTTTTCCAACATCTCTTATACAATGAACCGCCACCTCATAATCTTTTACGATCTGTACGGTATCTACAAAATCACTTATTTGATAAAAAATATGAGTTGTCATCGTGACACCTCATATTTTCTTTTTTTATGAAGATTGTTCTATAATAGAATATTATTTAAAGCCGAGCTTTTTCAGCCTGAAATGCCCATTCTAGCCACTCTGTTAAGCACTCAAGATCAGAAGCCTCAACTGTTATACCTGTCCAAATTCTAAGACCTGGAGGTGCATCTCGATACGAACCAATATCATAAGCAGCACCAGCCTCATCAAGACGATTTACTATCGCTTTTATAAAATATTTCTGCTTTTCAGTATCCAAGGCAGTAATCATGGGATCTACAATTGATAAACAAACAGATGTATGAGAACGTATTTGAGGCACTCTTGCCAAATATTCTAACCAAGGTGTTTTGCTAACAAAAGCATCGAGTACAGAAAAATTTTTCTCAACTCGTGCCATTAATCCTGGCAAACCTCCTTGTGCTTTTGCCCACTTTAACGCATCAAGAAAGTCTTCAACACACAGCATAGAAGGCGTATTAATAGTTTCTCCTTTAAAAATACTTTCGTTCAATTTACCATTTTTAGTCAGAGAGAAAATTTGAGGCATAGGCCAAGTTGGAGTATAACTTTCAAGTCGTTCAACAGCACGAGGACTTAAAATCAATATACCATGAGCAGCTTCTCCTCCTAAAACTTTCTGCCATGAAAAAGTAACAACATCTAACTTTGAAAAATCAAGATTTTGAGCAAAAGCTGCTGATGTTGCATCACAAATTGTTAAACCTGCTCTTTTAGTTGGAATAAAATCTGCATTAGGAACACGCACCCCAGAAGTTGTACCATTCCACGTAAAAACAACATCACGGTCAAAGTTAATCTGTGCTAAATCTGGTAATTCACCATAAGAAGCCTGAAAACGACGCACATCAGGCAATTTTAATTGCTCAATAACATCATCAGCCCAACCTGAACCGAAGCTTTCCCATGCAACCATATCAACGCCACGTTCACCTAATAAAGACCACAAAGACATCTCCACGGCACCAGTATCTGAAGCAGGAACAATGCCAATACGGTGATCAGAAGGGACCTCAAGAACCTCACGAATTAAATCAATAACTTCAGCAAGTCTCAACTTTGCTTCTTTAGACCGATGCGAACGTCCAAATAATGCTTTTTTTAAGACCTCTACGGTCCATCCAGGTCTCTTGCTACAAGGACCTGAAGAAAAATTAGGATTATTTGGAATATGATCTGGTTTTTTTAACATCATTATTATTCTCCCCTTTAAAATAGTGATCTCACTTAAAGGAAAGATAAATTATAATGAAGCAATAACCTCTTTATTCAAAAATATTTTCCTTTATTTTAGTAAGATTAAAATAGACAAAGCTTTTGTAAAGATATCTCAAAAAGTCATATTTCTCTTTTGATTCTAAAAAAAGCATTACCACCATCATTCTTGTAATAAAAACAAGCATTTTGATAACGATAGACTAACGGATCACAATATAGCTATCAAGTTGATTTTATAAAAAGAATGATTATAATGCTGGAAATACAAAGGTAATTCATAAAAATTGATATAAAAATTGATTATTTTGCTTTTAGTGGCTGGACAGAGCAAATTTTAATGTTATAACCGCCACACGCTTCATATATGTGATGAAGCATGCCCAGATAGCTCAGGTGGTAGAGCAGCGGACTGAAAATCCGCGTGTCCGTGGTTCGAGTCCGCGTCTGGGCACCGTTTTATTTTGAGTGGTACAATATCACCGGTCATTAAATTAATTTTATTTTTTTATCCACCTGACAGTCTGTCCCTAATTGCTTAATTGAAAATGCTAGATGGGTCTCTAAACAAGCTATTGAAATCTACGACTTATGTTCTCTAAAAAACAATTACTGACAAAAAAACCTTACACACCAAAGATTCGAAACTTAATAATAATTCCATAAATAAAATATCAAATTTGTAAAATCTGTATTACTGTACAGATAACCATTAAAAATATCTGTTTTGGCTAAAATTACGAATCTTCAAAATTACCCTACAAAAGGGTTTGAGAGATTATTTTGTTCCTATCATTCATTATTTATTTTCCAATATCCTTAATTATTATCTATTTTATTTAGCGTCATACAAGATTATATAAAATTTTTTATATTCTTATTGATATTATTCCATTCGTTGTCACAACAGGATTATGGTTGTGATATTCATTTTGATTATTCAGTTTTTAGGTGGACTGCTAGGGGGGAAACATTGCGTTTAGTTCCAGAGGTTATTGCTTGTTTTATACGTATTATAAAAAATGTAAGCACTAAAATATTTCATGAAAAAATTTTGAAGAATAAAACGAACAAGAAGTTTTACAATTTTTTGGACCCTTTATTCACCACATTTTTCTCTCTCTCTCATACGTTAGCAATATTCAATCATTGTCATACGATACAGATGGGTTCCCTTTACGAAAAAGAAATGTCTAAAGATTTTTTCAGTCCTATATTTGTTTATATAAAGCCACAACCCAAAAATCTTTTTTGGTTGTGATATGAACTCTCAAAACTTTCAGAAATCCCCCCATAGTTTTTTCCTAAACTATTATAGACTTACAATCATTTTTCTTTCAACTTCTGATATTAGTTCTTTAATGCAGATGTTACCGAAAACTATAAAGTTACTAAAAATGATTACATGATTGGAAAGACAAGAGATCGAATTCTGCTATTTATTTCTCATTGAAAATAAGAGAACTTTAATTTCAATGAAGAAATTAATTGCAATCGGAACTAGATATTTTTTCTCCTAAGGTAAAATACAAGCTGTCGAATATGGCAAAAATCACATCCTATTAATCAAAACCTGTTAGAATGATAACAATAAAAAAACTTATCCAAATGGCTTTCACATCTGCTTCGATTCATTTTCATTATTCTTTGGAAGAAACTTTTGCTAATAATTTCATTTTCCTTCTCGCGAATAACGCTATGAAAAATTCTGACACTACACCAGTTTACTACATTCTAAAGTAATTATCCATTCTCGAAGACATTTGCAGATCTCACTGCTATGACAATAATAATCAAAAAACTAGCAGCGACCGATCTTGCTGCGCTCCTCCTTCACGCAAGAACAGTCGCAAAATATTAATTGACTCTAAAATAAAGGAACAAATCTTTCACTTACTGTTTTGATTATTGGTTATATTGATCAGTTAAAACTTTCCTCGGATCCTCTCCATATTTGTTATCCTTGTGCTCTCCATCTTTAAAGAGAAGAAATAATGAAAAAGCGATAGAAGAAAATAATAAAGTTAGAAAAAGAAAAGGTAATAAAGCTTGAGGAACAGTAACTTTAAAAAGAAACATTTTGAGCAAAACAAACAGAATTATTCCGGCCATGATGTACTTAAATACTATAGAAAAAATCACCCAAAGACCTGAATAACCTATATCATGTATCCGTCTTATAGACATAGATAGGTCAATATACATTCTGAACAATTGTATTAGACAGACAAAAACGACGACAAAACTGAAATCACTGAAATCATGGAAATGCAACCTTTCTGAAAAATATAGTGAATATAGTAAATCTAGCAGTACCAGCATAGAATACAAAATAATATGAAATATAAACCTGAACCAAAAATATTCAGCACGCATTGCACGCCCGTTCCATCGAAATGAACGTTTTAACCCATAATAAAACCATCTAAATCCACTATACCATCTCAATTTTTTCATTTTAGTATCCTAAACTCTCAAAATTTGCGAGTAAGCGCAATCATTTCGGTGACTGTTTCTTTTCACAAAACAACCTACCGCTCACTTCTTTTAACCATCTTTAAAATTGAATAATACGACGCCAAAGGTATCTCTTAAGTATCCTTTGCCTGAAGATGTAAAAAAACAGTCAATATCCCCTTTTTAATGCTGTAATCTTCTTTGCAATTTCTACACTATATCGCATAAAATCGCTCGCCATATTTCATAATGGCAACAAGACCAACTCCTTGTATCTTATTTAAATCTTATCCCAAATCTCGATCCATACTAATCAACCCATTTACCATAAGATAAAACTTCACTCTAATGATCTCTATAACAAAGACTTGTCTGGAAATACCCCACCGTAAATGCCTCAAAAACTGTTTCCTGATGACGTGGTATATTTGTATTTTCACGTATTTTGAAGAATACTTTCCTTCATTCACTCATACCAACGAACTCCTTATTTTCAGATAAATAAGAACCATTATATATAATAATAATGACTATTTATGTAAAATAAAAATAATGTATATACAGTAATTTTTACAATTTAATAATTTTTACTAAAGACATTTTTAATAAATATTTATTTTATAATCAATAAACATCAATAACGTAGTTACATTACATAATGTGTACAATTTTAATTGTTAATTATGCATCATATTAATACTGTTGAATTAAAGTAAATACTCTCTGAAAAGTATTCAAAAATAGTTGATGATGCTTAGAACGATTTTCAGTTCTGTATTTTGGAGCATTAAATTGGAGAAGATGAACAATAATGATATGGTTTACAGATACAGTATACATCTTTTTAGAGCTAACGCTCGGTACGAACGACTTTTTTTGATTTGTTCGTACAGCTTTCACATCGCATTTATGTCTTCTGATCGATTTTCGGACGCATTGTTGCTAATGGTAAAAATAACATGAGTGGCGAATCTGACAAAGCAATGAAATCATAATATCTGTCAAAAGTAGAGACGCCTTCATCTTTTGCATCCACGACTCAAACAAAAGCAGCAATTTCAGATCGAACTACTCGATCGAACGCATCAGCCAAAAACGCTTCACCAAGTCTGAAACCTTTAAAAGTCAGATCAACAGAAAAACGACCTATACGAACAGCAGGAACTGCTGGATAACGTGAAAATTTTTTACTTACATCGAGCGGGTAAATCGGACAGCACCAAGCCTGCCGAAGCTAAAGTACAATATAGCCTGCGATGCGATGCTCATCGGCCAAAGCGAAAAAGCAGCTGGCTACACGACAGCAAATATCTTGAGTCACTTGCTCTTGTAGATAACGATTTAGTGGTTCGGACGCACAATCGAATGCTGCATGGTTATGTGATGTACCGAGTAAAGTTAATAAAAAAGATTTATTGCTCATTCAGTACACAAAAATTTATTGCGACAAAAAAACTTTCTTCAAAGCTAGTGAATAATTTAGGCGAAAACATCCAATGCTTATGCAAAACATTCTTGATCATTTTAGGATAAACAAACAATATCCACTTGCTCAATTGTGCAATGAGCAGCGTCAGGAACAGTTTTACCTTCAATCTCATTGTTTCTTTAGGAATTGAATGTAATTTAGAATTTAAGTAGGGAGTATTAGTGCTTGCAAATATGTTATTATTCTCCATATCCTGAGTAGAATACAATTTACCGTACAATTCAAACCAAAATGAACTTATATAAAACTTTGCTGTACACAGCAAATACGCTACTTTGGGTTAGCCGAGTTGCACGTCCACATACCCATAAACAATCATGATTATAAAAATTTCAAATACACTATTTCCATTTTATACATGAAAAATATAAGAATAAGAAATGGTTATCTCGAAAAATACCCACTTTGCTGAACATATAGTCGAAAATCACCCTAGCTCTATATTCCTATCACTCTCATTACTTAAATTTGACTATAAAAAAGATATATCAATATTGCAGTTTTAAAAGGAAGGATAAGCCAAAGATGGAACTTTATTACAATGTAAGAGTCAGTTTTTTAAGTCGATTTGATTTATTATATAATAAACTTATACTGTACATCATACGTAAAGCTTTTACTCACACGTATTAGCTTAGCAACCCACAACAAAAAAAGGTCACGGTCTTCCTCCTCCCATTAATGCATATTTCTTGTGTGGTAGTTAGTCTAGTTAGCAGAGCCGTTGATCTAGCTTACAAAGGTGATTTTTAAACCAAAAAGATGCATGTCATGGAGTTTGGTCCGTTAAATGGAGAAAACAAACCCCTATGGAAAATACTTTTACTTCAAAGAGTATCTTGTTCAATATGATATTCATGTCTTGGATAAACCAGATATTTTTTCTCCAATGAAAAGTTTCTCTGATAACAACATGTGCAATATTGCAAAACATATCAATTTTATACCATTTTAACTGTGAGTGCGAATAACTGTGATATATCGTATCAATAATTACTCTAAGCTATTCCTATAATCTGCATCTTTGTGCTTCGTATTCTCTTCTGTATCTATGATAGCTATCCAATTGAAAAACCTTATATAAGGGAAGCATATAATGGCAAAAAAACAATAGCCAAAACAAACAAAAGCTTATAGTATTCTTTTCATGTATATCTTTGTATACTCGTTCTTTTAAATCCAATTATTGATAGAAATTCCCACTATAAGCCTAATAACCCCTACACCGAACAACACTTCTTTCGCGCTCCGGCATCATTATCTTTTTTCGCGCTCCGGCATCATTATATTGTGAACCTCTTTCAAATCTAAACAAAAATTAGGATATTTTCGAAGCCACTCTGGTTTATGCACCATATCATGAAGCGCACGACGCCTTTCATTTTCCAAGCTATATCCTATAGACTCCATATATTGTTTTACAGATTGCATGAGCTCTTGATCTGTTGAAATCATTATGGTGTTCACCCAATTAAAATGTAAGTCTTTCCAACCAAAATCTCTACGCAGCACCTTGCCTGTATTAGTGTCCAATATATCTTGCGCCAATTTGCATGCAAAAAACATTAAGTGACGGTCTCTTGAAACATCAAAAACCAAAAAATAGCCGTTATGACCTCGAATACCCATATACTCCCTTGCTATTTTTAGCTTCCTCGCATGTTCTCCTGGCGCATATTCTCTCTTTACATATGCTCTATATGCTTTATCGTACCCCTCCAGATATGGACTAGGTTCAGAAGAATAAACAAAAAAATGTGGAAGAAACTCATTTTCTACCTCTGAAGAGCAAGCGTTCTTTACTCCCCAAAACGATACAGTTTGTAATATAATAGCTATAGTCAATAACACTATTCGTAAGGGAAAATACATTAACTCTATCTCCTAAGCCTTATTTCAAAGCAGCTATTTTAAAGATCACTTTTTGACCATTATGCAAACTCTTAAAACTCTTAGATAGTCTTAGAGGTTACTCTTAAAACTTAAAATAAATCTCTACCATCTCATCTTGAAATCATAATAAAATTTATTGAATCATAAAAACAACAAATGATCTTCTTATGATTGTATCTTGTTCGATAATGGTATTTAACACGTGAATTAATTAGGTATTCCACCTAGCCGGCAATCAAAATTGCCTTTAATATTTTGAATATAAAATCTACCTTTTGAAGGTGAAAACAGCCAGTTTGCTACGACATAGAAAGGAACTCGACAATAGTGATAGTAAGTGTGCTTCAAAAGCACCACTACATAGCTTTGTTGCGGCTGATAACAAATACGGTGAACAAATGAACTCACTGTGGCTTGGCATTGGAAATTACTTAAATTTACTAATCCGTGGTACTTCACATTCACTGTTTCAGCTGAAGCAACATTTGAAGCTAAGATGACTCCTATCAAAACAAAAAATATTTTTTTCATATTACTTTTCCAAAGTAAAATTAAGAACGATTATTTTATAAGTATTTGACTTTTATTTTGAATCTGATTCTCTGATCACGTGGTGTTACGAAAATGAGCCAACCATTCCACCAAATCTCATAAATACTAAACTCTATTTATCACAACGGGTCGTTAGTTATCATAATATATATATTGATAAAATTATAAATAAAATTTATTCACACATTTCTTTGAATATTTTAAAAGGGGGACTTTTAATAACATACTGTTTTATAAGAAATTAAAGCGCTAATCATGAATTTTACACACGCTATAATTTGCAGATTATATTAATTAATTATGTATGGTATTTATGAATTTGATGATAATTATGAAATGATTTTTAGACAGCTCTTTTGATAATTGCTAGAGTATTTCAATCCTATTTGAGAGATAACACTACTTTATTTTTTAGAGTATCTTATAAGGAATAGAAAATGAAATAAGCAGGACAAGAATGCTTCAAATCAGTAGCGCTATTGTATTCTTAGTTTCTGAAAATTTAACCATGATCTCTTTGTTGAGATTATACAACAACATCTCTTCAATCATCTAAGATGCTGAAAAAAATTTTTATATAAGGAAAAGACATATATAGCTTCTATAGACAGATTAAAAATGGAATACATGGTGCACAATGAAAAAGAACTAAAAATATCGTAAATACTATGTAGGCTAGCAAATTAAATTACCCTTTTTCTATAAACCATCGACACAATATTCTTTCCCCTGAATATAGGACTCCTCTACAAGAGCTATAGCGGGATTTCCTGCGCTATCATCCATAAACTGCTTGACCATTTGCTCATCATGGATCATCCTCGTCTTTTCGCTACCAGTGCTGTTAGTAAGCTTGATTACAAATGGAGTGCAACGACGAAGCAATATCTCCATACAAAGTCCAACGAAATACATACACATTGATCATAGACAGGACACAGTACTTGTGAGTAATGATTTTTGAAAGTACTTATCTCGAAAATGTAGTGGTAAACTATAGGACTAGCTCCAGGAAGTTACAGGTAGTTCAGGATAATTTCTGCTGTAAATATTTCTTATCATGATGAGTGATGACACTAACAATTATTGATAGGAATATTTTGAGCTGATAGCTGATAATTCTGAATACTTCCTGAGCATCTTCTAAATTATCAACAAAACAATGCTGAAAATCATCAATACCATGTTTTGATTTTATAATAATGATAAATAGCTTAAATCCTCTTTGAATTACTTGCTTTACAAGCGATGCACAATATTTAAAATACAAAATGTATTTATTGTTCATTTCACTAACTCTAACGCATATATATAATGGATGCCTTAAAGGGTATCGTTCGAATAAATTTCTGTAATACAAAATTTTTTTCAACACACTTACATCGAATAACAACATCAATCATAGAAATCAGTAAGCCGTGAATATTTTCACGTGCTAAGTTATTTCTGCTGTTACTCTCTTTTACAAGAAGTATCATTTGTTCAAAGGTTGCTAAAGTTGATGAAGTGTGGACAGTTGTTATCAATCTAGGGTGATCAGAGTTAACATTGCAGATATAGTAAAAAGCTATACCATAACGTGATTTTTGCAAAAATATTCTATTTAGCCGTATAGGCAATACAGATTCTCGTAGTTCTTTAGCTCTAGCTTTTGAGAATTCTTGATTGTTTTTTGAACAAAAAAGCTGTGGTTTGTTTGAGTGTGTGTGACTTAAATTTTTATATAAGTGCACCTATTTTTTGTGCTTACATTGATAACCTTATAAAACAGAAATTAAAATAGGAATTCAACTATTTTTATATCGTACTTTTTTTGTAAAATAGAACGAAAAACATCCCAATGGTAGCAAATACACTCTGCATAAAATATATAAGCTGTGCTGAAATACCATAAGTATCTGTTGTCATAAATAGATATATACCAAGGATAAAGCAGCCCGCGATGCCATTAAACGTCGCTTGAAGTCTTCCTTGATATTCAGAACTACAATACAGCTGGGACAAAGAAATAGAAAGAGCCCAACTCGAAAGCCCAACTCCAATCATGAAATAAACAGGGAAAACAATTAAAATATTTGTATTCAATGACAAAATAATAAGCCCTATAATTATAATTGCTAATAAAATAGCGAGAGTTTTTCTTATGGATAAAATTTCACAAAGTATTGGAGAAAAAATAGCTCCCGTAAATATGCCCAATGAATACAGCGCTTCTAATATAGCAAAAATTTTTGTATCAGCATTTAATACTTCTCGTGTATAAGGAACAAGTACGATAGGGATTGTCATCAAAAGAACCATGGTTATCATCTGGTTCATATAAGGCACAAAAAGCACCGGATTTTGTCTAAAATAATTGAGTGATGATATATAACTATCCCACCATCTTTGTTGATTTTCACTTTTATTTTGCGTGATACCGAATCTTGTCATAACAATATTAAAAAACCCCGCAATTATAAAAAATATACCACCTATCAAAAGAGTTGCTTTTATTCCTGTATATGCAAGTATAAATCCACTTAAAGCCATACCTGCTATTGTGCCAAGTTCATAAATCATATCAATAGTCGCATTCGCATTGATTAGGTGATCCTTCGGAATAATATTTTGGATAAAAGGGACAGCTGACGATATATAAAGAGAGGAAAAAGTACCCAAGAGAGCGTATAGATATATAAATTTTATTTCTATACCAAAATGCCAGAGTGTTACCCAACTCACGATTACTAAACCTCTAACGAGATTTGAAATGATAATTTGTGTTTTACGATTATATCTATCTGACAATATGCCTAAAATAGGCGCAAAAATAATACTAGGCACCCATAGAAAAAACATCATACGCGCTACGCCATTGATCGAATTGGTCTGATCATAGGCTAACCATGACAAGGATATATAATTTAGCCCATTGCCAAATGTAGCAAACAAACCACTTAGGGAAAAATAAAAAAACGCTCGGTTATCGAATAATACCAAACGTTCTTTTAATTTTAAAATTAACATAAAATCCCCTCCTTATGCTAATCTCATGCAGTATATGGTGGTTTAACGCTATAAAAATGTAATTTTATACCTTATTTCATAACTTTGAAAAAGCGATCTAAAAAAATTTTCTGGTTATTCTTAGTAATTAGCTTATTAGGAAAATCGCGATAACGGATAGAATAACTGAAATTAGTGAATTTGAAAAACAACTGACTGATTTGGATGCTGATTTTTATTTTTTTTAATTCTTTAAATGAAGATGACTATCCTAATGAAATTGTATAAGTGATTGATATCGTATTAGTTTGGCATGCAAAATAATAGAAAAAACAGCTCCGAAATTAGGTAAGTGTAAAATAGCAGAGCGATTTGGTATAGGTTATAACCAAGTAGATTATAAAGCGTTTAGAAAGCAGAGTATTGAATTTTCTAATAACCCCTTCTTATTAGATGAAATAACTGATACCGCATTAACCATGATTTTGAAAGGTTGCAGACAAGTATCCAGATATAATAATTTGGCAAAAAATATGATAAAATATGGCAAGAAAATAATCTTAAAACATTCCATCCAAAGCATAAAACCATTGGATTGATTAGCTTAAGTAAAATAGGAAAAGCAACACTAGAGCGATTAAAACCTTTTGGGTTCTCAGTAATTGTTTATGATTCATACATTGATGAAGATCTAGCCAAATCACTCAACTTCAAGCTTCTAGAGATATTAATATCTTTTAGGAGAATTTGATATAATATCACTGCACTACCTTCTTATAGAAAAATAATGGGAATTGTAATTCAGAATTCCTAACAAAAATGAAGAAAAATGGTCTCTTAATGAACACAACAAGAGGAAAAATTCTGAGAGATTTTGATTGTTTAGAAAAACATCTAAGCAATAATTCTGCATTCCATGCTCTACTTGACGTTTTACCCGCAAAACCACTCAGTGACCATCCTTTAATTAAGGCTTGAAGAGACAATGCTAATGGGTTATCACCGCGGTTGGTGATTAATCCACACCATGCATATTTTTCAGAAAACTCACATATCGATATGAGAAATGATGTTGTTTCTACAGTTATATCTTATATGTACAAAAAGAGAATGAAAAGTTTAGTAGTTTCTTATGATTCATAATATTTACTGCGTTGGACGCAATTACATTGAACATACCCATGAACTGGGCAATGCTATTGAAGATGAACCAATTATATTTAGCAAACCGAATAGTTCACTAGTCGTAGGAAATCAAATTCATCTCCCTGATTTTTCTAAAGAAATACATTTCGAAACTGAAATTGTGCTTAAAATCTCAAAAGATACTTTTATAGTTGATGAGATAGAAGCCGAAGAATGCTACAATACTATAGCTGTAGGTCTTGATCTAACTGCTAGGGATTTGTAAACGAAATTGAAAGAAAAAAAGCTTCCTTGGCTTTTGTCTAAAGGATTTAAAGGAACCGCATACGTCTCTGATTTCATCAACAAAGAAGAAATAAACAACCCTATAACTTTTAAAATGAAACTGAATGGTAAGACTCGGCAACTTGGTAATACTAAAAATATGATATTTAGCTTTGGAAAAATAATATCATTCCTGAGTAGCTACATTCAACTAAGAAGCGGAGATATAATATATACAGGCACTCCGCAGGGAGTGGGAAAACTTTCTAAGTTTGATGAAATAGATTTATATATCGAAGATAACTTAATTTCAAAAATAAAAGTCAAATGAATCATCAAATACTAGCCTTTTTCATAGTTTCATTTTTTTTAGTCATATCACCTGGACCGAATATGGCTTTTATAATTGATCGTGCAACTAGATTGGGAAAAAAGAATTCATTTGCTAGCGTTATAGGATTATGTACAGCAACATACGCACATGGGACATTTTCCATACTAGGTGTATCAGCAATTATTCTTAATAATAAAACGCTATTTTTTTTAGTAAAATTAATGGGTGGCTGTTATTTATTATATATGGGAGTTAAATCGTTTAAATCTGGAATTAACAGCTTAACTTTAAAAAATGTAACACAACAAAATGACAATAATACTAAAGATAAAGAAAAGTTGCTTACCAGTTATGTGGATGGTTTTATGACACAAATATTAAACCCAAAAGTATTAATATTCTATATAGCAGCCTTCCCAAAATTTTTATCTTTTAGCGATAGTATTAAAAAGGGATTTGAACTTGTAACGATACATTCTTTCAACATATTTGCATGGTTTACTTCGATAACCATTTTTATATCATTTGCTAGCGCTAGTTTAAAAAAGCAAAAAATAAAAGGATATATTAATATAGCAACAGGAACAGCTTTATTTCTATTTTCTTATTTTATTTTCTTCGGATAACTTTAGCTTTTGATAATAAATTATACGGCTGATAGATAAATCCACTCTCATTTGCGCTGTTTATCGCTATGAATATGAAATTTCTGTCCTCTATTCCTACAATTCATCCTGTTTTCTCTTATATAGCTGAACTCTGAGAATCTAACGATTAATTATGCAAAAAAAATTTAAAGCGAAAAAGATATTAATCCTAAAACACAAGTTGTCGATTTAATATTTAGTATAGATGCCAGATATATAAGCACTAATTTATGATATTGCTTAAACAAATATCCCAATTTTGCAGAGACCTAGAAACAATATACGATATAATTGAATCCAAGGTAGACTCTATAAATGATTTAATAACCAAAATATTTACGGCAAGTATTAAGAATAATCCGCAACGCATTCGTCAGATATGGGAGCAACTCATCTTCTATAACCAGATATTATAGCGCAGCTTGCAGATTATGTTGGCGATATAAACGTTGGTCTTTTGCAATAACGTTTTTCACAGCTAGAAACTGTTCTGTTACCACTTTATCCATTTTTCTCTTGCTGATCATCAGAAGATGAGAACATTTCGTTATAAATTGCCTCAGATAAGTTTTTTGCACATAAAGAGTCGTTTTGATTTGCAAATATCATTATGCAGCATTGTATTTAACAAACTTTGACAAATGTCAAATTATAAAACCTAGATTATTCATTAACCTTTTTGGGTATCAAATTTACAAAATTGAAGTTTTGTTATAGTAGATATTGCCATATTTGTAATAAGATAGGAATTTATGTGTATCTTATAAAATAAGGTATTATTTAGCTTTATGAGCGCTGTCGGTGAGGAAATGGCTAGTATATTAACATTTGGTTTTTTGTTTAATGGCATAAGAATTCTGACAGGTGCCTTCATTGTGTTTTATATGCTTGAAAAAGGATTAACTATTGTCGATATAGGTATAATTAAGTCATTTCAAGCTTTTATTATGATGGTTACAGATATTCCTCTTGGATATTTTGCAGATAGAAAAAGTTATAAAATATCTATAATTTTGGCGTCAGCTTTTTCAGCCACATGGCTATTTCTTATGGGGATTTCTAATGGCTTTTACGGCATTCTTTTGGCAGAATTTTTTAATGCATTATCACTTACATTGATTGCTGGTGCCTACAATGCTCTACTTGTTCAATACGCAAAGACAAAACTTACGTCTACTAAAAAGGTACTTGGTTCCAGCTCTCAATATAATTATGTTGGCATGTTTATATTTAGTTTGGTAGGCGCATATTTTGCTGATTATTCTAGTCAATATATATGGTACATATCTGCGTTTTTAATGATGATTACGACACTGTTTGGTTTGTTTTTTTTAGATGATCTAAAAGGAAAGAAAAAAACAGAACAGGCGAACTCGTTAATTTCTGATACAAAAGAGATGTTATCTATTTTTATTAAAATTCCTTATATATCTCTATCTTTTTATTTTTTACTTATCTTTTTTAATATATTTTCGCAATATTGGCAGTGGATATTTAAAGATTACAATATTAATGTAACTTATTCTTATCTCGGTGTGGTATTTTCTCTTATATTGCTTTCCCAGCTACTAGCGAGTTTTTTATTTACAAAACTGAATGAGAGAATGAATTTTATTTTACTGCTGTTTCTTTCAGCTTTTATGATTTTTACGGTTACTTTCTTTTATCCAAGAAAAGAGATTGCTGTTATTTTAATATGCATGATTTTTTATTTAATTAAATTCACATCCCTTCGTGCAGAAGTTGCTCTACACGATAGTATTGGTGATAATCTCAGAGCCACATACGAATCTTTTTTGTCAACTGTTGTAAGACTTAGCTTATTGGTATTTTTTTACCTGAGTGCGTATATGGTAAATATATTTGGCTTTTTGTCATTAGTTTACATTTTTGGTATATTTGTGTTTGTATTTATTTTTTGCGGTCCTTTTTTAGAAGAAACCTTTAAAAAGCTTCAACGAAAATATTAACTTATTATTGTCACTGTTTCATTCTTCCCAGTAGGCTGGTAGATCAACTCACATATCACAGCATTATTAATTAGTTAATTTTTAATTTGTTTTACATTTAATAAAATGACAACAAACACATTTCCCTTTCTTATTGCATTCAACCATGAAAAATTCTCTTGTTAGGGTTGGCGTAAAATGATATCATTTCAGCATTATAGTTCTCATGTTCAGCAACTTTAGCAGTGCTAAAATAAAGTCTCTTTTTAAAAAAATTAAATTTATGTACTGCAAAGGTATGATTTAATTTTTTCAAAGATACTTCAAAGCTAGTTTCTAGGATTTTAAAGATTTTTTTAAATTTTCAAAGACTTTTCAAAATTTCCTTCCCATTTTACCGAAATGAGTCTCTACACTTGCAATTGGTCTTGTCGAAGATGAAACATTTATTTGCAGCAAAAAATGGAAAAAAATACATCAAAGAAAGTTTTGGAAGTCTGTTTTGAAATGCTTGTAACGCGACTGGTATTAAAAAATCAGCACATGGATTAAGAAATTAGCAGCAGCACGAGCCGAAAATGCAAATGCAACGGTCGCATAACTCAAAGCACTTTTGGGTGGAATAGAAGATAAAATAGCATCTCTTTACCCAAAAAACGCTGACCACAGAAGTCTTGCCTTTGAAGTGATAAAAAAGCTCCAAAGACATGGAGGACCACCTCTTAAAAAACTTAACAGAATTAATAGTCGCATATTTTCTTCATATTGAGTTAACATATTTATTTTATTGAAAAATTTTATACAGTGTCTGGGCATTATCCTCTTTATTAATTGTCGTTAATTACACACAATCTATTAATTTTTATTTTCGACATAAAAAAGATTAAGAGAATAGTACTTTGAAATTTGTTTTGACAATGTTTCGCGAGCAAAAACTTTCTTTTAAGGTGCGTATTCTGTAAAATATTTTGCGTTTAAAAGTATTTCTACTTCTAAAAACTTGAAAACTGAAAAAATCTTTTTGCTTCATTACTATTCTTAAGATGCGATACAAATTTGCTTTCGATATATGTTATAATCACATTATATTAATGGATATTATCTGTATTAAAGCTACTTAAGAATAATAGAGATCATTGAAATGCGAGAAAACAATTTAAAACGGACTATTTAGCTTTTAAAATTGACAACACATTCTCACAAAATCCTATTGTATCGAAACCTTTGCTTAATCTGCTCCGTTTAGTCTAAAACTTTGTAAGACTGAAAACATTGATAAAAATTTAAAACAATGAGAGCTCTTTTTGCTAAAACATAAAAGTCATTTTTCTTTTTCAGCTAAAGGACAGCTCTTAAACTCAGTTAGTATACAACAAAAAAACACTTATCTGGAATAAGTAAAATATTTTAGTTTTTGCAAGATCACCAAAATTATTCTGATGATATCGAAAAAATTGATGATCTCACAATCGTAATCACTCTTATCCGTAAGTTTTTTCTTATGAATTAGATAGATTGATTATAAGTATATGTCATTTATATACACAGACATGATCTATAATCTCTTATATTAAGAGTTAACATAAATTCTTTCACTCACAAATGATAAACACTTATAAAAAGATAAAATATATTTTTGCTACAAAAATTATACAGAAAAACACTATAATGTATTTTTTTTACAACTTGAACATACTTAAGAAAAAATTATAGAAATACACAGCTAAACCACAATAAACTTGTTTCATTTTACTAAACCCCGATCCAACCGCCTTCCAAGGGGCACTATAAGTAACTGTAAGTGACGAATGTGATGATGAAACAACTTTATTTAATAAAATTTCATCATGGGTATTATAAAGCAAAGCTTTACTAAAATCTGTAGGATTAATGATAATAGGAGCTGATCCTTTAATATCAGTGCATTCAGATGCGTTTACAACAGAAAAAAAACCAAAAATAACAGTGAATATAATAAAAAAATATTTTATGTTCATAATTCACCTATATAATTTATTTTAATTTTTAAAATACATAGTGAATTTAACATAATTCTACTTATATGTATATAGTGATAATTATTATATATTATAAAAATAGTTTGTTTATTAAAAATAATGTCTTAGTATCACTTTGATTATATTGTGTTACTTAAAATACATTGTTTTCTGCAATTATATAGGAATTTTATACTAATATCTTGCGAAAAAATGGCATAAATACAAATTATTATTTTTTATAAAAATATTATTTGCTCATATATAATAACTACAGTCTGCGTTTAAAGTATCAATTTAAATTCATACTATATTTATTATCATCTCATTAAATAATAAATTATAAAATATATAACGAAAATTCAGGTGTCATTTTACGATAATCACTTCAATAATGCGTCATATATTCTCTTTATTTTGCATATTTTTTCAATTTAAAATGCAATAAATAATACAAAGAACCTCGCACATTATTCTTCTTTCACCTCAATAAAGCATGATACAAATTTTTATAAAAAGTAAAAATATTTTTTGGAGGGTGAAATAAGAGGAACGGATTTCTTAACTGTAAGAGCAATAGAAGACGCAATCAGTACCTTTAAAAAACCGCTTATTATAAAACCCATTGAAATCATTAAAGCTTTCAGTAAAGAAATTTTAGTAATATAAGCCATCCATGGTACTCCAAAAAGATATACAACTCCAATGCCACCTATAGTATTTATTACAACTAATATAATAAAATTTAACCGATACCAAAATAGCTCAACCATAAAACCAATAAGAAACGCAGCAAATACAAAACCTATGAGATAACCGCCCCCTGCTCCTAAAAAAGCGCCTATACCTCCACGCCCACCAGCTAATAAAGGAAAACCAGCTGCAACAAGAACAAGGAACAGAATTGATGCTAAAGCCCCTCTTTTGGCGCCAAGTATAGATCCTACTAACATTGGTCCCATAGACTGGGCTGTAATTGGGATACCTTGCAAAAAAGGGAAGGTAATAGGTGGGAAAAGACCTAAAATTGCATAAATAGCTGCAAATAAGGCAATATAAGTTAAATCTTTTACATTCATTAATTATCCCCTTTTGATAATCCCCGTATCATCATTACACTGATAGCCAATGTCATGATTATAAGAACGTATCTTAAAAAATCTCAGACCCCTCTGAAATAAACCTAGTTTTTCCTATAATTAAACACAAAACACTGCAAGAACAAAAGTACTGACATTAAATCATATACTCATTGCACTTTGAGCATTTTATTCAATCATCTATTAACTAGAATAAATCTGTAAGACAAAAAAGCTCAACATATTATAGTTTTCTGTACTTGTCATATCATTCTATGCAAAGTTCTCTCCAGAATAAGATTTACTTTTTTTTATAGGAAATAAGAGGAACAGACTTCTTAGTTGTAAGAGCAATAGAAGATGCAATGAGCACTTTTAAAAAATCACCAATCATAAAGCCTGAAGAAATTATTAAAGCCTTCAGTAAAGTGATTTTATTGATATAAGCCATCCACGGAACTCCAAAAAGATATACAATTCCTATACCACCTACAGCATTTATTATAACCAATAGGATAAAATTTAACCGATACCAAAATAACTCAACCATAAAACCAATAAAAAACGCAGCAAATACAAAACCGATTAGATAACCACCTCCAGCTCCTAAAAAAGCACCAAGACCTCCATGCCCACCAGATAATAAAGGAAAACCAATTGCAACCAAAACCAGGAAAAGAATCGATGCTAAGGACCCTCTTTTTGCCCCAAGGATGGATCCTGCCAACATCGGTCCCATAGATTGAGCTGTAATAGGAAGTCCAAGAAAATAAGGAAAGTAAAGAGGAGGAAAAAGTCCTAAAATTGCATAAATAGCTGCAAATAAAGCAATATAAGTTAAATCTTTTGTATTCATTAATTATTTATCTGTCATATATTTTTTACCATTACGAAAACTTATTCAATATCGCCGTCATAAGAGCGTGCATCCAAAGCTTCAGCAACTTCTGAAGCCATTTTGATAGTACGTATCATTAAAGGCATTGCAAGAGCAAAAACATTAGTATCAAGCCCACGTGCCCGTTGTGCTTCACGTATTTCATTAAACTTTTCGCTAACAACGGGAATAAATCTAATTGTCATAGATAAAACCATACTAAATTTTGATGGATTTACACCAAAGTATCGAAATGGACTAAGCCCCATCTCAATTGAGCTTACCATATCTGAAACTTTAGTTGTTAACGAAACAAGTGATGCTAAAAAAATAAGGGTGAGCAAGCGTAATATAACTTCAAAACCCGTAAGCCAACTATTAAAAATAACCTGAACAAACAATATAAGTCCTAAAAATAAACTTACCGATTTTAACTGTTTTAAAATATTTCTAAAAGGAATCTTTGCAACTATATATAATAAAGCTACAAGCAACAAAAATAATGAAAGCATCGCTATAGATGAAATCATAAACATAATAATTGCATATACGGCAAGAAATACTAACTTAATCCCGGGTTTTAGCCTATGAATAAATGTATTCTGAGGATAATATAAACTAATCAAGACATTTTTCTCATATACTCTTTTATCGCAATAGAAGGTATATCATCAATAGCTATTTCTCCCTTATCAAAAACTAGTACTCTATCAAAGTTTTCAAGAAACTCCAAATCATGCGATACAACAATGGCTGTTTGCGATAATTCTTCTATAACTTGTGCAACACGACGCTTGTTTTTCAAATCAAGTAATGTCGTTGGCTCATCAAAAATAATATAATCTGGCTTCATTGCCACCACCCCTGAGATGGCAATTAATTGCTTTTGTCCACCACTTAATAAATGAACTGCATGGTTTTTAAAGGCTTGAAGATCATAGCGTTGTAAAATTTCGTCTACACGTTCTTTAATTTCATCTTTACTTAGCTTTAAATTTTTGAGCCCAAAAGATAAATCCTCTTCCACTAACGGCAAAACAATTTGGTTATCAGGATTTTGAAAGACAAATCCTATTTTACGCTTAACTGCTTTTGCATCACGTTTTGTATCGAGTCCATCTACACTCACAACACCATCAGATGGCAACTGCAACCCATTGATAAGGCGAACAAATGTACTTTTTCCAGAACCATTCGCACCAATAACTGCTATTCGTCTTTCAGTAAGTCGTACAGTAATATTTTTTAAAACACACAAATCACCAAAGACTTGCGTTACTTTATCAAATTGTATGATACCCAAAGCTTCTTCCAATCAATCTACTTTCTTTATACATTCCCCTTTATCGATACAGCTTAAGCTTATAACTCAAAAACAAAATTAAACACCATATAGGAATAATAACCACTACCAAACTCATATCAGGCATCTGAGCAGGAATATAGGATTCAATAAATGACGTCTTTACTCCTATAATATTAAAAAATTTAGCCATTAATCCGTCTTGCCCAAAACCACTAATAAACATAATGCAAAATAACAATGCAAGAAAGCAGAGACAAAGATAATTAGCATAAGGATATAAACCAAAAGCATAAATCAATGACTTTTTTCTGTGTTTATATGCTTTTCGAAATTTTAAATGAACAATAACAATAATAGCCCAGGTAATAATTGCCGCTGCCGTTGCAAGAGCCATGATACGCATAAAACTATTATGAGGTACAAGAGCATTAACAATAACAATTATTCCGGTACAGAGAGATGAAAAAAAAGTAGCAACATAAGGAACACGAGCATTGTTCAATTTACTAAAAATATGCGGTGCATTTTTTTGTATAGCTAAATTATAAAGCATACGGCTGTTAGAATAAATACTACTATTATAAACTGAAATAGCAGCTATAATAACCACAAAATTTAAAATATGACCTGCTACGGGAATTCCTATAGTTTCAAAAATTGTAACAAAAGGACTACTATTTTTTCCGATCATATTCCATGGGCTTATCATCATAATAATACTAATAGAACCAATATAAAAAATTATAATCCTCCACATCACTTGACGAATAGCTGTTGGAATTGTTTTTTGTGGATTTGATGTTTCTCCAGCAGCAACACCAATAAGCTCTGTTCCACCAAAAGAAAACATAACAACACAAGTAGCAAAAACAAATCCTGTTGCACCATAAGGGAAAAAACCTCCACAATCCCAAAGACGCTGAATGCTCGCTTGATGATCCCCTATTCCGGTAACAATGAGAAAAACTCCAAAAATGATCATACCGACAACAGCAGCAACTTTAATTAAAGCCAAGCCAAATTCAAATTCTCCGTAAAAGCGAACATTAAACAAATTTATCAATGTCACAAATATAAAAACAATCAAAGATGATTTCCAATGGTCGATGAGAACCCAATGATCAAAGTAAAAACCGATAACTGTAAGTTCTGTCATCCCAACAAGAATATAAAGAAACCAATAATTCCAACCCGTTATGAAACCTGCCAAATGTCCCCAATATTTATAAGCGAAGAAGCTAAAAGCACCTGATAATGGCTCTTCTGCTAACATTTCACCAAGCATTCGCATAATAAAATACATGACAAGCCCCCCAAAAAGATAAGCTAAAATAGTTGAAGGGCCTGTTAACTGAATAGATTCGAGTGATCCATAAAAAAGACCCGTTCCAATAACACCTCCCAGGGCAATCATTTGAACATGGCGATTTTGAAGACTACGCTTCAATTCATTGTGCTTTTCCTCAAACATCATTACTCATTACTTTATTAGATTTATATTAAATTTTCATCGGCGGACCAAAAACTTTGTGCATTTTTTTTAATATAAAAACGAATGTAAGTTTCTTTTTTTATTATAATGCAACCACTTATTTTTCTGTACGTTACGCAAATATCCTTTTTTAACTGAAAAGAAAAATATGTTCCGTGCTTTATTTAAATTAATGGCTTTTATTTTCATCACACTGACGATTATAGTATCCGTCATTGATTGCGCACATACTGTGAGTACAGCACATTGGACTATAACCCCTTTCAATGAGATATTAGCAAAGTTACTGCAAACAGATACTTATAGTCTTAATCAGTCTATAAGTAATGCCATGTCCGTTTTCCTATCTTCAACTTGTATTTCTCTCATTTCTTTACCAGCGTGGCTTATTTTGGGCACGTTAGCAATAGTGTTTTGTATCTTGAATTATAAAAAACCGAAGCCTTTTCACAAAGCCTCGTTTACAAAAAGAAAATATATTTGATATTGTAGAAATGTTTCTAAAATTTATTGCATACGCATAGTTGATTATCTTAAAAAAAAATCGCATGTCGTTAGGATAACTTTAAAATCGTTTTACTAATAAGTGCAAACTAAAAATATTTCACAAATTTGATTATAAACGTATACATTATTCTATTAAAATATTAAATTTTTTAATATACCATCCAAACTTTTCTATCGATCTGTAACAATACGAGCAGAATTTTTCAATTCAAATTTTTTCTTAAGCCAGATTCATTTTTAATTTTGTAAAATCTCTTTTTATCAAACATGGTTTTTAACCTATCTTAGATAGAAAAACATTTTCTCTTTTATCTAGTGTCCCGTATTACTTTCACATATATTATGGGCATTAGTATTATTATTCCTTCCATAAATAGCTTAAAAACTTCCCTTTTCTCATCAAAGCTGCAGGTATCTTTATCTATATTATGGATGCTTAATACATGTACTACTCCCAACAGAGCATTCCTTAATACCTCTTCCACAATCAATTATTTCCATAAATTAAAAAAGCATTTTATCAAAATATTACAACGTAAAGATCAAAAATACTATTTTATTTCTTATTTGATAAAACACTTTTTGCATTTCAAATAATTGCTGCACCTTATAAATGATTACGTAATATGCACACTTGCTTTTATACGTCCCTTCAGCTATTACCCTACAGTCAATTTTGTTTGACAAATGTATGATTTTATGCCGCATTAGCTCAGTTGGTAGAGCACATCATTCGTAATGATGGGGTCGCTGGTTCGAAACCGGCATGCGGCACCGTTTTGTTTTGTTGATAAACCTAAGTAAATAGGATAAACTCGACCAAACTTACTCTTCATGATAAATCATTATACATCAATAAAATTAGTATCTCATTATTGCTTATTTTTTCTAAGAAATGACATTAAAGCTAACAATCCTTACCTTAACAGACATATCTATTTTATAATTATGCAAGTCTTATAGGACTATTGATACATAAACAACGATTACAAAACTTGGAAAAATAATTGCTAAACGACATATGATACGATGTACGGTATTGCTTACAAATTTGTATTATTAAAAGAATACCAAATAAACAAAGCAATTCTGCAATGAAAACCAAGTTGGCGTTTAGCAAATTATAGAGTTAGTAATAATGGTATGACAAAAGTTATACTATCATTAAAATAACACATGAAAATATCTGACTGCACCCAGATTACATTAGTCACTTTGGAAAAACTCTTCCCAAAGACACATATACAGATACACACCCATCACGAATTAGCAACATTGATATTTGCTAAGCTATCACGTGTAATTTCTTTAATTGCGCGCGCACCCGTTAACGTCATAGCTACCCGCATTTCATTAGCGAAAAGATCAAGAACGTGCGTAACACCCTTTTCACCCGCTGCAGCAAGTGCATAAACAAAGGCACGACCAATCATGACAGCATCCGCACCTTGTGCAATCATGCGAACAACATCAAGACCAGAACGAACACCAGAATCAACTAAAATAGTCAAATCACCCTTTACAGCATCCACAATTGCTGGCAAAGCCCGTGTAGTTGATAATGCACCATCAAGCTGACGTCCACCATGATTGGATACAACAAGACCATCAGCACCAAATTTCACTGCTTCTCGCGCATCTTGTGGATCAAGAATACCTTTCAGAATCATTTTCCCTTTCCAAAAGTCTCGAATCCATTGTAAATCAGACCAGCCAATTGATGGATCAAAATTTGCACCAAGCCAACCAATATAATCTTCTAATGCAATCTTCTTTTTAAGATAAGCAGACACATTTCCAAGATCATGTGGGCGCCCCATAACACCAACATCCCAAGCCCAATGTGGATGTATCATAGCCTGTAAAATACGACGTACCCCAGCATAAGGCCCAGACATACCAGAATGAGCATCACGATAACGTGCACCAGGAATCGGCATATCGACAGTAAAAACCAACGTACGTAAACCAGCTTCCCAAGCCCGTTCTAAAACATTGCGCATAAAGCCACGATCCTTAAGAACGTAAAGTTGAAACCAAAATGCGTTTCCAACCGCTGCATGTACTTCTTCAATAGGACAAACTGAAACTGAAGAAAGCGTAAAAGGGATACCCTTCGCTATTGCGGCACGTGCAGCTTGCACCTCACCACGGCGCGCATACATACCAGTTAACCCAACAGGTGCCAACACGACTGGCATATCAAGTGTTTTGTCAAAAAGCTGGATAGAAAGATCAACTTCACCAACCTGTTTCAGAATCCTTTGACGCAATGCAATTTTTTGAAGATCTGTACAATTATGTCGTAATGTCTCTTCAGCGTAAGCTCCACCATCAATATAATGAAAAAGAAAAGGAGGAAGCCGACGCTTTGCTGCTTTGCGATAATCCAACGCTGAGGAAATAATCATAATAACACCATTGTTTCTCAATAAAAGGTGCAATGCACCCAAAAACTAATAATCCCCAACCCGCGCATATTCTCTATCAGATATCCTAATAGAGAATTTCATTCAGTAATTACAGGTACAAGAGATTGCAACAAAAAAAGCTGATAACACACAGATACACACTCCTAAGAACTGTAATCAATAACATGCAAACGCACATATTATTGGTATACGCTCAAACATCAAGGTCATATCACTTTTTGTGATTAATGTTCTTTTGAAATGTCTGCTTTAATGACTGATTACAGTTTTGAAGCAATATCCTCTTACAAAAATGTTTTAACAATCTTGTAAGGAGCGTGTGGCCAATGATTAACTTATATCACGAATCCCCCTGTAAATGTTAAAAAGGCCATTAATAAAACTAATCAAACTCGTTGAACGACATGGCAAACTTCTTAGATAATAAAAAAAATCCAGCGGGTTCCCACATGACATTAACTAAAGTTTATAGGAACACACTTTCAAAGTTTACTTAGGGCACTAAGAGAAAATTTAAATACTATAATGGATCAACGAGATAAGTAATTTAAACAAAATTACGCGAATAACATTTAAATGAGAAAAAAATCTGCATATTCAATTTAAAAGTGAGTAATATCTTATATTCATAACAAATAAATTTTTTTAGTGAATCATTTTTCGTATATGACTTTTTTATTAAGTCTGTTTGTAGAGCCTACTTAAAATGCTTAGAAAGCTTTAATCCCTGAGCTTGATAATGTGATCCAACATCATGCCCATAAAGTGCTAATGGTCGACTAAGCATGTGTTCATATACCAAACGGCCGATAATTTGACCATGCTCCAAGATAAAAGGAACTTCATGATTACGCACCTCCAAAACTGCCCTTGATCCCTTTCCACCTGCATCTGTATGCCCAAATCCTGGGTCAAAAAAACCTGCATAATGCACTCTAAACTCACCAACTAAATGATCAAAAGGTGTCATTTCAGCTGCATAAACTGGAGGAACATGGATAGCTTCTCGCGAAACTAAAATATAAAATTCATCGGGATCAAGAACCAACTCACTTTGACCATTATAGTACAGAGGTTCCCAAAAATCTGCAATACGCGCAGCAGCACGTTTGTCAACATCAATAACACTGGTATGGCGTTTAGCACGATAACCAACAAGCCCATTTTCGTTTCCTTTTAAGTTAATGGAAAGACCAATACCACCATTGCTAATATTGGGGAAATCATCTGACACCAGCATTTCATCCTGATGCAAAGTGTACAACTCGCTTTCATTTAAGTAACTTTGCCCCTTGCGAAATCGAAGCTGAGATAAACGCGAACCAGTACGGACAAAAATTGGAAATGTACGTGGACTAATTTCAAGATAAAGTGGACCGTGGTAACCTGTACAAATTTTATCAAATTCCTGAGCATTATCTGTAATTACACGTGTAAAAACATCTAATCGCCCTGTAGAACTTTTAGGATTCGCAACTGCAGACAAAATTTTTGGTAAAGCCAAACTCTCCAAAAGCGGAACAATATAAACACAGCCCGTTTCTAAAACTGCCCCATTCTGCAAATCAAATTCATGCAACTTTAACCGCTCAATTTTATCTAAAACTTTTGCATCACTGCCAGGCATAAAAGACGCACGTATACGATAAGCCTTACTCCCTAAACGCGTATCTACACTTGCAGGTTGTATTTGCGCTGCATCAAATGGCCAAAGAGCCGTTAAAACATCATTGTCAATTAAAGCTCGTATATCACTATCAGCCAAAATACCGCTTATACGCGTCATATTGTCTTGCCTCCAATCTTTACTTCATTTCTTTTTTTGACTCAGATGATTGACTGGTGCAAGTGTCTCAAGCAAGAAAATTGTTCTCCTTAACTTTATTAATCAATTTTCTGCTACAATCAATGAATCCTACAGATAGCAAAACAGCTTTTAGTATAACAATTTTTTTTAAGAGAGATAACATAATTTTTTGAGTATCAAAGTTTCTAGATTCTCTCTTATTCTTGAATGTTGAATAAATAATGTTATCATGACACAACAATTTTTATAAAATCCGCAAAAAACTTTATTAGAAATTATTATAACCATACGGCATCTCAGCGAAAATATTATTAATCAAATTGCAGCAGGAGAAGTGATTGAACGCCCAGAATGAATCCTACAGATAGCAAAACAACTTTTAGTATAACAATTTTTTTTTAAGAGAGATAACATAATTTTTTGAGTATCAAAGTTTCTAGATTCTCTCTTATTCTTGAATGTTGAATAAATAATGTTATCATGACATAACAATTTTTATAAAATCCGCAAAAAACTTTATTAGAAATTATTATGACCATACGGCATCTCAGCGAAAATATTATTAATCAAATTGCAGCAGGAGAAGTGATTGAACGCCCAGCAAGCGTTGTCAAAGAACTTGTTGAAAATGCTATTGATGCTGGAGCAACTCGAATCGAAATTGTTACAGCAAACGGCGGTAAAAATTTTATCAAGGTAAGCGATAATGGTTGTGGAATTCCTGCAGACCAATTGACTTTAGCCGTTTCTCGTCACTGTACATCAAAAATTACCGATGATGTGCATAATATCTGTTTTCTCGGGTTTAGAGGAGAGGCTTTACCTTCTATTGGTTCTGTTGCAAAACTTAAATTAATTTCACGAACACAGCATGCTGACAATGCCGCTGAAATTACCGTCACAGCAGGACAATGTATTGGACCAAAACCAGCCGCTGCTAATCTTGGCACTATCGTTGAAGTTCGTGATCTTTTCTTTATCACTCCAGCACGATTAAAATTTATGAAAACGGATCGTGCTGAAACAAATGCCATAACCGATATGGTGAAACGAATTGCTATCGCATTTCCACACATCCGCTTTTCTCTTTTTGGCCCAGACCGCGTTTCTATAGAATTGCCTGCTATGGAAAATAACACTCAAGGACAATTACAACGTATCACACAAATTATGGGAAAAGAATTTGCTGCCAATACCATCACACTTAATGCTGAACGTGAAGAAGTTCGCTTGACCGGTTTTACCTGTTTACCATCTTTTAGTCGTAGTAACAATCTTCATCAATTTGCTTATGTTAATGGTCGTCCAGTACGTGATAAACTTATCTGTGGAGCAATTCGAGGAGCATATGCTGATGTCATGGCTCGAGATCGTCATCCCGTATCCATTCTTTTCATTGATATACCGTCCGCCGATGTAGATGTTAATGTGCATCCAGCTAAAGCCGATGTACGCTTCCGAGATCCAGGATTAATTCGTGGTTTAATTGTTGGAGCAATTCATGAAGCTCTACATAAAACTGGTGTTCGTCCCATTTCAACAAACTCTGAAGCAATGCTCGCTGCATTTCAAGCACCACAGCCATCAAGAAGTTTAAAAAATACCTATCAGCCTTTTTCTTATACTTCACAGCATCAAAATTTTACGCCAACATCCATGCTACACAAACCTCTCGATGCTGCAAACCTTGTTAATTTAAAAGAAGATTCCACCTCTATTATAGAGTGCTTAAATACACCAAGCGCTGATGTATGTACTGCGAACACTATGCCCTCACAGGAAGAATTACATTATCCATTAGGAGCTGCAAGAGCACAAATTCATAAAAATTATATCATCGCTCAAACTCAAGACAGCTTAATAATTGTTGATCAACACGCTGCTCATGAAAGACTCATTTATGAATCACTCAAAAGTGCACTTTACTCCAAACCTCTTCCTTCACAACTGTTGCTTATCCCTGAAATCATTGAACTTTCTGAAGAAGATGCAACGCGTCTTTTAACGCACAAAGACGCTCTGCAAAAATTTGGCTTAGGAATAGAATCATTTGGACCTGGAGCAATTGTTGTACGAGAAACACCTTCCATGTTAGGAGAAATTGACGTAAAAGCCCTTATTAAAGATCTAGCAGATGAAACCGCAGAATATGATACGACAGACAATTTAAAAGCAATGCTTGATTACGTTGCTGCAACTATGGCTTGTCATGGTTCAATTAGGTCAGGACGTCTTTTGCGTCCTGAAGAAATGAATGCTCTACTACGACAAATAGAAGAAACACCCAATACTGGTACTTGCAACCACGGTCGCCCTACTTATATCGAACTTAAATTAATCGATATAGAACGGCTTTTTGGCAGAAAATAAATTATTATTTGTCGTTATAGTAGAAAAAATATTTTTTTAATTTACTCTCGACTTTATAAAAATCCTATGGCACCTTACTTAAATCATCTCTCATACAAATAAGAAGGGGATTATGAATGATGTTTTCCAATAATGATCGCGAAGCAAAAATTCATTATTCCAATAGTGAATATAAAATCCTAAAATATGGCACTTACACCCTTTGTGCAGTTACCGGACAAAAAATCCCTATAAATGATCTCAAATATTGGAGCCCTCTCCGCCAAGAAGCTTACGCCAATTGTGAAATTTCCTATCATCGCGAACTTGAATGCAATCAACATCTTAGTCAATTACTAAAGAAACACAAAAAGTAATCAATTAAAGATTATAAAACAAAAACTTTGCTTTCAGAACTGCTCCATTAAAGAGGATTGTTTCGTTTTGCAAAACGGTCTATCACTTCCTCAAGGATTATACTGCAGAAATTTTTTTGAGCAAAATCAACTTTAACATCAAATACAACAAGATTTTTTAAATCTTCTTGTACACAACTTGTTCGTATGCGCATATAATCTTTAGCAGTTGTAGCCAGCCATAAATTTTGCTTTTTAGCTTTTTGCGCAAGATTTTTTAAATCTCTGTCTGTAAAAAAATAATGATCAGGATAAGAGTAAGTTTGCATAATACAACCAGATAACTCTCTAATAGATTTGAAAAATTTATTTGGATTGCCAATACCTGCAAAGGCTAAAAATAATTTTCCCGCAACATTATCCGACACTAATGGTTTAAAATGAGCATGATGTAAAGGCTTTTCAGTGTTGATCAAAAGAGAACAAACTTTATTATTATCTGAATCGCCAATCAACAATACGCTATCCATTAAAGAAAACTGTGTTTTTAGCGGTGCACGCAAAGGTCCTGCCGGGAAAACAGCTCCATTGCCAAAATTGCGCATTGCATCCACAATCAACAATGCATAATCTATGTAAAGATGACGACTGTGAAATCCATCATCCATTAAAATAAGATTGCATCCTTCTTTCTTGAGCCGTTTTGCCGCTGCATAACGATCAGGCGATACAGCAACAAAAGCATGTTGCGCAAGCAAAAGAGCTTCATCTCCAACATGACGTGCATTGTCACTTTCCTTATTTACAAGATGCACCTTCTGCACTGTTCCACCATAGCCACGTGATACGATACCTGGAACGAAACCAAGCTCTTTTGCCACTTGAGCAAAAGCAATAACAACAGGCGTTTTACCCGCACCACCTAATGTAAAATTTCCGATGCACAAAACTGGGAGATCAATAACAGGAGACTGTTTAGCCATAACACAACGTGCGAAATAACTGTACACCCAAGAAATTGGCATTAATAGAAAATATAAAAAACTTTTATCTTTCCACCAAAAACGGGGAGCTTTAATATACATACCTATCCCGATATTGGCTTAAACTTGTTTGTATTACAAGGGGTTGCAAAAATGGATCAAGAACTTTTAACGTACGATCGAGCGCACCAGCCATACCCGTTGCAATTTCATAGGCTGTCTTAATCATTTCTTGCCGTAACACTTCATTTGTTAAAAGTCTATACACCTGAGTAGCAAGCTGCTCTTTATCTTTAACCATATAGGCTGCATCACGAACTAAAAATTGTTCAAACATATTTTGAAAATTTGCAGTATGAGGCCCTGTTAAAATGGCGGAGCCCAAAAAAGCTAACTCCAATGGATTGTGTCCACCACGCCCACACAGCGACTTCCCAATGAAAGTAACTTTCGATAAACGAAGAAAAAGCCCCATTTCCCCAATTGTATCTCCCCAAAAAACATCTGTATTGGCGTCTGGAACGGTATTATCGCTTCGGCGAATAAAGTGCAGATTCTCATTCTCATATTTTTTAATAAGATCATTCGAACGTTCAGGATGACGAGGAACAATAATTGTTAATACACCTGGCAAATATTTTTTAAGAATTTTATGAACTTCAAAAGCAATCTTCTCTTCTCCTTCATGGGTTGAAACAGCTGCCCAAACTGGACGATCGCCAATAGCATTACGATAATACATGAGCAATTCTTTATCTTCAACCAAAGAAACATCCGCCTTAAGATTACCAGAAAACGCAACAGATTTTACCCCAAGTGTATGATAATAGACCACATCTTTTTCATTTTGACCAATAGCCATATCAATATGCTTAAAAATATGTTTGGCAAGAACGCGTCGTTTTTGCCAAGCTGTAAAAGAACGTTCAGACATATGGGCATTAATCAAAATTTGTGGAATGCGCATTTTAGCGAGTTCTTTAATACGTAATGGCCAGATTTCCGACTCACAAATCAATGCCAAATCAGGCTTCCAATGACCAATAAAACGACGCACTGCTAAATCCAAATCCAACGGGGCATATTGATGAATTAGCCGATCCCCAAAGAGTTTTTTTGCCAAAGATGCAGATGTTACAGTACAGGTTGTTAATAGTATATTGATTTTTAAAGATAAAATGTAATTAATAAGTGGAACAAGAGCAAGCATTTCTCCAACACTTGCCGCATGCAACCAGATTAGCGGATTTTGAGGACGTCTTTTACGACTTTTACCTAAACGCTCTTTTTTGCGACTCCAATCTTCTTTTCCATAAATAGCACGAAAAAACAAATAAAAAGGCACTATAGGAGCTAAACAAAAACCAATCATCCGATAGATTAAAAGGGCCGCACGTGCCTTTAGTTCTACCATTTAATCACTCCATTTACTTATTTGGAAACGCTTGTAAGCTTTTTACTTAATGATTCACAATTTCTGTTCATTGCATACATTTTTTTTTAGTAAAAGTACCTTTCACATTTTGGAAAATAAAAAATGTTTCATTTATGAGCATAATTGAATATCTAAAGACAATAGAATTACAATTATATTCCATATTTTAAAAAAATCTTTTCTCACAAAAATACATGTATAAGAGCATCGAAAAATAAGTAATTTTAGCTCATAAAGTAATTATTTTTTTTGATTTTTATATGCTTTTTCATGTTGCATATTTGTAATCATACCCGTCTTCTTAAGATTTAAATACATTTGAATATGAGCTATACATTAGCTCTAGTGCAACGCATTTTCTTTCATCAGCTCCAAAACACACAAAAATTTAAATATAGATTTTTTGCAAGTTACACATTTGTATCTAGAATGGAAAATGAAAAAGCTAGAAACAATTTCCGCATCTAAAAAAGCAATCGCTAGCTGTTCCAAAAGTAAGAATAAGTAAGAATATATGAATATTGATTAAGCAACCGGTGTCTTTTCAGCGCAGCGTAAACCTTTTAACAATGGATTTATCCAACAAACTAATTAGACGCAAACGATACCTCAACATCCACACAACAAAAGCCCTGTTACCACATTTTTATAAATGAAGGTCAGTTCGTTTACAAAGAGGCTTAAAAATAAGGATCATTTCTTCTTTTCTTAAATTATTTGATATCCTTAATAAAAGGCAATCTTACTGTCCACACACAATCTAAGAAAATAATTATATCAACTTCCATCGTTGTTTATACATCACCCGTTTCAGAATCAAGAAACCGGTACAAATCTACAATGTAATAGCGTTGTAATGCGTTATCTACACTACTCTGTGCTTTCGCATGCCATGCTTCTTGAGCCGATTGATAATCTGGGAAAATACCAACCACATCTAAACTATCGGGATTCTTAAACTGATTACTAGTAAGATTTTTTAATTCTCCACCAAATACGAGATGTAAATATTGTTTTTTATCGTTGGGTTCAGCCATATGAATTCTCCGTATTATTAAAGAATTTTAACATGTTTTTACGTGATTAAACTAACTTTATTTGACGAATAACATTTATCATATTTTGACAGCAATTATTTTTTCCAGCAATTAAAAAACCATATCGATGGGGTTCAACTCCATAAGAGATAGAAGACGCATCCAGTGATAAAAAGCATCCACCACATTCTTGTAAAATAAGATCAGCAGCAGCAATATCCCACGCATGACAATCCGGACGAACTAACACAATATCAACCTCTCCTTGAGTAACAAGGGCAAGACTATAAGCAAGCGAAGAAATATGGGGGTAAAAACTAACTTGGTTGCAAAAATCTCGCGGCAATCTTTGAGCAATTGGTTTATCAAGTAAGATTTTATATTTACGATTGCTCTCAGATGCCAAAAGAGGAAGTTTTATATCATTTAATGTCGTCCCTTTGCCAACAGCAGCAGCATAAACTTCTTTTTTTACTGGACACTGCAACACACCCGCGATAGGGCGTCCATTCTCAATAATAGCGACTGAAATACACCAATCAGAACTACCAGAAAGAAAACCTCGTGTTCCATCAATAGGATCAACAACAAAATAGCGTTCATAAGCCCATTGTTTACGATTATCTTGCGTTTCTTCTGAAATCCACCCATAATTGGGACGCGCTTCAAGAAGTTTTTCCTTCAGAAAGCAATCAACTGCAAAATCTGCCTCACTGACTGGTGAATTACCATCTTTTATCCAAACATCTAACGCACATCCAAAATACCTCAGCGCTATCTCTCCCGCCTCACTACAGACATCGAGCAAAAAGTCTAAATCAGAAGAAGAGTGTGTGTTATTTTCCTGCAAGTGTCATTCCTTCAATTAACAATGTCGGAGCAGCCGTACCATAACGCCGATCAATATCATTTGCTGGTGTTAAATGCGCTAACATATGGAGTAAATTAGAACCTAATGTGACTTCACTCACTGGGTAAACAATTTCACCGTTTTCAATCCAAAAACCAGATGCACCACGGCTATATTGTCCTGTCACAAAATCAATACCATGCCCGAATAATTCTGTAACATAAAAACCATTCCGAACATCTTTTATCATATCTTGAGGCGATACTGAACTTGGTTCGATAGCGAAGTTGGTGCTTGCTGGTTGCACTAATGATGCTGAACGGACACCATGCCCATTTGTTTTAAGACCTAATTCACGCGCTGAAGATGATGAAAGAAGCCAGTTTTTTAAAATACCATTTTCAATAATATTCAATGCTTGTCCTTCAACTCCCTCTCCATCAAAAGGACGAGAAGAGTTTCCACGCAAAAGCAAAGGCTGATCTGTTACATTAACATGAGATTTCATTACCGCTTTGCCAACAAAATCTTGTAAAAGACTCGTTTTGCGAGCAACTGATGCTCCATTAACCATAGATGCGATATGCCCCGCAATGCCACGTGCCGTCCGCGGATCAAAAACAACATCAACAACCCCAGTATCTGCACGCACTGCTCCTAAACGTCGAACCGCGCCTACCCCTGCATTTTTTCCCACAGTTTCTGCTTCTTCTAAATCAGAAAAATGTAAAGCAGTTGTATAATCATAATCTCGCTCCATCATTGTTCCTTCACCAGCAAGCGCACTACAAGAGCGTGAAAAATAACTAGAGTGATAAGCTCCACAAAAACCATCACTGGTAACAAGAACAAATCCACTACGACCATATGCTGTCGCAGCTCCACCAGAATTGCTGACTCCTTTAACATCAAGAGCTGCAGCTTCCATTTTTAAAGCATCTTCTGTTAAAAAACGGCTATCCGGAACAAAATTATCAAAAAGATCAAGATCTTTAGGATGAGAAACCAAACACTCTTTATCTGCAAGACCTTCAAATAAACTGTCAGGAGAAACTTTAGCCATAGCAACAGCACGTTCTGCTAATTCTTTTGGGCAAGCTGCTAAATTAGCAGAAACACTTGCTACTTTTTTGCCAACAAAAACCCTTAATGTAAAATCATCACTTTCTGAAGATTCCGTAGACTCGACTTTCCCAAAACGAGCCGACACACGAAGAGAACGCGAACGAACAACAACAGCATCAGCAGCATCTGCTCCAGAACGTTTCGCCGCTTCAATTAACGAAACGGATTTATCAATCTGGTTCTTGTCAGCCATTATAAACTCCCTCAAATATTGATCATATATGCTGGTAAGCAATGTAGAAGATTTATAAAAATATAACTTTTATACGCTTATTGATGTTGATGAAAATTATGCACTATTGATACACTTTTTTTATTAAAAAAAACGAATAATCTCCTTCTTAGTATCTTTTTTAACTTTAATTTGATTTCTAAACATTCCAATACTCAAAATATGATTTATCCTTCATATTTCTCAACTCTTCGGAACTAAATCTTTTTTGTGTAACTTTTCTTACCGTATGCTTTATCTTTACGCAAATATAAGGCAATACTTTTCTCATTATAGTTTTTTCTTTATGCCTATAAATTCTTTCATCAACTCGCAATAAAAAATATCCATTTTTGTGATTGATATAGCCTATTTCAAAATACTATCATTGATTTTATCTTCACACATTTTTACGTAATTAACTCACAATCATCAAAGTCTTTAACTAAAATAAAAAGAAATATTACATTAACAAAATAATCGATACTCAATAAGAAAAATACAATAAACGTTCCATCAAAATTAACTACCTTATCGAATAAAATGAGATCCTTTTCATAACAAAATCTATAATCTCAATTTATAAAAATGTATTGCTGTATCACCATAAAGACGCTTATCATCTATATAAAATATATCAGGTAAACGAATAATCGCATTTTTTTTCTCTTCAAGTATAAAAAGTGTATTGGCTTTTGCCCACCCTCCTTTTAAGGTAGATATAAAGGCAAGCTCACCTAAGCAATGGCCATAAGGCGGATCCGCGCAGATAATATCAAATGGAAACATTGTCCCAATATTACCAAGTTTTGTCGCATCCCGACGCAAAATTTTTCCAGCAGACTGCAATTCAAAAGCCTCAATATTTTTTTGAATCAATCCACGCCCCTCAACGGAATTTTCAACAAAAACAGCAAATTTTGCACCACGCGAAAGTGCCTCAATGCCTAAAGCACCAGTACCTGCAAAAAGATCAAGAATACGTTTATTGTCCCAAAATTGCTCTTCTCGGCTAGAAAGAATATTAAAAAGGCTTTCACGTGTACGATCACTGGTCGGACGAATTGACTGGCTAATAGGTGCACACAAAACACGCCCCGCAAATTTACCGCCTATAACTCGCACGCGATCCTCCAAACAGCTTTGATATTTTTGCATGACCCTTATACGGCTTAGATTTTTTTATAGTGCTCTCAGATGATTTGACCTTTCGCTTCCGCTCAAATAAATGCTCATTATGACCATCTTTAATAGTTTTTTTTGTCTTTTTAAAAAGATGTTCTTTCTTGCTAGAAACATACACACCATCATGGGATATCTTATTTCGTTTTTGATCAAAATAAATACTCTTATTTTTCTGTAACTGGACCTTTGATGACTTGCTCTTATCTTTATGAGAAGACCTCTGATCAAGTGGCTTTCCCTTACGGTCATAAAAATTATTTTCACTATAAGAAGACTTTTTGCGTGCACCTTGTGGACGCGCACCAGGAGCCATCCAAACATTAGAACGACGAGAACGAGGCAAGAAACGTTCTCTTTTTTCATCTTCTCCTTTATCTTTACTCACAAATTTTTCATCAAATTTTGCGCTTAATCGTGCTCGCCCATGCGCAACAAAACCTTTACGCAATTTATGCCCTGTATTTTTCTCAGTTGAGGAAATCCAACCATCATTGGTAACGATACGATCTTTATTACTTGGTTTTTCAACAGTAACCATAGAATTTGAAAATGGTTTAAGAATAGGAGCATCAAAATCTGCATTGGCTTGCATAATTAAGCGTTCACCTAATTGATCACGTAATGTCCTACCTTTTATCTCACGAACCGCTCCTTCTTCTAAATCAGACAACTGAAATGGACCATAAGATACGCGAATTAAACGATTAACCGATAACCCCAAAGCACCAAGAACATTCTTAATTTCACGATTTTTTCCTTCACGCAAAGCAACAGAAATCCATACATTCGACCCTTGTTCGCGCTCAATTGATGCTTCAATAGAACCATAAAAAGTACCATTAATTGCTATACCATTTTTAAGATTATCAAGAGCACTCTGCTTTATTTTTCCATGAGCACGCACCCTATATTTACGCACCCAGCCTGTTAAAGGCAATTCTAATACACGTGCTAAACCGCCATCATTGGTTAGCAGTAAAAGCCCTTCCGTATTAATATCAAGTCTTCCAACAGAAAGAACACGAGGCATTCCTTTTGGCAAATTGCTAAAGACTGTTGGTCTGCCTTCTGGATCACGATTAGTAGTCACAAGCCCTGCTGGCTTATGATAAAGCCATAACCGTGTTCGCTCCATCGGAGATAAAGGTTTGCCATCAACTTTAATAATATCAGAACGAGTAACATTAAAAGCAGGCGTCGTCACAACAGCCCCGTTAACAACAATACGACCAGCAACAATCATCATTTCTGCATCACGACGTGACGCAACACCAGCACGCGCTAACCTTTTAGCAATCCGCTCACTTTCACTGTTTTCATTCATTTGCTTTTCACACCAATTTTTTACAATATGTTCAGCAAATTATTTACATGTACCATACCGCTTATTCTAAAAAAGGAATTAACATAATCATTTATTATTTTCTATCCTTTAGCAGAAATAATATACTTTTACTTGCAAATTGGTTTTAAAAATTTTTAAAAAAGAATGGTATCCTCTTTGTTATAAAAGAATGATATTGCTGCTCGCTTCATAACATGCCTTATAAAAGGTATCTTTGTTGACCTCCTATACTTTATAGAAAGGATACTATGAGTTTAACCCCCATGGAAATAGCTCTTTTAGAGGCTCAATGGGCCAATAAAAAAGATGAAGTTCCTGTAGGAGCTGTTATCGTACGCGAAAAAAAAATTATTGCACGCGCTGGTAACTACATAAAAACGCCATATGATCCTACAGGACATGCAGAAATACGTGTCATCCGTATGGCTTGCGAAAGACTCCAAAGCGAAAGGCTCCCGGATTGCGACCTTTATGTAACGCTCGAACCTTGTGCTATGTGTGCTGCAGCTATTTCATTCACACGCATACGGCGCCTCTATTACGCAACAAACGATCCAAAAGGTGGCGCTATAGAACATGGTCCACGCTTTTATCAACATTCAACTTGTCATCACAGACCTGAAATTTATTCTGGATTTAAAGAGAAAGAAGCAGCTCAACTACTGAAAAATTTTTTTGCACAAAAGCGATGTTGAAAATAACATCTATTTAATATTGAGTACGCCTATCTTTTAATAAGATCATATTTTTTAAAGCAAGCAAATTTTTTACTAAGACCTTCTTCGCAGATACTTCATCTTTATCTTTCATGGATAAGTGCAATGCTAGACAGTTAATGATAGCTTAAAGGCGGCTGAATAAGGGAAGATTCCGTACTGAAGTTTTGTCCTTTTTGACTAGACACGTACTCTTGCTGTTGGTTCGCATTTAATTGTAAAGAATCTCGTGAATAGATAGCTTTTCTTTTATTACCAGAATACTGCTCGGGCACCACCATTTTAACAGAAGAGCCATGCTGCGCTACATCTTTTTGAGGCAGAGGTAAATCCGTAAGCGCACTTGCTTCTGGAAAAACAAGTTTCGGACGAGATTTCATAACAAGCTGAGAGTTATCATTTTTAGATTTTAGCGAAACAGATTGTGCGATATCTTTTAAAAACCGTACAGACACAACCTGCCCTGTACCATAAGTAGGCGTAGACAGACCACATCCTGTTAAAAAAAAACATACACACAAAACACTTATTGAAAATATTTTTAATTTATGCTTTCCCACTGCTCATCCATTTCCAAAAATGCATAGCTGGCTTAAGATTCCCGCGATTTTTATTGAAAACCAGCTTCAAACACAAATTCCCCTCCCAGAGACAAAGCAATGGGAACCCATCGGTACTATAAAAAGCCATATTTATCAATGACAGAATTCAGATAATAGCGAATACACTTTACAATTCTGAACTTTTCCCCATAATTTACATTTTTAAATTTTGCCGAGAATATGTAATTCTCGTAATGCAGCCGCATCACGAGCAGATACATCAGGATAATCTGGATCGCTACCAACATCTTGTGTGTAACGCCATGACCGGGCGCACTTTGTACCCACAGCTTTACCTGAATACACACCAACACCCTCAACATCGCTTAAAGTAAAAGCATCCACAGGCACTATATCATGAACAATTGTTAAAGCACTCGTTATACAGATTTCCGCCATATCTAAATTTTCTAATGCTTCCAATAAAACTGGGTTAGAAATAAAAACAATAGGAACAGCTTCCAAAGATGATCCAATATGTTTGTTTGCCCGTTCAAGCTCTAAAGCACCTGTCACAACTTTACGAACCTGCCGAATTTTTTTCCAACGTTCAGCTAAAGATTCGTTCTGCCATTCTTCTCTCGCGGAACGAAACTGTTCTAAATGCACCGAAAGACTTTCCGGATAACGCTCTAACCAAGCCTCTTCCATTGTAAAAGGCAACATTGGAGCAAGCCACGTTACCATTCGCTCAAAAATCTCACGAATAACCTGCAAAGAAGCCTTGCGTTTTTTTGATGAAGGCGCATCACAATAGAGGGAGTCTTTGCGAATATCAAAATAAAATGCTGATAACTCAATGATTGAAAAATCGAGTAAAGCACGCATAATCTTTTTAAAATCAAAATCATCGTAAGCACGATTGATTAATTTATCTAATTCGAAAAGCTGGTGTAATATAAATTTTTCAAGATCTGGCAATGCGCAATACGGTATTTCTTCTCCTTCATCATGCGTTAGAGTTCCCAGCATCCAGCGAATAGCATTACGTAATTTACGATACGCATCCTTATTTGTTTGAAGAATCGTTTTGCCTAAACGCTGATCTTCCCAATAATCTGTCGTCGTTACCCAAAGACGAAAAATATCCGCGCCAGATGCCTTAATAATCTCTTGCGGAACAATTGTATTTCCTAAGGATTTAGACATTTTTTTGCCATGCTCATCCAAAGTAAAACCATGAGTAATCACCGTTTTATAAGGAGAACAAGCACGCGTACCACAACTCTCTAAAAGAGAAGACTGAAACCATCCACGATGTTGATCAGATCCTTCAAAATAAACATCAGCAGGCCATTGCAAATCATCCCGATCTTCTAGAACAAAACTATGACTTGCTCCAGAATCAAACCAAACGTCAAGAATATCATAGACCTGTACCCAAGGCTCATGTGCACGTTCACCTAAAAAGCGCTCACGCGCTCCTTCAGCAAACCATGCATCTGCACCTTCTGTTTCAAAAGCTTGCAAAATACGCTCATTTACACGCTCATCTTTTAAAATAACACCATCTTCATTTGTAAAAATACAAATTGGCACACCCCAAGCACGTTGACGAGAAAGGACCCAATCAGGACGATCTGTTATCATAGAAGCCAAGCGAGTCTTACCAGAAGAAGGCACAAAACGCGTCGACGAAATAGCATCTAAAGCTCGGCTACGTAGAGTAGACCCATCCCCAAGATCTTTATCCATTGCAATAAACCATTGCGGCGTATTACGAAAAATAACCGGTTTTTTTGATCTCCAACTATGAGGATAAGAATGTTTTAAACGACCGCGAGCAAATAATCGGTCCAATTTAATTAAAGTATTAATAACCTCTTTATTAGCGTCACCCATTTTCCCATTATCATCAATAACGCGCGCAGCTCCCCCTTCACGATCTGGACCAAATCCAGGAACATCTTTTGTATAAAAACCAGCATCATCAACAGGAAACGGTATAGAAGAATCAATACCAGCCTGCTCTAAAATAGGTTTATAAGCATTCCAAATTTCAAAATCTTCCCGTCCATGGCTAGGTGCAGTATGAACAAAACCTGTACCAGCACCCTCTGTTACGTGTGAACCATCAAGCATTGCAATTTTATAATTATAACCTCCAGCTAGCCCTTTTAATGGATGGGAAAGAATAAGGTTTTTTAGTTCATCAACAGAAACGGTACGCAAACGTCTTAAAACAAGTTTTGCTTTTTCAGCACAACTCATGGCTAAAGCATCAGCAAAAAGAAGTTTTTCTCCAGCCTGAGGACCAAAATCATTTTCAGAGCTTTCGACTTCATAAACACCATATGAAATCTGTGAAGAATAACTAACTGCACGATTACTAGGAATTGTCCAGGGAGTGGTCGTCCAAATGACTACATAAGCGTCTTTTAAATCATGAGAATGCGTTTCAAAAACAGGAAACTTAACCCAAATGACTTCTGACTCATGATCATGATATTCGATTTCTGCTTCAGCCAAAGCCGTCCGCTCAACTACTGACCACATCACAGGCTTTGAACCACGATACATTTGATCGGACATAGCAAATTTCATTAATTCACTAGCAATACGCGCTTCTGCATGAAAAGCCATTGTAGTATAAGGATTGTTAAAATCGCCAACAACGCCTAAACGTTTAAACTCTTCGCTTTGAACAGTTATCCAATGTTGAGCAAATTCACGACACTCTTGGCGAAATTCATTAAGAGGCACATCATCCTTATTCTTTCCTTGTGCACGATATTTTTCTTCAATTTTCCATTCAATTGGCAGTCCATGACAATCCCAACCAGGAACATAATTTGCATTAAAACCACGCATTTGGAATGAACGAACAATCACATCCTTTAGAACTTTATTTAAAGCATGACCAACATGAATATGACCATTTGCATAAGGTGGACCATCATGAAGAATATAAAACGGACGGTCTTTTGCCTGCTGACGCAGTTTGGCATAAAGCCCCATATCTTCCCATCGCGACAACAGTTCAAGTTCTTTTTGTGGCAAACCTGCACGCATAGGAAAATTTGTTTGTGGCAAATAAAGAGTTTTTGAATAATCTATAGTTTCATTTTTCACAGTCATTGTGAAATATTCCCATCCACTTTCACGATTTCACTTTTTGCATAATTTCCCTGAATCTCGCAACTTTAGTTTTTTACTATAGAATAACCAAATCAATCATTCAGATTAAGTAAGCAGCGATCGAAAAGATATATCATCATGCTCCATGGGCTTTATCATGAAACTATTAAGAAAGGAAACACCAAAATGGTCTTCTTAAAAAAATAAAGACCCCATCTCTGATGGGGACTTTTAACAATTTTATTTTGCTCAAAATTAAAATTTATAAGCGACACCAACACGGAAGTCATTGGTCTTATAGTTAATTTCAAGTTTTTCTTTTGCAAATTTCTTTTTACCAAAATCTGAATAGCGGTATTCTGCACGCAGCAAAATATTATCTGTCACTGCAAATTCAACACCACCACCAACAGTATAACCAATCATTGTCTTTGTTTCATCCGCTATATTTTCAGACGAAGCAGTTTCCTCATCCTGTTTTTTCAACGATAAAGTATCTTGAAGCTGCGTATATGCAATACCACCAGCAACATACGGCATAATACGATCAGCAGCAAAACCGACACGTACCCTCGTAGCCCCAGACCAGTTTTGTTTTAAAGTATGACTTAGAGATTCAACATGATCTTGGCCATAACCAAACAAAGAAGCCATCCGATTCATTTCTTCTATACTATGTGCATTTGACCCTTTGCTACCCGCAGCATGTGAAGATTGTTGCGCACCATGTCCTGCTCCATGATTTGCATTCCCATATCCACTCCCACTAGCATGTGCCATACCATGATGTGCAGAATCAGGTGCACCATGAGGAGAACTTCCATGCCCACCACCATGAGACACACCGCTATGTCCGTGATGTCCAGCATAATCTACACCTGTTGGGTTTGCGCCCGCTACTGGTGCTACCACTGGCTTTGCCGCTGCCACTGGCTTTGTCGCTGCCACTGGTTTTGCCGCTGCCACTGGTTTTGCCGCTGCCACTGGTTTTGTTGCTGCCACCGGCTTTGCTGGTGCTGGCGTTGCTGGTGCTGGCGTTGCTGGTGCTGGTGCTGATCGGCGCGTTCTTCCAACGACATGGTCTATTGCATCATCATTTAACATATCTAGAGTAACTGTCTTTATGTGCTTTTTTCCGGACCAAATAAAATCCGTATCGACACCAAGTACAAAATCATCTCCAAGATCAATATTAGAACCTGCATAAGCTCCACCAAAAAAACCAGAAAGCTTAGGAGACAAGTCTTCACTCAGCGGTACAACTCCACTTCCATCAACAATGTTTATATCCGTTTTGCCAAAAAAACCGCCTGCTTGACCACCAACATAAAAACCCGTCCATGTAAAATCAGGAGCTACAACAGGTGAAGCAGCAACCGGTTGGACCGATTTTTGAGGAATCATCACATCAGCAGCCTGCGCAACAGATGCTGAAACCAAAGCAAAAATAGATGCCGTTATTAAACATTTTGTGTTCATAAAAATATCTCCAAATATCCATAAAGATGTTTTCTATAAGACATCTTTATTAAAATATCTGTAGTAAAAATAACACAGTCACAAAAAATAAAGGCTCCGTTAAAAACGGAGCTCCTTGATCATTTGATTTTTGCTACATGCACTTCATACTAAAGATTAAAACTTGTAAGCTATACCAACACGAAAATCATTGATTTTATAAGAAACTTCGTGCTTATCATCTACAAATTTCTTTTTACTAAACTCTGAGTAACGATATTCCGCGCGCATAACAACATTATCAGTCACAGCAAAATCGATCCCACCACCCAAAGTATAACCAACCAACCATTTTATTTCGTTAGACAAAGTACCGGAAGCAATCAACTGATCTTCATCTGGTTTTGCATCTTCAGCTTTTTCACCTTTTCTTTTTATTGATATCACAGCAACATCGTGAGTCTGCATATAAGACACACCACCAGCGACATATGGAAAAAAGCGATCGGCAGCAAAACCTATACGCATTCGCGTAGCACCAATCCATTTTTCTTTATAAGTAAAATTGTTAAGTTGTTCGTCACCAGCCTCAATGCCTTCTTCTTTTATCTCAATTCCAATATTTTTCAATATATTCGTAAGCTGCTCTTTCTGCCCTTCCTTAATCTTTCGTGTTGCTGTTGTCTTAGTCTCGCTTTTATTAACCCAAACAATATCGCTATCAACACCCAAAACCAAGCCATTTCTGAAATCAACATTAGATCCGGCATAAATACCACCCACAAAACCCGAAAATTTAGGTAAAAAATCTCTATTAAATAGAGTATTCTTTTTTTTCTCAATAACGTTCATGTCAGCTTTACCTAAAATACTGCCAATCTGGCCACCAAGGTAAAAACCTGACCAAGAAAATGCATGAGGAGTCAAAATAATTGGTGTAGTTGGTGCAACTGCCGTATACGCTGAGTATGTTGCTATAGGTTGATTATGCATGATAACATCTGATGCTTGTGCTGAAGAAGCTAAAACTATAACAAAGGTGGAGGCTGTTATTACCCATTTCATATTCATAATTTATCTCCATAGTCAGATATTTGAACACGCAGCCTCATATAGAGCTTGAAAGCCAGATGTCTGCAATGAAAATAGTAAAAATAAAAGCCCCGTCAAAGACGGAGCTTTTAAAGATCTCTTATATATAGAGCTTTCTCTATACTAAAACTAGATCAGAATCAGCTTTTGCTATATTAGAATTTGTAAGCTACACCAACACGGAAATCATTGGTTTTATAAGCAGCTTCATAACTTTCGTTTGAAAGTTTTACTTTACCAAAATCCGAGTAACGGTATTCTGCACGTAAGATAACATTATCAATGATTGCAAAATCAACACCGGCACCAAGAGCATAACCAACCATTGTTTTTTTCGTGTCATAAAGCACACCAGAAATAGTTTTATCATTACTTCTTGTAGCTTGAACACCCTTAGCTTCCTCTTTCGTTACAGTAACTGTATCAAAGCCACGTATTTGCGCATAAGAAATACCACCAGCAATATAAGGCATCATACGATCAGCAACTGTATAACCAAGACGTACCCGCGTAGCACCAGACCACTTCGTTCTAAAAGTAAGATCATCACTTGCTTTAGCGTTTTCTACAATTACACCATCCATATCCCCATTAATCTTGGCCTTCTTAAATTCCTGTTTAAAATTAGAAACCAAGTGTTCATCAAGAACAACATCTGTAAAGACTGGTTTTGTATCCTCCCGATCTTGCCAAACCGCATCTGTTTCAACACTCAAAATGACACCATGTCCAAGTTCCATATTAGAACCAGCATAAACACCACCTGTGAAGCCTGAAACCTTAGGTGATCTATCTTTAGCCCAAGATTCAGCCTCTCTTGATCCCGTCATCTTAATATTACTAGAAAAATTACCAACTTGACCACCAAGATAAAAACCTGTCCAAGAAAACGCAGGAGTAAAGGTGACAACTGCAGATGACTCTTCTTTAGGCGCCATAATATCTGCAGCTTGCACCGCAGAAATCGAAGTCAAGGCAATAACAGAAGTCGCCATTAAACGTTTTATATTCATAAATTTGCTCCTAATTATTTGTGCGTGATTTTATTTATGTGCGTGATCTTATACGGCTACGACAAAAAAATCTGTAGTAAAAATGATACAGACATAAAAAAAACAAAATTTTAAAATTATTTGTAGTATTTTTTCTAAACTCATTCAAATACAAAATATCTTTAATAATATTTTTATCAAAGCTTAAACAACTATGCTTTATACATAAAAAAAACTTATAACTATAGCTACAAATCAAAGTGTTTCCAAACAAGACTCCTTGATGAATCAAATCATTATACATCAAAATTTATAGGCTATACCAATATTAAAATCATTGGTTTTATAGGCAATTTCATATTTACTTTTTATGAATTTCTTTTTACCATAGTCAGAATGACGGTATTCCGCGCGGACAATAACACTATCAGTTAGTGCAAAATCAATGCCGCCCCCAAGTGTATAACCAACTAGAGATTTTTTTTCATCAGATAACTCACCAGAAGCGATCACTACATTTGATATCCCCCTTGTTACTGATATAAACGTAGAGTCCTGAAGCTGAGTATAAGAAACACCACCAGCAATATAAGGCAAAACACGACCAGCCGCAAAACCAATACGCGCTCTTACAGCACCAGCCCATTTTTGTTTTAAAGCAAAACTGTTAGTTCGTTCATCATCTTTTTGGACTCTTTCATAGTCCATTACTTTGATTCCAGCCTCTTTTAACTCTTGCTTAACAACTTTTACCTGATCATCATTCATCTTAAATGGTTTAGCCGCCTTAGTATCACTTTTATTAACCCAAAGAACATCTGTATCAATACCTAGAATAAAACCATTATTAAACTCAAAGTTAGAGCCTGCATAAAAGCCACCAATAAAACCAGATAATTTAGGTGAAAGATCTTTACCAACAGAGATTTTTCCTTCTGGTCCAAGAAGGTGGTCCATTTTATTGTTGCTGGAAAAATTTCCAACCTTACCACCCAAATACAATCCTTCCCAAGAAAAAAGAGGAGAAACAATAACTGGTGAAGCTGTAATATCTGCTATAGGCTCATGGTGAATAATAGCATCTGCTGTCCATCCTTTAGAAACAGAAAAAACAAAAGCAAAAACTGTTACTAACCATTTTGTATTCATAATTTATCTCCCTCATGAATTTGAATATGTGCACTCATATAGAGCCCATCCTCCAAATAACTGTAGTAAAAATAACACATTCAAAAAACAAACGCTCTATTATAGTCTATTATAATAAGCTTTTTTAAAGGTTTAATTCCTTCATAATTAAACTATGTCAAAATGCAAAAGTTTTTATAAAGCTTCTTTTATCACGAATTAAGCAATAATATTCTCTACACGAAATATTTTACAATATAATAACTATAATCACAAAAAAAGAAGCTTTGTTTTTGCAAAGCTTCTTAATGATTAAAACTTATAAAACATTAAAATTTATAAGCTATACCAACACGAAAATCATTGGTTTTATAAGAAATATTGTATTTATCTCTTACTAATTTCTTTTTACCATAATCTGAGTAACGGTATTCTGCACGCATGATAACATTATCAGTCATTGCTAAGTCAATACCTCCTCCAACAGTATAACCAACAAATGATTTCTTTTCATCCACAAAATTACCAAAAGCAATCATTTCATCCGTATTTTGTGCTAATATTGCTATAGACGCAGTATTTTGAACCTGAGAATATGCAACACCACCAGCAATATAAGGCAAAACACGACCAGCCGCAAAACCAATCCGCGCCCTCACAGCACCAGCCCACTTTTGTTGAAAAGTATAACTATCTACCCGTTTATCACCTACTTGAATTCCTTCAGGATCCTCTTCCTGTCCCACTTTGATTTTAATACCGACTTTTTTAAATTCCAGCATAAGAGGTTCTACCACATATGCTGAAAGCGGTTTTTCTTTGATTGTCTGAGTGTTCTTTTTATCAATAAAAACAAAGTCTGTATCAAAGCCAAAAACAAAACCTTTGCCCAAATCAATGTTTGAACCTGCATAAAAACCACCTGCAAAACCTGACAGATTAGGCAAAGCATTTTTATCAATGGGAACTATTTGCCCTTTACGAGCAAAATCTACTTTAGGGCTACCAGAAAAACTACCAATCTCACCACCAATATACGAACCTGTCCAAGAAAAAGTAGGAGAAACCATAACCGGTGCACTCATCGCAGGTGTTACAGCCTTACGATGAATAAAAACATCTGCTGCCCACACAGAGGAAACAGAAAAAGCAAAAGAAGCGGCTGCTAATAACCATTTTATATTCATAATTTATATCCCCCCCCTTGAATTTGAATATGTGGGCTCATATAGAGCCGCTCCTCCAAATGACTATAGTAAAAATAACACATTCAAAAAACAAGCGCTTTATTATAGTCTATTATAATAATTAGTCTATTATAATAAGCTTTTTTAAAGGTTTAATTTCGCCATAATTAAATTATGTCAAAATGCAAAAGTTTTTATAAAGCTTATAAAATATTAAAATTTATAAGCTATACCAACACGAAAATCATTGGTTTTATAAGAAATATCATATTTATCTCTTGCTAATTTCTTTTTACCATAATCTGAATAACGGTATTCTGCACGCATGATAATATTATCAGTCATTGCTAAATCAACACCTCCTCCAACGGTATAACCAACAAATGACTTCTTTTCATCCGCCAAATGACCGAAAGCTAGTCTATCAGCTGTATTTTGTTGTAATATTTCTATCGACGCAGTGCTTTGAAATTGAGAATATGCGACACCACCGGCAATATAAGGCAAAACACGACCGGCAACAAAACCCATACGCGCTCTTAGAGCTCCAGCCCATTTTTGTTTAAAAGTATAACTATCTAATCGTTTGTCACCTTCTTGTATCTTTATCTCCTTTCCTTGGTCCGTTTTTATATGAATACCGGCTTTTTTTAATGTTTCCGTAATTTCATCTACTCGACTCTTTTTAATCGCTCTTCCTTTGACGTTTTGAGTATTTTTTTTACCAATAAAAACAATATCTGTATCAAAACCTATAACAATACCTTTTCCGAACTCAATGTTCGAACCTGCATAAAAACCGCCTACAGATCCTGATAAGTGCGGCATAGTATTTTCGTTAATAGGAATTTTTTGCTCTTTTCGAGTAAACTCAACGTTAGTGTCACCAGAAAAATTGCCAATCTCACCACCAATATACGAACCTGTCCAAGAAAAAGTAGGAGCAACAACAACCGGTGTGGTGACAACAGATGCTACAGGCGCACGGTAAGTGACCATGTCTGCTGCCCATCCTGCAGAAACAGAAAAAGCAAAAGAAGAGGCTGCTATTAACCATTTTATATTCATAATAATCTCCCTCATGCATTTGAATATGTGAGCTCATATAGAGCCGCTTCTCCAAATGTCTGTAGCAAAAATAACACACTCAAAAGACAAAAAACTCTCAGGCATGAAGCACGAATATTTATGAATATCACAAATGAGAACTTATAAAGCCTACCCCCAATTAAAACCTACCCCCAATGAAAAATCAAAACCCCACCCCTCATTAAACTCAACTTTATTTTTTTCAAAAACTTAATATCTCCCCCCGCTTTACAATAATATAACACAAGATTCCAAATCTCATTATTGGCATCAAAATGTAAATAAACAACGCCCTTCACCCTCAATTGTGGAATGCAATCAACTCAAATGAAAATCTTACAACCTGACATTGTTTTTTTTACTTGCTAATAACTCATTGGACCTCTAGACAACTTTGGACGTTCTCGCCTTCCCCCACCAGGAGCATGCCTTTTTTTACGCTTCAACGCTACAGATTCTAATTTTAATTTTTTGGCCTCTTCCCAATTATTATGATCGATATGAGAAAATTCCTTGAGAAGAATTTCACTTAAATGATCACCCAAACCTTTATTAAGAGAGGGATCCTTAAAAGAAATATCTGCCAATTTTTGTGAAATCAAAAGACCTTCTCCCTGAGCTGCAGGAACCAAAGAAAAAGTAAAAACTGTCGTAGAAACCATAATAAAATATTTCATATTCATAACCTTATCTCCATATAAAATATCCATATTGTATTTATATAGTAGACAAGAACCACATGTCTATAAAAAATAACAGGATTATTTATAAACAAAAAAATGTTTTAAAAACAATAATTTGATATATTTCTATTTCAAAATAAAGGAAAATCTTTTAGCTAAGTCAGCTATTAACAAATCACGTATATCGAGATAAATGAAAATATAATATACAGTTTGTGGTTAGTACTAATAGTCTAGATATTTTTACAGCTCACTTCTTTAGCAAGAGTATCTTATACTCTCTTACCTAATACAAACCAACAGTAACTGTGTATATATTGATCCTTTAATACAGTTCCATATTTTTCTGCTATCATCTTCATGATAATATTTATTTGTCATGAAATCTTGAAAAAGAACGCTACATAAAATCAAAATAAAAAAGCGAACAAAGACACCCTTGCCTCTACACAGGCGCTTTGTTCAACCATATGATTTTTTTCTACTTACGATGTTTAAAGCAAATGTAAATATTAAAGTCAGCTATGCGCAAAAATATCAACCTCTGGCCATCCTAAAAGATCGAGTTTTGCCCTCATAGGTAAAAATTGAAAACACGCTTTTGCGACACTTTCCCGCTCTTCACGTCTTAAACGTTCTTCAAGAACATCTTTTAAACGATGCAAATATAACACATCTGATGCTGCATATTCGATTTGTGCACGCGATAAAGTTTCTGCTGCCCAATCAGAAGATTGTTGCTGTTTAGAAATATTGACATTCAACAATTCGCTACAAATTTCTTTTAATCCATGACGGTCCGTATAAGTACGAGTAAGTTTTGAAGCAATCTTTGTACAAAAAACAGCATCTGGCATAACACCAAACGTATGCGCTAAAATAGCAAGATCAAAACGCCCAAAATGAAAAATTTTAGTAATGGTATTATCTTCAAGTAATTTGACTAAATTAGGTGCACTTTTTTGCCCTTTAGCAATCTGTATAACGTCAGCACTACCATCCCCAGAAGAAAGCTGAACAACACATAAACGATCACGATGCGGTTGTAACCCTAAAGTTTCTGTATCAACTGCAACAGCATCAATTTGATAATTATCCAAATTTGGCAAATCACCTTGATGAACACGAATCTCCGTCATTTATCCTCCTATTTTTGCTAAAGTTGCAAGAATCCGCGCCCAAGACCGCTGCCCCTTATGAAACGATTTTAAATTATACTTTTCATTAGGTGAGTGAATACGGTCATCATCTAGTGCAAATCCAACTAAAACCGTTTCCATATCAAGAATGGACTGAAAATCTCCAACAACTGGGATAGACCCTCCCATCGCAGTTAATAAAGCTGGGTTGTTCCATTCTTGTGATAAAGCATCTTTTGCTGCCTTGATAAAAGGTGAATCATAAGGAAGTTGAATTGCTGGAGAAGCGCCATGTTCTTTAAATGCAACTGTACAATCAGCAGGAATAAAGCTTCGCACATAATCACGAAAGGCTTGACGTATTTTCTCTGGATCTTGCTTATGCACTAAGCGAAAAGAAACCTTTGCGCTTGCTTTGGAAGCAATAACGGTTTTAAATCCCTCACCTTCATAGCCACCACTAATACCATTGATTTCTGCTGTAGGACGAGCCCATATTTGTTCTAAAATACTCCTTCCCTTTTCACCGGCAGGAATAGAAAGGCCAATAGGCCCCAAAAATGTCTCAGCATTACAACCAAGCTCATTCCATATTTGTAAAATATGTGACGGTGTTTCTTCCACACCATCATAAAATCCTGGAAGAGTTACTCGACCATTTTCATCATGCAGTCCTGCTAAAATCTTGGACAAAATACGAATAGGATTAGCCGCTGGACCTCCAAAAGAACCAGAATGCAAATCACAATTAGCCGCTGTAACAATGATCTCTTCTCCCAAAAAACCCCGAAGACCAACAGCAATTGATGGTGTATTTGCATCCCACATTGTAGTATCACAAACCAAAGCACAATCAGCTTTCAATTCATCAACATTTTCTTTTAAAAAAGGAATTAAAGAAGAAGATCCACTTTCTTCTTCTCCTTCAAATAAAATAGTAACCTTAACAGGAAGCTGTCCGGTTTCTTTTTTAAAAGCGCGACACGCTTCAATAAAAGTCATAAGCTGACCTTTATCATCTGAAGCGCCACGTGCACAAATGACTTTTTCGCCCCCTTGTTCTTTTATAGATGGCTTAAACGGATCATCTTCCCATAAATTGAGTGGATCAACAGGCTGAACATCATAATGCCCATAAAAAAGCACATGCAAACAATTTTCTGAAGCGCCTGGATGATGCCCAACAACCATCGGATGACCAGGTGTATCACGACGCGAAGCATTAAAACCAATACTTTTTAGATCTTCCACTAACCAATCAGCGGTTTTGCGACAGATATCCTTATAGGCAGGATCTGTAGAAATTGATTGAAAACGTAAAAGAGAAAAAAGGCGCTCAAGACTCTTTTCTATATTCTCATCAAGATGTGTCAATACTCTATTCAGCATAAAAACCCTCTCAAGTCTTGTACAATTGCAGATGTGACTTTAAGCTTCTTCTTAAATTTTTCAAGCCACCTTATTCACTTTTGACACTGCAAGCAGTAAAAACTCGAACGCCCTGATTGCAAAATTCGTACTATAGACATCCCACATTGCAAACATTCTTCTCCCTCGCGACCATAAACTGAGAAAGTGTGCTGAAAATAGCCAAGTGAGCCATCAACATGCTTATAATCACGCAAAGAAGAGCCACCAGATAAAATTGCTTCAGAAATTACATTGCGTATATTTTGTGCTAAAGAATCTGCAAATTCACGTGCACGGATCGTTTTTAGTGCTAATGTAAATGCGCAACGCTTAGGAGATAAGCGGCTACGCCAAAGCGCTTCACAAACATAAATATTTCCAAGACCCGCAACAATAGACTGATCAAGCAAAGCGCCTTTAAGAGATTGTTTTTTATTAATAAAAGACTTTTGTAAATAATCACCAGAAAACGCATTACTCATAGGCTCAAGACCTAATTTCTTTAAAAGTGGATGTTCATAAAGCCTGTTGGTATCCACTAAAAGCATAAACCCAAAACGACGAGCATCATTATAAATGAGACGATAAACTTTTCCACTTTTTGATTGAACATCCATTACAAAATGATCATGTGCAACAAATTTTTCTGTAAAAGAACATTCTTGTCTTAAAACTTTATCTTCTATGCGCCATGATCCTGACATTCCTAAATGACTCAAAATTGTTTCACCTTGTGAAAGGTAAAACAACAAATATTTCGCACGCCGACCAAGATCTAGAATTATTCTCCCCACAAGCCGTTCAGAAAACGCCTCTGGAAAAGGAAACCGCAAATTTTTACGATTAAGTGTAACTGATAATATCTTTGCGCCATTCACAACTGGATCAAGACCACGGCGAACCGTTTCGACTTCAGGGAGCTCTGGCATCCATTTTCCCAATAATTAAACATTTACAAAAACATTAAACCCATTCACCTTGGCGAAGTATAGGAATTTTTGTACCCTCCTGTGTAATGCCGTCTATATCAATTTCACCTGAGCCAATCATCCAATCAATATGAATCATACTTTTATTACCACCACGCGCTGCAATTTCTTCTGCTGTTAATGATGCACCATTTAAAAAGCACTTAGAATAACATTGTCCTAAAGCAATATGACATGCGGCATTTTCGTCAAATAATGTGTTATAAAAAAGAAGATTACTCTTAGAAATCGGTGACGAATGAGGAACAAGAGCAACCTCGCCTAATCGACTTGCACCCTCATCGCTTTGTAAAACCTTTTGCAAAACTGCCTCACCTTTCAAAGCACGCGCATCAACAATACGCCCCGCTTCAAAACGCATCTCAATGTCATCAATACGTGTCCCTTGATAAGAAAGAGGCTTCGTTGAACGAACAAAACCTTCAACCTTATATGCATGAGGAGTGGTGAATACTTCTTCCGTTGGAATATTAGGATTACAAACAACACCATTTTGAGCCACTGATGCACCACCGTGCCATTCATGATCATCTGCCAAGCCAACCTTCAAATCAGTCCCCGGTCCTGTAAAATGCAAAACAGAAAAACGTTGTTCATTAAGCCAAGATGACCGTTGTTTTAAAATTGCATTATGTACCTTCCATGCATGCACTGGATCATCTTCCGTAACACGAGACGCTGCAAAAACTGCATCGGCTAATTTTTTAATTGCTTCATTAAGCGGCAAAGAAGGGAATACCGCTTTAGCCCACCCTGCCGTGGGATATGCAACTATCGACCAATTCATGGAAAAATTGGATATTTCTTTAAGTGCAGGCTGATATGCTATCGAAGCGGCCTTATTTAAACGTGTCACCCTATTCAAATCTTGATCAGCAAGCAAAAAAGGATCATCGCCAGTAATTGCTAAACGAGCAGCACCATTTTCAAAAGCCTTTGCCATGCCCTCATATAACCAAGAAGGTGCACAATCAAAACTTGCATCACGTGCATTCTCAAAGCGCATAAGTGACAATACGTCATCGCTAAAAAATGGTGTAACCACACCAGCACCAGCTCTATAAGCATGATATGCAATGCGCCGAACAAAAGGTAAAGCAACAATTGGAGCTGTCAAAATAAGATTTTGCTCTTCTTGTAAATTAAGCCCTACTTTTACAGCAACTTCCGCAAGACGATCAAGCATTTCAGATGAAACTGTTTCATAAATATCAAGGCACATTACCAATATCCTTTTTTTGATTATGAGAATATTACCGACTTCTATACCGCTCTTCCAACATTGCAACAATTGCAATTAACTGATCTGATGAAGGTACTGCATATGCCACAGCCATTTCATTTTCTTTTTTCTGATTTGTGCGATCAGGTGCAAACGTAGGAATGGGCACCTTATCAAGCTGTACAACAACAAAAGGCGTAATATGTGACGTATCCGCCTGAGCTATATCTATTGCAATCGATGTATTTTGTTTCTCTTCTATCTTTACGTCACTATTTGTTACTAAATTTTCATCCGTGAAGCTTGGCACATTGCCGGCGCGCTCTTGAGCAAAAGCAAAAGCAACATCATAAGGACGATTGTTAGCTGGAACTTGGCGCGAACCATCACGCGCGCGCCTTTCATAAAAAGCATTGCCTCCAGCTATACGAACATAGTGCATATTTTTATAAGGATAAGAAAAACCAGCTGTATGAAAAAACATAGCATCTTTAACTTTTTTGTCTCGTTCTCCGCGCAAAACAGCATCGGCAGCCTCTCTAGCACGAGCAACAGATGCTGGCTCAGTCATAGGACGCGTTAAAACACCAGGGGCGAACTGCTTATGTTGACCAACGACCCCACAGATCGTCTTTGGATAAGCACTTGAATTAACACGATTCATAACAACCGTTCCCACTGCAATCATCCCTTCGCGACTTGTACGATTAGATTCAAAATACATTGCCCTCATAAGACATTGATGCTCAGTCGACGGATAAACCACAGCCTGTATCTTCTTGTCATCATTTACTTTGTTAAAAGCAAACTTATTTAATGTACATCCTCCAGTGACTAATGATGCTACACAGCAGATCATTAAAACAATAAAACGATCTTTTTTCATTTTACACAATACATTTCCATATCTTTAAATGTTGCAAATAAGATGTCATAAAAAAAACATTTATGTGAAAAAAATTAAAAATTCTTAATAAAAGACATGATTTTGTCATAAAATGCACAAAATTTTTATACAATTTCAATAATTATGAAATATTACCTATAAAGATAGCCTTAAAATTTATGGCTACCCTATTGCAGCGCACCACAAAAAAACACATCATTATTTCAAGATCAAAAAAATGAAAGCTAAAATTATCTGCGTTAATATTAAATCTGCAAATAAAAAAAATGCCTTCTCAACATCAATTTTAGCAAAATAATAAAAAGCTTTTCTTTTCATTGATGCATAAATGGTAACGACACTTCATATCCAAGCATATCTAACTTAAACAATTTACAGCACAGCTTTTAAAAATATTTTTGCTTTCTTTCTTATTACCCATAACGCACAAACTTTACCTCTCTCCTTCGATTATCCTGAAAGAGTCCACAACGTTTCTTGTTTTCAACAAAAAATCATTTTTATACATCTAAGCTGTATATCTTAATTTGTTTTTCTCTCTCCTACCCCAACCTTGTATGTAAGATCATCGCGAGGACGATCAGCAGACATATGATAACCCGTTATGATATAATGCAGCGTTTCAGCAATATTGGTAACGTGATCGCCAATGCGCTCAATGTTTTTCACACAAAAAAGTAAATGCGTGCAAACCGTTATATTGCGTGCATCTTCTGCCATATAAGCCAAAAGCTCTCGAAAAAGAGAAGTATAAAGAGTATCAATTTCATCATCACGCTCACGCACGGCATCTACATGTTCTAATAAACGGCTTGTATAAGCATTTAAAACATCTCTTAACTGATTGAGCGCCAAAGCTGTGATCGTTTCCAACCGACAATAAAAAGCTGCAGGTTGACGAATTTCTGAAATAGCGACCGTACGCTTAGCAATATTTTTAGCCATGTCTCCAATCCGCTCAAGATCGGCAGAAATACGAATAGCTCCAACAATTTCACGTAAATCAACAGCCATCGGTTGACGCTTACAAATAACCGTAATTGCTTTTTCATCAATATCGCGTTCTGCTTCATCCATAAATAAATCATCCGCGATAACTGTATCAGCAAGCTGGAGATCATTATATACGATTGAAGCAACAGAACGTTGAACCATTTTCTCAGCATGACTACCCATTTGCGTAATCTTTGATGTCAAATATTTTAATTCTGCATCATAAGAACGAACAGTATGGTTCATAGACATTTTTTTTACACTCCTCAAATTTACCTATCCAAAACGCCCTGTAATATAATCTTGTGTTCGCTGTTCTTTTGGTGAATTGAATATCATTTCAGTTTTACCAACTTCTACCAAGTGTCCCAAATGGAACATAGCTGTATATTGAGAAACCCGTACTGCTTGCTGCATTGAATGTGTTACAATAACAATTGTATAATTTTTCCGTAGCTCATCAATAAGCTCTTCAATACGTGCTGTTGCGATTGGATCAAGTGCAGAACAGGGCTCATCCATTAAAATAACCTCAGGATTAACAGCAATAGCACGCGCAATACATAAACGTTGTTGCTGTCCTCCTGACAAACTTGTTCCTGCATCATGAAGTCGATCTTTTACTTCTTCAAATAACCCTGCTTGCCTCAGACTTTTTTCCACTACATCACGCAATTCAGCACGCGATTTAACTAAACCATGAATGCGTGGTCCATAAGCAACATTTTCAAAAATAGACTTAGGAAAAGGGCTTGGTTTTTGAAAAACCATACCAACTCGCGCACGCAATTCTACTACATCAATACGCGGGTCATAAATATCTTCCCCATCCAAAGTAAGAAGACCTGTTACTTTAGCTCCCTCAATAATGTCATTCATACGGTTAAAACAGCGTAAAAAAGTTGACTTTCCGCAACCTGACGGACCGATTAGAGCCGTAACCCGGTGCTCAGGGATATCAAGAGTAATACCATGGAGAACTTCTTTTTCTCCATAAAAAACTTTTACATCCTGACCACGCATTTTAATCTTCATGACAAAATTTACCTCATTTTAGAACAAAAATTTTATCGAAATTAGTAATGCCGTTCAAATCGTCGGCGCAAAAAAGCAGCAACAATATTCATGATAACAAGAAAAATTATCAATACGATAATAGCGCCTGATGTCTTTTCAACAAAGGCGCGTTCTACTTCACCCGCCCACATAAAAATTTGAACTGGCAAAGCTGTTGCTGGATCCATTGGTGTAGCAGGAATATTCACAACAAAGGCAACCATTCCAATTAAAAGTAAAGGTGCAGTTTCACCTAAAGCTTGAGCCACACCAATAATCGTTCCTGTTACAATACCAGGTATAGCTAAAGGAACAACATGGTGAAAAACCATTTGTGTTTTCGACGCTCCTAGTCCTAAAGCCGCCGCGCGAATAGAAGAAGGAACAGCCCGTAAAGCAGAACGCGTTGCAATAATAATTGTTGGTAGTGTCATGAGAGCTAAAACAAGCCCACCAACAAGAGAGGCTGAACGCGGTAAACCAAAAAAATTAATAAAAACAGCAAGTCCTAAAAGACCAAAAACAATTGAAGGAACAGCGGCAAGATTATTGATATTAATTTCAATGAAATCTGTAAATTTATTTTTACGTGCATATTCTTCAAGATAAATAGCTGTGGCTACGCCTATAGGCAGCGAAATCACTAAAACAATAGCCATCATATAAAAAGAACCAATTATAGCGACACCTAATCCTGCAACCTCAGCACGACTTGAATCACCAAATGTAAAAAAGCTAAAGTTAAACGTTTTATAAAGTGTACCATCATGAATCAAACGTCTCATCCATTCCACTTGACGATCAGAAACTTTACGTTTTGTTTCCGCAACACGCAAATCAATCTGCCCTTTATAAGCAGAATCAATATCTGCTGCGACTAAAGCTGTAACTTTCTGCGTTGTTCCAATAAGTTTTGGATTCTTTGTCACCATTTCGCGCAATTGAACGCGCACACTGCTTGAAAACATACGATTAACTTCACGCATTAGAGCTCGATCATTTTTATCTACATTAAGCTTTTGTGCCAAAGCATTACGGACAAGAACCGGATAATTCGCAGTTATTAATACCTTTGGATCTATTTCTCGTTGATTATTTGGATCGATAACTTTTTCATCCAAATAAACTGATAATGTTATTTTACTTTGAAAGAAAGCTGAGTATCCCTGACTAATGACAGACCATAAAAGCGCAAATAAAAAGAAAAAACCAATAAAAATAGCTATTAAACCATACGCTCGAAAACGACGTTCGGCCCAACGTCTACGTTTGAGACCAATATTGCGACGATGCGAACAAAAAGCTTCACTCATTCATATTGTTCCCGATATCTTCGCACAATGTAAAGCGCAAAAATATTCATCAAAAAAGTTATAATAAAAAGAGTCATTCCCAAAGCAAAAGCAACAAGAGTTTGTGGAGAATTAAATTCAAAATCACCCGTTAATTGATTGACAATCTTAACCGTCATTGTAGTCATTGCTTCAAACGGGTTAAGAGTTAAATTTGCTAAAACACCCGCTGCTAAAACGACAATCATTGTCTCTCCAATTGCGCGTGATGCTGTTAATAAAATTGCCCCTATAATTCCCGGGAGAGCAGCTGGTATCACGACTTTTTTTATTGTTTCAGATTGTGTTGCTCCTAAACCATAAGATCCTTCACGCAAAAAACGTGGAACAGCCGTAATAACATCATCTGACAAAGAAGAAACAAAAGGGATCAACATAATCCCCATTACAAATCCAGCTGTCAAAACACTTTGCGCCATAATAAAACCAACACCACCAGAAAGAAAAATGGAGAGATCATGCAAAAATGGACCGACAATCTTTAAAGCAAAAAAACCATATACAATAGTTGGAATGCCAGCAAGCATTTCCAACAATGGTTTAACAATTGATCGCAATCGAGGTGACGCATATTCAGCCATATAAAGAGCTGAAAATAACCCTATTGGAACAGCAAAAAGCATTGCTACAAACGCAATATAAAGCGTACCAGCAAGTAATGGTATTAAACCAAATTGTCCCACTTCATTCCCTGAACCACTAGATGAAAAACGTGGATCCCAAACCGTTCCAAAAAAGAAATTTGAAAAGGATACAGACTGAAAAAAGTTCATCGTTTGCAAAAATAAAGAAAGTGCAATACCCACTGTCGTTAAAACAGCGACGATAGATGCACAAATCAATCCAATAACAATAAAGCGTTCAACTTTATTGCGCGCACGCTGACGCGGAGAAACTTGCATAGTTCCTAAAATAAAGCCACCGAGAGAAATGATAAAACATAAGCTAGCACCAATAAATTGGTGCCTTTCAGAAGAAGAATACCATAATTGTACTATTCTTAATACATTATCGGGAGCTTCTTTTGGCAAAATGAACCCCTTTGCAAACAATTGTGCTTGCACCTCACTATATGAAACATTAGCGAGATCCCCCTGAAAATGATGAATAACTTTAACTAAACTACGGATAATTTCTAAAACAAGATCGGGGTTAACAACCTCTGTCACACATGCACTACATTCCCGCACCTCTCGCGCAGCACTATACTCTAAATAAACTGCGCTCCCGCTATCCCACAAAATCAAAAAGATGAATGCTGGGATAATAGTCATCAAAAATGTCCACCAGCCATAATAATATGCACGAGAATGCATCTTACATTGTGCATATTCAAAATAACGGGCTCGCATATAAGAAATGCAAAAACCAATAGAACCAAAAATTAATAAGAGAAAAACAATAAAAGAAATGTGCATATCATTTTCAATTTTTATAAATAAGCAGCACGATAAACTCCTATACCGCAATGTAGAACATTATTTCAAAGTCATCTGCTACTAGCAGAAAAAGCAGAACGTTGCGCCAATCGTTCTTTTTCAGAAGCCGCAACTAAACCATATTCAACCAATGGACTATTTGGACCAATCATTTGATCAGAAATAAAAAAGTCAACATATTCTCGCAAACCTGGCACAATATCTAAATGTGCTTTCTTAACATAGAAGAAAAGTGGACGAAAAACTGGATATGTGCCAGTAGAAATTGTTTCAGCAGTGGGTAAAAAACCATTGATATATGCAGCCTTTAACCTATCAGCATTATTTTCATAAAAAGACAAACTAAAGACACCAATCCCTGTTTTGTTAGAAGTCAAGCGAGCAAAGGTTTCAGAATAATCACCATCAATATCAACAACCTTTCCATCTTTACGTATAGAAACACAAGCGGCATGTATCTCTTTATTATTCATACCTAAAGATTTCATTACCTCAACTGCACCGCTGTCCCGACAACCTACAACGAGCAATTTTTCTTCAAAAACTTCACGCGTTCCATGCTTTTCTCCAGGAATATAAGCTGCTATCACCCAGTCAGGCAAAACATTGTTAATTTCGTTCCATTTCAAAGTTTTGTTTGATTGCAATTCCCCATTTATAACAACCTGAGCAGCCAGTGCTCTATAAATATCTACCGGTCGCAACTTCCAATCAGGGCCATTGATATCTGTGGCAAAAACAATGCCATCATATCCGATGAGTATTTCTTCAACATCTGTTACGCCAGCATTAAAACAAGACTGCAATTCGCTTTGTTTCATTGCTCGCGAAGTATTAACAATATCAATTGTGTTTTCTCCAATGCCGCGGCAAAAATCTTTAATACCAGCACCAGATCCACCAGATTCAATAATTGGAACCTTAAAATTAGGGTAAATTTCTCCAAATATCTCAGCCACAATTTTTTGGTAAGGGAGCACTGTTGATGAACCCGCAATCCGAATTTGATCACGAGCATTGCTAGCACTCACCGATAATACAAGCGCAAAAGCTATCCCCATTCCAATTGATAGCAATTTACTCATCTGTACACTCCTAAAAATATGAAGCAAAACCTCTCATTCACACCATATGACAATCAGGATTTAATTCATATTTTCAATATGATAAATATAAAAAAACAACATTCATACTTTTTTTAACAGAACTATGTTTTAAGTTCTCCTTTTTAACGAATTTAACTTGAACATTTCAGTTCAATGATATCCCAAAAAAGATTAGCAATATCCGCACCACCAAAGTTTTTAATTTCTCGAATTCCAGTAGGAGATGTAACATTAATTTCTGTCATATAATCTCCAATCACATCAATTCCCACGAGGATAAGACCACGTTCTCGCAAAGCTGGACCAATGCGTTCGCAAATCTCATAATCACGTTTTGTTAAATCAATATTTTCTGCCTGCCCTCCAACATGCATATTAGAGCGGATATCCATTTTAGCTGCAATCCGATTAATGGCTCCCACGGGATTACCATCAAGCAAAATAATACGTTTGTCTCCTTTTTGTACATCATTCAAATAGCGCTGAACAATAAAAGGTTCACGATAAATTTGTGCAAACATTTCTAACAATGATGCTAAATTGCGATCATCTTGCCTTAAATAAAAAACACCTGTTCCTCCATTACCGTAAAGCGGTTTAATAATAATGTCACCAAACTGATCTCTAAAAGACTTTACTTCTTCCATGTCGTTTGTAATCAATGTTTCTGGCATCAAATCAGAAAATTCAGTAACAAAAATTTTTTCTGGACTATTACGCACCCATACTGGATCATTCACAACCAGTGTTTTAGGGTGTACACGTTCTAATAAATGTGTTGTAGTAATATAATTTAAATCAAAAGGGGGGTCTTGGCGTAAAAGAACAACATCCATATCCTTCAATTCCGTGCGCACAGGTGTCTCTAATTGATAATGGCATTCTTCTTTATCCTGCACTGTCAATGGCTCTAACCATGCAATCACACAGCTATTGTACATAGATAAACGATCTGGAGTATAATGAAAAAGAGAGTGTCCACGTTCTTGCGCTGCCAAAGCAAGCGCAAATGTAGTATCTCCTTGAATCCGAACTGTTGAGATATGATCCATCTGAATAGCAATTTTCATGAACAAAGCCTTTCTGTAATTAAAGCGGACTAGTCTATGCGCAATAAATTTAGTAAACAATAAAGGAACTATGACAAGAGAAAGCTGATGATACAAGACGCTGAGAAAAAATTAAGTAATGAAGAAATTGAACGTTACGCACGCCACATTATTTTGCCGGAAATTGGTGGGATAGGACAACAAAAGCTTAAGGCTGCGCGCGTTCTTGTCATTGGTGCAGGGGGTCTTGGTGCGCCGGCTCTAATTTATTTGGCTGCAGCAGGCGTTGGCACTCTTGGAATTGTTGATGACGACATCGTTTCACGCTCCAATTTACAGCGCCAAGTGATTCATAAAACAGACACAATTAATCAATGCAAAACTGACAGTGCCAAAGCTACTATAGAAGCAATAAATCCCCATGTTGCAGTTGAAAAACACTATTTACGCTTGGATAAAAGTAATGTGGATAAACTATTAAACGCCTATCATATAATTATTGATGGAAGTGATAATTTCGCCACACATTATCTGCTTGCTGATCATGCTGCTCAATGCGAAAAACCTTTAATAAGCGGAGCTGTAGAACGTTTTAATGGATCACTAACAGTGCTCATGCCGTATAAAGACAATAATCCTCACTATCGTGATTTATTCCCGAACCCTCCAGCGCCTGGTATTATTCCAACATGTGCTGAAGCTGGAATCATCGGAGCTTTACCTGGAGTGATTGGAACATTGCAAGCAATGGAAGCCATTAAACTTATTACCAACATCGGCCAGCCTTTAGTAGGAAAAATTCTTCTCTATAATGGATTATCAGCACAATTTAATACAATCACCTATAAGCGATCAGATTCTAACGCAAATGCGGCAGACATCAAAGCCTTTGTATAAGCATTTTTAGGTTTAGAAAAAATATGATCAGCACAACCATGCTCAACCATTTCTCCGTTGCGCATAACAATCACTTCATGCGCCAACGCTTTAACAACTTTCAAATCATGACTAATAAATAGATAACCTAAATGATATTTTTGTTGTAAATGACGTAAAAGATCAATAATCTGGGCCTGTATACTTACATCAAGAGAAGATGTTGGCTCATCAAGCATTATGAAGCGCGGCTTGAGAATAATTGCACGTGCGAGAGCAATTCTCTGTCTTTGTCCACCAGAGAATTCATGTGGATAACGATGCCGAGTAGAGGGATCAAGGTTAACTTCATATAAAGCTTCAATCACACGATCATTGCGTTCAGAATAGGAAAGTTGCGGTTCATGGACTGATAACCCTTCAGCAATAATTTCATTTACAGACATTCTCGGAGAAAGTGAACCGAAAGGATCTTGAAAAACAATCTGAATATGGCGACGTAAAGGACGCATCTGCTTAAAAGTAAAATTGCTAATATCAGTATCACCAAAAAAAATCTGCCCTTTAGAAGATAACATTCGTATCAACGCAAGCCCCAATGTTGTTTTTCCTGAACCCGATTCGCCCACAACACCAAGCGTTTGACCAACACGAATTGTAATATCCACATCCTGAACAGCTTTTACAGAATCCACTGTCCGGCGCAATAAACCTTTTTTAATAGGAAACCAAACACGAATTTTTTGACCTTGCATCAAAATAGGCGCACTATGATCTGCTTGAAGTGGATATCCTTTCGGTTCTGCAGCCAATAATTGTTTTGTATAAGGCTGTTGAGGGTTTTCAAACAATTCATTTGTTAAACCACTTTCAACAATCTTTCCTTTCCTCATAACATAAACTCTATCAGCAATACAGCGTACAATCGTCAAATTATGAGTAATAAAAAGCATCGACATATTATTGCGCTTTTTAAGTCGCATCAAAAGTTCGAGGATTTTTGCTTGAACCGTAACATCAAGTGCTGTTGTCGGCTCATCAGCAATTAAAAGCTGTGGGTTATTTGCAAGCGCCATAGCAATCATCACGCGTTGCCGTTGTCCACCCGACAATTGGTGGGGAAATGATTCTAAACGTTTTTGTGGTTCACGAATTCCCACCTGAGACAACAAATCAATAACGCGTGCACGCAATAATTGATTTGGCACATTTGCATGTATTTTGAGAACTTCACTTATTTGGCTCTCTACATCATGCAAAGGATTAAGAGCTGTCATTGGCTCTTGAAAAATCATAGCAATATCTTTACCACGAACTTTACGCAGTTCTTCTTTTGTTTTTTTTAATAAATCCTGCTTATTAAAAATAATTTTGCCCGATTGATAAAGATTTTTTGTCGAAGACAATAATTGCAAAATAGATAACGCTGTTACTGACTTTCCAGAACCCGATTCTCCCACCAGAGCAACTGTTTCTCCTTCTTTAATTTCAAAAGAAATTTGTTCAATGATATATTTTTTTTCTTCTGCTTGACATAATGCCACCGAAAGATCACTTACTGAAAGCAAATTTGTCATTGTAATGTTTTCCGCGGGTCAAAAGCATCTCGCGCAGCTTCGCCAATAAATGCCAATAACGATAATATCACAGCAATAACAACAAACCCTGTGATGCCAATCCAAGGAGCGTTCAAGTTCATAGTCGCTTGCCGCACCAATTCCCCTAAAGAAGGATAACCAGGGGGAAGACCAAAACCTAAATAATCAAGCGATGTGAGTAATGAAACTCCCGATGTTAATAAAAATGGCATATAAGTTAAAGCAGCAACCATCGCATTCGGTAATAAATGCCGTACCATTATAGCACTATTAGGGACCCCTAAAGCACGTGCAGCATCGACATAGGTAAAATTGCGCGCACGCAAAAATTCTGCTCGCACAACCCCAACCAATGTTACCCATTGAAACAGAAGCATAACTCCCAGTAACACCCAGAAACCCTGTGCTAAAACCGCAGCCATGATAATGACTAAATAAAGTGAAGGAACAGAAGACCATATTTCAATCAGCCGCTGAAAAATTAAATCAACCCAACCACCAAAATAGCCCTGAACAGCTCCTGCTGTAACACCAATAATAGTAGAAATAAGCGTTAAAAGAATACTAAAAATTATTGATACACGAAAACCATATAAAGCGCGCGCAAAGATATCACGTGTTAGATCATCCGTCCCAAGCCAATTCCATCGACTGATTGTACATTCTGGATCAGCACTTCCCTGTGCGTAATTAACACAACGTTCCTCTTTGCTTTGAAGCCAAAAAGGAGGTGCCAATGCCATAGTTTTATTGCCTACAACCGTATTATAAGAATAATGCACTAGCGGCCACACGGCCCAACCATGTTGCGCAATTTCATTCTGAATAAAAGGATCGCGAAAATCTGCTATAATTAAATTTCCACCAAATTTTTCATCAGAATAGTCAAAAAAAATAGGAAACAGCAGCTCTTTTTTATAATAAGCAATGATTGGACGATCATTGGCAATAAATTCTGCTGAAAATGAACATAAACATAAAAAGAAAAAGATCCATAATGACCACCAACCGCGCCGATTTTGCTTAAAATTATGCCAACGGCGTGCATTTAATGGAGAAAAAAAAGGCTCTTTTTGCAATTTAGAACCTTGCGAGCTGTTATATCTTTCTTCTCGCATTATAAATCCTTTTTATCAAAATCAATCCTTGGATCGACTAGCATATAAACGATATCAGACATGAGACTAACAACTAAACCAATTAACGAAAAAATATAAAGAGAAGCAAATACAACAGAATAATCACGATTAACGATAGAGGTATAACTTAAAAGCCCTATACCATTTAGGGAATAGAGCAGTTCAATCAATAAAGATCCACTAAAAAATGATGTCATAAAAGTTGTCGGAAAACACGCAATCACAATTAAAATTGCATTGCGAAAAACATGCCCATAAAGAATCGAACGCTCACTTAACCCCTTAGCGCGCGCTGTGATAACATATTGCTGACGAATTTCCTCTAAAAAACAATTTTTTGTTAGCAAAGTCGTTGTAGCAAAAGCAGAAATAGTCATTGCCGTTAAAGGAAGAACCAAATGATAAATGTAATCTAATATTTTTCCTCCAAAAGACAATTGGTCAAAATTATCAGACGTTAAATGACTTAATGGAAACCAATTTAAAAAAGAGCCTCCAGCAAAAAAAACGATTAAAAAAACACCAAAGAGAAAACTTGGAATGGCATAACCAATGATGACAACAGTACTTGTCCATACATCAAAAGCTTCCCCCTCTTTCAAAGCCTTACGGATTCCTAACGGTATAGAAATAGCATAGGAAATCAGCAAATGCCAAAACCCAAGCGAAAGGGAAACGGGTAAAGCACTTTTAATAAGCTCAATTACTGAACGCCCCTGTGTATAAGAATCCCCAAAATCAAACCGCAGGTAACAACCAATCATTGTAAAATAACGTTCTAAAGGAGGCCTATCAAACCCAAATTGCTTTTCAAGTTTTGCAATAAATTCTGGATCTAGCCCTTGTCCACCGCGGTATTTAAAATCTCCAGAAGAATATGATCCAGCATTTGCACCATTTAAAATAACATCAGAAGAAAGACCAGTATCACTCCCTCCACCTACTCGTCCTAATGCATCACCACCCACGCCTTGTAGCTGAGCAATAATATTTTCAATAGGCCCACCCGGTGTAAATTGAACAATGATAAACGTCACCGTTAAGATACCAATGAGTGTCGGTATAATAAGTAAAAGACGCCGCAAAATATAGGCTGCCATTTTTTTATTTTTACCTTCTGATACGATTCACCAAATCAATTTTAAATAATGTATCAGTAATGACTCCAATTATAAATCCATAACGATCTTTTTTTAATCTTATAAAATCTAAATTACAAAAAATATTACACGTTTTGCTAAAATGAGCACTCTAACGTAACTCAATCTAATACATTTTCTTTATTCTCCACTGGCAAAGAAGCAGGATGATCAGATAAACTCCGCAAATAAAGCAAAAGGTCAGCACGATCTTGATCATTTTCGATTCCACGAAAAGACATTATTGTTCCTGGAAAGGCTTTACGTGGTGATTGTAGATAATGATCTAAAGTCATAAAATCCCATATTTTATCAGAATTTGCACGCAACGCTCGTGAATAAGCAAAATCCGCTGTATTCGCCAAAGGACGATTAACTATCTCCCAAAGTGATGGACCAACGCGACGCAGCCCTTTATCTTTAGAAGAAGTATGGCATACGGCACATCGGCGAAAAATTTTACGTCCATTTTCAAAATCACCTTGTTGAAGACGATCGTTTAATGATAAAAAAGACACTGATATTTGCTGATTTTCTTTGAGTGCATTATTTTCCGTAACTTTATGAGGAAGTTGCATCGCTTCAGAGTTATGATAAACCCTATTGCTCATCTTAGGAATGACCATCCACATAATCAGCAAAAACAAACAGACACAAGCAAAACAAGCAACAATTAAGCGTTTCTTCATAAAAATTCAAATGTTCATACTTTTCATTATAGCTTTTAGCTTAAACCCTTTCTTGATATTACACAATACTATAAATGAAATGCATCACATATAACATTTGGAATTTCATGATGGTTATTGACCCAATTATTTTTATTCCCGCTCGAATAGGATCAACACGTTTACCTCAAAAAGCTTTAGCTGATATCGCTGGAAAACCAATGATCGTACATGTTGCTGAACAAGCCAAAAAAGCTGCAATAGGACGTACTATCGTTGCAACAGATCACAATGACATTGCCAAAGCTGTTACAGCTTACGGACATGAGTGTATCATTACACGTAACGATCATAAATCTGGGTCTGATCGTATTTATGAAGCTCTAACCAATATTGACCCTGGACAACGATACAATACCATCTTGAATTTACAAGGTGATTTGCCAACAATAACCCCCAATGAAATTATCAGCTCTTTACAACCCTTAGAAAATAACTTAACGGATATAGCAACTTTAGGAGCTAAAATTGTTGATGAAGAAGAAAAAATAGATCCGAATATCGTAAAAATTGTTGGTACACCGCTTTCTCAAAATCGCCTTCGTGCTCTTTACTTTACCCGCGCAACAGCGCCTTATGGAAATGGTTCCCTATATCATCATATTGGAATATACGCCTATCGACGCGAAGCACTTGAACGGTTTATAACTCTCAAACCTTCTACACTTGAGCAACGTGAAAAGCTTGAACAATTGCGCGCATTAGAACATAACATGCGTATTGATGTAGAAATAATCGATACAATTCCTTTAGGGGTAGACACACAGCATGATCTTGACAAAGTACGTAAAATTTTAACATGAAAATAGCTAGAAAAACGAATAAAATTTCTTTTCAAGGGGAATATGGTGCTAATTCTCATATTGCTTGCTCTAATACGTTTCCCGATATGGAAGCGGTACCTTCTGCCACTTTTGAAGATGCACTCAATTTAGTAAAGAGTGAACAAGTTGACCTTGCTATGATTCCAATTGAAAATACTCTTGCTGGTCGCGTTGCGGATATTCATCACCTTTTGCCACAATCCTCTCTCTACATCATTGGAGAATATTTTTTACCTATTCATTTTCAATTAATTGTTTTGCCTGGCGTTACACATGAAGAAATCGAAACCGTTCACAGTCATGTTCATGCTCTTGCACAATGCCGTAACATTATACGGAATAATAACTGGAAGCCTGTTATTGCTGCCGATACAGCTGGAGCTGCAAAATTTATAAAAAGAAGTGCTAAGCGTTCACAGGCAGCTTTAGCATCTTTTCTTGCAGCAGAAATTTATGAACTTGATATTCTTGAAAAAAATGTTGAAGATAGTCTTCATAACATAACTCGTTTTGTCATTCTTTCACGCTCTCAACAGCATGTACCAAGACCTCAAAATGGCGAAAAAATCATTACAAGCCTTCTTTTTCGAGTGCGCAATGTACCAGCAGCTCTTTATAAAGCTATGGGGGGATTTGCTACAAATGGTATCAATATGACAAAATTAGAAAGCTACCAAATTGATGGAAACTTTAATGCAACACAATTTTTCGTTGATATTGAAGGGCATCCTGAAGATCCTATGATGCAACTTGCCTTAGAAGAATTATCTTTCTTTTCTACTGAATTTCGCATTATTGGCGTATACCCTGCTAAAAAAGATCGAACACTGCAGGCACAATAAACAAATAACAAATAAATTGTATCATTTTTCTTTGACACAAAAAATTTAAAAACTTTATGACGCAGTTCACCTTAAAAAAACTATCTCTCTTTTTTCAACCATTTTTCAGGAGAATTTTAAAAAAACAAATAGCAACTTTTTACAGTGAAAAGCTCAAATTTTCTGATAACATTCCTCAATGAATTCATATCATAGCAAACGCCAGTTTAACGAGCCGAACACTAACACAAAAAATTAAAGATAAATGTTTCTTTTTCTATTTATACCACTTATAAACAGAGAAAAAGCTCTTTAAAGATCTCAATGCGCTTTCGTAGAACTTATTTCAATAGAATGATTGTAAAATTTTCAAATGGAAATAGAAAACTATTTAAAAAATAGTTTTATAAAGCTAAAAAATTTAGCTGAGCCTTTCGTTTCTGAGATGAACTCGTATTTTCATATTTATAAAAGCTGATTTACAAATAATTATATCGAAAATAAAAGAGAAAATATAATGAAAAAAATCTTCACTCAAGGATTATTAGCTGCAAATATTCTGACTTACTCTCATGCTGCATTTGCTGGATTTGGCGAAAAAAACTGGAGTTTTGCACCAAATGAAAGCATTACGATTAGTAAGTCTGACATAATACCTCAGGGCGTTGAATACTCTTGCAAGGTATTTAATCCTTCAAAAGCTTCTTTTACTTTATCCTACTCTGCTTCTTCAGACTTGGATAAATTAGGAATTGTTGCTGATGATAAAGAGAAAATAACACATGATAAGAAAAATAAAATCTTTATACTTAAAGATATAACATCTCTTGATATAAGCTTTCCATCATCTGGAAATTACATCTTTAAAAATATTACTAATCAAAAAGTAATAGGAATAGGTTGCGATACTGGAGATTACGATTAACAATATTTTCAAGAAAAAAACATTTGAGTTTCTGAGTAAACTTATCCAAACATTGAAAAAGCTCTTTTCAAACTCAAATATAACAGACTTTCAAAGCTTAATTTCCTATGAAATGAAATCTTTATTCTTGTACAACGAAATGAAATATTAACTGATTTTTCAATCAATTAAATTATTTTTGTTATGAGAATCATTCTTAACAATAACATAGCATCCCCTCTTTCGATCAGATCACCGCACAATTATTACAAACTGCATCGTATACAAATTACAATCATAAACAGAAAAAGCGCAAAATCTGCTTTAGTTCTGTAAATATGTTCTATATTTTATCTAGTATAATATAGACAACAATGTTGAATAAAGTTGAATAAAATAAATATGAAATGAACTATTCCAATGAATATGAATAAATCGCTGGTCTTATTTGGTATCCATAGAGTAAAAAATTAAACTAAAAATAAAATTTTTCACCATTCTTGCTACATTTTTTGTTTCTTAGCTTGATTTTTCATTTTAAATTGACAATATGAACTTGGGAGGTTGGTGATGGACGAACAGTTCGCCAACCGGGTCAGGTCTGGAAAGAAGCAGCCCCAACGGATTTTTGTACGGGTCATAGTACCAGCCTCCTATTTTTGTCTGATAAGGCGCTTTTTGATCGCTTTCTGGTCAAGATTTTTGATCTTTAAATCAGCATTGTGTGTATAAAAAGTGACGGAATTGGGCTCAGTTTTAAGTAGATTTTCCTATCCTCTCAAAAATAATTTGATTGAAAAAAAATCCTTCTGTATGAGAGAATGCTGTTAGTTTGCGCTTTTGTATTATATAAACAGACTCAATAAAGAGCATTAAAATTGGAATCATTGATGGGAAATATGCCGGTAGAAAAAGCCTATCGTGTTCTCGCGCGCAAATATCGACCTCAAAATTTTTCTGACCTTATTGGTCAAGAGGCTATGGTACGTACTCTCACAAATGCCTTTGAAACAGGTCGTATTGCACAAGCGTGGATGCTAACAGGAATTCGCGGAGTGGGTAAAACCACAACGGCACGTATTTTAGCACGCGCGCTCAACTATGAAACAAAAGACATTGACCGTCCAACCACTACCTTAAATAAACTTGGTGAACATTGCACCCAAATCATTGAAGGACGTCATATTGATGTCATAGAAATGGATGCAGCTTCGCATACAGGTATTGATGATATTCGTGAAATTATTGAACAAATACGTTACCGTCCTGTTTCCGCACGTTACAAAGTTTATATTATTGATGAAGTGCATATGCTTTCAACGCAAGCATTTAATGGCTTATTGAAAACGCTCGAAGAACCACCAGAACATGTAAAATTTATTTTTGCAACAACAGAAATTCGTAAAGTTCCTATTACGATTCTTTCACGTTGCCAACGTTTTGATTTACGTCGTATTGAATCCGCAGTTTTGAGTGCACATTTACGTAAAATTGCTGAACATGAAAATGTGGAAGTCGAAGATCAAGCACTTTTCATGATTGCCCGTGCAGCAGAAGGCTCTGCACGTGATGCATTATCCATTTTTGATCAGGCCATTTCTCATAGCAATAATGAAAATATCAGTGCTACAGCAGTGCGTACCATGCTAGGATTAGCAGATCAAGCGCGCATTATCGACCTTTTTGAATTCATTATGAAAGGTGATGTTGTAAGTGCACTACATGAATTTCGCAGTCAATACGATGCAGGCGCTAATCCTTTTACCATATTAACAGAATTGGCCAACTTTAACCATCTTGTCACACGTTTACACTTCACACCAGAGATAGCACAAAATTACTCGCTTACTGAAGAAGAACGTTTAAGAAGCTTAAACTTTTCACAAAAACTTTCCATCCCAGTTTTATCCCGAAACTGGCAAATGTTACTTAAAGGTTTGCAAGAAGTCAGTCAAACAACTCGCCCATTTCAAGCAGCTGAAATGTTATTGATTCGTCTTGCGTACACAGCTGATTTACCAACCCTTGATGAAGCTTTAAAAAATCTTACACAAGAAAAAACACCTCTCACAATTGTTCAAAATTCTTCTCATACAAAATTTACGAATGCAAATAATACAACAGCAGGAGAAAAAGAGTATATACACCCTTGCCCTAATGATTTAAGCACATCACAAAACCAATTAGGTCGTTCTTTAGGTCTAAAAAGTTCGTCGCAAATTCAAATTCCTGAAAGCACAAATTCCTCTAGGATAGCAAAAGTTTTTGAAAACTCTGAGCTTATTGACTTTCCTGAAAAAAACGCAAATTTACCGCATTCTTCTACACATACCGATGAAAAAATCACCAAGCAAGAAACCACAACTGTCAATTCCTTGCATGATATTCTTCAATTAGCTGAACAGCATAATGAGGCCACTGTCAAAATATTTGTGAAAGAATATATTCACCTCATTTCTTTTAAACCAGGGCATATTACTTTGAGACTGCCTGAAGGTACAGAACATTCATTGGTCCGTCATACGGAAAAGATGTTGTCTCAATGGACAAAAAATCGCTGGACTATATCTTTAGTAAACGAAGGTGGAGAACCAACCCTACAAGAAAAAAGTGACGCGGCACAAAAAAGGCTTTTTTCTCATGCACAAGCAAATCCCAATGTTGAAAAAATTCTTCACTATTTTCCTGAATCTCAAATTGTTAATGTCCGCTTAAATGAGCAAGAAAATGAGCTTGATTTATCTCATAATGTACTTAAAAATAAAAATGAAATAAATAATGAATAAGGAACTTCACTTCAATGCGTAATATAATGAACATGATGAAAAATACCAAAGAAATGCAAAAAAAAATGCAGAAAATTCAACAAGAAATCGCTAATTTAGAAGTAACTGGTATTGCAGGCGGTGGACTCATTAGTATTACCTTGAATGGAAAAAATCTTATAACGGTAATGAAAATTGATCCTTCATTGCTCAATCCTGAAGAAGCTGAAATGCTTGAAGATTTGATTATGGCAGCCTATAATGATGCCAGGGCGAAACTTGAAATAGCCATAGCAGAAATGACACAAAGAATAGCAGCAGGATTCACCGTCCCAGCTGCAAAACCCTTGTTCTAGTGAATCAAATTTTATTTAATCCTTTGGAACAATAGTATGGCAAAACACACTGCAGGACCTGAGATTGAACGTCTTATTCAACTTTTGGCGCGGATACCAGGTCTTGGTCCACGTTCAGCACGCCGTGCTGCGCTCCATCTTATAAAAAAAAAAGAAGCATTATTAGAACCTTTGGGAACAGCAATGCAAGTTGCAGCAGAAAAAGTTTGCATTTGTTCTGTTTGTGGAAATGTAGATACAGCTAACCCTTGTTCAATTTGTACAGATTCTCGTCGCGACGATACAACAATTATTGTTGTTGAAGATATTGCGGATCTTTGGGCTCTTGAGCGTGCAAGGACTCTGGCAACACGTTACCATGTCTTAGGCGGACGGTTATCTCCATTAGATGGGATTGGTCCAGATGAACTCAATATAGCTTCTTTAGTACAGCGTGTTTTAACAGGTAAAATTACAGAGGTTATTTTAGCCGTTAATGCTACCGTTGAAGGACAAACAACAGCTCATTACATTACTGATCAACTTTCTAATTTTCCAGTTAAAATTACTCGCCTTGCCCACGGCGTACCAGTGGGGGGGGAATTAGACTATCTTGATGATGGAACTTTAGCTGCTGCTTTACAAGCAAGAACCAATCTATAAAACTACCCTCGCTTAATTATTAGCCTTCTTGCTTGTTCTTTTGTTTAAATTTATAAAAACTATTTTAAATGCTCAAGAAACCACTTTCTTTCCTGTATAATTTTTTCCTGGCATTCTAATATGTCTGTTTTTATCTGCTAGTGTTTATGCTGTACGACAAGTTTTTCAACATTACATATATCTTTCACAAGCGTTCAAATGGCAATAAATAATTATTAAGTTGGTGCACATTTTAATGTTAGCCTCTACTGTTTTTACTTTATTCATTATTTATCATCGACCAACACAAGCACATTTATGTCTATGCACACTTATTCCTATAACTGTTATGTCTACTCTTAGAATTTATTGATCTGTGTCACATAACATATTAAATATTCTGAAATATTTTTTTGATAATAAGTATATGCCATTTTATGGCTATAGCTTAAGAAGTTTTTACTGATATTTGACCGTATATATGATCAAAAATAAAGAAAATTATTTATGCGATGCTATAAAAAATAAGGTAGGTGTACACCCATATAAAGCAATATGTTAAAAGAGTTTAAAAATTGCAAAATAATAATAATGTATCAGGAAAACAACAAGCCTTCTTTCATTTTACAATCATAAAATCATTCTATATAAATATAGTAGTGTTATGGATGATATTATGTTAAAAATGAGTACCTGAACAATAAACTAAAAAACACTATAGATCTTTTTTTATCATATCCTTCGAATAAAATATTTTATGCTTATTCTTGCCATAGACACTGCTTCAATTTATTGCGCTGTTGCGCTTGTTCACCATAAATCTGTGATTGCCCGCATCAGCGAACGTATGAATAAAGGGCATGCTGAAAAACTCATTGGACAGATTATGCAGGTGACTGATCAAGCCAATATTACCCTTAATCAAATAGATCGTATCGCTATCAATATTGGACCTGGATCATTTACTGGCGTACGTGTAGGTGTTGCAACAACAAGAGCGTTAGCACTAGCATTAAAAATACCAGCTGTTGGAATAAGTTCACTTGAAGCATTAGCCGCACAGGTAAACGATAAAAATACCACATCAGCAATCGCTGTTGTCATGGACGCTGGTAGAAATATGTTTTATCATCAAAATTTTAATGCAGATCTTACACCTTTAGGGACACCTAAATTAAACACTATTGAAAATATTATTGAAGATTTACCGCAAAAAGCTAAACTAACTGGTCCAGCAGCTAATATCATTGCGCTACATATTAAAAATAACAAAGTAAATAAAAAAATCTTACTAGATTTAACCTTCTGCGAAGCAGCTGATATTGTAAGCTACGCCAATCTTGCCGCAGATAAAGAACCTCAAGGCTTACCACGCCCACTCTATCTGCGCAGTGCAGATGCAAAACAACAAACTGATTTTGCTTTACCGCGACAAAAATAATGGATAAACTTCCGTTGATACACAAACGTTTTGACGTTTTTTCATTACAAACAGATGATAGCATGTCTCTCTCTCAAATTCACCAGCGCTGTTTTATTCCTGCTTGGGAAAAACAAACATTTGATAATTTCTTAAAAGATCACTCTATTTTTGGATACAAAGTTTATCCTATTGATCAACCTGATCATGTTTTAGGTTTTTGCTTATGTCGTCTTATTCTTGATGAAGCAGAAATGATCACGATTGCAGTCCTTCCTCATTACCGTCGGCAAGGAATCGGTCACCTACTTATCGATAGTGTACTTCATCATCTGCACCGCGCATGCGCTATCAAGTTATTCCTAGAAGTAGCAGAAACTAATCTTTCTGCTTTAAAACTTTATCAACGTTTTGAATTTCAGAAAATTGCTAAACGTCCTGGCTACTATCAAGCAAAAAATAATCGTATAGACGCAATCGTTATGCAAAAAACTTTTAAGCAAAAAGATTGAGATTTATATAAAAAAAGTTTAAACACATTACTATGAAACAAGAAGATCCTAAAAATCTATGCCCTGCTGCTCCAAAGAAAGTTTTTATTAAAACTTATGGATGTCAGATGAATGTTTATGACAGTCAGCGCATGACTGATAGTTTAAGTTCACAAGGTTATGTCTCTACGCAGACACCAGATGACGCTGATCTTATTCTTGTTAATACCTGTCATATTCGCGAAAAAGCAGCAGAAAAACTCTATTCTGATCTTGGTCGCTTGCGGGTAATGCGTCAAGAACGTGCTCCTGACAAGCCTTTGATGATCGGCGTAACGGGGTGTGTTGCACAAGCTGAGGGAAGTGAGATTTTACGTCGCGCACCAACGGTTGATCTTGTCATTGGACCGCAGATGTATCACCGCTTACCAGATTTATTAAAACAAGCAAAACAAGGAAAAAAAATTGTTGAAACAGATTATGCTGTTGAAGACAAATTTGCTCACTTACCACCTCATAATAAACGTGCTGTAAGAAAACGTGGTGTCAGTGCATTTTTAACCGTACAAGAAGGTTGCGATAAATTTTGTACTTTTTGTGTTGTTCCTTACACACGAGGTGCTGAAATATCGCGATCCGTCGAACAAATTACTGAAGAGGCACGCCAACTTATTGAAGCTGGTGTCAAAGAAATCACGCTCCTTGGACAAAATGTAAACGGTTGGCATGGACAAAGTATTGATGGAAAAACTTGGCGTCTTGGCGATCTTCTTCATCATCTTGCTAAACTAGATGGTTTAAAGCGTCTGCGTTACACAACTAGCCACCCACGTGATATGGATGACAGTCTTATTGCTGCACACCGAGACCTTGATATATTGATGCCTTATCTGCATCTTCCTGTTCAATCAGGTTCGGACCGCATTCTAAAAGCAATGAATCGCCAACACAAAAGTATTCATTATCTTGATATCATAGAAAAAATTCGTGCTGCACGACCAGATATTGCTTTTTCAGGTGATTTTATTGTAGGTTTCCCAGGAGAAACAGACGAAGATTTTGAAGAAACTATTAAACTTATAAAACAAGTGCAATATAGTTCAGCTTACTCTTTCAAATATTCACCTCGACCTGGAACAGTTGGTGCAACAATGAAAAATCATGTTGATGAAGCTGTAAAGGATACTCGACTTCAGCATTTACAAGCTCTTCTTCTTGAACAGCAGCATGCATTTTTGCACTCTAAAATTGGTCAAAAAACTGATGTTCTCATTGAAAAAGCAGGGCGTCACTCTGGACAAATGATAGGTCGTTCCCCTTGGCTTTTGCCTGTTGTATTAGATACAGAAGCATCCATAGGTACTGTGGTTCCTATCAACATTAAAAATGCGGGTTCGAATAGTTTCGTCGGTGAAATAACGAATATATAAATACATTTTTTACGTATATTCAATACGCATATTCAAAATGATCTTAGAAGATTATTTTATTCTTGAAAAAAGTGATCACACCTAAAGCTTATACTTTATGAAAAATATAGAAGATTTTTAAAACATAGGAGAGTAGGTTGAAAGCGTTGACCGAAAAAGTAAAACACGCTAAAGAAGAGATAGATATTTGTCCTAAAAATGCTGATATCCTAAAAAAAACAAGTACATCGGACATTAACCATGTTGTTTTAATTTTTGAAAATAATAAATATGCAAAAGCAGTCTTTGGTAAATTTGATGAAAATCTTGCTTATATTGAAAAAAAGCTTGGAATCCATATTCATCCGCGCGGCAATGAAGTTTCAATCCGAGGTGAAACTGCTGCCATAAAACAAGCGCAACATGTATTACAGCAGCTTTATGAATTAGCCAAAACACATCAAGAGTTTACTTTATCAGATATCAAAGGAGCGATTTCTATGGCAAATTTGCTGCAAGAACAGCAAGAATCGCTCATAACAACAGATCCTATAAAAAAACGTACACCGGCGCGATTAAGTACGCATAAAAAAGTAATCCATGCTCGAACTGCAACTCAAGATGCTTATATACGTGCAATGGAAAGCAATGAACTTGTTTTTGGTGTAGGACCAGCCGGAACAGGAAAGACATATCTTGCTGTTGCTCATGCTGCAATGCTTCTAGAACGTGGTATCATTGAACGCATTATTCTTTCACGTCCTGCTGTTGAAGCTGGAGAACACCTTGGTTTTCTTCCTGGGGATCTCAAAGAAAAAGTGGATCCATATTTACGACCACTTTATGACGCACTCTATGATATGATGCCTATAGAGAAAGTAGAACGTATTTTAGCTTCTGGTACAATGGAAATTGCTCCTCTTGCTTTCATGCGAGGACGAACACTATCACATGCGACGGTCATTCTTGATGAAGCACAAAACACGACTTCTATGCAGATGAAAATGTTTCTCACACGTCTTGGAGAAGGAACACGAATGATCATAACTGGAGATATCAGCCAAATTGATTTGCCTGTAGGACAAAAATCAGGTTTAATTGAAGCAATGCGCATTCTCTCAGACGTAGAAAATATTGCAATTATTCGTTTTAGTGAACAGGATGTTGTCCGCCATCCCCTTGTTGCTGCGATTGTTCGTGCTTATGATCGTGATTCTACTACAGAGAACAAAAAATACTCTTCTCATACTTCTTATAAAAAAAATGAACTTTATTCGTCATGATTACAATTGATATAACTGTTGAAAGCTCTGGGTGGTATGATAAACAAGTACTCTATGATATCACTGAAAAAGCATTAAAAACTACGATGCACCATCTTTCATTAGAGAAAGTTGTAAGCGAAATTAGTCTGCTTTTTACAGATGACGAACGTATAGCACAAATTAATGCACAATGGCGCAATAAAAATGAAGCTACGAATGTGTTATCTTTTCCTGCCTTTCCTCTTAAAGCTGGGGATTTTCCTAAACTTATGCTCGGCGATATTATTATTGCACGAGAAACTGTCTTATCTGAAGCAACAAAAGAGAGGAAATCTTTTCAGGATCACTTAACGCATATGATTGTACATGGTGTCCTTCATCTTCTTGGTTATGATCACGCAACAGATGAAGAAGCCTATCAAATGGAAAAGCTTGAAAAAGAAATTCTTCAAAAGCTTTTCATAAAAGATCCTTATATTGAATTGTCTTAGAATTATAAAAAATGATTTTTTAAATCAATATTATTATACCCATTACAGTTTTTTTTAACAGCTTATGTATCTTTTATAAAAAGGGAAATTTAAAAGATTTTAAAACCATGGCAGAAAAAGTTAACGCACAAAATAACAATAAAACATCTTCTAATATTGAAGAACATCCTCCTCAGCGAGCAAATTTTACAGAAAAAAATTCCTTAATGAATCACTTATTTTCGTTTTTACGTGGACGCAATTATACATCACCACGTGATAACCTTACTGTTGCACTTTCCGCTGATAACGACAAAGATACGTCTTCTTTCTCACCAGAAGAACGTATTATGCTGCACAATATTTTACAATTGCGCGAGGCACGCGTTGATGATGTTATGATTCCACGTTCTGAAATTGAAGCATTAGAAATTAATACTTCTCTTGGAGAAGCCCTTAAATGTTTTGCAAAAATTGGACATTCTCGTATGCCTGTTTATGCTGAAACTTTGGATGATCCACGAGGAATGGTCCATATTCGTGATATCCTGAATTATATGACTCACTTTATTACTAAATCAGCCAAAATGGATCAAACATCTGATTTCTTTCAATTAAATCATATAGATTTGAGTACACCAATTGGAGAATTGGATATCATACGAACAGTTCTCTTTGTTCCAGGTTCCATGATGGCAAACAAATTACTAACACGTATGCAAGCTACAAGAACACAAATGGCTTTGGTTATTGATGAACACGGTGGCACGGATGGTTTAGTTTCCATGGAAGATATCGTCGAATTAGTTGTTGGAGATATTGAAGATGAACATGATGATGTCAATAATGCCATTATAAAAGAGCCAAACAATAGATGGCTTGTTGACGCGAGGACCGAACTCAAAGATGTAGAAAAAGCTCTTGGATCTGATTTTATCGTAGCAAAATACGGTGATGAAGTTGATACTGTTGGTGGTTTGATTGTTTCTATTCTTGATCGCATCCCTGCAAAAGGTGAAATTATTGACACTATACCAGGTTATCAATTCCGTATTTTAGAAGCTGACAAACGCCGAATTAAGCGATTGCGTATTTTTCGTATCTCGGAACATGGAAACTATAAATAAAATGTCATTTTTAAAGAATGACCAAATATTTTTGAACAGATTCACGCTTTTTGCGCTTTCTGTTACTGGTTGGAAACGACAAGCACTTGTGTTTTTATGTGGTGCATTGACATCTTTTGCTCTTCCACCTTTTTATTTTGTGCCCATTTGCTTTTTAACTTTTCCCGTTTTTATTGTTTTGCTTGATCAAATAAACATCATTAAAAACAATAAAAAACGCCTCTTCACTTATGCTTTAAGTTGCGGGACTTTTGGTTTTAGCTATTTTATTTGTAGTCTTTGGTGGCTTGGCAATGCTTTACTAATAGAGCCAACAACTTTGAAATGGGCATTTCCTTTTGCTGTCTTGTTCCCTCCTCTTTATCTTGCTCTCTATTGGTTTTTTGCTGGTTTCATTGTTGGTTGGTTATGGACAAAGGGAATAGCACGTTTTTTTGTTTTAGCTTTTGCGTTAGGGTTAGCAGAATGGTTGCGTGCTATTTTGTTTACGGGATTTCCATGGAATGCACTTGGTTATACAGCTATGCCTACCCCGATATTCATGCAATCAGACGCAATCGTAGGACTTTTTGGAATGAATATTCTTGCTGTTTTAGCCTACAGCTTACCCACTGTGTTATTAACGGATGAAAAAAAGAAATTTGCACTTTTTCTTTGTTTATCGCTCATATCAATTCATAGCGGTTTTGGATTTTATCGTCTCAATACCACATCTGCGACAATCGATTATCAGAAAAGCAATTATTGGGTACGCGTAGTTCAACCTTCTATCCCGCAAAATGAAAAATTAAATAACACCTTATCGGAAGAAATATTGGATGCCCATATAAAACTGAGCATAACACCAACAAATGGTAAAAAGCCAGAACCTGATTTGATTATATGGCCTGAAACATCACTACCTTATATTCTCAATGATTCGCCTGCTCTTGCAACATATATTGCTTCTTTTCTTAAACCTAAACAATGGGCCATTATTGGAGCTGTGCGAACCACTTATGATGCCTCTTATTCTCAAACACAGTATTTTAACTCAATGGCGGTTATTGACGCAAAAGGAGATGTTCTTAACACCTCAGATAAACTTCATCTGGTTCCTTTTGGTGAATATCTTCCTTATAAAAGTTTATTTAACAAAATTGGATTTCATATTCTTGCGGAGGATGATATCAGTGAATATACTGCCGCTCATGTACGCAAAACTGTCACATTGCCAAATGGTTTTTCTTACCTTCCTCTTATTTGTTATGAAATAATATTTCCTAATGAAATGACCTTTAAAGGTTATCCTCCACAAGCAATCATTAACGTTACAAACGATGCCTGGTTTAATATAACCCCTGGTCCATATCAACATCTTCAACAAGCACAACTGCGTGCAGTTGAACTGGGCATTCCCCTTATACGAGCAGCTAATAATGGAATATCCGCTGTCATTGATTCTTATGGGCGAATCGTTATAGCTCTTAAGCAAGATGCTGTTGGTGTTATTGATTCGCCAATCCCATCACCAATTGTCCCTATATGGAGCAATGAATGTAGAATAATATCTACTTTCATCTTGTTCATTCTTATGTTATTGTGCCGCGTTGGTTTTGGTTCTACAAAACAGCCTCAATGATCGAGTGCCCATGTATGGTACTATATTGTGTGTGCCAGTAACATTGGGAAAAAATGTTACATATTATTTAAATAATACGATAAACTAGCCTCACATAAATCTGATGTTAGTTTGGAAGTAAAGCGCTGAAAATAAAGAGTTGCATTATGACCGAGACTAAAAAAAAACCTGATCCTATAGATATCTACGTGGGAACTCGTATTCGTTTACGCCGTAATATTTTAGGACTTACTCAAGAAAAATTGGGAGAAAAGCTGGGCATCACTTTTCAACAAATCCAAAAATATGAAAAAGGTACAAACCGTATCGGAGCAAGCCGGCTTCAAGCCATCGCAGAGATTATGGATGTACCTGTTTCTTATTTTTTTGATAAAGGCATGACTACGCAACACGTAGAAGGCTTTGCTGAAAGCGATAATAATTTTATGGATTTTTGCTCCAGCAACGAAGGAATCCAACTTATGCGAGCTTTCACAAACATATCCGATGCCAAAGTGCGTCGAAAAATTATTGATTTGGCAAAGGCACTTTCTGAAGAAGAAGAACTAGCAGATAAGCTATAAAAGAATATACCCTTCTCTCTGATTATCTCACAAATTAGGATTGACGATTTGCCATGGTATTGGCAAAGGAGGGGCGATTTTAACAAACATTTAGTAAAATATTGATTTTCTTTTTTGGAGGAATTCCTATGCCGCATCAAGATTATCTTTTTACAAGTGAATCGGTATCGGAAGGACACCCTGACAAAATTTGCGATCGTATTTCCGATGAAATCGTTGATATGATCTACAAAGAAGCCCAAAAAACTGGTACGGATCCATGGTTAATACGCGTTGCTTGTGAAACTTTAGTAAGCGTAAACAGAGTTGTTATTGCTGGTGAAGTGCGTGTTCCTGATACACTCTTAAAAAAAGATAAAAACGGAGAATTTATCTACGATGAAACAGGGTTTCCACTTATTAATCCGACTCGCTTTCGTGCGGTAGCACGCCGTGCTATTCGTGCAATAGGCTATGAACAAATAGGCTTCCATTGGAAGACTGTTAAAATTGATGTTTTGCTGCGCCCCCAATCAACAGATATTGCACAAGGAGTTGATAACGCTATAGATCGACACGGCGAAGAAGGAGCTGGAGATCAAGGCATCATGTTTGGATATGCTTGCCGTGAAACACCAGATCTTATGCCTGCGCCAATTTATTATGCGCATAAAATTTTAAAGCTTTTAGCCCAAGCGCGACACAAAAAAGAAGGAGAAAGTGGCAAATTAGGACCAGATGCTAAAAGCCAAATAACGATACGTTATAAAAATGGAAAACCTTTAGAGGTAACATCCATCGTTTTGTCAACACAACATTTAGATGAAAATTGGAGTTCTCATAAAGTACGAACAGTGGTTGAACCTTATATTCGTCAAGCTTTGCATGATATTCCTATTTCTGATCAATGCAGTTGGTATATTAATCCAACAGGAAAGTTTGTTATTGGTGGACCGAGAAGCGATGCAGGATTAACAGGACGAAAAATTATTGTTGACACTTATGGCGGCGCAGCACCCCATGGTGGAGGAGCGTTTTCAGGAAAAGATACCACAAAAGTTGACCGTTCTGCAGCTTATGCAGCACGATATCTAGCTAAAAATATTGTTGCAGCTGATTTAGCGGAGCGATGCACTATCCAACTCTCTTACGCAATCGGTGTTGCACAGCCCTTATCTATTTATATTAATCTTCATGGAACAGGAAAAGTTGATGAGGATATTCTCGAAGATACAATCCGCAAAATAATTGATCTTTCACCAACTGGTATTAGAAAACATCTCGGTTTAAACAAACCCATTTACGCAAAAACAGCCGCTTACGGACACTTTGGACGCAAACCAAAAGATGATGGTTCCTTTTCATGGGAAAAAACTGATCTTATTCAAACACTGCAAACGATGATTAAAACCTCATGATCTATCAAACACGTACAAGTGAAGCTTTTTTTGGTCGACGACAAGGAAAACAGTTACGAAGTAGTCAGCGTACGCGTATAAAAATGTTACTTCCAATTCTTAAAATAGACTTAAATAGTCCAACACCTTCAGACCTGAAATCTTTATTTTTTATTCAAGTAAAAGAAGTTCGTCTTGAAATTGGCTTTGGTGGAGGTGAACATTTGCTTCATGAAATGGCGCATTTTCCACAAACTGGTTTTATCGGTGTAGAACCTTTTATCAACGGCATGGCAAAAATGTTAATGTCGATTGAACAACATGAACAACATCAAAATCATCTTCGCCTTTATGATGACGATGCTACACGTCTCCTTGATTGGTTACCAAATGAATCACTTGATGGGATAGATCTTTTTTATCCTGATCCGTGGCCTAAAAGAAAGCACTGGAAACGACGCTTTATCAACATAAAAAATTTGAACCGTTTTGCTCGCGTTCTAAAAACAGGTAAAAAGCTTCGTTTTGCCAGCGATATAGATAGCTATGTTAACTGGACTCTGTACCATTTTATCCATCACCAGAGTTTTGAGTGGGAGGCTGAAAACTCTAAAGACTGGAAAGCTCCTTACCCTTTATGGTCAAGCACTCGTTATGAAGCAAAAGCTTTACGTGAAGGACGAACACCTGCCTATCTTACTTTCATTAAGAAATAAATAATAAAATGCTTTCATTTATAAACAACTTGAAAAAAAATCAATTTAAGAGTATCAATGAGTGAATTCTTGATCTTATGATGGAGAGTGGGTTGTTTCAATCCGCTCTTTTTTATTGAATGTCATAAAGTTATAAAACCAACTTATATAAATTATATGAACGAAACTAAAATAATTAACGATATTGACGAACCACGTTTATTTGAGGAGAATGGCGTAGAAGCACAGGTTGCTGCTCTTGTTACACCAGTGCTTAAACCTTTAGGGTTTCGTTTGGTTCGTGTCAAACTTCTCGGCTTAAATGGCTTAACACTTCAGATTATGGCAGAGCGTGCTGATGGCTCCATGACAATAGAAGATTGCGAAACTATTAGCCGAACTGTATCACCTCTTCTTGACGTACAAAACGTTATTGAACGCAAATATCATTTGGAAATCTCATCTCCCGGAATTGATCGCCCATTGGTAAGAAAATCTGATTTTTTTAATTGGCAGGGACATATTGCAAAAGTTGAAACAAAAATAACAATTGATGGACGTCGAAAATTTCGTGGATCACTTACAAATATCACAAAAGATGATTTTACCTTAAACACTAATCAAGTTACTTCTGGAGAAACTATGTCTATCTCTATTCCTTTTGATAACATCATTGATGCACATTTGGTTCTTACCGATGAGCTCATTCATAATGCATTGAAAAAATAAAGATTGAAGTCGATAATTAATTTTCCAAGATCATCCTGACGTTTCAAAAATAGGAAATAAAATTATAAGATTAATATCGCTGGAATCCATGCCTATCATGTGGCACAAAGAAGGAGAGAATCGATGGCTATAAGCGCTAACAGGCTTGAAATTCTGCAAATAGCAGATGCTGTTGCACGTGAAAAGTCGATTGACCGTGAAATTGTTATTTCTGCTATGGCTGATGCTATTCAGAAAGCAGCGCGTTCTCGTTATGGTCAAGAAACCAATATCCGTGCTGAAATCAATTCCAAAACAGGTGAAATTAAATTACAGCGCTTGCTTAAAATTGTTGATATCGTTGAAGACTATACAACTGAAATTACTTTATCTGATGCGCTTAAACGTCAAGCAGATGCAAAAATTGGTGATTTTTTACCTGACCTTTTACCACCCATGGATTTTGGACGTATTGCAGCACAATCTGCTAAGCAAGTTATTGTTCAAAAAGTACGTGATGCAGAACGCGATCAGCAATACGAAGAATTCAAAAATAAGGTTGGTGAAATTATCTCTGGTACCGTAAAACGTGTAGAATATGGCAATGTTGTTGTTGATTTAGGACGCGGAGAAGCCATTGTGCGACGTGATGAACTCATCCCACGCGAATCTTTTCGCTATGGAGATCGTATTCGTGCTTTTGTTAGCGATGTGCATCGTGAATCAAGAGGTCCACAAATTTTTCTTTCTCGCACACACCCTCAGTTTATAGTAAAACTTTTCACCATGGAAGTACCAGAAATCTATGATGGAATTATAGAAATCAAATCTGTTTCACGCGATCCAGGTTCACGTGCTAAAATTGCTGTTGTTTCACGTGATGGTTCTATTGACCCTGTTGGAGCATGTGTTGGAATGCGAGGTAGCCGCGTTCAAGCTGTTGTTTCAGAATTACAAGGTGAAAAAATAGATATTATCCCATGGTCACCTGATGCCGCAACATTTATAGTCAATGCATTACAACCTGCTGAAGTTTCCAAAGTTGTTCTTGATGAAGATGCAGAACGTATTGAAGTGGTTGTACCTGATGACCAGCTCAGTCTTGCTATTGGTCGGCGCGGACAAAATGTTCGTTTAGCTTCGCAATTAACCGGGTGGAATATTGATATTTTAACAGAACAAGAGGAATCTGAAAACCGCCAAAAAGAATTTACTGAACGCAGCAAGCTGTTTATGGAATCTTTAGATGTTGATGAAATGATCGGACAAGTTATAGCATCAGAAGGCTTCTCCTCTATTGAAGAAGTTGCTTATATTGACCTTGAAGAAATTGCTTCCATTGATGGCTTTGACCATGAAACTGCGACAGAAATCCAAAGTCGTGCACGCGAATATCTAGAACGCAAAGAAAAAGAACTTGATGAAAAGCGCAAACAGCTTGGTGTCTCTGATGAATTGCGAACACTTCCTGGAATGACAAATGCTATGTTAGTTGCTATTGGAGAAGATGGCGTGAAAACCATGGAAGATTTTGCAGGCTATGCAGTCGATGACTTAGCAGGCTGGAGAGAACGCAAAGAAGGACAAACACAAAATTTTTCTGGTATACTCACACCGTTTGATATTACACGAGCAGATGCAGAGGCTATGATTTTGTCTGCACGTGTACAAGCAGGTTGGATAGATCATTCTGATCTTGTTACAGAGAACTCTGTAGAAAACGAAAAAATAGATAATTTATAATATGGATACACTTTAAATGAACAATCGGACCTGTATTGTGACAAAAAAAAATGCTTCAGCAGAAACGCTGATCCGTTTTGTTATTGGTCCAAATAATCAAATTGTTCCTGATTTGAAATCTAATTTACCTGGGCGTGGCGTATGGGTCTCTGCCTACCATTCTGCCATCGAAAAAGCAATAAAACAAAAAGCTTTTAGCAAAAGTTTTAAAACAGATGTTGAAGTTGCATCAGATCTTGCGCATACTGTGGATACACTGTTGCTAAAATCCGCTCTTGGAAGCCTTTCTATGATGCGCAAAGCAGGCGCTATTATTACAGGAGCAGCAAAAGTTGATGCAGCCATCCGTTCTGGTCAAGTCATTCTCGTGATCCATGCCAAGGAAGCTAAAGAAGATGGAAAAAGAAAAATTTCACAAGCCATTCATATGGTACAGCAACAAATAAACTGGGACATAAAAACTATATCTTTATTTACAAGTAATGAAATGAAAGTAGCTTTTGGGAATAACGCTGTAATGCATGCAGCCTTATTAAACATGAAAGCAGCAGAAGGATTTCTTAAAGAGATACATAAATTGATTGCTTATCGTGATAACAAGCTCAGTAAGCTTGGTGAAATGACCGCACAAGCCGTGAAGGAAATACAATGAGTGAAAGTAATAACGACAAAATAACAGTCAAAAGGACGCTTACCTTAAAACGTCCAGTCTTAGAAACCAGCACGGTCAAACAAAACTTTAGCCATGGTCGTACAAAAGCTGTAGTTGTCGAAACCAAGCGGCGCAAAATTACGCGGCCTGATGAAAAAGCTGAAACACCACAGCCAATTACAAAACCCCATGTGGCTACACAACGCTCCAAACCAAAATTTGAAGAAGCAATGCCGAGTGAACCTGTAGCAAAGAATAGTCTTTCATCAGCTGAAATGAAGGCAAGACTTCGTGCTTTAGAAGAAGCGCACATCCAAGAAAAAATAATGCGTGAAAAAGCCGAAGAACAAGAAAGACAGGCTAAAGAGCGTGAAGAAATTTTGAAAAAAACAGCTGAAGAAGAAAAAGCTAAAGAAGAAAAAATGAAGCAGGAAAATGAAATCTCTACGATACAGACTTCTTCCACTTCTCCAGCTCTGCCCATAACAGAAACAGTAGAAATTCCTATCAAGCCTAAATCTCTATCACTTAAAAATACAAATTCGGTACCACCTAAAAACATAAATGCAGCTGAAAAGCACAATGATGATGATGATAAAGACGATGATAGACATAACCGACGTTCTAATTCTTCTAAATCAGAAGTGCGTGCATCAAAAGTTGTGAAAGGTGCAGATGAAAGACGTCGTGGAAAAATTACCCTCAATAGCGCATTAGATGAAGAAGGTAATGCGCGTGGACGTTCAATGGCTGCAATGCGCCGCAGGCAAGAAAAGTTTAAACGTGCACAAAATCAAGAGCCACGGGAAAAAATTTCTCGTGAAGTGATTCTTCCTGAAACCATTACCATTCAAGAACTTGCACAGCGTATGACTGAACGCTCCGTTGATGTGATTAAGTTTTTGATGAAACAGGGACAAATGATGAAACCCGGCGATATTATTGATGCGGATGTCGCTGAGCTTATTGCTGTCGAATTTGGTCACACTGTTAAACGTGTCTTAGAATCTGATGTAGAAGAGGGGATTTTTAATATCACTGATAATCCTCAGAAAATGCAGCCACGCCCACCAGTTGTAACAATTATGGGTCACGTTGACCACGGAAAAACATCCCTTCTCGACGCCATTCGAAAAGCGAATGTTGCATCTGGTGAAACGGGGGGTATTACTCAACATATTGGTGCTTATCAAGTAGAGAAAAACGGTCAAAAAATTACCTTTATTGATACACCAGGACACGCTGCGTTTACAGCTATGCGTGCTCGTGGAGCTCGTGTTACAGATATTGCTGTTCTGGTTGTCGCTGCTGATGATAGTGTTATGCCACAAACCATTGAATCTATTAATCACGCCAAAGCTGCTGGCGTTCCCATTATTGTCGCTATCAACAAAATTGATAAACCAGCTGCTGATGCGCAAAAAGTGCGAACAGAACTTCTACATCATGAAGTCTTTGTTGAGAGCATGGGGGGAGAAACTTTGGAAGTTGAAGTTTCGGCTAAAACGGGGCAAAATATTGATAAACTTCTTGAAGCTATTCTTCTTCAAGCTGAGATTCTTGATCTAAAAGCAGACCCCAAAAGAACTGCAGAAGGCGTTGTCATTGAAGCTAAATTAGATCGGGGGCGCGGATCTGTTGCAACGGTTCTTGTTCAAAAAGGCACATTGCATCCTTCTGATATTATTGTCGCTGGTAATGAATGGGGACGTGTACGCGCCTTAATTGATGACCATGGTCGTCATATCAAAGAAGCTGTTCCTTCTACTCCAATTGAAATTTTGGGTATGCAAGGAACACCTCAAGCTGGAGATCGTTTTGCTGTTGTTACCCATGAAGCAAAGGCACGTGAAATTTCTGAATATCGTCAACGATTAGCACGTGATAAAGCTGTAGCTCGGCAAACGGGTTCTCGTGGTTCTCTTGAACAGATGATGAGCAAATTACAAACCTCCGGTATAAAAGAATTTTCGCTTATTATCAAAGGAGATGTGCAAGGTTCAATTGAAGCTATTGCTTCAGCATTAGAGAAATTAGGAAATGACGAAGTGCGTGCACGTATAGTACATTCAGCTACTGGGGGTATTACTGAAAGTGATATTTCGCTTGCCGAAGCTTCCAATTCTGCTGTAATTGGCTTTAATGTTCGAGCAAATAAGCAAGCGCATGCTGCAGCTAAAACACAAGGAATCGAAATCCGTTATTATAATATCATCTATGATCTCGTTGATGATATAAAGGCTGCTATGTCAGGGCTACTCTCACCGGAGCAGCGTGAAACATTTCTTGGTAATGCCGAAATTCTAGAAGTATTTAGCATTACAAAAATTGGAAAAGTTGCAGGATGTCGCGTTACAGAAGGTAAAATAGAACGTGGGGCTGGTGTTCGTCTTATCCGTGATAATATTGTCATTCATGAAGGAAAACTTAAAACGCTTAAGCGTTTCAAAGATGAAGTCAATGAAGTACAAAGCGGCCAGGAATGTGGAATAGCGTTCGAAAATTATGAAGATATGCGTTCTGGAGACATCATTGAAATATTCCGCGTCGAACACGTTAATCGCACATTATAAAATAATCCAATAGCTTTTCCATTTTTGATATGAGCAAAGTTATTGGAATTCACATACAATGCCTCGGTCTTTTTTACACTTTCAATATTGAAAGTAAGAGGGGTTGTAACAAAGGTAGAGCGTTCATGAAAAATGCAAATCCGTCACAACGACAATTAAAGGTGGGGGAGCAAGTGCGTCATGCGATAGCTTATGCGCTACAACGAGGCATTTTACTTGATAATATCTTGAAAAATGTTGTGATTTCTGTCTCTGAAGTACGTATGTCACCAGATTTAAGAATTGCTACTTGTTTTGTATCTCCTCTCAATACTCTTAATGATGATTCTAATACTGATGTTGTTAACATCCTGAATAAACACAGCCGCTTTATTCGTGGAGAAGTAAGTCATTCATTGCGGCAAATGAAATATATGCCTGAATTACGTTTTCGGCTTGATTGTAGTTTTGATAATTTTGCAAAAATTGATGCTCTACTCCGCTCACCCGAAGTAGCACGTGATCTAAGCAATAATGATGAATATGAGGACAAAAATCATGATAAGGAAACGTAAAAAAAAAGGACGTGCTATTTCTGGTTGGGTAATATTTGATAAACCGAACGGGATGAGATCAACAGAAGCTGTCTCAAAAATAAAAAGACTCTTTAATGCACAAAAAGCAGGACACGCAGGCACCCTTGATCCACTTGCTTCTGGACTTTTACCAATTGCGCTAGGCGAAGCAACTAAAACTGTCCCTTATGTTATGAGAGGTACAAAAACTTATCGTTTTCATATCATTTGGGGAGAAGAACGCTTAACAGATGATCTAGAAGGTGAAGTCACAAAAACATCTTCTAAACGTCCCACAAAAGAAGAGATACTCGCTATTCTCCCTAAATACACAGGTGTTATTTGGCAAACCCCCCCACAATTTTCAGCAATCAAAATTGCTGGTAATCGCGCCTATGATTTAGCACGTGAAGGTGAAGTTGTTGAAATTTCGCCAAGGCAAGTGGAAGTAAAAACGTTTAAATTAATCGAAGCAACTACCAAAGAGTACAGCGTTTTTGAAATAACATGCGGGAAAGGAACTTATGTGCGCTCCTTAGCACGAGATATAGGACGTGACCTTGGTTGTTATGGATATATTGCTAATTTAAGACGCATCGCAGTAGCACCTTTTAATGAAGATGATCTTGTTACATGGAATGAACTAACGGAAGTAGTACATGATAACAGTGTAACAACAAATCAAAATGGTTCGCTTCCTTTAAAAAATTTTACGGGACTTGATAAATTATTAATTGAAACAAGCGCTGCACTCGCTTGTCTTTCTCATTACACTCTTAACGAAACACAAGCACAACGTGTAAAAATGGGAAACCCAATATTGCTAAATAACAACAATACATCTATTGATGATGATGAGATTTGTGTAATTTACAAAGATCAGCTTTTGGCCATAGGTGCTCTTGTCCAAAACCAATTCAAACCAAAGCGCATTTTTACAATTTAATAAAAAGCCTTTCCTTAATTAATAAGCTGCTGCCTACAAGAGTCTTATTTTGAGTAGAAAATAACTTTTATCCTCATAAAAAATGAAAATGGTGCATTTATCTTATGCTCGCCTCTTCACAATTAAGCTAAGTGATCAGGAGATGATTTTAAATGCATTTCATTGACATGTGGTATTGTTTGTCTCTCAATCATGCGGTGTACTTTTATACCGTTGGGTGCATAATTTAAGCGATGCAAATGCTTATTTACCTCTGCATCTGCTTTTGTGCGACGATGATTATGACGCAAATAATCTACCCAAGTTGGCATATGATAAGCCTCTGTCCAGCAATCAGGCTGTTCAAGATTACGTAAGAGAACCCATTGGCGAGCACCATCACGTAAACGAATATGTCTACGACGTGTCATAACCTCAAAAAATTCTTCCAGATCATTTTCATGAATTTGATAATCAATCATAATCATAATCGGACCACTTTGTGCTTTTAAGTCGAGTAAAAGTTCTGGTTCCCTAAAGTGATCAAGAGGATCAAGATCTATCTGAGGAATTTCTTGAATTTTAAATTTTATTCCTGCAAGAGCTCCAAAAACTAAAAATAAAGCACAAACACTCAAAGCAATTGTTGGAGAATAACCATCTGCAACTGCCCCCCAAATTGCGCTTCCAATAGCCATACCACCAAAAGATGCCGTCTGATAGAGCGATAAAGCACGTGCAACAACCCAACGTGGCGTAGAAAGCTGTACCGATGTATTAAACAATGATAACGCTAAAACCCAACACAAACCTGCTGGAAACAATACAACATGGCTTATAATTAATGAATGACTTATTGCCAAAAAAATGCAAGAAAAAGCAAAACCAATAAATGAACTTACAACAATTGTCTCTGAACGAAAGTAATACCGTACAATTGCATTAATAACACCCGCGACAATAGCTCCTAAACCGAAACAACCAAGTAATGTCCCATAGAGAACTGCATTCCCTCCAAGAGTGTCATGCGCAATAATCGGCAATAATGCCAAAATCGAAACCGCCCCAACCCCGAAAAGAAATGCTCTGACCATAATGCTAAGAAGATTGGGAGACATTGCAACATAGCGCAAACCATCTCCAATAGCTCCTAAAAATCTTTCTCTTGGCAATGGATTCCTTTTATAATTCGGTTTCCACAAAAATAAGACACCAATTAAAAAAATATAACTTATGGCATTAAATAAAAAAGCTGCAGTTATACCTAAAATAGCGATGATACTACCACCAATAGCGGGTCCTATACTACGCATCAAATTAAAGCCAACACTGTTCAGACTAACAGCAGCAGCGATATTTTTCCTGCTTACAATATCTCCCATTGTTGCTTGCCAAGAAGGATTATGAAAAGCGTTTCCAGATCCAATCAAAAATGTAAAAAATAATAAAAGCCAAGGAGTCAAAAGTTCTAAATAAGATAAAATAGCTAAATTAATTGACAGAACCATCATAATAATCTGCGCGCACAACATGATACGACGTCGATTATAATTATCAGCTAAAGCTCCAGCTATCAAAGAAAACACAACAAGTGGTAATACTGTAGCACTTTGAACAAGTCCAACCATAGAGTGCGAAGAACTAATCAACGCCATCAACCAGCCTGCTCCTACATTTTGTATCAGTCCTCCTAAATTAGAAATGAGTGTAGCAGACCATAAATTACGAAATATCGAATTACGAAAAAGTTCTAACGTTGAAGCGCTCTGCACCTTTTGCCTCCAAATCGGCATGCTATTATTTTTCCCCCCATAAATATGCTATGCAAAGCAGTAATTTCTGTATACAAAAAAATGCATAATTTTTTAAAACTTCTCATAAAATACTCTTAAAATCAACATTTCAAAACACAATAATTCATCAATGAAGATTTTTGAAGTTTCTTCAAGGACTAGCATTTTGACCTTCTTTCCTATATAAATGCCAAAATAAGCAAGAATCTTGAACGCTTCTTGTTGTTTTCTTCGCAAGCCCTTGCTGAACGACATCTCGGCCAGGGAGTAGTGTTTTTATTTCTTTATTGTTGAAAGGATAATACGATGTCGATTACAGTTGAACGTAAACAAGCCCTCATCGCAGAATATGCCAATAAAGTTGGGGATACAGGATCACCAGAAGTGCAAGTTGCTGTACTTTCTGAACGTATTTCTAATCTGACTCATCATTTTAAATTTCATAAAAAAGATAACCATTCTCGTCGTGGACTTTTAAAAATGGTATCTCAACGCCGTCGTCTACTTGATTATCTTAAAAAAACTGATCCAAGTCGTTATCAGATTCTTATCGGAAAATTAGGTTTACGTCGCTAAAAAAACGGGTGGATAGCATTTTTTAAAAATCCACCCATCTATTCTGACTTGCTGTTTTTAATTAAAAACTTTAAAAATTGCTGAATAAAACCGTCGTGGGATAGGATTATTGGGTGCTTCGCGTTTTAATTGCGATTTATTTTTTTGCACAAAAACAGGAGTATCTTGTTATCTTACCCATAGCTTAAAAACATGCTACACAGAATTAAAATTGTGAGCACTTAATATTTAGGATGTGAACACTGGCACTAAGGATAAAAAATGTTCAAAACGCACAAAGTAGAAATTGAATGGGCTGGTCGTCCCCTCACCCTTGAAACAGGGAAAATAGCGCGTCAAGCTGATGGTGCAGTGATTGCCACCTATGGTGAAACTATTGTTTTAGCAACCGTTGTATCGGCAAAAAGTCCAAAACCAGACCAAGATTTTTTTCCGCTCACAGTTAATTATCAAGAAAAATCTTATGCTGTTGGAAAAATCCCCGGAGGGTACTTTAAGCGTGAAAGTCGCCCGAGTGAACATGAAACATTAATTTCACGTCTAATCGATCGTCCAATTCGACCTCTTTTTGCTGATGGTTATAAAAATGAAACACAAGTTATCGTTTCTGTCATACAGCATGATCTCGAAAACAATCCTGATATTCTAGCGATGATTGCATCTTCTGCCGCCTTAACTTTATCAGGTGTTCCTTTCATGGGACCCATTGCCGGTGCTCGTGTTGGTTACTGTAACGGACAATATGTTCTTAACCCTAATATTGATGAAATGCCTGAATCAAAACTTGATCTTATCGTCGCAGGGACAGAAAGTGCGGTCTTGATGGTTGAATCAGAAGCACAAGAATTGCCTGAAGACATAATGTTAGAGGCAGTAATGTTTGGGCATAAAAGCTTTCAACCTGTTATTGATGCTATCATTAAACTTGCTGAAGTTGCTGCAAAAGATCCTCGTGAGTTCGTTCCTGACGATCTTTCTGAGCTCGAAGAAGCTATGTTAAAAATAGCTGAACAAGATATACGAAAAGCTTATACAATTACTGATAAACAAGAACGCCACGCTGCAATTGATGCTATAAAAACAGAAATCATCAACAAATTTACGCCAGAAATCGAAGAAGAATGTAAATTTAGTCTTGATCAAATTGCAACTGTTTTTAAACAGTTACAAGCAAAAATTGTACGTGGAAGCATTCTTGATACAGGCAAACGCATTGATGGACGTGATCTTTCAACAGTGCGTCCAATCCAATCAGAAGTGGGTATTTTTCCTCGAACACATGGATCAGCACTTTTTACCCGTGGAGAAACACAAGCTATTGTTATCGCAACACTAGGAACTGGAGAGGACGAACAATATATTGACTCTTTGACAGGTGTGTATAGAGAAACATTCCTACTCCATTATAATTTTCCGCCATTTTCAGTAGGTGAAGTAGGACGTCTTGGTTCGCCTGGTCGCCGCGAAATTGGGCATGGGAAATTAGCATGGCGCGCTATTCATCCTATGTTGCCAACTAAGGAATCTTTTCCTTATACTATCCGCGCTGTTTCAGAAATCACCGAATCCAATGGATCTTCTTCAATGGCAACAGTATGTGGAACGTCACTTGCATTGATGGATGCTGGTGTTCCTTTAACGCGACCCATTGCAGGCATTGCTATGGGATTGATTAAAGAAGGTGAGCGCTTTGCTATTCTTTCTGATATTTTAGGAGATGAAGATCACCTTGGTGACATGGATTTCAAGGTAGCGGGTACAGAAAATGGTATTACTGCTTTACAAATGGATATCAAAATTGATGGCATTACCGAAGAAATTATGAAAATTGCACTTGAGCAAGCAAAAGGTGGACGCATTCATATTCTTAAAGAAATGTCAAAAGCTCTAACTAGCGCACGCGATGAACTTAGTGAATTTTCTCCCCGCATTGAAGTCATGAATATTGCTGTTGATAAAATTCGTGATGTTATAGGCTCTGGTGGGAAAGTTATCCGAGAAATTGTTGAGCAAACTGGAGCAAAAATTAATATTGAGGATGATGGAACAATTAAAATTGCTTCTACTGACTCTAAAACCATTAAAGCAGCAAAACAATGGATCCACTCAATTGTTGATGAACCTGAAGTTGGTGCTATCTATCAAGGAACAGTTGTAAAAACTGCCGAATTTGGTGCATTTGTAAACTTTTTTGGCTCACGCGATGGGCTTGTTCATATTTCTCAACTTGCATCAGAACGTGTCGCCAAAACAACAGATGTTGTTAAAGAAGGTGATAAAGTCTGGGTTAAATTAATGGACTTTGATGAACGTGGTAAAATTCGATTATCAATGAAAATTGTTGATCAACAAACCGGTGAAGAAATTTCGGGTGATGATGTAGCAAAAACAGAAAAAGAAAATGGGGATGATGAAAAAAATACATCTGAAAATAAACGCCGTCGTAGAAAAAAAGAAGATTGATCTGCTGCTTCTATTATGAAATAAAATGCCATTCTGATATTGGAGTGGCTTTTTTCTTTAAAAGAGCCATATGTGTTGCTATTTTTACCTTTTAAAAATTGTGATTTACCTTTTCCAAAACCAAACCAATATTGGCTAAGTTTTGGTTTAACTGATCTCCCTACCCTAGAATGGACAAAAAATTTAAAAGTCATAACACCTTGGCGACCGGACTTTTTAAAATTTGCCAATGCCCAATTTTGCTGTTCCCCCAACATAGACCAAACTTCTATATATGATGGCGCATTTTTGTATTTAAGCAAATATCGCGGACTAAACCAAAATTATTTTCTTGATTTATTAGAACGCGTTAAACCGGGTGGATGGCTTATCATTGGTGGAAATAAAACTGCTGGTGCAGCTTCAATGATGAAATGGGTGAAAACAATTGCTCCCATCACAAATAAATTATCTAAAAATCACGGTTTGGTATTCTGGCTTCAAGTTCCACAACAGATAGATAAACAGCATATTGCGCAATTACGTTCACCACTGCTCCTTTTTGAAAATAAATTTCAGACTACTTCTGGCATGTTCTCGCACGGTCGCATTGATCCAGGATCTGCTGCTCTTGCTTTGCATATTCCTAAAGTCATTTCTGGAAAAACTGCTGACTTTGGCGCAGGCTGGGGATTTCTTTCTTATGCAGCACTTGAAAAAAGTGAGAAGCTAACAACCCTTGATCTTTATGAAGCTGACTATAATGCTTTGGAAGCAGCTAAACAGCACTTGAAACACATAAAACCTTCTATTCCGATTCGTTTTTATTGGCATGATCTTGTGCATGAATCCATTACAGACCGATATGACACTATCATTTCAAATCCACCATTCCACACGCAACGAGCTACAGATGTCTCATTGGGTCAGCATTTCATAATAAATGCTGCAAAATACTTAAGACCAGGTGGCAAATTACTTCTTGTTGCGAATCGCCACCTGCCTTATGAAACTTTGTTAAGAAATATCTTTCATACAGTATTAATAAACGAAGACACTCCTAATTTTAAAATTATCGAAGCACATCGATAGATGATAACAAGCGATCGTCAAAGAATGAAACGTGAAAGATCGACATCAGCAGCAAGATCACCTATAGATTTTCTAACATAAGCAGCATCAACCTTAAACGAAGTTCCAGCTTTATCAGGCGCAGTAAAAGAAATTTCATCCAGAACACGCTCCATCACTGTCTGCAAACGTCGCGCTCCAATATTTTCAATTCTTGCGTTTAGATCTACAGCAATATCCGCTAAAGCATCAATCGCATCATCAGTAATTTCTAATTGTACCTCTTCCGTTGCCATTAAAGCGATATATTGCTTAATCAGACTCGCTTCAGGTTCAGTCAGAATTCGTCGTAAATCTTCCCTTGTTAAAGCGTTTAGCTCTACGCGGATGGGTAAACGTCCCTGAAGCTCTGGTAATAAATCAGATGGCTTTGCAACATGAAATGCACCTGATGCAATAAATAAGATATGATCTGTTTTTATTTGTCCATATTTTGTAGCAACTGTTGTTCCTTCAACCAGAGGCAAAAGATCCCTTTGAACTCCTTCACGTGAAATAGCAGCGCCTGCTCCACCATCTCTGGTAGCAATTTTATCAATTTCATCAATAAAAACAATTCCATCATTTTCAGCAACGCGTAGCGCTTCTTGAATAATTTGATCTTGATCAAGAAGTTTTTCAGATTCATCATAAATAAGTGGCTTATAAGCATCTCTTACTGTCGTTTTACGAATCTTTGTACGACTACCCATTTTTCCAAAAATATCTGATAAATTCATAATTCCCATTTGCGCACCAGGCATACCAGGAATATCAAAGGTTGATGCACTATTACTGCTATTATCAGCCACTTCTATTTCAATCTCTTTATCATCCAGTTCACCATCACGCAATTTTTTGCGAAAGCTATCACGAGTAGCAGGACTTGCCGTTTTCCCAACAAGAGCATCTAAAACACGTTCTTCTGCATTAATGTGCGCCTTTGCTTTAACTTCATCTCGTTTTTTTTCACGCACAAGAGAAATTGCAATCTCAACAAGATCACGAATAATCTGCTCAACATCACGTCCTACATAACCCACTTCAGTAAATTTAGTTGCTTCTACTTTTACAAAAGGCGCCCCGGCAAGCTTTGCTAATCGACGCGCTATACCTGTTTTTCCAACACCTGTTGGTCCTATCATCAAAATATTTTTTGGCATAACTTCTTCACGCATTGGAGCATCAAGCTGCTGTCGACGCCACCGATTGCGTAATGCAATAGCAACAGAACGTTTAGCATCATTTTGACCAATAATAAAACGATCAAGTTCAGAAACAGTCTCGCGAGGGGAAAATACAACACACATTCAAATAGCTTTCTCTAAAGAAGATAATTCTGCATCTAATGTTTCGATTATAAAATGATCGTTGGTATAAACACAAATTTTAGCGGCAATGTCCATAGCTTTACGTGCGATGGTTTCCGCATCCAAATCCATATCCATGAGCACTTTTGCAGCAGAAAGAGCAAAATTGCCTCCAGAACCAATCGCCATGACTCCGTCTTCTGGCTCTAGAACATCACCAAGCCCTGTTAAAGCTAAAGTTACTTTCTTATCAGCCACAAGCATCATTGCTTCAAGACGACGCAAATAACGATCTGTTCGCCAATCTTTTGCAAGTTCTACACATGCGCGCATAAGTTGATCAGGATATTGCTCAAGCTTGGTTTCCAATCTCTCTAAGAGTGTAAAAGCATCCGCTGTAGCACCTGCAAAACCAGCAATAACCGCTCCACCTTTCCCAAGACGACGTACTTTACGTGCGTTGCCTTTCATAATTGTCTGTCCAAGTGAGACCTGACCATCACCAGCCATCACTACTTTATCGCCCTTTCGTACAGTAATAATAGTCGTACCGTACATTACATTAGGCTTATGTTTTTCCATAAAGAAACTCCTTAATATTGATCTCTCTTCATCAAACATAAAATCCAACCATCATTGCCTTTATTTAAGGGCATATACAAAAAAACACAATGATTAAGCACGACTCAATTTATTGAAATAAAAAAAATGATATCATTGTTGTCAATGGAAATTATTGCTAAATAACCTTGGTAAACAATTTGCATTTTTTTTAAGTCTTTAAAGGAAAAATTATGAAAAAAATAGCCATAGGAACGTTAGGAGGAACAATTGCAATGGCTGCTGACAATTTGGGCCAAATGCAACCGACTTTAACTTCAGATATACTTATAAAAAATGTTCCTGGCTTAAATAACATTGCTCATATTCATGCCCAAACATTAACTCAACTACCAAGTGGATCATTATCTTTCAAAATTCTTTTTGAAATAATAGAGTGGGCAACACAGCAAATAAAAAATGGCGCAGAAGGTATCGTGTTAACGCAAGGAACTGATACGCTAGAAGAAACAGCTTTTTTTCTTTCCCTTTATTGGAATAAAGCTGAACCACTCGTCATAACTGGTGCTATGCGGACCCCTCATGAAGCTGGTGCTGATGGACCTGCTAATATTTTGGCTGCCACGCGCGTTGCGGCTCATTCACAAAGCCGTAATAGAGGTGTTTTAGTTGTAATAAATGATACAATTCATTCACCTTATTGGATTCAAAAAAGTCATACTGTCAAAGTTGAAACATTTCAATCAGGACTAGCAGGAGCTTTAGGAACTGTTTTGGAAGGAAAAATAATTTATTTTAATGACAAAAAGTTTTTTCCTACAACTTTTGAACTTCCTCAACAAAACAATCACCAAGTTGCTCTTTTATATTCTTCTTTATCCTCTGATACACAGTTAGTAAAATTTTGCCTTGAAAGTGGACATTATGCGGGTCTTGTTATCGCAGGTTTTGGTGCAGGACATTGCAGTTTTCAAGTAGCAGATATCGTGCGACAATATACAAAAAAGATACCAATTATCATGGCTAGCCGTTGCTATAACGGTGCAACAGCCCGTATAACCTATGGCTATAAAGGTTCAGAAACCGATATGATTGCTTCTGGTGCCTTAATGTCTGGCTATTTATCAGCAGTAAAAGCACGCTTGCTTTTATGGGCTTTTTTGGCAAAAGGACTATCATTAGCAAAAATCAGTGCAAGCTGGAATGATTGGACTACAAGTTAATTTAGAATTATTTTATATTTAAAAAAAGAACATATACAAAATAAAATTTACTTAAATGCCAAAAAGTCTGCCTTTTTGTGCTTAATTATCGCTGGATAAAAGGATTTGACTAATACAAATGATTGATATGACAATATCAAAACTTTATCAAAAAAGTAACCTGATTAAGTCTAATTCTGATAAATACTCTCCCTATAGTATTTTTACTGCACAAGAATGGTCTCAATTTCGTGCAGATACACCACTCACTTTGACTTTTGATGAAATTAAGCGTTTACGCTCCATGAATGATCCGATCGATCTTGATGAAGTTCAGCGCATTTATCTTTCTTTATCACGTCTGTTATTAAGTCATGTTGAAGCGATACAAGAGCTTTTTCAAAAACGTCAGCAATTTTTACATAAAGAAGAAACCCATAAAACGCCTTTTATCATTGGAATTGCTGGACCTGTTGCAGTAGGCAAATCAACCACCGCTCGCATTCTTCAAGAACTTTTAAAACGTTGGACATCTAATCTTAAAGTGGATTTAATTACAACTGATGGTTTTCTTTACCCTAACGCCGTCTTGCAACAAAAAAATCGTATGGATCGTAAAGGTTTTCCTGATTCCTATGACATTAAAAAATTATTGTGTTTTCTTTCTGCTATAAAAGCTGGTGTTGGAAATGTTACAGCTCCGCTTTATTCGCATTTGACCTATGATGTTTTGGAAACTAAAACTGTCATCATTGACCGTCCTGATATATTGATTGTTGAAGGAATTAATGTGTTACAAGTCAGCGATCTTCCAAAAGATGGAAAAATTATTCCCTTCGTTTCAGATTTTTTTGATTTTTCAATCTATGTAGATGCTGAAACAAAAGTGATTCGTCGCTGGTATCTGGAACGCTTCAAACGTTTGCGCAAAACAGCTTTTCAAAATCCGAAATCCTATTTTCACCGTTATGCGTTGCTCAGTGAAAAAGAAGCTTTAAAAATTGCTGAAAACCTTTGGAAAACGATTAATTTAAAAAATTTACAAGAGAATATATTACCGACGCGACCACGATCTAATCTTATTTTAAGAAAGGGAGAAAATCATTTAGTCGAATATGTCGCACTTAGACGATTATGATTATAAGGAGTTCTTAATATGTATACCACACACCACATTAATTTTACCTCAACACGTGCTGATAATAGTTGCCCTATCCTTTTAGTAAATCCGACAAGTCTTTCTAATTTATCACTTGATACAGCGACAAAAACATGGGTAAAAGTTAATGATTTCACTGGAAAAGCTGGACAAATATTATCCGTTCCTAGCGAAACAGGACATTTAAAAAAAATCTTATTTGGGCTAGGCGATGGCGAGGAACCTTTTATCACAGGACTCCTTGCCAAAAATCTTCCCGCCGGTGGACACTGGCATCTAGAAGGAGATGCTTCAAGTGAAATAAATGCCTATCTTGGATTGGCATTCGGAAGCTATCAATTTAACCGTTATCGTAAAAATTCTTCTTTCAATCCATTGTCAATCTACGTTAATGATACAGTAGATCTTAAAGAAATTCAGCGAATTTATGAAAGTGTCTTTTTAGTTCGTGACCTTATTAATACTCCAGCCAATGATATGAGCCCTGAGATTGTAGAGCAAACAGCACGTAAACTTGGAGAAACCTACAATGCTCATGTTAAAAGCATTCGTGGAGATGAACTATTAGCATATAATTTTCCGATGATTCATGCTGTAGGACGAGCAAGTAGCACTGCGCCACGGCTCATTGATCTGCGCTGGGGACAAGAAGACCATCCTAAAATAACATTGGTTGGCAAAGGTGTAAGTTTTGATAGTGGAGGATTAGATATAAAATCAGCCAACAACATGTTACTCATGAAAAAAGATATGGGGGGCAGTGCTCACGTTTTGGGATTGGCTAAACTTATTATGGATGCTAAATTACCCTTCCGTCTACGTGTTTTAATTCCAGCCGTTGAAAATGCGATCTCTGCCAATGCTTATCGGCCAGGTGATATTCTAAAAAGTCGAAAAGGTTTAAATGTTGAAATTGGCAATACAGATGCTGAAGGGCGACTTATTCTTGCCGATGCGCTTACTTATGGGGATGAAGAAAGCCCACAATTCATGCTTTGCATGGCTACTTTAACAGGAGCAGCTCACGTAGCATTAGGACCAGACCTGCCTGCATTTTACTGTAACAATGTAGCATGGGCGCAACAAGTTATTCAATCTGCACATGCTGTTTCTGATCCTCTTTGGCAAATGCCACTTTGGAAACCTTATCAAGAAACATTATCTTCACCAATCGCTGATATTAACAATACAACGGGAACAAGCTCTGCGGGCTCTATAGCTGCCGCATTATTCCTTAACCTTTTTGTTGAAAAAGCCAAACACTTTGCCCATTTTGATCTCTACGGATGGGTTAACAAAGAAAAACCAGGTTTTCCTGTTGGTGGATCTGCACAAGTTATTCGTGCTCTTTATCACCTTTTTAAAAATTAATCATGGCGTAAAATTTCCATAAATGTGTACAATCTATGGCGCAAAATAATTATTAAATTAATTTGCGCCATAGATTGCGGCTTATTCTTTTTTAAGGATAAAAAGTCAAACTTACATGGTTTTTATACGCTTGTTTAAAGGTAAAAAGACCCAAAAGTGAAAGATGAATAAATGGTTGATAAAGATCCAAGATTATGCGCATTCAGCAATGATTTGGCAGATCAACATCTTGAAAAAAAGCTTGTAACTCAACGTTTTGTTCAAGGTGAAAGAAAACGTGTTAATATACCCGTTGCCGCACTGTTTAAAGAAAATAACAAAGAAAGCGAAAGACAAACAGAATGCTTATTCGGGGAAGAAATCTTAATTTTTGAACAAGCAGAGCCCTTCTCTTGGGCGCAATCGCTTAAAGATGGCTATGTTGGTTATATCGAAACTGCAGCTCTTTGTACATCAACCATAAAACAAACACATATTGTTTCAGCACCGCGCACTTTTCAATATTTACAAGCAGATTTACGTGGACCAGTGGAATATGCCTTATCAATAGGAAGTAAAGTAACCGTTGTTGATGAAGTCGAAGTTCGTAATACAAAATATTCTGTTCTTGAAAACGGAAAAACTATTGTTTCGACTCATCTTAACCCCATTGAACACGTATATGAAGATTATGTTACAGTTGCTGAATCCCTTATTCATACACCTTATCTTTGGGGTGGCGTCAGTGGTTTTGGAATTGATTGCTCAGGAATTGTTCAGCTCTCCATGATGTTAGCTGGAAAAATGGTATTACGCGATACTGATATGCAAGAAAAAACTATAGGCAAAAGACTTACAGATAATGACCATCTTCAACGAGGCGATTTAATTTTTTGGAAAGGCCATGTTGCTATTATGACTGATCAGAAAAATATCATACACGCAAATGGATTCTCTTTAAATGTTATGATCGAACCATTGGAAGAAGCAATTGCGCGTATTGCTAAAAAAGGTGGATATCCTACAGCAAAACGTCGACCAACTCAGAAAATATAATATATTCTTTTTTAAAAACATGACATATCTAATATTGTTATTATTATATTTTTATTGATTTGTATTAAAATCATCAAAAATAGTATCAGCAACAATGGCTACCAGTTCATGTATAAGAGAGAAATCTACATATTTTCATAAAATTTATTTATGTAAAATAAAATTAACCTCTGATCCTTATATTTTTCACCTTCTTTAAAAACTTTTATTCATATTCATCTGTTTTTTTAAATATTCTAAAGATAATAAACCCGCTCATTATAGAGTTTTCATTAAAATAAAAATAGATTAAACGCACATTATATAAATCTCACAAATAGCAAAAAATTCAATTTTTGCTTATCCATTTCACGATTTCATAATAATTGTTTCATTGTTTAGATCTCTTTAACCAGCACATGCTATACATTTCTATCTGTTCTCGCTTATATCCTTTGGATCTTAAGATTGCCGACTATTGAAAAACAAAGAGACAAAAGGTTCAAGTGTGCAATACTTTAAGTTATTTCAACTTTCATTATTCATGCCACTATATTTAATAGTAGGGGTATTTTTATTCAGTTATCCTCATTTTTTACAAGCACAAACGCTCAATCACACTTTAGGACCAAGTGGTCTGCCACTTCCAAGATTTGCTTCAATTAAACCTACCCGTGTTAATGTACGTGTCGGGCCAGGAAGCAATTATTCTATTCTTTTTACTTATCAAAAACAGGGATTGCCTATTGAAATTATTCAAGAATATGATCAGTGGCGCAAAATTCGTGATGCTGAAGGCAATGAAGGGTGGGTATATCAATCGCTTTTATCAGGAAAGAGAACAGCAATAACCGTCCCATGGCAAAAAGACAAAACAAAAAGAATCATGCTGCGCAAAAGCCCTACAGACAACGCAACGCTTGTCGCAGAAGTAGAACCTAACGTCATTGGTTACATCCGCCGATGTGATGGACATTGGTGTGAACTAAATATAAAAAATATCTACGGATGGATTTATCAACCACAACTGTGGGGAATCTACCCTGATGAAATAATCAACAATTAGTGAATTATAAAAAAATCTACATCCTTTTATCTCTTTATGAGATACTCTGATTTTCCTAATCACATTGGATTTTTAGGTCTTAACCGAACTATTAGATCAACATGAGAAATTTCCATACCGTCCGGTGGTTTAGGCAAATTCTCAATAATGAGAGATTCTTTCAAATTACCAGGAATATCAAGAATACGATTTTCACCCTCAATATAAAAGTGATAGTGATCGGAAGTATTGGTATCAAACCAAGTTTTTGAACCCTCGACAGCAATAATCCGTAATAATCCTGCTTCTGTAAACTGATGAAGTGTATTATAAACAGTTGCTAAAGATACAGGAACACCTAATTCAATAGCCTCTTCATATAGCTCTTCAGCGGCAATATGACGATTGCCTTGAGAAAAAATCATATTAGCAAGTTCTAATCTCTGACGTGTTGGCCGCAAACCATTTTGACGTAAACGTCCCTCTAACATAGGCATGGAAGGATACTCCATAACCTTTTCACAATCTTTCACGGACTGTTCCTCTTCATTCAATCCTAAACCGCTTGTAGTAGCATTTAACGACATATCATAAACTGCACCACATTTTCATTTAGACTAAAGTCAAAACTCTGTAAAATATAAAAAGCATATGATACAATCTATTCATTCTATTTTAAATAACTTTCTGTGCAGAATACATAAAAAAAAGGGCTTTTGTCATCAAAAATGATATAAAATCATTTCCTTCTCCTTTAAATTTACTCTAAAAGTAGGTTTAAGAAAAGCGCAGAAGTAGAGAACATACAAAATACATGGAGTAACAATGGCTGAACAAAAGTCTCGCTACACTTATGAAGAGCTTTTAAAATGCGCTCGCGGCGAAATGTTTGGTGAAGGAAATGCACAATTGCCTGCACCGCCGATGTTAATGATTCATCGAATCACTCAAATCAGTGAAGATGATGGTGAATACAATAAAGGAATGGTTCGTGCCGAATTTGATATTACTCCTGACCTATGGTTCTTTGATTGTCATTTTATAGGTGATCCTGTTATGCCAGGATGTCTTGGATTAGACGGTATGTGGCAATTAACAGGCTTTTTTCTTGGTTGGTTAGGCGAGAAAGGAAAAGGGAGAGCTATATCAACAGGTGAAGTGAAATTATCAGGTATGGTAACTCCGCAAACCAAACTTCTTGAATATGGAATAGATTTTAAGCGTATCCGGCGTGGAAATCTGGTTTTGGGAATAGCGGATGGATGGGTTAAAGCAGATGGAGCAACCATCTATAAAGCGAATGATTTACGCGTTGCTTTATTCAAAGAAGGCTGAAACATTATTTTCATCATATTGTTATCCTGAAAAAACAAGGAGGTATGAATGCGTCGAGTTGTTATCACCGGAATGGGAATTGTCTCCGCAATTGGAAATAATCCTCAAGCCGTTTTAACCAGTTTGCGTGAAGCAAAATCTGGAATTTCTTATGCACCTGAATATGCTGAATTAGGTTTTCGTAGTAGAATTTATGGCAAACCTGATATTGATATAGAAGAATTAGTTGATCGACGTGCTTTGCGTTTTCATGGACGTGGAACTGCATGGAATCATATTGCCATGGATCAAGCAATTGCTGATGCAGGTTTAAAACCTAATGAAATATCAAATGAACGCACAGGGATCATTATGGGATCTGGGGGAGCATCTACGAGATCCATTGTTGAAGCTGCCGACATTGCACGCCAAAAGGGTCCAAAGCGCGTCGGTCCCTTTGCTGTACCCAAAGCAATGAGTTCTACATCATCCGCAACGCTTGCAACTTTCTTTAAAATTAAAGGGATCAATTATTCAATTTCCTCAGCTTGTGCTACATCTAATCATTGTATCGGGAATGCTTATGAGATGATACAATACTGCAAGCAAGATCGAATCTTTGCCGGTGGTTGCGAAGATCTGGACTGGACACTATCTGTTTTATTTGATGCCATGGGTGCTATGTCCAGCAAATATAATGACGTACCAGCAAAAGCTTCGCGTGCCTATGACATTAATCGTGATGGATTTGTTATTGCTGGGGGAGCCGGCGTTTTAGTTCTTGAAGAATTAGAACTCGCTAAAGCACGAGGTGCAAAAATTTACGGTGAAATTGTTGGTTATGGTGCTACATCCGATGGGCACGACATGGTCGCTCCATCTGGTGAAGGAGCAGAACGGTGCATGCGCATGGCACTTGCAACCGTGAACAATAAAATCGATTATATCAATCCCCATGCAACAGCAACACCTGTTGGTGATCCCCCTGAAATAGAAGCAATCCGCCGCATCTTTGGGACAGGTGATCAGTGTCCTCCAATTTCTGCTACCAAATCTTTAACTGGGCATTCTTTAGGTGCAGCAGGTGTTCAAGAAGCAATTTATACATTACTAATGATGAATCATAACTTTATTTGCGAAAGCGCCCATATTGAAGAGCTTGATCCAGCCTTTGCAGACATGCCGATTGTCCGTAAACGTCGTGATCATCAAGAGCTTAACACTGTATTATCAAATACATTTGGTTTCGGGGGCACTAATGCAACACTCATTTTCCAACGCTATACATAAGCAGGGATTTTTAGCTGATTTTAAATAGCATGATCTTATGGAGAATAATATGAAAGGTTTAATGGAGGGTAAACGTGGCCTTATTATGGGAGTTGCAAACGACCATTCAATTGCTTGGGGCATAGCTTGCCAACTTGCAGAGGCAGGAGCTGAATTAGCATTAACTTATCAAGGAGATGCTTTTGGAAAGCGTGTTCAACCATTAGCAAAAAAGCTTGGTTGCAAATTACTATTTGAGTGTGATGTTGAAAAAATTGAAAGTGTTGATTGTGTTTTTGAGAATCTTGAAAAAGAATGGGGAACGATCGACTTCATTGTTCATGCCATTGGCTTTTCAGATAAAACGCAGCTAAAAGGGCGTTACGTAGATGTCACAACGCGCGATAACTTTAACCGTACCATGATCATTTCAGCTTATTCTTTTACTGAAATTGCTCAACGTGCTGGTAAGCTTATGCCTCATGGCGGCACACTTCTAACACTCACTTATGGCGCTTCACAAAAAGTTGTGCCAAATTATAATGTTATGGGTGTTGCCAAAGCCGCTTTAGAATCCATGGTGCGTTATTTAGCAGCAGATTTTGGTTCACAAAATATCCGTGTCAACGCAATTTCAGCTGGTCCTATTCGAACCTTGGCTGGCAATGGTATTGCATCCGCACGACTCATTTTTTCTCATCAACGGCGCAATGCACCATTACGTCGCACTGTAAATATTAATGAAATTGGCAAAGCCGCTCTTTATTTACTGTCCGATTTATCATCAGGTGTTACTGGTGAAATTCATTATGTTGATTCAGGTTATAATATCATGTCTATGCCAACACTCGAAGAGTTAAAAAAAGCGGAAGATGCTCAAGAAGAGTAACTTTAAAGGATGTTAAATATTTTTCTGAACATAAACATAATTAATACATATATCTACACATCATAGAAAAATGTACCTCAACCGATGACTCAAATTTTTTATTCTTTTAAGTCATCGTATAAGAGGAAGGCTTTGTATTATTCATAGTTCGTTAAAAAACTAATATCTGTAAGTGACAAAGAAAATTTTTTTAAATTTCTACTGTTATATATTTATTTCTGCATCCGTTTTGATAATTTAAGAACATGCATTACGATCAATATCGTATATTTCGTCTTTCAATTTGCGGCTTAAGAGTGTATCAGCTGCGTCGAGAACGCTTTTGCCGCAATAGAGGACTTGATAAATTTGCTCCGTAATTGGCATTTCTACATCGATGCGTTGTGATAATATACGCACTTCCTTAGTATTTAAATATCCTTCAACAACTTGGCTAACTTGTTTTTTTGCTTCTTCTATATCTATTCCCTGCCCGATTAACATTCCAAAACGGCGGTTACGTGATTGATTATCAGTGCACGTCAAAACCAAATCACCTAAGCCCGTCATTCCCATAAATGTAGAAAGCTCAGCACCCATCGCAGTGCCTAAGCGACTAATTTCGGCTAATCCTCGTGTAATAAGAGCTATCCGCGCATTTGCTCCAAATCCCATACCATCTGATATTCCTGCACCAATAGCAATGACATTTTTGGCGGCCCCACCTAATTGAACGCCAATCATATCTGAGTTTTTATAAACTCTAAGACTTTTACCATAATGAAATAGCTGTTGTAGTTCCTCACTAAATTCCACATCAGAAGACGATACCGTAATTGCAGTGGGCAAACCAATAGCAAGCTCTTTAGCAAAAGTTGGTCCCGACAAAACAGCTAAAGGAATTTGATTACCCAAAATCTCACGAGCGACCTCTTGTAAAAGACGCCCCGTACCATATTCCAAGCCTTTTGTTGCCCACACAATACGTGAATCTTGCTTCAAGTAGGGCCTAATATTGTGCAATACCTCATGAAACACACGACTTGGAACAGCTATCAATATATTGCGACTTGCTCTTACTACAATTTCGAGAGATGCTTCAAGTAATATACCATCAGGAAATTGCACATCAGGCAAAAACACCTGATTACAACGATATTTCTGTAACTTTTGTATATGCTCAGAATCATGTCCCCAGAGAAAAACACGGTGGCGATTACGCGCAAGCGCAATAGCTAACGCTGTGCCATAAGAACCAGCACCAATAACTGTCATTGAAACCGAATTCATTAAATGTCCTGATATTTTTTAAATTTCTATTTTAGTTATGTGTCACTGTTACCAATATGTTTTCAAATAAAATATTTTTACCACTAAAATTCATATACTATCTCTTCATGGCTTTATTTTAACACATTACAAATGAGCTTTTAAAACTTTTTTAGTGGTCTATAATGAACTTCACAAACAGTATATCTACACTCAACTAAATAGTCATTTATATAAAACCAACATCAAGCTATTATGCTAGCATTGGACTAACTCTTGAGAAAAAACACAACTATAATTTTAAACAACTCAACAAATATGAAGTTATTAGCTTCCAGTTGTGAAAATAATCATCATAATTTTCTCATTTGTTTTTTAATGCTTCTAATGCTAACCATTGCTCACTTTTGAAGATAATAAAGTTTGTAGTTATTAAAGAAACACTAATAAAGAATTATTTTTTGTTATCACCACAGCTATATTGCTTAAGCTCTCACATCACAGCTCTCTAATTGCAGAGACTCAATCTTTCAAAATTAAATAATATCTTCGATTACTTCACTTTTTATCGTTATAATTTCAACATTCAACTTATCGACTTCTGTACTGAAAATTTATATTAATTCTTTTTCAAACGTGGAGCCTGAGTTACTCACTTGATAACATTGACTACATATTTATTTTAATGTCTTTCATTATGTAACTCTTCATCAAAAGAGGTAGGGTTTTCTGGTTTTACCCCCTCTAAATTCTCACCCTCTGATATTGCATCTTCCGGGATTGTCACTTTTATTTCTGACTCAATAATTCGTCCTGAACCACCCATCATATTGTAATTTAAATGAGAAATAGCCCACCATGTTCCTCCGATGATAATAAAAACACACACTACTGTGAACCATAAAGCTGCTAGATTCCACTTAGCATCAGGACCAGAATTCAAATGCAAAAAGAAAACGATCTGTACGGCAATCTGAAGAAGCGCCATCCCAATAAGGTAAATGACTTTTGTACTAATTACCCAACTATCCATCATTCCATAAAGTACGGGAAGGAAAGATCCTAAAGTAAAAAGAACAGCTAGAATAAAACCAATAAAATAAGAACCAGTACTTGGATCATGCGTTTTGTCATGTGAACTCATTATAATGCTCCTAATAGATAGACCATAGTGAAAACACCAACCCAAACAATATCAAGTAAATGCCAAAAAATTGATAAACATGCTAAACGTGTCTTGTTATCTTGATCCAAACCATGACGATGCAAATGCAAAAACATGATTATCATCCAGAAGACACCAACACTAACATGGATACCATGCGTGCCAACTAGAGAGAAGAACGCTGACCAATAAGCAGATAGAACCTCTCGCCCAAAAAATTTTACACCTGTTATAGGATCAACACCAGCGTAAGCAGTAGGCTCGAAGTAAAAGACTTCATTTAAAAGTTCATGAAACTCATAAATTTCCATTCCAATAAAGCATAAGCCAAGTACAAAAGTAACAGCCATCCATAAACGTACACCAGAAAGGCTATTTTTATGTGCTTGTACCATCACAAATCCATAAGTAATTGATGACAATAATAAAATAGCAGTCTCAACCAAAACAAAGTGTAAATCAATAAATTCGTTACCAGCTTTACCTCCACCATAAGAAGCAGAAAATACAGCAAAATTCGCAAAAAGAGTTGAGAACAAGATTAAGTCTGAAAGAATATAGACCCAAAATCCAAATATCATAACAGAACTACTGTCGTGATGATGTTCATCAGCGTGAACATTATTTGTTGTCACAGCACTCATAGTTTTACTCCCTGTTCTTTAAGAACGGCTGTCAAAGTATCTTCTGTCTTCTGCACTTCTTCAGATGAAATATAATAACCATGATGATCACCCATTAATGAATGATAAACGAGCGTCCCAACAAAACCAACGAATCCAATAGCAACAAGCCACCAAATATGCCACACAAGGGCAAAACCAGTGATTAATGAGAAAAATCCTGCGATAACCCCAGCTGGCGTATTCGAAGGCATATGAATTTTTGCAAATCCACTTGTTGGACGATGATAACCACTCTTTTTCATATCCCAGTAAGCATCTTCAGTTCGTACTTCTGGAATAACTGCAAAATTATAAGAAGGAGGAGGAGAAGAAATAGACCACTCAAGTGTGCGAGCATCACCCCAAGGATCATTTAATGATACTGGTACATTTCCTTTGTGTTTAACACCATACCAAACGGCCAAAACAACCTGTAGCACAAAACAAAGAATACCAAGGAGAATAATACAAGCACCTAACGCAGCAATAATAAACATGGGCTGCCAGCTAGGCTCAATATAATGCTGAAGTCGACGTGTTGCGCCCATTAAACCAAGCGCATAAACTGGGAAAAAAGCAAGGTAAAAACCAACAAACCAACACCAAAAAGATGCAATACCTAAGAAGCGATTAGGCTTAAAACCAAAAGCCTTTGGAAACCAAAAAGCCAATCCTGCTAAATAAGCAAAAATAACACCTCCAATAATTGTATGATGGAAATGCGCTATTAGAAACAAAGAATTATGAAATTGCCAATCAGCAGGAACTATCGACATCAAAACGCCTGTTAATCCTCCACCAACAAATGTAAATATCATACCTATGCACCAAAGCATTGGAGGTTCAAAGCGAATTCGCCCTTTATACATAGTTAACAACCAATTAAAGACTTTTACACCTGTCGGAATTGCAATAATCATGGTCGCAATACCAAAGAAAGTATTTACAGCTTCACCACCACCCATTGTAAAGAAATGATGCCCCCACACGAGAAGCGAAAGAATTAAAATAACTAAAATCGCCCATACCATTGAAGCATAACCAAAGAGACGTTTGGAAGAAAAAGTTGCAACAATCTCAGAAACAATCCCAAACGCAGGAACAACTAGAACATAAACCTCAGGATGGCCAAAAATCCAAACATAATTAATCCACACCATTGGATTACCGCCAGCAGTATTCGTAAAGAAATTCATGCCTAAATAACGATCACCTGCTAATAGCGCAAATGCAACAGTCAAAACAGGATAAATAATTAAAATCAAAATATTACTGACGAAAGCAGACCAACAAAAAACTGGCATTTTCATCATTGTCATTCCAGGAGCGCGCATTTTAATGATAGTCGTGATCAAATTAACCGATCCCATTGTCGTTCCAATACCAGCAAGCTGAAGAGACCACAAATAATAGTCTACCCCTGTATCTGGGCTGTTTTGCAATTCCGCGAAAGGCGGATACATCAACCAACCACCACGGCCAAAGTTTCCAATACCAAGTGATACATTAATTAATATCGCAGCAGCAGCAGTAATCCAAAACCCTAAATTATTTGCAAATGGAAAAGCAACATCACGTGCACCAATTTGAAGCGGAATGAGATAATTGAAAAGACCAAATAAAATCGTCGTAGCCACGAAGAAAATCATAATGACGCCATGAGCCGAAAAAATTTGATCAAAATGTTCAGGTGTTAAATAACCTGCAGCCTCACTCCCCACAGCCAACGCCTGATGTGTTCGCATCATAATCGCATCAGCAAAACCACGAAAAAGCATAATAATACCGAGAACAATATACATAATTCCGATACGTTTATGATCAACCGTCGTAATCCAATTACGCCAAAGAACACCCCACCAACCAAGTACCGTTAAAGCAACAGCAGCGACTAAACCGCCTACAACAATTGCAATACATGTGTAAAGAACAATCGGCTCATGTGTAAGTGCATGAAAAGCACCGGCCGCAGGATCTGTAAGTCTTCCAAACATTTGTTACCCTATATCAAGTGAACTTCATTCTAAAAGAAACCTTTTTTAAAAAAGATGGGACTTCTTTCAATTGACAATTTTATATAACATCAGGATCAAAAACAGAACAAAGTGCACCCCAAAGCGTTTGAGCAGCGGCACGCTTCATCAAGTTTTCATTACATATCGTATTTCCCTCAACACAGCGATTGACGATCCTGTAATAAAGTCGTTCCTCAACAGGTGAAAAATAACGTACTTCAGCATCTTTCTCTTTTGCTGCAATATCACCCATACGAGGTGCAACAGAAAGCTGACGATAAGATATACGATCAAGCTTTTGCCCATTTTTCTGAGCTTTAACAACCCAACTGTTGAAATCTTCCAAAGATACAGAATGCCACTTAAAACGCATATGTGCAAAGCCATCACCACTGTAATTTGCTGAGCTTCCATTAAATATCCCTTGCTCATCAGCCACTAAATGCAATTTAGAATTCATCTGTGGCATTGCATAAAGAACAGTTCCAAGTTTTGGCACCCAAAAGGCATTAACAGAACTCTCTGATGTCATCTGCAACAACACTTGACGACCTTTTGGTGCATAAATTTCATTAATTGATGCAATACCGTACTCAGGATAAATAAATAACCACTTCCAGTCTAGAGCCACAGCATCTATTTGTATCGGTTTTTCCTCACCAACAATATCGACTGGAAGCGACTTTGAAGGCTCAAGCCTATGAGTATAAAAAGCTGTTAATACACCCAAAACCATCACAATGATAACTGGAATGCCCCACATAAAAGCTTCAATCTTATTTGAGTGTCCCCATTCAGGCAAATACTCTTCCGTTGTATTCGATGCACGGTATTTAATAGCAAAAAAAACCACCGCAACCATAACTGGAATCACAACGCATAACATAACAACAACACACGCAATAATTAAAATAAGCTGCTGACGTGCAACGTACCCCGACGGCTGAAGAACATCAATTTCACACCCAGACAAAAGCAACATAATCCCTAAAATTACGAGCATATTCATCCGTTCAAAAAAGTTTTTCATTCTACTTGCCCCACTATATTGGATTCTATCAGCAAAAAACCCATAATACCTTAAAGATATGCTTACCTATTAAAAAAAAAATTATCAAGTAAATTCAGATTACCTCTTTTAATTAGGTGATAGTTCAAACTTTAAGTGATATTAGATAAACTTTGCTCCTGTAGATCAATTTTAAGTCTTTTAGCAATATATTCAAGCGCAAAACGATATCCTTCACTACCGCATCCAGTAATAACGGCATCAGCACCCGCAGAAATGTAAGAATGATGACGAAAATTTTCACGATGATAAATATTGGATAAATGCACTTCTACTATAGGACCTGTAAACATTTTTAACGCATCAAGAATTGCAACAGATGTGTGACTATAGGCAGCTGGATTAATAACCAATCCAGCACTTACACCGATTGCCTCCTGGATCCATTCCACCAACTGTCCTTCACAGTTACTTTGACGAAAATGCAATGTCATGCCAAATCTTGCTACATGTTCTTTGCAAAATTGTTCAATATCTTCGAGAGTGTCAGTGCCATAAATTTTTGGTTCACGCTTTCCAAGAAAATTTAAATTAGGACCATTTAAAATCTCTATAACTGTAGACACAGATAACCTCTCTTTCTCAATTATCCCCTTAAAACTTTTATCATATTTTCACTGTAATAAAGTTCCAGCTTGAATTTCAAAAAACTCTGCTCGTCCTTTTAAAGCATCAAACAAAATACGATCAGTTCCCGTCATAAATGTTTGCCCACCCAAATCATCAAGAATATCAAATAAAGCTGCACGTCGATAAGAATCAAGATGAGCTACCATTTCATCAAGAAGAAGGATAGATGCTCTATCCGACATCATGCCTGCCAAACGCGCATGAGACAAAATTAATCCTGTTAGCAAAGCTTTCTGTTCACCTGTAGAGCAAGACGCTGCAGCCACATTTTTATCTGCATAAAAAACCTGTAAATCCGTGCGATGTGGACCTTCTAATGTCCGACCAGCAGCCCGATCTATCTCTCGGTTACGCCGCAATCGATCATAAAACTGTTCCTCAACTTCAACCGCTGATATTTTACCAAGAGCTGTTTCTAAAAAACCTTCAACTTGCAAGAAAGCCCGCGGAAAAGGTGTATGAATTAACATTTGTGTAAACATATCATTCAAAAGTCCAGTAGCATCAATACGTGCTGCAGCAATAGCTGTTGCCAATTCCGCCATTTGCATTTCTAAGGCATCAAACCAAGTGTGGTCTTTATTGCCATCCAAAAATAGACGATTGCGCGCACGCATAACTTTATCATAATCAGCTATACGGCGACCATGCAAAGGGTCAATCGCTAATACCATACGATCTAAAAAACGGCGACGTTCAAGTGAAGAACCTGTAAAAAGCCCATCCATAGAGGGCGTTAATACACTAATGTTACAATAATCTGTTAAACAATCACCTGTTTCGCTCACACCATTAATATGTACTTTTCGACTATTATCGCTAACTTCTAAAGCTGTACCAATATCTACTTCACCATAAAGATCACATTGAAGACGTGCAAACACAACAAATCCTTCACCTCCACTATCCACAGAACTAACATCAGAATAAACTGCACGCCGTAAACCACGACCAGGAGAAAGAAAAGACAGTGCTTCTAAAAGATTAGTCTTACCAGCACCATTATGGCCAGTAAAAACCACATGTTGACCTGAAAAATGAATATTAAAAAAAGGATAATTACGATAATGTGCTAGCCTTAGCTGCCTCACCGCCACCTTGTGTACATGACCAGCCATGCACCGCAAAACATTTGCCTCTAAACACGAATAGGCATCAGCACATAAAGCGCATCTGCATCATCATTATCACGAATCAGAGCTGGAGCCCCAGCCTCTGCCAACATAAAAACCATCTCATCACTTGAAAGCTGCCCAGCAATATCTAATAGATAACGTGAATTAAATCCTATTTCAAGCGGATCAGACGTGTAAGTTGCAGCTAATTGATCTTCTGCACTTCCCGAATCAGGATTATTAACCACAAGTCTTAATTGTCCATGCTCAATTGTTAACTTCACTGCACGTCCACGGTCACTCGAAATCGTTGAGACACGATCAACTGCAGAAGAAAAGTCTTGCCTATTAACAATTAACTTTTTATCATTTTCAAGAGGGATAACGCGTTGATACTCTGGAAACGTTCCATCAATTAATTTTGATGTAAAAATCAAGGAACCTACAGAAAAACGAATTTTTGACTCTGAAAGCTCTATTTTTACATCACCACTCATTTCTTCTGAAAGAAGCTTTTGCAATTCTCCTACAGCTTTACGAGGAATAATAACGCCTGGCATACCCTCAATCCCTGCAGGAGCTTCCATATCAGCTTGCGCCAAACGGTGACCGTCTGTAGCAACTAAGCGCAGTTTTAAAACACCATCATCAATAACATGAAAATAAATGCCATTAAGATAATAACGCGTTTCTTCAGTAGAAATAGCAAACTGCGTACAATCAAGTAAATATTTTAAACTCGATGCCGATAAAGAAAAAGAATAACTAAACTCACCTGGAAGCGATTCTGGAAAATCAACTTTTGGAAGGCACTGAAGATGAAAACTTGCACGTCCAGAAACAACAGACATTGTGCTCATCCGATTCGCATCAACAGATAACACAATCTCGCTACCATCAGAAAACTTTCGAACTATATCGTAAAGCAAATGCGCCGGAACCGTTGTCGCTCCCGCTTGCTCAACATTAGCCACAAAAGATTCTATAACCTCTAAATCAAGGTCTGTTGCTTTTAATCGCACACCGTTACCATCTGTATCAATTAATACATTAGATAAAATAGGAATAGTATTACGACGCTCAACCACACGATGGACACGATTAAGCGACTTAAGAAATTGATTGCGATCAACTGTAATACGCATGAAAATACCCGTTATAATTTACTAAAATGATAAAAACCCCCGAAATCAAAAACTACCAATTCATTTAAAAGAATCATCTCCAAGAATTTATTCAACCGCTCTCAAAATGGCAAAAAATGATTCTCGAAACAATCGCACTTCGCCACTTCTCTTCTCTATTTTCAATAACAGAAAAATTGACTATCAAACTTACAGAGTTTGCTCTCCAATTAATCTCTTAAGCAACTCAAGCTCTTTAGCTAATGTCTGGTCAGCACACATCAAATCTTCAATCTTACGCACAGCATGCAAAACTGTTGTATGATCACGCCCTCCAAAACGACGTCCAATCTCTGGCAACGAGCGAGGAGTCAACATTTTTGCTAAATACATCGCAACCTGCCGAGGCTTAACAACTGTACGTGTCCGACGATTAGACAACAAATCTTGCTTAGAAATATTATAATGACGTGCAACCGTACGCTGAATCTCTTCAATTCGAATGCGCTTAGGTTCTCCTGAACGTGTCAAGTGACCCAATAGTTCATCAATCCGTTCTAAAGATAAATCAGACTCAAAAGATTGACGGAACAATAACTGATTAAATGCACCTTCAAGATCACGCCCAGAGCCTAAAATTGTCTTAGCAATATATTCCAAAACATCATCAGAAATGGCAATCGCATTATCATCTTGTTGCGCTACCTTTAATCGTTGGCGCAACATTTTCAAGCGCATTTCATAATCTGGTGCTTCAATTTGAAGCGCAACCCCTCCTTGAAGACGAGATCTAACCCGAACATCAAGTGATTCTAATTCCGCAGGTGGACGATCTGCAGCTACAACAACTTGCTTTGCACTATCAAGCAACATGTTAAGCAAATGACAAAATTCATGTTGAATCGACTTCCCCTGCAAGAACTGCATATCATCAATAATCAAAAGATCAATATCACGAAGCTGTTCTTTAAAAGAAAGTGCATCATTATCACGAATAGCCGTAGCGAAACGCCACATAAAATATTCAGCAGTCAAATAAATAACTCGCGCAGGCATCAAACGACTCAGTGCAGCTGATGCAATAGCCTGAAGAAGATGTGTTTTTCCCAAACCGACAGAAGCATGAATAAAAAGAGGATTAAATCGCAGAGCACTTTTATGTCCCTCTGCAATTGAACGCGCTGCAGCTAAAGCAACACGATTGGAAGGACCCTCAACAAAACTCTCAAAAGTATAGCGAAAATCAAGCGGTGAACCAAAAACACTGGCTTGAACGCTTTTTGCTGAAGGTTCTGCATAATTCTCAACAAAAGACGAAACTGTCTGCTCCTCAGGAACAGCAATAGGATCCACGCTTACTCCGCATGACACACTCTTTGAAACACGCTTCATCCCACGAACAATGACTTCAACACGAAGAATCGCTGCATTCTCCTGTTTCCATAAACTGGTTAAAAGAGAACCATAATGATTATTAATCCATGAACGCAAAAATGCTGTAGGAACAGAAAGCCTTACGAGATTACGACTGTATTCAGCAAGCTTCAATCGGCCAAACCAACTTGTATAAGCCTCAATACCAACCTGTGCTTTTAATTGCGCCATCACTCGCGTAAAAGCTGCTGCACCTTCTTCTTGCGAAACAATTGAATGTTCTGCAGAAGCACTTGTACTAACAGCCTTGGTTAGATCCACCATATCACTGTTTATTATTCTTTTTGTTGACAGGATATTCACTGCAACCCTTTGAAAGGAACTAGCTTTAGAGTTCAATTTATCCACCATCTTTCATCCCGATAAAAACCAAAATCTCGTCCCGCCCAAAAACTAAAATCAACTTAGCGAAGACAAACACGCCTTACCCCAAAATTGAGATCACTCATCTCCCCCCCCAAGATAACTTCATTACAACCCAAATAACAAAGATGACCAATAAAATTTACTTGCACCCATGGTATGATACGTCATTCAATATAAAAAACATATCAATCAAGAAAATAAAAAACACACCTCAGACCTATACAACATAAAGATTTATATAGCTCAAAAACGCATCCCTCAAAATTATGAACTTTGTGTGTTCTTAGTCTCTGAGAAGACCATACAAAACAGCAGAAGTAAAATGCAAGAGGCCAAAATAAAATCAAAAGGCACTAAAAAACTTTATAAATTTGCCAGCGTAAATAAAAAATGAGAAAAATAGTTGATTCAATTCAATTTTTTAAAAAAAATTTACCAAAAATAAAGAATTTATCAAAATCAAAAAAAAAAATAAAAAAAACTTGACAAAAAAGACTCTGTAAAAATTCACAAAGCTTGTGGATAACCATAAAAATTTTACAAGTCCGCCCTATTTATCTATAGTAAAAACTTAGCTTCAGAAATATTTTTTCAGCGTAAACAAAAAAAACCAGCATCCACACGGATACTGGCTTAATTTTTAACAAAAAGACAAAAAATTTAAATGCTGAGTGCCTTAAAACGCTTTGCTAAACGCGACACTTTTCGTGCCGCAGCGTTTTTATGAAAAACCCCTTTGGAAACTGCACGCATAATTTCAGGTTCAAAATTCTTAAACGCAACTTCCGCAGATGCTCTATCGCCTTTAGCTACAGCATCATCAAACCTACGCATAAAAGTACGCACACGCGAACGACGGGACCTATTAACCTTTGTACGCGCCTCAACTTTACGCACTGCCTTTTTAGCCGAAGGTGTATTCGCCATAAATGTATCTCTCTTTCAACACATTAGCAGTAAAAACCTTAGCGGCATCCCTACTAATATAAACAAAGCCACGCTATAAAGCCACTAACAACTGCAGAAGGTTTATAACCCATTCTTAGATCTAACGTCAATTAAATTTTCAAAAATGGTCATAAAAAACCTACAATCAAACTTTTTGACATCCATTTTAATAGTTAACAAACGTCTCTAAACAGATAGACACTTTTTAAACAGCTAGATTACGCAAAACATATTGCAAAATACCACCGTTGTGTAAGTAATCTAATTCATCTTCAGTATCGACACGACATAGTAATGGGACAGTTTTTACCATTCCATCAGCAAAAGTGATTATAGCTTCGATTCTTTGGCGAGGTTTTAAGTTGCTAATTCCCTCAATCGTTACTTTTTCATCTCCTTTTAAACCAAGAGACCTCCAACTTGTACCTTCTTCAAACACAAAAGGCACAATTCCCATACCAACAAGATTAGAACGGTGAATTCGCTCAAAAGATTGAGCAATCACTGCTTTTATACCAAGAAGGTTTGCGCCTTTAGCCGCCCAATCACGAGATGATCCATTACCATATTCAATACCAGCAAAAATAACGAGTGGAACGCCTTCTCGCTTATATGCCATAGCTGCATCATAAATGGCTTGTTCTTTCCCTGACGGATAGTGGATTGTATATCCTCCTTCACGTCCATTTTCTCCCAACATAAAATTACGAATACGAATATTAGCAAAAGTTCCACGCATCATAACTTCATGATTTCCGCGGCGGGTTCCATATTGGTTAAAATCAGCAACTTTAACACCATGCTCAATTAAATATTTTCCCGCAGGAGAATCAACTTTAATAGAACCAGCAGGTGAAATATGATCTGTCGTGATTTTATCACCAAACAAACCTAAGATTCGTGCATCCTTAATATCTGATAACACTTCAGGAACTTTCTGCATATGATCGAAATAAGGTGGATTACGTACATATGTTGATTTCTCATCCCAAGAATAAGTAACACCCGTAGGAACTTGAACACTCTGCCAATGCTCATCTCCCTTAAAGACATCTGCATATTTTTCAGAAAAAATCTTACGCGTTACATTTTTTTCGATAAACTCTTGTATTTCTTTAGAGGTTGGCCAGATATCTCTCAAATAAACCGGTTTACCATCTAAATCTTCGCCTATAGGTTCTTTGATTAAATCTTTACGCACTGTTCCAACTAAAGCGTGCGCAACAACTAACGGTGGTGAAGCTAGATAATTTGCTTGCACATCAGGTGATACGCGCCCCTCAAAATTACGATTTCCAGAAAGAACTGCTGCAGCAATTAAACCATTATCATTAATTGTTTTAGAAATTGTTGGTAATAAAGGACCAGAATTCCCAATACACGTTGTACAACCAAAACCTACCAAATTAAACCCCAATGAATCCAGATCATTTTGAAGACCCGAATTAATGAGATAAGCTTCAACAACTTGCGAACCAGGCGCAAGAGAAGTCTTAACCCATGGTTTGCTTTTAAGACCTTTTGCCACAGCATTGCGCGCTAGAAGTCCTGCAGCAATAAGCACACTTGGATTTGATGTATTTGTACAAGAAGTAATAGCAGCAATTACAACATCACCATGACCCAGATCGTACTCTTCACCCTCAACACGATAACGATTATCTTGTCCAACAGTCTTTTTATAATCATTAACCAGTGCTGTCTCAAAACCTTGCCCGACATTTTCCAATGCCATACGCCCTTCAGGACGCTTAGGACCAGCCATAGAAGGGACAACACTACCCATATCTAATTCAATGGTATCACTAAAAATGGGATTAGATGTAGTCTCGTCATGCCACATGCCTTGTGCTTTAGAATATGCTTCTACTAAAGCAACCCGATTTTCATCACGTCCTGTCATATTAAGATAACGCACTGTTTCCTTATCAATTGGAAAGAAACCACATGTTGCTCCATATTCAGGTGCCATATTCCCAATCGTTGCACGATCTGCAAGTGTCATATGCTCTAAACCAGGACCAAAAAATTCAACAAATTTACCAACAACACCTTTCTTGCGTAAAATTTGCGTCACTGCCAACACTAAATCCGTAGCTGTAACGCCTTCTTTCAGTCTACCTGTTAAACGGAAGCCGACAACCTCAGGCAGTAACATAGAAACAGGTTGTCCTAACATTGCTGCTTCTGCCTCAATGCCACCAACACCCCATCCCAAAACACCCAAGCCATTTATCATCGTCGTGTGCGAATCAGTGCCCACACATGTATCAGGATAAATCGTTTGAGAATTGCCTTCACTCTTTATCCACACGCATTGTGCCAAATATTCTAGATTAACTTGGTGACAAATGCCTGTCCCTGGCGGAACAACCCGAAAATTTTGAAAAGCTTGCTGCCCCCATTTGAGAAAACGGTAGCGTTCACTATTGCGATCATATTCATGATCAACATTATTTTTAAAAGCTGTAGGAGTACCAAAACTATCGACAATAATTGAGTGATCAATAATCAAATCAACGGGAATAAGTGGATTGATTTTTTCAGCATTACCACCAAGCTTGACCATGGCATCACGCATAGCAGAAAGATCAACAACTGCAGGAACACCCGTAAAATCCTGCATCAAAACACGTGTGGGACGATAAGCAATTTCTGCACCCGCACTGCCTTTGTCATTTAACCACTTAGCAACGTTTAAAATATCTTCTTTTTTAACTGAGCGACCATCTTCAAACCGTAATAAATTTTCGAGAATAACTTTCATCGAAAATGGTAAGCGAGAAATACCCTGAAGTCCATTTTTTTCTGCTTCAAGCAAGCTGTAATAAGTGTATTCTTTGCCACCAACATTTAAAATTTTGCGACAATTAAAACTATCTATTTGAGACATGAACTCTCCACCCTCACACTACAAATTACCCAATTTCCTGGAATAAGCAACACAACCTGTGAGTCAAGGTCACAGCTTGGATACAGACGCAGTCACCTACGCTTTTTTTCATTTTTCCCCCGCCTTACCATAGGTACATCAAAAAATCAGCGTTAAAGACCCTTATACACCAATTGTTGATGCAATATAATGACTTATAGAACTATTCTAGATATAATGAAATAAAAAACGTGTTTTTTATTTCATTATGCAATAAAGATCACAAAAATGTTAGGAAAATAAGCACAATAGGCAATCTATATGGTACTATCGGGTAGAAATCTGGCAGCGCATAGAGATGAAAAAATTCTATTTCAAGGTCTTTCTTTTTGTTTATTTTCACAACAACTTATGACAATAACAGGCTTTAATGGCATTGGAAAATCCACATTGTTGCGAATCATTGCTGGTCTTTTTGAAGCTGCTGAAGGTCACGTAATATTGGAAGATCACGGGCAAACATATCCTGTAGCAGCTGCATGTCATTATCTAAGCACCCAAAATGCCATGAAACCCCATTTATCCGTTATCAATAATTTGCAATTTTGGTCAGCATTTTATGGACAACACATGCGCACCCCACATGAAGCTCTTGCAGATATTGATCTTTCTGAAATTGAACACTTACCTTTTAGCATTTTGTCCACTGGACAAAAAAAACGTGTAGCCATTGCTCGCCTTTTATTATCCTACCGTCCTATTTGGATTTTAGATGAACCGATGTTTGGACTTGATAAGCAAGCGCAAACTATCTTAATTAACCTTTTTCAGCATCATCTAAATCAAGGCGGCATGATTATCGCGGCAACTCATATACCGCTGACTATTTCAGAAAACCATGAGATCAACTTAGAAAATTTTTTACCTACTAGGAAAACATGGCATGAAAGCACTCTTCTGGCGTGAACTTAGATTAGCCCTAGCGCCACAAGCTTCTTCCTTAACAGGACTTTTGTTCTTCATTTCTGTTATCGTGATAACACCCTTTGCTATCGGACCAAACCCCGAAATTCTTGCACAAATAGGTCCAGGTATATTATGGTTTGGAGCCCTTCTAGCAGGACTTCTCAATCTGAATAAACTTTTTCAAACTGATCACGATGACGGAAGTCTTGACCAATTTATTCTCTCTGGACAAAGGCAAAGCTTAACACTCATCGTATGCATTAAATGCCTTGCACATTGGGTAGGAAATATGCTCCCTCTTATTTTTGCAACACCTCTTTTAGCACCAATGCTTCATTTAGATGCAACAACAACCTTTACAACAACAATTACCCTTTTATGCGGAACACCAGCAATCATTTTTATTGGTGCTGTTGGAGCGGCACTAGCAACTTCATTATTGCATAGCGCTCTACTCATTGTCATTATCATCTTACCTTGGGTAATTCCTATCATGATCTTTGGCATTTCAGCGGCTATTGCCCCTACAAATCAAAACGCCTCTTTTGGAACTGCTTTAGCTCTGCTCATTGCTTTTTCACTTCTTTTAAGCCTTTTTAGCTCCTTTATGACAGCTATAACACTTAGATATTTATCGGAATAACAAAAGAGGATTGCTGTACAACTAAAGCGTGTCTATTATAAATCCATGAAGAAAATATCCCATCTACATAAAATAGAATCGCTTCCTACAATTTTTATCCGTTTTATGAAAATAAGTGGTTCTATTTTACCCTGGTTAACTGCTGTAACATTGTGTTTTCTTGTCTTGGGACTCATTCTGATTATGCATTCTCCGGATGATTATCAACAAGGAATCACAGTTAGGATTATGTATATTCATGTACCTTTCGCATGGTTATCTACCTTTTGTTATATGATAATGAGCGTTTCTGCACTAGGAAGTTTAATTTGGCATCATCATCTTGCCGATGTCGCACTAAGATGTGGAGCACCTATCGGGGCAATTTTTACAGCCTTAGCACTTATGACAGGAGCTCTTTGGGGACGTTCTACATGGGGAACATGGTGGGTATGGGATGCACGATTAACATCAGTTTTTATTCTATTTTTTATCTATCTCGCTATTATCATGCTTGCTAATGCTTTTCATAACCAAACAAAAGCTGCACATGCTACAGCAATTCTGACACTCATTGGATTTGTGAACATTCCTATTATAAAGTTTTCTGTTAATTGGTGGAATACACTTCATCAATCAGCATCACTTCTACGATCAGGAGGCACAACTATCGATTCTACTATGTTATGGCCACTCATAACAATGATACTTTGTTTCACCTTCATGTTCATTTTACTATACGTAATGGCTATGCGAAACGAAATCGATAATCGTCATATTCGGATACTTCAAATTAAAAAAGCTCATCGGGCACGACATTAGGATTCTTTATCATGCCAAACTTAAATAGCTTTCAAAGTGGAATTTTAGGAAACCTATCTCAACAAATTGATTTTTTTCTTGGAGCGCTTCATCATGGACAAATTGTTATTTTAAGCTACGCGCTTTCCGCAATTTCTCTTCTTGGCTTTCTTGGACATATCCTTTACAAGAGTCTACGTCAAAAAAAGATTTTGCAGCAACTAAAAGAAAAAGAATTGTTTTACAAAGAAAAATGCAATGAAAATCGCTCCTCAAAAACCTAAAAAAAACATGTCCTTTTTAAATTTTTTCAGCTTATTTGGGCCATTTTTTCTTTTTCTTCTTTTTACTATACTTCTCTTCAGCTCTATGAGCGACAAACTCTCCAAAGAGTCTTCTTTCTCTCCCAATACGTTAGCTGGGAAACCTGCTCCTAAAATTCATCTTCCTTCACTTAATAATGATTATTATTTAGATTTGGAACAATTTAAAGGGCGTATAAAATTGATAAACTTTTGGGGATCGTGGTGCTTACCTTGTCGCCAAGAACACTCACTTCTTATGAAAATTGCCCAAGATCAACGTTTTGATCTTATTGGTATCGATTTTAAGGATAACAAAGAAAACGCCCAGCGTTTTTTAACGACGTTTGGTAACCCTTTTAAACTTATTGGTTTTGATTCTTCAGGACATATCGCCATTAATTGGGGAGTCTATGGATTACCAGAAACATTTCTCTTAGACAAAAATAATATTGTCATAACCAAGCATGTTGGTCCCTTAACATGGCAAATTTATCAAAAAAAAATCTTGCCACAAATCGAGAAAGCGATAACAGTAAAAAAAACATCTAACGCTACATAATCACGTCATAACATTTATCAGATAAAACTGGATGGATAGGTTTAATAAAGAAGCTATAAAACCCATCGTTAAACATACATCCTCAATTAAACATATATCTCCGTAAAATTCCCCTCTAATACGGAGTATATATTTAAATTAATGTGCATGATAAAACACTGAAACCAATATCAGATGATTTTATACTCTTATACGCCGTTTTTCAGAGATTGGCTGAAACGCTATTTTGGCATGAAAGGCACAATAAGGACTGCTTTCACCAGAATCAGCGCCACAAAAATAAAAATCTGCTGATAAAGGATCTCCAACTGGCCATCTACATGTATTCTCACTCAACTGCAAAAGATTAAGATGACGTGATATAGGCACAACCACATTTGATTTTTCAGGCATATCCATTGCTGTTGTCTCACTTTCAGCCACCGACGTCATTTTTAAAGCTTCTACTTCAGTATTGCTAGGCACTGCATCCATTGATAATATGGTTGAGGTTGTACGGCGTATCCGTAAAGTTGATGGATTAGAATTTGTAAGTGTCTTTTGTACACGCGATACTGCCTGTGTTGTTTTTCCACGCCCAGGTAATTTCAATCGATGCACTTTACCGATTACGGCATTCCTACTAACCCCTCCTAGCTGAGCCGCAATCTGGCTTGCACTTAAGCCTTCACTCCACAACTTCTTAAGAAGTTCAACACGTTCACATGTCCAACCCATACCAGTACTCCATTTAGATCATCTCATTGAGATGCGCCCCTTTGCACCTCCAAATGTCTTCATTATATTTTCAATAAGCCGAAAAAACCTTTATACTCTTACTAGAGCATAAAAACCTTACTCAATCTGCGAAATCTACAAATTGATAATTTCACTTGCTAATTCAAATTACAATATGCACCATGCACCGACTCAATGACAAGAGTCTTTCCCTTTTTAACAGTTTATTTAGAATGTTTTCCCCAACTTGCGAATCAATCATAGAAAAGATTTTCATTTTTTTCTAAAGTTTTTCATACGAAGGTATATTGACAAAACCTTCATTGACTTTTTGCTAATCAATGTAATCATTCACCATAATCATATATCAAAAAATGCAGTATTATTTTGTTTACTGTATGCAGAGCCAAAAACATAAAGGAAACCATGATGAATACTACCACTATAAAACCACTTTATGAATGCTTTGCTCGACGTAATTTACATTTTACACAAGGTAATGGTGTATGGCTCACTTCTGATAAAGGAGAGCATTATCTTGATTGTGCATCGGGAATCGCAGTTAATGCGTTAGGATATGCCCATCCAAAATTAGTTAATGCTCTTAAAATTCAAGCTGAAAAACTATGGCATATTTCTAATCTTTTTGAATCTCCTGAACAAGAGGTTCTTGCTACACGGCTTTGTGAAAACAGTTTTGCCGATAAGGTTTTTTTCTGCAACTCTGGTGCAGAAGCACTTGAATGTGCATTCAAAACTGCTCGTCACTATCATTACGCAGCGGGATACCCAACACGCGTTGAAATTATTACTTTTGAAGGTGCATTTCATGGGCGAACACTTGCAGCACTTGCTGCAACTGGACAAGAAAAATACCTTGAAGGTTTTGGGCCAAAAGCTGGTGGATTTATTCAAGTTCCCTTTTGTGATGAAACCGCTTTGCGCAATGCCATTAATAAAAATACCGCAGCAATTCTTATTGAACCCATTCAAGGAGAAGGAGGAATAAGAACAGTACCTCATGAGTACTTAAAATTTTTACGCAAAATATGCGATGATAATAATCTATTATTGATTTTAGACGAAGTTCAAACAGGAATTGGACGAACAGGAAAACTTTTTGCTTATGAATGGAGTAATATCGTACCTGATATTCTAACCTTAGCCAAAGGATTAGGTGGTGGGTTTCCATTAGGAGCCTGTCTTGCAACAGATAAAGCTGCAAAAAGTATGGTACCAGGTACCCACGGATCAACTTTTGGAGGAAACCTTCTTGGGATAGCGGTAAGCAACAGTGTTCTTGATGTCATATTAGAACCTGATTTTCTTCACCATGTTCAATGTATGGGACAGAGACTAAAAAATGGAATTGCAGACATTATAAATACTTACCCTAATATTATTTGTACGATCCATGGTGTAGGACTCATGCTTGGTATTCAATGTGTTGTGCCCTCTAATACCGTCATAAATGCCTTAGAGAAAGAATACCTTTTGGCTGTTGCCGCAAATAACAACGTAGTACGCTTATTGCCTCCTCTTATCATTACAGAAAACGAAGTCGATGAAAGCTTGCGTCGTATTGAAAAAGCAATCTCTCACCTTTCGCAGCAAACAAAAAATGATAAATGTTAATATATTGTCACAATTGAATTCTCATCACTTTACTGCTTTAATTATTTGATTCATGTGAAGAGCGCACATTTTTTACAAGTTGTGCGATACTTCCCAAAATCAATTTCAATACAAAGAGTATTCAAAATACTAACAATAATCTCTGAAAAATATAAATAACCCTATTTTATATAATACGCGTCGCTTAATTAAATAACGCTCTCATATTTCAGATAATTTAGAAAACAATCTTATGCAAAGAAAAGGTTTACTAATGCAACGCAATATATTTATTGTTGTTTTTTGTGAGTATCATCATAGTGCAAAATGTAGGATACATTGAGATATTTAATAGAGTAATATATTCTGAAAATCCTTTGTTAAAGCGTATAGATAGCACGCTTTCTTGCTATTTTATGAATATTTTTTCTTTATTAAAAATACTGCAATCAATTTTAGCAGAATATGTACTTAGAAAAAAACGCTAACGCTTTCTGTTGTCTAAGATTGGCGTAGCAATCTCTGTTTGTATCTCTTTATACTTTGATACCCAATATAATAAATCATAAGAAAAACGCACTCATTTTCCATATCAATACAGAAGATATGTTACATTCACCAACAACCCTCGCAAAATAACCAAAATATCAATGACCGATTGCATGACAATAAGCATATAAACTTCCAAAGTGAAAGATTTATTCTCAATTATCATTCCATATTTCAGCTTAATAAGATCAATAAAACCTCATTAAATCTAATATACTCTCTCTTCATGTGCTTATCTATTCGTCCATTATATTGGTTTTGTACATGATAAATGCATATATTGGATACATATATTAGATATTGGTTAGCAAAACTGAGTTTTTATGCACCAAAAGGAATTTTTTCATGGTGTTTACAAGATATGTTTTTCTCTCCACAATGGTCAGCCAAAGCAAATCATATAAAAGGCGCAAATATGAGCAAAGAGCACGAACAAGCTAAAAATGAAACCTCCTTTAATAACATATATTTAAGTGAAGACGATACTGTTATTCCCTTCCAGGTTGAAGAACTTGATATTCGTGGACGTGTCGTACAACTTGGAAAAGCTTTAGATTCTATCATTAAAAAGCACCAATATCCTGAACCTGTTTCTTACCTTTTAGCCGAAGCTTTGGTTTTGACAATTTTGCTTGGAACTTCCTTGAAACTTGAAGGAAAATTTATTTTACAAACAAGCTCCAATGGACCGGTTAATATGTTGGTATGCGACTTTTCTCCTCCTTCCAGTCTACGCGGTTATGCTCGCTTTAATGAAGAGCAGCTAAAACAAGCTATAGCTAATAATCAAACATCTTCAAAAACACTTCTTGGTGAGGGAACTTTAGCTTTTACTATAGACCAAGGTACCCATACACAGCGCTATCAAGGAATTGTTGCATTAGATGGAACAAGTCTACAAGAAGCTGCTCGTACCTATTTTGATCAATCAGAGCAAATCCCGACTGATATTCATTTAGCAGTCGCTACCTTAATCAAACGTGATCGCCAGGGAAAATCACAAAAAAGCTGGCGTGCAGGAGGAATTTTGACGCAACTTTTGCCACAAACATCACGTCATCATACAATGCACAAATCCAGTCAACAATTACAAGAAACAAAAACTCGAGCTCAACTTGAAAATCAATGGCAAGAAGCTAAAGCGCTTACTGCAACCATTGAAAATACAGAACTAACAGACCCTCAAATAGGCAGCAAGAAACTATTATTTCGTCTTTTTCATGAACAAGGTGTTAGGGTTTTTGATCCCATTCCTCTTATAAATCAATGTTCTTGTTCGCGCGAAAAAATTAAAGAAATACTGGAAGGATTTCCCATTGAGGAACGTATTCAAATGGTGAAGGACGGATATATTTCAGCCACATGTGAATTTTGCTCAACAACTTATCGTTTTAAACCGCAAGAATTATCTGAAAAAGAAACAAGATAAATATTTGCTAATAAAATAGACCCATGGCATACAAAGTTAATTTCATTATGCCATTGCATCTTAGCACCAATTAAGACTAGTCATTAAAAATTTTGTTTAGTCTTGGCTCTTAATTCTATCCTTTATGTCTTATGCAATCATATTCCTGCTCCCAGCAGAAAAGAGCCTATAGCTACTCACTTACAAAGATTCTTTTCTTTCAAATAAGTTGCACGTACCACCTCGAAAATACTGCTATCATATTTGATGCGTGAACATTAAGAAAAAACCAGTCTCGTAATAAACCGGCTGCTTTCAACTACTTTTAGTGATTGCTACAAATCTCAAATACAGTTCATAGATTAAATTAAAAAATTGTATGATTTGAATAAGCATAATATTTAATAGCTCTGCTTTATCCTAATCTCTTCTTTACGCTAACTAAATTAATTCATAAAAATATCTCATGGCTAAAGATAAAAATTTACTAAAACTTTGTAATGCTTTAAATATGAATATTACAAACGGTTATCTTATAAGCGTTTTGTTAGCAATAGATGACCACTATTATCACAACAAATATTATTGCTCTAAAAATTAGCAATAACAAACAAATATCATGGAAAAATTCTCACTTTACTCAAAGTAAGTATAACACACAAAATACCTTCTTTGATAAAATCATATTAAATCTAAAACAGCGCCAACAGTACCACACCTTCCCTATGGTACAAAACGGCGTAACCGAACATAAAGCGCACCATCGCCCCCATGATTACGAGCAGCACGCTCAAATTCATGAACATAATATCGAAAAGCTGGCGTTGACAACCAATGAGGAACAAATTGATACAGAACACCCCGTTTCCCATGCAACCGTCCTTTTCCTGTAATGACAAGCACATGGCGCAATCCACGTTGCATAGATGATTGCAAAAAACTTTTTAATAAAAAATAAGCCTCCTCTTGCACACAACCATGAAGATCAATACGCGCTTCAATAGAATAGCGACCTTTGGCAATTTTACGATGCGTTACATGGTCTAAAAGACGAACCTTATGCGCTTGCCCCACTATCTTCTTTTCACTTTTATCTTTTATTTTTTTTTGTTGATTTTCTTGAAGAAGTGAAAAATTTTGTCTTATACACTGTTTCCTATCTTCTATATTTGCAGCATCTTCTGAAATGGAAGAATGAAATTCACCATGAAGAGGTACCACAGTACGACAAACCTTCTCCCACAAAAGACTGTCCTGCATAACCAATAAATCTCTTTTTTGTTTCCTTTCACCGATAGCCATTTCAATTTTTAATCTTCTCATAAATCTTATTCATACAGCTTCATGTACGAAAAACGCCTCAACTTTCATCTTCCGTTGCAAAAAGTTTCCAATTTGGATCCTGGGATAAACTATTGCGAACAAAAGTCCAAACATCCTTAACTTCTACAATAGTATCAGGATCGCCATCTATACGTTCTCCTTGCTTATTGTAAGTCACTGAAATCATTTCACTAACAATACGCACAGTCAAAAATTCTTCATTTTTTTGCATTTTTGCTGCAATAAACTCGATATTATTAACTCCAACAAAAGTAAACTCAACCCTTTCACCGTTTTTTTCGCGGTTTTCAATAGCCGAACAAAAACTTTCAAAGACATTCTGAGAAAGCAATCTCTTCAATTGATCGCGATCGCCTTTAGCAAAAGCTGTCACAATCATTTCATATGCAATTTGAGCGCCTTTTATAAAAAATTTAGGAGAAAAATGAGGATCACTTTGGTAAATAGCACGCAAACCTTCATTCAATATGCTTCCTTCAGGTGAAATTGCATCAATTTCACTAAAATCATTTTTTTTCGAATTAGCTTGGTGAGGGAACGAAACAACATTGTCATCTGTTTCTGTCTCAGTTTGTTTTTTAGAAGAATCTGAATAAGGATCGAAAGGAGGCTTTTCAAAACCAATCCGTTTTCCTAATACATTCCGCAGTTGCACAAAAACAACAACCATAATAACAAGAGCCACGATAAGTACGACGTCAAATTCCATAGGCACCGCCAATCTCCAAACCTAAGATGATCTCCAATAAACATTGCAGTCAATAACATTTATAAATAAATATGTAAAATAAGGATTTACCATTCAAATATTTTTACAACCTCCAATATAAGCTTTAAGAAGATAGCTCTCAATGATGTTCCACACTAAATTTTGAAAAGAAAGTTTTTATGTGATCAAATCTTATCCTATAAATCCCCGTTTTTTTATACTTTCCATTCTCGGCGCTCTTTTAATTGAAATCGCTGGTTTTATCTTTGTTGGGAAAATAATCGGAATTTTTGCAACTTTGATGTTAGTTGTTCTTACAACAATGGTAGGAAGTATTTTATTGCGAATTCAAGGTATTAGCCTTTTAAAAAATATACAACGAGAACTTACCCAAGGACGTAAATTGGAAAATGACGTCATCAATGATGTCTTCATCATTATAAGTGCAATTTTGCTTATTCTTCCCGGATTCGTAAGTGATCTATTAGGTATATTACTTCTTATAAAACCCTTCCGAACTATTATTTGGTATTTATTTTTATCTTTTAACAACACCAATCGTTACGATAACAACGCGAACACCAAAAATGAATCTGAAAAAACAATCGATCTTCAAGTAGAAGACTACAAAGTTTATAATGAGAAAGATACACCATGGTATAAAAATGATGACAATCCTTGAAATATTAAAAAAATTGCCATAAGCGTTAAAATAACTAAAGATAGGCAGAGCATTTCTTGCAACCTTTTGCAAGGCATGATAACCAGTCGTGTTTTATATCTAAAATAGCAGTCTATATATTATGATGAGAGAGGTTTGTAATATGGCCGAAGGTGAGATTAACAACAAGAGTGAGGAGCCCGTCTTTTCTATATTAACGCAATATTTAAAAGATTTTTCATTTGAAAATCCAAATGCCCCTCGCTCATTGCGCCCACGCGAAAAGGCACCAAAAATTGACATTGACATTAATGTTAATGCTAACTCAATGGACGATAACAATTATGATGTTGTTTTGTCTCTCTCAGTCAAAGCTCATGATGATACAGAAGTATTGTTTCATGTAGAATTGATTTATGGTGGTGTTTTCCATCTTAAAAATATTCCGCAAGAGCATGTTATGCCTCTCGTTTTTATTGAGTGCCCTCGTCTTTTATTTCCATTTGCCCGACAAATCGTATCTGATGCCACCCAAAATGGCGGTTTTCCACCTTTATGGATTGACCCAATCGATTTTGCAGCCTTATTCCAAAAGCGTATAGCTAAAGAACAAAAAAACAGCCCAACGCAACCATCTTAAAAGTTAGTTTTTGTGCTCAAAAAAAGGCCCCTAAATATCAGTGGCCTTTGTTTTTTCTATCATTTTTTTGCATGGTAAGCAGCTAGCGCTGCAATATTGACAATGTCTGTATCATTCCCATTAAATGGTACGATTTGGACAGACTTCTCCAACCCAATTAAAATAGGACCTATAATAGTTGCTTCACCAAGCTCTTGCAACATTTTGCTCGCAATAGAAGCGGTATGATACCCCGGCATTATTAAAATATTAGCAGATTCAGTTAAACTCATAAAGGGATATTGTTGCATCAATCTTGAATTGAGCGCAACATCAGCACTCATTTCCCCATCGAATTCAAAATCAACCTTACGTTCACGCAAAATACTAACAGCATCTTGAATATGCTGTGTAACCTGTCCTGCCAAATAGCCAAAAGTAGAAAATGCTGCAAATGCTACCCGTGGCTGATACCCTAAACCACGAACAAAAAAAGCTGTTTGTTCCGCGATATCAGCAAGTTCTTTAGCATTAGGTTTCTCATAAACAGCAGTATCTGCGATAAATATAATGCGCCCACAACAAATAACCATTGAAATACCAATAAGTCGCTCATTTGGTTTCTCATTAATAACCCGGCGTATATCAATCAATGTTGTTTCATAATTGCCTGTCACTCCTGTAACCATTGCATCAGCATCACCTAACGCAACCATACAAGCAGCAAAATAATTGTGATCATTGTTGATACGACGATGACAATCACGCAATAACCAGCCTTGACGCTGCATCTTTTTATATAAATAATCGACGTAAGTATCAGTACGATCAGAAAGTTTAGCATTCATAATAGAAATGCCTTCTCGCTTAAGATTAATTCCAGCAACAACAGCTTTTTCTTGAACTTTCTTTTCACAACCGACCAAAATTGCCTGTCCTAATTTTTGATGAACATAGGAAACGGCTGCCCGCATTACCTGCTCTTCTTCACCATCTGCAAAAACAATTTGTTTTGGCGCTTGGCGAACATGATCATAAACACCACGCATCGCAAAAGAAGTAGGATCACGTCTTGCATTCAAATTGCGCTCATAAGCCTCTAAATCATCAATATGCTTTTGAGCAACACCGCTTTCCATTGCTGCCTTTGCTACTGCCATTGAAACAACCGTGAGTAAGCGTGGATCAAAAGGAACAGGAATGATATAATTGGGACCAAATTTCAATCGCTTTCCATGATAAGCTTTTATAACACTATCAGGCACTTCCTCATGTGCTAAATTTGCAAGAGCTTTTGCAGCAGCAATCTTCATATCTTCGTTAATAACCGTCGCACGCACATCAAGTGCACCACGAAATATATAAGGGAAACACAGAACATTATTAATCTGATTTGGATAATCCGAGCGACCTGTCGCTATAATGGCATCACCACGCACTTGCATCACTTCTTCTGGTGTAATTTCTGGATCTGGATTGGCCATAGCAAAAATAATCGGTTTAGGAGCCATAGATCTTATCATTTCTGGAGTAATTGCTCCTTTAGCAGAAACTCCAAAAAACATGTCAGCTCCTTCCATAGCCTCAGCAAGTGTGCGTTTATCCGTTCGAATAGCGTGAGCCGCTTTCCATTGATTCATCCCTTCTTGACGCCCCTCATAAACAACACCCTTCGTATCACATAATATGATATTTTCAGGCGGAAATCCCATTGCTTTAATAAGTTCGATACATGCAATTCCGGCAGAACCAGCACCATTACAAACCAGTCGGGTATTTTTCATATCGCGCCCGGTCAAATATAAAGCATTGAGTACCCCAGCAGCTACAATAATTGCTGTACCATGTTGATCATCATGAAAAACAGGAATATTCATTATTTCGCGCAAGCGGCTTTCTATTATAAAACACTCAGGAGCTTTAATATCTTCAAGATTTATGCCACCAAAAGAGGGCTCTAAATGGCGCACTAAATTGATAAAGCTTTCTGTATCATTTGTATCCACTTCCAAATCAATTGAATCAATATCTGCAAAGCGCTTAAAAAGTACTGCTTTTCCTTCCATCACTGGTTTAGAAGCTAATGCACCTAAATTCCCTAAACCCAAAATAGCTGTTCCATTTGATATAACGGCAACAAGATTACCCTTTGCTGTATAATCATATGCAAGCGCTGGATTTCGAAAAATTTCCTTAACTGGAACAGCAACACCTGGTGAATAAGCAAGTGCTAAATCATACTGCGTTGCAATAGGTTTTGTTGCAACAATTTTAAGCTTTCCAGGTTGACCACGACTATGAAAATCTAGAACTTCTTGCTCGCTAAGGTTATAAGCCGTTTGATATGTTTGCTGATCCTGTTCACTTTTTTTCATTTCACTTAATTTTCTCCCACAACTTATCTTCTAAAACAGTGTAAACCCTGTTCAATAATGCATTGTATTATCCGATTTTTAAATTTGATTCATATACCGGAAATCGCTATGTTCATTCTAACAGCTCTAACCATGCGTTTCAATTCAGAGTTAGGGAAGATAGACGTTGATAATAAATAAAAAAGGTATAGACCCCTCTATTGAAAAAAATGAGCGCACGAAATGGATAAAAAGACTGACCATAAAAGTGATGATTTAATCTCAAATTTTGCACCCTCATCTGCCCCACATCAAGAACGCCTCACACCTATGATGGAGCAATATATCGAAATCAAAGCAGTCAATAACGATTCTCTTCTTTTTTATCGTATGGGTGATTTTTACGAATTATTTTTTGATGATGCAGTTGAAGCCGCTCAAGCTTTAGGAATTACTCTTACAGCACGTGGAAAACATTTGGGTAAAGATATTCCTATGTGTGGTGTTCCAGTTCACGCTGCAGATGATTATTTGCAAAAATTAATCTCCTGTGGTTATCGTGTTGCTGTTTGTGAACAAACAGAAAATCCAACAGAAGCTAAAAAGCGTGGAGCAAAATCTGTCGTTCGACGGGATGTTGTTCGTCTTGTTACACCTGGAACCATAACAGAAGAAAAACTTCTTGATCCAACGCGTGCAAATTATCTGATGACACTTTCCCGTATCAAAATCAGCGATGGAGAGGAATTTGCCCTTTCTTGGATTGATATCTCAACAGGTATATTTCGTGTAACAGAAAGCCATCATGAAAAGCTTTTGGCAGACATTATGCGTGTCGATCCACAGGAAATTATTGTTGCTGATTCTTTTTTTCATGATAAATCTCACAAATCGCTTTTTAACGTTCTTGGTCGTATTGTCTCACCTCAACCTGCAAACCTTTTTGATACAATTACCGCTGAACGTGATATTTGTGATTATTTTAAACTTTCAACTCTTGAAGGCGTTGCTGATTATTCACGTCCAGAACTTTCTGCAATCGTCGCAGCTATTCGTTATATTGAAAAAACACAAATTTCTCATCGCCCCCCTCTCATGCGTCCTGAGCGACAAAATGAAAGTGCAACTCTCTTTATTGACGCTGCCACTAGGTTGAATCTTGAACTTGTTCGAACCACATCAGGCCAGCGCGATGGAAGTTTACTAAAAGCAATTGATCGTACGGTCACAGGAGGAGGTGCACGTCTTCTTGTTGATCGCCTCATTGCACCTCTAACTACACCTTCAGCTATTGATAGACGCTTGGATTCTATTGCTTTTTTCTTGCAAAATCCATCCCTGGCAGAAGCCATAAAGCTTATTTTAAAAGGGGGACCAGATATGCCCCGTGCCGTTTCACGTTTAGCTCTTGGACGAGGAGGTCCACGTGATATGGCAACAATTCAACGCGGTTTTGGAATCATTCGTGAACTCAATCAACTCCTTGATAACCAATTGCTTCCTCAAGAAATAAGCGATATACAACAGATTTTTTCACATTTACCTGTCGCTTTGCTTTTGCATTTAGAACAGGCATTAGCTGATGATCTCCCTCTCCTTAAGCGTGATGGTGGTTTTATTCGTCCTCATTATCACAAAGAGCTTGATGAAATGCGTGCCCTGCGTGATGAATCTCGCCGTGTTATCGCAGAATTGCAAGCACAGTACGCTCGAGAAACAGATATTAAAACGCTTAAAATAAAACATAATAATATCTTAGGCTACTTTATTGAAGTAACGAATTTACAGGCTCCTGCTCTTACTAATACTCCGCAAGCACAAGCACGTTTTATCCATCGACAAACAATGGCAAATGCTATGCGTTTTACGACAACAGAACTTGCTGAACTTGAAAGCCGTATTGCTCATGCAGCCGGTCATGCTATGTCTCTTGAACTGGAAATTTTCGATACTCTTGTTAATGAAATTACTGAGCATGTTGATTTCATTCGTAAAGCTGCTGAAGCGCTCGCTATTTTAGATGTGTCTGTTGCTTTAGCACATTTAGCTGAAGAACAAAATTATTGTCGCCCTAAAATTGATCAATCACTTACCTTTAATATCACCGCAGGACGTCATCCCGTGGTGGAGCAAGCATTACGAAAACAAGCAGCAGAACCATTTGTTGCAAATAACTGTGATCTCTCTGCGCAAAAAAACCATCAATATGCAGCAATTTGGTTATTGACAGGTCCCAATATGGGAGGAAAGTCAACTTTTTTACGGCAAAATGCTCTCATCGCTATTATGGCGCAAATGGGTTCTTTTGTTCCAGCTGCTGCAGCACATATTGGTGTTGTAGATCGTTTATTTAGTCGTGTTGGCGCTTCTGATGATCTTGCTCGAGGACGCTCAACCTTTATGATGGAAATGGTTGAAACCGCAACGATCCTTAATCATGCTAGCAGCCATTCCCTTGTTATTCTTGATGAAATTGGACGAGGAACATCAACCTTTGATGGACTTTCAATTGCGTGGGCAACAGTTGAATATCTTCATGAAGTAAATCACTGTCGTGCTATTCTTGCCACACATTTTCATGAGATGACAGCACTTACCGAGAAACTTAACCGACTTCATAATGTAACAATGAAAGTCAATAATTGGAATGGCGATGTTGTTTTTCTACATGAAGTCACACAAGGAGCTGCTGATCGCTCTTATGGAGTACAAGTTGCAAAGCTTGCTGGACTTCCGCCAGCAGTTATCACGCGCGCGGCAGATGTTCTGCATCAATTAGAACAAAGCGAAATGGCTGGAAAAGGGCATAGACTAATCGATGATTTGCCGCTCTTTTCTCTAAATGCAACATCTACTACAAATGAAAAAATAAATAAACATTGTGCGCTTTATGAAGCTTTAAAAGATATTCACCCTGACGAACTTTCCCCTAAAGATGCTTTAGAAGCACTTTATCGCCTTAAACAGCTTGAAAAAAGTGATTCTTTTTAAAAAATAAAAGACAACATTTATTTTGAATATTCATACTGTCTTATATCTATCGCATTTTTGTATCTATAAAACACATAGAAAAATTCATACGCAATACCTCATAATCTATTTATTCTTCATACAAACAAAGATAAAATTTACATCAGTTTTAATGCATGTTCCATAATGAATGAAAAGACTGACTAACCCAATAAATAGCTCCCGATAACCCACTTTAAATATTGGCAAAAGACGCAAAGAGGCTCTTAAAACTTATTTATCTTCTTATAAAAATACTTTACCCATCAATATTACGCACTGCCCCCTTTGCAGCGGAAGTTGTCATAGCTGCATAAGCTTGAAGAGCTTTTGAAACTTTACGCTTACGCTTTTCAATCGGTTTCCATGCAGTCTTTCCCTTTTTTTCCATTTTAGCACGACGATGCATAATCTCGACGTCATCAACTAACATGTTAATGGTACGGTTAGGAATATCAATCTCTATTATATCCCCTTCTTCCACCAAAGCAATTTCTCCTCCTTCAGCAGCCTCTGGTGAAATATGTCCAATAGAAAGTCCTGATGTTCCTCCTGAAAAACGACCATCTGTGATCAATGCGCAAACCTTTCCTAATCCTTTAGATTTAAGATAACTCGTTGGATAAAGCATTTCCTGCATTCCAGGACCACCGCGTGGGCCTTCATAGCGAATTAAAACGACATCACCTGGTTTAATTTTATCCGTTAAAATCGCTGAAACAGCGGATTCTTGACTTTCAAAAATTTTTGCTGGTCCCTTAAAAGTTAAAATGGACTGATCAACACCGGCTGTTTTCACAATACAGCCATCTTTCGCAAGATTTCCGTAAAGAACTGCTAATCCTCCATCTTGCGAATATGCATGTTTAACATCTCGGATCACACCTTTTTCACGATCAAGATCAAGCGTATCATAGCGACAAGCTTGACTAAAAGCCATTTGTGTTGAAACACCACCTGGTGCGGCACGATAAAACTCATGAGTTGCTAACTCATTAACTTGCTTTACATCCCAGCGACAAAGAGCTTCTTTCATCGTTTTCTCATGCACTGTATAAACAGATGTATCAATGAGTCCAGCTGCATTTAATTCCCCTAAAAGTCCCATAATACCACCAGCACGATGAACATCTTCCATATGTACATTAGCAATAGCAGGTGCAACTTTACATAAAACAGGGACACGACGCGAAAGACGATCAATATCCGCCATAGTAAAATCTACCTCACCTTCTTGCGCTGCTGCTAAGAGATGCAATACAGTATTGGTTGATCCTCCCATAGAAATATCAACAGTCATTGCATTTTCAAAAGCTTTACGTGAAGCAATAGAACGCGGTAAAACTGTCTCATCACCTTTTTCATAATAATTCTTAGCTAATGCAACGATTTTTCGTCCAGCTTCTTCAAAAAGCATCCGACGGTCTGCATGTGTTGCTAATACAGATCCATTTCCAGGAAGAGCAAGCCCTAATGCTTCTGTAAGGCAATTCATAGAATTAGCAGTAAACATTCCTGAGCAAGAGCCACATGTAGGACAAGCTGCACGCTCCATATTAGCAACTTCTTCTTCCGAATTACTTTCAGAAGCTGCAGCAATCATTGCGTCAACCAAATCAACGTGAATCTCTTGATTTTTCCATTTAATCTTGCCTGCCTCCATCGGACCACCCGAAACAAAAATGGTTGGGATATTTAACCGTAAAGAAGCCATTAGCATCCCAGGAGTAATTTTGTCACAATTGGAAATGCATACTAATGCATCAGCACAATGAGCATTGACCATATATTCAACAGAATCTGCAATAATTTCACGGGAAGGTAAGGAATAAAGCATTCCATCGTGTCCCATCGCGATTCCATCGTCTATAGCAATTGTATTAAACTCTTTTGCGACACCGCCAGCTGTAATGATCTCTTGTGCAACAAACTGTCCAAGATCTTTTAAATGTATATGTCCTGGTACAAATTGTGTAAAAGAATTAGCAATAGCAATGATAGGTTTACCAAAATCAGAATCTTTCATCCCCGTTGCACGCCAAAGACCACGAGCCCCCGCCATATTGCGCCCATGAGTTGATGTTCTTGAACGGTAAGAAAGCATTTTTTCCCCTCCAATAATTTCATTCTTTCTGTTGTGTTGTAACCAAACTTTAAAAACAAGATCTTTATTATTAGAAATAAAAAATGCTTTTTACTGAGACATTTAAATCACAAAACTGCTCAATTATATGTCGCAACAGTTATTATGCTTACTCCAATAAAACTTTCTTATATGATCTTTACTGTTATTTTGGCTTATTAAAACAGACATAATGAGCGATTTAGTTTTTTACATATATCGCAAAAGATATATTTCGCATCTACTTTTTTTATTGCAATAAGATCTGTCAATATTACAAATAAATGCAAAACACACAGCAAACAACATCTTTTCAAACTGTTGCAAAATAAAAAAACAACAACAACGCTCGCGCCTTTTAAGCGATGTATGAAGCTCTTTATTGCCGATAGTTTAACCCAAAAAAATGTTCTGATCTTTTTGGTGGAGCTAAGCGGGATCGAACCGCTGACCTCTTGCATGCCATGCAAGCGCTCTCCCAGCTGAGCTATAGCCCCACAAAAGATCAATTATCTGCCTAAAAGCGGTAATAATCTTGAGCTTTTAAAATGAGAAAAACTGAAGATCAAGAATAATTTGCGTTTAGCAAGAAGAATATATTCCTTCTTCTCTTAAACGTCATCATCACTAGAAACACCACCTCCGATAATGCCAGTAACGTCATCATCATCATCATCATCATGAGACAAAAATGCATCATCGTCATCACCCAAATCCACGTCACTATCTCCCAAATCAGGAAGATCATCATCTTTAGAATCGTCAACATCCTCTTCAAGTAGCATAAAGGCAGATTTTTCAAGTGCTGTATCAAGTTCCTCAGCATCAACTTCTTCTTCACCGCTTGCTTCAGCTGCCGCAACTTCAAAATAAGAACGAGGATAAGAAATTCCTGTATAAGGCGACACAATAGGGTCGCGATTAAGATCATAAAACTTCTTTCCCGTTTCTGGATCAATACGTTTAGTTCCAAGTTCTTCTTTTGCCATCAACCGTGTCCCTTTGGTTAATATTATTCCATTAAAAAAACAAATTTTATGGTGCTTAATCGAAAGACAATGCTTTTGTCAAAGATAAATGCACCTATGTATGGATTTTTTCATGACGCACCTCAAAGCATATGCTAAAGAAGGCTAAATTTAATAAATTCAGACAAAATTAAATAGAATTTTTATGCAAAAAGCAATACCCATAACAGCCTATAAATCTAGCAATCTTTCTGGTAAAATTAAAATACCAGGAGATAAATCAATCTCTCATCGATCCCTTATATTGGGAGGATTAGCAAATGGCGAAACATATATTCATGGATTACTTGAAAGTGATGACGTTCTAAACACAGCTGCCGCTATGCAAGCTATGGGGGCTTGTATTTATAAAAAAAATGGACTCTATATTATTCGTGGAACCGGTAATGGTTGTCTCTTACAAGCCGAACAGCCTTTAGATTTTGGCAATGCAGGAACAGGTGCCCGACTGGTTATGGGAATGGTCGGTGCTTACCATATGAAAACAACCTTTATTGGTGATGCTTCTTTATCTAAACGCCCAATGGGACGTATTCTTGACCCACTGCGTTTAATGGGCGTTGAAATTGAAGCGACACAGAACAACTATCTTCCTTTAACACTTTATGGTCCTAAAATGGCCAACCCAATTCGCTATCATATTCCCATGGCTTCTGCCCAAGTTAAATCAGCGATCCTACTTGCCGGACTCAATATCGCCGGCACCACAACTGTTATTGAGCCAATTCCTACACGCAATCATACAGAAAAAATGTTAAAAGCATTTGGTGCTACACTTGAAATAGAGGTGGATGCACAAGGAACCCATTTCATTCATCTCCATGGGCAACCACATCTCACAGGACAAAATATTGATGTTCCAGGCGATCCTTCTTCTGCTGCTTTTCCATTGATTGCAGCACTTCTTGTAAAAGATTCTGATATCACTATTGAAAATGTTTTGGTAAATAATTCTCGAATAGGACTTATTGAAACACTATGGGAAATGGGAGCAGATATTGAACTTTTGAATCAACGCCAAACGGGTGGAGAAGATGTTGCAGATCTACGCGTCAAATCATCCGTTTTAAAAGGTGTCACTGTCCCTAAAGAACGAGCCCCATCAATGATTGATGAATATCCCGCTTTAGCAGTCGCAGCAGCCTTTGCTGAAGGAAAAACAGTTATGCTAGGACTTGAAGAGTTGCGCGTTAAAGAATCAGATCGTCTATCCGCTGTTGCTCAAGGATTAACAATAAACCATGTAGAATGCGAAGAGGGTAAAGATTTTCTAATCGTTCATGGAAAAAGTTCCGCTAAAGGACTGGGTGGTGGACACGTCCTGACACATCTTGATCATAGAATTGCTATGTGCTTTCTTATTTTTGGATTAATATCAGAAAAACCGGTTACGATTGACGATAAACGAATGATTTCTACTAGCTTTCCAGAGTTTGTCTCTTCCATGCAACAACTTGGAGGAAAAATATATTGAAACCTTTTGTTATTGCAATTGACGGACCCGCAGCCTCAGGAAAAGGAACATTAGCACGCAAAATTGCTGCTCATTATGGACTTCATCATCTAGACACTGGTTTAACTTATCGTGGTGTTGCCGATGCACTTTTACAACAAAAATTGGCTCTTGATGATGAAAAAAGCGCTATTGCTTGTGCCACAGAACTTGATTTTAATACTTTAAATCCGGTGCTGCTTTCTTCTCATGAGCTTGGTCAAGCCGCTTCAAAAATAGCACTTATACCAGCTGTACGCGAGATTCTTGTTGCAAAACAACGTAACTTTGCTAAAATCTTGCCCGGTAGTGTAATCGATGGTCGTGACATTGGTACTGTCGTTTGTCCTAATGCAGATGTTAAGTTTTACATTTTGGCTAATGTTCGAATTCGTGCAAAACGTCGGTACCAAGAAATTTTAAAAAAAGGATTCCAAGCAGATTACAATGAAATCCTTGTTGATCTTGAGCAACGTGACAGCCGTGATATAACCCGCAAGCAGAGCCCGTTAACACCAGCACAAAACGCCCACTTGCTTGATACGTCAGAATTGAGTATAGAAGCAACATTTATAACTGCGTGTACTTTTATTGATCCCATCATAAAAATTCATGGAGTTGATTAAAATCGTTCAAGGTAATTTACAGCCTAGCGCTAATTTTTCTTCCTATATAAGAAATAAGGCAGAAAATTACCTTATGTCCAACACTAACCTAGCGCTTATATCTTTTACAATAAAGATATGTATCAGGAGTTCTTATGTCACAATACAATCCTACAACAGCGGATTTTGAAACCCTTTTAATGGAATCTTTCCAAACCAATGATCTCAACGAAGGATCCGTTGTTAAAGGGCGTGTCATCGCAATCGAAAAAGACATGGCCATTATTGATGCTGGCCTTAAAGTTGAAGGACGTATTCCTCTCAAAGAATTTGGAGCTAAAGGAAAAGACGGTTCTTTGCAAATTGGTGATGAAGTTGAAGTTTATATTGAGCGCATTGAAAATGCGATGGGTGAAGCTGTTTTATCACGTGAAAAAGCTCGAAGAGAAGAAAGCTGGATTCGTTTAGAAGAAAAATTTAATGCAGGTGAACGCGTCGATGGAACTATCTTTAGCCAAGTAAAAGGAGGCTTTACAGTCGACCTTGATGGTGCTGTCGCTTTTTTACCTCGCAGCCAGGTTGATATTCGTCCTATTCGCGATGTTTCACCATTAATGCACAATTCACAATCTTTTGAAATTTTGAAAATGGATCGTCGTCGTGGTAATATCGTCGTTTCACGTCGTACCGTCTTAGAAGAAAGTAGAGCCGAACAGCGTTCAGAAATCGTTCAAAATCTCGAAGAGAACCAAATTGTTGAAGGGGTTGTTAAAAACATTACAGATTATGGTGCCTTTGTCGATCTTGGTGGAATTGATGGTCTTTTACATGTCACGGATATGGCATGGCGGCGTGTTAATCATCCATCTGAAATTCTTACAATTGGCCAAACTATTAAAGTCCAAATTATTCGCATCAATCAAGATACGCACCGTATATCTCTTGGTATGAAACAGCTAGAAAGCGATCCTTGGGAAAGTATCAGCGTCAGATACCCGATTGGTAAAAAAATTATTGGTGCTGTTACCAATATTACGGATTATGGTGGTTTTGTTGAAATCGAACCAGGAATTGAAGGATTGATACATGTTTCTGAAATGAGCTGGACAAAGAAAAATATTCATCCTGGAAAACTTTTATCCACCTCACAAGAGGTAGAAGTGGTTGTTCTTGAAATTGATCCTTCAAAACGTCGTATTTCTCTTAGTTTAAAACAAACATTTGAAAATCCATGGGTTGCTTTCGCCAATAAATTCCCTGTGAATTCACAAATTGAAGGAGAAGTCAAAAATAAAACAGAATTTGGTCTCTTCATTGGACTTGAAGGTGATGTTGATGGAATGGTTCATCTTTCCGATCTGGATTGGAATCGCCCTGGTGAACAAGTCATTGATACATACAATAAAGGTGATATTGTTAAAGCTGTAGTTCTTGATATTGATATTGAAAAAGAGCGTATTTCTCTTGGTATCAAGCAGCTTTCCAATGATAAAGTTGGTGAAGCAGCAGCATCTGGTGAACTGCGCAAGGGGGCTGTTGTAACATGTGAAGTTACTAGCATCAATGAAAATGACATCGGGGTGCAATTGATTGATCACAATTTGGAAACAACTATTCGTCGTGCAGACTTAGCACGTGATCGTGATGAACAGCGTCCTGAGCGTTTTTCTATTGGTCAAAAAGTTGATGCTCGTATCACAGCATTTGATAAAAAAACACGTAAGCTTTCAGTATCAATCAAAGCTTTAGAAATTGCAGAAGAAAAAGAAGCTGTTGCACAATATGGATCTACAGACTCAGGAGCTTCTCTTGGTGATATTCTCGGTGCAGCACTGAAAAAACAAGAGCAAGAATAATAATAAAATGAATTAAAATTTCAATTAAGGTCACTAGCTTCTCTAGTGGCCTTTTTTACTTCTTATTAAAATTTTGCCTATACTCTTTCTAAATTATCTAATAAAAAATTTGACAGCCTTTGAAATATAAATTTATTATTAGATAAAAATACCAATAACCTTATGTGTCTCAGCAAGACTTTTAATAAACAGAGACATATTTACAAATTTTGCTTTATCTGAACAATAATATATAAAAATAAGAGTGTCTATTTTGAGTATTTAATCCAAATACTAAAGAACGACAGTCAACACATTCATAGTGTCGTTTAAAAGATTTTATGGCTTATTGAAATAAATAAAAAAGATAAAACTTATGTTTTTTTCTACAATTAACCCAATTAATTTTTTCTACAATTAACCCAATTAATTATGAACAAGATCATGAAAACCTATCGTATTGGATCTTATGTCATGACTGCAAACATCTATGCAAAACAATTATATTATAGGCAGAGCTATTAATATGATACACAAATCCTATAAGCTTATTTTATAGCGTTAACGCGCGCTATTCTTGGAATTAACATCATTTACATCCACAATTTGTCCTTTTATTCATAAAAATATGCGATGAAAATGAGATTTTACAACACTATGATATAACTCACTGGAAATGATTACCCTCTAATATACTGAGTATTAATAACAAAGAATATACAAAAGTTCATACAAGTATAAAACTGAGAAACAAAAGGAATAATAAGCTTTTTTATTATTGCTCAAAACCATAAAGTTATTATATTCTTTGTACTCTCTATTGTAATTACGTTTAGTGCATTATCAACTGAAATTTCATTTAGCTAAAAGAAAGAATATCATGGATCATACGGATATTGCTAAACGTGTCTACAATCATACTTGGAAGCTTGATCCTATTATTCGCTCACTTTTAGATACAGATTTCTATAAGCTCCTCATGGTACAGATGATTTGGGGACTTTACCCAAATGTAAATGTCACTTTTTCTCTCATAAACCGCACTAAAACGGTACATCTTACTGACGATATTGATGAAAGTGAACTGCGTGATCAACTTGATCACGCTCTTAGTTTGCGCTTTACCAAAAAAGAAATGATTTGGCTTGCTGGTAACACATTTTATGGACGTAAACAGATTTTTGAACCAGATTTTCTTCAGTGGCTCGAAAATTTTCAACTGCCAGAATATGAACTAACTCGCAAAGATGGCCAATATATTCTTCATTTTCATGGTCCGTGGACGCACAGTTCAATGTGGGAAATCCCTGCTCTTGCCATTATAAGTGAACTACGTTCACGTGCTGCTATGAGAAATATGGGACGCTTTGCACTTGATGTGCTTTATGCCCGTGCTAAAGCAAAAATGTGGAGAAAAGTTGAACATCTCAAAAAACTGCCTGACATTAAAATATCTGACTTTGGCACAAGACGCCGGCATTCTTTTTTATGGCAACGTTGGTGCGTAGAGGCGCTAAAAGAAGGCATTGGCAATTCTTTTGTGGGAACTTCTAATGTCCTACTCGCCATGGATACAGATTTAGAAGCTCTGGGTACAAATGCACATGAACTCCCCATGGTTATTGCTGCTCTCGCCAATAATGATAGTGAATTGCGCAAAGCACCTTACAAAGTCTTGCAAAATTGGAACCGTTATTATGGTGGAAATCTTTTAATTGTCTTACCAGATACCTTTGGTACAGAAACATTTTTACGCAATGCACCAGATTGGGTAGCTGATTGGACAGGTTTCAGGTCTGATAGTGCTCCTCCTATTGAGGGGGGAGAACGTATTATTCAATGGTGGAAAGATAAAGGAAAAAATCCACGTGAAAAGTTGTTAGTGTTTTCTGATGCACTTGATATTGATACTATTGAAAAAACCTATAATCACTTCTGCGGTAAAGTCCGTATGAGTTTTGGATGGGGAACAGACTTAACTAATGACTTTGCAGGCTGTGCACCCCAAAAAATTGCAGCTTTTAATGCTATTTCTCTCGTTTGTAAAGCCACCAAAGTCAATGGAAAACCAGCGGTAAAGCTTTCAGATAACCCTGAAAAAACTATTGGTGACCCGCAAGTAGTGCAATATTATTTAAATGTTTTTGGTAATGAAAAACGCACTGTTAGACCTGTAAAAACTTGATCATAAGCTCGTTTATAAAAATAAAGCATAAATCACAGTCTAACAAAAAAATATAATCTTTGAACGCATAAAAATGATAATCTCAACAGGGATGTAAATTATCGTTTAAGATATTCGTACACATCATTTTCTTTGCTAAAAAATATCGTTTCGTAAATATATTAATATGCAATCTCATAACTTTTTAAGATTTATAAAATGATGTACATTCTCATACGCAAATATAACCCTGAAAATTTGAAACAAAGTTTCTCTATTAATAGCTCCTAATAGCTCCAGTAAGCCAAAAAATAAAAAAACTTTTCACCAATAAAGCGTTTTATCTTTATTCTTATGAAGACGGACGTGTTATAACATAAGTGACAATCAAAAGAAAAATAGCCACAACCGATAAGGTAAGCCACAAAGAAGGATGTATAGTCACCCAAAACATTAAAAGCCCACTAGTCATACTGACCACAACAAAAACTTTAATAAATATTGGAATAGCTCTTTTTTCTTTCCATTGCGTAATAAATGCGCCTAAAATGCGATGATTATTTAGCCAATCATGAAATTGTGGAGATGAGCGAGAAAAACACCACGAAGCAATTAATAAAAAAGGAATGGTTGGTACAATAGGTAAGATTATACCTATAAAACCCAATACAATCATGATCCAACCTATTACACAATAGAAGATACGCAAAAAGTAAGATGTCTTAAATTTTTTTTTCATCCTCTAGCGCCATTTTTCCTAAGAAAGATATTTATAATTACTACGCTCTTCATATGCTTTACTGCATACAAATTATTCAATGCCACTTTATGAGTAACATATCTTTGATAACAATTTTTGCTAAACTACAGAGTAACTCACGCAATATGATTACAATCTCAAAATTTTCAAGAAATTAGCAAAATTTTTTAAAAAATCCCAAAATAAAAAGGCTGCAGAATAAATCAATGCAGCCTTTCAATTATGAATACAGTTATAAGGGAAGAAAAAACACTGTATTCATCTGCTAAACATTAGGAGGAATATAGTTTAGCATCTCTTTGTTTAATTAAAGCAAACAAGAGATACAATAGACAAAAATGCATAACTGATATGCATAAATTTTATTATACTCAAATTTCTTGAGTTGTTTTCTGACGAAAGAAAGTCGATATAAAAATAGCGATAAAAATCAGTGTTAAAATTAAAACAATCGTGGAAGCAGAATCAGAACCAATAAATAAGCTGAGATAAATTCCTAAAAAACCAGAAAATGCTGCAACAAACATAGCGATTATCAACATAAAAGAAAATCGCTTAGTGATAAGGTAAGCTATCGCTCCTGGTGTTATCAATAAAGAAATAACTAAAACAATACCCACAGCTTTTAAAGCTGCAACAATAGTGAGAGAAATCATCGTTAAAAGAGTATAATGGAGCACTGATACCCGTAATCCTACCGCGCGCGCCTGAACTGAATCAAAAATATACAGCATAAAATCACGCCATTTTGCTCCTAAAATAAAAGTAACAGCAGCAGCAATTATCGCTGTCTGCATAATATCAAGTCCGCTAATACCTAAAAGATTACCAAATAAAATGTGATTCAAATCTAAGTTGCTATAAATCGCCGTTGCCAAAACGAGTCCTAAACCAAACATAGATGAAAATACAACACCCATTGCTGTATCCTGCTTGATACGGCTATTGCTTTCTAAAAAACCAGTTATGATAGAACAAACCATACCTGCAACAAAAGCACCAAAAGCAATCAAAGTCATCGTAACATTAGCTGGACGAACATGTTGAATCCAAACAAATGGTAAAGAAGTTAAAAATGCCACCACCCACGGCGTTGCCATATAACCAATAACCACCCCAGGAAAAACTGCGTGAGAAATTGCATCACCTAAAAGTGCCCATCCTTTCAAAATCAGAAAACAAGAAAGCATCGCCATTGGAATAGAAAGGATCATAACAATAAGCATGCCTTTAAGCATAAAAGAAAACTGAAAAGGAAGCAGTAAATTGTCAATCATGAGATCACCACACCTTTTTTTGCTGCTTTTATACGCAAGCGCGCAGCAATAAAGCCGTGCTTAGGAGCAAAAATAAAGGCCATAATAAATAAAAATGCTTGAAACAAGACAACAACACCACCAGTTTGCGCATTCAAAAAGTAACTCACATAAACACCCAACACACTTGTAAATGTCCCGATCATCACTGCAATAACCAAAACATTTACAAAACGATCACTTAACAAATAAGCTGTTGCTCCGGGCGTTACGACGAGACAAATAACCAAAAAAGCACCAACAGTCTGCATAGCAGCAACAGTACAAGCGGCAAGCAATGTAAAAAAGAGGATCTTTAAAAACTTAACATTTAATCCAATGGCACGTGCATGCGTCTCATCAAATAAGGAAACGAGTAAATCCTTCCACTTCAAAAGCAATATAAACAAAGAAACAAAACTAATAAAAGCTAATTGTAAAATATCTGATGAACTAACAGCTAAAATATTTCCCAAAACAATCGTATCAATATTAACAGCCATTGGTTTTAAGGATTTTAGAAACAACCCAAATGCAAAAAATGAAGAAAAAATTAAACCAATAATGGTATCTTCTTTAAGCTTTGTTCGGTTGTTAAAAAAAAGCATCGCTGCAGCAGCAAGTCCACCAGAAAAAAAAGCACCAAGCGAAAAGGGCAATCCTAAAAGATAAGCTACTGCTACTCCCGGAACAATTGAATGGGAAAGTGCATCACCAATCAATGACCAACCTTTCAACATCAAAAAAGCAGAAAGGAAAGCACAAACGCACCCAACTAATCCCGAAACCCACATAGCATTAACCATATACTTGTAGCTCAACGGTTCAAGCAACCAAGAAATCATACAATATGCTCCACTCTTTGAATATTTTCAAAAGCAACCGATTGTTTATCTTTAGTGAAAAGGTCATTTTTGACCGCATTTTTGGGATCAAAAATATGATGATGCAAAGCGCCACCAAAAGTTTTTTCAAGATTTTGCGGTGTAAAGACGACTTTAGTTAAACCAGAAGCTACAACAGTTCTTTTTATTAAAACCGTATGGTCACAAAATTCACGAACAGAACCCAAATTATGGGTAGACACCAATATTACAGCACCTTCTTCACGCAAATCTTGCAATAAAGCAATGATTTTATCTTCCGTTGTAACATCAACTCCCGTAAATGGCTCATCTAATAAAATAGCTTTTGCTTGCTGTGCAAGAGCACGCGCCAAAAAAACACGCTTTTTTTGCCCACCTGAAAGTTCACCAATTTGGCGTTTAGCAAAGGATAACATATCAACACGTTCCAGTGCAGCATGAACAGCTTTATAATCACGTGCCCGCGCATAACGAAAAAAATTCATGTGACCATACCGCCCCATCAAAACAACATCTTCAACAAGAACAGGAAAATTCCAATCAACATCTTCGCTTTGAGGAACATAAGCAATAAGGTTCTGCTTTAAAGCTACATCAACTGGTAAATCAAAAATGCGAATTTTTCCTTTTGACGGATGCACAAATCCCATAATAGTTTTAAACAACGTTGACTTTCCTGAGCCATTGACTCCAATCAAAGCTGTAATGGAACCTGTTGGGCTTTCAAAACTCACATCACACAAAGCTGTATGTCCATTACGATAAGTTACTGTCACCCCTTGGGCAAATATTCCAGCTTCACTCATTGTCCCTTCTCTCCATCTAATAAAGCACTCGTAATTCGTGTACTCGTTACACGTAATAAATCAATATATGTCGGGACCTCACCATTTTTCTCACTGAGTGAATCAACATAAAGAACACCACCATATTTGGCTCCTGTTTCTTTTGCTACCTGCTTGGCAGGCGCTGGAGAAATAGTGCTTTCAGAAAAAATTACATGGATATTATGTTTTCGAACCATATCAATAACGTATCTAACTTGCTGTGGTGTTCCTTGCTGATCAGCATTAATTGGCCATAAATACAGTTCTTTCAAATTAAAATCACGGGCCAGATAACTGAACGCGCCTTCACTCGTCACAAGCCAACGCTTATTTTCTGGCAGAACTTCTAATTTAGCCTTAATTGGATCAATCATTGCACGAATTTTCTGTTTATAAATTTCAGCATTTTCTTGATAAATAGCAGCATGCTCAGGATCATATTTTACAAAAGCATCACGGATATTATCGACATAAATTAAAGCTGAGGTCGGTGACATCCATGCATGTGGATTTGGCTTTCCACTATAAGGTCCCTCACCAATTTTGATTGGTACAATACCCTCTGAAATAACGGCACTTGGAACATCTTTAATATTTTGAAAAAATTTTTCAAACCAAAGCTCTAATTCTAACCCGTTCCATAATATAAGATTAGCCCCTTGCGCACGCATAAGATCTCGAGGTGTTGGCTGATATTCATGAATTTCAGCACCTGGTTTAGTGATCGATTCAACATCAGCAGCATCGCCCGCTACATTGCGTGCCATATCAGCAATGACAGTAAAAGTTGTCACGGCTTTAAATTTACCGGCACCCAAAGCAAAATCGGGTGCAAAAAAAATAATACTTCCCAAAACGACAGAAAAAAACGTTTTTACGTTCATAAATTCTCTCTTTATTGCCAATGATTTGCATTACTATTTAGCAATAACAATTATCTTTTACCTTTGCAACGAATGATTTTTACAAAAATTACTTTGTGAAATTATTTAAAAATATTCTTTCCTGCCATTAAAAAGACTGATATTGAAAAAAAGCACGTTGGGCATGAATGTCCATTTGTGTAGCTTTATAAATCTTGAATATATAAAAAATAAGGGAGCACTCAAAAGTGCTCCCACTGCCGGTCTAATAGCTCTATAGGAAAGAATATACTCAACAACGCAAATGTGCACCCGTCGCTTTAGTGACATTTTCTACGATCTTTAAAGCAAGGTTTTCTAAATCTTCATCAGTCAAAGTTCGCTCAATAGGCTGAATAGAAACCTCAATTGCAACAGACTTTTTATCTTCGCCAAGCATTGAGTCTTCAAAAAGATCAAAAACTTGTACTGAATGAATAAGCTTTTTATCGGCTCCACTAGCGGCACGAACAATAAGAGAAGAAGCAACCATTTTATCAACTACAAAAGCAAAATCACGGTGCACCATTTGAAAAGGCGATAACTTTAAAGGAGAGCGGCTTTTCGTTACCTTCTTTTTAGACACTGGTATCTGGTCAAGAAAAACTTCAAAACCACACAAAGGACCGTTGACATCTAATTTTTCTAATGTAGCGGGGTGAAAAACACCAAAAAAGCCAAGTATCACCTTTGATCCAAGCTTCATAATCCCTGAACGACCAGGATGATACCAATCCGGTGCTCCAACTTCAATCTGAACCTTGCCGATATCTAAACCGCATGCTTCTAACACAGCCAATGCATCAGCTTTCGCATCAAAAACATCAACTGCTGTCGCATTACCACTCCAAAATCGTCCTGCCCCTTCAAGTCGTTCTGTTCCACGGCGAACTCCGCCAGCAACACGTTGCTGTTTATCAGGGGTATCTCCTTCATAGATACTGGCAATTTCAAATAAAGCAAGATCTGAAAAACCACGATCAGCATTTCGCTGTGCCGCCATAAGCAAACTAGGTAAAAGAGAAGGGCGCATCACGGACATATCAATAGCAATAGGATTGACTAATTTAAGCTCTGCTTGTCCCCCTCCAAAAGCAAGTGCCTGACTTTCAGAAATAAAAGACCACGTCACGGCTTCTTTCATACCACGACAAGCTAAAGCCAAACGGACAATACGTGAACGCATCTGCGAACATGTTAAAGCTTGGCTATTACTTTCGATAAAATCTTCTAATGGAACAGGCTCAATTTTATCCAGCCCATAAATCCTCATCACCTCTTCCACTAAATCCGCTTTACCAAAAATATCAAGACGCCATGTTGGGACTTTAACCGTAACGATGTCTCCTTCCCCTTCGATATGAAATCCAAGCTGTGCTAAAATAGCAAAAGCTCGTTCACGTTCTATTTCTAAACGCGTCAAACGTTTTATTTCAGAAAAAGGAAATGCAATCCGTTTAATATCAGGCTGCTGATAACCAACAATTCTTGTGTTTGATACTTCGCCACCACAAAGACGTAAAGTTAATTCTGTTGCAATATCAAGCCCTGCTTCCATAAAAGCTGGATCAACGCCCCGTTCAAATCGATAACGTGCATCACTTATAAGCCCTAATGTACGCCCCGTCTGTGCAATACTATGTGCATCCCAAAGCGCTGACTCGATAATAACACGGCGTGTTGTTTCATCACATCCTGTTCTTTCACCACCCATAATACCAGCGATAGAAACAACACCCTCATCATCTGCAATAACGCAATCTTTAACACTCAAATGATAAACTTTTCCGTTAAGCGCCTTAAATTGTTCACCTTCACGTCCACGACGTACAATCAAATTCCCTTTAATTTTATCCGCATCAAAAACATGAAGAGGACGACCAAAGTCAAAACTCATGTAATTCGTCATATCAACCAAAGCATTAATTGGTCTCAAACCAATAGCAATCAAACGCTGCTGCATCCACTGTGGCGACACATCATTTTGAATATTGCGAACTTCACGCCAAGCAAAACCTAAACATAATGATCGATCTTGTGAAAAATCTAAAGCAACATTTACCGGCGTTTCAAAAGAAGTAGCAAATTGAGGCACCGACAATTCTTTTAATCGCCCAATCCCAGTCGCTGCAAGATCCCGTGCAATACCGCGAACACCAGTACAATCAGAACGATTGGGCGTTAAACCAATATCAATGACGGGATCATCTAAACCTGCATAAACCGAAAATAAACCTCCAATCGGCACATCTTCTGGAAGTTCGATAATCCCATCATGCTGATCCGATAATGCAAGTTCAGCTTGTGAACACATCATCCCAAAACTTTCAACACCACGGATTTTTCCTATAGATAATGTCACATCAAGTCCAGGTACATAAGTGCCAGGCAACGCAAGAACACCAATAAGTCCAACACGTGCGTTTGGTGCTCCGCAAACAACCTGCATAGGTGTACCAGACCCTATGTCTACAGACAAAACCTGAAGTTTATCTGCATCAGGATGTTTAATTGCTGTTAAAATTTTTGCAATCACAAAGCCTTTTAAAGAAGAACGATCGTCAACATGCTCAACTTCAAGACCAATAGCTGTAAGTTTATCACAAATTTCATCCAAAGACGCATTTGTCTCTAAGTGATCTTTCAACCAAGACAATGTAAATTTCATTTTTAAACCTCACATGAAAGCTATAAAAAGATCACACATTTTTTAAATCAGAAAAGAAAGCAGGCATATCAAAGCAACGAAAGCCATAATGATCTAACCAACGCAGATCGGCATCAAAAAATGCCCGCAAATCAGGCATACCGTACTTCAACATAGCAATACGATCAATGCCCATTCCCCATGCAAAACCCTGATATTCATCAGGATCTAAACCAACATTTTTTAATACATTCGGATGTACCATTCCGCATCCTAAGATTTCTAGCCAATCCTGTCCTTGCCCAAACTTTACCTCCGAACCAGAACGATCACATTGAATATCCACTTCCATTGATGGTTCAGTAAAAGGAAAAAACGAAGGGCGAAAACGCATCTTTACAGAAGACACTTCAAAAAAAGCCTTACAAAAAGTCTCATGAAGCCACATCATATGCGCAATCGTCGAAGTTTTATCAATCACAAGACCTTCCACTTGATGAAACATTGGTGAATGAGTCGAATCTGAATCCATACGATAAGTTTTTCCAGGAATAATGATACGTATCGGTGGTTTTTGCTTCTCCATTGTACGAATTTGCACAGGTGATGTGTGAGTGCGCAATAACTTCCGTTCTTGTGCCTTATCCGCATTAAAAAAGAAGGTATCATGCATTTCGCGAGCTGGATGATCTTCAGGAAAATTCAATGCAGCAAAATTATAATAATCTGTCTCAATATCTGGTCCTTCTGCAACAGAAAAACCCATATTTGTATAAATGGCTATAATCTCCTCAATTACTTGTGACACAGGATGAATACGCCCCCTTTCAACAGGGGAAGAACGTACAGGTAAAGTGACATCGACCGTTTCACTAGAAAGGCGTGCATTCATCGCTTGGCGCTTAAGAAAATCACGCTTTTTAGCCCATAATTCTAAAACACGATTTTTTAACCCATTAAGAACTGGCCCTACTTTTTGGCGTTCTTCAGCATTCATTTTTCCTAGTGTTTTTAACTTTTCAGAGATACTGCCTTTTTTACCTAATGCTGCAACACGCACTGTTTCAAGTGTCTGCTCATCACTTGCAGCTTCCAAAGCTAAACAAATTTCTTGTTCGAGACGCTCAATATCGCTCATATTTTTGCCTATTTTTTTTTAATAAAAAAACCCGCACTAGTTAAAACCAGTACGGGATCCTGAATAAATAAACGCTTTAAAAGGACGTGACTGGCTTACTTGACAGCGCCTTCAAAAGCATTAGGCGTTGTGTCTTTTAAATATTCCAAAGCCTTCTTTGCGGAAGCTACTAAAGCAGAAAATGCTGCAGCCTCATGAACTGCTATGTCTGAGAGAACCTTACGGTCAACTTCAATACCAGCCTTTGACAAGCCATCAATAAAGCGTCCATAAGTTAAACCTTCTGCCCGAACAGCCGCATTAATTCTTTGAATCCACAAAGCACGGAATGTACGTTTTTTATTTTTGCGATCACGGTAAGCGTACTGCTTTGAGCGATCAACTGCTGCTTTAGCTGCGCGAATAGTATTTTTACGTCGACCGTAAAAACCTTCAGCCTGTTTCAAAACCTTTTTATGCTTAGCGTGCGCTGTAACACCTCTTTTTACGCGTGCCATACGATACTCTCCTCAAAATCAAAAGCGCAAAGCTTAATGGCCATTCGGCAAATAATAATGGATGATTTTTTTAGCATCCGATTCTGTCAGAACCATTGTTCCGCGAGCATCACGAATAAACTTATTAGAACGTTTAATCATACCATGGCGTTTGCCTGCAGCAGTTGCTTTAACACGACCTGATGCAGTGATTTTGAACCGCTTTTTAGCGGATGACTTGGTCTTCATTTTGGGCATTTTGCTACTCCACATTCAAATAAATCGATCAAGCTGACCAAAGCTTGAACAAGCACCTGAACAGCCACGGCATGCCCTGCCGGGCGGCTCCAAAATTATTCTCATAAGTCACTATACAAAAAATAGCAAGGCTATATCAAAAAAAAATCGGAGCCCCATTGCCTTGAACTTCAATCAAAGGAGCTGGAATTGCATTTGTTTTAATTTCTGCTTTACATAAATCAGCAATAATACATTGCATACATTGCGGTTTCCGTGCTTTGCAGATATAGCGCCCATGCAAAATAAGCCAATGATGCGCATAACGAAGATAACGCGTAGGTATAATATGAAGCAGTTTTTTTTCAACAATCTCTGGTGTTTTTCCGGATGCTAAACCAATTCGGTTAGCCAAACGAAAAATATGCGTATCCACTGCTATCGTCGGCTCTCCAAAAGCTACATTCAAAACAACATTAGCGGTTTTACGCCCTACTCCAGGAAGCGCCATAAGTTCTTCACGATTATCAGGCACTTGACCACCGTACTGATTTATTAAAACGCAACAAAGCGAATAAATGTTGTGTGCTTTTGCACGCCAAAGACCAATTGTACGAATATGGCGTGCGATTTCTTCTTCTCCTAATGCAGCCATTTTTTCTGGTTGATCGGCTAGGCAAAACAATTCCTCTGTCGCTTTATTAACGCTAACATCTGTCGCTTGCGCTGAAAGAATAACTGCAACTAAAAGAGTGAACACATTTGTATAAATAAGATCGCTTTTTGGATGAGGGCGTTGAACAGAAAAACGACGAAATATTTCCTCAATTTCATTTTTATTATACAATGTTTCAGCTGCTTTTCTCGCTTTTGACAATTTTATTGTTTTTTGTGTCATTGAACTCTCTCATCTTTTCCCTTGAAGTTACCACTCACGCTCGCCATATGAGAGGAACGCAGCAAGCACTTTTTTAGAGTTTAATCAAGCAGCCGCTTTGAAGAGGAGATTCACAATGGCACATGTGACGCCTTTCTCCAACCCCCTTCTTTTAGGATTTGAAACCGTGGAGAAAACATTGCGACGTATTGGTAAAGCTGATGAGGCCTACCCAGCCTATAATATTGAACGTTTGAATAAAAATGATGATGGAAACCATATACGTATTACTTTAGCCGTTGCTGGATTTAAAGTTGATAACCTCAATATTTTGCTGGACGATAATCAACTTATCATTCATGGTAAGCAGACAGATAATCAAAATCATCAATATCTATACCGCGGTATAGCTGCACGTCAATTTCAACGCACCTTTGTTCTCGCGGAAGGAATGCAAGTCATAAATGCTGAATTGAAAAATGGTCTTTTATTAATTAACCTGCATCAACCAAAGCCAAAAAAGCAGACGAAGCAGATTCCGATTAAAGTCAGCGATAATCAATGATACAAAAATTAAGACATAAAGGAATAAAAAAATGGGAGAGCACAAACAGAACATATTATTGCAAGATGTAACTCGCTCTGATGCAAAACAGATCGCTTATTTAAAAAAAGTTTGCACAGATGACCTGGCTAAAAATTTTCCAGATCTTCCACCAATGACCCCAGGTATTACAATATGGGCTCTCTTTGGTGAAACAGGTTATCCAATTATTTTATCTGATGAGCGCTCTGTTGCTCTTGCAGGAGCCAATGAGCATGAAATACAAATTGTCACTCTGCATTAGATTTTTATAAAAGTCCATGCATCTATCCCTATAAATTGTATCCATTTTATACGATATACAATAAGAGAATGATCTCTTTTTTGAGAAGAAAATTGTAAAAAAATCTGATTTTAAAAAATTATAACTATTTTCAACAAAAACCACTAACTTACAACCTTCAGATATTTCTATTACGCATCATCAAGCTTTTCGAACAAGAGAGTTCGCTCTTGTTTTTTCACAAAAAATCTTTATTTATAAACGGCATTTTATGGATGATTTTCTAAGTTTTTTTATGTTGAACTTCTTAATCATGGAGCGAATTTCAAAGTGAATCGAATAGCTCTCTGATGATATGTTTTATAGTTCTCTTTAACGTTGTCCACATGCTCTTAATTGCTGATCATAATGTTTAGACATTATTGCCATGCGCTCTGCTGCCTTTAAAACCGCTTTAGTTGCATAACCTTTACTACGCGCATAAGCAGCATGTCCCATATGGTAATTTAAATAAAGATTATACGCATCGTCAGCCCTAATACCATTACGTTGAACACTTTGACGATGATACCAAGCGACAAAATCAACAGAATCTTTAAAGTTAGAGCGCCGTGCAAAAGACCTTCCTGAAGAGCGAATATACATCGCCCACGTATCATCAATGGCTTGAGAATAACCATAAGCTGTAGATGGACGTTTCCATGGAATAAAACCAAGTAATTTTTTGCGTGGAGGACGTGCATTATAACGAAAACTAGATTCTGTATTAATGGTAGCAAGAATAATAGGCATAGGAATCCCGTAACGCATTTCTGCTTTTTTAACCGCATCCCTCCAGTTGTTAAAAAAACCATTTTTTTGAGCTAAAACAGCGCAAGCATTGTTTGTATATAGGGGTGGTTTTGTTGCACAGCCTCCCAACAAAAACACAAATGCCCCTAAAAACAAAAAGCGCTGCATATTTTTATCCCTCTTACAGTTTTGAAAATTAAATAAAGGCATACACCATAGAAAATCTTCTAACCAACAAAATATAACCACATTTTAATATGGTTATATTTTATTATGTAGAAGTTTAGCTTTTCTCTTCATCTACTAATTGCAATTTTTTCGGCTGAGTAGGGATTGATTGCGACCGAGAGTCATCTTCTTTTAATTCAAAAGCCTCAATGCGACTAGCCCGTTTCATAATTTTAGAGGATGATATCAAAACCGCATCAATATCTTCACCAACTTTGTAAAAATGCTTCTGTAAAGCACGAATACGTGTATCCATTCGTCCAAAATCTTCCATCAATTTTACGACTTCTGATTGAATCAAATGTGCTTGTTCACGCATTTTTGCATCCCTCATAATAGTTTGCACAACTTGAACAGATAACATGAGTAAAGACGGAGAAACAATAATGACATGCACCCGATTAGCTTTTTGTACCAATTGCTCAAAATCTTCATAGATTGTTGCAAAAATCGATTCTGATGGTACAAAAAGAAAGGCAGTATCATGCGTTTCTCCAGGAATTAAATATTTTTGCGCAATATCACGAATATGCACTTCCATATCAGTACGAAATTTACGCTCTGCTTCTTGGCGTTCTTGAGGTGATGATGCATTACGCATCGCATTCCAAGCCTCTAAAGGGAACTTAGCATCAACAACAAGAGAAGGTGCTTTATTAGGCATATGAATGATACAATCTGGCCGCTTTCCATTTGAAAGAGTTGCTTGAAAAGCATAAGAATTAGCTGGCAAAGCATCAGCAATAATCGCTTCCATACGTCCCTGACCAAAAGTCCCGCGCGTTTGCTTATTGTTTAAAATTGCCTGTAGCTGAACAACTTGCCCTGTAAGTGACTGAATATTATTTTGTGCAGCATCAATCACTGCTAATCGTTCTTGCAAACGCGTCAAATTGTCATGAGTTGATTTAGTTTGTACCTGAAGAGTTTGTCCCAAATTGGTTGTCATTACGTTGAGCTGTTCACGAATAGACTGATTGAGCTCAGCCTGCCTTTGACCAAAAATTTCAGCCATCGCTTGCATACGTCCTTGCATTTCAGCTTGTGTTTTCAACAATGCCGCCATTTGTGTTTGCGCTTCACTAGCACGTTCGGCACTTTCAGTTTCTAAAAGTATCTTTTTTCGATAAAAAAATACCAGTATAAAAATAAAAAAAACCAAACAAACGAGTAAAAACAAAGTCATCACTTGAGAAAAAGGCTCGCTAAAGAGTGTAAAAGAAAAAAACGAATCAAGCATAAAGTAATAATATAATTATCTTATCGTAAAAAATGCAAAAATCTATTATTCAATATTGACCCATAACGAACCATTGACTAATTTACGCTTATGTCAATTAAATCTTTAGTTACCTTACCAGATCCAGTTCTGCGAAAACTGTCCGAACCTGTAGAGCATATCGATTTAACAATCCAACGGCTTGCTGACGATATGTTAGATACTATGTATGACGCCGACGGAATTGGTCTTGCTGCTATCCAAATTGGAATACCCTTACGTCTATTGGTTATAGACATCTCGCAAAATGATACTACAAAAAATCCTCTTGTCATTATCAATCCAGAGATCTTATGGTCGTCAGATGAGCGAAATATCCACACAGAAGGATGTCTTTCTATTCCTGACTATTATGCAGAAGTCGAACGCCCAAAACGCGTTCGTGTTCGTTATAATGATCGTCAAGGACAACTGAAAGAAATAGAAGCAGATCATCTTTTAGCAACTTGCTTACAGCACGAAATCGACCATTTAAATGGCTGTCTTTTTGTTGATCATATTTCAAAAATAAAACGCGATATGGTGATACGAAAATTTAAAAAACGATCAAAAGAAAAAAAAGCTCGGGAAACGATTTTATAATGGCATTACGGTTAAGTTTTATGGGAACACCTGATTTTTCTGTTCCTATGTTACATGCTTTATTAAATGCTGGTCATGATATTGTTGCTGTTTACAGTCAACCCCCTCGTCCAGCAGGGCGTCGTGGTTTAAAATTGGTCCCTTCCCCTGTTCAAAACGCTGCAATAGAAAAATCTATTCCTGTATATACACCTCAAACACTTAAAACAGCTCAAGAGCAAGAGCGATTCGCAGCACTTTGTGTTGATGTTGCTATCGTTGTCGCCTATGGACTGATTTTACCAAAAGCTATTCTTGAAACACCGCGCTTTGGTTGTTTTAATGCTCATGCTTCATTATTACCGCGATGGCGTGGCGCTGCACCTATTCAGCGTGCAATTATGGCTGGTGATAAACAAACTGGTATGATGATCATGAAAATGGATGAAGGTTTAGATACAGGACCAATCGCTTTATCTCAATCTGTCTCTATCACTGATAATATGACAAGCGATGAACTTTCAGATAAGCTTGCACATATAGGAGCAGAACTTATTGTAGAAGCTTTATCAGCTCTTGAAAAAGGTCAACTTACATTAACGCCACAATCATTGGATGGGGTGACTTATGCCTCGAAAATAAAAAAAGAGGAAACGCAAATTGATTGGACAAAGTCAGCAGAATTGATTCATAAACATATTTGCGCTCTCTCCCCTTTTCCTGGTTGCTGGTGCGAAATGGTTATAGGGGGAAAACGGCAACGCGTAAAAATTCTCAAAAGTCGTTTAGCCATTGGTCCTTCTCTTGAAATTGGTCGGATAGAACCAGACAGTTTAATTATTCATTGTGGACAGGGACGCCTTGAAATAACCCACCTTCAAAAATCAGGTGGCAAAATTCTTGATAGCACAACATTTTTACATGGATCTCATATTTCTGCAATTTTTTGATATGCCACGTTTTAAACTTACTATTGAATATGATGGATCAAATTATGCGGGCTGGCAACGTCAAGAAGGGCTTCATACCGTTCAAGGAGCTCTTGAACAAGCCAGTTTTTGTTTTAGTGGTCAACAATTAACCATTACAACAGCAGGTAGAACAGATGCAGGTGTACACGCCACAGGACAGGTTGCCCATATTGATTTTGAAAAAAACTGGAACGCTCATACTATACGCGACGCGCTCAATGCTTACTTACGACAGCAAGGAGAAAGTATTTCAGTCCTAAATGTCCAGAATGTTCCCGACAGCTTTAATGCACGATTTTGTGCAATAAGACGTCATTATCTTTTTAAAATTCTTAACCGTCGCTCACCACCAGCCCTAAACGCCAACCGCGTGTGGTGGATCCCTAAACCACTAAATTCAGATGCTATGCATGAAGCTGCTCAAAAACTTGTAGGACGGCATGATTTTACCACTTTCCGATCAGCTCACTGTCAAGCCAAGAGCCCTATTCGCACCCTTGAACGTCTAGATATTTTAAGGGAAGGAGAAGAAATTTTCTTGTATGCGCAAGCCCGCTCTTTTCTTCATCATCAGATCCGCTCATTTGCAGGAAGCCTCATGGAAGTTGGAATCGGGCGCTGGACAGCTCAAGATCTTGAAGCAGCACTTCATGCAAAAGATCGCGCTCGCTGCGGCATGGTTGCACCTCCTTCAGGACTTTATTTAACACAGGTTGACTATTAGCTGTCTTTAAAAGAGCTTTTACCGAAAACTGTTAAGCCAGTTTATAAAAAGAACAAATAATTTCAAACGCTTCTTTTGCTGTATCAACGAATTTTACAAGTTCTACATCAGAATCGGAGATCGTACCTTGCTCGGATAAATAATCAATATTGATAACATTTTTCCAAAATTCCTTACCAAATATTAAAATTGGAATCTTCTTCATAGATCCTGTTTGCACTAAAGTTAAAGTTTCAAATAATTCATCTAGGGTACCAAATCCTCCAGGAAAAACAGCAACTGCCTTTGCTCGTATTAAAAAATGCATTTTTCGCATCCCCAAATACTGAAAATTAAAACACAAGGGGGCAGTAATATAATTATTGGGTAGTTGTTCATGAGGCAGAACAACATTCAAGCCAATTGTTGGTGCACCAACATCAGCGGCACCGCGATTTCCTGCTTCCATGATCCCAGGACCCCCCCCTGTAGTAACCACAAATTCACGATATTCTGTAGTAGCAGAATAGCTCGAACATAGACGTGCTAATTCTCTTGCTTCATCATAGTAATGCGACATAGCTTGCAAATTTTTCTTTTGTGTTTCATTCTTAGCTGCCCATGCCTCTTGTTTAGATTCTGGAATACGGGCCCCACCAAATAAAACAACTGTTGATTGAATTTTATATTTTTGAAAAGCCATTTCTGCTTTTATAAACTCATGATTCATGCGTTTTAAATGCAATTCAGCACATCTTAATTCTTGATCCATATAAGCTAAAGAACGATTTAGTGGGTGCATTTGTGATGTATCAGATACTTCATTCATTTTTAACTTTCCCTCTTCATGTAAAGGAGATTTAGAATCCAATTTTTTTTCTTTTTTCATCTTTATTTTACAACTTACTTCCACATATCTATCTTATTCTTATCTAGTGATTTTATTGACTGCATATATACCTTCGTGTAGATCGTAAATAACAATTTATGCTTTCAATTTATTTAATGGAATGCTTTATAATGGCTAATTACACGCAACTTGAAACGATTATTGAAGAAGCATTTAACAATCGTGATTCTATTAATACAACTACAAAAGGAGAAATCCGTGACAGCGTTGAGCATGCGCTCGATCTTTTAGATAAAGGAGAGATTCGTATAGCCGAGCGTCAAGCAGATGGACAATGGCATGTATACCAGTGGTTGAAAAAAGCGGTACTTTTGTCTTTCCGGCTTAATCCTATGCATGTCATTGCAGGCGGAATCAATCAATCATACTGGTGGGATAAGGTACCTTCAAAATTTGCTCATTGGAAAGAAGATGATTTTAAAAAAGCAAATTTCCGCTTAGTACCTGGAGCAATTGTGCGTCATTCTGCCTACATCGCTCCTAACGCCATATTAATGCCCTCCTTTGTTAATCTTGGAGCCTACATTGGTGAGGGAACAATGGTTGACACATGGGCTACTGTCGGGTCCTGCGCACAAATCGGTAAGCATGTCCATCTTTCTGGTGGTGCTGGTATTGGAGGCGTTTTAGAGCCATTGCAAGCAAACCCAACAATTATTGAAGACAACTGTTTTATCGGAGCACGTTCCGAAGTCGTTGAAGGCTGCATTGTCCGTGAAGGTGCAGTTTTAAGTATGGGGGTCTTTATTGGAAAATCTACAAAAATTATTGATCGTGCAACAGGTGAAGTTTTTGTAGGAGAAGTCCCCGCTTACTCAGTTGTTGTTCCTGGTTCACTTCCTGGCAAATTATTACCAAATGGCGAGGTTGGTCCTAATCTGTATTGTGCAGTCATTGTTAAACGTGTTGACCAAAAAACAAGAGAAACAACGTCGATTAACGATCTTTTACGTGACTAAAGAGTATTGTTTTAAAGATCTTAATTTATAAAATAAGCGCGCACTAGTTAAACAAAAAAGGATTTTTTTCGTTATTTATCCATTTTAAGAGCTTGGATAAAAGCGGACTGAGGAATTTCTACTTTTCCAAACTGACGCATACGTTTTTTACCTTCTTTTTGTTTTTCCAAAAGTTTGCGCTTACGAGTAATATCCCCACCATAACATTTAGCTGTCACATCTTTACGCAAAGCACGAATTGTCTCACGAGCAATAATTTTACCACCAACTGCAGCTTGAATTGGAATTTGAAACATATGTTGAGGAATGAGATCTTTAAGCTTCTCACACATAGAACGCCCGCGTTTTTCTGCTATACTGCGGTGCACAAGCATAGATAGTGCATCAATAGACTCACCATTGACTAAAATAGACATTTTAACCAAATTGCCTTCAGAATAGCCAATCATCTGATAATCGAAAGAAGCATATCCTTTTGAAACTGATTTCAAACGATCATAAAAATCAAAAACAATTTCATTTAAAGGTAAGTCATATGTTACCATAGCACGTGTCCCGACATAGGATAAACCAACCTGTTGTCCACGTCGCTCTTGGCAAAGTTCTAAAACTGCACCAAGATAATTATCAGGCGTCATAATTGTTGCCCGAATCCATGGCTCTTCAATAGAACTAATCTTAACAAGATCAGGCATATCAGCAGGATTGTGCAATTCTTTAATAGAACCATCAGTCATATTCATACGATAAACAACAGAAGGTGCTGTGGCAATTAAATCTAAATGAAATTCACGTTCTAAACGCTCTTGAATAATTTCAAGATGAAGAAGCCCTAAAAAACCACAACGAAAACCAAATCCTAAAGCAGCCGATGTTTCCACTTCAAAAGAAAAGCTAGCATCATTTAATCGTAGTTTCCCCATGGCTGTGCGTAAATCTTCAAAATCACCTGCATCAACTGGAAAAAGACCACAAAAGACAACAGGCTGAGCAGGACGGAAACCAGGCAGCGCTTCTTCACAAGGGCGGCGTTCCTCAGTAATAGTATCCCCAACCCGTGTATCAGCAACTTCTTTAATAGAAGCGGTTATAAAGCCAATTTCTCCTGGTCCTAATTCATCAATCTGTACCATTTTAGGAGTAAATACCCCAACCCGTTCAACGGGATATTTTGCTCCTGTATCCATCATGCGAATGGTTTGACCTTTTTTTAAAACACCATCAATCACCCGCACCAAAACAATAACACCAAGATAAGTATCATACCAACTATCAACCAGCATGGCCTTTAAAGGCTTAGAGGCATCACCAGTGCGCGGAGGCGGCAATTGCATTACAATTGCTTCTAAAACATCTGCAACACCCAAACCTGTTTTGGCTGATATTTCTACTGCATTAGACGTTTCAATGCCAATCACATCTTCAATTTGTTCTTTAACACGTTCAGGTTCTGCTGCCGGAAGATCAACTTTATTGAGTACAACAACTAACTCATGAGAATTATCAATAGCTTGGTAAACATTCGCTAATGTTTGTGCTTCCACCCCTTGACTTGCATCCACTACCAATAATGAACCTTCACAAGCTGCTAATGAGCGCGATACCTCATAAGCAAAATCAACATGACCAGGCGTATCAATAAGATTGAGAATATAAGTTTCACCATTCTTTGCCTTATAATGCAAACGTACAGTTTGCGCTTTAATGGTAATCCCACGCTCGCGTTCAATGTCCATTGAATCTAGCACTTGCTCTTTCATCTCTCGTGTTGCAAGCCCACCCGTCATTTGAATTAAACGATCGGCCAAAGTCGATTTTCCATGATCGATATGTGCTACAATGGAAAAATTACGTATATGATTGCAATCTATAGTCATACAAGGCGCTTTAGCAAAGAATAACAAAAAACGCAAAGACCAATTACGACCATCTTAAATATCTTCAAAAGAATAAAGAAAAAAGACTCTATAAAAAAATTAACGTTCTTTATTTGCCTTAAATTAGTATCCAACCACCATAAAACATTTTGTATATTGTGTATATAACGCTCTTTTCTGGTTTTATATTACAGTTTGCTTGATCAACTTTAGAAAAAAATTATTACCCTTTTAAAAGAAGTCGCAACACTAAAAATTCTCTTGGTTTTTAATATTTTTACTGCATATAAATAAATGCTGAAAGTTGAAATGAATATATTTTATTTTGTTGCAAAAAACACCATTTCAACTACTGTTTTCAGAATAATGCACCAATTTATTTTACAATTATCTTATCTTTTTTTAGCCATTGTGATGGTTGTAATTCAGACACAATAATCCCTATTAAAATCAGCAATCCCCCCGATATAGCTAAAGGAGATAAATACTCTCCAGCCAAACGCCCAACAATTCCAGCCCATATTGGTTCACCTGCATAAATAAGTGTTGCACGCGTAGGAGAAACAGATTTTTGTGCCCAGTTCATGGCGAACTGAATCACCGCACTCATGAGTGCCAATCCCACACCAACACTCAACCATACCCATGAAAATTCAGGAATGCTTTCCCCTGCAAATGGCATAAAAGAAAATGAAAAAAAACTAGCAAAAAACATCTGTATAACTGTAATGCGATAACTATTGACTTTACTAGCAAAAAAACTAATCAAAATGATTTCTGCAGCAATTGCTACAGCACCCAGCAAAGTGAAAACTTCACCCTTTGAAAAATGAACACCCTCTACCCCATGTCCTGAAATAAATATAAGTCCCAAAAAAGCGAAAATAATACCAATCCAACTGGTTAAATGAGGGGATTTTTTAAAAATAATCCACTGCAATATTGGAACCATAGGCACATAAAGCGCTGTAATAAAAGCTGATTGGCTACTAATAATTGATTGGAGTCCAGATGCTTGAAAAACATAACCGAGAAACATCGCAAAACCAATCACCATACCAGCAAAGATCTCATAAATAGTTACACCTTTCATAGAGCGCCAAAACATCACTCCACATATCAATGATGCAACGATAAAACGAAACCCTACAAAAAAGAGAGGGCCACTGTATTGCACCGCAATACGTATTACAAGAAATGTAATTCCCCAAAGTACTGTTGCAAAGAACAGTGCCAATTCCTGTTTACTAAATGAAGGGCATCTCAACTGTTTCATGACAGCCATAAAACTCTTTCCTCTAATTTATATTTTATATATATTAGGAAACTATAAGCGTCCCAACCCCTTGTTCGGTAAATAACTCAAGTAAGACAGAATGTGGAGTTTTGCCATTTAAAATAACTACACCTTCTACACCATTTCGAAGAGCATTAACACATGTTTCTACTTTTGGGATCATGCCCTCTGAAATTGTCCCATTCTTAATAAGCTTTTCAGCTTCAGAAACTGTTAGTTCTTTCAAAATTTTTCCTTCTTGGTCAAATACTCCAGGAACATCAGTCAAAAATAAAAGACGTTTAGCTTCTAAAGCACCAGCAATAGCTCCAGCAAAAACATCAGCATTTATATTATAGGTTTTTCCATCACGACCTGGAGCAACAGGAGCAAGAACTGGAATCATCTCAGAACAAGCCAAAAGATCAAGCAATGTTCGATCAATTGCAACAGGCTCACCAACAAATCCTAAATCCAAAACGCGTTCAATATGCGAATCGGGATCAATTACAGTCTTATAAGCTTTTTCCGCAAAAACCATATTGCCATCTTTTCCGCAAAGACCAATCGCCCATTCACCTTCAGCATTAATAAGAGCAACAATTTCTTTGTTTATGGACCCTGCCAAAACCATTTCAACGACTTCAACGATCCGTTCATCTGTCACACGCAAGCCATTTTCAAATCGCGATTCAATCCCCATTTTCATTAAAATATTAGCAATTTGAGGACCACCACCATGAACCACTATAGGGTTAATGCCTGATTGTTTTAAGAGAGCAATATCACGCGCAAACGCCCGACCCAAATCGGGATCCCCTATAGCATGACCGCCATATTTCACAACAACTGTTTCATTTTCATATTTTTGCATATAAGGTAAAGCAGACGACAAAAACGCTGCTTGTTTTTCAAGAACATTTGCAGCACCTTTCTTGATATCATCCATCAAAAAAAACTCCTCCTCACTTTTCACCATCTCTTAACAAAATTTAGAAAAATGAAAATAATTTAAAAATAAGCTCCATTTTATCCATCCTCTGAAAAATCGTCAAATCATCTTAAAGTTATGACAAAAACAATGATGGAATAAACTTAAAGCGATTTCATTAATAAGAATCAAACTGAAAATTGGCTCAAAAACGTTGCATATAAAGTACTATTATTTTGTGACTCTATATATAAAATTTGGTAAAAAAGCTTCGAAACATTTTACAAAAACTCTTCTATGCGCAGACTATATTCTTATTTTATATTTAGTCGAATAACCTTAAACGCATCGCAATTTAGATATCGAACATAAATAACAGACTGATTACAAAACATTCTGAATATACGTATAACTGTATAAAAATTATAGCAATATGAGAACTATAAACACTCGCTCTCCTGTTGACCAGAAACGTACTTATTCAATTTTACAAGCACTAGAAATAAACACAATTTCTAGAATCATAAAATATAATATGCAAATTAACTGGCAACAGGAAATTAGCAAAGAAAAGCTAATCTGAAATTAAATAAAAGCGAGTAAAAATCCTTATTTTTTAAGCAGAGATCATATTAACGATTTTGATGAAATAAAATTTCATTAAAATAATCTGTTTAAACATATCTTTATTACATTCATTCATGAATTTTGACCAGAAATATTCTCAAAAAACTCCTTCATCCGTGAAAAGAAACCGTGTGACTGTGGCGAATTTTCATGATTTGAAAGCTTATCAAATTCTTGCAACAATTCACGCTGCTTTTTTGTTAATTTCTGTGGTGTTTCAATTGTGATATGAATATAAAGATCACCCCTAGCTTGTTGGCGTAACATAGGCATTCCTTTGCCTTTTAAACGAAACTGACGCCCATTTTGTGTCCCTTCTGGAACCTTAACGCGTGCTTTAACACCGCTAAGATCAGAAACTTCAAACTCACCTCCTAAAACAGCTGTAATCATTGAAATAGGAACACGACAGTGAAGATCAGCCCCATCTCGTTGAAAAAACTCATGCGGTTTAATAGAAAGAAAAATATAAAGATCGCCATTGGGACCACCACGAATGCCGGCATCACCCTCACCAGAAAGACGAACACGTGTACCATCTTCGATACCTGCTGGAATATTCACGCTCAACGAACGATTTTTTTGTACACGTCTTGTTCCATGACATTTGGGACACGGATCCGAAATGGTTTCACCACGTCCATGACATACAGGGCATGTACGCTCAATAGAAAAAAAGCCTTGTGCAGCACGCACACGACCAGACCCATGACAAGTTCCACAGGTTTGCGGCTTAGAACCCTTTTTCGCACCCGATCCCTCGCAAAGATCACAAGTAACGGAACTTGGAATATTAATTTGCGCTGTTTTTCCTGAAAATGCCTCTTCTAAAGTCACTTCCATATTAAAGCTCAAATCTGCACCCCGCTCACGACCATCACTACGCTTGCGATGTCCACCATCCATAATGTCGCCAAAAAAATCTTCGAAGATATCGGCAAACCCGCCGCGAGCAGAAAAACCACCAAATGGATTTGCTCCATCTCGACCACTGTTTTCGAATGCCGCATGACCAAAGCGATCATAAGCGGCTCGCTTTTGAGGATCTTTAAGAACTTCGTAAGCTTCCCCAATTTCTTTAAATTTCCGTTCAGCTTCCTTATCTCCTGCATTACGATCAGGGTGATATTGCATCGCTAATTTACGAAAAGCAGATTTTAGCTTTTTATCGTCACAGTCGCGGGTCACACCAAGAATTTCATAATAATCAACCTTCATCATGTATTCCTGATTCATCGTCATCCATCGTAGGACAACATTATTTTTAATTTATGTCTTTAGCAACAAAGTTGCAACTAACCTTCAACAACAAAGCCCCGCCTTATATTTCAAAGGCCGGGTTTTATCGACGAATCAATGTGTTTTGCTTACACTATTTCTTTTTGTCATTAATTTCTTCGAAATCAGCATCAACAACATCATCATTCTTTGTATCTGTTTCAGTGTCGTTAGCTGTTTGTGAAGCTTCATACATAGCCTGCCCAAGCTTCATGCTGACCTCTGCTAATTTCTGCATTTTTGCAGTTACTTCTTCAGTATCGGTACCATCAAGTGCAGATTTCAAGTCAGATATTGCTGTTTCAATCTGCGCTTTATCGTCAGCTGTCACTTTATCACCATATTCTGTTAAAGACTTCTCCGTTGAATGGATCAAAGCTTCTGCTTGGTTTCTAGCTTCCACACCTTCACGTCGTTTTTTATCTTCAGCGGCATGTTCTTCTGCATCTTTAACCATTTTTTCGATGTCAGCATCACTCAAACCACCTGATGCTTGAATACGAATCTGATGTTCTTTACCCGTTCCTTTGTCTTTGGCTGAAACATTCACAATACCGTTCGCATCAATATCAAAAGTTACTTCAATTTGAGGCACACCACGCGGTGCAGGTGGAATACCAACAAGATCAAATTGCGCTAATAACTTGTTATCATTAGCCATTTCGCGTTCACCTTGGAAAACACGAATAGTCACAGCATTCTGATTGTCGTCGGCTGTTGAAAAAACTTGTGATTTTTTAGTTGGAATAGTGGTATTGCGTTCAATTAAACGTGTAAAGACTCCACCTAATGTTTCAATGCCCAAAGATAAAGGCGTTACATCCAATAGCAAGACATCTTTTACATCACCTTGCAATACGCCTCCTTGAATAGCTGCCCCCATCGCCACAACTTCATCAGGATTAACCCCTTTATGTGGATCTTTGCCGAAGAAGCTTTGTACGACTTCCTGAATTTTAGGCATACGAGTCATACCACCAACTAAAACAACTTCGTCAATTTCGCCAGCACTCAACCCTGCATCTTTTAGTGCAGCCTTACAAGGCTCGATAGTACGCTGAACTAAATCATCAACCAAAGATTCAAACTTTGCTCGCGTTAATTTCATTGTTAAATGTTTTGGACCAGATTGATCCGCGGTAATAAATGGCAAATTAATTTCAGTTTGCTGTGAAGAAGAAAGCTCAATTTTTGCTTTTTCAGCTGCCTCTTTTAAACGCTGCAACGCCAATTTATCATTTTTTAGATCAATTCCTTGTTCTTTTTTGAATTCATCCGCAAAATAACCAACTAAGCGCATATCAAAATCTTCACCGCCTAAAAAAGTATCTCCATTGGTCGACTTAACTTCAAAGACTCCGTCTCCAATTTCAAGTACAGAAATATCAAATGTACCACCTCCAAGGTCGTAAACAGCAATGGTCTTTCCATCTTTTTTATCCAAACCATAAGCCAAAGCCGCAGCTGTCGGTTCATTGATAATACGCAAAACTTCAAGTCCAGCAATTTTACCAGCATCTTTAGTGGCTTGACGTTGTGCATCATTAAAATAAGCAGGAACAGTAATAACAGCTTGCTCTACCTTTTCACCAAGATAAGATTCGGCAGTCTCTTTCATTTTTTGCAAAATCATAGCTGAAATTTGCGATGGAGAATATTTCTTGCCTGACTCTTCAACCCATGCATCACCATTGTCGCCTTTAACAATTTTATAAGGCACAAGTTTTTTATCCTTTTCAACCGTAGGATCACTAAACCGACGCCCAATTAAACGTTTAACTGCAAAAATCGTTCCTTCAGGATTCGTCACTGCTTGCCGTTTAGCAGGTTGTCCAACAAGCCGTTCGCCTCCATCAGTAAATGCAACAACAGAAGGTGTTGTCCGCGCTCCTTCTGAGTTTTCAATGACCTTTGCATTTTTGCCATCCATAACGGCAACACAAGAGTTAGTCGTCCCCAAATCAATACCAATTACTTTTGCCATATTATAATCTCCATTCAGCAAGCTGTCTCAACCTTTATCAAGCATCTTTCTAAAACAGCTCCTTATAACATTCAAAGCCTGCCTATCATTCCAAATTATAAAAATAATAAACCGAAAACCGCAACAAGCCCTGTTACTTGGTATATAAGAACAAGCTTTTATCCCTACAAGAGAATAATGCAGAAACATTTCCAAAATAAAATTTTTTTGTTAAAATAATATAATATTTACGCAATAATATTACGTGTAACCATATCTTCGTAAAAAATACGAATGTAATAGCCGTTTTTTTCTTCGATTCTTATAAACATCAAAATCTCAGTTTACAAAACAATCTATAAAAATAACAGTAAATGTTTGTGTATCTTCTTGGCACATTTTTTCTTCATTACCATACATAATACTCATACAAAAAATTTTGTTTAAATATAACAATTTTATATTACAAATATTGTAACTTTTCTTAGCAAAATCTCTATTAACAGTATATTATCTATGTGTTTAATGACACAATTCTCTATACACCCACTTATAATGTTAAACTTAACCTTAAAACATTTAATTTATAAAGAAATTATCTATAAATACAATCTCAGTATCGAGTGCTTTTTTAAAAAGCGCATCTTGCACAAACCTTTAGAAGTCCCATTTTCGATATATTTAGCATAAATTTCTCTTAATCTATATATCAATAGAAATCTTCTACTCTTAAATGAGTAACAGTTTTAAAATTTGACTAGGTTCTATCTCTTTTTTCTAAAATGAACAGATCACTTCACAATTCCTTTTCTACATAATTAATATTAGTCAAGAAATTCTCTCTTTTATTTTTAACAAAAACTTTCTAAAAATAAATAAAGATATTCAAAATAAATCGGAGGGTATACAATGATGCTACTTATCACCGGAAGAATAAAAAATGCTATATCTTTGGACTCGAGTTATATGAAATATTCAATCAGAAAAATTATTACAAATATCATATCGACCCTGATCTTTGCTTTTATAGCTCTGCCCGTAACTGCTCATCAATATCAAGTTGGTGACATAGAAATTATTGACCCTTGGACACGAGAAACCCCTAAAGGTATAAAAACCAGCAGTGGTTACCTCTATATCATTAATCATAGTAGCACTCCAGACCGTTTGATTGCTATTTCGGCAAACGATGTAGAGATAACAGAAATTCACTCTATGACAGTTGCTAACAATATTATGAAAATGGAAAAAATGCATAATGGTGTAGAAATTCCCGGCAATGGTGAAGCTACACTAAAACCTGGTGGTAATCATATTATGTTTATGGGAATTTTAAAACCATTCAAGAAAGGCGATAAAATCAGTGCAAAATTAACATTTGAGAAAGCTGGTACAATTGACGTTTACTTTGAAGTAGGCGCTCTGGGAGCAACATCACCTCCAAAATCACTCCTTTATCAATAAATTCCTTTCATCACCTTGATCAGTACGTTAATATGGGAAGCGTGAAAGTTTTTTACCCTTCCCATCCTTGTTGAACGTTACAGAATATGCTGTAAAAAATAATGTGCTTGCACCGCGTATAATTAAGTGCAATCAAGCCAAAAAATATATAAAATCTATCTCACATAAATTTTATAAGACACTTTGACATAAACTTATCGACTTAAAAGATAAATGCGTTTTATCGTCTAATTTTTTTTGATTAATTTTTAGGGAAATTTCCTAAAAATCATTATCAAATTCTATTCTATCAAAACGAGAACTTTTTTAAATGAATATTTCCGCTTCTTTAACAATTGATATCAACAGAAAAGATCTTTAACGAATTGCAAAAAACAAAAGTGCTCTCTTCTTACAAACCTAAATACTCATTCTTCTGTGTCAAATTACACATTGTCGAATATAGCCTTACAAACTCTTATTTTTAATTTATTCCTATATCATACTGGGATTTTTAAAATATTTTAATCAAACCTAAAAACTGTTATAAACTTATTTGATAGAGTAGAGATATATCTTATACCTAAAATTGCATTATTCTCATTGCATTATTTTCTTCCTTCTGCAAGCAAAGAGTACATTTCTTAATTGTTAACAATAGAAAATGAGCCTGTTTATTTCTTAGACGTAAACAACATAAATCCTTGATAAAAAAAATTAATGAAAATTTTATCTAAAGAAAGGATCTTAATGTTCACAAAAGCATTATAAAATTGCAAAGACAAAGAACTTTTCACACAGATATGAAAGGTTTTTTACTCTGCTACAAATTGTAGCATATTTGTTTTGCAAAAAAAATGTGAACTCCCATATAAATAGCGTAGGCGATTTACTGCCAGGACAATAGAAAGGTCTAAGAAGCTATGAAGGATACTCCAACAATCACCCAAACGATTGTACTTGTTGATGATGACCGCAACATTTTAACGTCTTTATCTTTTGCGCTTGAGACAGAAGGCTATCGAGTTGAAAGTTACACAGATGGAGCATCTGCACTCAAAGGCTTAACATTACATCCCCCACATTTAGCTATTTTTGATATTAAAATGCCTCGAATGGATGGTATGGAACTGTTGCGTCGGCTTCGTCAAAAATCAGATATTCCAGTTATTTTTCTTACCTCTAAGGATGATGAAATTGATGAGCTATTTGGTCTTAAAATGGGAGCTGATGATTTTATTACAAAACCTTTCTCTCAACGCCTTCTCATTGAACGCGTGAAAGCTATTTTACGTCGTTCAAATGCCCGCAACCAACCACTTACAGCAGGAGCTTCGCCCGCATCCTCTATTAAACGTGGAGATCTTGTCATGGATCAGGAACGTCACACCTGTACTTGGAAAGATAAACCTGTTATCTTAACCGTAACAGAGTTTTTGATTCTTCAGACTTTAGCACAACGACCAGGAGTTGTAAAAAGTCGTGATGCTTTGATGGATGCTGCCTACAGTGATCAGGTTTATGTAGATGATCGCACCATTGATAGTCACATTAAGCGTTTGCGTAAAAAATTTAAACAAGTGGATGATGATTTTGCAATGATTGAAACACTTTACGGTGTAGGTTATCGTTTTCACGAAGTTTAATATTTTTGTCGCAAAAATTTGAATGGCGATCAAATCGATGACAAAAAACAAACAACAGGAAACCCTGTCTCTTCAAGCGCAAAGTACTCATACATCAACAAAATTTCCTACGCTCATTCATTTATATTCTAGGGCACAACGTCTAGTCAGGCAATTATTTTTTTCTAGTTTGACACGTCGCATTGTCATTCTAAATCTTGCTACTCTTGGTATTTTGGTTACAAGCATTTTATATCTTAATCAATTTCGTAATGGATTGATTGAAGCAAAAATTGAAAGTCTATGTATTCAAGGGAAAATTATCGCTGGAGCCATTGCAGCTTCTGCAACAATAGATACGGATTCTATCCTTGTTGACCCTCAAAAACTTTTGGAGTTACAAGTTGGAGAAAGCATTACACCAACACCTCAATCAACAGATTCTTGGGATTTTCCTATTAACCCTGAACAAGTTGCCCCACTTCTACGACGCCTCATTACACCTCAAACGACCAGAGCACGTATTTATGATCGTGATGCGACTTTGCTTCTCGATTCGCGCGTTCTTTACTCCAGCGGAGAGGTTTTTAGCTATGATTTGCCTCCTATCAAAACTGAACAAAACCTTTGGAAACGCTTTTATTCATGGTTTTCAAAATTACTTTATGGCAATGACATCATCCTTGATAAAACACAAGCAAAAAACAATAGTATTGCTTATCCGGAGGTTTACCAAGCATTAAATGGATCTGTTTCTACTTCTAAACGACGAAATAGACGGGGGCAATTAATCGTTTCTGTTGCCGTACCTGTCCAGCGCTATCGTGTTGTAGTCGGCGCGCTTCTTCTTTCGACCACAGGTTCAGATATTGATAACATCGTAAAAGGCGAAAAATTAGTCATCTTTAAAATCTTTGTGGTTGTTGGTAGCGTGCTTTTGGTACTGTCCTTGTTTTTAGCTCACACGATTGCTCATCCATTAAGTAAATTGTCTGCTTCTGCTAACCGTGTACGCCATGGAAACAATAAACGCGTAGAAATTCCCGATTTTTCTACACGAGAAGATGAAGTTGGTCATCTGTCAGCTTCTATTCGTGATATGACAAACGCTCTTTATACACGCATCGAGGCCATTGAGCGCTTCGCTGCTGATGTAAGCCATGAGTTAAAGAATCCGCTCACCTCACTGCGTAGTGCTGTTGAAACGCTTCCATTAACTAAAAATGAAAAAGCTCAAACAAAATTGTTTGAAATTATTCAACATGACATACGTCGCCTTGACCGTTTAATTACTGATATTTCTGATGCATCGCGGTTAGATGCAGAGTTCGCTCGCGAAACTGCTGAGATCATTGATATAAAAAAACTTTTAGAAAATTTTATTCCTACTGTTAATGAAATATACCGTAAGAATCAAACCATTGATATCAGTCTTAATATCATCCCACGCCCCCATGGAAAAGCTTATCTTGTGTTGGGATATGAATTACGTTTAAGTCAAGTTATTTCCAACCTTATTGAAAATGCACGTTCCTTTGTTCCTCATGATAATGGTAAAATTTTTATAACGATGAAAACAAGCTCTTCAAATCTCATCTTAACTATTGAAGATAATGGTCCTGGCATTCGTGCGGAAAATGTTGAGCGTATTTTTGAACGATTCTACACAGACCGTCCAAGTGAAGATTCATTTGGACAAAACTCAGGATTAGGTCTTTCTATTAGTCGACAAATCATCGAAGCCCATAATGGAACATTGACTGCTGAAAACATTATTGACCCCGCAAATGCAAATAAGAAAATCGGTGCACGATTTATTGTTGTACTTCCTCTTGCTAAATGAACTTTTTATTAAACACATAAAGTATAACAACAAAAACTGAAATATTACATGCAAACTGCCTACAGCTTGAAGGCAAGGGGTTACTTAATTATAGGTCCATTAGGATCAGGAAAATCAACGATTACTCTTTCTTTACTTGACCGTGCTAATGGTCAAAACGTAAAGCAAAACTGATAAGTGATAATTATACAATGCTTCGTATAAAAAATCAGAAACTTTACGGATACACCCCGGATAATTTACAAGGCGGCATAGAAGTTCGCGGTACTGGACTTTGTATCATAGAGTTTGAAAAACAAACAGTTATTGACTGCGTTATTCTTCTTGGTCCTGAATATGAGCGATTCTCAACAAATCAGACTTTTAAATTTGGCAATTTACACATTCTCCTTTTAAAACTCTCTAGTTTGCATGAAGCAGATTGTATAATCATTTGTCAGTCCATTAAAGAGCATTTCTTTTTAGAAAAAGAGGCATAAATCTGTCTAATTCTTTTCAAAAAATACAAAATTATTATTTTTACTTTTTTTGAAAATTTCCCTTAGCTTTGTAAAATGATTGGACTCGTGCTTGTAACGCACGGTAGATTAGCTGTTTAGTTTCTACATGCTGTAGAACATGTTGTTAGAACACAAGAAAAATTCACAACAATATGCAATATGCATCTATCCCGATGATGATTTAGACCAGCGCCGGAAAGATATCATAGCTACAGTTTTTTCCACAAATACGAATCAAGGTGTAATAATATTAACAGATGCATTTGGTGGAACATCATCAAATATAGCTATTTCTGTGATTAAAAAAGGACATATTGAAAGGATATCAGATGTAAATCTATCTATGCTCATTAAATTGATTTCTATTCGTCAACGCCCTAATATTTCACTATCAGAAGCTTTAAAAGCCACGCAAGAAGCAGGACGCAAATATATCAGTACACCAACGTAATTTTAACGGATAATTAAATACAAATGTTTCCTAAAAACACTCTTCACATATATTACGCTGCCACCTCAATATCTGTAATGAACTTGGGTTGCATGCAAGAGCTTCTGCAAAATTCGCACAAATAGTTGATAAGTTTAATGCTATTGTTGAAGTTGAAAAAGACGAAAAAATCATTGTCGGCTTATCAATTATGGAACTTATGATGTTAGAAGCCCTTAGCTGGTTGTAACGTCACTATTCACGTTTCAGGACCAGAAGCAACAGACGCTCTTGAAAAACTCATTAAAGATAAATTTGGGGAAGAAAGTTAAAAATTTCTATAAAAAATACCTTTATCAAATATATGATATAAAAGAGTTTTTAATGGTAATTTTGATTATGGCATCCATTTTTTAGCCATTATTTATTTGCAACATCATTTTTTTAGTAGAACAATTTACTACTCTCTGTCCTTGCTGTTTCATTTGCAGTAACGTCTTTTAATTGATAAGGAAGTCTTATGATGTTACGTCTGTTTAGTGCACTTCAAATTCCTCAACAAACAACGCAGTCTCTTATATCATTGCAAAATGGCTTGCCTCAAGTGCGGTGGATGAACCCGCAAAATTTTCATATCACTTTGTATTTTTTTGGTGAAGTTGAATGCGCTGTAGCAGATGAGCTCATTTGTGCCTTTAGTACAATAAAACTTCCTCCTTTTCAGTTACGCACTCTTAATTCCAAAGTTTTTGATGCAGAAACCATTCCCGGTTCTCTTATTGTTCGTATTGAACCTTGTGAAGCTCTTAACTCTTTACACGAGCAAATACAATCTATTAGAGAACGCTTAAAATTGCCTCCTGATACAAGAAAATTCACTCCACACATCACTATTGCAGCTTTGTGCGACGCCAATCCTGAAGATATCGCTTCATATATGTCTTTGCGGAGTGACTTTGCACTTTCTTCTTTTAATATTGATCATTTTGTTTTATTTTCATCTCCTTCCCCCGACGATAATGTTCCTTATATTGTGAGGGGAAGCTGGGCACTTCAAGCATGAAAGGGTGTTTAAAACGACCTTAAAAATTTACTCTGATGAACTGTTTTGAAAATGCAGAGCTGCGTGCTATGCTATAATCTGACATCCAGGTTGTATTGATGTTACATTTATGTCGGATTAGACTCAGTAGAAGTTTCTTTTGCTCCCCCTTTCGCTACTCCAACGATAGCGGGACGTAAAACGCGCTCACCAATAATATAACCTGCCTGAACAACTTGTTGAACGGTATTATCTGGCACATTGGTGTTGGGAATTTCAAACATAGCTTGATGAAAGTGAGGATCAAACTTTTGTCCCTCTGGATGGATTTTTTTTACCCCATGACGCTCTAATGCAGCCATCATTGCACGCTCGGTCATTTCAACCCCTTCAGCTAAGGTTTTTAAACCAGCATCATTTTCCCTCGCACCTTCTGGAATTGCCTCTAAAGCACGATTAAGATTATCAGAAACCGATAACATATCTCGTGCAAAACTAGCAATTGAATAAGCTTTTGCATCAGCTACATCTCGCACAGTACGGCGTCGCAGATTTTCCATCTCTGCAGCAAGACGTAAAAGCTGATCTTTCAATTCTTTATTTTCGTCTTGTAAAGCAGTTAGAGGATCAGTAACCTCATTTTCTTTTTCTGTATCGTTACGTACTTCTTCTTTATGCATTTTCAAAAATTCATCTGCAGATTGTTTCAGTTTATTGCGATCAGCTGAATTTTTTAAATCGTGATTTTCAAACGAAGTATCAGTAAATTTATTTTTTTCATCAGACATAAAAATTCTCTTCCTTCATAAGATTTGTTACCCTCGATATTGAAATTTTAGAGAAAAAAATCAAGGGATATTTACAAATCTTAACACAATGAGCATTTATAATAAAAATATCCTTCTGACGTTTTAACGCAACAACTGCGATACAAGCTGAGCGGTATAATCGACCAGAGGAACAATTCTTGCATAATTAAGCCGCGTTGGTCCAATAACCCCTAAAGCACCAATAATTCTTTGTTGTGCATCACAGTAAGGTGCCACAACCAGCGAAGAACCAGAAAGCGAAAACAATTTATTCTCTGAACCAATAAAGATACGAACTCCTGAACCTTCATCCGTCAAATCGAGCAATTGCGCCATGCTTTCCCGCGTTTCAAGATCATCAAACAGATGCCGCAACCGCTCTAAATCTTCTTTTGCCTTTATATCTTCAAGCAAATTACTCCGTCCACGAACAATAAGATGTATTTTATGATCAGAATCTTCTCCTCCCCAAAGAGCTAACCCAGTTTCAACAAGATAATGAGATAAATCATCGAGGGCAGCTCGTGTTTCTGAACATAAACGAGCAATTTCTTCTTTAGCTTCACGCAATGTGCGTCCTTGAATGTGCGCATTAAGAAAGTTGGTTGCTTCTGTTAATTGTGCATGGGTAACACCTTCTGGCAATTGAACAATGCGATTTTCAACTTGACCTCGTTGCATTACTAAAACTGCAAGGGCGTGCTCTCCATCAAGACGCACAAACTCAATATGCTTTAATATTCCTTCATGTTTTGTCGATAAAACCAGTCCTGCCCCACGTGAAAGATCTGAAAGAACTTGGCTGGCTTGGATAAGAAAATGTTCGACAGATTTTGTATGATCAGCCTCCTTGACTTGATTTTCAATACTTTCGCGCTCTTCGGTTGGCAAATCACCTGCTTCCATAAATGTATCAACAAAAAACCTTAAACCCGATTGTGTCGGCATTCGTCCTGCAGATACATGAGGTGCATAAATCAATCCAAGATGCTCAAGATCACTCATCACATTACGAATTGTTGCTGGCGATAGTGTTTGTTGCAAAAGCCGAGAAAGATTTCGTGACCCTACAGGCTCACCATCATTGAGATAAGCTTCAACGATATGACGAAAAATATCACGCGAACGCTGATCAAGGTATTTTAATTCATCATCAATAGGTTTACGCTTCATGATAATTGTTTCACTGCTTTTAAAATACTTTCTTCTTATATAATTTTTGCTAAAATCTGTTCAAATAGTCTAAAATGGTGCAAAAGCATATAGCATATTTATAACAAAAAATGCCACCATTAGAAAGAAAAGTGCTTCTATGTATCTTTCCAATTATGATTTTTATCAAATTACAAAGATCTTATTTTGGCTCAATATCAGACAATATGTAAAAAAAATCATGTCTCATAAAATCTGTTAAGATCCGTATCATATATTTATTTCAGTTTTAAGCGCAACAAAAGCGACCTTCCTTTTCATTTTCGGAGAAATTTATATGAGAAATATAACAACAAAAAAACTCGTTATTGCCACACATAACGATGACAAATTGCGTGAAATTACCACACTGATCGCTCCTTTTGGTATAACAACACAATCAGCAAAACAACTTGGTTTACCTGAACCAGAAGAAACAGGAACAACATTTGAAGAAAATGCCTATATCAAAGCTTTTGCAGCTGCAAAAAGTACAGGACTTCCCACCTTATCTGATGATTCTGGCATGGAAGTAGATGCATTAGGCGGTGCACCTGGTGTGTATACAGCTAATTGGGCACTTCAACCAGACGGGACACGTGATTTTTTAAAAGCTATGCAAACAATAGAAGATAAGCTTCAAGAAGCCAAAGCACATGAAAAAAGCCAGCGAACATGCCGATTTATATCTGTCATCTGTATTGCATGGCCTGATGGTTATGCAGATTATTTCCGTGGCAACGTTGAGGGCACATTAATCTGGCCTCCACGCGGAAATAAAGGATTTGGTTTTGATCCGGTTTTTGTACCTGATGGATATGAAAATACTTTTGGTGAAATGTCAACGAAACAAAAGCACGGATGGAAACTCAATGATAAAACCCTACCCCTCTCGCATCGCGCGCGTGCTTTTAAGCTTTTTGCAGAAAATCTTTTAGCACTATGATAAATAAATCTTTCGGAATTTACATTCATTGGCCGTTTTGTGCAGCCAAATGCCCTTATTGTGACTTTAATTCACATGTTCGTGTAAATGGGGTTGACCAACCTCGTTTTGTAACGGCCTTTGAACGCGAAATGGAAACACAATATCATAAAATAGGACCACGCCATATTACGAGCATTTTTATCGGTGGAGGAACACCCTCCCTTATGACGCCTCAGACGGTTTATGCCTTGCTGCAAGCTATTGCAAAAAAATGGACAATCGATGATAAAGTTGAAATCACACTAGAAGCCAACCCATCAAGTGTAGAAGCAGAACGCTTTCGCGGATACCGCGCAGCAGGTGTTAATCGCTTATCCTTAGGCATACAAGCACTCAATGACAAAGCACTGCGAAAGCTTGGTCGCCTCCATGATGTAAAGCAAGCTCTTTCCGCTATTTCTTTAGCACGAAAAATTTTTCCACGCCTATCTTTTGATTTAATTTATGCTCGCCCTGAGCAAACACTGGAACAATGGAAATGCGAACTTTTTCAAGCTATTGATTTAGCCGCAGACCATCTTTCTCTTTATCAATTAACTATAGAAGAAGGAACTGCCTTTAAACGACTTCATGCCGCAGGAAAGCTTATCCTTCCTGCATCAGAGCTTGCAGCAGATTTGTATCATCTCACCCAAGAAATAACCACTATGCATGGGCTTCCAGCTTATGAAATTTCAAATCATGCAATTCCTGGAGCTGAATCAGCTCATAATCTTCTTTATTGGCGCTATCATGAATATGCAGGTTTTGGTCCAGGGGCACATGGACGCTTTATTAAGTGTCAAACGAATCATTCCCCTATCTCTTCAAAAACATCTTCATCTCAAACCTATGAGCGTTGTGTCACAATCAATGAAAAACATCCTGAAAATTGGCTTGAATTGGTAGAAACAATAGGGCACGGCTGTATTGAAACAGAACATTTAACAAAAGAGCAACAAGCAAATGAAATGCTTATTATGGGTTTGCGTCTTTCAGAAGGTTTAGATCTGACGCGTTATGAAAACTTAAGTTCTAATGGTTTACCAATAAAAAAACTTATCGATTTACAACAACAAGGTCTGGTAGAAATGATAGGAAATCAACGCTTAAAAGCCACAACCACAGGACGCGTTGTTCTTGACCATATTATTAGCCAATTGGCAAACTGAAGTCCCTATGAATCCAACCTTCCACCACAAAAGAGTCATTTGCTTGTTCATTTATGCAAAAAAATCAATAATGAAGCGCTCATAAACAGAAGTAAGACTCTCCATTGCGTCAAGTGTCACATACTCATCCACCATGTGCATAGTCTGCCCTGGTAAACCAAATTCAACAACTGGACAATAATCTTTAATAAACCGCGCATCTGAAGTCCCCCCCGAAGTTGAGCATTCTGGTCTATTTCCTGTCACGCTTTCAATCGCATTTGACAAAGTTTTAATGAGTTTTTCACTTTTAGTCAGAAAAACACCGCCTAAACCTTGGACCCATTCAAGCTGATAACAAGGCAATTGATCGCTATTATTTTTAGGTTGTACAAAAGCGAGACGCTTTTCGATTTCCGCAATAAGCGTTTCTTTTGTCCACAGATCATTGTAGCGTATGTTAAAACGAATTACTGTCTGCTCTGGAATAATATTCACTGCGGGATTGTCTGTATCAATAGTTGTTAATTCCAAATTGCTGGGTTGAAAATTCTTTGTTCCTTGATCCAAGGGATTTTGTATCAATGCTTGGATAAGCTTACCTGCCAAAGGTAATGGATTGGCTGCGCGCTCGGGAAAAGCAACATGTCCTTGAATCCCTTTAACCGTAATAATACCGGATATTGAACCACGACGTCCAATTTTGATAACATCACCAACAGTTTTTACGCTTGTTGGCTCTCCGACAAGAGCTGCAGTCCATTTTTCACCTTTTTGCTCTGCCCATTTTAAAAGTTTTACTGTACCGTTAATTGCAGGGCCTTCCTCATCACCCGTGATCAAAAAGCTTACCATTCCTTTAATGGACTGTTTTTCAAGAACACGAACCAGTGCCGCAACAAAACATGCGATCGCACCTTTCATATCAACAGCACCTCGCCCGTATAGTTTTCCCTGATTGATTACACCTTCAAAAGGAGGATATGTCCAATTTTCCAATCGACCTGGTGGTACAACATCCGTATGCCCAGCAAACATAAGATGGGGACCATCTTTCCCCATTTTTGCATAAAGATTTTCAACAGCTTCCGTATTGTTATCCGTAAAAATAGGGCGCTCAACACTAAACCCTATTTTTTTTAAAAACTGTTCCAAAGTTGATAAAGCACCCGCTTCATGAGGTGTAACAGAAGGACAACGAATAAGCTCCTGTAATAGCTGAACAGGATCTGTAAGGGTAGACATGAGCATTCTTTCAATTGAAACTTAAAAATTATAAAAAATTATTAAGCTGAATTACAAAGAAGATAAAGCAAAAACATTTAAGATACCCGATAATCTCAAAAAAAAAGACCACCCATTTTGAAATTTTAATAGGTTTTTTATTATAAAGTGAAGCACTCAAATTGTAAAATAAATAATTTTATAAGATATTGCTTTTATTCAAAATTTTTTTACATTTTTAAGGATGTGAACGAAAATGAATTGCGTGCAGCATATGACCATTTCTCTTTAACCAAATACGACTCGTTTTACTTTTAGGATAAAGCTTTTCACAAAGAGTCCAAAATTTTGGTCCATGATTCATTTCAATAAGATGGGCAACCTCATGCGCAACAACATATTCCACAATATCCTTTGGGGCCATAACAAGACGCCAAGAAAAAGAAAGACATCCATCTGTTGAACAAGATCCCCAACGACTCTTCATATCTTTATAAGAAATTGATTTAATTTTACGCTCTACTTTACGCGCGTAATTTATCACCATCGGTGTTATAATACATGCAGCCTGTTTTTTTAAAACATCAGCAATACGTCTTGGTAAGTGTTCTGATTGCCCATAAACAATAATTTTTGGCTCTTCTCCCATATCATCTGCAATAATTTCTGTCACTCCGCGTCCTGCTTTGTGTTTTATGATATGCGCAACACCTAAGAAAGGAATCATCGTACCATCTTTAAGATACGGACTTTCACAAGAGGCTTGTATAGAGGTAAGGCGCGTCTCAATCCAAGACCGGTGTTTTTCAATAAACCTCTGAACGGAACAGGAGCTCATCAACGGGGGTATTGTTACACAAATTCCTCTACCACCAGCCTCAATGCGCAATATAAAACGGCGCGCACGCTTGTCTTCACGCACTAGTAAAGGCACAACACGATCAGAAAGAATAAAGCGTTGTTTATGAATCATCATATAATTATTATGTTTTTATCATTAATGAAAATTTCACTCTTTTCATCCTGCATTTATTCGGTCAATTAATGACCGCAAAACCGTTTCAAGACAATCTAAATCTTGCGGACGTGAAAATCTATGATCAGCATCACGCACAAGTGTCAATGCTACATCATTCAAGGGCAAATGATTAAGCAAAGTTAATGTATGTTGATAAGGGATAACTTCATCTTGCATTCCTTGCAAAATATGAATTGGACATCCAACATCAATACATCCTTCCATAATACAATTGTCCCGGCCATCTTCAATAAGCATCTTTGTAAAGGGCATAGGCTCTTCATCATCCACAGCAGGCCGTTCAATATATCCTTTTTCTTCCAAAATTTTCCATTCTGCTGGCCCCAGTACTGGCTCTATCAATGTTTGCGTAAAATCAGGAGCTGGTGCAATCAATACCATACCAGCAAGCATCTTATTTTTTTGCGCTAGCATTATAGCTAGCCTCAAAGCAATCCATCCTCCCATGGAAGAGCCAATTAAAATTTGTGGTCCTTCACAATAGGTTTCAAAAACCGCTAAACTTTCTTTAACCCAACGAGAAATCGTTCCCTGAAAAAAATTACCTCCAGATTCCCCATGACCAGAATAATCAAAACGCAAACAAGATAAATCATTCTTTTGAGCAAAACGATCAATCATTGTTGCCTTGCTGCCCAGCATATCTGATTGATAACCAGAAAGCCAAACCAAGCTAGGAGAACTATTACCTTTGCGATGACGTACTGCAAGAGCTGTATCCTCAAATGAAAAAAATTGACAAGGAATCTCTTGGCTCATTCTTGTTTCTCCATTCAATCAAGTAACCTACCTCATGTGCAGCAGTATATTTTACAATTTCTTCTGCATCATGACAAAATAATCAAAGAAAAGAAAGATACTTATCCATTAAGCAAAATCTTCAACAATTTTAATTCTTTGTAGCAAATTAATCGAACTTTATGCTTGCATTTTATATGCTCAATATACCACTCTCGATGTTATAATAAACATGATCTGCTTTTTCAAAACATCAAATAAATTTTATTAAACATTTCAGTTAGCAAGTAACAATAACTTCGGGCGTTTACCCCAAATCAGCTAAAACGCTTTCAGTCACTTTATGCGCTTCTTTAATAACTTATAGTATGTTCATTCATAAAGAATCGTTGCAATTTCTTGAAAAAACTTAGTGAAAAATTTGCACGCAAGTAAAAAGCACCTCAATTCAAGGTAGATGTATGTTGTTCAATAATTCTTGAAAAAAATAATTGCAAACAATAGCATAAACTTCTTAAATTGCCTGCATAGATACATAACATTAACGATGTTTGCGCTTATGATCTACACACAGAATAATAATATTATTAATGATTTTCTCTTCTTATTCTGCGGTTTACCTTACGTTAATATGGTCAATTAACGACTTTAACGCTGTTTCAATACAAGCCAAATCCTGTGGACGCGACAAAGAATGATCTGCATCACGAATAAGTGTCAGTGTTACGTCATGCGAAGGCAAATGATCAAGCAAAGCTAATGTATGTTTATAAGGAATCTGTTCATCTTCCATTCCATGTAAAATATGGACTGGACACCCAACATCAATGCATCCTTTCATAACATAATTCTTTCGTCCATCTTGAATAAAAACTTTTGAAACAGGCTTCGGCTCTACAGAACCAATTGCACCAATTGCAGGCACTCCGATATATCCTTTTTCTTCTAAAACTTCCCATTCTAATGGACCCAACAATGGATCCACAACAGTTCGCGTAAAATCAGGAGCTGGAGCCACCAATATCATGCCAGCAAGCATATTCTTTTTCTGCGCTAACATAGTAACAAGCTTTAGAGCAATCCACCCTCCCATAGAATTTCCAATTAGAATTTGTGGACCTTCACAATAGGTTTCAATAATCGCTAAACTTTCTTCAATCCAACGTGAAATTGTTCCTTGAAGAAAATCCCCTTCAGACTCTCCGTGACCAGAATGATCAAAACGTAAACAAGATAAATTATTTTTTTGAGCAAAAGCGTCAATCATAACCGCTTTGCTACTCAACATATTAGCGCCATAACCAGTAATCCAAATCAAACCAGGTGAAGAACGACCTTTACGATAACGCACTGCAAGATTAGTGTCCTTAAACGAAAAAAATTGACAAGGAATCTCTTGATACATTATTTCCCTCCCTAAAGATTTTACTCTATTACTGAAACCAATCTAAAAAGTAATCAAATAAATCGAAAAAGTACAAACTTTAGTTGTTTTTCTATGTATAATTATATATTAAGTTCATTATAGATGAATCGAAATTAGGGAGCACAAACCATTCGCAGACCGTTTAAAATGACACCTACCCAAAAAGATGGGCCACGTTCAAATCAGGATATTCGAGTTCCTCGTGTACAGCTTATTAATGATGAGGGACAGAATCAAGGTATTGTTACAACGCAAGAAGCGCTTGCTATGGCTGCAGAACTAGGACTCGATTTGGTTGAAATTGTACCAAATGCAGAACCACCCGTATGTAAAATTATCGATTTGGGTAAACTGAAATACCAAACCCAAAAGAAAGCTGCTGAAGCACGGAGAAAACAAAAAGTCATCGAAGTTAAAGAAATTAAGATGCGCCCAAATGTTGATGTTCATGATTATGAAGTTAAGCTTAGAGCTATGCATCGTTTTATTGAGAACGGTGATAAAGTAAGAATTACTTTACGTTTTCGTGGTCGCGAAATGGCTCACCAAGATCTTGGGTTAAAGCTTCTTCAAAGAGTTAAAGAAGATACAAGTAGCATTGCTAAAATCGAATCCGAGCCCAAGTTAGAAGGTCGTCAAATGATGATGATAATAACACCTAAGTGATTTTTTTATCTAAAACCATCACAATATATAAAAAATAAAAAGCTTAATCTGTGGTATATGACCTATTTAAAGTGCCCATATGGGTGTGGTTTTAAGAGCACTACATAGAAATAATGTAGTGCTTTTTGGGTAAACAGTTACATGTTTTTAAAATGAAAAGTGCTTCAATCTTGCATAAAATGATGATAAAATATAGAAGCATTTTATGAATCAAAAACAAATTTTCTCTTTTGATAAGCATCTTATTTTTCGTCTTTTACGAGAAAATTTTCATAAACATGCGCTTTGGTACAGCGCAGCTATTTTTTCAATGATCATTATTTCTTGCACAACTGCCGCTAGCGCATGGATTATGCGTGATGTCGTCAATTATATTATTGATGCGCAAGATTTTAATATGATTGTTTTTATTTCTAGTGTTATCGCTTTCATTTTTATTCTTAAAGGCATTGCAACTTTTGCCCAAACTTATTTTCTAAGCAAAGCGGGTAATAGTATTGTTGCTGAACAACAACGCAAAATTTATGAGCGTCTTATGCAACAAGGAGTCTCTTTTTTCCAAAATAATACATCATCCGATCTTCTGGTCCGTGTGACTCATAATGCAGCAGCAGTCCGTAATATCATTGATACCATTGTTACTACTTTTGTACGTGATCTGCTTTCTCTTAGCGGTTTGTTGCTTGTCATGTTTATTCAAAATTTTATGTTAATTACTATTACCTTAACAGTAGGGCCACTGGCTTTTTTAGGAATTCGAATGGCTTTAAAACGCATTCGTGGACTTGTTGAAAAAGAACTTCTTTCACTTGGTGAAATTATCAAAATCGTGCAAGAAAGTAGCATTGGTATCCAGGTTATCAAAGCTTTTTCACTAGAAAAATTAATGCAAATACGTATGGACAAAGCCATTCGTGATGTTGAGAAACAAGCAAACAGTATTGCAAAGCTTGAAGCTATGACAAATCCCATCATGGAAACACTTACTGGTATTGCCATTGCTGGTATTATCTGCTTTTCCGGCTACCTTGCAACCAAACGCGCAGGTGTACAAGGAGAATTAATGTCTTTTATTGTAGCTTTACTTCTCGCTTATGAACCCGCAAAAAGATTAGCAAATGTACGTGTCAAAATTGAATCTGGATTAGTTAATATTCGTACGATGTATGAAATACTTGACCATCCCCTTACAGTAACAGAACATGAAAAAGCTAAAGATCTGAATAAAACGCTAGGACCTATTCGTTTCGAAAATGTTTCTTTCGCATATACGGATAACCAAATGGTATTGAAAGATATTAATCTAGAAATAAAACCTGGAACAATGATAGCATTAGTCGGTCCATCAGGTTCTGGAAAGTCAACTTTTATCAATCTTATTATGCGTCTTTATGACCCCACACAAGGACGCATCTTGATTAATGGTCAAGACATTCGTTACAGTACATTTCGCTCCCTTCGCAATCTTATAGCTTATGTAGGACAAGATACTTTTCTCTTCCAAGGAACTGTTAAATATAATATCGGACTTGGAAAAGAAGGAGCAAGTGACGAAGATATTATAAAAGCAGCCCAAATAGCCAACGCTCATAATTTTATTATGAACTTACCAAATGGATATGATACACAAATAGGCGATAATGGTAATAATCTTTCAGGAGGACAAAAACAACGATTAGCCATCGCCAGAGCGATGCTTCATGATAGTAAAATTTTGATCCTTGATGAAGCAACAAGCGCATTAGACTCACACACCGAAGCACAAATTAATGAAGCTTTTCACCGCATCACCAAAGAGCGCACAACTATTGTAATTGCCCATCGTCTTACAACAATTGCTCATGCTCACAAAATTATTGTGATGAAAAATGGGCAATTAATTGAACAAGGCACCCAAAAAGAATTACTGAAAAAAGAAAATGGCTTTTATAAAAAGCTTTATAAGCTACAGTTTGAAAAGCAGAAATCTAAGCAGTAGAATTTTAAAAACTTTAATTCTCAATAATCTTTTTCATAAAATAGACCAATACTGGAATCTCTTTCATTTCCTATAGAGCCCTTAGCTTTAAGATGGCGAGAGATATCCAAATTAATTGTTCCCTTCGTCATCCCATCTGAATCTGCTTCAAAACCTAAATAAATGTTATTGTGTATATAACGTCCAATACGTAAACCCGTATTACCCTTTTCATTAACAATAACATCAAGATCATCAAGACCAATTTTACTTCGTAAAGCATTCAACAAAGATATATTAGGAGCTCCTGCAAGATCTGCCGCTGCCGCTGCAAGCTGAGCAATCTGAAATGGCGACAATTCACTAAGAGAGCGGTTAAAAATTAACCGTGCTAAAACTTCATCTTGTGGCAAACTAGGCTGTGAAGAAAAATTAACGTCAAGATTATCAATCGTTCCACTAACAGTTACAATAACGCGAATATCACCACTCGTATTGTTAGTTGCAAAATAAACAGTAGGGTTAAGATTACCACTAAAACTCGCTCGTCCTTGATCGAAGTCAAGACGTTTCGAAAGGATATCAAAACGTCCACGAATCATCTGAAAGTCACCAACTGGATGCACATCATACAATGGACCTGTTAAATTAATGCGTCCTCCCAATTCAGCATCTAAACCTCGTCCACGTACAAAAAACTGATTACGCGCAGTAACACGCATATTTAATCGAACAACAGATGAAGATTTTTGAGAAACATCACGGCTTTTGCTATAATCTTTCACATCAGCACGTTCGAGCGTTTGTTGAATTGGTTTGGTTAAATTCTTATTTTGGATATCAAGAAGTTTTGCGGTTTGAAAATAATCGGGAACAACAATTTCAGCTTTTTCAACATTGACATCACCACCAATAATCAGATCACCACGAAAATGACCCGCCATTGTAACCTTACCTGATAAGGTTGCAAGAATCATGGAACCATCATTATAATTAGTTTTATCGAGATGAATAACCAAATCTGCCTGCAAATCATTAGTAATAAGACCTGAAGCTGAAAGAGATCCCCCACTAAACGAAGAAGCCGTAGCTTTCTCTATAAAAATGTGATCGCCATTTAACTTACCTTCAATCGCTATATCATTTAATCTCACATTTGTTTGTGAATCAAAAAAACTGCCATCAGCTATAGAAAAATACCCTTTTAGCTTTGGATCAGATAATCTACCATTTAAGGTTGTATCAATTTTTGCAGTACCTGTTGCATATGCACCACGTTTAGCCAACAATAGATCAATAATAGAAAGAGGCATTGTTCCTTTAATATTCAATTGGCTCTCTGAATCATTCAAAGAAACAGGTCCTTTTACAGAGAGATCTAACCCTTTTTTTCCAGTTGCAGACATACTCTCGATATATAATGCCGATTGTTTGTAAGAACCACGTGCACTCATGTTGATTGGCACAGATCCTTTGTGTGTTATAATAGTCATGCTTTGACTAGAAAGATCAAAATGAGCAGAAGGATTCTTCACTGTGCCAGCAATATCGACCTTGCCCATAATCCCCCCTCCAAGCGCTCGTCCTTCAATAAACCCATCAGCAAAACGAGCAGATAAATTCTTCAAGTTAACATGTAAATCAAGTTGGTTGTTATCTAAAAACATATTACCCTGTGCCTGCGCTTGTATTCCTTCCCCTTTTAAATCTACATCTAAAGTAAGAATTTTATCTGTTGTTTTCCCTGTAGCAGAAAGTGCAAAAGGCATTATTTTTTTATTTTGAAGAGCAACAGTTGTTAAACCTTCACCTTTTACATCATAAATCACATCAGGTTTTTTTAAATTTCCATGAATTGTAACCTGTCCTGTTAAAGTACCAGCAGCACCCAGACTGGGTTTCCATAAATTAGCCAAAGCAACAGGAAAAGCATCCATTTGAAGATGCAAGTTAAGAGTATCGTAAAAATTACCCGCAAGTACAACTTTACCCCCATTAACAGAAAGCCCTAATTCTCTTACTACCATCCCATATTTATCAAAAACAATTGTAGCCTGTTTAGGTAATACTGCATGAAGATTGGGTTGTTTCACATCTATGGTCTCAATATGCACTGCTCGTTTTATACCTTCTGGAAGTCCCATTGTAATCACACTGCCAGAAAGCTGCGCGTTTGTATTACTATTCAGCATTGTTTGAATAGTAAAAGCTGTTTTCTCATTATCATAGTGAGCGTTAGCATTAAAATGATCGACCATCATAGAAGCTGTTTGAATATGTTCTGCGTTGATAAAACCTTCAAACTGAGTCATTCCAAAAAGGTCAAATATATCTGCTTCTACTGCTAACTTTTTAATTTTATTCTTTGCAAAACTTAAGCTATCAATATAAGCTTTCAAACTAGCTCTTTGTTTGCCATTTTGTTCATAAAAAACAAAATCTCCTTTTAACTGTCCATGACCTTCTTGTAAAAACAACGCAGCAAGCACCGAAATATCATCAGCATCAACATGCAACGCTCCTTCCACTGATCCTTTAAACGGTTTAGAAAGGCTGCCGGTTATCTCTGCCTTTCCCCCTCTAATGTTGATATCCTGAAGATTTTGAATTTTCTTAGAGCTCTCAAAAGAAGCAGATAAGCGCAATGGTTGCTTAGCAAAAGTTCCCTTACCTTCTACAGATCCTGTTAAATAAGGAGTAACCGATGATGCATTATCCATAAGTGCATTAACAGAAAATGTTGCATTTTTTAGTTTTTTTCCTATAAAAAATGCTTCAGCAATGTGAGCACGTGTATCAAGCTTTATCAGATGATTGCGTCCTCTAGCGGTAGTTTTTATTGTGAGTGCACCGCTCATCCTTGGATCTAATAAAGTAAGATCGGATAGTTTAGCAATAAAATCCATCTTAGCATTTTCACTTGAAAAATACCCATCAGCGTTTACACTTACGTATTGACTTTTTAAACCAAAACGACGCACAATAAAGCCTGCCTTATTCCGCATAGCTTCACCCGAGAAAATAAGGTTTCCTTTGAATAATTGATCAAAAGGCTTCATACCTATTTTCATGTCGTTGGCGATACCTGATAATTCAAAATCAAAAATACCGCTTATCAGATTTATAGTTCCCTTAGCTTTAAGGTCTGCACCACCAGAAAATGCCTGTTTACTCAAAAAGCCTAAAGGAGATAATGTTTGTGCTTTTAAACCAAGATCACCTTTAAAAATTAAATGGTCCATTTTTCCTTTTAACCAAGTAGAAAAACCTTGAGATGTAACGCTAAAATCATTAATGACAATCGGTTTTTTAGCAACAATATCCGTATCTAAATGCACATGAACTGTTTGATCTATATCTTCTTTTAATGCTTCTCCTTTAATCTTTGTAATTCCCTGAAGCTTTCCGTTAACCTGAATACCAACATGACGAGACGCTATATTATCAAGATTTTCGCTTACCCCTCCCATATCAAAAACAGCGTCATGGATATGAACATTTTTATTGCTTAAATTATGTATAATGAGCTGCCCTTTCCAGGATTTTTGCCCTTCACGACCATAATCAACAGTTAAAACAAGATTATCTGCACGCGTTGATGCTTTTAACACAGGCGAACGATCAGATTCACTTTTCTTATCAAAAGCTATTTTCCCATCAACAAAAAACCGCCGTAAAAATCTATCTTTTGTTACTTCAGCATTAGCTACAAAATTTATTGCTTGTCCCTGAATAGTCATATGATCAAGGTGCATTGCACCTTCTTTTGTCACTCTTGCCCCTGCTTCCAATGTTACATCATTTTCGAAAAGACTACGATATTGAACAGGCATAAAAGAGCCAAGTCTGCCGACAAGTTTAGTAAAAACATTATGTTCTTCTGCAACACTAGCAAAAAGAATACGACCATCTAAAATAGGATTATTATCAGTCTCTAAAGAAAGTTTGACAACTAAATCATCAAAATGACCATCACCTTGAATAGCAAGATTGAAAGCAGGACGCTTTTCAATGTTAAGAATATTAGCAACAATACCATTATGCGGCTCGAAAGCAGAAATATCAATTTTCGCTGTACGATCGTCATTAGATACCTTCGTTAAAACAGAAAAAGAACCCTGCTTGTCTAAACGATGAGCTACTACATCAATATCGTAATCACCATCAGTCAAAATTAAATGTCCTTTTAAGGACAGATCAGCAGAAAAACCCAAAAAATCTTGTTCAAATGTCACATGTGGCACTGTAAGCGCATTGATAGAAACAGCTATAGGCAGCTTTGGTAAAGAAAATTTTCTTGATTCGAGAAAAGAAACAGAAGAAGAATTGTTTTGCGATTTACGTAAAAGCGTAACTTGTTCTACAGAAAGCTTATCAATGTTCAAATGCTTTTTCAATAACGATAGGCGCTTCCAATCCATTGTAACATTGGTCATTTTAAGCCAAATACCGTCTTTATCACTAATAGTAATGGCATCAACAGACATTTGAGATGATAATATTCCGCGTACATTATGCAAACGCACTCTACGGTTAGGCGCTGAAAGTTTTCGTTCAATATAAGCAACAAACCATGAACTCTTCTCCATTTTCGCATCATCGAAAAATGAATCGTCTTGTTTTCCTAAAACAAGCGTGCTCATAAAAAGAAAAAAAAGTCCAAATAATAAACTCCATAAACGTACTGTTTTTTTCATTAAAACGCTTGTCCTATACCCACATAAAAACCAATGCGAGGATCGCCTTTCTCTCTCTTTAAGGGAAAGGCCAAATCAATACGTAAAGGACCAATACCTGTTATGTAGCGACCTCCAATACCAGCTCCCCATTTAATTTTTTGAGAAAAATCAAAAAATGATTTTTCTCCCACGATACCTCCGTCAATAAAACTGACAAACCCTATCTTGTCATTTAAAGAAAAACGTAATTCTGCCGAACCTTCAACAAGCGAACGTCCACCAACAACAGCATCATTTTCTATTTTGATACCGATATTACGGTAAGCATAACCACGAACAGATCCACCACCACCAGCAAAAAATAGAACATCTGAAGGGACATGTTCTATATTAGTTCCGACCATTGTACCAAGCTTTGCTCGCGCTGCGAAAACAAAACGATCCTTTTCATCCAACCCCCAATAAGAACGCCCCTCAATAGTCATTTTTGCCACAAAATTGCTAAAGTACATTTCATAAAAAGGTTCAAAAGCCGCTTCACCATACAAACCTTTTTTCGCGTCGAATTTATTATCACGATTATCGTAAACCAAACCGCTAGGAAACCCAATTGTTGTAAAATTACGATCTCCAAAATAGACATCACGTGAATATCCCTTAGAAATCTCTACTGCAACCTGTCCCGATAAATCATCGTTGAAAATATGTGTAATACCCAATTTTCCCCTGACAGCTTGTGTCATATAATTATCCAGGATATCCTGTTGTGCTTTCAATTCTGCCTTCAAATCCGTATCGGGGGTGAACGTACCAGGTCTGATAAATGTGCCTGAAAAAAGGTAATCGAAATTTTTAGGATCATATGATTGTTCTTTATTGCTACCGACCCCGTTTATTTTTGCTTCAATTTTAAGATGTTCTGCATGACCAAAAAGATTGTTATGCATCCAATAAGCTTCAATACCTGCACCATCTAACGTTGAATAGCTACCACCGAAGCTAAAACGCCGTGGTTTACGTTCTTCTAAAACAAGCGTAAGCGGCAAACTGCCATCAGGGCTAATTGTATCAGCCTCACGAATATTCACAGCACGAAAAACATCAAGACGAGCAAGTCGTTCATTAACTTTGGCTAACGCATCAGAATCATATTCCTGACCTGGTGTTAATTTTGTCATCCATGCAATATAATCTGAGTCTATATGTGGTTTCTTACTTACATTGCGCACAGTTAGAGGACCATAATAAGCTTTTTGTCCAGGATCAACCGTAATCTGTGCATCAATAAGACGCGCGGCATGATCAGCAATTACCTCACTGTTAGTAACCTTAGCTTTAGCGTAACCTTGTTTACGCCATCCCTTAACAGCCCACACTTCTGCTTTACGAATAGTTTCAGATTTAGCTATAGCTCCAACCGTATAGCCCAAATCTTTTATTGAAGGCATTTTATTTGTTTTATGTTTTGACAATGGAGCAACTTCATTGATACGGGCAACGTTAAAAATATATTGTGGGCCAGCATCAACCATAATGACAATATTAGAATGCGCTGGTAATTGCGTTACAGGGCTCAAATCAGCAACTTCTCGACCATTAATCTGAATTTTAATAACACTACCATAACGTCCATCAGCGTAAAGAGCAGCAAGAATTGTACGATAATCTGAACGTGCTTTAGCCAATAGGCCAGAAGAACTCGATAACACCTTACCTTGATCAGCTACAAGAGAAGAAACAGCTTTAACTATCTTTACACCTTCTGGTGGCGCACCTGGTGGAGCCACAACTTCAACTTTATAAAACCTATCTGTACTGCTCGTATTATATGAAGAAGAATTTGTCTTTTTTTTACCAAAAAGCTCAAATGCTGCAAGTGGATGCAAAAAAACAAAGACAAAACATAAACCTAAAAATACACTACGCATGGTTCCTGATTTCAACAAAAATCCTGCCTCATACATCATAAATTAGATGCCTTTAGTACAATTTACATCATTTTTTACAAACAACACCGAAAAAGAAAAGCAACAAATATGCTACTTCAAACATTTTATTTCATATCATTTTTTATTGAAATACATAATAATTTACCCCTCTTCGTATTCACAGAAATTCTTACTATAAATACAAATAACCCTTTTATTTCTAGCACATTTACTTAGCGCACTATAAATGATTTATTTCATCGTAGGTTATTATGGTTCAATTGAATAACTCACTTCCCAACTTACGACGAGAGCACAAAAGTTCGTACATGCGGAGGTATATAGATCTGTCTATCCAAAAAGCTATACAAACACTTCTTGATTTTTATATGCAGATATGATTGTTTCTGTGTAATGAGAGGGGAAGGAAAGAGAACTGATGATCGCGCGTGCCACAACTGTTGCTTTTCGCGGTTTAGAAGCAGTACCTGTTGATGTACAGGTTATGGTTTCCCCTGGTAAAATAGGCATAGCGATTGTTGGCTTAGCAGACAAAGCAATTGCAGAAAGTCGTGAACGTGTGCAAGCAGCTATTCATGCCTGTGGGCTTTCTATGCCTAATAAACGAATTACTATTAACCTTGCGCCAGCTGATTTACCTAAAGAAGGATCGCATTATGATCTGCCAATTGCTGTAGGTTTAATGCTCGCTATGGAACTTCTTCCTCCTAAAGTAGCACAAGACTATATCATTTTAGGTGAATTATCACTTGATGGATTTATTACAGCTGTTAATGGGGTCCTGCCGGCTGCAATGACAGCTTTATCATTAGGTAAAGGGCTCATTTGTCCCTATAAATGCGGACCTGAAGCGGCGTGGATAAACGAAGAGATGGACATTTTTGCACCTGAGACTCTTCTTATGATGGTCAATCACTTTAGAGGAACTCAAATTCAAAAACGTCCGAAACCACGAGAATATACGATTCAAACTGAACTTCCGGACCTTTCCGAAATTAAAGGGCAAAAAGCTGCTAAACGTGCATTAGAAGTTTGCGCAGCTGGACGGCATAACCTTTTATTTGTAGGTCCTCCTGGTGCAGGAAAATCTATGTTAGCTCAACGTTTACCATCCATTTTACCACCCCTTGATAGCTCTGAGCTCTTAGATGTTTCTTTAATTGCTTCTATTGCAGGTGAAACAGTAAACAATACCATTTCACTTCACTGTCCTTTTCGTGCTCCACACCATTCTGCCTCCATGGCAGCCATGATCGGCGGTGGTCTAAAAGGGAGACCAGGAGAAGTCTCCCTTGCACATAATGGTGTTTTATTTCTCGATGAATTTCCTGAATTTTCTCCAAAAGTTCTCGATTCTCTGCGTCAACCTTTAGAGAGTGGAGAATGTGTTATTGCCCGAGCTAACCACCACATAAGCTATCCTGCCCGCATTCAGCTCATTGCTGCAATGAATCCTTGTCGCTGTGGTATGGCTGGTGAAAAAAATCATGTTTGTGCTAAAGGAATACGCTGTCAAATTGATTATCAATCTCGCATTTCTGGTCCTTTACTTGACCGAATTGATTTACGGGTTGATGTCCCTGCTTTAACAGCTATGGATCTTATGCAACCAGAGCAATCAGAAAAAAGTTGTGATGTTGCAAAACGCGTTGCACGTTGCCGAGCTATTCAAATCAAACGTTTTACGACACTGGGCTTTGACCATATTCGCACCAACGGCGATTGCCCTGCTAAAATCATCGAACAAATTGCTACTCTTGATAAAAAAGCTACAATATTATTACAAAATGTTAGTGAAAAAATGCATCTTTCTGCACGTTCTTATCATCGCATTCTCAAAGTTGCACGTACTATTGCTGACCTTGATGAAGCAGACCTTATTTCACGTCATCATCTTGCAGAATCCATTTCTTATCGATTAGGGAATGAAAGATTAACTGCTCTTTCCTAAAAAATAAACAAAGCTTATTAATAAAAACCAATCGGAAAATAGCGCAGATAAAGTTCTGCAAGCTTGCCATCATCTTCTAAAGACTTCAGAGCATAATTGAGTATATTGGCCAGTTTTGCATTCTGCTTTGAAACAGCCATTTGCATTCCTTTTCCCAATAATTGTGGAGCTATATATGCACCACCAACAAAATAACAACAATCAGCAGATTTTGGATCATTTAACCATAAAGATAAAGCAAACCCATCATCAAAAATAAGATCAATTTTATGATCTTGTAGCGCTTTGTAAAGTTCTCCTCTATCTTTAAACCCTTTCCATTTGGCTTCAGGAAAATAATTATGAAACAACTCTTCGTGAGCACTATTGAATAAAAGTCCACTCTTTAAATGCGTAAGCTTATCACTTATTGGCTCATCCAAATTAATAGGTTTAGAAGCAACAAACCGGGCAGGAAAACGCAAATAAGTTTTAGTAAAAACAAGATCTTTACGCGTCATTGCTGTTTCTTTTAAACCAGCAATAATCACTTCTGCTCCTCCATTTTTGACGTGATCTACCAGCTCTTCCCAAGGAACAACTTCTACCTCACATAATGTCTCAAGATTTAATTTTGAGCAAACAGCACGCAATAAATCGATATTATAGCCAGAAAGATGCCCTGTTTTATCAAGAAAATTAAAAGGGGGGAAATCAAAAGTTGTTACAAAACGCAAACGAGTTATATCTGTTATATCAGGTTGTACCAAACGTTTATGGGAATCAAAAAAGAAAGGTAGTTTTCCAGACGTTTCAGCTTTTGCCAAAGACGATAAGAGAATCCCCCATGTAATTAATAAAACGCCAATAAAAACATTTAATATGTCTATAGGTTTTTTCATTTTTAAAGTTTTTTCCCTCAATTTTCTGCAATTTCTGCAATTAAAGTACAATTAACCCAGTACAACATTTAAAATATTTTACTTAAATATCTGGTTTTAAATAATTTTAAATGCTAAGATACCTTTAAAATTGTTCAAAATCTTACAATTTCCATATATTTCCGAAATACATACTGATTTTGATATTCATATAAACTACAAGCTTTTCCAGTATTATTATGCAACATCACAAAAATATTCCAAAAAAGAAGATTATTAATTTAAGCTATGTAATACGTAAAAATGCGCAAAATGCAGTTATAAAAGTACAAAAAATTGATTTTTCTCCCTCCGACAACATTAAAAATTTATAAAAATCAACTAAATAAAATTAATTGTGAATATCTTTATACCCAAAATGCAACGTAACAGTACAACATTGTTTGCATACACAAAAATCATCCTACTTATTGTATACTGACAGATGTTGAATATAAATTTGATATACGGTAAACATTTAATGTTGTTATTCCATAAATAACGGTCAAAACATAAAGCTAAAAAATGCTGATAAATATCGCAAATTGAACACTGAAATGGATTAACTTATGAGTGATGAAAAAAACTCACCAGTGTATGGTGATGATTATGATGCCGCCTCTATCAAAGTTCTCAAAGGTCTTGATGCTGTACGTAAACGCCCTGGTATGTATATCGGCGATACAGATGATGGCTCAGGTTTGCACCATATGGTCTATGAGGTCGTAGACAATGCCATTGATGAAGCTTTAGCGGGTCATGCTACACTCATAAATGTCACACTTCATGCTGATGGCTCCTGTTCTGTTCGTGATAATGGGCGTGGTATCCCTACAGATATTCACCCAACAGAAGGCGTTTCAGCAGCTGAAGTCATTATGACCCAACTTCACGCTGGTGGAAAATTTGATCAAAACTCTTATAAAGTTTCTGGAGGACTGCACGGTGTTGGTGTCTCTGTTGTTAACGCGCTATCAGTATGGTTGCATCTGCGAATCAGGCGTAATGGCAAAATCCATGAAATGTCATTTGCGCATGGGGTCGCCGATTCTCCTCTAAAAATTGTCGGTGATTGCAATGCAGAAAGTGGAACAGAAATTAGATTTTTACCAAGTCCTGAAACCTTTACTATGGTTAAATTTGATTTTGAAACCTTAGAACGTCGTTTACGGGAATTGGCCTTTTTGAATTCTGGTGTGCACATTCTCCTTGTTGACCAACGTCATGCAGATGTTCATTCCGTTGAACTACATTATGAAGGTGGTTTAATTGAATTTGTCAAATATATTGACCAATCAAAAAAAGCTCTTCTTGATGCTCCTATTTATATTGCAAGTGAAAAAGATGGAATGAGCGTTGATGTTGCTTTGTGGTGGAATGATTCTTATCATGAAAAAGTTTTGTGTTTTACCAACAATATTCCTCAGCGTGATGGAGGAACCCACCTCGTAGGTTTTCGCAGCGCTTTAACGCGCCAAATTAATGGTTATGCTGAATCTTCAGGTATCGCAAAAAAGGAAAAAGTTAACTTAACTGGTGATGACTGCCGTGAAGGATTAACAGCTATTCTTTCTGTAAAAGTTCCAGACCCCAAATTTTCTTCACAAACCAAAGATAAATTAGTTTCCTCTGAAGTACGCCCTGTTGTTGAAAATTTGGTCAATGAAGGACTTTCTGCCTGGCTAGAGGAACATCCAAACGAAGCAAAAATTATTACAAGTAAAGTGGTAGAAGCTGCAGCAGCACGCGAAGCAGCGCGCAAAGCACGAGAACTTACACGACGGAAAGGTGCTCTAGACATTACATCTTTACCAGGAAAACTCTCTGATTGTCAGGAACGTGATCCAGCAAAATCAGAAATTTTTATTGTTGAGGGGGATTCTGCTGGTGGCTCAGCAAAAAGTGGACGTTCACGCCAAAATCAAGCAATTTTACCCCTACGTGGTAAAATTTTGAATGTCGAACGAGCACGCTTTGACCGAATGCTCTCATCTGATATGATTGGAACACTGATTACTGCTCTTGGAACTTCCATTGGTAAAGATGAGTTTTCCCCAGATAAGTTACGTTATCACAAAATTATCATTATGACCGATGCGGATGTTGATGGTGCACATATCCGCACCTTGTTACTTACTTTCTTTTTTAGACAAATGCCCGAATTGATTGAGCGTGGACACCTCTATATTGCTCAACCACCGCTTTACAAAGTAACACGTGGAAAATCTTTTCAGTATATAAAAAACGAAGCAGCATTTGAAGAATTTCTGATTGATTCTGGGCTAGAAGAAACAACATTAGAATTAGCAACAGGAGAAGTTCGCGCAGGTTCAGATTTGCGTCAACTCGTCGAAGATGCTCGCATATTACGTCAACTGTTAAATGGACTTCACACCCGTTATGATCGTAATATTATTGAGCAAGCAGCCATTGTTGGAGCTTTTAATCTTGAAGCTTTTGCAACGCCAGAAAAAGCGCAAAAAACAGCCGATAACATAGCACATCGCCTCGATTTGATAGCTGATGATATGGAGCGCGGTTGGAGTGGTCAATATACATCAGATGGAAATCTATATTTTGAACGTGTTTTTCGCGGAGTTAAAGATACTATTACCCTTGATGCAGGGCTTATAAATTCAGCTGATGCACGTCAAATTGACCGTATTTCACGAAATTTTACAGAAATATATACCCCTCCTCTCTTTCTACATCGCAAAGATAAATCAGAGCGTATTTTGGGACCTGTTAGCTTATTAGAGAGCATTTTTGCAAATGGTAAAAAAGGGATCACTTTGCAACGTTACAAAGGTCTTGGAGAAATGAATGCTGAACAGCTTTGGGAAACAACCCTAAATCCTGATGCCCGCGCTCTTTTGCAAGTAAAAATCAATGATGCAACAGATGCAGATTCACTTTTTTCCCGTTTAATGGGTGATGAAGTTGAACCTAGACGCGCTTTTATTCAAGATAACGCTTTGAGTGTTGCCAATCTCGATATCTAAAGGGACCTTTTTTGTCTGTGGTTATGTAATAATATTAATAATAATATTAATATTGTGATTTTGTGCGTTACTTTTTTGTATTTGGGCACTTTTTATATTTCATTTACGATAAAAAATAAGGAAGATCATATACATGGCAACTGAAACAGAGCGTGTAGGAATTAAAGGAGGCATGGAGCACTCTTTTGGTTTTAAAAAAGTTGATGAAGCACAAAAGCAATCCATGGTTGACGATGTATTCCACTCTGTTGCTGAAAACTATGACAAAATGAATGATATTTTATCGCTTGGACTACATCGTGTATGGAAAAATGCTATGGTTACATGGCTCTCTCCACCAGCACGTCCCACTTGGAAAGTTCTTGATGTGGCTGGTGGTACTGGCGATATTGCTTTTCGCATTCTTAATGCTTCACGCAAACAAGCCCGTGCTACAGTGCTTGATATTAATGCCTCGATGCTTAATGTTGGAAAACAACGTGCACAAAAAAATGGTCTCGTTTCTTTAATTAACTTTGTTGAAGCCAATGCAGAACATTTACCTTTTGAAGATCAAAGCTTTGACGCTTATACTATTGCTTTTGGAATTCGTAATGTACCGCATATTGATCAAGCTCTGAGAGAAGCTTTTCGTGTTTTAAAACCGGGTGGACGTTTTTTATGTTTAGAGTTTTCAAACGTTGAAATGCCTCTATTGGATCAAATTTATGATCTTTGGTCTTTTCGTGTCATTCCAAAGCTTGGCCAATTTATTGCAGATGATGGAGATGCTTATCGTTATTTAGTCGAATCTATTCGAAAATTTCCAAAGCAAGATGATTTTGTCCATATAATTAATGAAGCAGGTTTTTCGCGAGTATCCTATCGTAATCTCACAGGTGCAATCGCAGCGTTGCATTCAGGCTGGAAAATTTAAAAATGGTGCAAATTTCCACTTACTTTCAATTAATACGTGCAGGATGGGTTTTGGCACGTGAAGGCGTTTTGAGTACTCTTCCTAGCGATCACATTCAAGGATTTCCAGCATTATGTTACAAAATAGCGTGCATATTAGCGCGACGCAAAACAAAAATAAAACAACGATCTGAAAATATTTCGTCTGCAATTAATAAACTTGGCCCCTCTTATATAAAACTTGGTCAATTTCTTGCGACACGCCCAGATATTGTCGGACGCAATGTCGCAGAAGATTTGGCACAGTTACAAGATCGTGTTCAAACTTTTTCCTGCACTTCTGCTATTGCCCAAATTGAAAGTTCACTTGGTCGTTCTATAAACGATTTGTTCATCAATTTTTATCCACCTATTGCAGCAGCTTCTATTGCCCAGGTCCATCCAGCTGAATACTATGATGAAGCAGGGCATAAAAAAAAATGTGCTGTCAAAGTTATTCGCCCTAATATTAGAACCCGTTTTGCGAAAGATCTCAAAGGGTTCTATCTTGTTGCTCATTTGCAAGAACGTTATGTACCCGCCTCTCGACGCCTACGCCCTGTCTGTGTTGTTGACACTTTGGCGCAAACCACACGAATTGAGATGGATTTACGGCTAGAAGCAGCCGCCATATCAGAAATGGCTGAAAATATTAAACATGATGTAGGTTTTAGAGTCCCACACATTAATTGGGAACGAACAGGACGCAATGTTTTAACAATGGAATGGATTGATGGTATCAGAATATCTGATATTTCCGCACTTAAAGCAGCTGGTTTTGATTTACAAGTGCTCGCCGTTACACTTATTCAATCTTTCCTTCGTCATACACTGCGTGATGGATTTTTTCATGCTGATATGCATCCTGGTAATTTATTTGTAGATCATGAAGGATGTATTGTTGCTGTTGATTTAGGAATTACAGGACGACTTGGTAAAAAAGAAAAGCTTTTTCTTGCTGAAATTCTTTATGGTTTTATTACACGCGATTACTATCGGGTAGCGCGCGCTCATTTTGAAGCAGGGTATGTACCTTCTCACCACAGTATAGAGAGCTTCGCTCAAGCTAATCGTGCCATCGGTGAACCGATTCACGGACAATCAGCGCAAAGCATTTCTATGGCTAAGCTGCTTACATTATTGTTTGAAGTCACGGAATTATTTGACATGCAAACGCGCCCTGAACTTTTATTGTTGCAAAAAACTATGGTTGTCGTAGAAGGTGTTGCCCGCACATTGGACCCAACTTTCAATATGTGGAAAGCCTCAGAACCAGTTGTGAAAGAATGGATTAGCAAAAATTTAGGACCTGTGGGAATTGCAAAAGACTTTAGTGAAGGGGCACAAGTACTTCTTTCGCTGGCACGAAAGACACCACAGTTGATACAAAATTTTCAACGGATAGAAGAAGATCTTGAGCAAATGGTAAAAACAGGATTTAATCTTTCTCCTGCTACACTCAAACAACTTGCTATAGAGCAAAACCGTACCAATCGTTATGGTCGTTATAGCTTGTTTATCATTGCACTTTGTTGTGTTTGTTTGACTTTTTATTTTTTTCATCTTTTCTAATTTGCTCAATATGCTAAAAAATATTGATTATGAAATCATTGCAATCATTTTATTTTTTGGATCAATTTCATGGCCAGTATTACCATTCGTAATCTTTCACCTAAAGCTAAAGAAGCCCTGCGTATACGAGCGGCAAAAAATGGTATTTCTATGGAAGAAGAAGCCCGTTGCCTTTTAAGCAATCCAGTTCCTTCAGTGATAACACCTTCTCAGATAAGCGTCGTAGAAAAGCAATCACTGCAATCAAAATCTATCCTGCTTATTATTGGTGGTAGCATTGCAGCTTATAAAGCACTTGATCTTATTCGTCGTCTAAAAGAACGTGGAGCACATTTAAACGTTATTATGACACAAGCAGCTCAAAAGTTTATTACTCCTTTAGCAGCTGAAGCTTTAAGTGGAAGCAAAGTATATAGCGATTTATTTTCACGTGAAACAGAACATGATATTGGTCACATTAGGTTAGCACGTGATGCTGATTTGATTATTTTAGCTCCCGCTACAGCCAACCGTATTGCAAAAATAGCTACTGGTATAGGGGATGACTTGGCCAATTGTGTGCTTTTAGCAGCACGCTGCCCGCTTTTGATTGCACCAGCTATGAATCCAGCCATGTGGACACATCCTGCAACTGTTCGCAATGTTGCGAAATTACACGCGGATGGCGTTCATATCATTGGACCAGAAGTTGGAGCAATGGCTGAACATGATGAAGCAGGTTGTGGACGTATGAGTGAACCCTTAACCATCGTAGCTTCGATAGAAACTCTTTTAGGTGTACAGCAAGAAAAACCACTTTCTGGTCGCCATTTTATTGTTACTTCTGGACCTACTCATGAGCCAATTGATCCAATCCGTTATCTTGCTAATCGTTCTTCGGGAAAACAAGGTCACGCCATTGCAACAGCTCTCGCTCATTTAGGTGCTAACGTAACTCTTATTTGTGGTCCTGTTAATCTTGACGATCCACAAGGTGTAAAAACCATTCATGTTGAAACAGCCTGTCAAATGTTAGATGCTGTTCAATTGGCATTGCCTGCTGATGGAGCTATTTTTGTTGCTGCTGTTTGTGATTGGCGCAGTCAGACGCAATCTTTCCACAAAATTAAAAAAAATGCGAACAAAACACCACCATCTTTTTACATGGTAGAAAACCCTGATATTTTAGCAACAATCAGTCACGCTCCCAATCGTCCCCCACTGGTGATTGGTTTTGCTGCAGAAACATGCGATATCATTGCTAATGCGCAAAAAAAACGCATCGAAAAAGGAGCTGATTTTATTCTAGCTAATGATATTTCTCTTCATGTCGACGGTACAAGCGTTATGGGAGCTGATACAAATCAAATTTATCTTATTAGCAAAGAAAAGGTTGAACACTGGCCACACATGAGTAAAAAAGATATTGCTCAAAAATTAGCAAATGTTATCATATCATTTTTTTCATCCCATCCCTCCAATTCTTAAAGTCGGGAAAAAACTCTATTATTTCAAATAAAAATAAAAACTCTTCAAGCAATTTGATGTTGTAAAAAACATCATGAAGTAAACTTTACTTCTAAAATGGTAAAACTTCCTGTGTCCACAAACAAAATAGATCGATCCAATAACAATAATTGTACCCAATTTTTTACCAAAAGATCATCATATGCATAACACTAAAATAATAGCAGACTCTCCCACCTAAATTCAATAAAGCTTACCAATCAAGAAGAAGATAAAACAAGTTTAGTCTTTTGAAAGATCATTTTTACTTTTCTCATTAGGGAAAAGATTTAAAAAAATCTTGCTCTCAAATTAGTGTTTCGCTAACATAATTCTATCATATCCATTATATTCATGGACTATTATGACCTTATTCATGCTTACAGTTATTACACTTTTTCAGATTCACATAATTGGTATTAAGAATTTGCTAAGTGTTGGTTTTAGACCAGAAGCAAATGAGAAATTTGCTAACCAGCATCAGGAGTGGGATTTAGTATCAAAACAAAAAATGAAAAATATAAGTTTTTGAAATAATTGACGAGTTTATTGCAGGAAATGCTTTTAATTTAGGTTATCACTGCAATATGTGAAAGACGATAAAATTAAAGGATAAGAAGATTGGAGCTGTAAATACCTGGATAAAGCTATTCAATGGCTTCATCCATTTAACCAGCAAAGCATGTCTAGAAATTCGATTTTGTATTTCTTCAAAGCACCCAAAAAGTGAATAATATTTAAAGAGAGGCTATAAAGATGAACTGGATTACAAATTATGTTCGTCCTAAAATCAATTCCATACTGGGACGTCGTAACATTCCAGACAATCTGTGGATCAAAGATCCCACGAGTGGTGAAATGGTATTCCATAAAGATTTAGAAATGAATCAATATGTCATGCCCACCTCTGGCTATCACATGCGCATCAGCGCCAAAAATCGTCTCATGTATTTTTTTGATGATGGAGTCTATACTCCTCTTGAAAATCCAAAAGTTGTAACAGATCCTTTAAAGTTTCGTGACGAAAAACGTTACATTGATCGGTTAAAAGATTACCGTTCTAAACTTGGAGTTGATGATAATATTTTAAGTGCGCAAGGTACCATTGAGGGGCTACCAATTGTCGCAACTGTTCAAGATTTCGCTTTTATGGGAGGATCACTTGGTATGGCTTCAGGAGAAGCTATCATTAAAGCTTTTGATACAGCCATTGCAAATAGATGTCCTTTGGTCTTTTTTGTCGCTTCTGGTGGAGCACGTATGCAAGAAGGGACACTTTCATTGATGCAAATGCCACGAACAACAGTAGCTGTTGAAATGATGAAAGAAGCAAAACTGCCTTATATTGTAGTTCTGACCAACCCCACAACTGGAGGAGTTACAGCGTCTTATGCTATGCTCGGTGATGTCCATATTGCTGAACCTGGAGCTATGATTGGTTTTGCTGGACCACGTGTGATCCAACAAACTATACGTGAAACTTTGCCAGAAGACTTTCAAAGTAGTGAATATCTACTTAAACATGGCATGATTGATATGGTTGTATCTCGTTTGGAAATGAAAACAACCATTGCGCGGCTTATACGTTTGATGATGAAATATCCTGTCACTACCAACCCTTCTCTAACAAGCTCTCAGGCATCGCTTTCTAAAATTGAGGCGGCCTAAATTATGGAAAATAACCAAGTAAAAAGGATAATGGATGATTTTTTAAAAAATTATCCCAAAAAATTTGATCTTTCTTTAGAACGTATTTTACGCCTTTTAAAACGCCTTGGTAATCCGCATTTAAAGCTCGCACCTATTATTCATGTTGCAGGAACAAATGGCAAAGGATCTGCTTCAGCTATTTGTCGTGCACTATTAGAAAGTGGAGGCTACCGTGTTCATGTGTATAGTTCACCTCATCTGGTACATTGGAATGAGCGTTGTAGATTAGGTCAAAAAGGACAAGGAAAATTTGTTGCAGAGAGTCAGTTAGCGGAAGTTATTCAACAAGTTATAAAAATAAATCGTCAAGAACCAATTACAGTTTTTGAAATTTTTACAGCAGCTGCTTTTATGTTATTTAGTACGCATCCAGCTGATGTCTTGATTTTAGAAGTTGGTTTAGGAGGGCGTTTTGATTCCACAAATGTGATAGAAAAACCAGCTCTTTCTCTTATTATGCCTATTGACTATGATCACGAAAATTTTCTTGGAAAAACAATCGCACAAATTGCTTTTCAAAAAGGAGGGATTATCAAACCAACAGTTCCAGTAGTTATTGGAAAGCAAAATCATGATGAAGCCTGTTCTATTTTAGCAACCATTGCAGATGAAAATAAAGCATCTTATTTTTTATTTGGTCAAGATTACCAAAGCTATGCAGAACATGGTCGTATGGTTTTCCAAAACAACCAAGGTTTAATGGATCTTCCACTTCCCAACTTGATTGGAGCACACCAAATTGCTAACGCCGGAGCTGCTATTGAAGCGGTTTACCAAGCTGGTTTTCGGCTTTCAGAACAAACAATAAGCCATGCTCTACAAAATATTTACTGGCCAGCACGGATGCAACACCTCACTCACGGACACTTAGTTGATCAATTGTCTCCTAATATTGATTTATGGTTAGATGGTGGACACAACCCCGCTGCGGGAACAGTTGTTGCAGCGGAACTTATACGATGGAAGAAAAAATCAAACCGACCTATTATTATGATTGTTGGCATGCTTAATACGAAAGATTCTGTTGGGTACTTTCACCCTATAGCCAACCTTGTAGATAAGGTATATACGATTTCGTTGATCAACAACAATGCAAGTATTTGTCCAACGGTTTTGGCTGAATCCGCTAGAAAAGTCGGACTTTCTGCCAGTCCACAAGCTAGTCTACGAGATGCGTTGCGTAAAATTAATTCAGAATATAAAGAGGCAATTGTTCTTATTGGAGGTTCTCTCTACCTTGCAGGTGATATTTTACGTGACAACAAAACGCCACCGTGTTAAGAACTAATCATTTATAGAGCTTTAAAAAAGATAGACTTTTTGATCATGCAGCTTAATAGTGCACTTTATCAACATCCCAAACTGATTACTGTTTTCGGAGGATCTGGTTTTGTAGGACGGTATGTCGTTGAGGCTTTAACGAAACGGGGTTATCGCGTTCGCATTGCCGTTCGTTATCCACAAAAAGCCTATTATATGCTACAAATAGGAGAAGTAGGACAAATCCAGATGCTTCAAACTGATGTAAAGCATCGTGCATCCGTTGCACGTGCATTGCTTGGAGCAGAGGGTGCAGTGTTTCTTCCTGGCAGCTTAGCACAATCAAATCAATCAAATTTTCAAAAAACACAAATTTGTGGTGTGAATAATGTTTCTGAATTAACAGCAGAAGCTGGTATTTCTCTTATCCATATGTCAACGCTTGTATCAAATGAAAATGCTTCATTTCTTTACGCTCGCGTACATTCTATGAGCGAGAAAATCGTTCGTAGTAAACATCCTCAAGCAATTATTATGCGTCCATCTGTTATCTTTGGACCAGAAGATTGTTTCTTTAACACCTTAGCAAAATTGTCATGCTCTTTACCAATCATACCTCTTTTTGGTGGTGGTCAAAATAAGTTACAACCAGTATATGTTGGTGACATCGCTGAGTTTATTGTACGTGCTCTAGAAAAACATGCGACCCTTGGAACAACTTATAATCTTGGAGGTCCACAAATTCTCACATTCTCAGATGCTCTAGAGAATGTATTAAAAGTTATTCAGCGCAAAAAGACAACCTTACCCATGCCTCTTTTTTCCGGACTCTTTATCGGAGGTATTTTAGGAATGATTGGTAAATTACCTCTCGTGCCGAGCTTGATTACAGCCGATCAAATACGCTTTTTACAAGTGGATAACATTGTTTCTCAAGAAGCAATAAAGAATGGGAAAACTTTAGAAGGAGTCGGTATTACTTCCAGAGCAATGGCTGCTATCTTGCCAAATTATTTATGGCGATTCCGTCCACACGGTCAATTTTCCAGAAATTTGCCAGCTTAGTCTAATTCTTTTTCGTGCTCCTTTTTTGTGTGATAAGCTGCATTTTATTTTGCAAAAGAAAAAAGATTTGTATTGGTGTGATTGATCTCCCTAGTATTTTTTCCAAAAAGTATAATTTCTTAAAAACTTTCTTTGCCAATTTCTATTTTTCACAGATAAAAAATGATAGCAAATTTTGTACATTAAAGAAAATCTTATCTTTATACCTTGTCTATAACATAGACTCTACATAGCATATAGAATTATGAAAATTTGAAAAATTTTTCATATAAATAAGCCTTTCTATTCTCTTGCATTTTTTTTTAATTTCTCCTACCGTCTCGGAAAAACTTGCTTTAAAAAGGATAAAAAATGACAGCTCAAGATTATGTTGTCAAAGACATCAAGCTTGCTGCTTATGGACGCAAAGAACTTGATATTGCCGAAACAGAAATGCCTGGTTTAATGGCTTGTCGTAAAGAATTTTCTTCTCATCAACCTTTACGCGGAGCACGCATTTCTGGTTCATTGCATATGACCATTCAGACTGCTGTTTTAATTGAAACTTTAAAAGCAATTGGTGCCGATGTGCGGTGGAGTTCTAGCAATATTTTTTCAACGCAAGACCACGCAGCAGCAGCTATTGCAGCCACAGGGACTCCTGTCTTCGCAGTTAAAGGTGAAACACTTGAAGAATATTGGACTTATATAGATGCAATTTTTCAATGGCCTGACGGAAATCCCTCTAATCTTATATTGGATGATGGTGCTGATGCGACAAATTACATTTTAATGGGATCTCGTGCAGAAGAAAATAAAGAGATTTTATTACACCCAAAAACAGAAGAAGAAGGATTTTTTTTCAAACAAATTCAAAAACGTATGGATGAAACGCCAGGATTTTTCACACGCCAACGCGCAGCAATCAAAGGTATAAGTGAAGAAACGACAACGGGCGTAAACCGCCTTTATCAATTACAAAGAGAAGGGCTTTTGCCTTTTCCGGCTATTAATGTCAATGATAGTGTTACAAAGTCAAAGTTTGACAATAAATATGGATGTAGAGAATCATTAGTAGACGGTATCCGACGCGGAACAGATGTAATGATAGCTGGCAAGACAGCTATCATCTGCGGTTATGGTGATGTAGGTAAAGGTTCAGCAGCCTCTCTTTCAGGAGCTGGAGCACGTGTTAAAGTAACAGAAATTGACCCAATTTGTGCCCTTCAAGCCGCTATGGATGGCTATGAAATTGTTACTTTAGAAAATGCAGCTTCCAGTGCTGATATTATAATAACCACAACTGGCAATAGAGACGTTGTTTGCTTAGATCATATGCGACAAGTAAAAGATATGTGTATCCTTGGAAATATTGGTCATTTTGATAATGAAATCCAAGTATCAGCTCTTAGAAATTTTCCATGGACAAATATTAAACCACAAGTAGATATGATCACTTTTCCTGATGGAAAACGTATCATTTTATTATCTGAAGGGCGTTTGCTAAATCTCGGTAACGCTACGGGTCATCCTTCTTTTGTCATGTCAGCATCATTTACCAATCAAGTTTTAGCGCAAATTGAACTCTTTACCCGTGCAGAACATTATAAAAATGAAGTTATTGTTTTGCCAAAACACCTTGATGAAAAAGTGGCACGTCTCCATCTTGATAAACTAGGAATACAATTAAGCGTTTTATCAGAAGAACAAGCCGCCTATATTGGTGTCTCACCACAAGGTCCTTATAAACCAAATCATTATCGTTATTAAAACGTTTTCTTAAGTTAAAAGAAAAAGGAAAGCGCGTCGTGCTCAGCTTTGGTGATTATAGCTCCAAAGAAAAAGCTCAAAAAATGATCCGAATCTGTATCGGTGTTTTTTGTTTTCTTTTCCTTTTTTCTCCAACATACACTATGGCTCAATTACCAGAAATACAGCTCTCTTACTTTACTTTTCTAGATGGTCCATGGCTTATTTTAGCACTCTGTGGAGGGATTTCATGCGCCTCACTTCTCATATGTATGATAGTTATTATGAGCGCAAAAAAAGCTTTATGGAAGCGTTTAAAAATAATCCAAGCAGATTTTTCTGAAAAACTTACATATTACGAACGGCTTATGGAAGAAACTGCGCAATGCCTTCTCATTTGGGAAAGTCCAACATCTTTACCACGTATGGTGGGAAACATTCCTGCCCTGAAAAAAACAGGAATTCATCAGCAAGACTTTCAACGTTTTGAGCTCTGGCTTGAAGAAATGTCTCTGCAGAAACTTGATTACGCGTTGACTCAACTGCGTTGCAACTGTCATCCTTTCGAACTTGCCGTCACTACCACAAACAATACATTGTTACAAGTTACAGGTATTATTGCAGGAACAGCAGCCATTGCACGCTTTCAAGATATCTCAACACAGCAAAGTGAAAATGCGCGCTTACAAAAAGATATCACTCAAATTCTTACAGAATTAAGAATGCAGCGTAATCTTCTCGATTGTATTCAAGAACCAGTATGGATACGAGATTGTGAAGGCAAAATCTGTTTTATTAATCGTTCCTTTAAAGAAATGACAAGCTTTAAAGAGGAATACAATAAAATCGATGATCTTTTTAATGAAACAACACAACGCAAAGCGGATAAAGAAGAAACTGTTTTTCAAGAACACGTTTATACAGTCATTAATGGAGAGAGGCACCGTTTTCATCTCACACGCATTACAACAGCAGAAGGAATGGCAGCTTTTGCTCGTGACGATAGTGCATATGAAAATCTTGCCCATGAGATGGGACGTGTCCTCCAAGGACATTGTGAAACACTTGATCAAATATCAACTGCTGTAGCGATTTTTGATAAAAATCAAAAATTAAAATTCTGCAACCATGCTTTCAAAGTTTTATGGCCATTGGAAAGTTCTTTTCTCGAAAGTGAACCAAGTCATACATTGCTCCTTGAACGTTTGCGTGAAAAAGGACTCATTGGTGAACACCCTGATTGGCGCGCGTGGAAAGAAAAACTTTTTCAAGCTTATCAGCAATCAGAATCAAATCAACAAATTTGGAATCTTCCAGACGGGCGTACAGTACGTGTCATTTCTAGTCCGCATCCACAAGGAGGTGTCACTTGGCTTTACGAAAATCTCACAGAAAAAGTTGATCTAGAACGACGCTATAACACATTAATTAAAATACAAGGTGAAACACTTGATAAGCTTTCAGAAGGTGTGGTGGTTTTTGGTACTGATGGACGTTTGCGTTTATCAAATCCAGCCTTATCAAAATTGTGGTCTTTACCTGGTAATTTGGTAGTAGAAGGCACTCACATCACACAATTACAAAGCCATTGTTCAGTCTTAACTGTGGGAGAAGAATGGAACAATTTTACCAAATTTATCACAGGTTTTGCTGAAAATCGTGATACATCTTCAGGTCGTATGGATCTAAAAAATGGAATGATCATTGACTACACATTGGTCCCACTTCCCGATGGACAGACAATGCTCACTTTTGCTAATGTTACCGACACTGTTCATGTCGCACGAGCCCTTCAAGAAAAAAATGAAGCCTTGGAAAGTGCTGATCGTTTGCGCAATGAATTTGTTCAGCATGTTTCCTATGAATTACGTACCCCCCTCACCAATATTATCGGATTTTCAGATATTTTACGCGATCAAATTTTTGGCTCTGTGAATGAGCGTCAACGAGAATATCTTGGACATATTCATTCAGAATCTGGTGCTCTTTTGAATATTGTTAATGATATCCTTGATCTAGCAACCCTTGATGCCGGTATCATGGAGTTAGACATCAAGCCGGTTAACATTGCAGATGCTATGGTACAAGCAGTAGCACGTGTGGAAGAACGCCTTAATGGACGTTACATTACGCTTTTACAACAAATTTCTCCTTCTCTAAATTTCATTTTTGCTGATGCAACACGTCTGCACCAAATTTTTGTTAATATTCTTAGTAATGCTATTAATTTTGCGACAGAAGCGAGTACAATTGAATTTTGTGCTGATGAACAAAATAATAATATTATTTTTAGTGTTCATAATGAAGGGTCTGATATTCCGAAAGATATCCTAGATCGAATTTTCAAACGCTTCTCTTCCCATTCTCATCATGGTGGGCGTGCAGGAGCAGGACTGGGTCTTTCTCTTGTCAAAAGCTTTGTCGAACTCCACGGTGGACATGTTGAAATTTTGACTGGCACTGGACAAGGAACAACCGTTAAATGTTTTTTCCCAATTCCAAAAGGAGACAAAGTTTTTTAGTCTCGTACTTTAATTCTCACAAAACTTTTTTCTCACTCATGTTGTGGAAATCTTGATGAACTTTAGTTTTTTTCTTGAAAATGAAGAAGCAACCAAGCTTTTTGCGCAAGATCTAGCCCTCGCTTTAAAGCCTGGCGATCTTGTGACACTTCAAGGCGATCTTGGAACGGGCAAATCAACCATCGCACGGACACTTATTCGCACACTTGCCAACGATAATACATTGGATGTACCAAGCCCAACGTTCACTCTTGCCCAAAATTACCAACTTCCACAGTTTGAAATTATTCATGCTGATTTTTATCGTCTTTCTATGGAAGAAGAAATCGATGAATTAGGACTTCATGAAGCACGTGAGCAAAACATTTTACTTGTTGAATGGCCAGAAAAGAGTGCAAATCTTTTAGGACCTGTTACCTTTGCAATCACATTACAATATGAAGATAAAAGTTTTGGGCGTCGTGTGAATCTTACATCAGCAGAACATTCTATTGAGCGCCTGCAACGATCTTTTGCAATTCGCACATTTCTAACAACCCATAAACGTGGTCATGTTCACCGTCGTCTTTTAGCTTGCGATGCTTCAGCACGTAAATATGAAATTTTAGACGATGGGCATCATCAAGAAGTTCTGATGGATGCGCAAACCATGGAAATGGCACAAAAAATAGATCCTTCTTACGCAACAATGACACATCTTGCAAAAGATATCCGTCAATTTGTAGGAATTAGCAAACTCATTTTAGAGAATGGATTTTCTGCCCCTCATATCTTTGTTGAAGATCTTGAAAAAGGTCTTTTAATTTTAGAAGATTTAGGGCGTGAAGGACTTTTAGATAAAGCCGGTAATCCTATAGAAGAACGTTACATCGCTTGTAGCGAATTGCTAGCTTCTTTTCACCAAAAATCATGGACTTCAGAAAAACAATTTGCGACATTTTTGCTTAAAATTCCCTTTTATGATTGTCAAGCTATGCAATCAGAACTCTCTTTATTGTTGGATTGGTATCTTCCCTTTAAAACCCAAAGAACTTTAGACCAACAACAACGTAAAGCCTTTTTTAATTGTTGGCAGCATTATCTCGATGATCTTATTCAAGGAGAAGAGACTTTTGTCATGCGTGACTATCATTCTCCTAACATTCTTTGGTGCGCGCAGAGAGAAGGACATGCCCGCATTGGTCTTCTTGATTTTCAAGATGGTTTAAAAGGTTCAACATCTTATGACCTTGTCTCTTTAGCGCAAGATGCCCGTCTTTTTATTTCGCCAACTCTCGAAGCAAAGATTCTTGACGCCTATTGCAATGCACGCCATCAAGCACCGCGCCCCTTTAATGAAGATGAATTCAGAAAATTGTACGCTTTTGCAGGCGCACAACGAGTTTCCAAAATTTTAGGAATTTTTGTACGTCTCCACAAAAGAGATGGAAAATCTTCTTATCTTAAATTCCTGCCGCATATGCAGGATTATCTTTCTCGTAATCTTTCCCATCCAACCCTTGCACCTCTACAAAGCTTTTATCAAGAGTTTGGTCTTCTTTCAAAAGCATAAAAGATGCTTTATTACGAACTTTTGTAAGACTATTTTCGCAAAATAATCAATTTTTGCTGTGAAACGCATAACATTTGTTTCTGTTCTGCTCTAAACTGTTAATTTTAATTTATATAAAGCTCATTTACTGGAAGCCTACCCTTTACTCAAAATCAAAAATTCTTGCATAAATTCAGCTTTTCAGTTTTGCTCTCTATGAAAATTGTATACAGTAAAAACAATGGAAATAATCACAAACGAGAAATATCTCCCATCCACTGCAAATGAGACCTCATGAACCATAACCCGCGTGTCTTTTCCATTTCTTCTGGCACCCCTTTTTTACCGCATTTTGTTGATGCTCTGCTTTCAGGCGCTCTTATCGATGACTTCGCGCCTAATGGAGATATTCAAACAGCACTTGCCGACACTCTCATTTATGTTCCGACACGTCGTGCTGCCCGCACTTTACGCACAGCTTTTGTTGAAAAAAGTGGCAAACAATCAACTTTCTTGCCAACCATTCGCCCCTTAGGAAATTTGGATGAAGATAGCTTCCTTTTTATTGAAAACCATACGAGCACTCTCAATCCTCCTATTGGAGAAAGTGAACGCCTTCTGCTTTTAGCGCGCCTTATTCGTCCTTGGCGTGAAAATTTACCTGCGCATCTGCGTGCTATGTTTGGTACGGAAGATGTTGTTATTCCTGCTCATACTGCAGATGCAATTTGGCTTGCTCAAGATTTAGCACAATTGATGGATGAAGTTGAAACAGAAGCAGCAGATTGGTCAAAGCTTAAAGAAATTGCACCTGATATGGTTGCCGAATGGTGGCAAATAACGCTTAATTTTCTCACTATTGTTACCCAAAGCTGGCCACAAATTTTACAAGAAAAAAAACGAAGCGATCCAGCTTTATGGCGCAATACAGTACTTAAAATGCACGCAGAAACTCTACACCGCACGCAGCCCAATAAACCCATTATTGCCGCCGGCGCGACAGGTTCCATTCCCGCAGTTGCACATCTTTTAAAGGTTATTTCTCATTTACCAAAAGGTGCTGTTGTACTTCCAGGACTTGATCTTCATATGGATGAAGCACAATGGGATGCATTAGGCTCAATGAATGCAGAAAAAACAACTTCTGATGTTTTTGATCATACAACTAGCGCTTTTAGCCATCCTCAATATCATTTGAAAAAACTTTTATCTCTCATGAAATGTCATCGCATTCATGTTCACGAAATTGGTCAACAAAGCGCAATAAAGAAAAAGCGTGCAGCTCTTGTATCAGAAGCATTCCGACCAGCCTCTACAACAGATCTGTGGGCACAAATTGTACGCGATGATTATGAAAGTCTTTGTGAAAATTGGTCATTAATTGAAGCCATAAATGAACGTGAAGAAGCACTAGCTATTTCTGTTGCTTTGCGCAATGCTATTGAAGAACCTCAGAAAACAGCAGCTCTGATAACAAATGACCGTAATTTAGCACGCCGTGTCGCAACAGAGTTACAACGATTTGGAATTGAAGCAAATGATTCAGGAGGCATACCTCTTGCGCAAACTCTTCCTTCAACTTTGTTACGACTTATTTTGGAAAATGTGTTTCAACCAAATGATCCTGTTGCTTTTCTTTCTCTTCTTAAACATCCGCTCACAACACTTGGACAAAAACGTCACTATTTACGCGAAATAGTAGAAAACTTCGAACTCTTTGTTCTTCGTGGAAGTACTGGACGTATAGATCTTTGCACATGTGATCAATTTTTTGAAACATGGATAAAAACACACCTCTACAATAATTTTGATAATAACACTTTTGATCAACCCAAGATCGAAGAAGCGCGCCAGCTTTGTCATCTTTTGATCAAAGCTATCGAACCTTTAATGTCTCTCATGCAGCAACAGAAGGAATGCACCATCAATGAAGCTGCAATAGCAACTGTTGAGGTTTTTGAAAATTTTGGATGTGATGAAAACAATTCCCTTGTAAATCTTTATCAAAATGAAGCAGGACAAGCTTTATCAACTTTTTTGCAAGAATTGGTGAGTGATCAATCAGGATTAAAATTTCGTCTTTGCGAATGGCCTGCAATGTTTTCAGCTCTGATATCAACTCGCTCTGTAACGCCTTCTCCTGGAGGACACCCACGTTTATTTATCTGGGGTGCTTTGGAATCACGTCTGCAAACCGTCGATACAGTTATCATTGGCGGTCTTAATGAAGGATCATGGCCTATAACAGCCCGCAATGATGCTTTTTTATCACGACCAATGAAAATGATGCTCACCCTTGAACCACCAGAACAACGTATTGGTCTTTCTGCACATGATTTTCAATGGGCTATGGGAATGAATAAAGTAGTGATGAGTCGCGCTAAACGCGTTAATCACACCCCTTCACTGCCTTCACGCTGGATACAACGTCTTGAAACGGTCATAGGAAAACACGTTTGGGAACAAATCCGTGCACGAGGCGAAATATTGCTCCATTGGGCAAAATCCCTTGACAATACAAAGGTCACGACCTGCACAACACGTCCTTGTCCTGTTCCGCCTCTTGATGTGCGCCCACGTCATTTTTCCGTCACTGAAATAGAAACATTGCGGTATGACCCTTATGCGATTTACGCAAAAAAAATCTTGCAACTCAAGCCGCTTAAAGCACTCATCCATGATCCTTCTGCAACTGAACGCGGAATACTTTATCACGCTATTCTTGCTGCTTTTTGCACACAAGTGAAAGATCCAACTGCCGAAAACGCATTAGATGTACTTTTGGCTATTGGGCGTAAAGAGTTTGATAAATTAAATCTACCTTCCGATATTGCAGCAATATGGTGGACTATTTTTGAAAATTTTGCTCCATTTTTTATTCAATGGGAAAGCAATCTTGGTCCACGAGAACGACACGCCGAAATAGCATCTAAAAAAATACTTATAGGCGCAACAGGCGTAACTCTTTCAGGACGCGTCGATCGTATTGATGTTTTACCAAATAAAATGGTCGAAATTCTTGATTTTAAAACCAATACACCCCCTTCATCAAAACAAGTCCACAACTTAATCTCTCCACAATTAGCATTGGAAGCCGCCTTGTTTATGCAAGGAGCCTTTACAGATTTTCAAGGACTTACACCATCAAATTTACTTTATATTCCCCTTAATAAAAAGGGGGAAATAAAATCTCAATCAATCTTTTCAAATAAAGGAGAAAAAGATCAAAAAGGAACGATCAATCTTAGTGAAAAAGCATGGGACCAACTTATTGCATTAATAGAATATTATCAAAATCCACAACAAGGCTATCTTTCACATGCCGTTCCCTCAAAAAAAACGTATGAAAGCGATTATGATCACTTAGCTCGATTATGGGAATGGTCAAGTGGTTCGCACGAGGCAGATCAATCATGACTTTTTTTTCTATTCCTCAAGCAGCGCTTGATGCTCAAGCAACAGCAACACACCCGCAAACGAATGTATGGGTTTCTGCAAATGCAGGATCTGGAAAAACACATGTTTTAAGTGAACGCGTCATCCGCTTACTGTTAAATGGTACACCTCCTGCACGTATTTTATGTCTTACTTATACAAATGCAGCAGCTGCTGTTATGCAATCACGAATTTTTCACACACTTTCCAGTTGGAATGAACTTGATGACACACAACTCAAAAAAATCCTATCACAGCTTGAAAATAAACCCATTAATGCTCAAAAATTAATCTCTGCACGCCAACTTTTTGCCCGTGCTCTCGAAACACCTGGGGGATTAAAAATTCAAACTATTCACGCATTTTGTGAATCTTTATTGCATCAATTTATGTTAGAATCCAATATTGCTGGGCATTTTGAGCTTATTGATGATATTAATCAAAAAAAATTACTACAAGAAGCTCGACGCCAACTTTTAGCACATGAAAGTGTACAATCATCTTTGAAGAAGTTGCTTAAAACCATCAGTGAAAGTGCTTTTAATAATTTGCTGAAAGAAGCAATACAAAATCAACATAAACTCTCTCATTTTTTATCTTTTATTCTGTTGGAAAATGGAGAAAAACGACTGCGAGCACTCTTTAATTTAGAACCTGATGAAACAGACAAACAACTATTACAAAAAATTCAAGAAATCGCTTTTCTATCTCCTCATACCCTCAAGCACTATCAAACCTATGGTAATAAAAGTTCTGAAAAGATCACCGCACAATTTTCCCAATTGGCTACTGCTTCGGATGAAGCAAACATTATAAACATTATTTCAAGTATCTATTTTACAACAGACGGAAAACCCCGTAATTTTTTACGTTTATTTTCTAAAAAGTCAGATGCGGCATGGCTTATTCAAGAAATTGAAGAAAAACAAAATCAACTTTTTGTTCTTTTAGATAAATATAAACGTGGAAAGGTTGCCACACTCAATATGGCTGCTTTTCAACTTTGTGACATTTACCTTAAAATTTACGCAAATCTAAAAAAAACTAATGGTTTCTTAGATTTTGATGATCTTATTGAACGTACACTTCATTTATTGCAGCGTAAAGGCGCAAGCCAATGGGTGCAATATAAACTTGATAGTGGTCTTGACCATATTCTGCTTGACGAAGCACAAGATACAAATCCTGATCAATGGAAAATTATTCAAATTTTAGCTGGAGAATTTTTTACAGGTCACAGTCAACGCACAAATATACGAACTCTTTTTGCTGTTGGAGATGAAAAGCAGTCTATTTATTCTTTTCAAGGTGCTGCACCAGAAAACTTTGCGGCAAATGGACGCATAGTTAAACAAAAAGCACAACAAGTAAAAAAGAAATTTGAAAAAGTGCAGCTAAACTATTCTTTTCGTTCTACAGCTGATGTTTTAAAAAGTGTTGATCTCGTCTTTGAAACACCAGAAAATTACAAAGGACTTTCAGCAGAAAACACGAAAACTATACATGAAGCTATTCGTGCCCATAGCCCTGGTGATGTTATTTTATGGGATGCTATTTCCAAAGAAACAAATGAATTACCTAATGATTGGCATGTAACTGTTGATCACTTAAATACGCCTGAAGTTCGCTTGGCAGAAAAAATCGCTGAAACCATCGCAGATTGGCTAAATAAAGGAGAAATGCTTCCTGCAAAAGGACGTCTGTTACGCGCCAATGATATTATGATTTTGGTTCGGAATCGTGGTCAATTTGTCTCTGCACTTTCCCGTGCACTTAAATTACGCAATATTCCTGTAGCTGGTGCTGATCGTTTACAATTAACCAATCATATTAGTGTACGTGATTTAATAGCACTTGCGCGTTTTGTTCTGCAACCACAAGACGACCTTTCTCTTGCTTGTGTTTTAAAAAGCCCACTTTTTGCGCTTACTGAGGATGAACTTTACCAACTTGCCGCTAAACGTATAGGATCTCTTTGGCAAAACCTTTGCACACACGCGTCATCGCGTATGTCCTTCCAAAATGCATTTGAATGTTTAAGCAATTATCGTGCCATAGTAGATAAAATACCGGTTTTCGAATTTTATAGCCACATTCTTAACAATGACAAAGGACGACAAAAAATTCTGGCTCATTTAGGATCTGAAGCAAATGATGTGCTTGATGTCTTCATGGATTATACGCTCGCTATTCAAAAAACTGGCTTACCAGGGCTACAAGCTTTCTTAGAAATATTAAGCACAAGCGAACCAGAAATTAAACGTGAATTTGATCAAAACCATGATGAAGTTCGTATCATGACTATTCATGCTGCTAAAGGACTAGAAGCTTCCGTTGTTTTTCTCATTGATTCTGGTAGTGAAATTATGCCTTCTCAGAAGATGCCCCACTTACTTAAAGTCCCTTTTGGCAATACACAATTGGATGATCAACAGGGTTTTATCTGGCATCCTAACGAAGAATTTAAAACACAAATTTCTGAAAAAGCACTTTTGCATTTAAAAGAGCGCGCAGAAGAAGAATATAGACGTCTTCTTTATGTGGGGATGACACGCGCAGAAGACCGATTGTTTATTTGCGGATATAAAGGTGCACGAACCCCCCCTAATACATGGCTAGAATTGGTCAAAAAAGCGCTTACCCCGCATGCAGTTCTTCTAGAAAATTCTACAGAAGATATTGCAGCTTGGCGCTACTGCATTACGCCCTCTTCCACTATCCCAATAAATCAAGAGACATCTTGTGCAAGCAAGAACCAAACACTCCCACCTTTACCCGATTTTTTTTCTCACAAAGTACCAATAGAGCCGGCTTTACCAAAACCGTTAAAGCCTTCTGTTGCAGGTCTTTCTATTGAATCTGAGACTGAGATCTTCCCCAATCAAAAACAACTCAACATTTCACCTGTTTTAGGAGAAAAAAATACAAATAGAGCTTTTCCTATTGAATATGGAAATATTGTACACCGGCTACTACAATATTTGCCCGACTGCGCTCCACAAAGACGCCAATATTACGCTCGGCATTATCTCAACACCAAGGCTTCCCACTGGCATGAAAGCCAAAGAGAAGATGCGCTACGTCATGTTTGGAAGGTTTTAGACAATCCGCATCTCAAACCTCTTTTTTCAGATCTTTCACGCGCTGAAGTTTCTTTGATGGGCATTGTAAAAATTCACGGAAAAGAACGAGCAATTTCTGGTCAAATTGATCGTTTGTATATCACGCAAAATAGTATTGTCTTTGCCGATTTTAAAACTGGAACACCACCCGAAGACGAGGATTCTATCACACCATACTATTTGTTACAAATGGCTCTTTATCGAAAATTACTGCACACTATTCATCCCGAAAAAGACATTCAAGCCCTTCTTATTTACAGTAAAGAAGCGAAAATTTTTAAACTTAACCCTGACAAACTTGATGCTCTTCTTGATAAAGCTACTTTATAAATTTAAAAAACTCTTTCTCAAAAAGCTTCTTCTATAATTTATCTTTGCAATAACTTGATATAAACTACCTTTATACCAATGTATAAAAAATAAACATAAAGGATAAATCAATGACATGTATAAAAGTTGATAATAGCAATTTTGAAAGCGAAATTATCAATTCTTCTAACCCTGTTGTAGTTGATTTTTGGGCAGAATGGTGTGGTCCTTGCAAAATGATTGCTCCTATTTTGGATGAAATTTCAACAGAAATGCATAACAAAATCAAAATTGCTAAAATAAATATTGATGAAAACCCAGAGCTTGCTACTAAATATGGAGTACGTTCAATTCCAACTTTGTTAATGTTTAAAAATGGAGCTGTTTCATCGAATATGGTTGGAGCTGCTCCTAAAGGACGCATTTCTGAGTGGATTAAAAATGGTCTTCTTTAAATCTGCCCATAATGATTTTTTTCTATAAAGAAGAGAGGTTATTTCCTCTCTCTTTATTTTATTTTTTTTAGAATAATTCTTTTCGCAAAAGAAAAATCTTCTTATTCAGAGCGTATTTGATAATCCTTAAAAGTTGCAAACTTTATTTTTGGCGCCCGTTCGGCTTCATAATTCAATGAAAAATGGTTTTCTGCTAAAAAAACTGGGTCACCTTCTAAATCATGGGCAATAGAAGATCGATGATTGATCAGAAATTTTTGTAACTCATCTTTATTTTCTGAAAAAATCCAACGACATATATTAAAACGCGCCGATTCAAAACCCACTGGCAAACCATATTCTACTTTAAGCCGCTCCCTTAAAACATCAATTTGCAAAGCACCAATAACACCAATAAGAGCGGGAGAACCATCATCAGGAATAAATAATTGTACCACTCCTTCTTCAGCCATTTGTTGCAAAGCTTCTTTAAGTTTTTTTGCTTTCATCGGGTCACCTAAGCAAACACGACGCAAAATTTCTGGTGCAAAATGAGGCATACCCTTAAAGAAAATATCCTCACCCTCTGTAAGAACATCTCCAATACGCAAAGTTCCGTGATTTGGAATGCCTACGATATCACCAGCGTAAGCTTGATCGGCAATTTGGCGTGAACGAGCAAAGAAAAATTGTGGTGTTGAAAGGGTCATTGGTTTTCCTGTTCGTACCAGCTTTATTTTCATACCACGCTCAAGTGTCCCAGAACACACCCGAAAAAATGCAATACGATCACGATGATTGGGATCCATATTAGCTTGAATTTTAAAAACAAACCCTGTCATTTTAGGTTCAGTAGCCACAACATTGCGTTGATCTGCTACCTGATCACGAGGACTTGGACCAAAATCGACTAATGCATTGATCAAATCACGAACACCAAAATTTCGTAAAGCTGAACCGAAATAAACCGGTGTCATATGTCCTTCGCGAAAAGCTTGAAGTTCAAAGCGTTTACAAGCCGTGCGGGCAAGAGTTATACCTTCAAGAAAAGATGCGCGTTGGTTCTCAGGAAGAAAATTCGCAACCTCATCAAATCCAGAAACCGTTTTTTGCGTTACCTCATCATCTCGTTGACGAAAACGATTATTGTGAATATCAAAAGTTCCAACAAAGTTTTTTCCTGCACCAATGGGCCATGTAATTGGAGCAGTATCAAGCGCAAGCTTTTCTTCAATTTCATCTAAAATTTCTAAAGGATCACATGCTTCACGATCCATTTTGTTTACAAAAGTTACAATAGGAATATCTCGCATTCGGCACACTTCAAATAATTTTAATGTCCGAGGCTCAATTCCGCGTGCACCATCCAGTACCATAATAGCACTATCAACAGCCGTAAGGGTGCGATAAGTATCATCTGCAAAATCTTCATGTCCTGGGGTATCTAATAAATTAAAAATGTGATTTTCATATTCAAATGTCATCACCGATGTCACAACAGAAATACCACGATCACGTTCAATATTCATCCAATCAGAGCGGGTTTGAATACGATCTTTTTTTGCTTTTACTTCACCAGCAAGCTGAATAGCACCACCAAACAACAAAAGTTTTTCTGTTAACGTTGTTTTTCCCGCATCAGGGTGAGCAATGATAGCAAATGTACGCCGCCGCTTTACTTCTTGCGCTCTCTTTTCCATTATTCCTCCACAGATCGCGCAAGCGCTTCAGCAATAAGTGCATGCATTTCATTAATTCCATAAAGCGCAATAAATGATCCTAACCGTGGTCCTCGCTCTTGCCCTAAAAGAACCTCATATAGCATTTGGAAAAAAACATTTGAAACACCTGGTCCCCCTTCAGGACTTTTTTTATTATGATCTTGATAACGTTCTATTAAGCGAGCAACATCGAGAAGAGCATTTTGAAGAGTGTTTCCATCAGAATTTTTGGGTAAACTTGCTAATTTTGTATCGATACTCAATAATGTTGAACGCTCAGTTTCATCAGGAATACGAAACTTTTTGTTTGGCTTTACAAAAACATCAAAATACTTAATTGCAAATTTTACCAACTGGTCAAGTTCTGGATAAGTTTGTGCATTTACACCTTCAGCATAGCGAGAAATAAATCCCCAAAGCACTTGCTCATTCTCTGCATTTGAAGCACTTACCAAATTCAATAGCATAGCAAAAGATACCGGCAAATCAGTCTGTGGAGGACAGCCATTATGGATGTGCCACACAGGATTATTAAGTCGCTCTTGCCATTTTTGACGTCCATAAGCGGAAAGATGAGCATAATAATCGTCAACAGCTTTTGGAATAACATCAAAATAAAGCCGCTTTGCTGTTTTTGGCTTTAAAAACATGTAAAGCCCTAAGCTCTCTGTTGGTGCATACGCTAACCACTCATCAATCGTTAAACCATTTCCTTTTGATTTAGAAATCTTCTGACCCTTATCATCCAAAAAGAGCTCATAATTAAACCCTTCTGGTGGATTTCCACCAAGAACTTTGCAAATTTTAGAAGAAAGATTTGTAGAATCGATGAGATCTTTTCCTGCCATTTCATAATCGACCCCAAGAGCTTTCCAGCGCATTGCCCAGTCCACTTTCCACTGGCACTTAACTTTCCCCCCTGTAACCTCAGTCTCAATAGTTTCTCCTGTTTCAGGTTCAACGTAAGTTATTGTACCTTTTTGCGCATTATGGGCTATCATTGGTACCTGTAATACCTTACCAGAAAAGGGAGAAATAGGTAAAAAAGGTGAATAAGTAGCGCGCCGTTCTTCACCCAATGTTGGTAAAACAATTGCCATCACCTTATCATAATGAGCAAGTATTTTCATAAGTGCATCATCAAAACGACCAGAATTATAATAGTCTGTAGAACTTGCAAATTCATAATCGAAACCAAAACGGTCTAAAAAAGCACGCAAACGTGCGTTATTAGCCGCTCCAAAAGAAGGATAAGTATCTCCAAAGGGATCTGGTACACGGCTGAGTGGCTGACCAAGATATCTTGCCATTTTTTCACGATCAGGCACATTTTCAGGAACTTTACGCAAACCATCGACATCATCAGAAAAACAAAGAAGTTTTGTTTTTACTTTGTTATCAGTTAAAATATGAAAAGCATGACGCACCATAGTCGTACGAGCAACTTCTCCAAAAGTCCCAATATGCGGCAAACCAGAAGGTCCATAGCCTGTTTCAAATATTACAATTTCTGGATAACCTGTTTTTTCATACCGCTTGATAATTTTACGTGCTTCTTCAAATGGCCAAGCTTTTGACTGAGCAGCCGCATCTTTTAACTCTAGAGTATGATTAAAAGCATTATATTGATCACGCATCATTATCTTCATCCTAAAAAACAAAATTTCTTAACAATATGGTGTATGGTTATTGAATTTATTCGTCAATAATAGCAAGCAAAAAGCCAAAAATCTTATTATCTGATCACAAGACAACTTTTACCACCGCTATATCTGTGGCTTTTCTGTTTTTCAATAAACCAATTGAATATTATAAATCGCACTTATTATGCTAATGACACGATAGCCTATTTAACAATCACTTTTTATGGCTTTCTTATATCTCTATTTCTCTGCCAATTATAATTTTTTATGATTCTTATGGCTGATTAGTTTACTCGACCCCTCATGCAAAATCCTTCCTCTATCCCTTTTTTAATTGGTTTATTACCGGCACATATTGACAAGCTTTGCTTTATGTCTTCATCAGCTAAGAATAAAGCTACTGACTGCCAACCACAGATTCAAACTGCAAACGTTCAGATTTCCGTAAACGTTCTGAAGCAGACTTAAGCTGACCGCATGCCGCTAAAATATCCCGTCCTCGTGGTACCCGAATAGGCGAAGCATAACCTGCTTGATTAACAACATCAGCAAATCGCTCAATTTGTTCCCAATCAGAACATTGATAGTTACTTCCTGGCCATGGATTAAAAGGAATTAAATTTATCTTAGCAGGAATACCTTTTAGCAATTGAACCAATTGTTTGGCATCATCCAAACTATCATTTACATCTTTCAGCATCACATACTCAAATGTAATGCGTTTAGCATTGGAAAGACCAGGGTAATTGCGGCAAGCATCCATTAACACAGCAAGCGGATACTTTTTATTAATTGGAACAAGCATATCTCGTAGCGTATCACGAACCGCATGCAGTGAAATCGCTAACATAACCCCAATTTCTTCCCCTGTTCTTATAATTCCAGGAACAATACCACTAGTTGAAAGGGTAATTCGACGTTTTGACAAAGACAACCCATCTCCATCAGAAGCAATTAATAAAGCTTTTTTAACTGCTTCAAAATTATAAAGTGGTTCTCCCATCCCCATCATAACAATATTGGTTATTTTGCGGCCCTCGACTGGAACAATTGCGCCATCAGGAGTATTCTTATCAGGAAAATCACCTAAACAATCACGTGCAACCAGTAACTGTGCTAGAATCTCTTCTGCTGTTAGATTGCGAACAAGAAGTTGTGTTCCTGTATGACAAAAAGAGCAATTTAATGTACATCCTACTTGAGAAGAAATACATAAGGTACCACGCCCCTCTTCAGGAATATAAACAGTTTCGATTTCAACAGGTTTGCCAGCTCCACGCGCTGGAAAACGCAAGAGCCACTTACGTGTACCATCTTTTGATATTTGTTCCCCAACAATTTCTGGACGCGCAATAGAAAAATGGTCTTTAAGCATTTGCTGCATTGGCTTAGAAATATTCAGCATCTCATCAAAATTTGAAACACCACGGACGTAAAGCCAATGCCAAAGCTGACGTACACGCATACGTATTTTACGTTCCGGCACACCAATTGATCTTAAAGTCTCCACCATTTCATCATGTGATAAGCCAATTAAGGATTGCTTAGACTGACCCAACACGAAAACATTATCTGATTTTTGTGTTGAGCATGCACCAACTGGTTTGAGATCATATGAAACGGTCATTACTTTTTAACTTATATCAGTATTTTAAAATCACATACATTTTAATGACATCTCTCCGCCGTCTTTAACGCAGCAGTCACTCCTTTTAAAGAGTAAGTATAAGTGGTATGCGTTCCTCGCTTTGAGATTGCTCTTACTGTCATATTATTTCCAGCACGCATAGCAGAAACAAGCTGTTTTTCCAACACTGATGATGCTAACCAGGCTGATGAATCTTTTGTGAAAAAATCAAAATCCTTATCACCAACGGTCACAGTGACTTTTGACCCTTCTTTAAGTGTATAACCAGCCATGAATTGTGGCTCAAACGTATCGGGAGAGTTAGAACGCTTCGTAACCAAAAAGAAATTATCGCCGTGCTTCACTGTTGTTGGAAGTGATTCTAAAGGCACTGATAACACATAACAAACTGTATTTTCAGGTGATTTATAAGAATAGGCTCCCCAAGCATAAAATTGATCCAAACGTCTTGGTGTCTGTGACCATGCTATCTCAGCAGTAGCCAAAGTCATTATAAATGCAGCAATAAAAGTCTTTTTCAACATTTTCATTTAGCTCACTTTTCTATTCTTTAACAAATTTTCCCATTGGCAAAGCTCAACACAAGCTCGACCAACGTTAAAGTTGTTCCAATTTCTATAGACAAATATTATCGCTTAAATTAGAACAAACCTTTATATTCAATTGTGACCTTTTAATTGTTATTAAAATATGAATTTTTTATTCAAAAATTAAATTTTTCAAAAAATAATATTTTGTCTTATTTCACAAAAACAATACAAATACATTCTTAATGAATTTATCCTCCTAAAATCGCGAACCTCTCTTCAATCAATCGTTATATACTTCTATCTCAATTCTTAACATTCAATATTTTCAGGGGCTACTTTTTTCTATTCAGAAGCAATCTTTTGAAACATTAGAAATATCATCAAGATAAGTCACTACAACCACCATATACAACTTTATTGCTTTAATATTATTAACTTTTTCTCTATACTCAGTATTTAAGACTTTCAATTTTTGAAGCTATGCTAATAGTCTTAACTTATGGAGCCACGTAGTTACAATATGCTGACAACAGGTTTATTCCTTTCCAATAAAATGTTTATCTCTTTCATCATCTCACATAGAAAAGATTATTTGTTATCTGTTTTGGATACTTAAGCCACAACACTACCCAAAAAAAATAAAAAACCATTTTTATTGAAAAAAGTTTAATGTAAAAATAAACTGCTTAAATAAATAACAGATAGCACAGAGATAACTAGTATTGACTATATGAAAATACAGATCTGTAGTGAGCCCATTTCCTTTTCTTTCAAGATAGATTATACTCTTTTCCTACTTTAAATTCAAAAACTGTAATGTGCACATCAAGCCGCATTTGATGCTGAATTCTGAATCAATAAAGCGTAAAGTGCGTTAGTATCACGTGTATTGCGCAATTTTTGAACAACGTCAGAATGACGCAAAACACGTGCAATCTGTGATAAAGCTTTTAAGTGATCTGCACCAGCGTTCTCAGGTGCCAAGAGTAAAAAAACAAGGTCAATTGGCTCATCATCGAGAGCTTCAAAGTCAACCGGATTCTCAAGGCGAGCAAATATACCAATGATTCGGTTAATATCAGGCAATTTTCCATGAGGAATGGCAATACCACTACCAAGACCCGTTGATCCTAATTTTTCACGTTGCAAAACAATATCAAAAATTACACGCTCATTAAGACCTGTTAACTCGGCTGCTTTTTCAGCTAAAATTTGCAAAACTTGTTTCTTCGAATTTGCTCTAAGAGCCGGAATAATTGCTTCCGGTGCAATTAACTCACTCAAATTCATATTTTAATCTTCCTTTTGCATATTTAAATTCCCACCCACAAACCAATAAAGAATACCGAAATTTAAAGATCACCATTACATGTATATTTTTTTTCAACGCATAGCAGATGATGGTTCAAGTCATTTCATATTATTACTAACTCAATGATAAAGATTTTTAGCTTTTGATTAACAGAATGAGAAAAAGGAAATAAATTTTCCATAAAACTAACTTGCCTACCACATTCGTAACAATCACTATTAACGACCTTCCAGCCTAAACAGTTAGCGTAAATGCCTCGTTAGATTTTCCTCTTCTTTTTAAGAATTTGTTCCCGTAACACGATAAATACATAGGGATAAAATATATTTTTACAATTACTTGTAGCTTGAGATGCAAAACTACAACAATCTAAATAAACTTTTACATGTTTAACAAATATATCTAAAATAGCCCATACATTTATTTGATCAAATATCCACTCATTATGTAATAGCTTATTGAATACATAATGAGCAAATATAGTGCCACAAATTACATTTTATAATAGCAATATAGCCATAGTTTTACCATAAAAATGCTCACAACAGACTCATCTTCCCTTGTGTATTTCAATAGAAAAAACATTACCGACATCTATATATCTTTATCACAAAAACATGTCATTTCACTTATGTCCTTGTTTATCATTCATCTTAAGCTTAATTCAATGATATCTTTATTAATACAAACCACATCGCAAACATAAAGAGATTCTCTCTCTTTACGAAGCATTTTCTTATCATTCAACAAAAATCCAAAGCGAAGCTATAATATAATAATTATGACAGAAATAAGATGTTTAAAGAAACAACACGATATAAAAAATTGCTGTTAAAAATTTTTTATATAACCAAACTGAAAAACATCTCTTTTTCTTTACTTCTGCTCACAAATATGCATATGCAAGTCTTTAACGGTCTCATTATAGCTCTTTGCATTGTATCATACATAACTGTTTAAGTTAAGTAATGAGAATGCATATTGACAGTAGCTCTTTAAAACGAAAACAAACCTTCATTGAAGCTTAAAAAGTAAAACTGATTGCTTCGAAATATAAAAATAAAGCTTTTGCCTACGAAACCATTTCTGTTTAAATCTCAATAAAAAATCAGAGAGAAAATTGATTACCCAAATAAATTTGGCGTACATCAGCATTATTAATAATATCATTAGGACAACCGTGAATTAGCACTTTTCCTGCATGAATGATATAAGCACGATCCACAAGACTCAATGTTTCACGCACATTATGATCAGTTATCAAAACACCAATACCACGTTGTGTTAAATGACGAATAAGCTGCTGAATATCAAAAATAGCAATAGGATCAATTCCTGCAAATGGTTCATCAAGTAATACAAAATTGGGGCGAGAAGCTAAAGCACGCGCAATTTCAAGTCGACGACGTTCCCCTCCTGATAATGCAATTGCGGGCATTTTTCGTAAATGATCAATTTTAAATTCATGTAAAAGAGCATCTAACTCTTCACGACGTTTAAGCTGATCTTTTTCAGTGACTTCCAAAACAGCTTTAATATTATTTTCAACAGAAAGACCACGAAAAATGGATATCTCTTGCGGAAGGTATCCAATACCTAAACGAGCACGCCGATACATAGGAAGATGAGTAATATCAAACCCGTCAACTTTAATTGTCCCTCCATCAGGTTTAATGAGACCTGTAACCATATAAAAGCAAGTTGTTTTTCCAGCTCCATTGGGACCTAAAATGCCTACAGCTTCTCCCGTACGAATATCGAAAGAAACACCATTAACAACTTGTCTTCCTCGGTAAACTTTAACCAAATGGCTAGCAGCTAAAGTCCCTTTTAAACACTGTTTTGAGACTCCATTTTCAAAATCGCGCTCAGCTGTCTGTTTTTCTTTTTTGATTCCAAACATGAAACCTTAATGGCTATTTTCCTGATTTTGTTTTAAAATAATAGAGACACGTCTCTTTTTCTTAGATGTCTCACAACCTTCTAGTAAAGCTTTTCCAGTTTTCATATTTGCGGTTAATTTACACCCTGTTACCACATTTTCACCATCAGTTAATACAACATTACTCCCTGTTAAGACCATAATGTTTGATTTTCCATCAAAAACACCTTTATCACCTGTAGCAACTTGTGTCGCTATCTTTATAGAAACCTTTCCTAAGGCTTCCACTTTTTTTATACTGGTTGATCCAAACCATGTAGGTAATGCTGTCTCTGTATTTACCATATATTTATTCACTGTCTTATGCATCTTATCATAATAAACAACCAATTTTGAAGTTTGCAAAAGACGTTTGCCTTGAATCACTGAAACATTTCCATCAAAAAGAGCCATTCCCTTTTTATCATGTATCTCCAAAGAATCAGCATAAAGCTCTACTGACTCCTTATCATTAGATATATCAATTCCAAAATTGGCGACTTCAGCATATCCACAAACGGATTTAAAACTTAACACTACCACACTAAAAGCAGAGAAGCACATACCTTTCCATTTTCTATATGGTGCTTTCAGCTTCATTTCATAACTCTCAATTTTTTATCAAAATATTGAGGTCCCTCTTTAATTACAAAGACCGATAAAATTTCGTATTGATATTCTCTCATTGTTTGTCAAGAACTAAATGCACTCCACCTTGAAAATGCATGATTTGTTTTTTTTCTAAAATTTTCAAAGCGTTTGCTACAAGACGCAAATCTGAGCGTTCAATATTGACACGTTTATTCGTGCTTAATTGTCTCTCAGATAAATTAATATCCGCAGACATAAATTTTGCAACGATTCCATCACTGGTTGTAATTGTGAAGGGCTTATCTAATTGTAAATGACTATTGATATTATCGTAAATACCTTCTTGAGCATCAAGAAAAACGCGTCCCTGTTGGTTTATAGATGCTTCAGCTGTAATATTTTGCAGCCCAAAGACACCAGAATGTACACGATCTTGATACGCTTTTTCCGCTTTGAGCCAATAAGTCTCATGAGAGCGTGTATAGCCTTCTAATTTTGGATTAAGCATTGTCAGCTTCATCATTCCGCCCTCTTCATTATTCAATATTACAGTGTCAGAAACAACAGAAGCCAAAAAAAATGTACGCCAACAAATGACAAGTACAATAACCAATGTACAAAGAGGTAAAAAAATTTTTAATATGCTAATATAGTGAGAATGACGATATGCTTTTTTCAAATTATCACTAAAAGAAGAGACTTCATCATGATTATGTATAGCCATATTTATCCTAATCTCTCAAATTTTAATCTCAATAGACTTTATAAAGGGTATTTTTGAATTTTGCTTATTGCAATTTATTTTTTATTGGTTTTATTTTGTTTTTACTCATTCATGATGTAACTTACGTGCATAAAATGCGCAATTATAAAAATTTTTTTATGAAAGAGAGGCTATTTTGGTTAAATCGGAACTTGTGCAAATTATTGCTCGTCATAATCCGCATCTTTTTCAACGTGATGTAGAAAACGTTGTGAATGCTATCTTTGAAGAAATTGCAATAGCTCTCGCTAATGGTAATCGCGTTGAGCTTCGCGGCTTTGGAGCTTTTTCTGTTAAAAGCCGTTCAGCCCGTAACGGCCGTAATCCGCGAACAGGTGAAGCTGTTGCCGTTGAAGAAAAATGGATTCCTTTTTTTAAAACTGGTAAAGATTTGCGTGACAGACTTAACAAGACTTAACAAATGAGTAAATTTATGAAAATTAGACGCATTTTCTTAGCAATTATGTGTATTCCACTTATATTTTTTTTAACTGTTTTTGTTATAGCTAATCGTAAAATGGTTGTATTAACTTTTAATCCTTTTCAGACAAATCCTGAAAGTTTCACTTATCAAGCACCTTTATTTATATGGCTTTTTATTTTTTTTGGTTTAGGCGCTTTATTAAGCAACATACTTAACAAGTATGAATACCGTAAATGCAAAAAAGCCCTCAAAAAAAGCAAAGATGAACTAGAAAAATTAAAAGCATCACTCGCAAATATGATATAATAACGCTTCAGTAAAATCTTTCTTTATGTTATATTTCAACAATACTGAAAGTGATTTTTTTTGTAACCCATAGCTTTAGTGAACTTAGAATATTCACACGAATAACAGAAATTCAATAACCTTTAAGATACCTGTATCGTAATGTCTGCACAATTTTTTCAACCACGTCAAAGCAACATACTTTTACAGGAAAAAGTACCTCTCATTTTAGAAACAGATGCTAGTGCAGATTATGCTTTAATTGATTCTGGTAATGGAAAAAAATTAGAGCGTTATGGGAGTTACCGCATCATAAGACCAGAAAGCCAAGCATTGTGGAAACCGGCTTTATCACAAAAACATTGGACTAATGTTGATGCTGTTTTTACAGGAAACCGAGATGAAGAGGGTATTGGTCGTTGGCATTTTCCCAAAAAAACTCTTGGTGAAACATGGCCACTTTCTTGGAATGGATTGTCTTTTTTAGGGCGTTTTACGTCTTTTCGACACGTAGGTGTTTTTCCTGAGCAAAATGCCCATTGGCACTCAATGGAAAAACAAATTGTTAATACCACACGTCCTATAAAATTGTTAAATCTTTTTGGCTATACAGGTATCGCCTCTTTGATTGGCGCACGTGCAGGTGCAAATGTTACCCATGTTGATGCCTCTAAAAAAGCTATCACTTGGGCAAAAGCCAACCAAGAAAAAGCAGGGTTATCAAATTATCCTATTCGCTGGATTTGTGATGACGCTGTAAAATTTGTTGAGCGCGAATTACGCCGTAAAAAAAGCTATGATATGATTCTTCTTGATCCCCCTGCATACGGGCGTGGACCTCATGGGGAAGTTTGGCAATTATTTGATCACTTACCAAAAATGATCACAAGCTGTCGCAAGCTTTTATCCGATAAACCTCTTGCTGTTGTGCTTACAGCCTATTCTATTCGTGCTTCTTTTTATACTCTTCATACTTTGATGCGGGATGAATTTATAAACCTTGGGGGTACAATTGAATCAGGAGAACTGATATTGCGTGAAGAAGTTGCTAAACGGACTCTTTCTACTTCTCTTTTTAGCAGATGGATTGCTTAAAATGTGCATACCCAAAACTGGTAAAGTTAAAGAAATTACCTCTCTTAGTAATCCCATCATTAAGGATCTTAAAGCACTTAGCCAAAAGAAAAACCGTAATAGAGAAGGTCTTTTTATGGCGGAAGGTCTTAAATTGGTAATTGATGCTTTAAACCTCGGATGGACAATACAAACGCTCATTTTTTCCAAAAGCAAAATTGGAAATGATGCTGTCGAAAACATTGCTGCACGCACTGTAGCGAGTGGTGGATTTGTTATTAAGGCTTCACAAAAGATCATGGAATCCATCGCGCGCCGTGATAACCCACAAACAGTTATCGGCATTTTTAAGCAACAGTGGCAACCACTTGAAGCGATAACAGAACAGTCCAAAGATGTTTATATTGCACTTGACCGGGTGCGTGACCCAGGTAATCTTGGCACTATTATTCGTACTGCTGATGCAGTGGGAGCTAAAGGTGTTATTTTGATTGGCGATACAGTAGATCCTTTTTCACCTGAAGCAGTCCGTGCAACGATGGGATCTATTTTTTCCATACCACTTTATCACTTTGATGAATGTACATTTTTAAGCTGGTCTGCTCAATTTAAAGGCATGATTATTGGTACACATCTTAAAGGGTCTATTGATTATCGTACAATTGACTACAAAAATGGTCCTATTATACTTTTAATGGGCAATGAAAAACAGGGACTGCCAGATAGTCTTGCAAATTGTTGCGATCAGCTCGCGCGTATTCCACAAAATGGACGTGCTGATTCGCTTAATTTGGCGGTAGCAACTGCTGTCATGCTTTACGAAATCCGCCGTTCCTATTTAACACTGGAATCGTGTGAGGTTAGAACATGATACGCAAATCATCTGCTTTTTCGTCATTTTCTTTGCTTATTAGCTTGATTCTTATAGTAGGACTTGATCAAGCAGCAAAATACTGGATTATACATAACATACCATTAGAAGCAGAAATGCCACTGCTTCCTTTTCTTTCTCTTTATCATGTGCACAATTATGGTATTGCATTTTCCTTGCTTTCTTCTTTTCCTCGTTGGGGACTCATTGCTGTTGCATTAACTATTGTCGTTTTTCTTTTATGGTTATGGAATAATATCAAATACAACAAACCTTTATCACGCTTTGGTCTGATTCTTATCATTGGCGGAGCAATTGGTAATCTTATTGATCGTATCCGTTTTCACTATGTTGTTGATTATATATCATTTTATATTAGTGATATTTTTTATTTTGCCATTTTCAATCTCGCAGACAGTTTTATAACAATCGGCGTCATTGCTATCTTAATAGAAGAAGCGAATATTTGGATTAAAGAAAAACGTTATTCTAACCATAAATCTTCTGAATAAGTCTTTCTCTCAGTTGCCATGAATATTAATTGTATATCAATTTTTCATATATATAAGATATAAAACAAAATTTATTTAACAATGACAGTAATTTTTTACCTTTTTATACAGATGTCTTTTTTAACATCTGTAGCTGTTGAGAATATGAACACAAACTTTTATCCCCACGTCATTCATAATTCATATTCGCTTGACTTAAAGCATTAAAGATATAAAAAATCTCATATTCTAATTTTTTATTATGTTATTTTATTACCAATTTGTAAGCTTTTCTCTTAACAAAAGTCTCTTGTAATTTTTAAATAAATCCCCATAATAGGAGGAGGTATATTGGAATTGTATTAGCGGTGTGGAGAACCGCTTATGATTGTCAAGTAAAAGCTTGTACAAAGCTGTTGTCGTAAGACACAGGTTCTTTTATCCTAATACCTGATGGAACATATGCTAGAGGACTTTATATTATGGCTGATTTCAAAAATTTACGTTCGGCGTCTGTTTCTCATGCCGATGCATCAATTGATCAAGGATTGCGTAGCTACATGCTCGGTGTCTACAATACGATGGCAATTGGTTTGCTTATCACAGCTGCTGCAGCTTATGCAATTGCATCGTTAGCAACAACAACGGATATGAATCAAGCAGCTGCTCAGATCAGTAAAAGTGTTTATTTAACTTCATTTGGTGTGACATTTTACACATCACCATTCTCATACATAGTTATGTTTGCTCCGCTCGTAGCAATACTATTCCTCAGTTTTAAAATCAATACGCTGAGTACGAGTGCGGCTCGTAGTCTCTTTTTTGGCTATGCTGTCCTTGTCGGACTCTCACTATCTTCAATTATTTTGCGCTATACTACAGAAAGTATTGTGCAAACATTTATTATTACTTCTGCATCTTTTGGTGCTTTGTCACTTTATGGTTACACAACAAAGCGCGATCTTACCGCTATGGGTTCATTCTTATTTATTGGTTTGTTTGGCTTAATGCTTTCCATGATTGTTAATATCTTTCTTGGGTCAAATGCTTTGCAATTTGCTATCTCAGTAATTGGTGTTCTTGTTTTTGCTGGCTTAACAGCTTACAACACGCAGAACATTAAATTAATGTATTATGAAGGAGATGGATATGATACCCGTGGTCGGAAAATTATCATGGGTGCTTTAAATCTTTACCTTGATTTCATCAATATGTTTGTATTTTTACTGCAGTTTATCGGCTCAAATCGTGATTAATTTTAACAAATCATTTTTTTGATCTTAAAACCTTGTTTCTAAAAAGAAACAAGGTTTTTTCTTTTTTATAGGAAAATACCTATATTTCCTTTTAGCAGGCTATATATACAAGAAAATGAGTACATCTAATAAACAAAAATTTCTTCAATTTTCCACATTTATCCAGCAAAAATTACAAAATCCTTTTTTAAATGCTATTTACAAACGTCCAAGTTATGAGACAAACACAACCGATAAAAACAATAATTATGACCTCACTATCGCTTCGTATAATGTCCATAAATGTGTAGGTATTGACAAAATTTTTAATCCTACCCGTATTGTACGTGTTATTGCTGAGCTAAAAGTTGATATTCTTGCTCTTCAAGAAGCAGATAAACGTTTTGGAGAGCGCGTTGGTTTAGTTGATCTTCAATTATTAAAAGCTGAAACAGGTTTAGTTCCTGTACCCTTGAAAACCATGTCACCAAATGGACATGGATGGCACGGTAATGCCCTTTTTATAAAAAAGGGGCATATACATGATATTGTACAAATTACTCTTCCTGGTATTGAACCACGTGGTGCTGTTATTGTAGAATTAGAAATGGAAACTGGACTCATTCGTATTGTTGCTGCTCATTTTGGTTTGTTACGCCATTCCCGCAATAAGCAAACGACAATGCTCCTTACACTTTTACAAAAACGTCCTCCCATGCCAACAATCCTCACTGGGGATTTTAATGAATGGCGTTTAGGAAAAGGTTCATCTTTAAACCACTTTTTTTCTTATTTTGATAACACACTGAAAACTGTACCAAGTTTTCCTTCTCGTTTTCCTTTTTTGGCACTTGATAGAATTTTTGCTTTTCCAAATCAATTAGTAAGAAATGTAGAAAGTCATTCTTCACCACTTTCACGTATTGCTTCAGATCACTTGCCTATTAAAGCTTATCTTAACCTTGCTGATGCAACGAACATTATGAAAGATAAAATCGATAAAAAAGCTAATTAATGTGCTTCATTCCAATTTTGTGCAGTCATTGCCTTTACTTCAAGTGGTACGGACAAAGACAGCGCTGGCATTGTAGCATTTTCCATAACTTTTTTAACAAGCGCTACGGTTTTTTCACTTTCATCTTTTGGTACCTCAAACACCAATTCATCATGGACTTGTAGTAGCATTTTTGCTGAAAGCCCTTCTTTTTCTAAAGCATTTTCCATTTGAATCATAGCGCGACGAATAATATCCGCTGCAGATCCTTGAATTGGTGCATTAATAGCAGCTCGTTCATTAAAAGCACGAATTTGTGGATTTGTCGCTTTTATTTCTGGATAATGGATACGGCGCCCAAAAATAGTCTCTACATACCCATTTTGGCGTGCAAATTCTTTAGTTTTTTCCATATAATCTTTAATTCCAGGAAATCTTTCAAAATAAAGTTGAATATAACGTCCTGCTTCTTGCCGTGAAATACCCAGTTGATTAGCTAATCCAAAAGCTGAAATACCATAGATAATACCAAAATTAATAGCTTTTGCACGTCGCCGTATGTCTGAATCCATCCCCTCTATAGCAACTCCAAATATTTGTGATGCAGTTATAGCGTGAATATCCTGACCTTTTGCAAAAGCTTCTTTTAACGCCGTAATATCAGCAACATGCGCAAGAATGCGCAATTCAATTTGGCTATAATCAGCTGATAATAGTACATGCCCTGTTGGAGCAACAAAAGCTGTTCGAATTTTACGCCCTTCAATTGTGCGAATTGGAATATTTTGTAAATTTGGTTCTGATGATGATAATCGTCCCGTTGATGTTGTAGCCAAAGAATAACTCGTGTGAATACGCCCTGTTTTTGGTGAAATATAAGAGGGTAAAGCATCTGCATAGGTCGATTTTAATTTTGTAAGCTGACGCCAATCAATAATTTTACGCGGTAAAACATGCCCCTCAGCAGCCAATTCCTCTAAGGTCTGTGCAGAAGTTGACCACTGTCCACCCTTGGTCTTAACACCTCCAAGCAATCCCATTTTTCCAAACAGGATATCACCTAATTGCTTTGGCGAAGCAAGATTAAATTTTTCACCAGCAAGCTTATAAATTTCCTCTTCTAAAATAAAAGCAGCCTGCGCCAATTCTCCTGAAAGGCGTGATAAAATCTGCTTATCAACGAGAACACCACGCTCTTCCATCCTTGCAAGAACTTCTATCAGTGGACGGTCAAGACGCTCATAAATTTTTGTCATTCTCTGAGCTACAAGCTGCGGTTTTAAAACTTGCCACAAACGCAATGTTATATCAGCATCCTCTGCTGCATAAAGAGTTGCCTGTTTTAAATCTACTTGTGCGAAAGAAGAAATTTTTTTTCCGTTACATGTTAACTCTTTGTAGGAAATCGTTTTATGTCCAAGCCAACGTTCTGATAAAGCATCCATATTATGATTTAAAGTTCCAGCATCTAAAGCATACGACAAAAGCATTGTGTCATCAAAAGAGCGCATAACAATGCCATATTGCTTCATTACTAACCAATCATACTTTATATTCTGTCCAATTTTCAGCACCGATTGGTTTTCTAATACCGGCTTTAACAACGTCAAAGCTCTTTGTGTTTCAATCTGCTCAGCAATGCGCCCTTCCCTCAAAAGATCATTTTCTCCAACTATATGTTCAAGTGGTATATAGGCTGCTTTTTGAGGTTGTAATGCTAATGAAAAACCGACAAGCTTTGCTTGCATAGGATCAAGAGAAGTTGTTTCAGTATCAAAAGCAAAAAAACCTTGTTCTTGAGCTTCTGATAACCATTCTTTTAAAACTGTCTCATCAAGAATAGTTATATAAGAATCTCTTATAATTTTTTGGCTAAGAGCTTGATCTTTACGTTTTTTAGCTAATAATTGTGGAGAATTCTCAAGAAGTCCACAAGATTCTGTTATCTTAACTTTTTGAACATCCAAATCAGGACCATGTATGGGATTATCCCATTTAACATTTATATCAAGTGCATCAATAGCTGCTGCATCACATGACGTTGCTTCTGCTACACGACGCGTTAATGTCGTAAATTCCATAGCTTTAAGAAAACCAATAAGACGCGGGCCATCTTGTGGTTCCAAAATAAAATCATCTAAATTCTTATCTATAGGCACATCTGTTTTAAGTCTAACCAATTCACGAGAAATTTTAGCTTGATCACTATAAGCTTGAATATTTTCACGTCGCTTTATCTGCTTAATTTCTGCAACATTCTCCAACAAATGATCAAGAGAACCAAATTGATTCAACAATTGTGCTGCTATTTTAGGACCAATACCAGGAATACCTGGAATATTATCTGTTGAATCTCCAATTAAAGCTTGAAAATCAATCATTTTTTCAGGTGTAACACCCCATCTTTCTATGACTTCAGGAACACCTATATGCTTATCTTTCATTCCATCATATAAGGATACATGCGCATTTACTAATTGCATAAGATCTTTATCGGAAGAGATAATTGTTGTTGTTGTCCCAATTTTTGTTGCCAATTGTGCATAAGTAGCAATTAAATCATCCGCTTCAAATCCTTCTTTTTCAATGCAAGGTAAATTAAAAGCCTCTGTTGCTTGGCGTATCAAAGAAAATTGAGGAATAAGATCTTCGGGAGGTGCTGCCCGATTTGCTTTATATTGAGGATAAATTTTTTTACGAAATGTCTCGGATGAATAATCAAAAATAACAGCAAAGTGCGTTGGAACAACACCTATATTTGTATTGCGAGCATCACAGAGCAATTTCCATAGCATATTACAAAAACCGGCTACAGCTCCTACAGGAAGCCCATCTTTTTTACGTTTTAAAGGTGGCAAAGCGTAGTAAGCACGAAAAATATATCCTGACCCATCAACTAAAAAAAGATGATTTTCCGCTTTCATGACAATTTTATCTCTCCATTCTAGTCAAAAACAGTTTAATATATTTATTTTTTTTATCTTAATTTTTTTATTTATCAATATGCCTCTAAAAAGCCATTTTTTTGGTTTTATAAGTTATACTGTCGTTGCGATTTATATAAAGTACCTAGAGCTTTTCTTTGCTGTTACAGGATATAATAGCTTTCATTTTGCTCCTCCTATGATAGCTGAGGTACGAGTAGCGACAGGGTCGTTGTGGTGTTCCCCTCCCCACAACGACCACTTTTTTTTCAAGATTTATTGTGAAATTTTAAAGTGATTCCAGAGGGCTTTTTCGCCTATTTTTTTGATAAAATCAGCATGCATACTTATTTCTTGCACACTTAACCTTTTGGGTAAAGCTTTTGGACGAGATTGAACTTTGTAAAAAGCACTTTTATTATCTTTTGTACCCACATCAATTTTATCACTGTCATAAAAACCTAGTACACCTTGCTTTCCACCAATAAGCTCAATGTAAATATCCGCAAGTATCTCTGCATCAAGCAAAGCACCATGAAACACACGACGGCTATTATCAATTCCAAAACGTTTACACAAAACATCAAGAGAATTAGGTCCCATGGGAAATTTTCGCCGTGCCATAGCCAATGTATCAATAACATTATCAACACTAATCAACGGCTTATTTACCCGTTTTAATTCTGCATTAATAAAACCAATATCAAAACTTGCGTTATGTGCTATCATTGTTGCACCATTGATAAATTCCCAAAAAGCATCGGCAATATCACTAAAACTTTTTTCATTTTTTAAACGTTCATTGGTTAATCCATGAATGGCTACAACTTCATCAGGAATAATAACGCCTTGTGGGTTCAAATAAACGTGGAATTTCTCTCCTGTAAGATAACGATCAACCATTTCGACACAACCGATTTCGATTATGCGATCTTTATCTTTATCCAAGCCTGTCGTTTCTGTATCAAAAATAATTTCACGCATTGTTTCAATTCTTTAGTAAATTTTCTATAATAGAAAAAACTTGTTGTCGTGTGTTTTCTAAATTTTTTCCTGTATCAATAATAAAATCTGCGCGTTCTCGTTTTTTTTTATCAGGCATTTGTTTAGCATTAATAAATTCAAATTTTTTTTCATCCATATTTGGACGCATCATTGCACGTTTTTTTTGGATTGCTGGTGGAGCTGATACAACAATTACGCTGTCCACACGATTTTCACCATTTGTTTCAAAAAGAAGTGGAATCTCAAGAACAACCAATTTTTTTCCTTGTCGACGCGCTGTATTAATAAATTCTTTTTCTTTTCTTCTAACAAAAGGATGAATTATTTTTTCTAGTATTTGTAATTTTTTACTATCATTGATCAAAATTTGAGAAAGCTTTAGTCTATTAACTTTACCATTTTCAACAACATGAGGAAAAGTTTTTCCTATAAATGATAAAATTGATTCAATATCATAAAGTTGGTGCACTACATCATCAGCACTAAAAACAGAAATACCCGCTTGTTTAAAAAAATCAGCAACTGTTGACTTTCCCATAGCGATAGATCCTGTCAGCCCAATGATTTTCATTCTTTATCTTTCACCCATATCTTCTAGAATCGCTTCTCGCAGTGCTTTTGTTACCTTTGGTCTTATTCCAAACCATCGTTCAAAACCAGGAACAGCCTGATGTAAAAGCATACCAAGTCCATCAACTGTCCTTAGACCACAAGCTTTTGCTTGTTGTAAAAAAGGAGTTATTAATGGAGTATAAACAATATCTGTTACCAATGCTGTTGTTTTTACTTTATAAAAATTTAAAAAGAAAAAATCATTTTTTTTATCACGTGGATTTTCCATTCCCACAGAAGTCGTATTAACAATTAAATCTGCTTGATAAACACTTTCACAAAGATTATTCCAATCATGAACTTCAACAGGTTTTCCAAAATATTCTGCTAAATTATCCGCACGTTGCTTTGTGCGATTAAGCAAAAAAATGCGCTTAAAACCACGTTTTTTTAAAGCATATAGAACAGCACGAGCTGCACCCCCAGCACCAAAAACAAGAGCTGTTTCTCCTACCCAATCAGAATAAAAATCATCAAGATTAGCGCAAAAACCATAAGCATCGCTATTTGTTACACAAAGCTTATCTCCTTCATACCACAGCGTATTAGCTGCACCGATAATGGTTGCAACCTCATCCTTATAATTTGCTAGATGAAAAACATTTTGTTTATAGGGTAGGGTAATATTTCCTCCACAAAAACCTCTTTTTTGTAAAGATTCAAGAAAATTACTAAATTCTTCAGGAGTTACTTTCTGCGCCAGATATTCTCCTTGCAGATTATACTGTTTAAGCCAAAAATTATGAATTTTTGGAGATTTGGAATGACTAATAGGATAACCAACAACAAAAGCACGCGGATAAATTGTTTTTTTGGATTTTATTGCAAAATTAACCATCAATACACCCCAAATGACGCAATTTATCTAATAAAGGCAATAAAGGTAAACCAATAATTGTAAAAAAATCCCCTTCAATTTTTTCAAAAAGGTGGATTCCTTTCCCTTCAATTTGATATACTCCCACGCTATTTAAAACATCCTCTCCTACATGTGCCAAATAACGCTCAATAAATTCTGATGAGAGAGGACGTACTGACATATGAGCAGTGAAAGATTCAACCCAAATTTCCTGACCATTTTTAAATAAAGCAACTGCGCTATGAAGAAAATGCGTTTTTCCTGATAAAAGAGATAAACGCTTATGGGCTTCTCTGCAGTTTCTAACTTTATGAAAAATTTTATTTTCAAAATCAAGAACTTGATCACAACCAATGACTACAGCACCAGGAAAGCGATTAGAAACATTTTTTGCTTTTTCACTTGCAAGAAAACAGCTAAGTTCTTTAGGCGTTTTTGCTGTTACAGTTTTTTCTATTTTTCTTTCATCAAAAGAAGCTCCTTCAACGAGAAAGTTTAAACCTGCCTTTTTCAACAATTGTGCACGATAAGAACTAAGAGATGCTAATATTAATAATGTATTTGTTACCATGAGATTTTTTCATTTTTCTTCACGAAATCGTGATAAAAGTTCAAATATAGCTGCAGCAGTTTCCTCTATAGAGCGTCTTGTAATATCAATAATAGGCCAATCAAAGCGTTCACAAAGGCGTTTTGCATAAATCAATTCTTCTGTTATATTGACGCGATTGATATAGCTTTCAGCAGAAAATCCTTCTCCCAAATATCGATTTTGGCGAATATGCGAAATTCTCTCAGCTGAAGCTATTAAACCAACAATTAAAGAGTTTTTAGCTTCAAAAAGAGTTTCTGGTAAATCAAACCCTGGGATAAGAGGAATATTAGCAGTTTTAATACCGCGATTTGCTAAATAAATGCTCGTTGGTGTTTTTGACGTTCTTGAGACCCCTACAAGTATCACATCCGCATTCGGTAGACTATTCGGAGATTGCCCATCGTCATGCTCTATTGTAAAATCTAGCGCATTAATACGGCTAAAATAATTTGCATTAAGATCATGTTGCGCGCTAGCGCGTAAATTTGTTGGTATTCCCAGATATGACTGAAAAGCATCTAAAACAGGATGAAGTATATCAATACAAGAAATTCCTATTTTTTTGCATTTTCTTTCAAAAAGCATTTTAACTTTTTCATCAATGATTGTGTAAAGAACTATACCTGGATTTTGTTGTATTTCATCAATAGCTTTGTGCAGCTGCGTTTCGTTTCGAATCATCGAATAGATATGCTCTATAGCCTGATTCATTGTATATTGTGATGCTACAGCTCTCCCAACGGAGATCAAAGTTTCCCCTGTTGCATCAGAAAGCATATGCAAGTGAAAGAATTTTTTTTCTCTTGTCACAAAAATTTTAACTCCTTGTTAACAAGTGTGCGTATACACTCCAGGATTTTGTATTAATATAAAATTTAGAGAAAATCTTATATTATTATACACAAAATCAATAATTTTTATAAATAAATCTCTTTTGCAAAAAAAGCAGGAATAACATTCTTTAAAGTATGATTTTACTTTGTTTTTTTATCTGAACCTTGTGGATAAAATTGAGGATGAAACTGTATAAATAATAATTAACATTAAACACAGACTTAAATAAAAAAAATCTCTCTTTAAAAATTTATTAATATAAATTTTTTTTGAAAAAAGATATTTCATATATATTAAATTTACTTTATACAGTTTAACAACTGCATATGAAGTTAAGTTCTATGAATGACACTTGAAGTTTAGAAAAGTTGGGTGTACAATAGACTTATCTTATAAAGAATGTCACTCTTTTAAAATCTTCCATAAATTAATTTTCCCCTTAAATTAAAGAGCCTATTTCATGCGAGAAATGAAGCTACAAGAACTTAAAAGTAAAAATCCAGTTGAACTTGTCTCTTTTGCTGAAACATTAGAAGTTGAAAATGCTTCTTTAATGCGTAAGCAAGAATTGATGTTTGCTATTTTAAAAAAACTTGCTTTACAAGATGTAGAAATCATCGGGGAAGGCGTTGTAGAAGTTTTACAAGATGGATTTGGATTTTTACGATCTGCAGATGCTAATTATCTTCCAGGTCCTGATGATATTTATCTCTCTCCTTCACAAATCCAATCTTTTTCTTTAAAAACAGGGGATACCATTGAAGGTCCCATACGTAGCCCAAAAGAGGGAGAGCGTTATTTTGCTCTTCTTAAAATTAATACGATAAATTTCGAAAATCCTGAAAAAATTCGCTACAAGATTCATTTTGATAACCTTACTCCTCTTTACTCAAACGAACGTTTCCAGATGGAAATACAAAATCCTATGGAAAAAGATATGTCATCACGGGTAATTGATTTAATATCTCCTTTAGGAAAGGGACAACGAGGATTAATTGTAGCACCGCCAAGAACAGGAAAAACAGTCTTATTACAAAATATAGCTCATTCTATCACTACTAATCACCCTGAATGTTATCTCATTGTTCTTTTAATAGATGAACGACCAGAAGAAGTCACTGATATGCAGCGTTCTGTAAAGGGAGAAGTTGTGTCTTCTACTTTTGATGAACCTGCAATACGTCATGTACAAGTCGCTGAGATGGTTATAGAAAAAGCTAAACGTTTAGTTGAATATGGACGTGATGTTGTTATTCTTCTCGATTCTATTACACGTCTTGGACGCGCTTATAATACGGTTGTTCCTTCATCTGGTAAGGTTTTAACAGGTGGTGTCGATGCAAATGCTTTACAGCGTCCAAAGCGTTTTTTTGGTGCAGCGCGTAATATTGAAGAGGGCGGATCTTTAACAATCATTGCAACGGCCTTAATTGATACGGGAAGTCGTATGGATGAGGTTATTTTCGAAGAGTTTAAAGGAACAGGCAATTCAGAAATTGTTCTTGATCGTAAAGTTGCTGATAAGCGTATTTTCCCTGCTATGGATATTTTAAAGTCAGGAACGCGAAAGGAAGAACTCTTAGTAGCACGACAGGATTTACACAAAATTTTTGTACTTCGTCGTATTTTGGCACCTATGAATGTAACAGATGCTATTGAATTTTTAATTGATAAATTAAAACAAACAAAAAACAATAGTGAATTTTTTGACTCAATGAATACTTAGAGATATTCATTTTTAAAGTTAGGATTAAACCTGTGGATACAATCTTTGCTGTTTCAAGTGGATTGTTACCTTCAGGGGTTGCAGTCATTAGGCTTTCTGGTCCTCATGTTGTAAGTGTTGTTAAAGCGCTTTGTGGCTGTTTGCCTAAAGCACGTTTCATGCATTATGGAAATCTTACTGCTCGTGATGGTAGTCTTTTAGATTCTGCTTTAACTGTTTTTTTTCCTGCTCCTAATAGTTTTACAGGAGAAGATTGTGCGGAGTTCCACTTACATGGAGGCAAAGCGGTTGTTCATCGTTTTCTTGATGAATTATCTACATTTGATGGATGCCGTATTGCTGAGGCAGGTGAATTTTCACGACGTGCATTTATGGAAGGAAAATTAGATCTTGTTCAAGCAGAAAGTCTTGCTGATTTAATAGAGGCAGAAACAGAAAGTCAGCGACGTTTAGCAATTATGGGAGCAAGTGGACGCTTAACAGCACTTTATCGTGATTGGCGTCATAAGCTTATGAAAGCGCGCGCTTTCATTGAAGCTGAACTCGATTTTTCTGATGAAGCTGATGTTCCAGATTTAATATCTGATAAAATTTGGAAAGAAGTAGGGGAACTTTGCTTTTCTCTTAAAGAACATATTGCTGAAGGGGAACGTGCAAATATTTTACGTGATGGGTTAAAAATTGTTATTGCTGGTGCTCCAAATTCTGGAAAATCAAGCATTATGAATCGTCTTGCTGGAAGACCCGTTGCTATTGTAATGGAAGAAGCTGGAACAACGCGTGATGCTTTAGAAGTTAGGCTCGTTCTTGGCGGTTTACCAGTTTTTTTAATGGATACTGCTGGTTTTAGGGAAACAGAAAATAAAATAGAACAATTGGGAATAGAAGTTGCCAAACAACATGTTATGGATGCTGATTTGGTTATTTTAGTTTATGATATGGAAAATCCTGAAAAAATTGATTTACCAGAAACATCAGCTGAAATATGGCATGTAGGCAATAAGCTTGATCTTTATAAAGAGAGTGAAGAACGTTGGTTCATACAATTTTCTGCATTAACAGGTTTAAATTTTGATTCTTTTATAAAAGAACTTGAATCTTTTTGTTTACGTCGTATTTCTGAAATTGGAAATCTTGTTCCAGCACGTAAAAGGCAACTTCAGTTGTTAAAAGAAGCTGTTAAAGAAATTGAAGCTTCTATAAATGGAAATATCCTTGATTTAAGTTTACGTGCAGAGCATCTTCGTCGTGCGAGTGATTTTCTCGGAAAAATTACGGGAGATATAGATGTTGAAGATTTGCTTGATGTTATTTTTTCAGAATTTTGTATTGGTAAATAATGATTCACGTGAAACATTAAAATAATTTTATTGTGGAATAAATAAAATGCAATCATATGATGTTGTTATTATTGGGGGTGGTCATGCTGGTTGTGAAGCTGCTTCAGCTTCAGCACGTGCTGGAGCGCGAACAGCACTTGTTACGCATAAAATATCAGCATTAGGAACGATGTCATGTAATCCAGCTATTGGCGGACTTGGAAAAGGGCATTTGGTTCGTGAAATAGATGCTTTAGATGGTCTTATGGGGAGGGCAGCAGACGCCGCTGGAATTCAGTTTAGACTCCTTAATCGACGTAAAGGTCCAGCTGTAAGAGGTCCACGTACCCAAGCTGATAGACAATTATATAAAAGAGCCATTCAAAGTTTTTTACAAGAACAAGATAATCTCATCTTAATTGAAGATGAAGCTATTGATTTAATTGTCAAAGATAATCATGTTTCAGGTGTTATTTTAAATAAACAAGGAATACTTTTTTCTGGTGCTGTTGTTTTAGCAACAGGTACATTTTTAAATGGTTTTATTCATATTGGTGATAAAACGTGGTCTGCTGGGCGCATGGGTGATCAATCAAGTGTACAACTTGCTGAACATCTAAAAAGCCACAATATAAATCTTAGTCGATTAAAAACAGGAACTCCTGCCCGTCTTAGTAAAAAGACAATTCGTTGGGAGGCTCTTCCTAAACAGAAAGCTGATGATGACCCAGTTCCTTTTTCTTTTTTAACAGAAAAAATTGATCAGCCTCAAATTGAGTGTGCTATAACACGCACAAATACACAAACACATAAGATTATACGGGAAAACATCCATAGATCTGCTTTATATTCTGGAAATATTGAAGGATTAGGTCCGCGTTATTGTCCTTCAATTGAGGATAAAATTATTAAATTTGGCGAACGAGACGGACACCAGATTTTTTTAGAACCAGAAGGATTGAATGATGATACTATTTATCCAAATGGTCTTTCCACTTCTCTTCCTGAAGATGTACAATTTTCTTTATTAAAAACTATTGAAGGGTTGGAAGATGTTAAAATTTTGCAACCGGGTTATGCTATTGAATATGATTTTATTAATCCACAACAATTAACGAAAACTTTGGAATTGCGCTCTTTACCAGGATTGTTTTTAGCAGGGCAAATTAATGGTACAACAGGATATGAAGAAGCTGCAGCACAGGGACTTGTAGCTGGGTTAAATGCTGCGCATAAAGTAGGAAAATTAAATGAAATCATTATCAGCCGTTCTATAGCTTATATTGGTGTTATGATAGATGATTTAGTTACACGTGGAGTTAGTGAACCTTATAGAATGTTTACATCACGTGCTGAATTTCGCTTATCTTTACGGTCTGATAATGCTGATGTTCGTTTAACACCTTTGGCACAACAATGGGGGATTATGAGTGAACTACGTTGGAATTGTTTTCAACAAAAGCAGCAACGTCTTGATCAAGCACGATCAATGTGCAAAGAACTTTTTTTAACTCCTAATGAAGCATCTACTCATGGATTGCTTGTTAATCACGATGGAATTCGGCGTTCAGCTTATGATTTTCTTGCTTATCCTTATATAACTATAGAGCGTCTTTCTCATATTTGGCCACAACTACAGTTAATTGATCCTAAAACAGTTGAAACTTTAGAAATTGAAGCTCAATATGCGGTTTATTTAGAAAAACAAGCGCAGGATATTTCTGCACTTCAGCGAGATGAGCGTTTAGAAATTCCTTCTTCTCTTGATATTCAAAAAATAGCCGGTCTTTCAAATGAGATTAAAGCTAAAATTCAAAAAATATCACCACGCTCTATAGCGGATGCACAAAAAATTGATGGTATGACGCCGGCGGCATTATCGCTTATTATTACTCATATTCAACGTCAACGTCGGGAAAAGGCTAAATCTGCTTAATGGATATTTCTATAGAACAAAAATATCAAAAGCTCTTAAATATTATTCCTTCTGTTTCACGTGAAACAATGGACAATTTAATCCAGTTCGAATCTTTAATAACGCAATGGAATAAGCATATTAATTTAGTATCTCCTACAACAATACCAATTTTATGGACACGCCATATTTTAGATTCTGCACAAATATATCCTCTTCATAGTGATCTTTTACATTGGTGTGATCTTGGTTCAGGAGGAGGGTTTCCTGCTATTATTATTGCTATTTTTATGAAGGAAAAAAAAACAGGACATATTGATCTGGTCGAAAGTAATGGAAAAAAAATAGCTTTTTTACGAACAGTGATCGCTCAACTTAAGCTTCCAGCTACAGTTCATCATTGTCGAGTTGAAGATGTGTATCAAAAAATAAAAACACCAGATGTTATAACAGCGCGAGGATTAGCACCACTAGATAATCTGTTGAAGCTTATTTTTCCTTTTTTTACACAAAAAACAATAGCTCTTTTACAAAAAGGTCGGGATTATTCTACAGAAATTACAAATGCCTCTGCCAATTGGCAATTTAATCTGCTAAAATATAATAGTAAAATTGATGAGAATTCTGTTATTTTAGAAATTTCTCATCTTCTATCACGCAGAGGGTAAAGCAAAATGAGCGAAACACGGATTATCGCTATTGCAAACCAAAAAGGTGGTGTTGGTAAAACAACCACAGCTATTAATCTTGCAACAGCTTTAGCGGCTATAGGTGAAAAAGTTCTCATTATGGATATTGATCCACAAGGTAATGCAAGTACAGGATTGGGAATTGATCGTAATAGCCGTCCTTTATCATCTTATGATGTTTTAATTTCAGGTATTTCAATAGCAGAAGCAGCTTTAAAAACTGCTGTACCAAATTTATATATCGTACCCTCTACGCTTGATCTATTAGGCGTAGAAATGGAAATTGCTTCATCACAAGATCGTATTAAACGATTACGTAATGCTCTTTGTGAAGATTTAAAAGTTTCCAATGAATTTAGTTATGTTTTAATTGATTGTCCGCCATCTCTAAATCTTTTAACACTCAATGCTATGGGGGCTGCAGATTCTGTTTTGGTACCTATGCAGTGTGAGTTTTTAGCACTTGAAGGTTTAAGCCAATTACTTGAAACAGTAAAACAAGTACAATCTGTTCTTAATCCATCTTTAGAAATTCAAGGTATTGTTTTAACAATGTATGATGGGCGTAATAATCTTTCAAATCAAGTTGTTGAAGATGTGCGCTCTTTTATGGGAGAAAAAGTCTATCGTACAGTTATTCCAAGGAATGTGCGTGTGTCTGAGGCTCCATCTTTCGGTAAACCAGTATTGCTTTATGATCTTAAATGTGCTGGGAGCCAAGCCTATCTGCGCTTAGCATCGGAAGTAATCCAACGTGAAAAACAAGCACGAGCTGCTGCTTAAAGGTATAATAAAAATAATTTTTATAAAATAAATTCAAAGAGAAAAATGATGAGCGATGATTTATCAAAAAAGAGATTGGGACGCGGGTTAGCAGCGTTGATTGGAGATATTAATTTAAACAACAATCTTGAGAGTTCTTCAAATTTTGATAAATTTACAGAATCTAGAATAGCTGCTCCTGTTTTTGAAAAATTTGTCCCTATTGAAGATATTTCACGTAATCCACATAATCCCAGACGCCATTTTACTGATTTAGAACTTGATAATTTAGCACAATCAATTCGTCAGCATGGAGTTGTTCAGCCAGTTATTGTAAGACCGTTGCGTGATCATCCAAACAAATTTGAATTAATAGCTGGTGAGCGGAGATGGTGTGCGGCTCAGCGAGCAAATTTAAGTAAATTGCCAGTTATTATCCGTGATGTAGATGACAAAAAAGCTTTGGAATTAGCAATTATTGAAAATGTTCAGCGTGCTGATCTTAATCCTATTGAAGAGGGAATGGGATATGAATCTTTGTTAAATGAGCATGGATATACTCAAACAGATTTAGCTCAAATAATTGGAAAAAGCCGAAGTCATGTTGCAAATACACTTCGTTTATTAAAACTTCCACAAAAGGTGCAGCAATTTTTAACAGATGGACAGCTTTCGGCTGGTCACGCTCGTTGTCTTATAACAGTTGATAATCCACAAGATTTGGCAGAAAAAATTATTCGTGAAGGGCTTTCTGTTCGTCAGACAGAAATGCTTGTACATGAACAAGCTAATCCTAAGATAAAAAAGAGAAGCCCTTTAGAAAAAAATACAGAAACAAAATCTTTAGAAAAATTACTTGCAGATGTAATCGGAATGAAAGTGGTTATTAGACATGGAAAAAAAGGGGGAGATTTAAAAATACATTACTCTTCGTTAGAACAGTTGGATGATATTTGTCGGCGTCTACAAAGCTAATTAATGAACTAAAATGATATCAATTTTATTTATATATTTTTGTTAAATTTTTAATTTTAAAAAAATAGAGAGCTCTTTCTATGAACGAAATTTTTTCATTTTAAAGTATCATTATTGTTATTAATTTTGAAAAAATTGTTATTATATCAATAACATAATCATTTCATAAAGAATTGTTTTTTTATATTGCTTAACTGTGATAATCTAGAAAAAATACAGTATTTTCTTTGGTATTATTGTCATTTTCCATATGTAGTACGTTTTTTTTATAGTAAATTTTTGATTTTTTTCTAATTTATTCTATAAAAACAGTTCTGTTAGTGGATAAGTTACAACGATGTTTTTATCCTTTGTCAATAATGGAATTAATTTATTATCTATTTTTACATCGTTATTGTTTGTATATTTGTCATAAAAAAACAAGTAAAGATATATGCTATGTAAAAAAATATATTTAAAAATTATCCTTTTTTCTTCGAATTTCAGCAAAGACTTCTTCATTTGTTGCTTTTTCCATTTTAAGATTTTTTCGTAGAATATTATTATCCCAACGAAGAAAAGGATTTGTTGCTTTTTCTTGCCCTAAAGTTACAGGTAAAGTTACAGCATTTTTTGCACGCAACAAAAAAACATCCTCCACCCTTTGATGAAGTTTTTTATTATGTGGATCAATTGTTAACGCAAAAAGAGCATTGGTCTTTGTATATTCATGACCGCAATACAGGAGTGTTTCATCGGGAAGTTGGCGAAGTTTTTCTAAAGAATTCAACATTTGTTTTGGTGTTCCTTCAAAAAGACGTCCGCAGCCAAGCGAAAACAGTGTATCTCCAGCAAAGAGTAATTTTTCTTGAGGAAAATAATAGGATAATGATCCTAGTGTATGACCAGGTGTGGAGAGAGCTAAAAGTGTATGGTTAGCAAATGAAAAACTTTCATCAGGTTTAAGAGTTTGATCAAGATGATAAATTTTCTCTTTTTCTGCTTCTGGTCCAATAACTATAGCATTATAAGTTTTCTTTAACTCTGCAACTGCTTCTACGTGGTCATGATGGTGATGAGTTAAAAAAATTGTTTGAAGAGTCCAGTTATGTTTTTTCAAAACGGCATCAATTGCTTTACTTTCTGGCGCGTCAATTGCAACTGTATAGCCACTTTTTTCATCATGAATAAGTACACCAAAATTATTTTCTCTACAGATAAACTGCTCAATCAACATGTATTTTCTCCATGAACGGTTTGCAGTGATAATTATAAAATAATCTGTAAGAATAAATATTAAGAATTAGATTTATTTTTATTATTTTGCGAAAAATCTTTTGAATATTTTATAATAATAGGCATTTGTGTCATCATAAATATTACTGTTATGGGCATAACTCCAAATACTTTAAAACTGGTCCAAAAATTATCGCTAAAATTACGCCAAACAATTTCATTTAAAAGTGCAAGAAAAACGAAAAAAAATGCCCAGCGATAGGTGAGTTTTTGCCAGCCTAAGTCACTAAGTTTTAAAGTAGAATCAAAAGCATAACGCAAAAGTGGTTTTTTTAAAAATATGCCGGTAAAAAGAATAAGAGCAAATATGATATTTATAATTGTTGGCTTCATTTTTATGAAAGTATCATTGTGAAGCCAGAGAGTTAAAAAACCAAAAACAAGAACAAATATCCCTGAAATGAGAGGCATTATAGGAATTTTTCGTGCAATGACCCATGATATACTTAGAGCAACAACAATTGCTACCATAAAAATAGCAGTTGCAGGAAAAATAGGTTTATTAAAGCGACTAAAAATTCCAATATTTTTTATGAGCCATTCACCTTTATAATTTGCAAGAAAAAAAACAACTAATGGTCCCATTTCCAAAAAAAATTTAGTTGTTGGAGAAAGAGAAGACTCTTGAATATTTTTGGTATTTTTTAAATGATGATTATTATGTACTTTAGATTTAGAAAAAGATTTATTCATTGATGTTTACCTATGATAGTTTCGGAAAAATCAGAAGCAGAAAAAGGCTGAAGATCCTCAATTTTTTCTCCTATACCGATAAAATGAATTGGTAGTTTATATTTAGCTGCTATAGCGACAAGGATACCTCCCCGTGCAGTACCATCAAGTTTTGTCATAATTAAACCGTTAACTCCAGCTACACTACGGAAAGTATCCACTTGATTGAGAGCGTTTTGTCCAGTGGTTGCGTCAAGTGTTTGAAGAATTGTATGTGGTGCTTGTGGCGTATGCTTTTTTAAAACACGAATAATTTTTGCTAATTCGTCCATTAATTCAGTTTTATTTTGTAAACGTCCAGCTGTATCAATAATCAAGATATCACTATTTGCCTTCTTGGCTTTCTCATAGGCATCAAACGCTAAACCGGCAGCATCTGCACCTAATTTGCTTGAAATAACAGGAGCACCTGTACGTTCACCCCAAATATGCAATTGTTCAATAGCTGCCGCGCGAAATGTATCACCAGCAGCGAGCATAACTTTTAGTCCTCCTACAGTTAATTTAGCTGCAAGTTTTCCGATAGTTGTTGTTTTTCCAGTACCATTGACGCCCAGTACTAAAATAACATGGGGTTTATGATTAAGATCAAGCTCTAATGGAATAGCAACAGGTTCCACCACTTTTTTTATTTCGTTAGCGACAATAGCGCGAATTTCATCTAGAGATAAATTTTTTTCATAACGATTAGAAGCTAAAATGTTGATAATACGCGCAGCTGTTTCTACACCAATATCAGCCTGAATAAGGATATCTTCCAATTCTTGCAATGTGCCGTCATCAAATTTTCTTTTAGAAAAGAGATCATTAATCGATTCATTTAAACGTTGCGAAGAACGGGATAATCCTTTTTTTAAACGCCCAAACCATGCTGTTTTTTGTTGCTCATGAGAAGATGTAGACAAAAACTCTTCAGTTTTTTTTTCATTGATTGTGTTTGTGACAATTATTTTGCCATAATATGATTCAAAAGGCAGAGTTTTTTCTTCATATTTTGTAGGTGTTGCACTTTGTATTTCTGTTTGTTCCTCTTTTTTTTCATCTATAGAGGATTGGTTATTTTTGGTATTTTCATTTTTACATTGATTTTCTTCTACCGTATCTATTTTACTATCACCAAGAGTTTTTTGTACTTCGTGCTCTTTAGATTTTTTAGAAGAAAATATTTTTTTGATAAAAGATTTAGTCATAAAAATTTCCCTGCTTAAGCTGCGTTTAATTTTGGAATGACAGCAATCAGTTTATCTTCATCATGGTCAACAATAAGAGCTTGAATAATTGTTCCCGCTCTAGCACCTTTGATTTGTGCAAGAGTGTAATCTTCCGTTCGCCCAATTTCATCTTTTTCAACGAGAATGATTTGTTTGCTGTTTTTTAAATGAGAAAGGTGTTTTTTATAAGCTTCATCGCCAGCTTTGCGCAACCTTTCAGCACGCATCTTGACAATCTTACGATTAATTTGTGGCATACGTGCGGCAGGTGTTCCTTCTCTTGGACTAAAAGGAAAAACATGAAGATGTGTTAAATGACAGTCATTAATCAAAGCGAGGCTATTTTGGAACATTTCTTCTGTTTCTGTAGGAAAACCGGCAATTAAGTCGGCGCCATAAACCATTGTCGGACGTTTAGCACGTAAATCTTGGCAAAACTGGATTGCATGTTCACGTAGATGTCGTCGTTTCATCCTTTTTAAAATCATATTATCGCCCGCTTGCAAGGATAAATGCAAATGCGGCATTATTCTTTTTTCATGAGCTAAAAGGTCTATGAGCTCTTCATCTGCTTCAATAGAATCTATAGATGAAAGGCGCAGTCGAGGTAAATCAGGAATGTGGTGCAAAATAGCTGAGGTTAATTTTCCTAAATTAGTTTTTCCAGGTAGATCGTTTCCATAACTTGTGAGATCTACACCTGTTAAAACAATTTCTTTAATACCATTGTTTATCAATTTTTTAATTTGTTCAATGACGGCACCCATGGGAACTGAGCGTGATTGTCCACGTCCATAAGGGATAATGCAGAACGTGCAACGGTGATTACATCCATTTTGCACTTGTACAAAGGCACGCGTGCGTTCTTCTATTGCACTAACCATATGCGGAGCAATTTTTTTCACTTCCATGATGTCATTGACACGTAATTTCTCATAATGATTAACACCAAAATCAGGAAGTTGGCGATAAGAATGAGCGTGCAATTTTTCTTCATTCCCTAAAACGAGGTCTACCTCTTCCATATTAGCAAAACTTTTAGCTTCTGTTTGCGCTGCACATCCTGTGACAACAATACGAGCGTGAGGATTTTCACGTCTTGCTCTTCTAATTGCTTGTTTTGCTTGTCGCACGGCCTCAGCAGTGACAGCACAAGTATTAAACACAATAGCGCCATCTTTGAGTTGGTCTAATCCGGAAGCGGTACTTTCTTTACGTATAATTTCCGATTCATAGCTATTGAGTCGACAACCAAAAGTTACGATTTTTATCGCCATTAAAAGAGCCCTTTATTCGTAAAGTCCTGTTAAAGGGTTTAAAAAACCACTAAATTCATATTGAATTGGACCTGTCATGACAATATGATTACCCTTATTATAGAAAATATTAAGTTTTCCTCCTGGTAAAGTTACCTCAATATTGCGTTTTGTAAATCCTCTCCTATAGGAAGCTACTGCACTAGCACAAGCAGCGCTGCCACATGCTTTTGTTAATCCAGCGCCTCTTTCCCATGTTCTTAAATCTAGACTTTTTTCTGAAGTTACATGAGCAATGGAAATATTACATCTTTCTGGAAAAAGAGGGTCATGTTCAAGCTTTGGTCCATATTTTTCTAACGGAATATCTTGAATGTTTTTTCCAACAAAGAAAATTGCATGAAGATTACCCATAGAAACAAGGCAAGCGTCTTTCAAGGGACCAGCAGTAATTTCTACATGATTTGTGTCAGTTATTTCACGTGAAACAGGCATGTCTTTTGCAATTAAATTTGGGCGTCCCATGTCAACAGAGATGAGACCATTGCTTTGACGTTGACCTTCAATGATTCCAACAGGAGTTTCTAATCGAAAGCTTTTTCCTAAGTTATGATCTGTAAGCCATGCAATTACGCAGCGTGTACCATTTCCACAGGCTTTAGCCATTGATCCATCAGAGTTCCATATGCCAATGCGAAAATCATTTTCGTTTTGGGTTGGCGAATGGATAGTCATAATTTGATCAAAATATGTTTTATTGTCTGTTGCTAAAGAAAAAATTGCTTGCTGTGTGATAGCATGTATGCTGTTACGCATGTCAATAACAATAATCTTATTTCCAAGACCGTTCATTTTGCTGAATGGCACTTTCATGAAATTTCTCTATTTTTGTGCTGATCCATAAAAATATATGACTAAAAGTTTTATAAATTTCTAGTCTTTTACTTTTATAAATGCAAAATTTAAAATTAAAACGACTCTTGTTCAAGAAAAGCAATTTTCATTTTATTTTTTTTAATTTGTTAATTTATCTTTATAAAATGTCATATAATAAATATCCATCATTTATTTGAGTGAGCCTATATTATCTTCGTAAGAAAGAGTGCAAATATGACATTTTCAAAAAAAATATTTTTCATTGCATTGTCAGCTATAACTGTCTTAAGCGGTTGTTCAAAACAACAATTTAATAATAATAGTCAAGGCGGTGTCTTTGGAGCTTTTTATCCTGTTCAGAAAATGTCAACACTTGAAAAGATGTCAGATTTAGAAACTCTATATTCATTGGAATCTGAAAAAGAGGGCTCTTCAGTATATGGTAAAAAGGATTCTCATAATGATGAATCTGTTGCTAATCTTGAATTGAAAAACCGCTCTTCTGATTTATCTCCTGCAAGTATTGCTGGAGTGTGGAATCTTTCTATGGATGGTACAAATTGCCGAATTGCAACACCACAAACAAAATTTGGACAAGGATACCGTGCCGCTCCTTTACGTTGCTCAGGATCTATTTCTCGCATAAATTCATGGGGTATTAAAGGCAAAAAATTATATTTCTATGATAAGTCAGGGCGTATGGTCATTGTGCTTTATTCTTCCAATCTTGATCGTTTTGAAGGGTATACCTCTGATGATCAGCCTGTTATTTTAAGCCGTTAGATCGTTTTTAAATATTTATGGAAAAAATCTAGATATTGGGCATATGTACAGATATTTTAAAATGGTTTAAGCTTTATTGAGAACGGTTTTAAGAAAGTTATTTGGATGATTTTAGTTTCAGCTTGCTATAAGGAGCAGGTATCTAAGGGAAAAATAAGTTTTGATCCAGCTCAATTAGCTTTAACAGAACATTTTGATTATTTATTACAACGTATCGTAAAACAAAGTTTTTCTCGTCGGTGGGCATTTTGGCGTTTTTTTAAGAAAAAAACAACCGATGCATCTATTACAAAACGGAAAAGATCAGATAGTTCTTTTCAAGGATTGTATATTTATGGTGAAGTAGGACGAGGCAAAACTATGTTGATGGATTTGTTCTTTTCTTGTTTACCACAAGGTTGTAAAAAACGTGCTCACTTTAATGACTTTATGACTGATGTGCATGAGCGTATTAATATTTATCGTCAAGCATCGAAAAACAAAAAATCAAAGAATAGTAATCCTATTTTAGCTGTTGCAAAAGACCTTGCACATGAAGCACAGGTGCTTTGTTTTGATGAATTTAGCGTAACAGATATTGCAGATGCTATGATACTGGGACGTCTTGTATCTGCTTTATTTAGTCAAGGGGTTCTTTTTGTTGCAACTTCAAATGTTGTTCCTGATAACCTCTATTATAATGGTTTAAATCGAGAGCTCTTTTTACCTTTTATTCAAGTTTTAAAAGATCATGTTCGTGTTGTTAATCTGGATGCAAAAACAGATTACCGTCTTGAAAAATCAAATCCTCAGGATGTGTATATAACACCATTAGGGACAAAAGCAGATGAACACATGGATCAAGCTTGGGCATTGGTGCTAGGAGAGCAAGAAGAAACGTCTGATAAACTTCCTATAAAAGGTCGTTTTCTTCATATTCCACGCTCTGGAGTAGGCTGTGCACGTTTTAATTATCAAGATTTATGTGCAAAACCTTTAGCTGCAGCTGAATATTTAACTCTAGGAGAGCGGTATCATACGATTTTTATTGATAATGTGCCAGTGATGAATGATATATACCGCAATGAAACTAAAAGATTTATTTTGCTTATTGATGTCCTTTATGAACGTCACATAAGGTTGTTTATATCGGCAGCTGCTGAGATTGAAGGTTTATATGAAGGAAGTGCACAGACAACAGAAACCTTTGAGTTTCACAGAACACAATCGCGTCTTTTTGAAATGCAGAGCCAAGATTATTTAAATATTTGGGCAGAAAAATTTCTTTCTAAAAGAAAAGAGTGATTATTACTTTACCTTTACGTAAACTGTAAATAGAATAATCTTTTGAATTTAAATACAATGTAACAATTCTGTTGTATTAAAAAAGAAATCAATTTATCGATACAATGTGATGCGTTTTTAATTGTTATTTTTTTTGGGATTTTTTGAGTTTATGAATAAAAGAGTGAATTTCATGATGTTATCCTTTTGATAATATTATTTAGAATAAATAGGATTATGATCAAATAAAGTATTTAGTATATCAGCGTTGGTAGATTATACGCTGGATCTAGCGTTAGGAATAAAAAATGGCACGAAAAAAAATATCTCTTATTGGCTCGGGTATGATTGGCGGAACTTTAGCGCATATGTTTGGGTTAAAAGAACTTGGCGATGTCGTATTATTTGATGTTACGGAAGGAATGCCACAGGGTAAGGCCCTTGATATTGCAGAATCTTCACCAGTTGTTGGTTCTGATGTCAGTTTGACCGGTTCTAATGCCTATGAAGCAATACAGGGATCTGATGTTATTATAGTCACGGCAGGCGTTGCACGAAAACCTGGTATGAGTCGTGATGATCTTTTGAGCATTAATCTTAAAGTAATAGAACAAGTTGGTGCTGGAATAAAAAAATATGCACCTTCAGCATTCGTTATTTGTATTACAAACCCTCTTGATGCTATGGTATGGGCATTGCAAAAATTTTCAGGTCTTCCAACACATAAGGTGGTTGGTATGGCCGGTGTTTTAGATTCTGCACGTTTTCGTTATTTTTTATCTGAAGAATTTAAGGTTTCTGTTAAAGATGTAACGGCGTTTGTTTTAGGAGGGCACGGTGATTCAATGGTGCCTTTAGTACGTTATTCAACAGTTGGTGGTATTTCTTTGCCTGATCTTGTAAAAATGGGCTGGACAACACAGGAAAAGATTGATCAAATTATTCAGCGTACTCGCGATGGTGGTGCAGAAATTGTCAGTTTGTTAAAAACAGGATCTGCTTTTTATGCGCCAGCCGCTTCTGCCGTTTCTATGGCTGAAGCCTATTTAAAAGATACTAAGCGTGTCGTTCCTGTAGCAGCTTATCTTTCGGGTGAATATGGAATTCAGGATACGTATGTTGGTGTTCCCGTTGTTATAGGTGCGGGCGGTGTTGAACGGATCATTGAAATTGATCTTGATAAAGAAGAAAGAGATGCTTTTGAAAAATCAGTAAATGCAGTGCAAAAGCTTTGTGAAGCTTGTGTTGCTATTGCTCCTATTCTCAAATAAATTGAGTGAGGTTCTGTTTATTAAAACAGAGTATTTAACGTGTTATGAAAATTTAAGGATCAATTAAGTGATCCGTAAAAGAAAAGGACAAATTAATGAATATCCATGAATATCAGGCTAAACGTCTGCTTCATGAATATGGAGCACCAATTGCAAGTGGTGTTGCTGTTTATTCTGTAGAACAAGCTGAAGAATGGGCAAAGAAAATGCCTGGACCACTCTATGTTGTTAAAAGCCAGATTCATGCTGGTGGTCGTGGTAAGGGAAAATTTAAAGAGCTTGGTCCTGATTCAAAAGGTGGTGTTCGGCTTGCAAAATCAGTTGAAGAAGTTGTTTCGAATGTAAAAGAAATGCTTGGTAAAACTTTGGTAACCAAACAAACAGGTCCAGAGGGTAAGCAGGTTAATCGTATTTATATTGAAGACGGTGCCGATATAGAACGGGAGCTTTATCTTTCACTTTTGGTTGATCGTAAAGTTGGTCGTGTTGCTTTTGTTGTTTCAACGGAAGGAGGGATGGATATCGAATCTGTTGCTGAAAAAACACCAGAAAAAATATTCACTCTTCCTATTGATCCATTACGTGGGGTTACTTCTGAAGATTCTACAAAACTTTGTGATGCATTGGAATTGCATGATAGTGCGCGAACAGATGGTGAAAAACTTTTTCCAATGCTCTATAAAGCATTTTGTGAAAAAGATATGAGTCTTCTCGAAATTAATCCGCTTATAGTGATGAAAAATGGTCGTTTGCGTGTTTTGGATGCGAAGGTTTCTTTTGATGATAATGCTTTATTTCGTCATCCAGATATTTTGAAATTGCGTGACATTTCAGAAGAAGATCCAAAAGAAATTGAGGCATCAAAGTATGGTTTGGCCTATGTTGCTCTTGAAGGGACTATCGGCTGCATGGTAAATGGTGCTGGTCTTGCTATGGCAACAATGGATATTATCAAGCTTTATGGAGCTGAACCTGCAAATTTTCTTGATGTTGGGGGTGGTGCTTCAAAAGAAAAAGTAACTGCTGCTTTTAAAATTATTACTGCTGATTCAAATGTCAAAGGCATTTTGGTCAATATTTTTGGTGGTATTATGCGTTGTGATATCATCGCAGAAGGTGTCGTTGCTGCTGTTAAAGAAGTTGGTCTAAAAGTTCCTTTAGTTGTGCGTCTTGAAGGTACAAATGTTGAGCAGGGTAAAGAAATCATCAGTAAAAGTGGTTTAAATGTTATTTCTGCTGATGATTTAGATGATGCTGCTCAAAAAATCATTGCGGCTGTGAAAGGAGCTTGAGGCTATGTCTATTCTTATTAATCAGAATACAAAAGTTCTGGTTCAGGGGCTTACAGGAAAAACGGGGACTTTTCATACGGAACAGGCATTAGCTTACCATGGAACAAAAATGGTTGGTGGAATTAACCCCAAAAAAGGAGGACAAATATGGGAGGGATCAAAAGGTGAGACTCTTCCTATTTTTTCCACTGTTGCGGAAGGTAAAGAAAAAACAGGGGCTGATGCTTCTGTTATTTATGTTCCTCCTGCAGGAGCAGCAGAGGCTATCATAGAAGCTATTGAGGCAGAAATCGGTTTAATTGTCTGTATCACAGAAGGTATACCGGTTATGGATATGGTCAAAGTAAAATCTAGGTTAGAACAATCAAAGTCGCGCTTAATTGGTCCTAATTGCCCGGGTATTCTCACTCCTAATGAGTGTAAAATTGGTATTATGCCAGGTTCTATTTTTAGAAAAGGTTCAGTTGGAGTTGTTTCACGTTCCGGAACATTAACTTACGAAGCTGTTTATCAAACCAGTCAAGAGGGTCTTGGACAGACAACCGCTATTGGTATTGGTGGTGATCCTGTAAAAGGGACTGAATTTATTGATGTATTAGAAATGTTCTTAGCGGATGATGAAACCAAATCTATTGTTATGATCGGTGAAATTGGTGGCTCTGCTGAAGAAGATGCAGCACAATTTATTAAAGATGAAGCAAAAAAAGGTCGTAAAAAACCGATGGTTGGTTTTATTGCTGGTCGCACAGCTCCCGCAGGACGCACAATGGGTCATGCTGGTGCAGTTATTTCTGGTGGTAAAGGTGGAGCAGAAGATAAAATTGCTGCAATGGAATCTGCAGGAATTCATGTGTCTCCTTCACCATCAAAGATAGGTAAAACTCTAATATCGATTTTAGAGGGATAAAAGAAAAATTTATCTGGATAAGGTACGTTTATTCTTTATCCAGATTAATATTGGGTATTAAATAAATTTTTTTCACCTTTCCGACCCTCATTTGTCTTGCTGCACTTAAAGGTCGAGAGGAATAAAAGGAGACGGAGTTCCGGAGAAAATATATGGCAAGGCAAGGTGATATAAATAATCTTTTTGCACAAACGTCATTTCTGTATGGTGGAAATGCAGATTATATAGATCAACTTTACGCAGAGTATGAAAAGAATCCTGCAAGTGTTGATTCTCAGTGGCGTGCTTTTTTTGAAACTCTTCAGGATAACAAAGGAGATGTTCTTAAAAATGCTGAAGGAGCAACATGGCAACGTAATAATTGGCCGCTAAAAGAGAGTGGAGAATTAGTTTCTGCTCTAGATGGTGATTGGTCTGCTCTTGAAAAATATGTTCATGATAAATTAAAAGAAAAAGCAGCGGCAAACACTACAAAGAAAGAAAAAGTTGCTAACGAACAAGACATTATTCGAGCAGCACGTGATTCTGTTCACGCTTTCATGATGATTTACGCATTTAGAACACGTGGACATCTTCATGCACAGCTTGATCCACTTCAATTAGCGCCAAAGCGGGAAGATTATAAAGAACTTTCTCCAGAAACTTATGGTTTTACGCCTGCTGATTACGATCGTCCCATTTTTATTGATAATGTTTTTGGGATGGAATATGCAACTATTCCACAGATACTTGAGATCCTCAATCGTACCTATTGTTCAACAATTGGTCTAGAATATATGCATATTTCTGATCCCGCTCAAAAAAAATGGCTTCAAGAACGTATTGAGAGAACAGATAAAAGAACTGCTTTTACGCAAAAAGATAAGAAAGCTATTCTTAATAAGCTTATTGAAGCAGAAGGATTTGAGCAATTTTTAGATATAAAATATAAAGGAACCAAGCGTTTTGGTATTGATGGTGGTGAGGCACTCATCCCTGCTCTTGAACAAATTATTCAATGTAGTAGTAATTTGGGTGTGCAGGAAGTCGTTTTAGGAATGGCGCATCGTGGTCGTTTGAATGTTCTTTCACAAGTTCTCGCTAAGCCACATCGGGCTATTTTTCATGAATTTAAAGGCGGATCTTATAAACCTGATGATGTAGAAGGATCTGGGGATGTAAAATATCATTTAGGAACTTCAGCTGATCTTGAATTTGATGGCAATAAGGTTCATTTATCACTCTTGGCTAATCCGTCTCATCTCGAAATTGTTGATCCAGTTGTTATTGGAAAGGCTCGTGCAAAACAAGATCAGCTTATGGGACCTACACGTACAGATGTTATTCCACTAAGTGAACGTTCAAAAATCTTGCCTTTGCTTATTCATGGTGATGCTGCTTTTGCCGGACAGGGAGTTATTCAAGAGACTTTTGGTCTTTCAGGATTAAAAGGTTACCGTGTTGCCGGTTCTATTCACGTTATTGTCAATAATCAGATTGGATTTACAACAAGTCCGCGTTTTTCACGTTCTTCTCCTTATCCATCCGATGTTGCAAAAATGATCGATGCACCAATTTTTCACGTGAATGGTGATGATCCGGAGGCTGTTGTTTTTGTGGCAAAAATAGCAAGTGAATTTCGTCAAATTTTTCATAAGCCAGTCGTAATTGATATGTTCTGTTATCGTCGTTATGGGCATAATGAAGGTGATGAACCTTCTTTTACACAGCCGCTTATGTATAAGGCTATCCGTAATCATAAAACAACTCTTCAGCTTTATGAAGATCGGTTGGTTTCAGAAGGCGTGATTTCTTTAGAAGAGATTGAACAGAAAAAAAGTTTATGGCGTAGTAAACTCGAAAATGAATTGGAAGCGAGTTCTTCTTATAAACCCAATAAAGCTGACTGGCTTGATGGAAGTTGGGCTGGTCTTAAAGCCTCAAGCAATGTTGATGAACAATATTGTGGAATAACAGGTATTGCTTTAAAAACTTTAAAGGAAATTGGCCAAAAACTTATTGAAACCCCACAAAATTTTCATGTCCATAAAACAATTCAGCGTTTTTTGAATAATCGAGCTAAAATGTTTGAGACGGGAGAGGGTATTGATTGGGCAACGGCTGAAGCTTTAGCTTTTGGTTCACTTTGTTTAGAGGGAGTCCCTGTTCGTCTTTCTGGTGAGGATGTTGAACGTGGAACTTTTTCTCAACGTCATTCGGTTTTTTATGATCAAGAAAATGAAGAGCGTTATATCCCTTTAAATAATTTGCAAAAGGGACAGGCAATCTATGAAGTTGTAAACTCTATGCTTTCTGAGGAAGCTGTTCTTGGTTTTGAATATGGGTATTCGCTTGTTGAACCGCGTAGTTTAACCATTTGGGAAGCACAATTTGGTGATTTTGCCAATGGTGCACAAGTTGTTTTTGATCAGTTTATTTCATCTGCAGAGCGTAAATGGCTTCGCATGTCTGGTCTTGTTTGCTTGTTGCCTCATGGTTTTGAAGGTCAAGGACCAGAACATTCTTCTGCACGTTTAGAGCGTTATTTGCAATTATGTGCAGAAGATAATATGCAGGTTGCTAATTGTACAACTCCTGCGAATTATTTCCATATTTTGCGTCGACAGATTAAGCGTGATTTCCGTAAACCGTTAATTTTGATGACACCAAAATCGCTTTTGCGTCATAAGCGCGCTGTTTCTTCTTTAAGTGAAATGGGAGAAAAAACCAGCTTTCATCGTTTATTACTTGATGATGCAGAGTGTTTAAAAGATTCTGTTATTAAATTGCAGAAAGATAATAAAATTCGTCGCGTCGTTCTTTGTACAGGTAAAGTCTATTATGATCTTTATGAAGAACGTGAAAAAAGGGAAATTGATGATGTTTATTTGCTTCGTGTTGAGCAGCTATATCCTTTCCCTGCAAAAGCTTTAGTAAATGTGTTATCACGCTTTTTACAGGCGGAAATTGTATGGTGCCAAGAAGAACCAAAAAATATGGGAGCTTGGACATTTATTGAACCTTATCTAGAATGGGTTTTATCCCATATTAATGCAAAATATCCGCGTGCACGTTATGCGGGACGTCCTGCGAGTGCATCACCGGCTACAGGGCTGATGGTGAAACATCTCGAACAACTTGCCGCGTTTCTTGAAGACGCGTTAGGTTCTTAATTTATTGCTACTCTGATGTATGGAAGAATATTATGACTACTGAAATCCGTGTTCCTACTTTGGGCGAATCGGTTACTGAGGCCACAATCGGCAAGTGGTTTAAAAAGCTAGGTGAAGCTGTAGCTGTGGATGAACCCTTAGTTGAATTAGAAACTGATAAAGTAACTGTTGAGGTTCCTTCTCCTGTTGCAGGAAAATTATCTGAGATCATTGCAAAGGAAGGTGATACGGTTGAAGTGAATGCTCTTTTAGGAGTTGTTGAGGCTGGAGCTGTTGGCACCTCTCAATCGGTTTCGTTTTCTGCTGCACCTGCTCAAGAAACTTTACCTAAAGCAGAGCAATCTTCTGTGGGCAGTGAAATGTCCCCTGCTCCTTCAGCTGCAAAGTTAATGGCTGAAAATAATATTGCAAAAAGTGATGTTACAGGTTCTGGAAAACGAGGGCAAATCCTTAAAGAAGATGTCCTTAATGTGTTAGCACAAAAAACAAAAGTATCTTCTTCTACGTCCCCTGCTCTTACAGTTTCTCAGGCGGCACCTACGCATGAAGTGCATGAAGAGCGGGTTCGTATGACAAAATTGCGTCAAACTATTGCTCGTCGTCTTAAAGATGCACAAAACACAGCGGCAATGTTAACCACATTTAATGAGGTTGATATGTCTGCAGTGATGGATTTGCGCAAGCGTTATAAGGATCTCTTTGAGAAGAAACATGGCGTTAAGCTCGGATTTATGGGATTTTTTACACGAGCTGTTTGTCATGCATTAAAAGAATTGCCTGCTGTTAATGCAGAAATTGATGGGACAGATATTGTTTACAAAAATTATGTCAATGCTGGAATTGCTGTTGGAACTGATAAAGGGCTTGTTGTTCCAGTGGTTCGTGGTGCAGATAAGATGTCACTTGCAGAGATTGAAAAGGAAATTGGCCGTTTAGGACGTCTTGCTCGAGATGGAAAATTAGCGGTTTCTGATATGCAAGGAGGAACTTTTACCATTACTAATGGAGGGGTTTATGGGTCATTAATGTCGACGCCAATTTTGAATGCACCTCAATCTGGTATTCTGGGAATGCACGCGATTAAAGAACGTGCAGTGGTTGTTGGGGGACAAATTGTAATCCGACCTATGATGTATTTAGCGCTTTCTTATGATCACCGTATTGTCGATGGGCAAGAGGCTGTAACTTTTCTTGTGCGTATTAAGGAAAGTTTAGAAGATCCAGAACGTCTTGTTCTTGATTTGTAAATACAGTCTTCAGAGTGAAAGGAAAAATAAATGTCTTATGATGTGGTTGTGATCGGTGCAGGTCCAGGTGGTTATGTAACTGCAATAAAAGCAGCGCAATTAGGGCTTAAAACGGCGATCATTGAAAAGCGTACGACATTAGGTGGCACATGTCTCAATGTCGGTTGCATTCCTTCTAAAGCATTATTACATGCTTCGGAAGTCTTTGCTGAAGCACAGCATGGTTTTGAAACATTGGGTGTTTCTGTTTCAAAACCTACACTTAATCTTGAGAAAATGATGGCGCATAAAAAAGCTGTCGTTACAGCAAATACGAGTGGTGTTTCTTTTTTAATGAAAAAGAATAAAATTGATACTTTTTTTGGTATAGCTAAAATTTTAGGTGCAGGACAAATTGCTGTTACTCTCAAGGATGGTCGTCAACAAACAATTGAAACTAAGAATATTGTTATTGCTACAGGATCAGAGAGTTCTAGCATTCCGGGTGTAAATGTTACAATTGATGAAAAAGTTATTGTTTCTTCTACAGGAGCGCTTGCACTTGAAAAAGTCCCAGAACGCATGATTGTTGTTGGTGCTGGTGTTATTGGCTCAGAGCTTGGTGCAGTGTGGAGCCGTTTGGGTGCTAAAGTTACTATTGTTGAATATCTTAATAAAATTTTAGGATCAATGGATGGTGAAGTTTCACGACAACTTCAGAAATTAATGGAAAAGCAAGGGGTTAAATACCAACTTGATGCGAAGGTAACAGCTGTTACTCGATCTGATTCAACTGCTCAAGTGACTTTTGAATCTATTAAAGGCGGCTCTCCTGAAACTCTAGAGGCTGATGTTGTTTTAATCGCTACTGGTCGCTCTCCCTATACGGAAGGTCTCGGTTTGGCAGAAGCCGGTATTCAGTTAGATGAGCGTGGATTTGTTGCAATCGATTCAAATTGGCAAACTAATATTCCAGGAATTTACGCGATTGGTGATGTTGTTAAAGGACCAATGCTAGCGCATAAGGCTGAAGAAGAAGGTATTACTGTGGCTGAAATTTTAGCAGGTCAGAAAGGACATGTTAATTTTGATGTTATTCCTAGTGTTGTTTATACACAGCCAGAAGTTGCCAGTGTTGGAAAAACAGAAGAAGAGCTTAAAGCTGCTGGGGTTGAGTATAATGTTGGAAAATTTCCTTTAATGGCTAACGGTCGTGCACGTGCAATGCAAAAAAGTGACGGGTTTGTTAAAATCCTTGCTGATAAAAAGACTGATCGCGTTTTAGGTGGTCATATCCTTGGATTTGGTGCTGGTGAAATGATCCATGAAATTGTAGTTTTGATGGAATTTGGTGGTTCATCAGAAGATTTGGGACGTTGTTGCCATGCGCATCCTACTTTGTCAGAAGCTGTGCGGGAAGCTGCTTTGGCAACATTTGCAAAACCGCTTCATATTTAGTTGAGATATCTAGGGAGTTTTTAAAAAAGGAGCTCCATAATTTTGCCTAAAGAATTATAGAGCATTTTTTGCTTTTTTCTGACGGATTGTATGAAAAAAACGCCTTTCTAAGAGGCGTTTTTTTTTCATATTTACTCTGTATATCAATAAAAACAGATTTAGAATTCTAATTTTCTATCTTCTTGTTGTTCTCTTATAAATGTAGAAAGTCCCATATGGTCAAGATATTTTAGAAAAGGGTGTGGTGGTAATTCTTCCACATTGACCATGGTTTTAACATCCCATTCTCCATTGGCAATAAGAATAGCGGCAGCTGCTGCTGGTACACCGGCTGTATAAGAAATACCTTGTGAACCGGTTTCATTAAAAGCCTGTTTGTGGTCAGCTATATTGTAGATAAAAACTTCTCTTGGTTTGCCATTTTTTTCGCCTTTAATAAGATCTCCAATACAGGTTTTTCCTGTATAATCAGGCGCTAAAGAAGCAGGATTAGGCAAGACAGCTTTCACAACTTTCAAAGGGATAACTTCCTGTCCCTCTGCTGTTTTTATGGGCTGTTCAGATAAGAGTCCAAGATTTTTTAAAACAGTAAAAACAGTTATATAACGTTCACTAAATCCCATCCAGAAACGGATGTTTGGAACATCTAAATTTTTAGATAATGAATGGATCTCGTCATGTCCTGACATGTAAGCTTTTTGCTTTCCAACAACCGGAAGATCCCACTCACGGCCGACTTCAAACATTTGGTTAGATGTCCATTTTTTATTTTGCCAAGACCATACCTGCCCTGTAAATTCCCTAAAATTAATTTCTGGATCAAAATTTGTAGCAAACCAGCGCCCATGGTTTCCAGCATTAATATCAATGATGTCAATATCAGAAATTGTATCGAAGTAATCATCACGCGCTAATGCTGCGTAAGCATTTACAACGCCAGGATCAAAACCTGCCCCTAAGATAGCAGTTACACCAGCTTTCTCACATTCTTGACGTCGAGGCCATTCATAATTTCCATACCAGGGAGGTGTTTCACAAATTTTTAAAGGGTCTTCATGAATTGCTGTATCGATATAAGCGCATTTTGCTTCAATACAAGCTGAAAGAATAGACATATTCAGAAAAGCGGAGCCGACATTAATAACAATTTCGCATTTGTTTTTTTGGATAAGTTCAACAGTTTCTGCAACATTCATTGCATTGAGTGCGTGGCTTTTGAGGATCCCTTTCACTTTCATTGCTTGTTTATCTTTAATTGATGCAATGATTGCTTCACATTTTTCAACTGTGCGTGAAGCAATATGAATTTCACCGAGAATATCGTTGTTTTGGGCACATTTATGCGCAACAACTTGTGCGACACCTCCAGCACCAATAATGAGAACATTTTTTTTCATTTTGAGGCTATCTCCTTATTAATATTGCCGCATGATGATTTTTTGCAATTTATTTGCGGTTAAGAAAGGCTTGTTTGATAATCATTATAATTAAATTGGCGCTGAATTGTTAAAGCTCCATTACATTCTTTTATAACAATGGCAGGCATTGCAACACCATTAAACCAGTTTTTCTTAACCATTGTATAACCTGCAGCATCTTGAAAAGATAATCTGTCACCTACTTTAAGAGGTTCAGGAAACAAAAATGTTCCAAAAATATCGCCAGCAAGACAAGATTTTCCGCAAACCATAATTTCATGAGAACCCTTATTAGGCTCGAGTTTAGCATTTTCTCGATAAATTAAAAGATCAAGCATATGGGCTTCTATTGAGCTATCAACGATGGCAAGATTTTTTTCATTATATAATGTATCAAGAACACTTACTTCTAATGTTGCACTTTTGGTGATAGCTGCTTCTCCTGGTTCTAAGAAAACAGTAACACCATGGTTTTTTGAAAAATCTTTTAAACGTTGTGCAAAAAGTTCTAGGGGATAATTTTCAGCTGTAAAATGGATCCCGCCACCAAGACTGATCCAATCGACAGCAGAAAAGAGTTCTGCAAACTTTTCTTCCATGTGGCTAAGCATTTGATCAAAAAGATTAAAATCAGCGTTTTCACAATTATTGTGTATCATTAAGCCGTCAATAAGGGGCAAAACTTCTTTAATTGCATTTTGGTTGCTTTCACCTAAACGGCTAAATGGTCGAGAAGGATTTGCAAGGTCGAAATTTGATGCGCTTATCCCTGGATTTAATCTTAAACCGCGCTGAATGGTTTTTGTTGCGTTGGAAAAACGCTGAAGTTGTTGGATTGAATTAAAAATTATTTTATCTGCATAGTTACAAGTTTCATCAATTTCATCGTCTGACCAAGCCACAGAATAGGCGTGGGTTTCTTTGCCAAACTTTTCTCTTCCCAACCGCAATTCATATAAAGATGATGATGTTGTCCCATCCATATATTGCGACATTAAATCAAAAACACCCCACGTAGCAAAGCACTTCAAAGCTAGCAAAATTTTTGCTTCAGACATTTCCCGTAAGCGAGAAATAATTTCCATGTTTCTTATGAGCTTAGATTTATCAATAAGATAATAGGGAGTTTTAATCATTGTTTATTTGTTCTTTTTTGCAGGATCTTATTTTTGAGATTAACGTTTAGTACATGGAGGAACAGAATGCCTCAAGTAAAAAAATCTTTAAAGAGAATCTATTTTTATTTTTCAAGGGAAAGACTGTTCGTAATTAAATTATGATTTAGGTATTATGAGATTTGTGTTATGTTTAGAATGGAGCGTATTTACTATGTTTTGGTTATTTTGTTCATTGGAATTTTCTCAGCAATAATAGCCAATATAACTGGTTTTGCAAAAAAAAGTAGGGCTAAGGTCCAGGATTCTCATCAATCTTTTATTCAAGACAAGTGGGTTCCTGTTATTGTTACGGGGCGTAGAGAGCTTAATGGGTTCAAAGGTTATCGTCATTATCGTAGTGGTTATCGTAAATATAGTGATAATTGGTGGTATCCTGAACAAGCGTTCGTTACATTTCCACTTTTAAATACAAAGCATGTTCCACTAAAAACAGTGTCAGCTTTTACAAAAGAGTCTTCGCTTCCTGCTTTAGAGAAGGAAAAGCCATGGATGCTTAAACAACATATTGATTCTTGTATGGAGCGTTACCGTTCTTATAATAAGAATGATAATAGTTATCAGCCTTTTCATGGTCCCCGTAAACAATGTTTTTCTCGCATTTTTAAGGGGTAAAAGATACTAAAAGCAAAAAAATCGAGAAGCTTTGAGAGTATATCGTTTTCCATTATTAGTGGTTGTAGTATGAAATTTTTATATTACTTTTAAGTTTTGTTAAATCTTATTATAATAAATGTGGGATTTGCTACCAGCGCAGATTGTGAGGGGATAACAGGATAGTAATCTAGAGTTTTCATTTTGTTAATGACAAAATGTTGAGAGCAGGGTGGAGTTTAAAGAATGGCAACATGGGAAGCAATGTTGATATTGCTTGTTTTGCTTCCCTTTTGTGGAAGTGTTGCTGTTGGCTTTTTTCGCACGACAGCAAAAAATAACGAGGCGTGGTTTACAGGGATTATTGCGCTTATTTGTCTTATTTTTACAACAATGCTTTATCCCGCGGTGCGCGAAAACCATATGGTGCGTTTGGATCTTTTTTGGCTTCCCGAATGGGGAAGTAATTTAATTCTTCGTATAGATGGCTTGTCATGGCTTTTTTGTGTTTTAATTACAGGAATCGGGCTGCTTGTTGTTGTATATGCGCGTTACTATATGGATCCAGCAGATTCTATGCCGCGTTTTTTTTCTTTTTTTCTTGCCTTTATGGGATCAATGATAGGAATAGTCTTATCAGGTAATCTCATTTTTTTGGTTATTTTTTGGGAACTAACCAGTATTTTTTCTTTTTTATTGATTGGTTATTGGCATCATAATGCCAGCGCACGTGAAGGCGCTCGTATGGCTTTAACAATTACAAGCTTTGGCGGTTTTGCACTCTTTATAGGGGTTTTATTGATTGGCCATATTGTTGGCAGTTTTGATTTAGATAAAGTTTTGCAGTCTGGGGATCTGATTCGGTCCAGCTCTCTTTACAAGCCAGTTCTTGTTTGTATTTTGTTAGGGGGACTAACAAAAAGCGTACAGTTTCCATTTCATTTTTGGCTGCCTAATGCGATGGCAGCTCCGACACCTGTATCAGCTTATTTACATTCAGCAACAATGGTAAAAGCAGGACTGTTTTTGCTTGTTCGCTTATGGCCGGTTTTATCTGGAACAGAAACCTGGTTTTGGTTGGTTGGTTTTTCAGGGCTCTCGACACTGCTTCTTGGCGCTTATTTTTCCATGTTTCAACAAGATTTGAAAGGATTGCTGGCTTACTCAACTATTAGCCATCTTGGCTTGATTACAACTCTTTTGAGCCTTGGTAGTCAACTTGCATGTGTTGCGGCAATTTTTCATATGGCCAATCATGCAACCTTTAAAGCTTCTTTGTTTATGGCAGCTGGCATTATTGACCACGAAACAGGGACGCGTGATATGCGCAAGCTGACAGGACTTTTTCGCTTTATGCCGATCACAGGGACGTTGGCTTTAGTGGCTAGCGCAGCTATGGCTGGTGTCCCTTTGCTGAATGGTTTTTTATCAAAAGAGATGTTTTTTGCTGAAGCGGTTGAAACACATATGGAGTCATGGCTAGATTGGGTTGCGCCTTATGTGGCAACGCTGGCTAGCTTGTTTAGTGTAACCTATTCTATACGTTTTATTCATGGTGTTTTTTGTGGACCAAAACCTGTCGATTTGCCTAAAATACCACATGAGCCTCCGCATTTTATGCGTTTTCCAATGGAACTTTTGGTGTTTATTTGTTTAGCGGTTGGCATTTTCCCCAATTTCACAATAGGTCCTATTTTGGATAATGCAGCCATGTCTGTTTTAGGAGAGATGACATTTTCTTATAGTTTGGCTGTTTGGCATGGGTTTAATATGCCACTCGTGATGAGTTTTATTGCTTTATCAGGAGGTATATTGTTTTATGTTGTTGCACACCGTTATTTTTTATCTTGTGAGGATGGAGCGCCTTTTTTTCGTCATTTGAAAGGAACGCGTATTTTTGAACAAGTGCTTGTGATTATTTCTTGGAAGTGGGCACGTTCAGTAGAATCTTTTTTATCAACACGCCGTTTACAAACACAATTGCACTGGATTTTTTTAGTCTGTTTTGCATTTGTTGGTATTTTACTTTGGTATGATGGTTTGGTTTTAGCTGGTTTCTCACCGCTTTTTCCATTTGATATTCCTTTTTTTGTGTTGTGGTTGGTGGGTGGATTTTGTGCGCTTTCAGTGGCTTGGAAAGCAAAGTTTCACCGTTTGACATCATTAATGTTATTGGCGGGAGCTGGTTTAATAACTTGTGCAACTTTTTTATGGCTTTCTGCGCCTGATTTGGCAATAACACAATTGGTTGTTGAAATTGTAACAGCAGTCTTACTGCTACTTGGTTTGCGGTGGTTGCCTAAACGTTTGTGTGATACTTCCCCAAAGCCGATAACATTTTTCGTGTTTTTGCGTCGTGCGCGTGACTTTTGCATAGCTCTTATAGGAGGAAGCAGTATGGCATGGCTCTCCTTTGCGATAATGACACGTCCTCAAGGTACAACAATTTCTGATTTTTTTCTCAAACATGCTTATTCTGACGCTGGCGGTAAAAATGTTGTGAATGTCCTTTTGGTTGATTTTCGTAGTTTTGATACATTGGGAGAAATTGTTGTATTAGGTATAGTTTCACTTACTGTTTTTGCTCTTTTACGGCGGTTTCGTCCCGCTCCTGAAAGCATTTCTTCTCTTATTCAACAACGATTTTCGGTGTTTTTTGATACACTAAAGTTTGATAGAGGCATAGAAGGTAAAATGTCAGATTATTTAGTTATCCCTTCTGTTATGATGCGTTGGCTTTTTCCTGTTATTATCGCTTTTGCCATTTGTTTATTTATGCGAGGGCATGATCTTCCAGGGGGTGGTTTTGCTGGCGGTGTAATTTTAGCAATAGGGTTTATTTTGCAATATCTTGCGCGTGATATTCGATGGGTAGAAAGTCATTTGAGAGTTCTACCTTTGCGTTGGATAAGTGGCGGCTTATTATTAACAATCATAACAGGGATGGGTTCTTGGTTTTTTGGGTATCCTTTTTTAACTTCCTTTTTCCAATATATTCAACTTCCGTTGATCGGAAAGGTTCCCGTAGCATCTGCTTTTTTATTTGATTTTGGGGTATTTTCTTTGGTTTTTGGAGCAACAGTTCTCATTTTAATTGCACTTGCACACCAATCGATCCGTAGTTATCGAATTGGTAGGAAACCTATTGCAAAAAAGAAGGAGGATTAATGGAAATTATTCTTTCATTGAGTATTGGTGTTCTTGTTGGATCAGGTATTTGGCTTCTTTTGCGTCCACGAACTTTTCAGGTTATTCTTGGCTTGTCTTTGATTTCTTATGGTGTCAATCTTTTTATATTCTCGATGAGTAGACCGCGTAGCAATAATGCGCCTATTATTGATCCTTCCACTGTAATCAATACAGCTAATTATGTTGATCCTCTTCCACAATCTTTGGTTTTGACAGCGATTGTGATTAATTTTGCAACGACAGCTTTATTTTTGGTTATTCTTTTGGTTTCGCGCGGTTTAACAGGTTCAGATCACGTTGATGGGCGTGAGGTGCCGTGATGGAAATTGGCATGTATCATTTTCTGATTTTGCCTATTCTTTTGCCGTTAAGTACCGGTGTCATTCTTCTTTTCTGTGACGAACGCTATTCAAAACTTAAGTCATTAATTAGTATTTATTCTGCAATATTGTCGGTTATTATTGCGGCTATACTTGTTATGCGTTCTCGTGAAGTTGCACCAGCTGCAGATGTTTATTGGCTTGGAAATTGGTCAGCTCCTTTTGGGATTGTTTTAGTTCTTGATCGCTTGAGCGCTATGATGCTTTTACTTACCAGTTTATTAATCATGGCTGCGCTGGTTTTTGTACAGGCGCATTGGTATAAAGCTGGTTCTCATTTTCAGTCGTTGATGCAATTTTTTATGATGGGAGTGAATGGTGCTTTTTTAACAGGTGATTTATTCAATTTATTTGTGTTTTTTGAAATTATGTTAACAGCTTCTTACGGGTTAGCTTTACATGGTTCTGGTCAATTTCGTGTGCGTGCTGGGCTGCATTATGTGGTGGTGAATCTTGTTGCTTCGTTGCTTTTTTTAATTGGTACGGCGCTTATTTATGGAATTGTTGGCACTCTTAATATGGCTGATTTGGCTGTTAAAATAAAACAGATAGCCGACCAGGATATTGTTTTGTTTGAAATTGGTGCTGCACTTTTAGGTATTGCTTTTTTACTTAAAGCAGGTATGTGGCCACTTAATTTTTGGTTGATGCCAACTTATAGTGCGGCAGCTGCGCCTGTTGGAGCTTCTTTTGCAATTTTGAGCAAGGTAGGTATTTACATTATTTTACGTTTAACGCTGTTATGGTTTGGTTCTGAAGGTGGACATTTCAGCTCCTTTGTCCGCACAGTTCTATTTTATGGCGGACTTGCTACTATCATTTTTGGTTTTGTAGGGATATTGGCTAGCCAAATTTTAGTACGTTTAGCTGCTTATAGTGTTCTTGTTTCTTCTGGAACATTATTGATGGCTATTGGAATAAGCAATACAGCATTAATAGCAGGTGCACTTTTCTACATTGTTTCCTCCACTTTAGCTCTTGGAGCTTTTTTTCTCTTGGTAGAATTGGTTGAACGCAGCCAAGATGTGGCTGCCAATGTTTTGGCTGTGACGATGGAGGTGTACGGTGATGATGAAGAAGAGGAGGAAGATGAAGTTGGCGTTTATTTTCCGGTAACTTTGGCAATTCTCGGAGCTTGTTTTAGTTTATGTGCAGTTTTAATTATTGGGCTGCCGCCTTTTTCTGGTTTTGTTGCTAAATTTATGATGTTCATAGCAATTTTAAACCATAATCAATGGGGGGAAATTGCTTCTGTACCAGCTATACGTGATTGGCTTTTTATCATTTTTGTTACCATATCTGGCTTTGCAGCCTTAATTGCTATGACACGAACTGGTGTTCGAACTTTCTGGGTTTCTCTTGAAGCTAAAGTGCCACGCGTTCAAGTCATAGAATTTGCACCTATTGCTGTCCTTCTTGCTTTATGCTTTCTTATGACAATTATAGCTGCTCCCGTTGGTCATTATATGTATGAAACGGCTAAAACTTTGTATGACCCTCAGAGCTATATTGGAAGCGTGTTAAAGGATTTTTCTCTTAAAAATGGGGAGGTAAATCGATGAATCGTTTTTGTCTTTCCCCTTTTTTCAGTAGTTTGATTGTCTTTATGTGGATAATTTTAAATGGTTTTAGTGTGGGACAATTGCTTTTAGGGAGTGTAATTGCCCTCTTTTGTAGTTGGATGATGCAACTTCTTGAACCAGAAAAAGTCATTATTAAAAATTGGAGAGCGGTTTTTCATCTCATTTTTCGAGTATTTATAGATTCTATCACCTCAAATATTTCTGTAGCTTGGTTTGTTTTAACAAAAAGATCTCGAGAACAGCTGTCTGGTTTTATTGTCGTATCACTCTTGTTAGAAAACCATACTGCGTTAGCTGTTTTAGCGTGTATCATAGCCGCAACTCCAGGAACTGTTTGGGTTGCTTATAATAGTAAAAACGGTGAGCTTTTGCTCCATGTATTAAATTTAGAAAATGGAAATGATTACCAAAAGCTGATTAAACAGCGGTATGAGAAATTACTTTTGGAGATTTTCTAATGAGTATGATGATTCTTTATTGGGGTCTTTTTATCTCACAAAGTTTTTTAAGTTTGGCGATGATGTTTGCATTGTATCGTTTGATTATTGGCCCACGAGCACACGATCGCGTTATGAGTTTAGACGTCCTTTATATAATTACTATTCTTTTGTTTCTTACGTTTGATATCCAGTCAGGAACAACCATTTATTTTATAGCGGCTCTTATTATTGGGCTTTTAGGTCCGGTATCGAGTATAGCTTTGGCTAAATTTTTAATGCGTGGAGAAATTATTGAATGAAGAGTGATATATCACTTGCGGTTGCTATTATTATTACTATTTTTCTAATATTGGGATCTGTTTTAACACTGATCTCAACAATAGGGTTGGTGCGCTTTTCAAATTTTTATGAACGTTTGCATATGTCCTCTATGAGTACAAGTTGTGGCGCTGGAAGCATTCTCATTTCTTCGTTTCTTTATTCAACTTTTGTGGATGATCGTTTTGTTTTTCACGAAATCTTGTTGATGGGCTTTTTATTTGTGGCAGCACCTATAGCTTCTATGTTGTTATCACAAGCAGCTGCCTACCAATCATACCATTTAGAAGATCAATCGAAAGAAAAATCACTGGCTCTTTTATCACACAAAAGGGAAGAAGAACGACAAGCATCAGAAGAAACTTTATGTGAGGAGAACCAGTGCGATTTTTAATGCTTAATAACTTATTTTTCTTTTTCCTCTACACAAAGTATAGGCTTTTCTTGTTGAGGATCATTAATAAGGTCATAAAGCGTGGCTTCGTTCTTACTGGTCCACCAAACGTATTGAGCGCCCATATACTTTGCTCCGGATGCAGCAATAACATTGGCACCAACGACGCGATGATCTTTCCATTTAAAGTCAACTAACGAAATATCACCAGCATTATGATAAGTTGCTTCAACACGCTCTGTACCTGTTCCAATATTGCACTGATAGGCAATGGTCTCTGTTGTTGGTTGCGAATCATCTAATACTTCAATGACTAAAGAGCCAGCAAAAGCGCTTATTGAGCTGAAGAGTGATAAAGTTGAAGCGGCAAAAAGTGGTAAAATAAAAGAAGTTTTTCTCATGTACATTTCCTTAACTATCTAGAATAATAACGTTGACTCCTCCTTACAAAGGATAGGTCTTTTTTCTTCTGGATCATTAATAAGATCGTAAAGCGTTATATCGTGTAGGGTCTTCCATAAGATATAATGCGCTCCTGCGTATTTTGTTCCTTTCTCGGTCATGACATTGGCAGCAATGACGCGATCATTTCTCCATGTAAAGTCAGCTAATGAAACATTTTGAGCATCAATATAAGTGACCTCAATGCGTTCTTGGGGGGCGTCGGTATTACATTGATAAGCCAAAACCTCTGTTGTTGGTTCTGGATTGTCTGGTACTTCAAGAATTAAAGAGTTTGCAAAAGCATTGGTTAGCTTGAAGAGTGACAGACTTAAAGCGGTGAAAAATCCTAAAACAAATAGAGTTTTTTTCATAGTGCTTCCTTATTATTATAGAGTTGTGCAGAAAATAAACTGATTGCTGCGATGGCGTCTACGGCAGGATTCGAACCTGCGGCCCCAGGATTCATACCACTTCGATTTTCACCGCCAACCTTACAGGTTGTTTGTGGTCTGGACTGTCTCTTCACCTTGAAGCTTGCGCTTTTTAGGTGCTGCCCGTTCAGTCTCTACACCTTCCTCCTGCTTAACAAGAGGCTTGGCTCGGGATTGACATACAGTTTCCTATGAAGTTTTCCCCGAATTTGAGCAGATTCACTTTAAGAATTTCTTCTTAAGGTGCCCAATTCTTCAGGAATCCTGTGCTCTATCCTACTGAGCTACGCAGACATAATCACGTTTACTCCTTTAATATAAGTGTAAAAACGAATCAATTATATTCAATATGAATTAACCAATTTTAGCTAATTTTTGTTTTAAAAAGTTAAAAATTGTATTTTGTGGAACATTTTTTGCAATAAATGATTGTCCAAGTCCGCGCGTTAAGATTAAAGTTAAGCTGTTTTGCGAAACTTTTTTATCTTGAGCAATGAAAGTCATGAGTGTTTCAGCGTCTGGTAATTGGCCAGGAATATCCTTTAGTTGTGTGGGTAATCCTATAGTTTTCAAATGTGCTTCAATGCGTTGTGTGATCGCTGGACTTATTAAATTTAATTGAGCAGAGAGTTGGTGAGCTAAAATCATTCCAATTGCAACTGCTTCTCCATGAATTAAACGGTTTGAATCATAGGCAGTCGCTGTTTCAAGCACATGTCCAAATGTGTGTCCGAGATTTAATAATGCGCGTTCTCCTGCTTCATATTCATCGCGAGCTACAATGTCGGCTTTAAATTGGCAGGAGCGAACAATAGCTTCCATTCGTGTTGGTCCATTAGAAAAAACTTTTTCTCCATTTTTTTCAAGCCATTCAAAAAAATCAGGTTGGTTAATGAGTCCGTATTTGACAATTTCCGCATATCCAGCGCGAAATTCGCGCGACGGTAGCGTATCAAGAATACAAGTGTCAGCAATAACACATTGGGGTTGATAAAAAGTCCCAATAAGATTTTTACCATATTGGCTATTAATCCCGGTTTTTCCTCCGACAGAAGAGTCAATTTGCGCGAGAAGCGTTGTGGGCATTTGAATGAAGTTCATACCTCGACGTATGATGCTTGCGGCAAATCCTCCCAGATCTCCAATAATACCACCACCAAAAGCAACAATACAGTCACCTCTTTCCAAACGCGCGGAAAGAATTTTATTGATGACTGTTTGCAAGGTTGAAAATGATTTTGATTGTTCCCCTGCTTCTACAACAATAGGAACAGTATGAATTTTATTTTTTGCTAACTCCGCCTGTAATGTATTTAAATGAAGGGATGCAACATTTGTATCTGTAATAAGTGCTAAACGCGTTTGATGAAAATCTTGTTTGCTAAGAGCATGCTTAATCTGTGAAGCTGCTTGCTTAATCAGATTTGGACCGATAATGATATTGTAACAGCGCTTATCCAATTGAACAGTAACGGTTTCAGCTTGCATGCTTGTTATTCCTATTGTTGATTTCTGTATATAAATAGCGTTGTACAGATTTTATGGCATTTTGTGCTACGGCATGACAGCTCTTTTTATAGCTGTTAATAGTTAAGTTTGCTTTTGCGTAAATAGGGTATCGTTGTTCCATGAGTTTTCGCATGGTTTCTTTAGGGTTTTCTGTTTGTAGTAATGGTCGTGTGGGGCGTCGTGAAACACGTTTCATGAGAATATTGAGATCTGTTTTAAGCCATATAGATATAGCATTCTCATGAATGGCTTTGCGGATATTTTCATTGATATAGGCACCACCACCTGTTGCTAAAACAAGAGGACTTTTTTTTATCAAATTTAAAATAATACGCTGTTCAAGAGCACGAAACTCTGATTCACCATAGTTTTGAAAAAGTTCGGTGATTGTCATTTGTGTTGCTCTTTCAATTTCTTGATCAGAATCATAAAAAGGCAAATTGAGCATGGTTGCGACATGTTTTCCAATTGTTGATTTGCCTGTTCCCATAAGCCCTACGAAAACAAGAGCCCGTTTATCAAGGAATGAGAGGAGATGTTTTTTGATTTCTACCATAGGGATATGTTGAGATTGATTACTTTGCATGCTTTTATTTCGGCATTTAATTTGCTTAAAGTCAATTCCTGTTAATCTTTTTAAGGCATGATAAAAGAGAAAGAGGATATTTTTTATAGAGTTTATTGTCTTATGCCAACATTAACCAGACTTTTGATGATTCTTTTTATTTTGTTTGTTGTTCTTTTCAGTATAATGGTGTCTCTCGTAGTTTTTGTTGAACCGAGAACAGCAGATATCTATATCGATGTTCCTTTCGATTCACCAAATCTTTCTTTTAGTGAAAATCAATGAAGAATAGCTTTGTGATAGATCGTTTTCTTGAAATGATGAGTGCTGAGCGAGGAGCTTCTGCTCATACGCTTGCAGCTTATCAACATGATTTGCAATGGGCCCAGGATGAGCTCTATTCGCATTCAGTTTCATTGTTTTCGGCTAAGAAAGAAGATCTCATTGGTCTTTTATCACTTATGCACACTCTTGGTTTTGCTGCATCTTCGCAAGCACGTCGTTTATCAACATTGCGTCAATTTTATCAATTTCTTTATTCGGAAGGGTTGAGAGAAGATGATCCTTCCGATGATATTGAATCGCTTCGTCGAGGGCGTCCTTTACCGAAAATCATAAGTGAGGATGCAGTGATAAAATTGCTTGATTTTGCGCAATACGAAGTTAATCAAGCAGATTATGGATCAAAAGATTACTTTCGTGCATTGCGTCGTCAAGTATTCCTTGAGATGCTTTATGCAACAGGACTTCGCATTAGCGAGTTGGTAAGTCTTCCAATGCAGGCAGTTCGAAGAGAAGAATATTGTATTTTGGTACGCGGTAAAGGAAAAAAAGAACGAATGGTGCTTTTATCAAAAAAGGCACAAGAAGTTCTCTCAAAGTGGTTAATATTGCGTGGTAAGGGAAAAGATGCTACAAGCCTTTATCTTTTTCCTGCTCACTCTAAAACAGGGTATATTGCGCGTCAAGTTGTTGCGCAGGAATTGAAAAATCTTGCTAAAAGAGGTGGAATAAAAGCTGATTGCTTTTCTCCCCATGTGTTGCGCCATGCCTTTGCTAGCCACCTTTTGCAAAATGGTGCTGATTTGCGTGCTGTTCAACATTTGTTAGGTCATTCTGATATTTCTACTACTCAAATTTATACACATGTATTAGAAGAGGGGCTTTATCGTTTAGTTAATGAGCATCACCCACTTGTCGATGAAGAGAAGGCTGGATAAAAAGAGAAATGTTTAAAAAAATACTTTAACAATAAATTAATAAATTTATAAATCATACCAAATAAGTTGGCTACAATGCATAATTATCTTGATTTTGAAAAACCAGTTGCTGATCTTGATGGACAGATTCTTGAATTAAAAAAGATTGCTCAAGAAGAAAATAGTCTTGATATGAGCGAAGAAATTGCTCGTCTTGAAGTGCGTTCTCAAACGGCGTTACGCGATATTTATAAAAAATTATCACCATGGCAAAAAACACAGGTAGCTCGCCATCCTGATCGTCCCCATTTTATGGATTATTCTGCGCAATTATTAAGTGATGTTACACCTTTGGCGGGTGATAGAAAATTTGCTGAAGATGAAGCTATCCAAGCAGGTTTGGCAAGATTTAAAGGTGAAGCCGTTGCATATATAGGCCAAGAAAAAGGTCATGATACGCAAACACGTTTACGCTATAATTTTGGTTCTGCACGTCCTGAAGGATATCGTAAAGCTGTACGCATCATGGAAATGGCTGATCGTTTTGGTCTGCCATTACTAACTTTTGTAGATACAGCAGGTGCTTATCCTGGTGTGAGTGCTGAAGAACGTGGGCAAGCAGAAGCAATTGCGCAATCAACAGCAGCAACTTTACGCTTAAAAGTTCCTGTTGTTTCAGTCATTATTGGAGAAGGTGGTTCAGGAGGGGCGATAGCAATTGCTGCGGCTAACAAAGTTTATATGCTAGAGCATGCAATTTATTCTGTTATTTCACCAGAAGGGGCAGCTTCTATTTTATGGCATGATTCAGCACGCGCGAAAGATGCTGCAATGAATATGCAGATTACTGCACAAGATTTGTATAAATTAAAAGTTATTGACGGCATCATTCCAGAACCATTGGGAGGTGCTCATAGAGGAAAAGAAATTGTGATTGATGCCGCCGGTGATGCTATCTTAGAGGCTTTAAAGTCCATGTCTGGAAAAGATGGTGAGGTTATTAAACAAGAACGATGGGAAAAATATCTTCAAATTGGTCGATCCTTAGCATAAGGCGCTTTGCAAGAAATGAAGGTTTAATAGGTTAGGGTTTTATTCAATGATATTAAATAGGTTTTGTGCGGTATGTATTTTGTTGTCAATTGGAGTATTGACGGCATGTGGGATGAAATTGCCCCCTTCTATTCAGGCTAAAACTGAGCAGCCATTACCAAAAAACATCCAGAAAAAAATGGCTTTGTCTAATGTGGACAAATATGCACCAATTATGATGCGATTTTTTAAGAAAGAAAATGTGGCAGAAGTTTGGAAGCAGAACCGTCAAGGAACCTTTGTGCTTATAGCTAGCTATGGTATTTGCAAATGGTCGGGTAAACTTGGACCTAAATATAAGGAAGGGGATTTGCAGACTCCAGAAGGTTTTTATTCTGTTAGCGCAAGTCAAATGAATCCTTATTCAAAATATTACCTTTCATTTAATATCGGTTTTCCTAACCTTTATGATAAAGCCAATGGCCGTACAGGAAGTTATCTTATGGTTCATGGTTCTTGTTTTTCTGCGGGTTGTTATTCCATGAGTGATAAAAATATGGCGCAGATTTATGCTTTTGCACGAGATGCTTTTAGAGGTGGACAGAGAGAGTTTCAATTGCAGGCTTTTCCTTTTCGGATGACTGATGACAATATGAAACGTTATCGTGGCAGCCGGCACTATAAATTTTGGGTTATGCTTAAAGAAGGATACGATTTTTTTGAAAAAAATCGTAAGCCTCCGAAAGTTGATGTTTTTGGAAGAAATTACATTTTCAATCATAATGTGAATAAAATGTCAGCTTCTGTAACGCAATGAGTATCATAAATTGTAAATATTTTTACATGTTCAGAATATGATATTTTTCTATAAATGCGAAATAGAATGCTGATGTTTAGAAAGATGATAAGAAGAATAGGTAAAGCGTGTTTGCAACGGACGTATTTTTATACGTTCCATAAAAAATTTTTACGCATTTAAGCTTGAAGGAAAAATTAAAATTTCATTCCTGGGATGGACAATGGATTATTTAATATGGCCGCTTTATCTGCGGTGTCTATTGCTGGTTTATTTGAAAAGGCATCAAAGAGTTTTTGTATTTCCTCTTTTTTAATTCCATCGGCAATGATGACAAAGCGGGTTTGTGAGATTCCTTTCGGCCATGTTGAAAGTTTTATTGGCGGATGGAAAAATGTTTGTACACTGTGCAACACAAGTGGGTGGTATGGATCGTCTCGTAGTGCAATAATTGCTTTGATGCGTAATATTTTTTTTCCATAAAGATTTTTTAGAGTATCTAAAAAAGCTTCTAAAGTGGCATAATCAAGAGGCTCATAGCAGTCTAGTGAAAAGGCGTGAATGCTTCTGTGGTGATTATGTGCATGCGGAGCAACGGTGAGCCATTGTTTAAGCTCTGTATTTTCTTCTTTTTCATTCCATAAGGTTTTATTGATTAAAGCCTTTGGACGGCAAAGATCGGAATGAACGTTAATAATTTGTGCTGTAGGATTAATCGCTTTAAGTGTGCTGATAAGCGTATCTAAGTGCCTTTTTGAATCAATAAGATCTGTTTTTGTAAGGATAATTTTATCAGCGAATGCTATTTGTTTCTGTATTTCAGGATGTTCTTCCAGTATAGAAAGCTTGCTTAATGTATCAAATGTTGCAATGATAGCATCAATGGACAATGTTTGACTTAAAAAAGGATGGCTTAAAAAAGCTTGTAAAATTGGAGCAGGATCGGCTAATCCCGTTGTCTCAATGACAATACGATTGAGTTGTTTAAGATGTCCTTTATGTGTACAATTGACCAAATCTGTTAATGTATCAATGAGATCACTACGCAAATTGCAGCATAAACAACCATTTGCTAGTTCGATGATCCCTTCTGTTGTTTTTTCAACAAGAAAGTGGTCAATGCTCATTTCACCAAATTCATTGATGATAACAGCGCTATCGGCCAAAAGAGGATCTTGTAACATGCGATTAAGCAAAGTTGTTTTGCCAGATCCTAAAAATCCAGTGATCAGAGTGATAGGAATACGTTGTATTTTCATATTTATTATTGGCCGTGATTTGCAGCCTTTATCATAGAAGAGCGTTCTTGTTGTTTATGCGGAATGTTGGGTTTTTTTAACGGTTTTACTTTGATTTTATGCGTCGGCGGGTTACTAATGAGCCGTACTTGTAGAGGGAGAGCAGGAGAAGGAGACGCCGTGATTAAAGGTGAGGTGATGATAATATTTCCTTTATCGTCATAAGAATCCGCAAGTATTCTTACGGATTCAGCATTGCAGGTTTGCTGTCTCATGTCTGTTGCTTGTTCTATTTTCGTGCCATAAGGTTCTAATGTTGTTAATGTTAATTGTAATGATCCTTGATTTGAAAAGCCTGTTTCAAGAAGTTCTGCAGCTTTTTTTTCTCTTTCGCTCATGTTATGAGCCCCTAAAATAATAGCAATAATTGTGCGTCCATTGCGGGTTGCTGAAGCAACAAGATTGAAACCAGACGCACAAATAAAGCCTGTTTTCATACCATCTATTCCTTCAAAGCGGCCAATGAGGTTATTGGAATTTGGATGGACTTTTCGTTCATCACCAAAATCAATTGCAGGAATAGAAAAATAGTGGGCATATTGAGGAAATTCTTGGCGAATTTGAACTGCTAAAAGGGCAATATCGCGTGCTGTAGAGTAATTTTGGGGATTTGGTAATCCGCTTGCATTAGCAAAATGGGTTCCAAACATGCCTAAGCGCTGTGCTTCAGCATTCATTCTTTCCACAAATTCTTCCTGCGAACCAGCAACTGCTTCACTCATGGCAATAGCTAAATCATTTGTGGATTTGACTAAAGTGATGCTCAAGGCTGTATCAAGTGAGAGAATGGAACCGGCTTTATAACCTGAACGGTACTGAGGAGCTTTGACAGCATGTTCGCTGACAATAACATGCTTATCGGGTGAAATTTCTCCTGTGCTCATGGCGCGAAAAATAACATAAGCAGTCATTAATTTTGTTAAAGAGGCAGGGTACCAACGTTCAAAAGCTTGATTATGTTCCAGGATACGTCCAGTTGCAACATCAACAGAAATAAAAGGATGAGAGAGAGCAAGATTGCTTGTTAAGCTCAAAGTAAAAAACAAAAACAAATTATGTAAAAGACGCCGCATCAAGAAGATCCAATTATTTTTTATGTATTAGTTAGAATTATTTTAATGTATCACAGAATAATTTTGAGTCCATACAGGTGGAAAGTAAAGGTTAAGGATATATCCACTGATTTTCAATGATGACCGAGAGTCTGTAACTTTTTTACTGCAGAGGGGGGCATAGGAGGAGGTGTGGGATCTTGTGCTGCTTGCACAAGCAATTCGTCGCAAGCTGTTTCTGTTTTTTGTATAAGTTTATCCAGGAACTCACGTTTGCTTAAACCAGCTTCGATAGGAGGAAGGATACGAACACGAATTTTTCCTGGGTAGCGGCGAAAGTTATTGCGTGGCCAATATAATCCAGCATTATGGGCGATGGGAACAACGGGAAGTTTCAATTCATTGTAGAGCGCAACAATTCCTGGTTTATAATCTGGTTCTTGTCCAGGAAGCCGACGTGTTCCTTCTGGGAAGATTAAAATTTGGCGTCCTTGTTTTACCTTTTTTTTTGCTTCTTGCACTATGATTTTAAGGGCTTTAATGGGGGTCGTTCTATTAATCGGAATGATTTGTGTTTTTGCCATATACCAGCCAAAAAGAGGAATCCATGTTAATTCACGTTTTAAAATGAGAACAGGATCATCAAGATGAGGGACAAGACCGAATGTTTCCCACGCAGATTGGTGCTTTGGAGCAATGATATAAGCTCCACTTGGTAAATTTTCTATACCTTCAATTTCATAATCAGTACCAGCTATATATTTTTGTAAAAATAATGTAACACGTGCCCATGTTTTAGGGACAATCCACGCTTTTTTGCGTGGCATGAGAAAGTAGAAAGGTGCATAAAGAATCATTTGTAGAAAGGTCGTTATGTAAAAAGCGAATGTAAAAAGAAGAGAACGCAAAATAAGCACTGTATTGTTCCGTTTTGTATCTGCAAAAAAGTTTGTGTGTAATTTAATTTATAAGAAAAATATACCTTATTTGCATATTTTCAGATATTTTAAAATCCTAAAAGGCAGCGATTGATGACATCACAAGTTTTCAGAGATAAATTGTTTATTCCACGAATTTTATCTATTGCAGGCACTGATCCTTCTGGTGGAGCTGGAATGCAGGCGGATTTAAAGACTTTTTCAGCAATGAAAACCTATGGCATGAGTGTTGTGACTGCTGTTGTTGCACAGAATACACAAGGGGTCCGGGCTTTTCACGCATTAGATGCATCTTTTGTTGCTGATCAAATTGATTCAGTTTTTGAAGATATTCATGTTGATGCCGTTAAAATTGGTATGATAGCAAATGCTCAAATTGCTCAGATTATTGCAGAGCGTTTAGCCTATCATAAAGTGCGTTTTATTGTTTTTGACCCAGTTGTGGTAGCAAAAAGTGGAGATATCCTTTTAAAACCTGATGCGATTGAAGTTATTCGTGATGTTCTTATACCTATGTCAACTTTGATTACGCCCAATTTACCTGAGGCAGCTATGTTATTGGGATGTGAAGTGCAATGGTCGTTAAATACTATGTATGAATATGGCCCGAAGCTTTTGGAACTTGGTTGTGGTGCCGTTTTACTAAAAGGTGGGCATTTAAATAATTGTGCGAAGGAGGGAGACAATTATGATGATTCTAGTCCTGACCTTTATTGTGATTGTGAAAGCGTTGTGGCATTTGAGTCTTCCCGTTTTGCAACTATTAATGATCATGGTACAGGTTGTACTATTTCAGCAGCAATAGCTGCGCTTTTACCAACAGAGTCTTTAGTTTGTGCTGTAAAAAAAGCCAAAAACTATCTTAACAAGACTTTAGCGACTTCAAGTGTTTTAAAAGTCGGCAAGGGGCGCGGTCCAGTCCATCATTTTTGTGAATTGTGGATATAATTTCGTTTTATACATTTATACATATAAGCTTGTTTGCATGTTTTAGTGTATACTTGTATACGGCATTTAGTATTGAAAAAAGATTAATTTTTTAAACAATCAATCCTATTGTATTTTTAAACAAAAATAATTACGAAATATTGTCTGGACGTATAGACAATATGCGATGCGAAGCAACATAAAGAGAAAGGAATGCGCTCCCATATCGCGCTGTAGTGACCGACCAACACGCGTCAGCTAAAACATTAACGAAATTAACAATTGATTAGAATAAAAATAAAACATGAGTTTTGAGAAATATGAAAAAATTTTTAATTATCATTGTATAGATTTTTACAATTTAATATAATGACAAAATTAAAAGAGGGGGAGATATGAAAAAAAGCTATGTTGTAGTTTTTGTTAACTGTATCATGTCTTATGTGTTTGCAGTATTGAAACAGTTTCTTATGATTTCTTTTTATGTTCTGTATTTGCCATTATTTTTATTATTAAGTTGTGGTGTAATTGCCATTATTATTAACATATTTATTTTGTTATTTGTCGCTTTTAAAACAGAAGGAGGATGGTCAAAAGATATAATATTAATTATAGTTCAGCGTTTTGTTGCGGGTCTATTAGTAACTGCTTTATTAGGGCTGCTTTCCGCATGTAATATGTATTTAAAGCGCGGACGTATTAAACGGTATCGTTGATCTTTTTTCATCTTATTCCTTTAAGACAAAAGCAAATATTATTTATTAAATATTTTTTTACGATATGAAATCCTCAAGATCGGCTTGATATTTGTTATCCAAAAGATTTAATTTATTGGAAGATGATTGGTTTGGATCTTTTTGTATGAATGTCACAGATTTAGAATCTCTGAAAAATATAGAAGGATTAACCCAATATTGATTAGTTAACTTTGGTTTCAAAATACTTTTTTTATGAGTTCTTGTAATCAAAGTGCCAGTGTTTTCTTTTTCATATCAAGCTCTTTTCCATTAGCTATGATAGGCCCAAAGAACATATTTTTCCAAACAACAATATTTGCTGTTGATAGAATTTGTGTGCAAAGAAAAAATAACCTTGAAAGCGTATCATCCAATGCTTGCCCCCCAGTGATAATTGGGTGAATAATTACATTCCTTTTAACATTGGCTAATATATCAAAAGCTTCATTTTCTTGCAGATAATAAGCTAAAGGTAAAAATGTTGTCGCTCCGTTATCAATAACATATTGATGATCAGAATGAAGTAATTCTTCCATGAGGGCATCAAAATTACGAGGAATCATTACACTTTTCTTGAGGAGTTCTCATTGTTTTACATTAAAGTTTTTATAGTTTGCAAAAGTTTGATTGACTGGGTCCGTATCAATCCCTCTAACGTCGGTTTTATTTTCTAGTAAATATTGCATCACAAGACTAGCTACAAGAGATTTTCCTACCCCGCCTTTTCCTTGCAGGACTATGTGAATATTTGTCATACCATATCCTCTAATTTTTTATTTGGATTGTGCTTAAATGTAAGCGAAGCTTGCTTTTTTGTAATAGGCTCAACAGAGGTAGTTAATGTAGGTACTGGCACGGCATCTGCTTTGTTTTTTGAATATTTCCGAACGTATGATGCCAAAGAATGGTACGGTATATTTAAAGTTGGATTTTTTCTTAAAATTTCTTTTAGGGAGTATCCTTCTTCAATAAGACCTAAAATTAAATCTTTATTTGCTAAAAAAACTACACGAAATCCCCCCCATTGTTTTTTCTGTTTCATTTTTATTAAACTTATTAAATTCTTTAAAAACTTTTCAAATCTTATTAAATCTTTTTAAAAAATCAATTTATATTTTCTTTTTAATAAGATTTAATAAGATTTATTTTAAAAAGTATGGCAAGATGTGTAATGTAGCGCTACGCGATAACATTACTTTACATATTCGCATAAATGTTCAAGCTCTCTTGCTCTACGAGGTTTGATTGCTACCGCAATTTGGGAGGGAGAAAAGTAGCTTATAAAACGGGTATCTTTTTACGTAAAATTTAAATCATTATTTTTATAAAGAATAGAAATAGTGGTGTATAAGTGTTGATGGTGGCACAAATTATTGATTGCTGATGATAAATTGAAGCAGAAAAATTTACAATAAGGTCTGCCTACATTGCATTAAGTCTTGCTATCATAACATTTATTGCAATACAGTTATCAAACTATGAGATTTTTAGATCGGTATTTATTTAACGTAGTTAGCAATAAGATAACCAATTTTTCAGGAATATATCATGTTTAATTCATTTTTTCCCAGATCAGGATATTTTATCTCGGTTTTTATATGGGGATGTATTGCAGTTATTATCTGGCAAGCAGGCGGTAATCTTTATCTTGCTGAGTGGTTTAATGTATCAAAAACACCCCCCATTAGCATAGCACGGTTTTGGTCTGGCAGTTATCTTATTTTTTATACCTATTATGCACTTTGTGTTGGAATTTTTGCCTTGTACTGGTTTATTTTTCATCCACATAACTGGCAACGCTGGTCTATTTTGGGATCAGCAGCAATTATTTTTGTAACGTGGTTTTTGGTTGATGTTGGTGTTACTATCAATGCTTGGTATGCTCCATTTTATGATTTGATTCAAACTGCGTTGAGCAAACCAAATTCAATAAGCATTACACAATTTTATCATGAAATTAACACTTTTTTAGAAATTGCACTTGTTGCTGTTGTGGTAAGCGTGCTTAATAATTTTTTTGTTAGCCATTATGTTTTTCGTTGGCGTACAGCAATGAGCGATTACTATACAAATAATTGGCCACGTTTGCGTCATATTGAAGGGGCAGCTCAACGTGTGCAAGAAGATACCATGCATTTTGCTTCCACAATGGAAAGTTTAGGTATCGGCCTCATCAAGGCTATTATGACACTCATTGCATTTTTACCTATATTAATGCATCTTTCTATGCATGTTCCGACGCTTCCTATTATCGGAAGTGTCCCTTATGGGTTGGTGATCGCTGCTCTTATATGGTCAATAGCGGGAACTGGAATATTAGCAGTGATGGGAATAAAACTGCCAGGTTTGCATTTCAAAAATCAACGTGCTGAAGCGGCATATCGTAAAGAGTTGGTTTATGGAGAGGATGATAGTAAACGTGCGTCACCGCCAACAATTAAAGAGTTATTCAATGAGGTACGCGCTAATTATTTTCAATTGTATTGGCACTATGCTTATTTCAATGTTGCGAGAATGCTCTATTTGCAGGTTGACAATATTATTGGAATTCTATTGTTATTGCCGTCTATCGTTACTGGTGTTATTACGTTAGGGTTGATGACGCAAATCATTAATGTGTTTGAGCAAGTGAGAAGTGCGTTTCAATATCTTATTAATTCGTGGACAACTCTGGTAGAGCTTATGTCGATTTACAAACGTTTGAAAAGTTTTGAGCAGGAATTGATGCATCCAATCAATGAAGGTAATTAAAGAACTTGAAAATGAAATGATAGTTAACGATAGCTCATATTGTTTTGATACCTTAATATTATACCAGAAAATAACAATGAGGTAATAATCATTTTGGGTATTAAGAGCTTGAAGGCAAATTGATCTCTGGCTGCATTCGCTATTTCTTCATCAGAATTACACGTATTCAGAATACATCTTAACTTTTGGGTACGGGTCTTTAGCAATATCGGTTAGTAAATATGTTGTCATAGGTTGAAATGAGCCATTTCGACACTCACTCAATTTCAATATATTTTAACTTGAGCTGTCGTTAGATTTTTTAATATGTGCAGTGATGTAATCTAGTAAAAAAGAAATTTGATTCCTATAATAACTATTACGCGAAATGACATCAAGCTTTTTAAGCATAGTCATCCCCCAATTTGTTTATTTACCTTAGTTCATTTCTGAAGTCATAAAGTGGTTTGCTTTTCGAATATAAATTACAAAACCCACTATACAGCATGTAGCTAATAAAACAGCAACTTCCAAAGGATTATGTCCAGATATTCTCCCTATAACTGCTGCACTAAACGTTGCACTCCCTAATTGTAAGGTTCCCATAACGCCAGATGCTGCTCTAGCTTGGGGATGTGATGCAATAGTTAATGCTGTCTCTAACGGCAACAAAAAACTATTGCCAAAAGTCAATGATGTTAGTCATCTCACATCTGTAAGCGGTTGCATTAAAAGTTCTTCGATTTTAGTAAAAAAGTATATATTTTGTAGCGTCATGATACATTCATTGGATCAAATTTTTGGAACTATGATTATTGCTGGTTGTGAAGCCGGTTTTATTCACGGATCAAAGTTGTTTTTCCGCTTTTTATTTTCCTCTTTCCCATTTTTTCGTGGTAAACTTTTTCTCTTGCTCTTGTTTTTGGCGTTCTATAGCAAGTTGATAGTCTGCTACTCGTGCATTTTCACAGTTTTTCGGATGTTTTGTCCATCCACATCTCCTATCCATTTTTCACGTAATTTTTCATCTTTCTTAAAGTTTGCTACGCTATAGTTTTTTTCGCATCCAGCAGGCGAAAATTTCGGTGCCAAGAAGCAAAATTATTACAGTGATTTTGTTCATGATTTTCCCGCTCTCTGTTAATTGTACCCATTACATTTGTAATCGGCTCCATTAAAGCATGCTCTCTTATAGCAAAAATGGTTGTCTTTCCTAACGCCATTATATATTCACTTTGTTAAATTTTCGGGAATACAATTGGTTTTTATGAAACATTTCTGCCTATCGTTTTTCGGTTTCTTTGATTAGTTTTTGCAAGTTTTTTTTCGCTCTTGCTTCTGCTGCTTTTGTTTCTTCTTCTATTTGGATTCGTACTTTTTCACGTTCAGCTTCTCGTTCGGCCCTCTCTTTTTCTTCTGTTCTACGCCATTCTTCTTCTTCTTTACGAATTCTCTCTTGCACTTCTTTTTGGCGTTCCATAGCAAGTTGATAGTCTGCTGTTCGTGCATTTTCGCAATTTTTTAAAGTTCCTGTCCATCCACATCTCACTATCCATTCTTCACGTAATTTTTCATCTTTCTTAAAGTCGGATACGCTATAGTTTTTTTCGCACCCAGCAGCAAGAATTCCAGTGCAAAGAAGCAAAATTACTCCAGTGATTTTGTTCATAATTTTCCCGCTCTCTTTAATTGTACCCATTACATTTGTAATCGGCTCTATTAAAGCATGCTCTCTTGTAGCAAAAGTAGTTGTTTTTTTTAACGCCATTATATATTCGCTTTGTCAAATTTTTGAGAATACGATTAATCTTTCTGCAACAGTTCTTTCAGTTGTTTTTCGTTTTGTTCGATTAGTTCTTGCATTTTTTTTCTAATATTTTTATCTGCTTCTATTGACTGTTGTTCTCTTAGAATTCGCATTTTTTCTTCTTGAGCTTTTCGTTTGGCTTCTTGCTGGGCTCTCTCTTTTTCTTCTTTTTTACGTCTTTCTTCTGCTGTTCTACGCCATTCTTCTAATTCTTTACGACGTCTCTCTTGCGCTTGTTTTTGGCGTTCCATAGCAAGTTGATGGTCTGCTACTCGTACATTTTCGCAATTTTTTGAAGTTCCTGTCCATCCACATCTCACTATCCATTCTTCACGTAATTTTTCATTTTTCTTAAAGTCGGATACGCTATAGTTTTTTTCGCACCCAGCAGCGAAAATTCCGGTGCAAAGAAGCAAAATTACTCCAGTGGTTTTGTTCATGATTTTCCCCTTCCTTTGTTTTGAGATTTAATTGCCTAGCAATTGTTTTGCATAATTTCTGTATCGAGCGTTAAATTCTTCTCTGGTGCGCGGATTTGTACAGCTTTTTCTTGCGGCTTGTTGAACCATGGCGGTTGCTTGCATTTGTAGGAGTTGTGCTTGTAATTCTGCTTGCACGGTTGATAATTGTGTTTGAATGTCCTGGACCTGAGCAGCCGTTTTGGCATTTTTAAGTTTTGCAGAAAGCTTTCTAATTGTTTTTTTGATTTCATTAGTGTCGTTGTAGATCGATTCATCTAATGCTGCTTGTCCTACATTGTTCTTATGTAGTTTTTCGACTTTTTGTCGATAAAAAGCATCGACTGCGGCTTTTGATTCCGCACCGCTTGGTGGCTCTTTGTAGAGAAGTTTGTCTTCCCATTTTTTAGTATTTTCATTGTTACCGTTACTGGTGCCCTCTATTGATTGTTCAAAATGATTAAAATCAGAAGGCAAAGTAGAATTTTTACCTATTTTATCGAAAAATTCTTGTAAAATAGACAAATCAGTGACACCATTTAAGGAACCATATAATCTTTTCATTTCATTGATTTGTCCTTTTAATTGTTCAAGTAGCAGTTGTCCTTGCTTTAATTGGTCTATCATTTTGGCGAGAGCTGCGGCATCAAATGTAGGTACTACTGCAAGTGCATTTGTATGCAAACCAAAGAAAATTACATTAATAACTATCGCTAATAAATATTTTTTCATTTTTCGCGCTTTGTTTGAAAAAGTGATAACCATTTTTCTGGAGTTCACCGAATTCATCAATGTCTTCTAGTAATTCAATATTCCTAGTTGTGCTACTAAAAATGGATATTTCATCATCTAATCCACGCAAATTTAGTTCTGCTACAACAGAATTTTGCCCTTGTTTGATGAGAAAACGTCGTGACTCTCGTGTTAATTCTGTTTGTATAAGGTTAAATTCTCTCTCTGATAATTTAAAACCTTCTACATAATCAGTATGATTTTCCTTTTGGTTAGGAAAATAAATCTGTGTTGGACATTGCTCTATAATGGTGTGTGCAATTGTTGAGTTAAGTGCATCTTTGGGGGGATTGTGTAGCAAACAACATAAAACCATTTTTTCTGTGTATTTGATAAAGATAGTTGAGAATTATTCTTATAATTCAATATATAATTTTTTCATACAGTATTCCCCCAACAATTAGCATGTATAAATTCCCTTATGCAGTTAGACTAATTGATTCTTGAGCAATGCCTATACTAAAAACTACATAAAATTTGTAAATATCACTTTCTATATGAGATAAAAAAAGCAATACTTATTAAGTTTAGTAAATATAATTAAAAATAAGAAGCTTACCACAGTGCGCCATCACTACAGCGCTATATGAGGTTGTGTTCTGGCTCGTTTGCACATCCCATAAAAAGGAGTGCGGCTAAAGCTGGAAAACTTCTTATTTTTTTGTTTCTGTAAAAATTTTTAAGAACTGTTTGGTATCATTATTTGAAAAGTCTAGATTTAAGTCATTTAGTTTTTGCGGAAAATGGCTGCATTTGATATTTTTGCATGAACGTTACAAATGAATTGTCTTTGAAGAATAAAGAAGGATTAACCCAATATTGATTACGTAATTTTGGTTACAAAAATCCTTTTTTGGTGAGTTCATATTTGCATAAAGTGGAGAAAAAGTGGGATTAGTTAAGAATAGGTTATAATTTGTTGTTTTTATGTATACCTTCACCACTAAATGTATGTCCAATCAAATTGGAATTTGACACCTAAAAGTTGTAAAAATCAGAATTTTAAAATAAAAAAGACAGGAATCTTTGAAAAAATAGATCGGTGTAAAATAAGGTGGAAAGCTACAACACACGAGCACTAAGCAGAATATTATCAATTAATGGAGCGGGCGATGGGATTCGAACCCACGACCCCAACCTTGGCAAGGTTGTGCTCTACCCCTGAGCTACACCCGCTCATAATATTCGAAACATTTCTACTTCAAACGTTGTCTGTATGACTTAGGCTTATGAGAATTGCAACAAAAAAATAATAATTCAGTGTAATTTATTTTTTTATGTTAAAAAAAATAGAAAAAAGGTTAGTTTTTGAGCGTTCATTTTTAATAACTTATTTTCTGTAATGATTAAAATCATTAGGAAAATAAATTTAAATGCGTAAAATTGTGTATTGCTGTTCGGATTATTTTTAAGAGCAATAGCTTTATTAAAGTAACAGAAAATAATGATAGTTTTTATAAATTATGCTGTGTCTTGTTAAAGAGCGCAATTTGTTGAGAAGTGTGGGATGGTGCACATTTGCAGAAAATGGCTATAAAGATAGCGGGAATCGCAAATATATATTTATGGACGACAAGGCTGTATTTTTGCAACTAATGCAAGTTGCATAAAATTTATTTATGATAAACTTGATGTGATTATCATTATTAGCATAATTTCAGCACAATCAATATCTATCGATATTTGCTAATAGCACAAACAATCCTACTATTTTGACTGAGATTTTTAATTGTGTCGCAACAAATTATTATTTGTATTTATAGCGCTAAAAAATGCTGGTTCTGTTATGCAATTGAAAAATAATTGAAGAGAAAAGACTAATCACGATTATAGTGATACATTCTATATGCTAAAAATCCTAATTATAGAGAAAGATACTTATGTTGCATAGTGAGGTACTTTTTCATATCTCTTAAGAAGAATCTAGAAGATTTGTGGTGAACTTTTTTATGATGAACTTGTAATGGACTAATATTTTGGCTCAGACAAAAGCACATGAAGTTGATAGTTTTTTAACACGCCTTTCGCGTTCTTTTCCCATTGTTCTCATTTATGGACCTGATCGTGGTCTTGTTTGTGAACGTATACAGCGTTTTATTAAGCTTACGCAGATAGAAGTACAGGATCCTTTTTCTACTGTTCGGTTGGATGCGATTGAGATTGATAAAGATCCTGCGCGATTGGGAGATGAAACACGCACGCTATCGCTTTTGGGTGGGGATCGTTTGGTATGGATATCTAATGCAGCTAATCAAAAAAACTTTCTTGCAGCGCTAAAGCTTTTAGTTAAAGAACCACCAGAAAAAAGTTTTGTTTTAATTGAAGCAGGGGATTTAAAAAAAGGAACGGGGCTTCGTAATATTATTGAGACAGCGCAAACAGCAATGGCTTTGCCTTGTTTTGCTGATGATATTCGTTCTCTTGATGTATTAATTGATAAGGTCTTGAGAAATTTTAATATGACCATTTCTTCAGATGCGCGTAAATGGTTGCTTCATCATTTGGGAGGAGATCATCTTATTTCTCTGAGTGAATTAGAAAAGCTTTGCCTTTATGCATTGAAAAAAACACATATTGTTCTTGAAGACGTGAAGGCTGTAGTAAGTGATGTGAGTCCGCTTTCTCAAGATGAAGTGATCGATGCTGTACTACTGGGAAACATAGCGAACTTTGAAGCACATTTTAGCCGGCATGAAGCGACGCAAAGCGCCTATTCTTTTATTTTGAATACTGCGCAAAGACATTTGCAACAATTACAGCTTTTGCGTTATCAAATGGATATTGAAGGTAAAAATGCCTTTACAGCAATTTCTCAAGCGCAGCCTCCCATTTTTTTTCAGCGAAAAAAAACTATTGAACGAGCTCTAACATATTGGAAAGTTGAGCAAATTTCTTATGCGATGGAACGAATCCAGCGTGCTGTTTTAGAAAGCCGTAAAAATCCACTTTTGAGCGAAGCTATTACTCGTCAAGCTTTATTGGGGGTGGCAATTATTGCGCAGCGTCAAATGAATTCTTAAAATATTTTGCTCTGTTGATGTTTATCTTTTTGTATTAGAATTCTGAATATAGTATTTTATCTGTTCTTTTTGTTAAGAGGAGAAGGATAACATGAGGATTGTTTTATCTCTTTTTATGCTCTGCCTAACAAAATTTTAAATATGATAAAAGAGGTATTCACTCTCGTTAGCAAAAGCGCTGATGAAGAGAAAGATTAAGTTTTCTAATATTATGAAGAAATGTGCATAAAGCCACAGAAATTTACTTTTAATTTGAATAAAAGCTATTTTCACATAGATTTTCCGTCTATACTGAAATCACAAATTTGTAAAAATGTTAGCTTTTTATTCTTTATGTCAATAAAAAGTGCTTAATCAATAAGCCTAGAATTTTTAGAGTAATATTATGTTTTCTATTGCTGGTTTTTATATATTATTTCAAATAAAAATAATGTGTTATAAGCTTTTGCTTGCGATGATTCATGGATGCTTATCTTGTTAATGACGATGATTTTTTAAGATATTTCGCAATGCTGTTATCAGTATCCATTATCGATAGCGGTATTATTATCGCTTTAAAGGTGAAAGATGCTCTATATTCGGTTTGAGAAAATAGCCCTAATTGGAATTGGTTTAATTGGTTCTTCTTTAGCAAGAATTATTAAAAAGAATAATCTTGCTGATCAGGTAAATATAGCTACACGCAGCCGGAAAACGTTAGAAAGAGCACGAGAATTAGAACTTGGAGATTTTTATACAACAGATAATGCAAAGGCGGTTGAAGGAGCAGATTTGGTCATTATTGCTGTTCCTGTTGGAGCAAGTGTAGAAGTTGCAAAAACCATTCGTGACCATTTAAAGCCTGGTGCGATTATAAGTGATGTTGGTTCCACAAAAGCATTGATGATTGCAGAAGTGGAACCTTTATTACCAAAATCTGTACATTTTATTCCTGGTCATCCCATAGCTGGAACTGAATATTCTGGACCAGATGCTGGTTTTCCTGATTTATTTATAAATCGCTGGTGTATCTTGACACCTTCAGCTGATAATGACACCACTGCTATAGCAAAATTAACCGCTTTTTGGGAAGCTTGCGGTGCACGTGTTGAGAAAATGGATCCAAAACATCATGATCTTGTTTTGGCTGTTGTTTCGCATTTACCGCATTTAATTGCATATAATATTGTTGGGACAGCAAGCGATTTAGAAAAAGTCACCAATTCAGAGGTGATTGCTTATTCAGCTTCAGGCTTTCGTGATTTTACGCGTTTGGCATCTTCTGATCCTGTTATGTGGAGGGATATTTGTTTGCATAATAAGAATGCAATTTTAGAAATGCTGGGTTATTTTAATGAAGGTCTTGCGTATTTAGAACGTGCAATCCATCAAGGAGATGGAGATGCGTTGTTTGATTTTTTTACGCGGACGAGAGAAGTGCGACGCAGCATTATTGCTGCTGGACAGGAAATTGATTCTCCTGATTTTGGACGGCATGCGGTTCTTAAAGAGGATGTGTAAAAAGAGTAAAATTATTTACTGCTATTTAACCGCAAAAGTTATTTGTGAATAATACAGAGTCGGTTTTATTCTTACATTAATCTTTAGAGGTGGTGAGGTATAGTCTTGAGATAAGAAGAAACGTGTATTTATATGTGTGTAGCAATGAGTGTTTATTATTTTGTTTATAATAATAAATATTTCAGTTGTCGTGTACGCAACAATATCATCCAGATGTTATATTGTATTCTAGCTTTTAAAAATATTGGTGAGGTTTGTTAATCTCATTCTTAGATTGTTCGATACAAATGAGTAGTGCTTGATTATATTTACTCTTGCTTTTAAAATATATAGCATTTGGGGAGGGAACAGATTTTAGTTAATGAATGCAGATAATATTTTTTACAATATAGTTTTTCCAATAAAGTTTTTTCAGAAAGTGCTAAATTTTGATACGACATATATTGAGATATAGTTATCGTATTTTTGTCAATGCTGTGAGCCATTATTTACGCGATAACGGGAATGCTTTTGCAAGTCATGTAGCACTTTCTGGACTGTTGTCATTTTTTCCTTTTTTCATTTTTGGAACTTCCCTTGCCAGTTTTCTCGGAGCTTTTACCTATACGCCGCAAAAAATAAAAGAAGTCGTACAATTATTGCCAGATGCAATTGCGGAGCCTTTGTCTCAGGAAATTGTTAATGTTTTAACCACTCAACGAGGAGGGTTACTAACAATTTCTGTTATTGGAGCAGCATATTTTGCTTCTAATGGTGTGGAAGCTTTGCGTACAGCTTTAAATAGGGCTTATCGCGTTGTTGATTATCGTAATGTATTTTTTTGCCGTTTACAAAGTTTATTTTTTGTGATCGTTGGAGCAATGGGTTTATTGGTGCTCAGCTTTTCATTAATTGTTGTGCCTTTGTTTATCCGAATAATGCGAAATCATTCCTCTTTTATAGCCGAATATATTGGCGTAATACGGTTATGGCATTATGCGATTGTGTTGGTTGTTCTTTTCGTAAGTCTTTTGATTGTTCATAGATGGTTACCGGCTGGGCGTCGGAAATTTATAGATATTTTGCCAGGAATTATTGTAACAATATTCCTTTGGTTTGTGGTTTCTATTGCCTTTACCCAATATCTTGCAATGTTTAATTACATTTCTACCTATGCAGGATTAGCATCTATTATGGCTGCGATTATTCTTCTTTATATGTTGAGTGCGATTTTTATTTTTGGAGGAGAAATAAACGCAGCGATAATGTTTTATCGCGATAATTTGCAACATTCATATAAATGAAAGAGCTTGTTATTGAATAGAAACCAACAGACCAATACACGACAAAAATCTTCCATTACTTTGTTGGTTGATGCTGACGCTTGTCCTGTAAAGTCTGAAATTTACCGTGTTATGAACCGTTATCAGCTCAAAACATTTATTGTGGCAAATCGTTTTTTGGTTCTTCCAGATGAACCAATTCTTGAAAGAGTGATTGTTGCTAAAAAACCAGATTGTGTGGACAATTGGATTGTTGAACATCTGTGTGAGACTAGTATTGTTATTACAAGTGATATTCTTTTAGCCGCGCGTGTTGTGCAGGCGGGAGGAACTTGTCTTTCGCCAATAGGACGTATTTTTGACGAAAATTCGATTGGTCAGGCTTTGGCAATGCGCAATCTTATGGAAGATTTGCGGGGACAGGGTAACGTTACAGGTGGTCCCCGTCCTTTTTCTCGCAAAGACCGATCTACTTTTTTATCGGCATTGGATTTAACGATACAGCGTTTAAAAAAGCGCGGCTATTAGGCTATTTTTCATTTTTAATAACGGCTTTTATGAGCGCTTTTGCATCGTCGTTGCCCCATGGAGCGGCACCATTGAGTGAGGCAATGAGATAACCATTTTTATCAATTAAAAACGTAACGGGTAATCCCAAAGCTGGAAATATTCTGCCAACATTTTTAAAAATATTCATTGTGCTATCGCGGTAATAAACAAGATTATTGGCCTGAGCGTCATATAAAAATTTTTGAATTTTTTCAAAAGAAGCGACTTTATCAACATTAATCGCCATGACATCAAAGTTATCTCCACCCATTTCACGCTTTAATTGTGCTAATTCTGGCATTTCTGTTCGACAAGGTGCACACCAGATGGCCCACAGATTGATGAGCATCGGTTTTCCAGAAAATTCAGCGAGTTTATGGTCTTTCCCTTGAATATCTTGAAAAGAAAGCTGTCTCATATCATGAGAAGCATTTGCAAATTGTATATGGGTAAAAAAGCCTTTAGATGCTTTTTTTATTTCCATTATTCTTTCTTCTTGCGTTTTATCAAGATTTTGTGCTTGTTCTGTTGTTTCTGACATAAAGTGGGACGTAAAAAATACTTTTTTACCTATGTAATTTATTGCTGCGTATAGACAGACGATGACCAAAAGTATTAGGAAAAATTGTGTTTTTTTACCCTTTTTTCTAAAATTATTAAAAATTTGAGAAGTCATAACGTTGTCCTTTTAAGAGATATTTTTAGAAAATGAAAATACAAATAATTGCCAAGATAGCAGGAGATACAGCAATTAATAAATATAAAATAATGAATGCTTCAGTCATTTTTGCTCAAAATTTTACCAATAGAGTGTATAGAAGGTTCAATTTTTGATGCAGTAATACTGCTGTAAATAAATTTTGTTTCACGGATTGGTTATAAAGAACTGCTCCTAATTTAAAGTTTATTCATTAAAGAATAAAAAGTATAGAGTGACTTTTTTATAAAATTTTGAATATTTATGAGAATATTGAGATATGGTTCAATAAATTAAGCACTTTTTTAGTAAAGTGTTTGCCTATAGTATGGTTAAAATTCTTTTGTTGAATGCTTAGTTGGAAGAAATGTTCATTTAAGTCATTCTATTTTTCATAAAGATACAAAAAAAGATTGATATGAGTAAAGAGGGCATATGGAAATTGTTTTAAAGAATTGGATAATTATCCTTGTTTCTAGTATTGTTTTGTTTGGGTGTGGACGTAAAGGTGCATTAGAACTTCCTTCTTCAGCTGTAAAAAAAACTACGCAGAGAACATTTGTTGATAAAAACAAAACAGATAAGCCTTTTATTCTCGATCGATTGATAAAATAGAGATTTTTATGCGTTTTTTTTCTTATCATAAAGGAGAGCTTTATGCTGAGGGTCTTTCTCTTGCTGCGTTAGCGCAGGATGTGGGGACACCTTTTTATTGCTATTCAGCTAGCGCAATGGTTGCACGTTTAAAAGAGTATCAAAACGCATTTCGAGATATGCCAAATTTGATTGCTTATGCAGTGAAGGCGAATTCTAATCAGGCAGTTTTACGACTTTTAGCTACAAATGGTGCGGGAGCTGATGTGGTTTCAGAAGGTGAGCTGCGACGTGCAATTTCTGCTGGTATTCCTTCTCATCGTATTATTTATTCGGGCGTTGGTAAAACAGTTAAAGAAATAGATTATGCCCTTATGCACGATATTTATTGCTTTAATGTTGAATCAGAGCCTGAATTGGAACAACTTTCGGCACGTGCTGTCGCGCTTTCAAAAACAGCCCGCGTTTCATTGCGTATTAATCCTGATGTAGATGCAAAGACTCATACGAAAATTACAACGGGAAAATCTGAAAATAAATTTGGTATTCCACTCTCATTGGCGTTGGACGCGTATAAAAAAGCTGCACAATTGCCAAATCTCCATGTATGTGGTGCAGATATTCATATTGGTAGTCAAATTTGTGATTTAAAGCCATTTGAAGATGCATTTCTTATAGTGGCAGATTTTGTACGCCAGTTATGGAATCATGGACATAGAATAACACATATCGATATTGGAGGAGGGCTTGGTATTACATATGGTAATGAACAAAAGTCTCCCCCTGCTCTTGCCGATTATGCAGCGTTGGTAAAGAAACATATTGCACCTTTAGGGATTAATGTTATTATGGAACCTGGACGCAGTATTGTTGGTGAAGCTGGTTTATTAGTAACAACTGTTATTTATATGAAAAAAGGGGAAGGGCGAGATTTTGTTATTGTTGATGCAGCAATGAATGATTTCATGCGCCCAACACTTTATGATGCTTGGCAAGATATCGTATTGGTGAAGCAAGCAGAGATGAATACACCACGCATGAGAGCAGATATTGTTGGTGCGGTTTGTGAAACTGGTGATTATTTAGGGTTAGATCGTTGTATACCAGTTTTGTCCGCGGGGGATTTGCTCGCAGTTACTGGGGCGGGTGCTTATGGAGCAGTGATGGCTAGTACCTACAATAGCCGGCTGTTAGTGCCAGAAATTCTTGTGCAGGATACGCGTTATGCAGTTATTCGTCCACGCCTTGATTATGCGCAATTAATAGGCTGTGATCATGTTCCAGATTGGGTTAAGCATTGTTAAATCTTTTTTGTCTTATTTTTATTAAATTTTGATGAAACAATCTATTTTTTGGAACTGTTCTTATTATGAGCTTTATAATCTCAACTTGCCGCTGTAAAAAAGGACAGATGTTGGCTTATGGGAAATAAAAGCATCGGAATTTTTGTAACAATAAAGTTTTTATATGTACATATTGCGGTGTGGTGTATCTTAACTTTTGAACGGATATGGCCACGGTTGTTACCGTTTTTTCTGATTTTGAGTTTCCTTTGTTCGCTTAGTTGGTTTGGTATTTTTAGCTTTTTGGGTTATTGGCCACACTTACTATTGCTTTGGCTTATACTTTTTTTTGCTGCAGGAAGTTTATTTTTTCTTGTCCGTTTTCGCTTTCCTACTGTTAAGGATGTTATCCATCGTATTGAACAAGTCAATGGTCTTAAAAATCAACCTTTAAATGTTCAAACAGATCATTTATGTCCAGAAAATGATGACAGTTTTCGCGCAGTTGTTTGGCGTGAACATCAGCGCCGTATGGCAAAGCAATTGGATAACTTAAAAACAGGATTTGCTCACCCTCATAGTGCAACTTATGATCCTTTGGCGCTTCGGACTTTATGCATTTTACTTTTTGTTTGCTCTTTTAGTTTCTCTTTTGGCTCTTTGGGAGGGCGCTTGGCAGATGCATTTGATTTACGTCCTATAGTCGATGAAGAATCAGTACGCATTGATGCTTGGATAACACCACCTGTTTATACAGGCGTTGCACCTATTTATTTAACAAAAAGCTCAGCAACACAGCTGACAGTTCCTGAAGGAAGTAATGTTGCTGTGCGCGTTGTTAATGGCGCTGGCATTACAGTAAAAGGGATCTTTAAAAAGGATGCACGAAAAGTTTTATTTTCCCAAAAAAGCGAAAAAAACACTTTTGATGATTCAATCGTTCAGTTTGAAACGCGTTTAGAACATTCAATGGATTTGCTTATATCATCACGCCATAAACAACATAAATGGTATTTACAGGTGATTAAGGATCAATCACCAACAATTCGTTGGTTAGAAAAACCAGGAAGAGTTTTAGCTGGTTCACTAGAGCTATTTTATGAAATGAATGATGATTATGGAGTGACAAAAGCTTTTGTTGAAATAGAACCTTTTCTTGATCAGCAGAAAAGGACTTCTTTTCTTTATAATGCACCTGAAATAAAGCTTCTTTTGGCACGAGGGGGAAAGGGTAAAATGCGGATGGTACAAGATATATCAAATCATCCGTGGGCTGGCTTAGAAGTTAAAATAACTTTGGTGGCAGAAGATGGTGCTGGGCAGCAAGGTCGTAGTAAAACTTTTGTAATGACACTACCACAACGTGTTTTTTCGAACCCTGTTGCGCGTGCAGTGAGTGAATTGCGTCGTTTATTGGCTCTTAATGCTTCTGCACAGGACCGTGTACTTGATATGCTTGCCGCTTTACTTATGAATCCAGAAAATGGTTTGCAGAATCTAACACATTTTCTTGCTTTACAGAGTGCGTGGACAAGGCTTTTTTTAGCACAAACAGAAGATCAGTTATATGATGTGGTTGATTATTTATGGCAGATTGCTTTGGGTATTGAAGACGATCAGCATGAATCAGTTCAGAAAAATTTAAAACAAGCGCAAGCTGCTTTACGTGACGCACTGCGCCATGGTGCTTCAGCGGCAGAAATTGAACGACTTATGGCAAATTTGCGTCAAGCTATGGATGATTATATTCGCACTTTGGTTGAAAAGGCGCAAGATCGTAGCAATTCTTATAAACCGAGTCTTTCTGAAGATACATTACAAAAAAAACTGAACGAAATTGAAGAAATGGCTAAAATGGGTTCTTCTTCTGCTGCTGAACAGTTGTTAACTGAAGTTGAAAAAATTCTCGATCATTTACAGGTTCATAAAGGCTCTCCAGAAGAAGAAATGAATAATAATCAAACCTTGCAGATGAGAAAAAAAATGAATCAGCTTGGTGACTTGATGCGTCGTCAGCAAGAAATCCTTAATGAAACACATCAGCTTCAAATGGAACAACAACGTGAGAAAAATTTGCTCAACAAACAAAGCGAAGCTTTAAAAAAACGTCAGGCTGAATTGCAGAGTGAATTATCAACATTAGAAAAAGAATTGTCAAAACAGGGACTTAATCATGAAAACGCTTTTAAAAAAGCTGAAGAACATATGAACTTTGCAAAGGATGCTCTTGATTCTGGAAACCATGAAATGTCGATACAAAGTCAGTTAGATGCTTTAGAAGCTTTAAGGCAAGGTGCACAAAATGTTGTAAAAGAAATGCGTGAAGTGCTCAAAAAAACAGGAAATAATCAAAATGCTGATCCTAGTATTAAAGATCCTCTAGGACGTTCACTTTCTTTAAGTACAGACCGCGAAGAAGGTGTGGTTATACCACAAGAAAGTGATCAAATGCGTGCGCGACAAATTTTGGAAGAAATTCGTAAACGTCTTAGTAAAGAGCATATTCCCGAAGCAGAAGAAAATTATCTTGAAAGATTGCTTCATCTGAATTAGTCGCTTAAATTTTCTTTAATAGATATAAAAACAAAATTCTGGAAGCTTTTATAGGGCACTGGATTTAAAGATAAATAGAAGTATTTTGTGTATTTTTTGCGGTTATAAGGAAAAAATATGAAATGTTAAAGTTTTTGTCATTGCAGAAAAAAGGCAACAGTTCATATAAATGCGTATATAAAAGCCTGTAATTTTTGGATTTTTTATACGGTATATTGAGTTGGATATAGTCACGCTTAGAAATTTTTATGATTCTGCACTTGGTAAGCGCGTGCAAGAAACACTGCGTTATCAATTAAATTTACGTTGGCCAGATCTTGTTGGTAAACGGGTTATGGGTCTTGGTTATGCATTGCCCTATCTTTCTGTGTTACGTGCACGTGCACAACAATGTTTTGCTTTTATGCCTGCGGCTCAAGGCGCTTCACCTTGGCCTTGTGTTGATAAAGTGGCGACAGCACTTGTTTTTGAAGAAGATTTGCCTCTTCCCGATGCTTCAATTGATTGCATTTTGTTGGTACATGCGCTTGAATATACAGAAAATTCATTTGAAACGTTAAATGAGATATGGCGTGTTCTCGTTCCCAATGGAAGCTTGATCGTTATCGTTCCTAATCGCTCTGGATTTTGGGCGCGCAATGGTTGCACTCCCTTTGGTTATGGTGAGCCTTATAGTCGACAACAAATAGCCCGTTTATTTGAAAAAACAAATTTTATTTCTGGATCAGTACAAGAAACTATACACTATATGCCTTCTTTAGGATATACTTCTCGGTTGTTCTCATTTGTTTATGAGCCGTTTGCGCGTTATCTTTTACCTTATTTTGGCGGACTTTTAGTATGTCAGGCTCAAAAATGTGTTTATCAGGGGGTGCCTGTACAACGCCGTCAGTCACGTCGTGTTTTTATTCCTGCATTATCGCCACAAGCGTGAAAAAGATTTCTTTTGTCTTGTCTTTGTTTTGTTGCATAAAAATAAGAGTTTAAAAATCCTTTTTTAAATATCCAAAAGATAAAGCTGAAAGATTAAGGCGATATCAATTATGATTTATGATGATAATGGACGCATGAAACTTTTATGTGCGTAATTTTTATTGCGCTATTATGTTTTCTGTATCAACAATTTTTACTGCAGGAGTTCTAAATTTTTATGTCTTTAACAAGTGCTTTATCAAAGTAAGATAGAGATCATTTTCAATGATTAAAAGAACAGAGTCGTTTATTTTCCTTTCATAATAAGATAGGGCAATGCTACAATTGGTTGAAAGAAGCTTCATGAAAAATAAGATCTCATGCAAAGAAAATTGAAGAAAAATCTTGTAAAAAAAACTTTTGTTTCTTCCATCACCATTCGTCGGCAAGCTGGTGGACAGAGGCGGGGCATTTTATGCGCTGGTCAGAACCGTTTTTTTTGCGCATTGGGGCGGACAGGTATTTCGGCTTTGAAACGCGAAGGTGATGGCGCAACACCTTTAGCACATATGCGCTGTTTAAAAGGATTTTTTGGAGATTCTTATCGTCCTTTTCTACGTTCTGTTTTGCCTTTTCACCGCATTCGAATACAGGATGGTTGGTGCGATGCCAGTGGTGATGCTAATTATAATCGCCTGGTACGTCTTCCCTATTCTAACAATGCTGAAAAGATGTATCGTGAAGATGGTCTTTATGACATTGTTGTTGTTCTCGATTGGAATATTACAGAGCGGAAAATGGCAAAAGGAAGTGCTATTTTTATGCATTTAGCACGAAAAAATTATACACCAACGCAAGGATGTATTGCACTTTCTCGCCGTGATATGGAACGACTTTTGCCGCATATGAATCGACAAACAAAAATTATTGTTTTAGGTTGACAGCATTTCCATTTTAAGATTTCCCATTAAACAGACTTCTTTCCATTCATCTTCTGTGACTGGTTGTACTGATAAACGGCTATTGTTGACAAGTACCATATTTTTCAATGTTGGGTTGGCTTTGATCTGCTTTAGTGAAACAGGAGTTGGCATATCATAAAGTGCGCGGATATCTACACATTCCCAGCGTGGATCAGAGGTTGTCGAATCATGATGTGCTTCAGCACAGACTTCTACAATGCCTACGATTTCCAACCCTATATTTGAGTGATAAAAAAAACCTTGATCACCACATTTCATAGCGCGCATATTGTTTCTGGCTTGATAATTGCGTACACCATCCCATTGTTCACCACGATCTCCTTTTTGCTTTTGCATGTTCCATGACCATTTATGTGGTTCTGATTTAAAAAGCCAATAAGCCATAAGATCTCCTTTTATAGATTGTGCTATATTTAACCTATCGTAGGTGTTTGTATAGCATTCTAAAAATTATTTTGGATTCACAAAGAATATAAACTCATTTAGGATCGATCTGTTTCTTTATTTTTGACAAAAGAGAACAGTGCTAGTCTAATGCTCAATGTATTTTTTCATATGTTTTATGAAGATGTTTTGCCCTAAATTTACTTTCCGTAAAAAGAGATATGGGAGTGTAAAAAATAGAAAAATATAGAAAGTTAAACTGTTTTTTCTCGTTTGGTATAGAAAATTTTTTCAGCATTATTGCGTTAGAAAAATGTAGTAAAAAAAAACGTTTCTCTAATATCAAAGCACCACAACAATAAAGATTGTGGGAAAGCATTACGTAACGATGATTTACTTTGTCTTGTATGAAAAACATGAAGTGCTAATCTGTTTTTATGCTTTGCTTCCACGGCGCCCCGTTCCAATTAAAGGAGCGGCTTGTTCATCCAGTGGCCAACGTGAGCGAGGAGCGGTATCAAAGGAGCTTGTTTCTCCCCGTGCAAATCGTTCCGCACCAGCAAAAGCAATCATTGCTGCATTATCGGTACATAAAGAGATGGGGGGAGCTATAAATTCAAAACCATGTTTTTGTGCAAGTTCTTGCAACGTAGATCTAATGGCTTGATTGGCCGCTACTCCACCAGAGACAACTAAGGCAGGAGGACGATGTCCTTGATATTGGGAAAGAGGATATTGATGCGTAAAGTGTTGCAAAGCTAAACAAACACGATCATGCACTGTATCAGTAACTGCGGCTTGAAAACTTGCTGCAATGTCAGCAACATCGCGTTCTGTAAGGGGAGCTATGGCTGTTGCTGCTTGTCGGACGGCGGTTTTTAAACCAGAAAAAGAAAAATCTAACCGTTTTTCACCCTTTAAGGGTCGTGGAAGAGGAATACGATTTTTATCACCTAATAATGCAGCTTTTTCAAGCGCTGGTCCACCTGGATAAGGAAGACCTAAGAGTTTTGCAGTTTTATCAAAAGCTTCTCCCAATGCATCATCAATGGTGGTTCCCAACCGTTGGTAATTTCCCACTCCGTGAACAAGGATTGTTTGCGTATGCCCCCCTGAAACTAATAACAACAAGTAGGGAAATTTAACATTATGAGTTAAGACAGCTGTTAAAGCATGTCCTTCTAAGTGATTGACGGCAATAAAAGGCTTTCCCGTTGCAAGAGATAATGCTTTTGCACTCATAACACCTACTAAAAGTCCTCCTATTAAACCAGGACCACTTGTAGCTGCAATGGCATCGATATCTTCTAACCGTGTCTTAGCTTCCTCTAATGCTTTTAAAATCAATCCATCGAGAATTTCAACATGAGCACGAGCGGCAATTTCAGGAACGACACCACCATAGGGAGCATGATCGTCAATCTGGCTCCAAACAACATTAGAAAGAATTTGGCTGTTTTCTTCATTGTTGCGTTCAACAACAGCTACCGCTGTTTCATCGCAGCTTGTTTCTATTCCCAACAGGCGCATTTCAGACAAAACCTTATGTTAATATACTTTTCGTATGTGGGTATCACGGACGAGTAAAGATGCAAAGAGCTCCCCTTAAAAATTGTTTCCTATAGAGAAAGTTAATTTACTCTTTATTCTGATATCGTATTTTTGGGTATACAATGCTAATGTATTTCTAAAAACTTGTTTATTGAAGTATATCATTGTAAATACAGAGAACAATGATGCAGTGTTAAAAATTTTGAAAATAAATGCTCTTGATAAGAAGAGCATAAAATGAGTTATCTTATTAGGGGCACTTAAGTTTTAAAGCTTTTTTCATTTTGTTATTGTACAGTTTAAAAGAATTGCGAAAAAAGTGAGTATGATGGTAGATTCTTCAAAACCAAAAACTATATCACATGATGCTAATGCTCGTCGTAAAAAAACTGTGATTGAACAGGAAGTTGTAGGTAATGATTTAGAGAAAGAAACACAAAATTGTGAAGAATCATTGGTTACAATAAAAAAACAGCGTGAACAAAACACGAAAAATAAATGCAAATTGGATATAAAGTGGATCTTCTTACCACTTTCAGGCGTTTTGGGTGGTTTTGTTGCTTTTTGTCTTTTGATAGGGGTACAATGGGCAGGCTTTCTTTCTTTTCCTTTTGTGAAACATCATACGGATCATACTGGGGAAGGGAAAGCTGTGCAGATTGCTGAAAGTACAAAAGATCTGGTTGAAGAAACAAAGAAGCAATTAGAGTATGCTTTTCAAGAAATCAATTCGTTAAAAGCAGAGTTTTCTTCTCTTTCATCGCAAGATGTTGAAACTTTTCAAGATGGTGAAACTTTACAAGAGGAAAACAAAAAAGCCTTTACGGCTTTAGAGGAAAAAGTGCGTAATCTTGAAGAGCATCTGCAAACTTTAAGTGAAGTATCAAAAAATGTTAAAGTGGCTTTGTCCATGGGACAAAACAATACAGATGATCTTGCACTCTTAAAGCAACAGTTAGAAACTGTAGAGAAAGAAATTGCCACAAGAAATGATGACAAAGAAAAAACAAGTACTGCACTGTTTATTGCGATCAATTCTCTGAAAAATGCTGTAGAGCGCGGCGGATCTTATAGCAATGAGTTGAAAATAGTACAGCAGCTATCGCCTTCTATTGAAGGGCTTGATCTATTACAAGAAACAGCCACTGTAGGTATTCCAAGTTCTGTGCAACTTTCAGCGGATTTTGCTAATGTTGCGGATGCAATTGTTGGTACGCAAAACATTGTTGAGCCAGGTGTTCCTTTTTGGGAACGGGCTTGGGCATGGGTAAAGAGTTTGGTTGTTTTACGGCCAGTTGGAAATGTTGAAGGCATGTCGTTAGGAGCGATTGCAGCGCGCATGGAGGTTGCTATTCAAAAAGGTGATTATGAAAAGGCTTTGAGCGAATGGCAAACGTTGCCTCAAGGTGCAAAAGATGTTTCTGTAGATTTTGTTCGTAAACTTGAAAAATATATTGCGATTCACAACTTTCTCCAACAGCTGCCGTTCTTTGTGCAACAAGGGTCTTTTGAGGAAAAAGAGATGTAAATAGGCTCAAAATGATACGTGTTTTTATTTATAGTCTTGTGGTATGCGTGCTTGGTTTAGCTTTTGGATGGATTGCTAATCACAATAGTGTTTTTGTTGTCACATTTTTACATTTTCGATTCTCTGTTTCATTGTTAACAGTTGTAAGTACAGCTATTTTATTGTTTGGAATTATAGCGCTTTTGTGGTGGATTTTGCGGGCTATTTTTTTCGCACCCAGAAATTTATTCAATTATTTTTATAAACGACATAAAAAGTACGGCTATGAGGCTCTTTCACAGGGAATTTTAGCGGCTTTTGCTGGTGATAGTGTTGTAGCGCAAAAAATGGAAGCACGGGTTGTAAAATACCTTTCCGGCAATCATGAGCCATTAATAAATCTCTTAAAAGCGCAAACCTTATCTTTGCAAAACAACTCTGCTCGTGCCATTGGCCTTTACGAGCAAATGAGCAAAGAAATACCAACAAAATTGGCTGGGCTGTACGGTTTATTTCGTGAAGCAATGAATACCCAAGCTTATGAAGCAGCACAGCAGTATGCAGAAGAAGCATTAACTTTATCACCAGCACTCCCATGGGCCAATAAAGTGGTACTTGATCGATTAAGTGCGCAAAGCAAATGGGATAAGGCACTTGGTATTTTTGAGCGGGCGCAGAGAGCTTTACCGCGTTCTACTCGTTCAACTGTAGAACGCTATCATACACAGGTTTTACTGTTAAGTGGACAAGCTCTTCATCTTTTTGAAACGCATCTTATGGAAGCGCGTGCAGCTATTTTAAAAGCTCATAAATTAGAACCTGATTTTATACCGACAACAATTATTGCGGCTAATATTCTTTATAAACTAAATGAAACGCGTAAAGCTGATAAAATGATTATTGCAGCTTGGCAAAAAGAACCTCATCCTGACCTGGGAGCACTTTATCTTGAGCAAGAAGAGAGAGCTGTTGGTCGGTTAAAAAGAGCCAAGACACTTGCTGCTTATAATAAAGACACATTTGAGTCAGCTTTTCTTATTGCCAAAGCTGCTTTAGATGCTGGAGAAAAAACATTAGCTAGGGAATATGCACAAAAAGCCTTGAAATATCATCCACGAGAAAGTGTTTATTTGTTATTGGCAGAGATTGAAGAAGCGCAGGGGAATAATCAAGGGGCGGTGCGTCAATGGCTTTCTTTGGCACTGCGTGCTGAGCGTGATCCTGTATGGATGTGTGACGGTGCCATTTTTTCTTCTTGGTTAGCTGTGTCTCCAATAAGTGGGCGTTTGGGTTGTTTCGAATGGAAGGCACCGCCCTGCAGGCCTCCTCTTACTTTAGAAGCTAATAATATTGTTTTGAAAAAAGAAGACAAAGAAGATATAGTTGACAAAAGTACTGTTGTTGAAGATAAGCGTACTGAAGAGTTATTACCTATAAAAGAGAGCTCTTTGCATAACATTGAAAAAGAGAAACAAGATACAAAAACATTTTCCCAAACGCGCTTAAATGTTGACGATCCAGGAATTAAAACAGAAGAAGATCATGGATTTTCATCGAAAGATCAATTCATGTTATTTTAAAAAGAGGCGTGTGACGGTGAATGTGTTTCACTGAAACCACTTTTTTTATGCTGAAAAAATTAAATGTGTCTTGTTGCAGAAATAATTGATGAGATATGTCTTTGATAGAAAATAGTTGTCATAAAAGGCAAGAAAATTGCAAACCTAAAATTGCCATTGTAACTCATCGCCAATCCACATATACTGGCCGTTTAGAAAAATTTTTGCAAAAAAATGGCTTTGTTATTGATATTTATCATCCTATTTTAGGACAAGAACTTCCTCATACATTACAGCATTATGCTGGCGCTGTTATTATGGGAGGGATGATGAGTGTAAATGATAAAGATCTGTATATTGGTAAGGAAATTGATTGGATTTCCTTGTTGCTGAAAGAAGATAAGCCTTTTTTAGGGATTTGTCTTGGAGCACAAATGTTAGCGCGAAATTTAGGTGGGTGTGTTGGTCCAAAAAGCGATGGGACTGTAGAAGTTGGTTGGTATCCACTCGAAGCAACCCCACAAGGTAAAGAACTTATGGATTGGCCAGAAATGGTTTACCAGTTTCATGGAGAGGGTATTTATGACCTTCCTAAAGATGCAGAGCTTTTGGCAACAGGACATACATATCCTACACAAGCTTTTCGTTACGGAAAAAATGCATGGGGTTTTCAATTTCATGCTGAATTTACACGTTCTATGATACAGTTTTTGATAAAGAGCTCAGAAAAAAAATTGACTGAAAAAGGTGCTCAACCTGCTTTCGCGCATTTAAAAGGTTACTTATTATATGATAGAGCTTTGAGCCAGTGGTTTGAAAATACATTACGGTATATTTTTCTACGCCCATTGTATTCATAGGAATGCTAACTAAAAAGTTTGGCTTTATTGGTTATTATTACCAAGAAAAGCAAGTTTTAGTTCGGCAATGTTTTAATTGATTTCATTGCGGAACGTTTTATTGGCTGTCTGTTTGGTCTTCTTTTGGTACTTATTTATATCTTACCTGTTTTTTTTCACGTAAAAGAAAAAATAACATATGCTTACCAATATATCTTCTCGCAATAAGGTGGTTGTGTGCCAACATATGCGCAAGAATAGTTATCCGTTACATATTGGTATTATTTATGATAGATTTCAGTTTGCTTTGTTTTTTCACGATTTTCTTTATCAACTGGGTGTTTGATGATTAATATCAATTTATATGTCTTATCTTGTTAAGATTAATGTTCATTCTCATGCACCAATTATTGTAGCAGGAAAAACTTTTACAGTATCAAGCTGATACAATTTGCTGATTGAAACAGGGACTTATTGAAAGATGAATAAGGCATTGAGACTTGTGACAGAAGAGATTGAAATTTTTACTGTCGCATCATCTTTTTGGGAAAAAACTTCAGGCAGAAAATAAAAAATAATATAAAAAAACGAAAATTAAGCATCTTTGGAAGATGTTGATGATACAATTGCGTATTCGTTAGACACAAAAAATGTGCAAAAAAATAACAGTAAAATTTAAACTTCTCTTCATCTTAACTAGCAAAGTTTTTTCTATGATATAGCCGTTTGTTTCTTAAATAAGCAATAGTTTTCAAGTTTTGTTTTTTGGCTCTCTACTTAAAAACGTAGACGACCAATTTTATTTTTCCTGACTAGATTACCCATGGGTGGGTAAAATTAGGAACATTTAAGTTTGGCCGTCTTGCCGTACTTTAAGTTTTTTAAAATAATCCTTTATGGATTTAAGCTTGAAAAGCGGTGTTTTTAAGCTGAGCAATCATGCCTGCTGCAAAGGTAAAGCGAGAAATGTTAAGATCATTTTCAATAAGAGCGCAAATTTTGTTCGTTACATTGTATATATGATCTTTTTCTACTTCACTCCAAGCTGCAAACGGATCGTTTTTGTCTCCATAACTTTTCAAGATTTTTGTGACAATTTGTCGCAAGTTCTCGGCAATATTTTCTTTAGCTTGGCTTAAAACCATATTATCGTAGTAATCAAGCATGGGTATTGTTTGACTTGCTTCATTAATGCGGTTTGCACGAATGATTTGGGTCAGTGAAAAGTAAATGTTTGCAATTTTAATAAGATCAGTCTTATTTTGTTGTGCGAGTAAAGAAATATCACAAATTATTGGAGCAGCTTCTAAGAGAGCCAATTTTTCTGCTAAATTTTTGGGTGCTCCTTCTTCATGGTATTGCATTACCTTTTCTTTGATTTTTTTATTAACATCCCTATCGTTGGAGCTCATTAGCTGTTCTTCAATAATAGAGCGAGCTTGCTTAATTGTTTTTACGAGTTCTTCTAGCGAAACAGAAAGATCCATATTGCGCAGACCCCAATAGGTTGTCTCAAAGAGCATTGAGGTTATAATGGCGTAAAATTTATTTTGAACAAGACCAGGTATTTTATTATCAAGATCATCAATCTGGTTGGATAATTGATCAATTTCAAATCCATCACGAAGAGCGATGAAAACGCGAAGAATATTTTCGACCTTTTGTTCTGTTGCATCTTGTAGACGACTAACAAAAGTAGATCCTCCACGATTCACGATATCATTGGCAATAAGGGTTGCAATAATATTGCGGCGTAATTGGTGATTAATGACTTCTTTCTCAAAATTTTGCTGAATTTGAGTTGGAAAATAATGCAATAAAGTCGTGTTAAAATAGCCATCATCAATGATAGGGCTGTGAACGATTTCTTCTTTCAGGGTTAATTTTGCATATGCCAAAATAACAGCGAGTTCTGGACGGACTAATCCTTGTCCTTTTGTTATTCTTTGGCGCAAAACCTGCTCATCAGGAAGAATTTCAACTCTACGATCTAAAAGTTTTTTCTGCTCCAGATCATGCATAAAGCGTATTTGATAAGGTGAATCAGCAATGCTTTGATTTTCAGCTAAGGAAAGAGTAAGTGTCTGCAAATAATTATTGCGCAAGACTAATTGTTCAACTTGTGATGTCATTTCTTTTAAAAGCGCATTACGTTCTTCACGCGTAAGTGTTTTTGCACGAAGCGCTTGTGCGAGAACAATTTTGATATTAACCTCAACATCAGAACAATTAACGCCTGCGGAGTTATCAATGGCATCGGTATTGCATCGTCCACCGTTTAAGAGATATTCAATTCGACCACGTTGTGTAACGCCGAGATTAGCGCCTTCACCGATCACTTTTGCGCGGACTTGCGTACCAGTAATGCGCAGGGCATCATTAGCACGATCGCCTACTTGAGTATTGGCTTCTGTTGTTGCACGTATATAAGTACCAATGCCTCCAAACCATAAAAGGTCAACAGGTGCTTTAAGAATAGCAGACATAATTTCAAAAGGCGTTCCCGTTTGTTTTTCAAAACCAATAGCCTGTGCCGCTTCAGGTGAGAGTGTGATGGTTTTTGCTGTGCGTGAAAAGACGCCACCACCTTTTGATAATTTCGCATGGTTGTAATCTTGCCAGCTCGAGCGAGGTAGTTGAAAGAGGCGCATACGTTCTGCATAACTTTCAGCTACATCTGGATTAGGGTCAATAAAGATATCGCGGTGATCAAAGGCAGCTATAAGCTTTGTTTGTTTGGAAAGTAACATACCATTTCCAAAAACATCACCAGACATATCACCAACCCCAACACAGGTAAAAGGGGTTGTTTGAATATCGCGATCAAATGATTCTCGGAAGTGTCTTTTAACTGCTTCCCATGCGCCTTTTGCTGTAATCCCCATGGCTTTGTGGTCATAGCCTGCGGATCCTCCAGAAGCAAAAGCGTCATCAAGCCAAAAATGATTTGCTTGGCTAATAGCGTTTGCAGTGTCAGAAAAGGTTGCGGTGCCTTTGTCGGCAGCGACAACAAAATAGGGGTCATCACCATCGTAACGGATGATATTAGAAGGTGCGCTTACTTTCTCATTTACTACATTATCGGTAATGGACAGTAAGGCTGTGATAAAGTCGATATAAGCTTGTCGTGCGGCTTCCACCACAACGGCTCTATCATTGGTTTGGGGGAGACGATGAGGATAAAATCCACCTTTGGCACCAACAGGAACAATAACAGCATTTTTAACTTGTTGTGCTTTGACAAGATTGAGCACTTCAGTACGATAATCCAATGCACGATCAGACCAACGAATTCCTCCACGGGCAATAGGACCAAAACGTAAATGAACCCCTTCAACTTCTGGTCCATAAACGAAAATTTCTCGATAAGGGCGTGGTTCAGGCAAACCTTCAATTTGTCGTGGATCTAACTTTGTTGCTAAAATGCGTCGTGGGCTGCCATCTTGAAGGGGGGTAAAAGCATTCGTTCGTAAAGTTGCACTGATGAGGTTGAGATAACGGCGTAAGATAAGATCATCATCTAAACCGAGCACCTTTTGTAATTTTTCTTCAATACGTTGTTGAATGATTTGTTGGTTTTCTTCTCTTTCTTTTTCTGTATAACTTTGGTGAAATTTGAAGTGAAACAAAGCATAAAGATCTTGTGTAATATCAGGATAAGCATTTAAAGTTTGAGCAACGCGCTCCTGTGAATAAGGAATTCCCGCTTGTTGGAGGTAACGTCCATAATGGCGTAAAATAACAATTTCATGCCAATCAAGCTGCGCTGTTTGTGTTAAAGCATTAAAGGCATCATTATCAGCATTCTGGTCCCAAACGGCTTCAAATGTCTCTGCATGTTTTTGACCGGTTTTATCAAGATCAATGCAGAGTTGGAAAGCACTTTCCAGTTGCATATCATGAAGATATACAGAGCCTGCGTTCCCGTCTGGTAATTCAAGTGTTTGCTCAGCAATAACCCGAAATCCCATATTTTCAAGAAGCGGTACACGTTCGGAAAGAGCAAGAGTTTCACAGCGATGAAAGAGTTTGAGAAAAACAGTGTGCTTTTCTTTGTTATGTGCATGATAAAAAGTAACAAAAAGCGATTTTTTATCATTAAGATTTAAAATATGTCCTGCATCTTCAATTGCATTTTTAGCTGAAAATAAGTCACGATAGCTATTGGGAAATTGGCTGGCTAAACGCTCTTGTTGATCTGTTGTTGTGCAGGTTAGAGCTGCGGCTTTAACGCTGTCCTCCCAGTTTTGAGCTATAGAACGCACATTTTGTTCAAGTGTAGTACGTTCGATGACAGGAACGCTTTCGCTGCTTTTGCGGCGTATGATATAATAAACGCGTATTAGAGTACTTTCTAAAAATAATGGGTAGGATTCAAAAAAATCACCTTTGTAAAGTTCAACAAAATACTCACCAATTTTTTCACGAATATTGCTGCTGTATTGATCACGGGGAATATAAACAAGTATAGAAACAAAGCGCCCAAAAGAGTCCGTATGAGCAAGCACCCGTAAGCGTGGGCGTTCATCTAGCTGCAGGATAAGTTTGACATTTTCTGTTAATGTATCAACATCAGAGCGAAACATCTCATCTCTTGGATAAGTTTCTAAAACACTAATGAGTGCTTTTCCGGAATAGTCAGCACTGTCATATCCAAGACGTTGAATAATGATGTTGGCTTTTTCTTTCAAGAAAGGAATTTTCAAAATAGAGCGTGTATAAGCTGAGGAAGTAAATAATCCTACAATACGTAATTCCCCACAAAGGAGTCCTTTTGTGTCAAAGATTTTAAGACCAATATAATCGAGCCAAACAGTACGGTGAATTTTTGAGCGACTGTTAGCTTTTGTCACAATAAATAGATTATCACTTTCCATAAAGGATAAAACTTCTTGAGGAGGCTCTTGTACACGTGCATCACCAATAATACGAATAGAAGCATCGGTGAGAATACCAAGCTCAACATCACTAGCGATAAAGGCTTTTGTAGGTTCCTGGTCTTTTATAAAGTCATAACTACGCATGCCAAGAAAGATAAAATTATTGTCCATCAACCAATTAAGAAATTCAATAGCTTTTTCGCCTTTTTGTTTATAGTTTAATGGAAGATTTGTTTGATAGCCATGAATATGCTTTTTTACTTGTTCAAGCATAGGCTTCCAGTCTTGTACAGCAGCATTTACTTGTTCAAAGACTAAAGTTAATTCCTCTTTAAGTTTTTGCACCTGCTGTTCATTTAATGATTCAATGTGAATTTGTACTAAACTGATACGTTGTCCAGAAGAACAATCTAGTATGGGATGTGCAATCAAATAAATGTGATTTTTATGCTGGTTAAACACATTTAAAACAGAATCCAGAAGGAAAGGCTTATTGTCGTTGACGAGTGTGACAACGGTTATAGGCTTGTTATTGCGGGTTAAATTTTGTTCAAAGCAGATAGTACTTTTGCCTGCCTGATGTAGATTAAAAGCTGAGATAGCGGCAGTTGCTGCTTTTTGCAGTTCTTGATTTTCATAACAGGCAATATCCTCTTTATCTGTATGAGCAAAAAGAACTTGTTCTATTTTGTCCTGATTATTTTTTATCTCTGATGCCTCTGATTCTAACACTATAGTCTTCCCCTTTTTTTTGAGCACTCTCTCTATTTTTTATAATAAGACGCTTTTATCTCGTTTTTTTATGTATCATAAATTATTTGTTTCATTCTATAGTAATAATTTGACATTCTTAAAAAATAATATTGTGTCTATATAAAGAACATTCTTAGCATTTTAATAGTGCTGTATTGTACTAAAAATGTACAAAATGAAAAAATATGGGGAAATCAATATAGATGACATATCTACCAGAAAGACTTTTAAGTGGGTATAAATCTTTTATAGAAAGCCATTTTTTATACAAAAAAGAACATTATTTCCAATTAGCGGTTGAGGGACAAAAACCTGAGATCTTAATTATTGCTTGTTGTGATTCACGTGCAGTACCAGAAATGATTTTTGATGCAAGACCAGGCGAAATTTTTGTGGTACGCAATGTGGCAAATTTGGTGCCGCCGTATTCTCCTGATGATAAATATCATGCAACATCAGCTGCTATTGAATATGCGGTGCAATATCTTAAGGTTAAGCATATTGTTGTTTTGGGTCATGCCTGCTGTGGAGGGATTAGCACTGCTCTCAAAGGAGGGTATGAATCTTTACAGTCAGATGATTTCATTGGCAAATGGATAAGCATTTTGGCTCCTGTAGCAAAAGCAGTTATTGATAATAAATTGCTGACTAAGGAAGAAAAACAAATGGAATTAGAACGACTTTCTGTCTATCACTCGCTAAAAAATCTAGAAACATTTACATGGGTAAGAGCACGCAAAGAACAAGGTGTTTTGACTTTGCATGGAGCTTGGTTTGATATTTCAAATGGCCAATTGTGGGCTATGGAACAAGAAACAGATAATTTTGTGCGTATTAAGAATGAAAATGTTCATCAGCTATAAAGGTGCGTTTGCTGCTTTTGCGTTTTATATAAAGGGCACTATATGATAAACCTTGACAAATTGAGGGTTTTGTAGTTTGAAGAGGCGAGAGCTTTCAGTGACAAAATGAACTTGGAGCCACCGACTGAGACCCCATTTAAATAGGGTATAAAGAGATCTCAGAGGTCAACATCCGACGACGCGGTGCGTTCTCGGATGCCGTTTTGGTTTATTTGTTGTACAGCAATGAGGTAAATGATGTTTGAATCTTTGCAAGAACGACTTAGTTCCATCCTGTCTAATTTAACAGGGCGTGGTGCATTGTCTGACCAGGATGTCGCAACGGCATTGCGTGAAATTCGTCGTGCTTTACTAGAGTCTGATGTTGCTCTTGAGGTTGTTCGTTCTTTTACCGATCGCGTTCGTGAAAAGGCTGTTGGGTCTGCAATTGTTAAATCAATTAAACCTGGACAGATGGTTGTTAAAATTGTCCACGATGAATTGGTTAATATTCTTGGAAATGAAAGCGTTATAAGTGATTTAAATGCTCCAGCACCTGTCGTTATCATGATGGTTGGTTTACAAGGTTCTGGGAAAACAACCACAACCGCAAAGCTTGCAAAGCGTTTTACAAATAAACAGGGTAAAAAGGTTTTAATGGCGTCATTAGATACGCGTCGTCCTGCAGCGCAAGAACAATTGCGCCAGTTGGGAGAACAGGAAAAACTTGCAACTTTGCCGATTGTTGAAAATCAATCTCCTGTTGATATTACAACACGTGCAATACAAGCAGCTAAACTGGGTGGTTATGATGTGCTCATTCTTGATACGGCTGGTCGTAATCATATTGATGAAGCTTTAATGCTCGAATTGACCGAAATTAAAGCGTCTTCTCTTCCTCATGAAATTATGTTGGTTGCTGATAGTCTTACGGGGCAAGATGCTGTTCACCTCGCACGTTCTTTTGATGAACGGGTAGGGATTACAGGAATTATTTTAACACGTATGGATAGTGATGGCCGCGGTGGTGCTGCTCTTTCAATGCGTGCTGTTACGGGGAAGCCAATTAAAGCAATTGGAACCGGTGAAAAAATAGATGCTTTAGAAGAGTTTCATCCAAGTCGTGTTGCAGATCGTATTTTAGGAATGGGTGATATCGTTTCTTTAGTGGAAAAAGCTTCTGAAGCGATGGATTATGAAAAAGCTGCAGCTTTTGCAAAAAAGATGCAGGCTGGAAAATTTGATTTAAATGATCTTGCAGAGCAATTGCAGAAAATGAAAAAGCTTGGAGGTATGGGTAGCTTGATGGGAATGCTACCAGGTTTGGGAAAGATAAAAGATCAAATTGCTTCTGCAGGTCTTGATGATCGTTTGTTTAATCGTCAGTTGGCAATCATTTCGTCAATGACACCTGTAGAGCGTGCAAATCCAGAAATTTTAAAACATAGCCGTAAACAACGTATTGCAAAGGGATCCGGTACAAGTGCTGCTGATATTAATAAGCTTTTAAAAATGCATCGCCAAATGGCTGATATGGTAAAAGCTATGGGCGGTAAGGGTAAAAGCGGTTTGATGGGAAAAATGTTTGGAGGGATTGGTTCCAAAATAGGGCTTGGAGGTATGGGCGATTTTGGAAAAAATCCTGGTGCTATGCCTGATTTATCAGGGTTTGATTCAAAGAAATTATCAGAATTACAAAAGCAATTTGAAAGCGGTAATAGAGGCAGTACATTACCTGGTTTACCAGGGCGCGGACCTATATTTCCTGGAATTTCTAAAAGTACGACTGATAGTAGGGGAATATTTCCTCAGCATTCCAAGAAAAAATAGGCTTCAAAGAGGGAAAAAGTGTCATGCAGGAAGAAATATTGAATAAATTGGCGCATTTACGTTCATCCATTGATAATTTTGATGCAGCTTTAATTCATATTTTGGCAGAGCGTTTTCGGTGTACCAAAGCTATTGGACATTTAAAAGCATGTCATGATTTGCCTATGGTAGATCACCTGCGTGAGCAACGTCAGGTCACGCGTTTGCGTCAACTCGCTATGGAAAGTCATCTTGATCCCGATTTTACCGAAAGATTTTTAAAATTTATTATTAAAGAAGTTGTTCATCATCATGGGATTATTGCTGATGAGCAAAAAAGAGAACAAGTAAATTTAAACGAAAGCCAGAGCTGACAATAGGAGATAAAATATGGCATTGAAAATTCGTTTGTCCCGTGGAGGCTCAAAAAAGCGTCCTTACTATCACATCGTTGTTGCTGATGCACGTAGTCCGCGCGATGGGCGGTTTCTTGAGCGTGTTGGTGCATGGGATCCAATGTTGCCTAAAGATGGACCGCGCGTAAAGCTTAACGAAGAGCGTATAAAACATTGGCTTGGGCAGGGTGCGCAGCCAACAGATCGCGTTTTGCGGTTTTTAGATGCTGCTGGTTTAAAACAGCGTCCAGCTCGCAATAACCCACATAAAGGTGAGCCTGGAAAAAAAGCACAAGAACGTATAGCTGCTGCAAAACAAGCTGCTGAAGAGGCAGCTGCCGCCGTCGCAGAAAAAGAGGCATAATATTTTCTAGCATAATAAATGATGCTTTTAAAAACTTGATATATAAGACAGCTGTGGTGATCTGGAGCTGTCTACTTTTGTCTTATCTGTAAAAACAGATTCTCTTTAAAGAGTGTTGATTCTTGAAATTCACATCACACTTTTTTAGAAGCCAATAGCTTTAAAAATCAATGGCGCGACCTTTAATTTCCCAGTCTCCATAGCGTGAAGGGTCTTTACCACCGCGCCCGCCGTTTTCAAAAGGTTTGTCTTCATTTATTTCTTTTGTACGTCTTTCTTCAGCTTCAAGAAGTGCACGTTGTGCTTGTGGAGAAAGGGATTGCAGTTTATGAGTTATTGCATTTTGTTTGTTTATTTTTTCACCTTTTTTGTCCATTTTATATCTCTAATTTTATTGAAGAAGAAGAAAGAAAATCCCATCATATAAGAACAATTATAAAATATAAAATAATTATATTTTATTATGGAGTTTTTGAACAATGAATATAATGCGTACCGCAATGCTTTTAGCTTTTATGACCGCTCTTTTTATAGCGGTTGGTTATCTTGTTGGAGGTAGCAACGGTATGGTTGTTGCATTTTTAATAGCAGCAGCATTAAACTTTTTTTCTTATTGGAACGCGGATAAAATTGTTTTACACATGTATGGAGCGCGGGAGGTTAATGAACATTCTTCACCAATTTATTATAAAATTGTTAGCGATTTAGCGCAAAAAGCATCTCTGCCTCGACCGCGAATTTATATTATTGATAGTACACAGCCAAATGCTTTTGCGACAGGACGCAATCCTCACAATGCAGCTGTTGCTGCAAGTACTGGGTTGCTAAAGCAATTGAGTGTAGAGGAAATTTCTGGGGTTATGGCACATGAGTTGGCGCATATTGAACATCGTGATACATTAACAATGACGTTAACCGCAACGATTGCAGGTGCGATTTCTATGTTGGGTAATTTTGCTCTGTTTATGGGGGGGCAGCGTAATGCTTCTGGACAGTCTCATGGTTCTGGAGTGCTTGGGGGTGTTATTGCATTGTTTGTGGCGCCTTTTGCGGCGATGCTCGTGCAAATGGCTATTAGCCGCACACGTGAGTATGCTGCTGATCGGCGGGGTGCTGAAATATGCGGTAATCCTTTATGGTTGGCTTCGGCGCTGGGTAAAATTGCAGGGGGCCGACATAAGGTTTATAATGAAGAGGCTGAACATAATCCAGCAACAGCACACATGTTTATTATCAATCCTTTAAGTGGTGAAGGTGCTGATAGTCTTTTTTCTACGCATCCAGCAACCGCGAATCGTATTGCAGCTCTTTATCGGCAAGCAGAAGAAATGAAGGGGTTTATGACCAAGAGCTTAGGGTGGAATGAGGAAAGCTTTGTTTATCAAAAAGATAGGAACTTAAGTGATAGGGATTTAAACCACAGTGCTAAAGCCAATATCCAAATTGATCAGGAAAACAATACCTTGAGGCGTGTCACAAAACGTCCTTCTTGGCTTCAGTATGAAGGCTCAAAAAAATCGAAATCATAAAATTCTTATTTAAAGGATAAAAACATAAAGGTATTATTTTGAAACATAAAAAAGCGGGGCATGCATCTGAAATAAATGTTCCAGGATTAAGTGTAAGACAAGTATGTGTCCGTCTTTTAGGGGCAGTGCTTGATAAGCGCACGCCTCTTTCTGGTTTAACAGATAATGAACATGGACATCCACAATATTTGAAGCTGTCGCACCAAGATCGTTTGCTATGTCGGGCTATTTTGGGAGCTGCTTTGCGTCATCGAGGACAGATTACAGCGGCTTTATCGCGTTTTTTGGTGCGTCCTTTACCCCAAAAGGCCTTTTCATTACAGCATCTTTTACATATCGGTGTAGCACAAATTCTTTATCTTGATATTCCTGATCATGCTGCAATCGATTTGGCTGTGCGTGTGGCTAAAATTGATCCTCGTATGCGCCGTTTTGCAGGGGTCGTAAATGCTCTTTTGCGTAATGTCGCACGTGAGGCTGTATTTTTACGTCAACAAGCCCCTACCATTAATGGGGTTCCATCGTGGTTTGGAAAAATTTTAATTTCAGCTTATGGAGCAGAAAAAGCTGACAAAATTTTAGCAATTCAAACTCTTGAGCCGCCCCTCGATTTAACAGTGAAATCTGACAGCATCGGATGGGCAGAACGGCTTGGGGGTGTTGTTTTGCCTAATGGTTCAGTTCGACTGATTCGTTTAGATTGTCCCGTCTCTGATTTACCAAGTTATGCAGAGGGCGCTTGGTGGATTCAAGATTTTGCAGCAGCTTTGCCTGCTCGTTTGCTTGGAAATATTCATGGAAAACGCGTTGCTGATCTTTGTGCTAGCCCTGGAGGAAAGACGGCACAATTGGCTTTGCAAGGAGCTGATGTGACAGCTGTTGAGATGTCTGCTAATCGGATAAGACGTTTGAAAGAAAATATGGAACGGCTTCATTTTTCAGTGCGCTATTTTGAAGGTGATATGAGAAATTTTCGTCCAGATCAACTTTTTGATGCCATTCTTCTTGATGCTCCTTGTTCTTCTACAGGAACGATACGTCGTCATCCAGATGTTTTATGGACAAAATCGATGGATGATATCGCTAAATTAGCAGCACTACAATATGATTTGCTTTTGGCGGCAATCGCTTTGCTGAAAAAAGGTGGATGTATTGTTTTTTCCAATTGTTCATTGGCAAAAGAAGAAGGTGAAGATCTTATTGAGAAAGTTTTATCGACATGCGATGACGTTGTGTTAGATCCTATTTGTCCAGAAGAAATGGGAGCTATGGCACATTTACTTTCAGCTCAAGGAACTTTGCGCACAACACCTGCTGATTTCTGTCACGAAAATTTTACCAATCAAAACTGTACGGCTGAAAAAAAAGTATTTTTGGGAATGGATGGTTTTTTTGCAGCTCGCCTCCGGAAAGTCGTTTAATTAACGGTTTGTTTATTAAAATGACCGAAATTGTGTTTGATTAAGCACATACGGAGACAAAATTGTGACAATTGCGGTAAAAAATATTCAAATAAGAATGTTCGATTTTGTGAATATGACGCATCAACTTATGCGGCGTTTATGGGTAGGGCCACTCTTTCGTTGGAGGTTTTCGGGGTTTCGTCCTCATAAAATTTTAGCACATCCTGTTGATTTGTATTTTGCTGATCCAGGAGTGGCACACGAATTTTACTATGGTCGTTTTGTTTTTGCTGGTCGTATTGTTAATGCTGGTGCTTCTTCGCCTTTTTCGTTAACGCCGCCAACGCCAGAATGGGAAGCAGCACTTCATAATTTTCATTGGTTACGGCATATGACAGCAGCAGATAGTAATTTAGCTGCAGCGCATGCACGTGCTCTCCTGGAAGATTGGCTTGACCATGGTGGAAAGAAGGTGAAAGGGATTCCTTGGAATGAAACTATTGTGGCACAGCGTTTGATTGCGTGGATTTGTCACTCTAAAATGCTATTGAATGGAGCAAGTAAACGGTTTGAAAAGCGTTTTTTGCGTGCACTTGGTTTCCAGTTTCGCTATTTGCGTACAACCATTTATAGTATGGAAAATAACCATAAACGTTTACAGGCAGCAGTAGCTTTGACATTTGCTTCTCTTGCTTTACCTGTTGCTGTAGCAATAAAGAAAAAGGTGCAAACTTATCTCGTAAAGGAGCTTTCGCGCCAAATTTTGCTTGATGGTGGACATATTTCGCGCAGTCCTGCACTCTTGCTTACTTTATTACCCAATTTAATATCTTTGCGTCATCTTTTTGCGTATAGTAATGAAACGGCACCGCGTATTTTAATTGATTCTGTTGAACGGATGTTGCCAGCTCTGCGGTTTTTTATTCATGAAGATCAAACATTGGCGCGTTTTAATGGGGTTGGGCCTATTGCTCCTGAGTGTTTATCAATGATTTTAAAGCATGATGGAACAGCAGGCAGTCCTTTTAGCTATGCACGTTATTCAGGATTTCAACGTTTACAAGCAAATCAAACCACAGTGCTTGCTGATACAGGAAAATTTCCACCATCTTTTACAGCAGAACATGCTTGTTCTGGCTGTTTGTCTTTTGAAATGTCATCACAAGGAAGCCGTTTTATTATTAATACTGGTGTCAATTCTTATGGAAGCCAAGAGTCTCAACATTTTGGCCGTGTTACTGCAGCACATTCAACAGCAACGGTTAATGATTGTTCGGTGGGTTTTTTTAGTAAAAAGAAGAAAAACAGTGCTCCATTTTTACTTGGAGGACCGATGGATGTGAGAGTACAACGTATAGAGGATTCAAAGAAAACAGGTTTTGTCGCTAGCCATGATGGTTATATGCGGCGTTTTAATCTTGTTCATAAGCGCGGTCTTGTTTTAGCGAAAAATGGCGCAATAATTGAAGGTTTTGACCATTTTTTTACGCCTTACAAAAAGAAAGCAAGTAAGTATAGCAAAGAGCAAAATGTACAAAATCAAAATAATGTTGCAGTTCGATTTCATCTTCATCCAGAAGTGAAGGTAAATTATGACGGAAATTCTGTGCGTTTAGCTGTAGGTAATGATGGTGATGGTGAGCAGGTATGGTACTTTATGTCACCTGATGCTGATATTTGCCTTGAAGATTCAATTGATTTTGCTGGATTAACAGGTCCGCAACGCACCCAACAGATTGTTTTGTATTTTCGTCCTGCCTTCCAAGAGAAGGTTCGTTGGCGTTTTATCCGCCGTTAATTGAGAAAATGATGTGCGACTTTGTTATACAGACAAAAACGGTATCGCTCTTTGTGCGTTAAAACAAGGAATTTATCCTTTTGATGTTTTTTAATAAAAGTTTACGCTAAAAGCTAATGAGTGTATAAACGCGTTTTGTTGTTATTTTTATATGTTATTTCGGGATTCTTAATTTATGGGTATTGTTGCAAAAAATTTTCCCATACCTGACTTGCATCAGGTTCGTCGTGCTCTTCTTTCTGTATCTGATAAAACAGGTCTCGTTGCTTTTGCACAAGTGCTTCGCACTTATGGTGTTGAATTAATTTCTACAGGAGGAACAGCAAAAGTTTTAATGGACGCTGGTTTACCTGTAAAAGATGTCTCTGAAATTACTGGTTTCCCAGAAATAATGGATGGACGTGTCAAAACACTCCATCCTTTAATTCATGGTGCTTTATTAGGAGTAAGACAAGATCCAAGCCATGCGGTTGTTATGGAAAAGCATGGTATTTATGGAATCGATCTTTTGGTTGTTAATCTTTATCCTTTTGAAGAAACTTCCAAATCTGAAGCTGATGAGCAAACAATTATTGAAAATATTGATATCGGCGGACCGGCAATGATTCGCGCTGCAGCAAAGAATCATGCTTATACTGGTGTTGTAACAGCAGTGAACGATTATGATTTAGTTTTGAATGAATTAAAGCAGAATGGTGGACGTTTAAGCCTTGCTATGCGACGTCAATTAGCGATGCGTGCTTATGAGCATACTGCTGCTTATGATGCAGCAATAGCAGCATGGTTTGCGCAGGATTTAAAAGTTAATACACCTTCCTGGAAGAGTTTTTCTGGTCATCTTAAAAATATCATGCGCTATGGAGAAAATCCTCATCAACAGGCCGCATTTTACCGCAATAATGATAAACGCTTTGGCGTTGCAACAGCACAGCTTTTGCAAGGTAAGGCTCTTTCTTATAACAATATAAATGATACAGATGCGGCATTTGAACTTGTGGCAGAATTTGATCCTCAAAAAACTGCTGCTGTTGCGATTATTAAACATGGTAATCCTTGTGGTGTTGCAGAAGGGCGGAATGTAAAGGAGGCTTATTTGAAAGCTCTTATGTGTGATAATGTTTCCGCATTCGGTGGAATTATTGCTTTAAATCAGCCACTTGATGAAGAATGTGCGAAAGAAATTGTCAAAGTTTTCACAGAGGTAATTATTGCGCCTGATGCAACAATGGCTGCACGAGAAATTATTGCACAGAAAAAAAATCTCCGTTTGTTGATTACAGGAGGTGTTCCTAATCCACGTGATGCAGGAATGGTTGCGAAAACACTTGCAGGGGGAATCTTAGTGCAGTCGCGCGATAATGTGGTTGTTGATGATCTTGAGTTGCAGGTGGTGACAAAGCGAGCGCCAAATAAAGAGGAAATGCGTGATCTGCAATTTGCTTTTCGTGTGGTCAAACATGTGAAATCAAACGCTATTGTTTATGCCAAAGATAGTGCAACAGTTGGGATTGGGGCTGGACAGATGAGTCGTGTTGATTCAGCAAAAATTGCTGCACGTAAAGCAGAGGAAAGTGCACAAAGAGCAGGCTTAAAGCAATCTCTTGCTAAAGGCGGTGTGGTTGCATCGGATGCATTCTTTCCTTTTGCAGATGGTTTATTAGCAGCTGTGGAAGCTGGTGCAACGGCGGTTATTCAACCAGGAGGATCAGTGCGTGATGAAGAAGTTATTGCTGCAGCTGATGCCCATGGTTTGGCTATGGTGTTCACAGGCGTAAGACATTTTCGCCATTAATAATAACAGTTTTATTTTAAGCAAACCGCACACTTCTTTCATGTTGCAGAGGTTATAGTACCTGCTTGTTATAAAATTGTAGCGCTAACAGTTTTGCAATTTTCTCTATGATTGATAGAAAGTTTGTCTGAGGTTTGGTTAAAGAGGGACGATATTTTATTTTTTCTGTGGTTGGCGTTGGGATATCATGCTCGGCGGTTAATGACTCTTGTTATCTTTGAAGATATGCACGCAATTTTTGATATTAATGAATAATTTTAATATTAAGTAATAGGCGACTGATAGGAACTCGATTTATTGTACTCTTTACATCAATTTTATTGATTATTGATGGACACCTAAATGGTGTGTTTATGATCGATAAACATCTGATACACGCGCGTGGTGTTTTGTTATGGGACAGAAAATTTGTAATAGAAAAAGATGTTTGTCTTTTTTTAGATTGTTGCTTTCGGACAAAAAAGTTCAAATACGCAATGTTTTGGACATAACCCGTTTAGATAATGCTTTCTCGCGAAGAGTGTATTTTTTGAAATAAAAAACAACCAAAATTTTATTACAAAGCTTGAGGTATTTGTTGTCCATTTTTATTCAGTTTTTTGTTGCGGCAAAAAAGTAGGCACCTAAGATTCCAGCAGCTAAAATAAACCACGTGATAGCATAGATAAGATGATTGTTTATAAAGTGTACAGCGGTAAGACCAGCAATAGGAAGGTCTTCCTGCGGAACTGTTTTTTTTCCAGCATCAATAAAATAAGGTGCAACGATGGACAGACCAAGTTTTTGTGCCATAGCAGGAATATTGCGTGTATACCATAAATTCTGATCAGGATTATTCTTGCGTGGAAAAACCCCATTTTTTTCACTCATACGCAGCAGACCTATTACCGTGGTTTGTTCTGCATCTGCGGCAGAATCTCGGTCTAATGTGTTATGTACGTGCGACTGTTTTTGGTATTGAAACTTATGGTACGCATCCATAGGGATAAAACCGCGATTCACGAAAACCAATGTGTTATCATCCGTTTGTAAGGGGGTTAAAACCCAGTAACCACTAGTATTTTGAGCGACAGCAGTGACAAAAATATTTTTATCTTTCAGAAGTTTTCCTGTAATAATCACGGGTCTATACTCGTCTTTTTCAAAAGTAACATTCCTCCATTGATTTTGAGGTGGTGCTTTTATGGGAGGCAAATGAATACGCTCATTAGCACTGGTAATAAGGTTTGTTTTCCAACTTAATCGTCGGACTTGCCATACACCAAGTGCACTGAAGATAAGAAAAAAACATAAACATAAAATACTAAACAAAATAAAAGAGAAGCTGATGTATTTTTTATGAGGCTTGGTCATAGGGGCATCTCTTATTTTGTTTATGTTAACAGCTTCTTTTAGCATGGTAAGAGTTTAAAAAAAATATTTTGTACATCTTTCGTACAAAAAGATTAAGAGAATTAATTGGCGAAGTACATAAAAGGCTTGACCTTTTATCGTCAAAAGCCTATTAGAAAATAATTCTCAGTAGTTTCTGTTCAGGGTAATGTTTTGTGTTTATCCTGTTTTGTTGAGATTAGGGTTTGTAAATTTCTCAGAGTTTAAAGGTGAAGTCTATGTCTCGTGCATGCGAATTGACAGGAAAAACAGTTCAGTATGGCAATAACGTTAGCCACGCGAATAATAAGACTCGTCGTCGTTTTTTACCAAATCTTTGCAATGTGACGTTGATTTCAGAAGTGTTACAGCAAAGTTATCGTTTGCGCGTTGCGGCAAGTGCTTTGCGTTCTGTTGAGCACCGCGGTGGTCTTGATAGTTTTTTGATGAAAGCTGATGATAAGGAATTATCGCAACGAGCACGTTTGTTAAAACGGCAAATCGTTAAGAAAAAAGCTGAGCAAGTTGCGTAACTACTTTTATTTATCCGCAAGGGAAAATTGTTTGTTCTCATGTTAAGGAACATGAGTTTTTTGCTGTTTGATTGCTGTATTTAACTGATTCTATTGCAAGGTGAAAAGATGTCTTCAGCACGTGGTCTTTCATTAGCGCAGCAAAAAAAGAGATATATTGTTTTTTTTAGCTTTGCGATGTGTTTTGCTGTGACCATTTCTAATATTTTGGTCCAGTATCCTGTCTATTGGTTTGATTTAAATGACCTTCTAACCTATGGTGCTTTTACATACCCAATAGCTTTTCTTGTAAATGATTTGACTAACCGTTTTTATGGTCCAGCTGCTGCACGGCGTGTGGTTTATGCTGGTTTTTTTGCTGGTTTTTTTGTTTCTTGGGTATTGGCGACACCGCGGCTTGCAATTGCTTCTAGCTCTGCATTTTTATTTGGACAGCTTCTCGATATTGTTGTTTTTTCCCCTTTGCGACGTAAAACATGGTGGAAAGCGCCTTTAGCAGCAGCGCTGGTTGGTTCGGCTTTGGATACAATTTTGTTTTTTGCTCTTGCCTTTTCTAGCTTTTTTGCTTCTATCGATCAAATAACAGGGCATGCTGATAGTTCTATTTTGGAGAATGCTATTTTCTTTGGTTTTGAAATTCCGGTTTGGCTTTCGTTTGCTTTTGGTGATTTTTTAATAAAAATTGTTATGAGCTTTCTCATGCTGATCCCCTATGGAACAATTCTTAGCAATTTTAAGCTTCCTCTTTACCAGAGCGGCTCAAAAGACTATTAACCTTTAGTTTTTTTATAAAAAACAATATTTATTCTTGTCTTCTTAAGAAGAGAGCGAGCTTTACATTTATATTTAAGTGAGAGCCGCATTTGAAAAATATGTTTTCCGTAGATACTTCCTCAGATACATATTAAAAAAATATTTAAACTTATCTACAAAGCTATGAGCTTAGACTTAAGAGATTTGTTTTTAAAATCTTCTGTGAAGATAACGTTTTTTATCGCTAAAAAGCTCTGCCAATTGTTCTGTTATAGCGTCAGCTAATTCTTCAGCATTCATAATTGTGACAGCATGTTGATAATAACGTGTGACATCATGACCAATTCCAATGGCAATGAGTTCAATAGGTGAGCATGTTTGGATTTTTTGAATCACAGCGCGCAAATGTTTTTCAAGATAACCGCTGGAATTAACTGACAATGTTGAATCGTCAACAGGTGCTCCGTCAGAAATTACCATGAGAATTCGACGTTGTTCACGCCGTGATAAAAGGCGCTGATGAGCCCAAATAAGTGCCTCACCATCGATATTTTCTTTCAATAAGCCTTCTTGCATCATAAGCCCTAAATTGCGTCGTGCGCGACGCCATGGCGTATCAGCGCTTTTATAAATGATATGGCATAGATCATTAAGACGTCCAGGATTATTGGGTTTGTTTTGGTTAAGCCATTTTTCACGTGATTTTCCACCTTTCCAAGTTTTGGTGGTAAAGCCTAAAATTTCAACTTTTACGCCGCAACGTTCTAGAGTTTGTGTCAAAATATCCGCACAACTTGCTGCAACAGTAATTGGCCGTCCTCGCATTGATCCAGAATTATCAATGAGCAACGAAACAACAGTATCTCGAAATTGGGTATTGCTTTCTCTTTTGAAGGAAAGTGGTTGCATTGGGTCAATAATAAGGCGCGGAAGTTTTGCTGTATCGAGATATCCTTCCTCTAGATCAAAATTCCAACTGCGATTTTGTTGTGCCATAAGACGGCGCTGTAAGCGGTTTGCTAAGCGTCCAACAATGCTTTGAAGATGATTGATTTGCTTATCGAGATAATGACGCAAGCGATCTAATTCGCTTTCAGAGCAGAAATCGGTTGCTTCCAAGATTTCATCAAATTGACGGGTAAAAATTTTATAATTCGTAAGTTCTTCCATTTCTTCCGAAATAGCGAAAATACGTTTAGATTTACTCAGTTTATCTTGCTTAAAGCTCTCTTGCTCTTCATCAATTTTATCGTTGTCACTTGACCGTGTTGCTTGCGTTTTTCCGTCATCTTGTACATCACTTTCTTGTTCAGTGCTTGTTTGTTCTTTACTTTTGGCGTGTTTTTCGTTTTCGCTTTCTTGTTCTAATTGGTTTGGAGGTTCACACCCATTTTGTAATTTTTTATTGTTGTTGCTATCAGAGGTTTCTTCTAATTGAACTGTCATTTTTAGTGCAACAAGCATTTGCCGAACAATTTGTGCAAAAGCATATTGGTTATAAATATGATGTGTAAGCTCGTTTAGTTCTGCTGCGGCTTTTTGCTCGATTGAATGACGCCATAATTCCAAAACAGATCCAGCTTCTTTTGGAGGGATTCGTTCTGTTATTTTTTCACGTAATAAAAGTGCAATTGCTTCTTGAATAGGAGCTTCACTCTGGGTGCTTATCCTTTGATAATGCGCCCTTTCATATTTATCTGCGAGCATAATATCAAGATTTTTTGCAACCCCTTTCATGGATAAAGTTCCAATTGCTTCAATACGTGTTTGCTCTAATGCGTCAAAGATAGCACGTGCTTCTGGTTCTAGAGGGGCAAATTGGGTGTGGATTCGACTATTATGCCATGCTTTTCGTAAAGCCATGGAATCGCCTAATCCACGGGTAACGGCGATATCTTTATCATTTGCTTGTTGTGTAAGTTCTGGCAAACGTGCGCAATTTTCGCTCAGTGATGGTCTGTAATTACCAAAAGCAACTTCAAGACGATGTGTGCCAGCGATTGCACGGATACAAGTAGAAATGGCTTTTTTAAAAGTGTCAACATCAAGGGGACTGTGAGGCAGGCTGTCTGTTAGATTTTGGCTATTGTCTCCAGCTTCTGCGACCATGTGGTATATCCTTAAGGCAAAACACTGTTAATGAGTGATTCGGGAAGCTCTTGTCCAAAAGCACGCTGATAAAACTCTGCAACAGTAGCGCGTTCAAGTTCATCACACTTATTGAGGAAGGTTAATCGAAAAGCAAATCCAATATCTTGAAAAATTGTGGTATTTTCTGCCCAAGTAATAACAGTTCGAGGGCTCATGACTGTTGAAAGGTCTCCGTTGATAAAAGATTGACGTACCATTTTAGCAACATGCACCATTTGTGAAATTGTCTTTTTTCCTTCAGCAGTTTGAAAAGATTTGACTTTAGAACAAACAATATCAACCTCTTTATCGTGAGGTAAATAATTTAATATTGTGACAATGGACCAACGATCCATTTGAGCTTGGTTGATTTGTTGCGTGCCATGATAAAGCCCTGTTGTATCACCAAGACCAATGGTATTTGTGGTAGCAAAAAGACGAAATGCTGGATGAGGGGCTATGACACGACTTTGATCGAGTAAACTTAATCGTCCAGAGGCTTCGAGCACGCGTTGGATAACAAACATAACATCAGGGCGTCCCGCATCATATTCATCAAAAACAAGTGCAATATTGTTTTGGTAAGCCCATGGTAAAATACCTTCTTTAAATTCAGTAATTTGTAAACCATCTTTTATGACAATGGCGTCTTTTCCTACCAAATCAATACGACTGACATGGCTATCTAGGTTGATTCGGATACAAGGCCAGTTAAGACGTGCTGCCACTTGTTCAATATGTGTTGATTTTCCTGTACCGTGATAGCCTGAAACCATGACGCGACGGTTAAATGTAAATCCTGCCAAAATTGCCAAAGTCGTTTGTTGATCAAAAAGATAATCAGGATCTAGGTCAGGAACATGAGAACTTTTTGTACTAAAAGCAGGGACTTGCATATCTGTATCAATATTAAACAGATCGCGAGCACAAAGCGTGATATCAGGTAAATTTTCAATTGTAAGTTTTGTTTTTGTCATTATTTTCTGGAAAATACGCTATTCATTTTTTGTTAGAAAACGATACAAGAGTTAAAACACTTATGCAATGCTCTAGAAAAAAAGTCTATAATAGGAAAGAGATACTTTTTTATGCTGTTTTTGAAAAGCAATAACAGTATGAAATGAAGTGCGTTCGCATTGGTATGCACTTTTTAACAGAGACCAGATTTTTTTAACAAATTATAAGCATTTAAGACATCACGAAAGCGTTCTTCTGAAGAACGGTTTCCACCGTTAGTATCAGGGTGATGTTTTTTAACCAATTCTTTATATTTCATTTTAATATCTTCAGCTGAAGCATTTGCTTTGAGTCCCAATGTATCAAAAGCTTTAGCTTCTAAGGGTTTTAATCTTCGTGAAGAATTATTAACCGAATGGCGTTGAGTAAAGAGAGTAAAGGGATCACGCATGCGGTTTTGATAGGCAGCAGTCCCAGAGCGAATTTTTGCATAACTGGCAGCAGTTTTTTTCGACATGCTATTTTTCATATCTGTTGGCCATGTAGGACGATGACCTGTAAGATCTTCTTTTCGAAATTTAGCTATATCTTTATCACTTAGATTAGAGAAGTAATCAAAATTTTTATTATATGCACGTACATGATCGAGGCAAAAATGCAAATATTGCCCTTCGTAATTGCGCCCTGCTGGTGCTTTATGGATCCCGGCTTTTTCACAGCCTTCCCATTGGCACTGTTGCGCTTGCGATTCAGTTTTTCCTTTTTTATTAGAGCTGATTCTGATTGAATCGAATAATTTAGATGTTATTACCATATCTTTTGTGTATGAAAAATCGATTGATTTGACAAGAATTGACTTTTAAAAATTTATTTGATGATAGATAAAGACTCATTAATACTGCGTGAAAAAACACAAAAATATTTTGTGGAGAAACAAAAATGTCTACTGCAGTTCAAACAATAATTACAGAAAAGCTCCAAGATGCTTTTTATCCTAAGAAGCTTGAAGTGATTAATGAGAGCCACCTTCATGCAGGACATCCTCATGAGGAGCACGCCTTTGATGGCAAAGGGGAGACACATTTTCGGATAAAAATTTTATCTTCTGCTTTTTTAGGCATGACACGCGTGGAGATACATAGAGCGATTTATAAAGTTTTGCAGAAGGAGTTAGCAACATGTGTTCATGCTCTGGCGCTTGAGGCTGATTCCATTTAATATAGTGCTTTGTTTGAAATTTTTTTAAGCCCGTGGGTGCGCTTTTTGGTAGATTTCCAACAAACGCTCGGTATCGATATGCGTGTAAATTTGTGTTGTAGATAAGCTGGCATGGCCGAGAAGTTCTTGAATGATGCGCAAATCTCCTCCACGTGATAAAAGATGAGTTGCGAAAGAGTGGCGCAGTGCGTGGGGTGTTGCGGTTTCTGGTAAACCAAGATGTGCGCGTAAATTTTGAACGGTTCGTTGAATAATCGCCGGCTGCAAGACACCACCGCGAGCACCACGAAACATTGGTTGGTTGTCCGCTAAAGGATAGGGACAACATTTAAGATAATTTTGAACTGCTTCGTAGACGATTTTTATGAGAGGAACAAGGCGCCTTTTTCCTCCTTTTCCAATGATTGATAAACTTGTTTTTTCAGGATCGGAAAATTGCTCTGGTGTGAGTGATAGAGCTTCTGATATTCGCATTCCACAACCATAAAGGAGCATGAAAACAGCAGTGTTGCGGGCGTTAATCCAAGCTTCGTCTTCCAGTTGATTTTCTTGTTTAACGATATGAAGTGCTGATTTTATAGCCAAAGGTTTTGGCAATGATTTTGGTTGTTTTGGGGTTCGGACAAGTTTAGAAGCAGGGACATTAACAATTCCTTCGCGGGACAAATAGCGAAAAAAAGAACGCAAACTCGCCATTTCGCGGCTTAAAGAGCGGGCGCTTATATTATGCGTGCGGCGATATGCTAAATAAGCGCGGAAATCAATTACGCGCAAATTGTTAAAATCATGAAATGTTGGCACATGTCCGAGATGTTGACAAAGAAAAAACAAAAACTGTCGTGTATCGCGCTCATAGGCTTCTACTGTTTGTGCAGACATACGGCGTATTTGTATAAGACTATCAAGCCAATTTTTTCTTGCGTCTAAAACAGTATGATCTGCTAAAATCTGAGAGATATTTTTATTTTTTCTACTGTCACTTTTTATGGACATCTTTAATTAAGAGTTTCTTGCTTTTTAGATTCTTCATTATCGGAGTTATCACCCTTTTGGAGGGATTTCTCTTCATGATTAATGGTTTGTTTCTCTCCTTTGAGAGAAAGTATTTTTAAAAGATTGTTCATTGACATAAGATGTGCAAAAATTTGTCCTAAAAAGCCACTTTTATGAAGTTTGGCAAGCTGACTAGCAGATAATTTATTGAGTTTTTCTTCATCAACAATCCAGAAATCTTCTAATTGTGCTGAAAGACCTCTATCATTTTTTACATTAATTGACTTTTGACTTAGAAGATTCATTTCTACAAGAGTATCAATAAATTCGGATGTTTTTTCCATGGCGAGTTTAAAGCTTTCAAGAAAGCGAATACGCTCTTCCATAAAAGGCGAAATAGATCCATCTGAATTAAAAAGTTCTGTTCCTGCAACTTCATTAAACATGCCTGATTGTTGATCAAAGCAAACAGAAAGCTCTGTTTCATTAGGAACTTGTGCAAGAACGAAAGGATAACGACGCACAAAGGCTGGGACATAGGTATTTTTTTTCCAGTTTTTGTTGGAGATGATATAATCATTCTCGTCATTAGAAAGTCCCACAAGAGCGGCAGATGTGTAGTGTCGTTTTTTTTGATCATCTTCTGCAGACATAAATAAAATCGGATAATCTAAAGCCGCTTGAAAATATTCACTGCTTGCTAAAGGAATCCAATGGGTATCCTTGGCAAAGGACATATCATTTGGAGGAGAAAATTTTAAATTTTTATGTATAACTTTGTTGATTGGGGTTATATCTTTATAGAATAGCATAATATTTGCCATAAGACTTCTCCTTATTATTAATTTATTTTTGTCACCAAGAAAAGTCTTTTTGGAAGATTTCGATATGGTAACAGAATAGTAGGTTACGAGATTTAAAGTTTAACTTTTAAAATACGATATTTTGCATGGAAGATAATCAAAAAAAACTTAAAAATAAAGTCTATCTTGCTATTATTAATTCAGCACATGGCATAAAAGGGAACGTTTTGGTTAAAGTATTAAGTGCTGAACCTCAACGTTTAAGAGATTATGGTACTCTTTATGATGATACAGGACGTTCTTATGAAATTGTAACACTTCGTATACAAAAAAATAAAACCAATACTGCAATTGTAGGTTTCAAAGGGATTGAAGAGCGCAATGTTGCCGAATCTCTAAAAGGGATTCGCCTTTATGTTATGCGTGATCAATTAAGCAATGATTTGGATGAGGACGAGTTTTACCAAATAGATTTAATAGGGCTTCGTGTTCAAGATTGCACAGGTAAAATTTTAGGTGAGGTAAGCAGTTTTTTTAATTTCGGAGCCGGTGATTTGCTTGAAGTACGCTTAGAAGAGCGCAAAACTGTGCTCATTCCATTTAGTAAGGCGGCGGTTCCAAAAATTTGTATTGCTTCTGGTTTCCTTGTTGTTGATCTCGTGGCTGCTGGTTTAAATGATAGCCAAGGAGATGAAGGGTAAGGGGTGGCTTGAAGAAAAATATGGGTACCAAAAAAGATGAGAGAATGCAAAAATGGGTTTTCAAGCGCGTGTAGTAACGCTTTATCCTGAAATGTTTCCTGGATTTTTGGGTTATTCTTTAGCCGGAAAAGCTTTAGAGCAGGGAATATGGTCGCTGGAGACCGTGCAGATTAGGGATTTTGCCCTTGATAAACATCGCAGTGTTGATGATACACCAGCCGGCGGTGGTGCGGGTATGGTGATGCGAGCGGATGTATTAGCCGCTGCACTTGATAGTTTTCCCAATGATTCGCCAAAATTATTAATGAGCCCGCGTGGGCGCCCTTTTAATCAAGCTTATGCGCGCTCTTTGGCGCTTAATTCTGGCGTAACCTTGGTTTGTGGACGTTTTGAAGGTGTCGATGAGCGGATTATTACAGCACGAAAATTAGAAGAAGTATCAATTGGTGATTATATTCTTTCAGGTGGGGAAGCTGCAGCATTGGTGGTTTTAGATGCAATCGTACGTCTCTTACCCGGCGTTATGGGCAACGAAACTTCTGGAAAGTGTGAAAGTTTTGAAAATGGACTCCTTGAGTATCCTCAATATACGCGCCCTTCTGTTTTTGAAGGATGTGGTATTCCGTCAGTGTTAATGTCAGGGCATCACAAAGCTATCGCGGATTGGCGTCAACAGCAAGCTGAGTTGTTAACACGTCAACGTCGTCCTGATCTTTATGCTCTTTTTGATAAAAATCGTCGGAAAACTTGATTCATTGTGCAAGATGGTGTATTGCACGACCACTTTCGAGAGAGTTTTTCCGTAAAGGACTTATGTGAATCCAAAATTAAAATTGAGGGATGGTGTATTCGCTCCTGTGTAAAGCATAGCCTAAAGAGCTTCTTTTTTCTCGTGTGAGAAGGCTTTTTCGGTAAGAGTTGAGCGCTCTGACTGTTCGAAAAGAACATGAAGGATAAGAACATGAATATTATCGCACAGCTTGAAGCTGAACAATGTGCAAAAATTGAAGCAAAACGCCAGTTACCAGCGTTTCAAGCAGGGGATACTGTGCGTGTCTTGGTGCGTGTGACAGAAGGTACGAGGACACGTGTTCAGGCTTATGAAGGTGTTTGTATCGCACGTTCAGGAGGCGGCTTAAATGAAACTTTTACAGTACGCAAAATTTCTTATGGTGAAGGCGTTGAGCGTGTATTTCCTGTTTATTCTCCTTTGATCGAAGGTGTTGAGCTCGTGCGCAGAGGTAAGGTTCGTCGTGCAAAGCTTTACTATCTTCGTGCCTTAAGAGGAAAAGCTGCGCGTATTGCTGAAAAGAGAGATTATCGAAAAAAAGACGCAAAAGCGAGTGAAGGTGTAGAAGCAGGAGCTATTGAAAAGCAAACTGCTCAGTAGTGGATATGTCAAAAGTTGATGAAGGGAGCGGCTTATATGCCGCTTTTTTTATGCTGTTAATAATAATGTTTCCAATTATATTATAAGGCGCAGTTTAAATGTTAAAATTTTATAGGATATAGGGCATTCATATGAGAAAGTGGTGTTAAGTGCACTTGAAAAAATGCGTGTTTATGCCTTAAAAATGCGTGTTTATACCTTATAAGAGATGTTAGACCTTTGACGTGAAGGCAAAATTGTACTAAATAAGGCAAGTTTTATGGCTTTTGTCTGTAAAGCAATCGGTTTTTTTTATGCGCGACCTTTAATCCGTTATTTGAGACAACCGACCTGGAGTATTGGTTATTAAGATGCCAAGTAAGTGGAAACGGTAATGCACTTGGTCATTTTTTGCGAATCTTCTCGCTATGACGCTGTTGCAGTAGGAGTCAGGTCAGGACTATGTTATGACAGATATAATTAAGACAAAAGAGCGCCCTCGTTCCCCTCATATAACTATTTATCGTTGGTCTATCACTATGGCGATGTCAATTGCACATCGAATCACTGGTATAGCACTTTATTTTGGGATGGTTCTTCTTGCTATTTGGTTAGTTTCTATCGCTTGTGGAGCTGAGGCGTTCAGAACGATTAATGGAATTTACGGTTCTTTTCCTGGGCTTTGTGTGTTGTTTCTTTACACGCTTGCCGGAGTTCATCACATGGTTGGCAGTGTTCGCCACATTGCTTGGGATATGAAACCTTGCCTTTTGGCTAAAGAAAAAGCAACCTTAACAGCTTGGACGACAGTTTTTATTTCTCTTATTATTACTTTTACAATTTGGATTATTGGATATATTGTTGCATAAGTTAGGGGGGGATAGAGAAAGATATGAAAAAAGATTTTCGGACAGAACTTGGAAAAGCGCGTGGATTAGGAAGTGCACATAGAGGAACAGAGCACTTTTGGTTAGAGAGCTTGGTAAGTTTTATTAATCTGCCATTTTTAATATTTTTCATTGTTTTGGTTCTTTCATTGGTTGGAAAAGATTATAGCGTTGTGCATGCACGGCTTGCACACCCTGCGATTGCTGTTGTGATGATGTTGATGACGGTATCAGTTCTTTATTATATGAGACTTGGAATGCAAGTTGTTATCGAAGATTATATTCCACGCGAAAATATACGAATATTATTTTTGGCATTAAATGTTTTCTTTTGCTTTGTTCTGGGCGGTATAATTATCTTTTCTCTTTTAAAAATTGCGTTAGGGGGGTAATAGGATGGGCACAAGATCATCTCTGAATGCTAAAGCAGGTAACACCTCCTATCACTATGTAGATCATAAATTTGATGTTGTTGTTGTCGGTGCAGGGGGTGCAGGCTTACGCGCAACGCTTGGTATGGCTGAGCAGGGGTTAAAAACAGCGTGTATCACAAAAGTTTTTCCAACGAGGTCACATACGGTTGCAGCACAGGGCGGTATTGCAGCGTCACTTGCAAATATGGGACCCGATAATTGGCAATGGCATTTATACGATACGGTAAAAGGCTCTGATTGGTTAGGAGATACCGATGCAATGGAATATTTGGTGCGTAATGCACCTGCTGCGGTGTATGAATTAGAGCATTATGGAGTTCCTTTTTCGCGGACACAAGAAGGTAAAATTTATCAACGACCTTTTGGGGGGCATACAACAGAATTTGGGGAAGGACCACCAGTCCAACGCACTTGTGCTGCTGCAGATCGTACTGGCCATGCAATTTTACATACTCTTTATGGACAAAGCTTAAAGCATAATGCGCAGTTTTTTATTGAATATTTCGCTCTTGATTTGATTATGACTGATGGAGTGTGTACAGGCGTTGTTGCATGGAACCTTGATGATGGCACAATCCATCGTTTTTCTGCCAAGATGGTTGTTTTGGCGACAGGCGGATATGGGCGTGCGTATTTTTCTGCAACATCGGCGCATACATGCACCGGTGATGGTGGTGGAATGGTTGCGCGTGCTGGATTGCCGCTTCAAGATATGGAGTTTGTTCAATTTCATCCTACGGGCATTTATGGCTCTGGTTGTTTAATCACAGAAGGTGCTCGCGGTGAAGGAGGCTATTTGATTAATTCGGAAGGTGAACGCTTTATGGAGCGTTATGCGCCTTCCTTTAAAGATTTGGCTTCACGTGATTTGGTTTCGCGTTGTATAACGCTTGAAATTCGTGAGGGACGTGGCGTTGGTCCCAAAAAAGATCATGTTTATTTAGTTCTCAACCATATCGATCCTGCTATATTGCATGAACGTTTACCAGGAATTTCTGAGTCTGCACGGATTTTTGCTGGTGTTGATGTGACAAAAGAACCTATTCCTGTTATTCCTACGGTCCATTATAATATGGGAGGAATTCCTACAAATTATTATGGGGAAGTTTTAAATCCGACAGCTGATTCACCCGATCGTATCCAACCGGGATTAATGGCTGTGGGTGAAGCAGGGTGTGCCTCTGTTCATGGTGCTAATCGATTGGGTTCAAATTCATTGATTGACCTTGTCGTATTTGGGCGTGCAGCTGCAATTCGCGCTGGCGAAGTCATTGATCGTAAAGCAAAAATTCCACCTATTAATGAGGATGCTGTTGATGTGATTATGGCGCGTTTTGATCGTTTACGTTTTGCTAAAGGGAAAATGCCAACAGCGATGTTGCGTGAAAAAATGCAGCGTACGATGCAAGAAGATGCTGCTGTGTTCCGTACAGCAGATTCTTTGCAACAGGGGTGTCAAAGAATAACGAAGATCTGGGGAGAGCTCGCTGATCTTAAAGTAACAGATCATTCGTTAATATGGAATTCTGATTTGGTTGAAACATTAGAACTTGAAAATTTAATGGCTAATGCAATTGTAACTGTTTATTCTGCTCAAGCGCGTTTAGAAAGCCGAGGAGCTCATGCGCGGGAAGATTATCCAGAGCGTGACGATAAAAATTGGCGCCAGCATACGCTTTCGCATTTATCAAAAGATGGTAAAGTGACGTTATCATATCGTCCTGTTCATGTGGATCCGTTAACATCTGAAGCGGATGGTGGTATCGATTTAAAGCGCATTGCGCCTAAAAAGCGTGTTTATTAAGGGGGAGAATGAATTATGGTACAAATTAGGCTTCCCAAAAATTCTCAAGTTAAAGCTGGAAAAGTTTGGCCTAAGCCCGAAGGTGCTACTCGGCTAACAGAGTTTCATATTTATCGTTGGTCGCCTGATGATGAGGAAAATCCTCGTATTGATACGTATTATGTCGATCGTTCAGCTTGTGGTCCGATGATTCTTGATGGACTTTTGTTTATCAAAAATCACATCGATCCGACTTTGACGCTTCGTAGATCATGCCGTGAAGGGATATGTGGCTCTTGCGCAATGAATATTGATGGAACCAATACATTGGCTTGTACTAAGGGGATGGATGATGTGAAGCATCCAATTAAGGTCTATCCTCTTCCCTCTATGCCTATTGTTAAAGATTTGGTTCCGGATTTAAAGCATTTTTACGCGCAGCATCGTATAATTGAGCCTTGGTTGCAGACTGTTTCGCCTGAGCCTGAAAAAGAGTGGTTGCAAAGTCATTCTGATCGCCAAAAAATCGATGGTCTTTATGAATGTATTTTATGTGCATGCTGTCAAACATCGTGTCCGAGTTATTGGTGGAATGGTGATCGTTATTTAGGACCTGCTGTTTTGCTTCAGGCCTATCGTTGGATTGCTGATTCACGTGATGAAAAGCATGGTGAGCGTCTTGATAATTTAGAAGATCCTTTTCGACTTTATCGCTGTCATACCATTATGAATTGTACGCAAGCTTGTCCAAAGGGATTAAATCCAGCTAAAGCGATTGCTGAGATTAAAAAGCTCATGGTTGAACGCCATCTTTAAAAATTTTACCGCTTATTTAAGCGGTAAAATAAGAATTGATTAAACTATCCTTTACATATTTTTATGCTTCTTTGGACTGCTTTGTACGAGGGTTTGCCTTATAAAGCTGATTGTTTTTTTATGAAGACGAAAATGTGCTATTGTCTTATTAAAAGGCGAATACACTTTTAAGCTACGCTGCATTGGATAAGGGATTAAGCCGGTATATTTTGGGCAATAGAAGAAGATGAACAATGTAATAGATGGAACTAACCGTCATAAAAAACATGATTGATCTTAAGGAAGTTTTGTAAATATCAATCTTATATTCTCTGATTTAAAGGAAACAGAGATTTTTGTTTTTTAGGGAAGTACTCTAGTTATTCTGCCATTTGTTTTCGTACAAATTTCACAAAGTGTACTTGGAAACAAAAAATGTATATTGTAGCTTTACCTTTCGAGATGAAAGGTAAAATTTAAAACAAGTATCAGTGATATAGCTAATCAGTCTTTGCTGTTTATATTTTTTCTGGCGAGAGAATCAAGGCAATTAAGAGATTTTGTGTTCATTTGTTTACGATTTTTTGTAAGTATGTATAGATTATATTTCTAACCAGAACTTATGCAAAAAGTTAAATTTCTCCATTGGTTGACACATGATTTGTGATGACACAAAGTTCTTGTCATATAAGAAGATTTAAAATGGAGTAGCTATAACCTTGTATGAGTAGTACAATAAAATCGATTTTAATATACTCTTAGGTGCCAGTTTGTTGCTATAAATGGGTTAGTATAATATTGAGCATAACCCATAAAGAAAAAGCTAAAAAAATCATCAATTATAATTGTACAATCGATAAAATATAGCAATGGATGTTTTGCGTATACGTATCATTTATAATATAAAAATAAAATAGCATATTCTTTATTTTTCGTTCTCATAAGTTTTTTGCAAGTATAGCAAAAGTCGAAAGAAGAATAAGAAAACTATTTTAGACAAGCTTAATAAAAAAGCTGCGATAATTCATCACAGCTTTTGTTATTTTTTTCGATATCTTTAGAAAAGCTTTTTTATTTTAGATTAGCTTTGATTTAGCAAAAATTGGATCATAAAAAACTTCAGAAAGCTTTCGGTTGTTGAAAAACAAGACTACATCAACAGTGGTATAAAGAACGCGTTTTATCATTTGTACGTCAAGCTGACGTCCAATGTCTGACCTTTTAATCAATGTAGCGCATCGTTCAAATGTTTGCAAAGCACTGTTGGCGTGTGTTGTTGTGATTGATCCAGGGTGTCCAGTATTGAGTGAGTTGAGATATTCCCATGCTTCGTTACCACGCAACTCAGCAAGAAAGATACGGTCAGGCGATTGACGCATACACGCATCTAAACATTCTTCAGCTGAAACACGGTCAGTACTGTTACCATAGATCATATGCACATGGTTAGGATGATTCGGAAGAAAAATTTCATGAACATCTTCAATTGTAATAATACGCTCTTCCACCGGCACTTTCCCGATTAAAGAACGGGCAAATGTCGTTTTCCCTGATCCTGTTTTACCTGCAATGATGATATTACGTTTATGAAGTATGCATTTTTCTAAAAAATCAATAATTTTTCCATCGCGTTTTAGCTGCAGTAATTGCGCTTCAAATGGCTCTAACCGCGTGAAATCATGCTGTAACAACAGGTTATTGACTTCTTGTTCAGAAGGCTTATTGAAGCTCACGTCAATAAAATCATCAAATGCACCTTCGTCCCTGAGGTCTTCTAGCGTCTTAGCAACAAGGGAATGCTTACGAATCATAAAAGACAGCGTACCATTAAGAACAGCTGGTTCTTGTATAATTGTACCGCGCTGTCCTCCAGGCAGCAGGACATAATTGATACTTTTAGGGGACATACCATTATAAACAATAACGGCTGTGATCAGTGTTTGTAAAAAGGCGTCTGTTAGCTCCGGCATACTATGTACCTGCCATCCCTCAAAACTTTTGGCCCATATTTCACCAGGACGGCAGATCGATAATTCAGTAACTTTTGGATCTTCCAAAAAACGATCAAACGGTTGCAAAAGTTGCGCAACTGCTTGATCTTTCTTTAATTGATTAACGTGTAACGAGGCTGTAGACATCACTGAAGTCCAGATCACGAGCGACAAGGATATTAATCCGTTCACCTTGGTTTTTGTAAAGGGTTGGTGCAATACTGATTGTGTTTTGCAAGACATCCGCGATAACCGCTTCAGCACTTTGCGCTTTTTGAGATCGCGGATCTTCCTGTTGTGGATTTTCCTTTTTCGGATCTTCTTTGTCTTTTTTTCCTAGGCTAAATTGACTTATTTGACCTGTTAACCATTCACTTAAATCACTGATTACACTAATCATAATTGCTCCACTGAATCGTTCCCAAAAATGACGGTCAACCCAACCACCAAGACCAGATTCTCCAAGTGGACCACTTCCAGGTGAGTCAAGATAAACAATAACACCAGAAGGTGTTTCAACACGAGACCATTGTACGAAAACACGCGCTTGTCCCTGTTGTAGACCACTTTGATAAAAGCCCGTAACTTTAGAACCACGATCTAACAAGATAACACGACCGCTTGTAGAATAAACATCACGTGTTAAATAGCATATCGTCATTCCGGGCTGCGTTGTGATGATCTTGGTTTCTAGCACGCAATCTATCTGTGTTCCTTGCGTTATCAATAAGTCACGATTACGCAATTGAGCTGCATGTGATCTGTTTAAGCGTATAGGCTGTAGCCTGTCTGATAAGATACCACTATCTACATCATTAGATGTTGCTGGGCGACTATCTGAGGAGCCTTCACTACCGCCATTATTAAGACCAGAGTGCAACATACGTTGTCGAGCCAGTATTTCAGAATCCCTCATTAATTGTGATGGAATAGTTGTTTGCAGAAGTTGAGCCAAAGATGTTGAAAGATCTTGAGCTTCCTCTTCTTCAGTTTTTGTTGGTTTTTTTAGCTCTTCTGCGACTTCTTGCTCTTCTTTAATTGGAGGACTGATTCGGGGAGTATAGCTTGGTATAACTTGTTGCACCGTTTGCTGCGACTTTTCTTCCTCAATACTCACGGTATTGCTCATTTTTAAAGCTTTCCAAGACAGCATAATTGGTATTGCTATTATAACAATGATTCCCACGAATAATAATGCACGTACACCAGGAACTTTAGGGCGATGCTCAAGACCTAGCTCAGAGCCACCGTAAGCCCCTTCAATATGTTTTTGCTCATCGTAGTTTAATTTTGTGTTTATATTAATTCCATCCCCTTTCTTACTGCCGAACATTATCTTTCTCCTTTATTAATACGATGAACTACCGAGGATACTGTTCCTGTTGTGCTTGGTACGCCGTGGGGATCATAAGCCTCGTTAAAGATTGCCAAAACGCTTTTACCAAGTCGTATCATCCATTTTGGATTGATTTTGTGTACAGCAATAATATCATTGGAATTGCCAACAATAGTGCGTGGTATTAAACTTTCATTTCCCTCTGGGTCCACTACATAAATTGATGGCATATCCACGTTGGCGGAGAATTTAAAATAAGTGATGCGCCCGTTATCCCAAACGTTAACCGGAGCAATATCTTTGTTTCCGCTCATAGTGTAGCTCAAGTTGTACCCCTTCACGCCTTGATTAAAGCCTTGTTCAATAGAGGCACGCTGTTTATCTTCGTCTATTTTTTTTACGCCTGTATCAGGATAATGAAACGCTAATTCATAAGTTGATCCGGCACGATCATTGCGAAACTGTAGTCGAAATTTATAGCTACGCTTATCAGTAACAACAATGAGATTCGTATTAGCAAGTTCTGCTTTGGGCTTAATAAAGATATGTCTTCCTTTATGAGCAAAAGCATATGCATCAGAATCACCAAAAGCATGAGTGATATACTGCTCTCCTTCTTCAAGAATGATGTGAGTTGCCACGCCAAGAACAGTTTCAATCTGGACTACATCATCTAAGTTATAGGTCACATAGCGAATGCGATGATCATATTGAGAGTTTGATGGGATCTTAAGCGCTTGTACAGGCATAGTGTAAAGAGAGGACAGCAAAATAATAAACGCAAGTTTTTTCATAACAATCACTTCCTCAATTATTTAAAAGTACTTCCGAATCAGCACGGTAGCTTGTAACTTGGAAACCAAGGGGATTAAGCAATCGATCAGATGATTTCATTGGCGCACCAACATATGTGTATCCAATCGTTGCAATTTGATGGTGTTGTGGTCCATCAACTGCCCCACTGCTGTTGAGCTGTTGTGTTGTAAAACGTACAGTTGCCTGTCCACGCCCATTTGGTTGAATTGAGCGTACTTTCACTGTGATACGTGCTTTGTTTGAGAGTACTTTGTCACGTGCATTTTCACCATCATAGATTTTATAAAACTCTTGTTGAACTGCGGGTGAACTTAAAAGCGCTGTCGTATCATAATTCAGTTGAACAGTATCATAGTCGTAAGTTTCACGATTTAGCACATATTGATTAAGCCAATATCTGTCCACAACTTCACCATAAGTGTCTTCACGCTCACGCATAATAGAGATAACATCAACCGCACCAGTTGTATTATCCACACGCAATACCAAAGGTGTTGGAGCCGGTTGAGAAAAACCAGCTACTCCGCATGCCATGCCAAGCAATCCCAAAATACCAACAGCGCCTGCCACCCGCCACGCTGTTTTACGTGATTTTATAAATTCACTAATGAGTTCACGTTCCAACCCTTTGCTTTCTTCATAATAACTACTGAGTCGCTCGGCTTTCACTGGTTTAAATTCTTTTCTTGTCATATCGCTTCTCGTTGAATTTCTATCGGGACTGTTTTGTTCACAGGAACTCGATTCCAATTGCTTGGTTGTTTTGGCTTGGGAGCCAATAGACAAGCCGATAAAAGATTAGCAATCAAAATTACAAAAATGATTGATCTCATTTTAATATCCTTTTTTTCGACTGTTAGATTCTGTCTAACACTTTTTTATTATTATTTCAATTTTGATTAGAAATATAGCGCACTATTGTTTTAATTTTTTATAAATTTTACCTCATGGAGATATTTTTTTTCGTACTCTGAGATATTTTGATTATTTTGTTACATGATTTTCTACGCTCTACGGGAAGAATTGCCACTTCCTGCACTTAAATTCCATAAATGTCCAAACGTAACACCTTTTGCTAAAGCATTTGCCATGCTTGATAATTTCAGCAACAACACAATAGAAAGAATGGATAGGGAAAAAGCACCACCGAGCGTATAACTCACATTTTGCTTACCATCAAATTTAAAGTCCGCCATGTAATTTGCAAAAATATCCATCATAAAACCGAAGACGGCAGCTAAAAGAACCATGAGAACGATATAGCTTAATAATTGCGCGATCCATTGTTCAAAAAAGCGATAAGTTGGTTGCCAGAGCAAAGCCATAATGAAAAAAGGTCCAAATCCGATGAGAAGGATAAGTGCGAGTTTTACTAGCAAAATGAATGCCCCACCAATTGCCACTAATGAGCTTGTTGCAATTAAGATGAGGGTACCCAAAATTCCGTAAAGCAATCCGTCAGAATTCAAGAAAGCAGCTTCTTCGAAAGCTTCAGCGGCTCGGCTGAAGCCTTGTGTGGCGGCTCTATCAATTAACGTGTTTAATTGCATATCTGTTAATGGATATTTTATCAGTGCTTTTGATAATTCATCGGGAAGGGTCTTTATTAACTCCACAAGTTCTGTCTGATAAAGTCCTCCAGTGAATGCAATTGAGGTAATAATACTGACTCTAAGACAACGATTAACAAAGCTGGTGAGGGGCATATCTATCGCCCCCCGAATAATAAGCCATCCATATATGATAAAAGCTATGGTTATACCTACTGATGCTATAGGTGTAATTGCACGGATCGCTTCTGATGAAATATCTGTGATATATGATTTTGTTATATGATCAACTTTATTAAAAAGTTGCGTGAACATTGCAAAATTCGCGGCATGATTCATAGCATTTCTCTTTAATGAATTTTTACTGTTTCGTTATTTTGGGACATCGGCATGGTATGTCTTTCATGTGCATTCACATAAACTTGCCACAGAATATCAAAATCATTTGGATTGGCTTACTATCTCCCGTGCTTGCTTCTCAAACTATTGAAGTCGCACGGGATGTTCTGTTGGTATTGTATGATGTTTTTGCATTTGTAGTTAAATTAAGATCGGCAGCATAAGCACAACATTCATCATAAAACTTTGTTACCTGGGGCTTGTATGCCGTATAGTTGGCATTGATAGATTATGACTGCTGAGAATTTTTACATTACGAGTCAGTTTTTGCTGATCTATGAGTATTTTCTCAGCATTACGTTGATGTAAAATCATTTGCAATTTTGTGGCTTCATTCTGGATCATTGTGAGAGTGCCAACAATTTTTGCCTGTAAATCAGCTGCGTCTTTAAGATTACCTGTTTTTTCTGCTTGTGCTAATAGTTCATTAATTTTCTTAAAACGATTTTCTGTTTCTTCGAAAACGCGTAAACTGACAGTCTGATCCATTTCTGCTGCATATTTGCTGCGAGCACGAATAGTTTCACGCATAGAAATGGCAGAATCATCTTGCAATTTATTTTTTTGCTCAACTGATTTGAACAAATCAGAAATTTTACTATCAATCCCCCCTTGATCATATATGAATTGTGGATTTTTAAAAAAAAGATCACTGTCATTGCCCAGCATTGCTAGACTTTTCTGTTTGTTATGAGATGCCATGAGTGATCCATAGACGTTTTCTAATTGTTTTAGCTGTTGTTTAGCCACTTCGAGTTGTTCTTTTGGTAGATTAGCTTTTAGATCAGTCTTTGGTGCAGGTTGGCTAAGTTTGCTGGCTGAAGCAGTATAATGAGTACCCATACCGTAACTACCACCTATTCTTAAATTGTTGAAGCTATTTCCGTCATAGCCGATATCATTTCCTGTATTTGAGACATAGCTTTTAGGTGGGACATAACTTTTTGATCTAGGATGGTGTATCCCTGGAAGCTCATTACTAATAATGTGATTATCATAGAAGCCAGGTTTGCTTTTTCCTGTAGCTAAGCTTGGCATTCCTAAAAAAGCACTTATTACTACTGTAACAATAAGCTTTCTCATATCTTTCTCCTTAGGCTTTTATATATTGCGAAAAAGCTCGCTTTATAAAATAATTTCTGATTTTATAAATTTACCAATAAGTTTACGGTCCAATCTTTTGCTTTCTTCATAATAACTACTGAGTCGCTCGGTTTTTACTTAAAATCCTTTTTTGTCATATCGCTTCTTGTTGAATTTCTATCGGGACCGTTTTGTTTACAGGGACTCGATTCCAATTGCTTGGTTGTTTTGGCTTGGGAGCCAATAGACAAGCCGATAAAAGATTAGCAATCAAAATCATAAAAATGATTGATCTCATTTTAATATCCTTTTAAAACTGTCATATTTTATACTGTTTGTTATTATTTCAATTTTGATTAAAAATATAGAGCACTATTGTTTTAATTCTTTATAAATTTTACCTCATGGAGATATTTTTTTTCGTACTCTGAGATATTTTGATTATTTTGTTACATGATTTTCTACGCTCTACGGGAAGAATTGCCACTTCCTGCACTTAAATTCCATAAATGTCCAAACGTAACACCTTTTGCTAAAGCATTTGCCATGCTTGATAATTTCAGCAACAACACAATAGAAAGAATGGATAGGGAAAAAGCACCACCGAGCGTATAACTCACATTTTGCTTACCATCAAATTTAAAGTCCGCCATGTAATTTGCAAAAATATCCATCATAAAACCGAAGACGGCAGCTAAAAGAACCATGAGAACGATATAGCTTAATAATTGCGCGATCCATTGTTCAAAAAAGCGATAAGTTGGTTGCCAGAGCAAAGCCATAATGAAAAAAGGTCCAAATCCGATGAGAAGGATAAGTGCGAGTTTTACTAGCAAAATGAATGCCCCACCAATTGCCACTAATGAGCTTGTTGCAATTAAGATGAGGGTACCCAAAATTCCGTAAAGCAATCCGTCAGAATTCAAGAAAGCAGCTTCTTCGAAAGCTTCAGCGGCTCGGCTGAAGCCTTGTGTGGCGGCTCTATCAATTAACGTGTTTAATTGCATATCTGTTAATGGATATTTTATCAGTGCTTTTGATAATTCATCGGGAAGGGTCTTTATTAACTCCACAAGTTCTGTCTGATAAAGTCCTCCAGTGAATGCAATTGAGGTAATAATACTGACTCTAAGACAACGATTAACAAAGCTGGTGAGGGGCATATCTATCGCCCCCCGAATAATAAGCCATCCATATATGATAAAAGCTATGGTTATACCTACTGATGCTATAGGTGTAATTGCACGGATCGCTTCTGATGAAATATCTGTGATATATGATTTTGTTATATGATCAACTTTATTAAAAAGTTGCGTGAACATTGCAAAATTCGCGGCATGATTCATAGCATTTCTCTTTAATGAATTTTTACTGTTTCGTTATTTTGGGACATCGGCATGGTATGTCTTTCATGTGCATTCACATAAATTTGCCACAGAATATCAAAATCATTTGGATTGGCTTACTATCTCCCGTGCTTGCTTCTCAAACTATTGAAGTCGCACGGGATGTTCTGTTGGTATTGTATGATGTTTTTGCATTTGTAGTTAAATTAAGATCGGCAGCATAAGCACAACATTCATCATAAAACTTTGTTACCTGGGGCTTGTATGCCGTATAGTTGGCATTGATAGATTATGACTGCTGAGAATTTTTACATTACGAGTCAGTTTTTGCTGATCTATGAGTATTCTCTCAGCATTACGTTGATGTAAAATCATTTGCAATTTTGTGGCTTCATTCTGGATCATTGTGAGAGTGCCAACAATTTTTGCCTGTAAATCAGCTGCGTCTTTAAGATTACCTGTTTTTTCTGCTTGTGCTAATAGTTCATTAATTTTCTTAAAACGATTTTCTGTTTCTTCGAAAACGCGTAAACTGACAGTCTGATCCATTTCTGCTGCATATTTGCTGCGAGCACGAATAGCTTCGCGCATAGAAATAGCAGAATCATCCTGCAATTTATTTTTTTGCTCAACTGATTTGAACAAGCCGGAAATTTTACTATCAATCTTCGCTTGATCATATATGGATTGTGGATTTTTAAAAAAAAGATCACTGTCATTGCCCAGCATTGCTAGCTTTTTCTGTTTGTGATGAGATGCCATGAGTGATCCATAGACATTTTCCAATTGTTGCAGCTGTTGTTTAGCCACTTCGAGCTGTTCTTTTGGTAGATTGGCTTTTGAATCAGACTTTGGGGCAGTTGGCGAAAACTGATGACGATAATCCACGTTAAGACCATAACTACCACCTAATTTACTGTAATCGATCTCTGGAAGAATTCCTTGAGCGAGAATATCATTGCGTATTTGTTTTGTACTATCTTGTAAATCTGAGATGCTATTCCCTGAATCTGGAACTTTACTTTTGGGACCGCTAAATCTACTTGGAACACCACCTAGGGAATTGCCACCCATCATACCGTTGCCCAAGGGGTACTTCCTATATTTTGGACTGCTTGGGTAACTACCTCTTGAGTCGCTAAAGCCACTTCTCTTTTGCCCTACAGCTAAGCTTGGTGTTCCTAAAAAAGCACTTATTACTACTGTAACAATAAGCTTTCTCATATCTTTCTCCTTGCGGCTTTCACTGGTTTAAATTCCTTTTTTGTCATATCGCTTCTCGTTGAATTTCTATCGGGACTGTTTTGTTTACAGGGACTCGATTCCAATTGCTTGGTTGTTTTTGCTTGGGAACCAATAGACAAGCCGACAAAAGATTAGCAATCAAAATCATAAAAATGATTGATCTCATTTTAATATCTTTTTTCGACTGTTAGATTCTGTCTAACACTTTTTTATTATTATTTCAATTTTGATTAGAAATATAGCGCACTATTGTTTTAATGTTTTATAAATTTTACCTCATGGAGATATTTTTTTTTCGTACTCTGAGATATTTTGATTATTTTGTTACATGATTTTCTACGCTCTACGGGAAGAATTGCCGCTTCCTGCACTTAAATTCCATAAATGTCCAAATGTAACACCTTTCGCTAAAGCATTTGCCATGCTTGATAATTTCAGCAACAACACAATAGAGAGAATGGATAGGGAAAGAGCACCACCGAGCGTATAACTCACATTTTGCTTACCATCAAATTCAAAGTCCGCCATGTAATTTGCAAAAATATCCATCATAAAACCGAAGACGGCAGCTAAAAGAACTATGAAAACGATATAGCTTAATAATTGCGCGATCCATTGTTCAAAAAAGCGATAAGTTGGTTGCCAGAGCAAAGCCATAATGAAAAAAGGTCCAAACCCAATGAGAAGGATAAGTGCAAGTTTTGCTAGCAAAATGAATGCCCCACCAATTGCCACTAACGAGCTTGTTGCAATCAAGATGAGGGCACCCAAAATTCCGTAAAGCAATCCGTCAGAATTCAGGAAAGCAGCTTCTTCAAAGGCTTCAGCGGCTCGGTTGAAGCCTTGTGTGGCTGCGCTATCAATTAATATGGTTATTTGCATATCTGCTGATGGATATCTTATCTCTATTGATGGATATTTTATCAGTGCTTTTGATAATTCATCGGGGAGGGTCTTTATTAACTCCACAAGTTCTGTTTGATAAAGTCCTCCAGCGAATGCAATTGAGGTAATAATACTGACTCTAAGACAACGATTAACAAAGCTGGTGAGGGGCATATCTATCGCCCCCCGAATAATAAGCCATCCATATATGATAAAAGCTATGGCTATACCTACTGATGCTATAGGTGTAATTGCAATGATCGCTTTTGATGAAATATCTGTGATATATGATTTTGTTATATGATCAACTTTATTAAAAAGTTGCGTGAACATTGCAAAATTCGTGGTATAAACCATAGCATTTCTCTTTAATGAATTTTATTGTTTTGTTATTTTGGGACATCGGTATGGTATGTCTTTCATGTGCATTCATATAAATTTGCCACAGAATATCAAAATCATTTGGATTGGCTTACTATCTCCCGTACTATCTTCTCAAATTATTAAAATAGCACGGGATATTATACACTAATTTTTTATTTTAATGAAAAAGTTAACCAACAATATTATAATATTGATGATAAAGTTCTATCGTATAGAGCGTATAGTTGGCATTTCTGTATTACTACTGTTGAGAATTTTCATGTTGCGTTTTAGTTTTTGCTGACTGATCAATTCCCGTTCTGCATTACGCATATGTGCAACCATCTGCAATTTCGTAGCTTCATTTTGAATCATAGCCAGTCTTGCTTTAAAACGGGCCTGCAATTCAGCGATGCTTTTCAAATCTTTTGCTACACTAATTTCTTCTAATAGACCTAAAATCTGCTGAAAACGTTTTTCTGTGTTGTCAAAAGCGTGTAAACTAACGGCTTTATCGATAACAGCAGCATATTGACTGCGTTCACCGATAGACTCACGCGCATTACGAACAGAATCGGAAATTTTTTCTTCGTTCAAAATTTTTGCGAGTAATACACGGACATTAGAGATATCAGAATTTTTACTTTCATCGTAAATTGACTGTGGGTTTTCAAGTAAAAAATCGGCACGCTTCATTTTTGCAAGACCAACACTTCGATTTCCCGTTATAGATTTATACATCTCTTCTGTTTTGGCAAGTCCCTGCTCTTTTAAACGAATGTGTTTTTTTATTAAATCAACAAGCTCTGTATTATTAGGTAAAGAGGTTTTCTTTGGGGGCGTTGGTTTCGTAGCTTTTTTAGATGGCGCTTTTCCAAAAAACCAACTAGAATTTGGAGTTGAGCGTTCTAGATCTGCCATTCCCGCTCCCCCCCACCATGTAAAAGCAAAAGCAGTGCTAGGTGTTCCCAAAATTGTTGCTATTACCATTGAAATAATAAGCTTTTTCATGTCGTTCTCCTATCAACTTTTATATGTTGTAAAAAAACTGGTAACCACTTTGCAGGATCATCGCCTACTTCGGCGATGATAGCTTCAACCAATTCTGCATTATCGGGTGTTCCCGATAATATTAAAAGTTCATCATTAAAGTCTTGCTCGACAATTTCTCCGTCAATTACTGTATGAAATTTGCCTAAATTTAATTCTGCAAGCGCTGATTGATCTCCTTGTTTGATAAGAAATTGTCGACTAAATTCACCAAGCCCTTTGACCAAGTCAAATTCAGCATCTGTTAATTTGAATCCTTCTGTATATTCTTCATAGTTTGCTTTTGGATTTGCTAGAAAAATATAAGTCGCACATTGCTGGATCAGTGTTTTTGCAATATTACTTTCCAGTGCGTCGCTAGGCTCTTGGGTAGCGTAAACAAAGATACCATTTTGTTTACGAATAGTTTTTTGTTTATTCTTTGCTAAATCTTCAAAATATGGATCTTGCAAAGGTTTCCAAAACTCATCAAAAATATACATAAACCGTTGTCCGGTGATCATTCCCTCCGTGCGATAAAGCAAATACATCATCATCGGAGTACGAATTTCTGGATTATCCAAAAATTCAGTCGTATCAAAGCCGTAAATTCTGTGTGTTGAAAGATCAAGTGCATCATTGGGGTTATCAAATAACCATCCGTAATCATTTCCTTCACACCACCTTATCAAGCGGGCATGAACGGTTGGACGACTATTATAATCACTCATACGTGGATTTGGTAAAAACTGTACTAAAAAAGATAAGCGCCGCAATGAGCTGTCAATATTGTCACTCATAATGGCATTAACGGCTTGATCAATTTCTTCTTCGTCGCGGTGTGTAATCTCACCACCTGTTTCTGCTAATTTTTTAACAAATTGTTTAAGAAAAATAAGGTTATCTTGTGTGGGTGGGAGCTGAAACGGGTTAAAACCACTGGGTTTGCCAGTTTTAAATGCGAGATATCGACCACCCATTGCCCGAATAACAATTTCCATACCACGATCTTTGTCGAAAACAACAGTTGTTGGCTTAAACTTTTGCGCTTGAGCCAATAAAAATCCAAGTAAAACTGTTTTACCAGAGCCAGATTGCCCGATAATTGCAGTATTTCCAAGTAAGCGTTTATCTGTCGCATCTTCTTCAAGTTGAGAGGCATGAAAATTAAAATAAAGTGGCGTTTTACTAACAGTTTTTAAAATTGTAACCGCTGGACCCCATGGATTTCCTGTCGGTTTTCCTGACATAAAATTATGAAAAGATGAAAATGACAAAAAATTAAGTGACGTAATTGGTGCGGGACGTGGTCGCCATTTCCAATTTGCGGGAAGCTGCGCCCAATAACCAGCTTCTAGAGCCAGATCTACAGGTTTTGGCAATATTGCAGCATCAAGCATAGCCGCACCTGCTTTTGCCATATAATCGCGAACTTTTTGAACTGTATCGCCGTAAATAGTCAGTGTACAATGATGCTCGCCCATGACAAAATGCCCACTTACAAGCTGATTAAGCGCCTCGTCAATTTGCTCAATTTGACTTGTTGCCACATCTCGAGCATCGATAAGATTACGCTGGTGTCGCTGTAAATAATCTTTAGCAGCGTGCCGAGAGAGTATAGAAAAACTCTGCGTCAACACAAATTCGAAATCGCTTTCTAACAATACATTTAATTGACCAGGCCTAGTTGTAACATCATATTCTTTAATTTCTATCATTCCAAATCGGCGTATTCCAGTGGATGTCTGCAATTCACCGACAGCACCCCATTTCGAAAAGAAGGGGCGATTAATAGACATATAATCAGCAAAACGATCTTGGCAGATCGGCATAGGACGATATTCACCATTAAGCAGCATTCCAAGAAACTCAAGGGCGGAAGAATAAGCATAACCATTTTTTTCATAAGCACCAAGAAGCTCTGCACCGTAACGTTTAAACGACTGACTTAGAGTGTGGTTAATGTCATTGAGAGCTTTTATACATGACTCTTGTCGTAGCTTTTTTTGATCAAGGGTTTCACGTTCATGTTGAGAAAAAAACGATATAATCTTATCAGCTACCGGCCTATAAACGACAGTCAAATATAAATCATTGACCATGAGATTATAGCCAGTAAAACTTTGACGGTATTTTTCATCAAGCTGATAGCAAAATATTTCATTAAATGTTGAATCAGGATATTCATAAACACGGCGACGTACAATATGTGTCCACAAAGACAAATTAGCAGACGCAATACCACGTAAAGTATTGTTAAGCTCTTTAGTCCACTGGAAAATATCTTCTTCCGAAGCACTTTGATGCGAACGTCCATCAATTTTCCAAACGGATAAATATTCCGCATCTTTTGTAGAAATGATCGTGTCCGTAACGTGATGTGAATAGGGTACGAATAGACTCACAGGGACTTCTGACATGAGCAATTTGCTGCTTTCAACAGCTTTCATGCTTATCTCCTTTTACGATAATTAGAGGGACTGTAACTCGATGCACCCCAAAAGCTCTTGTTACGATTACGAAATTTGGTATCAATCCACAACCACCAGATACGAAACGCTTTGTCATCATGTTTAGTAACTTGCACCATAATGAACCATAATGGTGGTGCAAAGAGCCACAAAAAAAAGTTTATTGTCATGGCAACAGAAGCCACTCCTATAACCATAGAGATAGCTGGCATCATGGGAACACCCCAAATTGTTGGAACACGAGTTGCTCCTTTAAATAAGGGAAATTCTTCATGTTTTTGCATTTTCATGAACAACCTCATTAATGAATATAAAACAATATATTGCTAAGATAAAATGCTGCACCAGCAAGTACGATACTAAATGCCCACCGTAGAAATGTCGCTTTCGCAATAAAACGCAATAGATAAATAATTAATAAGAATACAAACAGAATAGCTGCAATAATAGGAATAAGCATGCTTAATCCGTAATGCACCCCCATTAAGAGATAGGCATCATGAGTTGTTGCTTGAACATATGCAGGTTGAGTCACGAAAAACATGATAGCAGCTATAAAGGCCATATCTACTTTATGACCAATTCTTACTTTAAAAGTATTTGAGCATTTCATATTTTTTATTACAGCTAGAATGATCATAACTAATACTCTCTGTTTGCAATACAAATAAATCGATAATTCACTGTATTCATAATTACTGGGATGCTAATCTTATTTAAATAAAAAATATTTCACGCTATATCATTATGGTTTACGTTAATTTGGTTTGAATAACATATCAGCAAGTCCTGTTGCTGATCCGGCGATAATAACGCCCACTGACCAACGTAGAAACGTATCTTTTTCAATGAACCGTCCTGCATAACTGATTGCTAGACATAAAAGTATAACTGCAGCAGCAATAGGAACAATATCTACCAATTGTTTTTGCAGAGCCTTTAGAGCTTTTCCGGCAGTTTCCAAATCTTTAGCATATGTAGGGTGAGTTATAAAAAATGTACTCACAGCTGTAACAGCGATGATGAGCCTATTAATCATTTCTGATTGAAGAGTTTTCAAATATTTCATGTCATGTATCCTGATTAAAGTTGTCACAAGTAATATTTTCTATTGCGTTATAATTAAACATTCACACTAATGTGTTTTCAATACAGGAGTGCTAATCCTTATTTTAAATAAAAATATTTCACGCTATATCATTATAATTTACGTTAATTTGGTTTGAATAACATCTCGGCAAGCCCTGTTGCTGATCCGGCGATAATAACGCCCACTGACCAACGTAGAAACGTATCTTTTTCAATGAACCGTCCTGCATAACTGATTGCTAAACACAAAAGTATAACTGCAGCAGCAATAGGAACAATACCTACCAATTGTTTTTGCAGAGCCTCTAGAGCTTTTTTGGCAGTTTCCAAATCTTTAGCATATGTAGGGTGAGTTATAAAAAATGCATTCACAACTGTAACAGTGATGATGAGCTTATTATTCATTTCTGACTGAAGAGTTTTCAAATATTTCATGTCATGTATCCTGATTTAAAGTCGCTACAAATATAATATTTTTTGTTGCATCATAAAAAACACACTCACACTGATGTGTTCTCAGTTATTGAAAGCCAGTCTTATTTTAAATAAAAATATTTTACGCTTATAAATACGGTTTACGCTGGTGGCTTAAATAACATCTCAGCAAGTCCCAGTGCTGATCCCGCAAGAATAACGCCCACTGACCAACGTAAAAATGTATCTTTTTCAATAAACCGTCCTGCGTAACTGATTGCTAAGCACAAAAGTATAACCGCAGCAGCAATAGGAATAATTTTATCCAATTGCTCCTTTAATTTTTCCAAAGCAGTTTTAGCGTTATTCAAGCCCTGTGGCGCTTGAGCACACACAGGATGAGACATCAAAAACGCGGTTACAAGTATGGCAGTTGAAGTAATTTTTTTATTAATTGTTTTCTGAAGAATATTTAATTGTTTCATATTGTGTGTCCTGTTTATCCTGTTTAAGACTGAACTGCCCACAAACAACGCCTCTCTCATAAAGAAATTTAAAGAGATACTTTGGATCAACCCAAGTTCTCAATTTCCCCCTTTGTGTTAGAAGCGCATATTTATTTGGCTTTCCAGTTACTGGATCATCTGCAACAAACGTAAAGTACCACTCTCTTTCCGAGCGCATGATGACTGTAATTTCACGTGCTGCCTTTTGATTAAATGCTATATCAACGCTGTTTTGTTCTATCATTTTCATTATTTTGGCCCTCAATTAGAATAGATTTTTTTCCAATCTTACTAATTAGAGCTTTAATACTCTTTTATCTAGTTTTCATTTTTGCACCTTATCAAAATTGAAATTTTAATTCATAAATGTAGAAACGTTATCTTCATTATCTTTAAAAGAAGATGGAGTTTTCTCCGTAAAGACATCTTGTGCACTGCTCGCTTTGCTTTTAAATGCGTCTGCTAATTCTTTTTGTGGAACAACAGAAGGTTTTACTTTAACTGTCTGTTTTTGCGCTGCAGTTTTACTCTGCACATATTCTCGCTCTCCATTATTCATAGAGATGAATGTGGGAATCCTTGTTCCAACATGCGAAACAATTTTTTGTACATATTGGTTAATAAAACCATGTTTAAAGTCCCCTATCTTGTAATAGCTTAAAGCAGTTTGCAATGCATCTTGCTCAAAACTATACTTCAATGCTGTGCGCTCATAACAATGAACCGAAACTGTCTGCACAGCTTGAAGATTTTTACATGGGTTAAACAAACCAGAGAGAGACATACAAAGCCATTTAAAGCTTTTGATATTAATCTGTCCTAAACCAGCGTCAAAACTATATCCGCTACGTTTAAGCTGCTCAGCTGTCATAATAGCTTTTTTAAATGTGGATGGTTGATGCAATAATTTATAACCACCGTTAATGTCTATTGTACCAAGATCACCCCGAGACTTTTGCATAACAACAGCTGATAACTTTGTGGGATGAATAGAAGGGGCATATGCAGTTGCAAACATCATGAGATCTGGTACAATCATGAGCGCACCCTCGTATTACAGAAAAACTTATCAATATAAATATTAATTTTGCGCCAATTCCATAAATATTGCTGCATCACATTGCACTTATAAATTAGCGAAATGAAACCACTTGGTTTCCAAATTCTTTTTTTTCGATGATAAGTTTGATTGTCCCCCAAAATATTTTTTGCGTATATCGGTATATAACCGATCTTACGAATATATGAGACAAAATTTAAAATACCACGCTGATCAATACTGTGATTATTAAAGCCACAAAAAACAAAATTATATCTAAAAGATAACCATACTTTTTGATTTGCTATGGATGTTGATACCATATTGCAGCCTTTGATAGACTTTACTTTTTGAGAATATGGTCCATATGAAGTAGAGAATGGCTGCAAATGAAAATGCTCCTTATTAGCACAATAAACTACTATATCGCTATGCATAAAGGGCTTGTTCTTTGACAAATATTGCCATAGTTTATAAAGTTGCGATTTATATTCATTTTCGTTTGCTGATATATGGAACTTAAAGAAGTATAACAAGGAATGTATACTCTCATTGCCAATCCTAGCAACCGAATTGAAAAAGGATACGGCTGTAGCAACTGATGCACAAACGAATTTTTTTTTGTGTTTCAAAGTACATCTCCGTAAAAATTTTTATTGATCGTAATTATATTTTTGATCCTAAACGGAGGGAAATTGTCTATAAATTGTGTCTAAAATATGACAAGATGCAATTCTTTTTTGCAAAGGGAGGTAATAAGGTGAATGATTTCAAAAACATGAATCTTGATGAACTACAAGAAATACGTGCTCAAATTGATATAGAATTGAAAAAAAGACAAGCAAAAGAGAAGCAAGATGCACGGCAAAAAATTCTTGAAATTGCTAGCGCGCATGGCATTGATATTGCTGATCTTATCAAGAAAGAACGTCATTATAGAAACCCCAATAATCAGTGGGAATTATGGAATGGGCGCGGGCGTAAACCTAAGTGGATTAAAGAATGGTTAGAAAGAGGTTATTCGCTTGAAGAATTAGAAGTTACGTGACATATATGCAACAATTGTAAATTATTTACAATTAGTAATTATGAATGGGGGATTGTGTTTTTTGGTGATCTGATACGCTTAAATATCGAATCAATATGATAAACTCTTCAATTGATATGATTAATAAATAATGGATTTAAGTGTAAGTAGAGAAAGCGATCGTGTCTATTTCTTTTATGTGCTTGCAACGCTTATTTGGATAGTAAAAGCTTTTAGTATTTTTTTAGCTTTTTGAATTGTGTAGACAAAAAACAGTGTCTGTTATGTATAATTCTTTCTGTAGGGAGGATGAGCTTTTTTGCTGTAAGAGAAGCAAAAAAACTCAGCGATCTTTTTTATCTAATTTTAAACATAAATAAAACAAATGAATGAGCGCAGGTCTTAAGTCCTATGCTAAGAGAACACAGGTATAATAAAAGATTGCATTCAAATTTATGGATTATTTACGAATGGTTGAATCATAAAATATTTCTCTTTTTAAGTTTTATGATAGGGTTTTATTTTTTGTACACAAACTGCTGTGATCTTAATATTATCTTAGATAATATTAAGATCACAGCAGAAAACCAATTGGAATTGTTATAAAACAATCAGCAAAAGAGTTTTGGAATGATCTAAAATTTGATAATCCCTTTTTAAAAAGAGGAGTTTTTTATCAAGGATCGTTTTAGTAATAGGTCAAAAACAGAGAAAAATATTTTTAATTTTTACTTAAAGCGGAAGCCCGCGTAAAAGACGAGGAGCATTAGAGGTAAGTCCTGCTGCTTCTTGAATAAGATATTTTTTCATTTTAGGCATTTGATTGACAACTCCAAGACCAATATCACGAAACATTCGCAAAAAGAGGCGATCATTAGAAAAAAGTTGATTAAGCCAATCATTACTCAATGCCATGCGTACAATTTCAAAACGTCTCCAACGTTGATAGTTTTCGAGAGCTATGAAAGACCCAATATCAAGACCCAATCGCGCTGTTTCAACAATGACTTCTGCCAGAGCAGCGCTGTCACGCAATCCTAAATTGAGTCCTTGTCCTGCAATAGGGTGGATTGTATGAGATGCGTCACCGACGAGAGCAAAACGAGGCTTGATACATTGTCGTGTTAAAGAAAGCGTTAAAGGAAAAGCTTGACGTTCGCCGTTCCAAGAAAGGTTTCCAAATCGGTGACCAATGCGTTTTTCGATTTCTGCTTCAAAAATAAGAGCATCAGCTTTGAGGTAATATTGAGCCGTTTGATAATGTTCACTCCAAACAATAGCGGAGCGATTCCCTTTAAGAGGAAGAAGAGCAAAAGGTCCAGTAGGTAAGAAATGTTGGATTGCTTGTCCATGATGGGGTTTTTCATGTTCAATTGTGCATATGATCGCTGTTTGTTTGTAGGCACGAGAAAAGCTTCTAAGTCCTGCTTTTTTGCGCAGTTGAGAACGCGCTCCATCAGCTGCAATAAGTAATTTTGTTTGCCAGATTTCTTCATTATTTAAAACAACCGTTGTGTATTGATCTTCTTGGTGAAAATCAGTGACAAGCACATTTTTGATGAAAGGGATATCAAGATCTTTTACACGCTTTTTTAAAGCACTGATGAGCTTATTATGTTCAATTGTCGTTGCAAAGGGTTCGTTGGGAGTAATATCTCCTTCAAAGGTAAGAAAAGTTGGCTTTATAGGATCATTTGCATACGCATCAGTAATAATCATTGAACGAATGGGTTGAGCACAAGATTCTATATGTTCCCAACATTGCAATTGTTTAAACATACGAACGCAAGCAGCGGCAAGGGCAAGTGTTCGGATATTTGCTGTGGGAGAGTCTTGAGAAGTTGCGTCAACGATATTAATTTTTAGGCTGGGTGCAGCTTGTTTGAGCGCTATTGCAAGCGTTAGACCAACTGCTCCACCTCCCGCAATGAGAAGGTCACATTGTTTTATATTTTTATTGGGATCAAAATGCACAACGTTTCTTTTCACTTTCGCACAGTTTATTATTTTTTATATATCTTAAACAAAATCGATACTTTTACTTCATAACATTTTTTGCATAATATTAAAGGAAATAGTTGTAGTTATAATGGTTAAAACAGTGTTAACATTTTTAAAGCATAACTTTTTATTTGAAGTATTAAGCTTAAAGATTTTATATTTGGGGTCGATGAATGCATCAGAGCTCTTCTCCTTATGATTTATTAGAAGCACAAAGTGCTCAAAGATCACGCCTTATGAAAATGTTTTTGCGCCAAATCGGCGTGTTCATAGGGCTTGGGCTTTTTGGCTTCATTGTTTTTTGTATTGTAGCTTTGGCAACTTGGGATATAGCAGATCCTTCATTAACACATTCAAACACCAATGAAGTTACAAATTTGATGGGACTGCCAGGAGCAATTTTTTCAGATTTGTTTATGCAGTTTTTTGGTTTAGCAAGTCTTCCTGTTTTGTTGCCACCACTTTTTTGGTCGTTTCTTTTGTTAGCACAAAAAGATATCCATAATTTAATTTTTCGCTTTTTCTTGTGGGTGTTTTCGACAATTTGTTTTCTTGTTTCTTTTTCTCTGATGACTCCTCTTGCCTCTTTTACCTATTGGCCATTGCCAATAGGCTTTGGAGGCGTTTTGGGTGATAAAATTTTAAGTGCTATCTATTTCATTTTTCCTTCTGTTCTTTCCTCTTTTCAGAACGTAATTTTGGGAATTATTCTTGCACTTTTTAGTTTTTTTATGGCTGCTTTTGCTGGCAATGTCGTGTGGCGGCGCGATACAAAAAAAAGAAAAGTAAACACTATCCAAAAGATTGAAACTGCAGATCCAATTTTTGATATGTTAGAAGAAGATGCAGAAGCTATAGAAGATGCAGAAGATTTTGCAGATGAAGCCCGTCACGGTTTTTGGGCTACAACTTTTGGAGCAGTTTTGCATCTTTTTTACTTTTTACAAGCAAGATTGTTCCATCTTTTTCGTTTCAACCGTAAAAATAAGAAAAAAGAAAAATCATTTGATCGGGTTGAACCAGTTTTTTTTGATGAAAAAGACGAAAAAATAAGATATGACGCTTCTGAGGATACTGTATCGAGTTCTTCTGTTAAAAATCGTGTTGTTAAGCCTTTAATCTCTTCCCCACAAGGAAGCTTTGTGCTTCCGAGTTTGGACTATCTTTCAGCACCTGCACCAGCAACAAAAGATGCAAAACTTTCTCCTGCTCATTTAAAAGCAAATTCTCGTGAACTTGAGGGAATTTTGTCAGATTTTGGAGTTAAGGGAAAAATCATTGATGCACGCCCTGGTCCGGTGGTGACTTTGTATGAATTTGAGCCAGCTGCTGGAATTAAGTCATCTCGTATCATTGGTTTAGCAGATGATATTGCGCGTTCAATGCGTGCGATATCCGCGCGTGTTGCTGTTATTCCTGGACGCAATGTAATAGGAATAGAATTGCCCAATGCAATACGTGAAATGGTTTATTTAAGAGAAATTTTGCAGGCGAAGGAGTTCGTGGATAGCAAAGCAAAATTAGGGCTTGCTTTGGGAAAAACAATAGGTGGTGAAGCTGTCATTGCGGATTTAGCAAAAATGCCACATCTTTTGGTGGCAGGGACAACAGGATCGGGAAAATCTGTTGCGATTAATACGATGATTTTATCTCTTCTGTACCGCATGACACCTGAGAAATGTCGTTTAATCATGGTGGATCCTAAAATGCTGGAACTTTCGGTTTATGATGGGATACCACATTTATTAACACCGGTCGTAACAGATCCTAAAAAAGCGGTTATTGCACTTAAATGGGCTGTTCGCGAAATGGAAGAGCGCTATAGCAAGATGTCAAAAGTAGGGGTACGAAATATTGATGGATTTAATGCGCGTCTTAAGGACGCGGAAAATCAGGGTGAGGCAATATCGCGTACAGTTCAAGTGGGGTTTGATCACGAGACTGGTGAACCTCTTTATGAGACGGAAACACTTCATTTAAGTCCCATGCCCTATATCGTTGTCATTATTGATGAAATGGCTGATTTAATGATGGTTGCCGGCAAAGACATTGAAGGTGCAGTTCAACGTTTAGCGCAAATGGCACGTGCTGCTGGTATTCATGTGATTATGGCTACACAGCGTCCTTCAGTAGATGTGATTACGGGTACAATTAAAGCCAATTTTCCCACACGCATTTCTTTTTCTGTGAGTTCAAAAATCGATAGCCGAACAATTCTTGGTGAGCAGGGAGCTGAGCAATTATTGGGGCAAGGCGATATGCTCTTCATGATGGGGGGAGGACGCATTCAGCGTGTTCATGGACCTTTTGTCGCTGATGATGAAGTTGAACAGGTTGTAGCGCATCTTAAAACTCAAGCCGTTCCTGATTATTTGGAAACTATTACGCAAGACACTGCAGAACATGGGGCTGATGTTGCTCTTAATACTCCTGCAGCCGATGATCCTTATAGTCAAGCTGTTGCTGTTGTCCTTCGTGATCGCAAAGCTTCCATCTCTTATATTCAACGCCGTTTAGGGATTGGTTATAACCGTGCTGCTTCTCTCATTGAGCGTATGGAAGAAGAAGGGATTATTAGTCCAGCTAATCATGCTGGTAAACGAGAAATTTTAGTGCCTTGTGCTATCAATGATGAGATTGAATGACGAAATTGGGCTGTTTTTATGCTTTTCAAAAGAGCAGCAGTGTTTGATGATTTAAAAATCACTACATAAGAAACAGGAGGGGAGCTTGCTGCTGTTGTTCTTGACGTTTTATGCTGCTGCAGTTGATAACCTTTATAATCAAGCTGTATATTCAAAGCTATTATTGTTGTTTTTTGTGATAGCCAAAGCTTTCATTTTTTATCTTCAGCAGCATTGAGAGAGTATATTATAATTCATGCGGCTTCCTGCATTAAGTATATGGAAGAAAAGATGCATTGGTCTCGTTTATGATATCATTAAATGAAAAATTTTTCTATTTTCTAAAGGATTCTTTTGAAATCAAAGTCTTTTAGTAGTTTTTTCAAAAAATATACTTTAAAAAGAGCATCTATTCATCATTTGTCAGGAATAGTGAAGGCGAAAAGACATTGCTTGGGAGTATTTTTATGAAAACGTGTAGAAGAACATTTTGGTTTGCTAAAGTTATTGTCTTTTTGTTCATAGCTTTTCCTGCGTTTTCTCAGTCTCCTAATCAGGTGGCACGTGCACAAAATATTGCTAACCGCTTTGCTGCTATTAAAACAATGACGGGTGATTTTATTCAGTTTAGTCCAAAGGGAAAAGTAACCGAGGGAAAATTTTATTTAGAGCGCCCAGGAAAGATTCGTTTTGCATATAAACAATTGCCTCTACAAATTATTGCGGACGGAAAATTTGTGGGCATTAATAATCGCGCTCTCAATACTTGGAATTTTTCCAATCTTTCTCAGACGCCAATGAAGTTTTTGTTGGGTAATAAAATTGATTTATCATCAGGACGTTTATTAGCATTTCGTGAAGATCCAGGAGCAATAACGATAGTTTTGCGTGATGATACGATTGGGAGAGGACAAATAAAAATGGTTTTTGATGCTAAAAGCTATGCTTTACGACAATGGACAATCATTGACCAACAAAATTTGGAAACCACTGTTCAAATCATGAATGTGCGAACGGGTGTTAGGTTTGTGGATGGGATGTTTAAGCTCCCTTATAAACACAGTGCAGTATCGCGTCATCGGAATTGAAATTGATGTTTTTTCGTATTGCTACTTGGAATATCAATTCTATTCGTTTGCGTCTTGCACAGGTTCTTCAATATCTTAACAGATTTGATGTCGATATTTTGTGTTTACAAGAAACAAAATGTCCAGATAATTTATTTCCACGTGGGGCTTTTGAAGAGATAGGTTATGCGCATATCGCCGTGAGCGGACAAAAATCTTATAATGGTGTGGCAATTATTTCTCGTTTGCCGCTTAAAAATGTTGAGACACGCTTTTTTTGCGAAAAGCAAGATTGTCGTTACATTTCAGTTATTGTTGAGGCGTATGGCAAGTCGGTACAGATTCATAATTTTTATGTTCCCGCAGGTGGTGATGTGCCTGATGCTGATGTAAATGAGAAATTTCGTCATAAGCTTGATTTTTTAGAAGAAATGTCGTCTATTAAAGTGGATCAAAGGGGCCATTTATCTTCTCTTTTAGTAGGTGATCTCAATATTGCTCCTTTGGAAGATGATGTTTGGTCTCATAAACAGTTGTTAAATGTCGTAAGTCATACACCAATCGAAACTGAGCGTTTACAAGCTTTATGTTTTCAAGGGGGATGGGTTGATTTAGTGCGCAGGCACTTTCCTGCTCCAACCAAGCTTTACACATGGTGGAGTTATCGAGCGCGTGATTGGGCACTTTCTGACCGTGGTCGACGGCTTGATCATATCTGGTCTTCTCCAGATTTAGTTCCTTTTGTTGCTGATCTTAAGATTTTTCGTGATGCACGAGGATGGGATCGTCCTTCAGACCACGTTCCAATACAAACTACATTTGATTTTTCACGATAAATTTGAAATAAGAGCTTTGTAAACAAAATGTTCATAAGGTGATTCTGAAAAAAAATGCGGGAGAATCAATGTATAGGTGGGTGCACATCAGAAGTCTAAAGCGGATAGCTTTTAAAAATTCTTTTTGTATTATACCTTTATGTCTCTATGTCTTTTCAGGATGTACAGTTGGTCCTGATTACCGTAAAGCATCTTTTAAGGTTCCGTCTGTTTGGGGACAGCAGCCTTCACAAATATCTACACATCCCGTTGTACTTGCAGGATGGTGGAAGCGTTTAGATGATCCTATTTTAAATATATTAATAAATGGTGCGATTTCTGAAAGTAATGATGTTGCTCTTGCCAAAGCACGGATCCGTGAAGCGCGTTCCGGTTTAGGGCAAGTAGTAGGGCATCTTTTACCAAGTTTATCAAGTTCAATTTCAGGAACGCGCAATTCTGAATTATCTGATACATTTTTTAATCAGTATCGTAGCGGTTTTGATGCGAGCTGGGAGCTTGATTTCTTTGGCAAACATAAACGTGCGATTGAAGCTGCGCGTTATGGTATTGATGCTGCTGAGGAAGATATGCGTGCCACAATGGTAACGTTAGTGGGAGATGTGGCAACAAATTATATTCAAGTGCGTGGTTGGCAACAAAAATTGTTGCTGATGAAACAAATTGCTTCATCACAACGTAAAACATTAGAATTGGTGCGTTCTAAGTTCAATGCTGGTGAAATTTCACAGCTTGATGTTTCAAATGCACAAGTACAAATGGCAAATACAGAGGCAGATATATCACAGACAGAAGCGAATTTGGCTATGAGCATTCATCGTCTTTCTGTCTTAGTAGGCCGTGTGCCTATGGCTTTGAATGATCTTTTACAAAAAGATGCCGAAAATATTAAAATTCCACAACCAGATTGGCCGATAGCAGCGGGAATTCCTGCTGATATTTTATTAACACGCCCAGATTTACGACGGGCAGAACGTCAATATGCGCAAGCAACAGCGCGCATTGGTCAGCGTGAAGCAGAGCGTTATCCATCCCTGACCTTAACCGGTAATATTTCAACAGTAGCAGAAACAATTGATCAGTTATGGAAAAATGCAACAATTGGTTGGTCTTTTGGACCCAATCTGCGTTTTCCTTTTTTTAATGGAGGACAAATTATAGCTTCTGTAGCGGTGGCACGTGCGCAGCGTGATCAAGCTTTTATTGCTTATCGGGCTGCTGTGTTGAAGGCATTAGAAGATGTAGAAAATGCGCTTGTGAGATTGACGAAAGAACACCAGCGCTTAAAAAAGTTGATTGTGGCAGATTCCGCTTCTTTGCATTCATTAAAGCTTTCACAACGTCTTTTTGAAAATGGAACCATCAGTTTTCTTGAATTGTTAAATGCTGATCGTTCTTATTATTCTGCGCAAATGGCGCTTAAAGATAGCCGGATTGCTTTAGCTACCCAATATATTGCTCTAATGAAAGCCTTGGGTGGTGGCTGGGACGGTATGGTTGATGTATCACGTCCAGAAGTCGTTGATGGTGTTACACATGTGCGCACAAAGGTAAGGCAATGAAAAAAAAATTAATCAAAAATTTTATTATGAAGCGCAAAAAACTTTCCTTATTTTTAGGAGGTCTTTTTCTTGTAATCATTTTGTTATGGTTGCGTTCTTGTGAAAGTTCTAAACCGATTTATATGACAGCGGTGGTTAAACGGGGTGATATCGAGGAAAGTGTTTTAGCTTCTGGTATTGTACGTCCTTATCGGTTAGTTGCTGTTGGTGCACGTGCAACAGGACGTGTTATATCAATGAATGTTTTTCCTGGAACTGTTGTGAAAAAAGGAGATCTCTTAGCGGAAATTGATCCTACAGATCAGGAAAATGATTTAAAAAGAAAAAAAGCAGTTTTAGCGCGTTATTATGCGAGTTTATCAGAACAAGAAGCGCATCTTGCGCTTGCACAAAAAAATTTAGATCGTCAAAAACAATTGATTGAAGCGCGTGCTATTTCACGGGCTAACTTTGATGATGCTACAGCACAAGTCAGAATACGTGAAGCGCAAATTATCCAGCTTCGTGAGCAGATTGCTCAAGCACAAATCGACGTAAATAGTGCAGAGGTTAACCTGAGTTATACGCGCGTGACGGCTCCTTCAGCCGGAACTGTTTTAGCAACAGTTGTAGAAGAAGGACAGAATGTGAATGCAGTGCAGTCAGCACCAACAATTGTTATTTTAGGTGATTTATCAAAGATGACAATTAAAGCGCAAATTTCAGAAGCAGATATTCTAAAAGTTCGTACCGGACAATCTTTGTATTTTACCGTTTTAGGTGATTCACAACGCCGCTATGATGGCATTTTAGAACGGGTAGAGCCTGCTCCTGAATCAATTCGCTCTGATGTGAGTATTAACCCTGGTATGGTTGGAAATTCTAGTGCTTTAGCATCATCTGCTATTTATTATAACGGGATTGCGCATGTTGATAATAAGGATAATTTTTTACGTACTTATATGACAGCGCAAGTCCATATTATCTTAGGCCGTGTTCAAGATGTTTTGGTTGTGCCAAGTGATGCCTTACGTGATATGACAAAAGAGCGTAAAGCTTGGGTTTCTCTTCTTGTGAATGGGAAGGTGATTGCAAAACAGGTAACAGTTGGGCTCAATAATAAAGTGATGGCAGAGATTGTCTCAGGGTTAAATGAAGGAGATGTGGTTATCACAGGTTCACGCAGTGAAAGGGGATTAGATGCTTCTAATATGCACGACGATAAGGATGAGATCTAAAATATGAAACCAGAGCAAACGGATGCTGTAATCGTTTTGGAAAATATCGTGCGCAAATTTCCTGCGGGGGAAAATTTTGTCACTGTTTTGAACAACATCAATCTTACTATTAAGCGTGGTGAAATGGTGGCCATTGTGGGAGCTTCTGGTTCAGGAAAATCCACATTGATGAATATTTTAGGATGCCTTGATCGACCAAGTTCCGGTCGTTACTGGATTTCCGGGAAAGAAACAGCAACTCTTACCTCTGATGAGCTATCGGCTTTGCGGCGCAACCATTTTGGATTTATTTTCCAGCGGTATCATTTATTGAATGAATTGACAGCTCTTGGTAATGTTGAAATTCCAGCTATTTATGCAGGATGTTCTGCTCAAGTCAGAAAAAAACGTGCACAGGATCTCTTAATACGTTTAGGTATGGAAGGTAGGATTAATCATCGTCCAAATCAGCTTTCAGGGGGACAGCAACAACGTGTTTCTATTGCTCGTGCACTCATCAATGATGCTGAGGTCATTCTTGCAGATGAGCCAACCGGTGCATTAGATAAAAAAAGTGGTCAAGAAGTATTGCGTATTTTAGATGAGCTACATAAAGAAGGGCGCACCATTATTATTGTAACCCACGATATGCAGGTAGCAGAAAAAGCAGAACGTATTATTGAAATAAGCGATGGAGAAATTATTGCTGATAATCTCTTAAACACTGCAAAAACAGAAAAAGAGAGTAAGCCTCTTTATCAAAAGGAAAATTTAAACGAGCAACACAAATTTGGATTTTTTCATTCTTTTGTTGAGCATTTTCGTGAAGCTTTTGTTATGGCTTTGTTGGCAATGAATGCGCACCGAATGCGCACTTTTTTAACAATGCTTGGGGTGATTATCGGGATTGGTGCGATTATTGCAATGGTGGCTTTAGGAAATGGTACACGAGAAAAAATTCTAGAAAATTTTAAGAGTTTAGGCTCTAACACATTGACAATTTTTCCTGGAAAAAGCTTTTCTGATCCACAAGCAAATAAAATAACCAGTTTGGTTGAGGCTGATGCAGAAGCTCTTGCAGGATTACCTTATGTTTCTGGTGTCACACCGCAGATTTCAGCAAGCTCTAAGATACGTTTTAATACAATTGAAGTGAATGCGGTGATTGCAGGAGTGGGAGAGCAGTTCTTCCAAACACAAGGGCTTAGTGCTGTTGAAGGGCAGTTATTTGATAGCAAAAGCGTACGTGATCGAGCGGTTGATTTAGTCATAGAAAAAGAAGCAATACCTGTTCTTTTCCCTCATAGTCGCGAGAGTGCTATTGGAAAAGTGGTGCTTATAGGTAAAGTTCCAGCGCGGATTGTTGGTGTTGTGGCTCCAAACAATAAGATGGATACGTCGTCAAATACGCTGCAAATTTATTTGCCTTACACAACAGTGCAAACACGTTTTCTTGGAACTACAGATGTTCGTGCGATTACCTTGAAGATTGCTGACAATGTTGATTCGCGTTTAGCGGAAGATATGGTACAGCGTTTTTTAATGGCTCGACATGGTGAAAAAGACTTTTTCATTAGAAACTCTGAAGCATTTCGCAATCGTATCATCGAGAATACACATATTTTAACGCTTTTAGTGTCTTCAATTGCTGCAATTTCATTGATTGTTGGTGGTATTGGAGTCATGAATATTATGCTTGTTACTGTTTCTGAGCGCATCAATGAAATTGGGGTGCGTATGGCAGTGGGTGCACGTCAAAGTGATATTTTGCGGCAGTTTTTAATTGAAGCCATTTTGGTTTGCGTGATTGGTGGTGGTTTAGGAGTTCTTTTAGGATTTTCTATCGGAGGGTTGTTTATATTGTTTAATGCGCCTATCCCTTTCATGTATACAATTGATTCAATCATTACCGCTCTCGCTTTTTCAACGGCTATTGGGCTGTGTTTTGGCTTTTCGCCAGCGCGGCAAGCTTCACGGCTTGATCCTGTTGTTGCTCTTTCACGTGATTAAGCGTTATCAATTTTGCAAAAAAGAGCTAGGAGAGAATCATCATAGTTATTCTGACATGAGGTTAGCTCTTGGGTTGAGGTATTTCATGTAAAGAAAAACTCTGATTGAAAGGGGTGCAATCGTCTAAAATTGATTTATTGGTCAAATTTTAAGGACGTTTTCAAAAAAGCATGAAAAACATCTTATTTCTCGAGCATTAAAGCTTTGAGTGTACATAAAAACGGTGATGTTCTTGTTGTATGGAATGTTAATTTTAACACAATGGTGAGCAGGGAAGTAAGATTTTTTTGTTGTTGTAAAAAATCTATTTAAAATTGATTTAAAAACAGCATTTTTGTTCTGAAAAGCGCTTTAAAATCTTTATAAAAGAACGCAGTTAAAGGAAAAGGACCCATTCAATACAGACGGATGTTATAATATTGAAGTGATCATTGTTGCGTAAAAGCGAATATATCTTATAAGAAAGAACTCTTAATTTATGCGGACTTAAAAAAATTTACAGAAAACGGATGCGGACAGATTAGAATATCGTTCTGATATAGACCCCGATAGTTTTAATATATTCGGATGCCAGAATGCGTATTCGATTGATTTGCTGTATCGTATTTTCAATATCGTTATTTTTAACAGGATAAGAGATAAAATTGATATCAGGCATTAAATATTTAAGCTCACGTAGAGAGCGCCACATGTGGTAATCATGGGTGACGATATAAACTGTTTTATAATTATATTTTCTGATCCAAGCTGTGCTTTCTTCCGCATTTCCTTTTGTGTTTATTGCTTTATCTCCAATGTCAATACAACAGGTAAAAAGACTGTAATCAATATGGTTGGTGTATATAAGGCTGTCGGAATTCGTTGTTGTGTTGACGCCGCTAATAAGTAAGCGCGAACCAAGACCCTGTTTCAAGAGATTAATTCCTGTTTTTATTCGATTTTCTCCACCTGTTAAAACAATGATGGCATCTGCTTTCGGCAAAGGATCTTGTGGTTGAAGCTGATCAGTTTTTTCAGAAAAGATAACAAATCCAATACAAAAGCAGACCATTATCATTAAAAGATAAAGTGTTGTCGGTGGGAAATAGCGGAACAAATTCCAACGACGTTCTACATATGGGGTTTGCTTTTGATACGCAAAATGATCTTGCTTTATTGATTTGAGATCGTGGGAATTGTTCATCATAAATTAAAATAAGCCGTCTTCACATTGATAAATTTTTTTAAGTTGTGTTAAAATCGTCATTCGATTTGTCAGTGTTGTAAGACAAGAAACAAAAAAAATCAGGAAAATGATTTTTTCATAAGGTATAGTCGTTATGGAAATATTTCCAAACAAAGCAGTGATTTGGCTGGCTTCGACTGTTCCTAGATTATAGCTTGTCCAAAAAATGAATATACTAAATAAGAATATACTCCCTGCACCGCCGTATAATGCACCACGGAATGCGGTTTTAAAAAAATGCCAATCAAATTGTCGAGCAATGAAAAGTGACTCAGTGCCAAGAAAGTATAATACATTGATAATATGTGCATTTTCTGCCAATGCATTGCGTGTGGCAAAAATGATTGTGAGTATTAATGAGCAGAGAACCAATATTAAAATTGAAAAACCAATAACAACAGTGATATGCGCCATTTTCTCAAAACGGTCTATCCACATACTATGATCGTCAAACTGTCCTCCTGGGATTTTTGTTTTAATTGCTTGATTAATTGCGTGAAAATTAATCTTTTCACCCTCTTTTAGTGTTACGATGATTAATCGAGGAAGTGGTAATTCATTTAAATTTAAGCCTGTTCCAAGCCACGGTTCAAGCAATTTTTCGGTGGATTTTTTATCAACAATTGTCGCGCTTTTTACACCATGAAATGTTGTAACCAATTTAACTGCATCACGAAGAGCTTTTTCGATATCAACATTTTCCACGGGGCGTATTTGAATTGTTGCTTCATGACTAATTTGATTGTTCCAATTGTCAGCAGCACGTTGCATTAAATCCACACCAATTAAGGTTAAGCTTGATAAAAAGGTCATAATAGCGATCACAGCAACGAGCGCTTGTCCAGAAATATTATCTCTAGGAATAATAGCGGTTGTATGCTTGTTATTGTTTGTAAAAATCGGGAAAGATTTATTCATGAATTGTCATCCGTCCATTATGGAGAATCATACGCCGCGCTGCGACTTTTTCCATAAGTGCAACATCATGGGTGGCAATGACAACAGCAGTTCCAAAACGGTTTAATTCGATAAATAAACGCAATAGACGCTTTGCCAAGGGTGGATCAACATTTCCTGTTGGCTCATCAGCGAGCAGGATTTCAGGTTGATCAATCAGTGCACGTGCAATTGCCACTCTTTGTTTTTCTCCACCAGAAAGAACGGGTGGTAAAACATGAATATGGTTTCCAAGACCTACCCAACATAAAAGATCTTCTACTTCACTGCGGTAAGTTGATTCTTCTAATCCTTTAATGCGCAAGGGTAGAGAGACATTTTCATATGTGGTCATGTGATCAAGTAAGCGAAAATCCTGAAAAACAACTCCAATACGTTGCCGTAATGCAGGAAGTTCTTTTTGTTTAAGCAATGCTGTATCTGTGCCGAATAAATCAATATGTCCACGGGTTGGCTTAAGTGCTAAAAACATAAGACGCATTAGCGATGTTTTACCTGCTCCAGAAGCGCCAGTTAAAAACTGAAATGAACCAGGAGGGATGTGAAAACTAATATCACGCAAGATTTCAGGTCCCATTCCATAACGCAAACCGACATTTTCAAAATGAATCACTGTTTGTTACCACTTCTGCTTCTATATTGAATTGTATATAGGGTACGTTGTAATCATTATGTTATGTTCTTATGAGTATTTATATTTAATCATTCTGAATATTTTCTTTTTTAAGTTCTTCGTTTGTATTGAGAGATGTTCTCTGTGTTTAAATAATGCAAAAATATCATCAATTACTATATTTCTCTTTTTTTTATTTCATTGATAATTTTAACAGGAATATTAGAGCGATTCTAGCAAAAACACTAAGACAGATATTGTTCGTGTTTTTGTATGAACAATAACTTTTTTAGGTTTGACGGTTGGGAATAAAGTTATCAATGATCTGTAGTTCAGCAAGAGTTGAAATATCTCCTAGATTGTCAAAAATTACTTTAGCCGATTTTTACGCAAAGAATGTTCATCTAACATATTGAATATGTTCATTAATATTAAAAAGGATATATTTTTGCATGAACAATAACTTTTTTAAGTTTGACGGTTGGCAATAAGATCATCAATGACTTGTGGTTCAGCAAGAGTTGAAATATCTCCTAGAGTGTTAAAATCATTTTCGGCGATTTTTCGCAAAATACGTCTCATGATTTTTCCCGATCGCGTTTTGGGTAGTTGAGAGGCAAATTGAACTTTGTCCAACAGGACAATGGACCCTATTTCTTGTTTAACATGCTGAATAAGCTCATTTTTTAACTCTTCACTTGGAGTTCTGCCTTCCATTAAGCTGACAAAACTATAAATTCCCTGTCCTTTAATGGGATGAGGGTAACCCACAACAGCTGCTTCTGAAACTGCAGGATGAGAAACAAGTGCCGATTCAATTTCAGCTGTTCCCAATCTATGTCCAGAGACATTGAGAACATCATCAACACGTCCTGTAATCCAATAATAACCGTCATGGTCGCGTTTACAACCATCACCTGTAAAGTATTTTCCTTTATATGTAGAAAAATAGGTTTGTATAAAACGCTCATGGTCATTATAGAGGGTGCGCATCTGACCTGGCCAGGATTCAATAATGCAGAGATTGCCTTCTGCTTCACCTTCCAAAACATTTCCTTTTGTATCAACGATTTGAGGTTGAATACCGAAAAAAGGGCGTGTGGCTGATCCTGGTTTAAGTGGTGTTGCTCCAGGTAGAGGGGTAATCATATGTCCTCCGGTTTCTGTTTGCCACCATGTATCAAGAATGGGACAGCGGCTGTTTCCGACTGTATGATAAAACCATTTCCATGCTTCTGGATTAAGAGGTTCTCCTACGGAGCCAAGCAGACGAAGAGATGTTCTTTTAGAGCGCTCAACAAATGAATTTCCTGCACCCATTAATGCGCGAATAGCTGTGGGTGCAGTGTAGAGCGTATTGACTTTGTGCTTATCAACAATTTCCCAATATCGGCTCTGATTAGGAAAAGTTGGTGTCCCTTCAAACATTAAAGTGGTCGCACCGTTACACAAAGGTCCATAAACTAAGTAAGAGTGACCAGTGATCCAGCCAATATCAGCAGTACACCAATAAATTTCATTAGGACGATAATCAAAAACATATTGATGTGTCATCGAGACATAAACAAGATAACCGCCTGTTGTATGCAAAACACCTTTTGGTTTGCCTGTTGAACCAGAAGTATAAAGAATGAAAAGCGGATCTTCAGCATTTATCTTTTCTGGTGGACAGTCTGTTTTGGCATGAGATATTTCTTCATGATACCAAAAATCACGTCCTTTTATCCAATCAATTTTTTCATTGGTATGCCGGATAACCATAACTTGATTGACATGTACGTTCTGGCGGGCTGCTATATTAATAGCGTGGTCAATATTCTCTTTTAAGTTAATCCGTTTTCCTCCACGCAAGCCTTGATCGGCGGTAATAATGAAGGTTGATTCGCAATCAATAATGCGTCCTGCTATTGCTTCAGCAGAAAAACCAGCAAAAATAACCGAATGAATAGCGCCAATGCGGGTGCAGGCAAGCATAGCGTAGATTGCTTCAGGGATCATCGGGAGATAAATAGTAATCTTATCGCCTTTTTTTACACCGCGTTTTTTTAAAAGATTGGCAAAACGACAAACATGTTCATAAAGCGCATTGTAAGTTATTTTTTTATCATGGTAAGGATTATCGCCTTCCCAAATAAGAGCAATATTTTCACCATGATTTTTTAAATGGCGATCAATACAATTATAGGCAACATTTGTAATACCATCTTCATACCACTGGATTGAAACATTATCGTTAAAGGAGGTATTTTTTACTTTTGTATAAGGTTTAAACCATTCAATACGTTGCCCGTGTTTTGCCCAGAAAGCTTCTGGGTCATGGATGCTTTCTTGATACCATTTTTTATAGGTATCTTCATTAATCAAAGCATCTTTTTTGATATTCGCTGGTATTGGATAGATTTTTTCCGACATATTTCCCTCCCGTGGGTTTACTGTTTGGAAAGATGAACCAATATATTTTTATTTCTTAGAACAATCCCCTCTTTGACTTCTTTTTGGTTTCTCTTTAAAAAGCCTCATTTTTGAACGTAGAGTACTATATATAGATTAGGGTAACAATTTTAAAACTTCACATTGATTATATTCCAAAGGGAAAAACTTTACGGTTGGTATTGCGTTTCTAATGCAAAATTTGCATTAAACGTGAAATTAAGCAGGACGTTTTCCAAACAGAGCTGAACCAATACGAAGAATATTAGAGCCAAATTGAAGAGCAGTTTTAAAATCGCTAGACATTCCCATAGAAAGTTTTGGAAGATCAGCTTTTTTTGCAAGTTTTGCTAAAAGAGCAAAATAAGGACCGGGGTTCTCTTCTACTGGTGGGATTGCCATAAGACCTATAATGTTAAGTCCATATTGATTTTTGCACTGTGTAACAAAAGGGACCACTTCTTGCGGTGCTATGCCACTTTTTTGTGGTTCTAATCCGATATTAACTTGAACATAGCAAGGAAGATATTTTTTTTGTTTTTGCATTTCTTCAGCGAGATATCGAGCTATTTTTTCGCGATCAACCGTTTGAATGACGTCAAAAAGCTTAACAGCTTGTTCTGTTTTGTTGGATTGCAAAGGTCCAATGAGATGAAGTTCAATAGAATCAAATTGTTGTCGCAAATTTGGCCATTTTTCTGCAGCTTCTTGCACACGGTTTTCAGCAAAAAGAGACTGTCCTGCTTGCAAAAGAGGGATAATGTTATTTGCAGATACCGTTTTTGAAACAGCTAAAAGTTGAACCTCGTCTAAAGGGCGACGCATTTCTTGACATATTTCAGTAATGTCTTTTTTAATGTTTTTCCACGCTTCAACAGAAGACATGTCAGAGGCAGTGTAAAGTGTGCTCATATGTTCATACGCTTTCTACTTTTGTTTAAGAGTGGAGCAATGATTTGTAAAAACTTTGAAAATATTTACTGAAAATGTTGACGATTGGCTTAATCCATGGTGAAGCATAAAACAAGTTTTTGGTTTAATTTTATTAAAGAGTATAATGGGAATGACAGTAGAACGCTATAATCCACGTGCCCAGGAAAAAAAATGGCAGACAATTTGGAATGAAAAGAAGATTTTTCAAACAAACCAAGGGGATCAGCGTGATAAATATTATGTTTTAGAAATGTTTCCCTATCCTTCGGGTCGCATTCATATGGGGCATGTGCGCAATTATACCATGGGGGATGTTGTTGCACGCTATAAACGTGCAAAAGGGTTTAATGTCCTTCACCCTATGGGATGGGATGCTTTTGGTATGCCAGCTGAAAACGCGGCTATGCAAAATAAAGTGCATCCAAAGACTTGGACTTATCAAAATATAGCCGTTATGCGTGAACAATTAAAGCAGTTGGGCTTTTCTTTGGATTGGTCACGTGAATTTGCGACGTGTGATGTGGATTATTACCACCGTCAACAAATGCTTTTTCTTGATTTTTATGAAAAGGGATTGGTTACACGTAAAGTGGCTAAGGTCAATTGGGATCCTGTTGATCAGACTGTTTTGGCAAATGAACAGGTTGTGGATGGACGGGGTTGGCGTTCTGGTGCATTGATTGAGCAGCGTGAATTAACGCAGTGGTTTTTTAAAATTAGTGATTTTAGTGAAGATTTATTGGCAGGTCTTGAAAAACTTGATCAGTGGCCAGAAAAAGTCCGCATTATGCAAAAAAACTGGATTGGAAAGTCACAAGGCTTGTTGATCCGTTGGGCTTTAGAAATGACAGAAGTAAACAAGGATATTTGTGAGAAGTTCAATGAAGTTGTCTGTTACTCAACACGTCCTGATACACTTTTTGGAGCTTCTTTTTTAGCGTTGTCTTTTGATCATCCTATTGCACAAGCTCTCGCACAAAAAGACAAAGCTCTTAGCGATTTTATCGAAAATTGTCGATGTGGTGAAGTGACAACTGAAGCGCTTGAAACTGCTGAAAAACAAGGATTCCGTACATCGCTTTTGGCTGTTCATCCCTTTGATCAAACCGTGCGTATTCCTGTGTATATTGCCAATTTTGTACTCATGGACTATGGGACAGGTGCTATTTTTGGTTGTCCTGCACATGATCAAAGAGATTTAGATTTTGCACGCAAATATGATCTTCCCGTGCGACCAGTGGTTTTGCCGCAAGGAATTGACGCTAAGGATTTTACGATTGCTGAAACAGCTTACACTGGTGATGGGGTGATGATTAATTCAGGGTTTCTGGATGGTTTAACGCCTCAACAAGCTTTTGAAGCGGCAGCAAATCGTCTTGAGAAACAAGTGCTTCATGGTCAGCCTCAGGGAGAAAAAACAGTACAGTTTCGATTGCGCGATTGGGGGATTTCGCGTCAACGCTATTGGGGATGTCCGATTCCTATGATCCATTGTACTGCTTGTGGGGTGGTGCCTGTGCCACGCGCAGATTTGCCAGTTGTTCTTCCTGATGATGTAACCTTCGATCAGCTTGGCAATCCTCTTACGCGTCATGAAAATTGGAAAACAGTGCCATGTCCTTCTTGTGGTCAGCCTGCCACACGGGAAACGGATACAATGGATACATTTGTTGACTCTTCTTGGTATTATGCGCGCTTTACTGCACCTTGGGCGCAAGAGCCTGTTGACAAAGATGTCGCAACTCAGTGGTTGCCCGTGCAACAATATATTGGCGGAATTGAACATGCGATTTTGCATCTTCTGTATGCACGTTTTTTTATGCGTGCCATGAAAATTATAGGTTATGTGGATATCGATGAGCCGTTTAAAGGACTGTTTACCCAAGGAATGGTTGTGCATGAAACTTATAGAGATGATAAGGGGTGGGTTTCACCAGAAGAAATTACTATCGTTGAAAAGGATGGAAAACGTCACGCTTATAAATTGACCGATCAAAGCGAAGTGACAATCGGTTTGATTGAAAAGATGTCAAAATCAAAAAAGAACGTCGTTGATCCTGATGATATTATTATGTCTTATGGAGCTGATACTGTACGCTGGTTTGTCTTGTCGGATTCTCCTCCTGATCGTGATGTTATTTGGACAGAATCTGGAGTTGAAGGTGCACATCGCTTTGTTCAGCGTGTTTGGCGCTGTGTGGCTTTGTGTGCCCCAATTTTAAAGGATGTAATTCCATGTGCTGGTCATCAAGGACAGGCTTTGGAACTTTCAAAAGTAGCGCATCGCACGCTTTGTTCTGTGGAAGATGATTTAGAAAAATTTGCGTTTAATCGAGCAATTGCACGTCTTTATGAATTTTTGAACGTGATGACACCATTGTCAAATAATGTTGCAAGCCTTGAAGATGAAATGAAGGCATCTTTACGCCAAGCAATGGACTTTTTTCTTGCAATGATTGCCCCGATTATGCCTCACTTAGCAGAAGAATGTTATGCTGCTTTAGGAGGAGAAACTTTAATTTCTGAGCGTTCGTGGCCTTTTTATGACTCTACATTAACCATTGAGACATGTTATACTTTGCCTGTGCAAGTTAATGGAAAAAAACGTGGGGAGATAACAATTCCAGCTACAGCTAGTGAAACAATGATTAAAGAAGCTGTCTTGGCTCTTGATTTTGTCCAAGTACACCTAACCCAAAAACCAATAAAAAAAATAATTGTTGTCCCGCAAAGGATTGTTAATGTTGTTTTTTAAAAATTTTATTGTTGCTTGTTTTGTGAGTTTGCTCTTGTTCTTGTGTGGATGCACTATTGAGCCGCTTTATCGTGAACCATCTCAGATTTCTACAACAATGAATCCTGTTTCCCTTAGTCAGTCTTCAAGCAAAAAATCTTTGGAGCTTTCTGCAAAGCTTGCAAGTATTCTCATTGAAGAAGCTGAGGATCACTTTAGTCAAATGGTACGTAGCCATTTATTATTTCTTCTCTATGGAAATGGAGATGAACCTTCTGCTCCTACTTATAGGTTAGTTTTGAGCACATCAACATTCACACGAGCGTCTGTGTCAGTAGAGTTTGACCAAAATGAGGAAAGACGGTTTTCGCTTGGAACCGTCATGAGCAGAGCTTCCTATACACTACACAATATGGAAAATACAACCATTTTAAGCGGAATGGAAACGGCAAATGTGTCTTTTGAACGGCTTCAGCAAGAATACGCAACGCTACAAGCAGAAGAAAATGCACAAAGACGGGCAGCTGAGGAGCTAGCAGAGCGGATTTTCTTGTCGCTTTCAAGAGATCTTGTAAAACGTTAAGCAATATTTTGCCCAGTTTTTTTCCAATCCTCTAAAAATATTTGTAAGCCTCTATCGGTTAAAGGATGTTTGATGAGAGCTTTTAAGATTGTTGGTGGGACAGTTGCCACATCTGCACCGCTTAGTGCAGCATGTTTAACATGATTTACGGTGCGGATCGAGGCTGCCAAAATTTGTGTTTGAAAGCCGTAATTATCGTAAATTGTGCGAATTTCATGAAGTAATTCACAGCCATCCGCTCCGTAATCATCGATTCTGCCAACAAAAGGTGAAATAAATGTTGCACCTGCTTTGGCTGCTAATAAGGCTTGGTTAGCAGAAAAACAAAGGGTAAGATTCGTTTTTAATCCCCGTTTTGTTAAAGCTTTACACGCTTTCAATCCATCAAAGGTTAAAGGAAGTTTTATACAAATATTATCAGCAATTTTTGCCAAAACTGCAGCTTCTTCCATCATGTTTTCAAATTCAGTTGCGGTAACTTCAGCGGAAACAGGTCCCTTGACGAGCGTACAAATTTCTTTTGTGACATCAAGAATATTACGTCCTGATTTTAAGATAAGAGATGGATTTGTTGTAACACCATCAACAAGACCCAAATTTTGCAATTCTTTGATATCTTCCACATTCGCGCTGTCTACAAAAAATTTCATGTTCAAATTTCTTTCCTTAGTTTTTCGCTTTTTATACTCATAATTTTTGCTGTTATGCGCCATCATTTATCATAAAAGCAAGAGAGGCAGTGGCTGCTGTTATAGTAAGTTGATGATTTTTTGAGAAAAAGGGAAAGTTTAATCTTTGGAAAGTGAGCAAAAATGTGACAAAATCTTATTATCAATTTTAGCATGTATGCGATGTATCAATATTCAATGTAAGTTCAAAATAATTACTTCTGATTATTGTTGTTGAAAGGGCTAAAGTGATAAATCACGCAAAAAATTTTGCGGAAAATCATATGTTAAAAGACAAAGTATTAAAATAATATCTGTCTAAAAGGTTCGTATAAAGATTGGTACAAAAAGTGAAATCACATATGGTAGAGGAAAAAATTGTTTCTGTATTAGTGCCTCTCCCTGTTTCTTATGCTTATAGTTATGTGGTTCCGTCTTCTATGGAGGTAGAGGTTGGTTCTTTTGTTCGTGTTCCAGTGATGGGACGTCAGCTTTGTGGTTTTGTGGTGGAGGTTGGCGAGCAAACAGCTAAAACTTCGCAAATGGCCAAGCCTGTGCCTCGTGAAAAACTACGTTCAATTCTTCACGTTTTTGATTGTCCTCCACTAAAAGCAGAAATGATTTCATTTTTGAGTTTTGTTGGCCAATATACGATGACACCATTTGGTTCTATTGCACGGTTGGTTTTGTGCGTGTCGGCTGCTTTAGAACCAGAAACACAGGTGATGGGGTTGCGCTATTGTGGTGGGGATGTGGAACGTTTAACACCAGCACGATTACGGGTTTTAGAGTTGGTACGCGATGGTAAAGTTTGGACACGTTCTGGACTTGCGCATGCGGCGGGCGTTTCTGCTTCTGTTGTTGATGGGTTAAAATTGCTTGGGATTTTTGAAAATGCTACAGTTCCAGTTCCTGACCTTGTTGCGATGCCTGATCCCCATTTTTGTTCTCCCGTGTTGGAAGGCGCGCAAAATGAAGCTGCTATAGTATTGCGGGAAGGTATTTTGGCTTCTAAGTTTCAAGTTTTTCTACTTGAAGGCGTTACGGGATCAGGAAAGACGGAAGTTTATTTTGAAGCAGTGGCTCAGGCGCTGATATGCGGCAAGCAAGTTCTCATTTTGTTGCCAGAAATTGCTTTAACACAGCAATTTTTAGATCGTTTTTACGCACGTTTTGGCGCAGCAGCAGCAGAGTGGCATTCAGATTTGGCACCGCGTCGTCGTGAGCGTGTATGGCGGCAAGTCGCAGAAGGGCGCGTGCGGGTTGTTGCCGGCGCACGATCAGCGCTTTTTTTACCCTTTCAAGAGCTTGGACTCATTGTTGTTGATGAGGAACATGATAATGCTTATAAACAGGAAGAGCGCGTTTTTTATCATGCGCGTGATATGGCGGTAGCACGGGGTTCTTTTGAACATTTTCCTGTTATTTTATCCTCAGCGACCCCATCGGTTGAAAGCCAAGTCAATGTTTTGTGGGGACGCTATAAACAGGTCAATTTGCCATCGCGTTTTAAAGCGGCAGCACTTCCGCAATTGCGAGTTGTTGATATGCGTCAAGGCGGTGTGCCAAAGGGGCGATTTATTTCTTCCGCTCTTGAACAGGCTCTGATGCAAACCCTTGAGAAGGGGGAACAGGCACTTCTTTTTCTCAATAGGCGTGGTTATGCACCTTTAACTTTGTGTCGGATTTGTGGGTATCGTTTTCATTGTACGAGCTGTTCAAGCTGGTTAGTTGAACATCGTTTACAAGGACAATTGAAATGCCACCACTGTGGTTACCATCAACCCCTTCCAGAAGCATGTTCTGAATGTGGAACTCTCGATCATCTTGCAGCTTGTGGACCAGGTGTGGAAAGAGTTGCTGAAGAAGCACGGGCACTTTTCCCACAGGCAAGGTTATTGATTCTTTCAACTGATCTGAAAGGTGGAGTTGGTCAATTGCGAAGAGAATTGGAGGCAGTTGCAAAGGGAGATGTTGACATTATTGTTGGGACTCAGCTTGTCGCGAAGGGACATCATTTTCCTCAGCTTTCTTTGGTTGGAGTCATTGATGCGGATCTGGGTCTTGCTAATGGTGATTTACGTGCGGCTGAACGCACTTTTCAGCTCTTGTCTCAGGTCACAGGCCGGGCAGGGCGCATGGGATTAAAAAGCTTAGGATTATTGCAAACTTATCAACCTGATCATCCGGTGATACAAGCCTTGCTTTTACAAAAAGGTGAAGATTTTTATAAACATGAATTTGCAACACGAAAAAATTATCATTTACCTCCTTTTGGGCGACTTGCTTCTTTAATTGTTTCCTCAGAACAACGCCAAGCTGCAGAACATTATGCACGTGCATTGCGTCAGGCTGCTCCACAGGAAAAAAATGTCTCACTTATGGGACCTGCTGAAGCTCAACTAGCTCTTGTGCGGGGACGTTACCGTTTTCGACTTTTATTGCAGGGAAAACGCTCTTTTAATATGCAAGGCTTTATTCGTAAAATTCTTGCAAATGCTCCTAAACTTCCAAGTTCTGTTCGGGTACAAATTGATATTGATCCGCAAAGCTTCCTCTAAAAGTAAAACAACATAACAGAGAGAGTTGTTTTTCCCAAAAAATGTTTAAAAAAAACGACCTTTAATGAAAGCGTACTTTCTTTTTAAAAACTAGGAAAGATAAAAAAGATACAAAAAATGTCGCTTTATTCGTATCCAAAAATCATCTTTAAAAATGTTTTATTTAAAATTTTTAGAAAGTATCGATTTGTGCTGTTGCGAGTCGGTTATGTCTATGCTAGAAAACAAAAAGTTTTTTGTTCTAGGTTTTAAGTAGAGGATTCTTAAAATTTAGAATATCTGTTTCATTTCATCTGATAATTATCAGAGGGTTGCTCTAGGGAAAGAGGCGGTATTTCGTGTCAGATTCATTTTCTCTTATACCGCTGCCATTGGTAGACCAGCGTTACGCAGAGGCACTTTTTGACTTTGTTCAAGAAACAAAATCTGTTGAAAGTGTTGAAAAGGCAGTAGCATCTTTTTTGATTATATTGGATCAAGATAAAAATTTGAAGCGCTTTGTACAGAGCCCATTTTTTTCAGCAAAAGAGCAAATCAAAGTGATGTCTTCTGTTTGCGATAGTATTGAGTTTTCTAATGAAAAAGCAGGTCAGGTTATTCGTAATTTTTTGCGTGTGATTGCAGTAAATCGTCGGCTTTGTGCTTTATCTGGTATTTTACATGCTTTTCAGCGCCGTGTTGCTTTGTCTCGTGGAGAAGTTGTGGCGCAGGTTGTTTCTGTGCGTTCACTTAGTTCTCATCAGGAAGAGGAGTTGCGTACGGCTTTGAAAAGTGTCGTTGGGGAAAAAATTTTGCTACGTATCATTGTCGATCCAACAATTCTTGGCGGGTTAATTGTTCGCTTAAGATCGTTTCAGATTGATGCGTCTCTTGTGGCTAAATTATCTTCGCTTAAGCTTGCATTGAAAAAAGAGGTCAGCTGATGGACATTAGACCGTCTGAAATTTCAAAAATTCTAAAAGAGCAAATCAGAAACTTTGACCAAAAGGCTGAAGTTTCAGAGATTGGTTGGGTTTTATCTGTAGGTGATGGTATCGCCCGTGTTTATGGCTTGGACAATGTCCAAGCTGGTGAAATGGTTTCTTTTTCGAATGGTGTCCGTGGGATGGCATTGAATTTGGAGATCGATAATGTTGGGGTTGTGATTTTTGGTTCAGATCGTGGTATTCGCGAAGGTGATTGTGTTAAAAGATTAGGCGCTATTGTGGATGTCCCTGTAGGACCAGAGTTGCTTGGGCGTGTTGTTGATGCTCTTGGAAACCCTATAGATGGTAAAGGTCCGATTAAAGCAAAAGAGCGTCGTCGTGTTGATGTTAAAGCTCCAGGAATTATTCCGCGTCAGTCAGTTCACGAATCAATGTCGACAGGATTGAAAGCTGTTGATGCACTTATTCCCATTGGGCGTGGACAGCGTGAGTTGGTGATTGGAGACCGTCAAACGGGGAAAACCGCGATTTTGCTCGATACTTTTTTGAATCAAAAGCCTTTTCATGAAAAAGATTCTGGACGCGAGCAAGATAGAGTCTATTGTATTTATGTCGCTATTGGTCAAAAACGTTCAACCGTTGCGCAATTTGTGAAAGTTTTGGAAGAACGTGGAGCTTTAGAATATTCAATTGTCGTAGCGGCTACGGCTTCTGATCCAGCGCCTATGCAGTTTATAGCACCTCTTGCTGGGTGTGCTATGGGAGAATATTTCCGCGATAATGGCCAACATGCTTTGATTGGTTATGACGATCTTTCAAAACAGGCGGTTGCTTATCGTCAAATGTCTCTTTTGCTTCGCCGTCCTCCTGGTCGTGAAGCTTATCCAGGAGATGTTTTCTATCTTCATTCTCGTCTTTTAGAGCGGGCTGCAAAGTTGAATGCTGAGAATGGTTCTGGGTCTTTAACGGCGTTACCTGTTATTGAAACACAGGCGAATGATGTTTCTGCTTATATTCCAACCAATGTGATTTCGATTACCGATGGGCAGATTTTTCTAGAAACCAATTTATTCTATCAGGGTATTCGTCCTGCTGTGAATGTTGGTCTATCGGTATCACGTGTTGGTTCCGCTGCACAAATTAAAGCGATGAAGCAAGTTGCAGGTTCAATTAAAGGTGAGTTGGCACAATATCGAGAAATGGCGGCTTTTGCGCAATTTGGTTCAGATTTGGATGCATCCACGCAGCGTCTTTTAAACCGTGGTGCACGTTTAACAGAGCTTTTAAAACAGCCACAATTTTCTCCGCTTAAAATTGAAGAGCAAGTCGTTGTTATCTTTGCTGGTGTGAATGGTTATCTTGATGCCTTAGATATTCCTGATGTTGGTCGGTTTGAGCAGGGGCTTTTGACACTTATGCGCAGCGATTATCATCATCTTTTGCAAGCGATTGCTGAACAAAAGCAGTTAACAGATGAGATTAAGGAGAAATTGGTTGCTGTCCTTAATAATTATGTGAAAAAGTTTTCATGATAAATTAATTGATGGAATGCTTAAATGGCGTCGCTAAAAGATCTGAGAGACCGTATCGCCTCGGTTAAGGCGACACAGAAGATTACCAAAGCTATGCAAATGGTTGCGGCGGCGAGGTTACACCGTGCGCAAGAAGCTGCTGAATCTGCGCGTCCTTATGCTCAGCGGATGGCTGCTATTTTGGCTAATGTTGCTGTTGATGTGGACGCTATTGATGCGCCCCCTCTTATGCGGGGGACTGGTCGAGATGATGTGCATCTTTTAGTGGTATGCACTGCTGAACGTGGTTTATGTGGTGCTTTTAATGTGCAAATTGTGCGTCGTGCTCGCGAGCAAATTGAGGCGCTGTTGTCAGCTGGTAAAGTTGTTAAAATTTTAACTGTTGGGAAAAAGGGTGCAGATATTTTAACACGTAGTTATAAGCCCTTGATGATTGACCATATTGATTTGCGTTCTGTAAAATGGGTTGGTTTTGCAGAAGCGTCAATGATTAGTCAGCGTATTTTGGAATTATTTAATGAGGGTGCGTTTGACGTGTGTACGCTGTTTTATTCTGAATTTGTTTCAGTCATTAATCAGCGCCCGACGGCTTTTCGCTTAATACCAACGATTTCTCCAAAAGAGGATGTCGTGGGTGAAAATGTTGCTGAAAAGACAGGAAAAAGTAAAGATTTAAAATCGACAGTTTATGATTATGAGCCTGATGCAGCTTCTCTTTTGGATGAACTTGTTCCACGCAATCTTTCGGTGCAAGTTTTTCGAGCTTTGCTTGAAAATGTTGCGGGTGAAATGGGTGCAAAGATGACTGCTATGGATAATGCATCGCGTAATGCAGGCGAAATGATTAATAAATTGACGGTGACTTATAATCGTCAGCGTCAGGCACAGATCACTACGGAACTGATAGAAATTATTTCCGGCGCTGAAGCGCTTTAAAATTGAAAAGGTAAGGATCGATGGTAAAAGCGGTAACGTCAAGCAAAGGAGCGCCAAAAGCTGGAGAAAAAAAACCAGCTGCGCGTTCAAGCGTTAAAAAAAACACCTCAAAATCTCAAGCTGATGCAAAGGATTTTTCAAGTTCTACGCGTACTTCTTCTGAAGCTGTGCATACAAAAGGTTCAGTTGGTGAGATTAAGCAGGTTATTGGTGCCGTCGTTGATGTGCAATTTGAAGGCGAGTTGCCAAATATTCTCAATGCGTTAGAGACAGACAATTTGGGCAATCGGTTGGTTTTAGAAGTTGCGCAGCATTTGGGTGAAAACACTGTACGCACGATCGCCATGGATACGACAGATGGTCTTATGCGTGGTCAAAAAGTTTTTGATACAGGGACACAGATCAGTGTTCCCGTTGGAGAGGAAACGCTCGGTCGTATCATGAATGTGATTGGGGAACCCGTTGATAATGTGGGACCCATTGTTACAGCAAAGAAACGCGCCATTCACCAAGATGCTCCCGCATATGTTGAGCAATCAACAACATCAGAAATTCTTGTTACTGGTATTAAAGTTGTTGATTTATTAGCGCCTTATTCAAAAGGTGGTAAAGTTGGGCTGTTTGGGGGGGCTGGTGTTGGTAAAACCGTTCTCATTATGGAGCTTATCAACAATATCGCAAAAGCGCACAGTGGATATTCTGTGTTTGCAGGTGTTGGAGAGCGTACACGTGAAGGAAATGATCTTTATTATGAAATGATTGAAAGCCGTGTAAATGTGAATCCCAAAGACAACGATGGTTCAACAAAAGGATCAAAATGTGCACTTGTTTATGGACAGATGAATGAGCCACCAGGGGCACGTGCACGTGTTGCTCTTACAGGGTTGACTATTGCTGAAAACTTTCGTGATGAAGGGCAGGATGTTCTTTTCTTCGTAGATAATATCTTCCGCTTTACACAAGCGGGAGCTGAAGTATCTGCTCTTTTGGGGCGTATCCCTTCTGCAGTGGGTTATCAGCCAACTTTGGCAACAGATATGGGAGCTTTACAAGAACGTATTACGAGTACAAAAACAGGGTCTATTACTTCTGTGCAAGCTATTTATGTTCCAGCAGATGATTTGACTGATCCAGCACCTGCTACGTCTTTTGCTCACTTGGATGCAACAACTGTTCTTTCACGTTCTATTGCTGAAAAAGGTATTTATCCAGCGGTTGACCCGCTTGATTCTTTCTCACGTATGTTAGATCCATTGATTGTAGGTGAGGAACATTATTTTGTCGCAAATCAGGTTCAAACTATTTTACAAAAATATAGATCTTTGCAGGATATCATTGCTATCCTGGGAATGGATGAGCTTTCTGAAGATGATAAGTTGCTAGTAGGGCGGGCTCGTAAAATTGAACGTTTCTTTTCTCAACCTTTCCATGTGGCTGAAGCTTTTACGGGTTCACCGGGAAAGCTTGTTCCTTTGGAAGATACAATTAAAGGCTTTAAGGGGCTTTGTGCTGGTGATTATGATGATTTACCAGAAGCAGCTTTTTATATGGTTGGTACGATTGATGAAGCCATTGAAAAAGGAAAGCGTCTTATTGCAGAAGCTTCTTCGTAAGGTGTGAATCTATATTGAAGATATGGTAAGAGGTTTTTGTGGTGAGCCATGTGGAGGTTGCTGTGGAAAACAATGGGATAGAGAACTTTTTATTTGAGCTTGTATCACCTGAAAAACTCGTTCTATCAGAGCAGGTGAAATCTGTTGTTCTTCCTTCAGCATCAGGTCAGTTAACGGTCATGGCGCATCATGCTCCTTTGGTAACGAACATTGTGTTGGGAAGTGTCCGCGTTTCATGCTTTTCAGGTGAAAAGTTGTTTGCGGTTTTTGGTGGTGTTGCTGATATTAACTCTTCGGGTTGTTCTCTTTTAGCCGAAAAAGTGGTTGCTGTAGATCACATGTCTTTTGATGTTTTAGAACAAAAAATTTTGCAAGTTCTTGCAACATTGGAAGGGGAAGCAAGTGATAAAACAGACCACAAGGTAAAGGAGTTTTTTCGTCAATTAGCAGATGTTGATGGTGCGTTGATGGAGGCATAAAAGGTCATGCAGGAAAAACGACGTGAGCGGTAAAAAAAAGTCAGCTATGTCTAAGAAATATGCTGGGCCGTTTCCTCGTCCTGGTACTGTTTTCGCGGGACCTTTGCCAAAGTGTTTTGTTTATATTTTTGCTTCTTTCATTTTGCAGTGGGCTTATGGTTTAGGGGCGAATATTGTTCAATCTAACATTATCCAGCTTACGGGTGATTTTCATGCAACTATAACTGAAACTATATGGTTGGTTGCTGTTTATATGGCGCCAAACGTCAGTGTTGCGATCATGTTGATCAAAATTCGTTACCATTTTGGTTTGCGTGCTTTTGCTGAATTATCAATTCTTGGGTTTGTGTTGGTATGTATTTTGCAGTTGTTTGTGACAGACCTGCGTTCTGCACTGATTATTCGTTTTTTTGCTGGGATTGCGGCAGCGCCTCTAGCCTCACTTGCACTTCTTTATATGATGGAAGCTTTTGCACCAGCAAAAAAATTTACCATTGGACTCAGTTTAAATTATATGAATGCGAATTTGGCAGCGCCTTTATCTCATCTGATTTCTCCTAAATTAATGGAAAATGGTGGATTTTTTAGTCTTTCTGCGTTGGAAATGGGATTAGTCCTTATCAGTTTGGGATGTATCTTTGCTCTTCCACTCACTCCTGTTAAACGCAATAAAGTTATTGTGACGTTAGATTGGGTAAGTTATGGTCTGATTGCGCTTGGTCTTGGGTTGAATGCTATTATTATGTCGGTTGGCACGTTATACTGGTGGTATGAGGCTCCGTGGATTGGTTGGGGATTTGTTCTCGTTATTTTATGTTTGATGATTGCAACTATTCTCGAGCTTAATAGAGAAAAGCCATTAATTGATTTTCGCTGGCTTTTTAGTAAAGAAATGGTGCAGCCTGTTCTTATTTTACTGGCTTTTCGCGTTCTTTTATTGGAAGATTCAAATTTAGTATCCGAATTTTTTAATCTTTTTGGTTTGTTGAACTCTGAAACGGCACCTATGTACCTTGCTGTTACACTTGGGACCCTATTAGGGGGAGGAATTTGTGTTTTTTTTCTACGCGAAGGTCGAGAAGATTATTTTTATCTTATTTCTTTGAGTTGCTTGGCATTTGGAGCATACTTAGACAGTTATGTAAGCCAATTAACACGTCCAGCAGATATGATGTTAAGTCAAGGACTGATTGGTTTTGGTTATGCAGTTTTTTTGCCTGCTGCTCTTTTTAAGGGGTTTGTCATATCCAGTGAGCGTGGACCTCGTTATGTTTTAAGTTTTATTACGATTTTTTTACTAACGCAAATGACAGGGGGATTAATGAGTTCGGCTTTCTTTGGCAGTTTGCAGCTTTTTTTCGCCTATATGCATTTTGAACATTTAACACAGAATATTGTTGTTACAGATCCTCTTATTTTAGGTGAAATGAATACCTTATTTTCGTATCCTTACGATGTATCAGCTTCTCATATTTTAGGAGATGAGAGAGGAATGTCTGAACTGATTAATAAATTGAAGTTAACAGCAAATATTTTCGCTTATAATGATGTTTTTCGACTGTATTTTTATATTGCAACAGTTGTATTTGTTGTTTTTTTTGCAAAAGTCCTTTTCAAATCATGTTCTTTGATAGCATTCAAAAAGCTAAATAATGTGCACCAAGAGGGATAAAAAATGACAAAAGTATTAAAAATGGTGAGAACATTAAGGGCAAAGAGAACAATTGTTGTATTTTTATCAGGTACTGTTGGCATCTTATTGATTTTGTGGGCTTGGAAGCTTCCTCCTTTTGTAACTACAATTCAAATGACGGATAATGCTTCAATTAAGGGCAATGTTACCCTGGTAAGTACGCAAATTTCTGGTGTGGTTTCACGGATTTATGTCCAAGATTACCAAAAAGTGGAACAGGGAATGCTTTTATTTGAACTCGATGATTCTCTCTTTAAACAACAACTTGCACAAGCACAGGCAGTTCTTGATTCAAAAAATGCAAAACTTGCGAGTATTCTATTGCAAGATCAGATTTTGCAGGGAGAAATTAATATGATGGAAATCGAATTATCGCGTTCACAAAGATTTCCCAATGCTCTTTCTGGACAGAAAAAACATAGCATTGATGATGTTTCAAGTCCTGCTGCTCGCTCTCTTTCACAATTATTGGCAGCGCTTGAAACAAAACGTAAATTGCAAAAACAATTGAGTCTTGAACGGCAAAGCTTACAGTCAGAGGCTGACGGGGCAAAGGTTGGTGTTGAATTAGCTAAACTTAATTTAAGACACACGAAAGTGGTGTCTCCTAGAACGGGGCATGTTGGATTAGTTGGTGTGCAAGTGGGACAATATGTTGTGCCTGGTGCGCAATTAATGTCAGTTATTTCGGATGATATTTGGATTATTGCCAATTATAAAGAAACGCAGCTTTCTCAGATGCGTGTAGGACAACCTGTTGTTTTTTCTGTTGATGCATTAAATAATAAAAAATTAACAGGACGGGTGGATAGTTTCGCACCTGCTACGGGCTCGGAGTTTTCATTGTTAAAAACAGATACTTCAATTGGTAATTTTATAAAAATTGCGCAACGTATCTCAGTTCGTATTTCTTTAGATCCTGGACAAGATGGTGTTGAAAAACTTATTCCAGGGATGTCTGTTGTGACATATGTAGATACTACACAAAATGTTTCTGGAGGTTGAAGTTTTGCTTCTTTTCAGTTTGATTTTTATTCCCTTTTCATACAGTAAGTGGGTATTTACCTTAGAAGATTTTATTTGGTTTATTATGACGAAGATTTTATCTTACTATCTCTATTTTTGATCTTGCAAAGCTGTAACAATATAAACACAGCCCGCTTGAAAGCGGGCGCGAGAATGGTGGTATTATATTTAGTTTTTGCGTGTTAGAAGAAGGCCAGCTAACATCATCCCAGCTATTAATGCGAGAGTTCTTTTAGGGTTTTCTGCTACTTTTTTTTGCAATTTTATGCTATGATCGTTTAGATAACAAAGTGTATGCAAGCATTTTTTTCTCCACGCTTCGAGCTGCATGTCGAGGTTGTTATGATTAGAATACCAATGATGTGTGGGTTTGAATTTATTTTTAAATTGTGCAATGCATCTTTTAATTTTAGCATTTCGTAAATAAGATGAAAATGGATACATTTGTTGATTCCTTCATATTTTATAATATCTTACGGTACTTGGAATTATTCTTGGAATTTTCTATAACGGATAGAAAATTGAAAAGTTGCATTGGTTATGCTTCTGTAGATGAATAGTGAAAGAAAGAGTTTTCGCTAAATAGGGGTAAATTTCTTTCATCTATTTTTTTAAATTATACTCTGATAAGTGTTATTCATAATAAGAGTGATCTATATATAATATAGGTTTTGCAAATGTAAGGATTTGATGGGCACAGTGTCTTATTTATCTAAACCTCTTGAGCGTCGCCGGTCTGTTGCTGTTGCAGTTGGCGATGTAATTGTCGGTGGGTCTAGCCCGATTGTTGTTCAGTCAATGACGAATACGGATACTGCTGATGTTGACGCAACGGTTGCACAAGTTGCTGCTCTTTGGAAGGCAGGTTCGCAATTGGTCCGGATAACGGTTGATCGGGATGAAGCGGCTGTTGCTGTACCTAAAATACGGGAGAGGTTAGAACGGATAGGTATCTCTGTGCCATTGGTGGGGGATTTTCATTATATTGGTCACAAGCTTTTATCAGATCATCCCGCATGTGCTGAAGCACTGGAAAAATACCGAATTAATCCTGGAAATGTTGGTTTTGGTGCAAAAAAGGACCGTCAGTTTGCAGAAATTATCGAGATTGCTTGTCAATATAATAAGGCTATTCGAATTGGTGTGAATTGGGGTTCTCTCGATAATGTGCTGTTGACGGGACTTATGGATGAAAATGCTCGGAAGGAAAATCCATTACCTGTTGCTGAGGTCATGCGGGAAACTGTTGTTCAATCTGCGCTTCATTCGGCTCGTTTGGCTGAAGAGATTGGGCTTGGACGTGATAAAATTATTCTTTCTACGAAAATGAGTGGTGTACAAGATCTTATTGCTGTTTACAGCTCTTTAGCGGAGCGTTGTGATTATGCGCTCCATTTGGGATTAACAGAAGCCGGGATGGGAACAAAGGGGGTTGTAGCATCTTCAGTTGCTTTGGGGGTTTTATTGCAGCAAGGAATTGGGGATACAATCCGCATTTCATTAACGCCTGAGCCTGGCGGAGATCGGACACGGGAAGTAAAAGTTTGTCAAGAGCTTTTACAAGTCATGGGGTTTCGACAGTTTTTACCTGTTGTTGCGGCTTGTCCTGGATGTGGTCGAACAACCTCGACAGTTTTTCAGCAATTGGCACAGAAAATTGAAGAAAATTTATGTAAAAATATGCCTGTGTGGCGTGAAAAATATCCTGGTGTTGAAGGGTTAAAAGTTGCGGTGATGGGATGTATTGTAAACGGGCCTGGAGAATCAAAACATGCAGATATTGGAATCTCTTTACCTGGGGTAGGGGAAAGCCCTGCTGCCCCCGTTTTTGTTGATGGAAAGAAGGTTAAAACCTTGCGGGGTAATCATATTGCTGAGGAATTTGAAGCAATACTTGGTGACTATATTCATACACGCTTTGGGCAAGGTTAAAGTTTGTAATCGGGATGACGTTTAGAGCAATAGGGCAAAAGACAAAGAAAAAATTTTGCTTGAATCTTAATGCTTGTCTCTTGGTATTTTAAGTGTAGATCAGCGATTAATTTTGGCGTGTTGCGATGAAATGGGCTGCTTGCTGAAGTGGCTTTGCTTTAGCACCAAAAGATTCTAGCAATTCTCCCGCTTTAGCGATGAATTCATCTCGTTTTTTCTGTGTTTCTTGCACACCATAAAGGCGAACAAAGGTCGCTTTTTGTGCAGCTTCATCTTTTCCAGCAGTTTTTCCTAAAACTTCAGTACTAGAAGTAATATCGAGTAAGTCATCTGCTAATTGAAAAGCAAGACCAATATATGTGCCAAAATCAGCAAGGGCCTGGATTTGTGCGTCAGAAGCATTTCCAATCATTGCTCCCGCTTTGCAGGCAAAGCTTATAAGAGCAGCTGTTTTCATGCTTTGCAGAGAGATAATACTTTCGCTATTTTGTGGTTTTTTTTCGGCTTCAAGATCAAGAAATTGCCCTCCTACCATGCCTCCAACCCCTGCCGATTGTGCAAGAGATGTGATAAGGTTTATTTTGGTTTCAAAGGAAAGTGCGTGAGCTTTATGTGCGATGATTTCAAAAGCAAAAGTGAGAAGAGCACTGCCTGCTAAAATTGCCGTAGCTTCATCAAATGCTACATGGACAGTGGGTTGTCCGCGTCGGAGTATATCGTTATCCATGGCGGGGAGATCGTCATGAATTAGTGAATAACAATGAACGCATTCTAAGGCTATTGCAACGTCAAGAGAGTGTTCAGCAGGAATATCAAAAAGAGCGGCACTTTGAATAACAAGAAAAGGACGAAGACGCTTACCACCATTTAATACACCATGGCGCATAGCTTTGATTAATGTTTCAGGGCGGGAAATTTCACCATTTTGAACTTCGTGATTTAATAATGCATCAAGCCGTTTTTCAATGGTATGACCATGTTTTGCAAGAAGGGTAGTAAATTCATACATTCTTGCTTTCCTTATATTTTAGCAAAAATATTGAGTAAAATGAAACTTTAAAGTTTAAAGCACAAAGATTTTCTGTCCTGTATTTTATTAAATCAATTTTGCTCAAACTTTAATCGTTGTTTATGAAAAAGGTTTTTATTTTGTATTTATTAATATTGTATGCGGGAGTTTTGTTAATGCCAAATAAAAAATTAAATGAATGTCTAGTCAAACGACTTTAATCAGTGTATAACCAAACAAAAATTTCTAATGTTATTAATAAGGGTTGTGTCATTTTTGATACTGCCTGTTCTTTTAATGGATTTGGAGTGTCTCTTTATGGCTGTACCTAAACGAAAAACCTCTCCATCAAAGCGTGGTATGCGCCGTTCGGCTGATGCCCTTAAGGTGCCGACTTATGTTGAAGATAAAAATTCTGGCGAATTGCGTCGTCCTCATCACATTGATTTGAAAACAGGAATGTATCGTGGACGTTCCGTTTTACCTGCTAAAGATTGAGATAATCTGTCTCATAAGTGGTAGATAACACTTTGTTTAGTTAATCTTTAATCTCATAGCCTTAGCAGGCACAGAAAAAGAAATACTTTTAAGGTAGCTTTCTTAAAAGTATTTTTTGTTAAAGTAAAAAAAATTCCGGTCGTGTGTAAGATTTACTTGTCGGCTTATTTGTTATTTTCAAAATACCCTAAGAGCTTTTTAGCTTTTGGGGCGTTTTTTTATAAAGCGACTTGATCAATTTCTACTGATATCAATGCAATATTAAGTATAATAATTAAAGTATTTTTTCTAATAAGATTCTAACGTGCATGTAACAAAAAAACTAGCTTCATCATAAGAGATGAAGCTATGGGTTCAATTCTATTAATACCCCGTTGTACAAAAAATCCTATTGATTTTCTGTAAAGTTCCCTCTATGTGCGAAGATTTGCTAATCGTAATAAGCAACCCGTATACAGCTTATTTTGGTATTCTTCTGAATAATTTTTGCGTTTATTATATTTATGCAGCGTAGACAGTACTGTTGCTTGCATTAGAGTTATCAATTCCTGTCTTAAATTTACGCTTTGCTCTGTTAGAGAGATGCATCTCTATAAGATTAATAGCCTCTGTTTCGGAAAGACTATTAATCACAGCGATTTCACGCGCCATCCGTTCCAGTGCAGCGGTATAGAGTTGGCGTTCAGAATAAGATTGCTCAGGTTGTATATCTGAGCGAAAAAGATCACGCACGACTTCAGCGATACAAATAAGATCTCCAGAATTAATTTTAGCATCATATTCTTGAGCACGGCGTGACCACATAGTCCGCTTAATTTTTGCTTTCCCTTGTAAAATTTTTAAGGCACGTTCAACAGAATCAACAGCAGACAATTTACGCATTCCAACAGAAATTGCTTTTGCAATTGGCACTTTGACATCCATTTTGTCTTTGGCAAAGTGAATAACAAAAAGCTTTAATTTATGTCCTGCGACTTCTTGATCTTCAATCGCTATAATCTGCCCTACTCCATGGGTGGGATAGACGATATATTCAGATGTTGAAAACCCTTTAGCATTGGAAGAATCGCTCTGTTGGGATGCCATATTTTAATCTACTCCCTTATGACTAATAAGTGTGCCAAAAAACAGGCATAGAGCCTGATTTGAATATTCTTTAACCAAGCATATTACATTAATTTAGCGAGCATAAAAGCTAAGTACTTTTAAATGTAAAAAGAACACCCCGCTCTATAACTAAAAAGCAAAGAAAAAACACTTATGAAGAATAACTATATCACCTTGACACTAACACCAAAAATGAAAAAAATCAATCATTTCGCGTGGAATTTTTTAATTTTGCATAGAATGAATTTAAACTTTTGAAGAAATTCGATTTGGTTCATATTTATGCAAGATTATTCGCCACTTCCTGGATTTTCTGAAAAATATTTTTCGAATTTATTGGGAACCCCATCCATTTCTTTTGCTTGAGGAAGAGGATCTTTTCGAACGGTTAAATTAGGCCATTTTGTTGCATAATGTAAATTAAGTTCTTGCCACTTTTCTAGTCCTGGTTCTGTATCAGGCTTAATAGCTTCTGCAGGACATTCTGGCTCACAGACACCACAGTCGATACACTCATCGGGATGAATGACAAGCATATTTTCACCTTCGTAAAAACAGTCAACAGGGCAAACATCGACACAATCAGTATATTTGCAGTGAATGCAATTGTCAGTTACTACATAGGCCAAAATTAAACTCCATTTCTACTTTAGTGATCTTTGTGAGAAAGTCTATCTGTATCCTTGTCATTTGTGAGTTTATCACGCAACGCCATTAATTTTGCAAAAGGTGAATCAAGATTGAAGGTTTTTTCCTTTTGGAATGATTTATGATTTGGGCGTTTATTACGAGACTTGTTTGCGTTGTAAGAATGCTTCTCTTGCAATGTCTCTTTTTGATGGGGATTTGCACTTGTTTTATTTTCTTTTTTTAAAGTTTTTTTGTTTTGCCAGGCTTTCTCTTTACTGCGTTTTTTTTGAGAATGGTGGTGAGATTGATAATTATAACGCCATAATAAAATAACTTTCTCTTCTGCGGCAATGCGTTTTTGTTTTGCTAAATTGCCTACAGGCTCTGCTGCGGGGAGGCATTGTGTAGCACAAGATTTTTCCTCATTATTGGCAGGTAAAGCGTTTTTTTCTTCTTTAATGGTTTTTGATGTATCCATGGTTTGCCATTGATCACCAACAAATTCTGCTGCAGGAATATTTTGTGTTTTCGTTGTGTAATCAGAAGCTGTATTTTGCATAAGATTTTGTTCAAAAACAGCACTGCTACAAGGATGCGATTGATAGCCAAGTCCTGTAAGAATTTCTTCCATATCGGTTGCATTGGCTCCAAGAATAGACATCATGGTTGGAGTGGAAAAAAAACTTTTTCCATCATATGCACCATCAGGTTTTGGTTCATCGCCCTGTTTCCAATTGAGTGCAGAACGGATTAGGTTTGCAAGACGTTCTAAAATATCAATTCGTACAGCACGCCGCCCTAAAATTCGATAACCAGCTAATTGATAAAACTGATGATTATAAGTGGGATCAACAACCAGAGAAGTTCGTCCCGCAGCCAAAGCTGTTAAAATTTCATTCAATCCCGTTTGGTCATGATTCTCATTTTGAAGACTCCATAAAAGTGTGATGGCTTGGATTGGAGCTGGTTTAAGCATTGCTGCAATATAAATATGAAAAGCACCAAAACGGACACCTAACCGCCGTAACACTGCACGTGATTCCTGATCAAGATTTTTGACAGTTTCAGCAACTTCTCGACGAGGTAAAATGCCTAAAGATTTAATCAGTTGTAAAGCGATATCTCTTGTAGCATCTGTTAAATCATCGGCATTATGCAAGTCAAACAGCGGCTTTAAAGCTGTTTCAAAATGAAAAGTGATAAAACGCTCTAATCGTTTTACTACGTTTTCGTGCGCATCTCCTTTTAATTGCGCATCTGCTAAAAGAATAAGTTTTGGTTTTAAAAAATCTTCTGTTGCGACCAGTTTGCTTACGGGTTGACCAGCCCAGCGTACGATTCCATCAGAACTGAGGGTAAAGTCCGCATTAGCAGAAGCACAAAAGCGTATAGCACGCTTTTCAAAGGCAACAACAAGATTTTCTTCATTTGCTAGATTTTGCGTATCAACTGATTGATCAGTACTGCTTTTATTGGCATAAAAACGAAAACCTTCGAATCTGCCATTTCCATATTTTTCAATAAGAACATCATCCTGAAGAATACCATTGTGTTGAATAATCTTGCTATCCATGATCATTTCTTTCTCAGTGCTGTATCAGTAAAAAGCTTATCCTTTACAATTGCATAAATTGTGTCGCTCCTTTAGCACGTTTGTTGTGCTTGCTTCAATCATTCTTGTTACTTTTTGATACTTCTTTTTGTTTTTGCCACTTTTATTTTATATTTTGCGATTTTTTCTTTTTTATTTCATTTGTGGATATTGCTCGTATGAGTTGTATTTTAAACGAAAAGTTGTAAAATACCTCTTTATTTAAGAGTTTTTTAAGTTAAGCACTAAACAAAACAAATCTTATTTTATTGGGCTTCTGATTTTATTCATTTCTGTCACAATGATGTAGGGAAAAATTTTTTTCATAAATTTCTAAAAAAAAACAGGCATATAGCGGCTTTTTCGTCAATAAATTTACACTTTAAAGTAGTAAGTTTTGTGATTACAACAAAAAAACAATTGCGATTATAAAAATACACGCTAAAGTAGCGATATAAAAATAAACAACTTTTACGTTCTTTTTTGAAAGGAACGGTGGTGTCGTTGCCAAGTTAATTTTAATAATTTTAATCGCAAGGGGTTATTGATGAGTAATCTTGTAGGTGCTGTTTATAAGAACGGCAAAAATTATGGCGATGCGGATAAAAGCTTGGGACGCAATATGATGCGTTCTGCCATGCAAGCGCCTTATCTTGAACGACAAAAAGAGCATGATTTAGCTCTGCGGTGGAAAGATAAACATGATGATGAAGCTATGCATCAAATTGCGGCGGCTCATATGCGTTTGGTAATTGCGATTGCAAACCGTTTTAAACGTTTTAAAATGCCATTGGGAGATCTTGTCCAAGAGGGCTATGTGGGACTATTAGAAGCAGCAGCACGTTTTGAGCCTGATCGTGAGGTTCGTTTTTCAACTTATGCAACATGGTGGATACGCGCTTCTATTCAGGATTATATTTTGCGAAATTGGTCAATTGTTCGAGGAGGAACGAGCTCTTCACAAAAAGCACTTTTCTTTAATCTTCGTCGGCTGCGAGCTAAATTGGTGCAAGATGATAGCGCTTTAACAAAGCAAGATATTTTTCGTACAATCGCTGAAAAGCTTGGCGTTTCAGTCCGAGATGTTGAAACGATGGATTTCCGTTTTTCTGGTGCGGACAACTCATTGAGTGTTTCTATTTCTGATACGAGTGAAAATTCCGCTGCTAAAATGGATGCTCTCGTGGATGATAATCCACTTCCAGATGTTTTAATTGAGCAAGCAATTGATGGACAGAGACGAACACAATGGCTTTATGATGCATTACAAATTCTGAATGAACGAGAATTGGAAATTATTCGTTTTCGCCGTTTAAATGAAGAGAGTGCTACTTTAGAAGTTTTGGGTGAAAAGTTAGGGATCTCGAAAGAACGGGTGCGCCAAATTGAAGCACGTGCTTTGCAAAAATTGCGATCTGCTTTGTTGAGCGCTAATCCTGTAGAAGCTTATGAGGTATAAACACTTTAGCAAGTTCTCTATAAACAAAATTGGAATTTGCGTATTACAAATAAGGAAGAAATGCACTCATATCAGAGCAAGAGTTTGGTCGAGACAATATGAAGTGATTATTAAGAATGCAGGAAATTTAAAAGTTCTGCATTCATTCAGAGATAATTTTAACGCGTTTGCCTGGGTGTAAAGTTGTTGTTGGTGAGAATGCATTAAGAATCCGAAAGAGTTTTTCTTTGTGGATTGTATTGTGCATTTTGTTCGCAAGGCTTGTAATGCTGTCCCCTGGTTTAACGCGTACAACGCGAATTTTTAAAGGTTTTAACTGTTTTAATTGTAATGATGAGAGGGGATGGAAACTTTGAGTGATTGCTTTAGCAATGGTTTCAAGGTTTTGAAAATGGTGAGGAGCTGCAATAAGGAATCTAAAGGCGTGATTGTTAAACAAAATGACAGCGACATCAAATTGCCATTGTTCATTGAAAGCACGGGCGTGGGCTCCAGATAAACCTTGGATCATGATTGGGTGAACAGACGATTCGTCTAGCCCTATAATCCATCCGCTTTTTAAATAATCGCTTGCAGATATATTGAGAGGAAGTGGGACTGCATCAAAGCGAATAGCCACTTTATCTTGGTTGCTGGCTAAAAAAGCACTGGTTGAATTGGTGATTACAAAATTATTTGGGATAGAAAAAGTTATGCCTAATTGTGGATGAATGAATTGATTGTCTCGAATATACCCTGCATGAAAATTACCACCAAAAATCATGCCATCGATTGCATTTAAGAAATTGTTGCGGTCTGTAATTCCAGTATTAGGTGTATAGACTTCACGCGCTTTTTTCATAGCAAGGCGAATCCGTTCAGGGGTTGTTGGATGTGTTGCTAGAAAATCTAATGAGGTATTTGTGGTGCCTGGCGTATTGCTAAAGGTACTATAAGCTGCCAGTGATTGTAAAAATCGTGGTGATGCAAATGGATCATATCCAGCACGGTTAAGCATTTCAATTGCGATTGAATCAGCTTGCAGTTCTTGATTGCGTGAAAACTGTGCCAATTGTTGCTTATTTTTAATCGTGTTTTGGCCTTGTGTTTCAGAATGTGATAACACATTTTTGGAATTAAGGTTTGCAAGCCTCAATTCTGCTTTTTTTTGTAAACGTAAAATGCCATGATTAGCTACGATATGAGCTATCTCATGCGCTAAGACTGCTGCAATTTCTGAAGAATCATTTGCTAATACCAACATTCCGCGTGTTACATAAATATAACCGCCTGGTAGTGCAAATGCGTTGACACTTTCTGAGTCTAAAGTTGTAATATGATAGGTCTGGTGAGAATTTTGTGAGGCAATAGTCAGTTTATGCATAATGTTTGCCAACAAATTTTCAAGCTTTGGATTATGATATGCTCCACCATATATTTGCAAAATACGTGGATGTTGTGTAGCACTTAATGTGGCGTAAGCATTGTTTCTGTTTGCATTTTTGATTTGTTCAGGAGCATTTAAAGAAGAAAGCATATTTTTTGGGGGAAAAGGCGCATGGCAGGCAGAAAAAAGAAGCGTAAAGCTTATGGACAGTGCTTTACAGATTTTAGCACAAAGAAAAAATATTCGTTGAAAAAATCTGATGCTTCGGATCACTTTACACCTCGTTTTCTGATAGAAGCTTTGAATAAATTCATGCCCATTTATAATTTAAGAAGTTCTTAGGAAAAAATCTTTTGGACGGCAATCATAACGATTATTTACAAAAAATAATATGAAGAAAGCATTACGAAAGGCATAATATGTTATGACAACATTTACAATATTGTTAAATGGAGATGTTTACGTCACTGATCGCTTACGCAATCAAATTCGCAATAGCCGTGTGATTGCAGCTGATGGTGGAATGCGTCACGCTGCTGCACTGGATGTGATGCCTGAATTATGGTTGGGTGATTTTGATTCATTTGATGAAACTTTAACATATGCATATAGTAATGTTCCCCGCGAAATTTTTCCTTCAGATAAAGATATGACCGATAGTGCACTGGCGTGTGAAAGAGCTTTACAACGTGGTGCAAAGAAACTTATTCTATGCGGTGCTTTTGGAGGTGAGAGGAGTGATCACAGCCTTTCTCATATGACACAAGCACTGATGATGGCAGAAAAGGGTATTTCCATATTATTAACCAGTGGCAATGAGGAAGGATGGCCGGTTTTACCACAGCCTTTTTCTTGCGATTTGCCTGATGACTGTCTTTTTAGTATTATTGGCTTTTCTGATCTACGAGGGTTAACTTTATCAGGTGTAAAATGGCCAATTTATGACAAAAATATACCTTTTGGATCTTCCTTAACACTTTCTAACCGTATTTATGGAACTTTTTCCTGTCATTTAGGTTTTGGAAAAGCTATATTGTTAGCATCTGTACCTATTCCCAAAAGCTCTTAAAATCTGTTTGAGCGAAGCAAATAGAGGTATAGCGGTCATTAAGTGCTGAAATTGAGTGGTACATTTTATATTTTGATGTTTAAAGGAGAGGGTTTTATATGCTAAAATCAATTTTAAAAGTGACGGCTGTTTCAGCAGTGGGATTAAGTTTAGTGGCTTGCTCTGCGAGTGAAGAAAGAGTAGCGGGTTATGGTGTTGGGGGCGCTGCTTTAGGCGCTTTAGCAGGGACAGCAATTGGTGGAACTACTGCGGGCGCAGCGCTTACCGGCGCAACAGTTGGGGCTGTGGCAGGTACAGTAACAGGTATTGCTGCAAAGCAAAGAAGAGAACAGAAAAATGCTATTATGATGCATCATCACGCTGTTCAGCAACCAACACTATGCACTTATCGTACGAAACAGGGATATGTCTATCAAGCACCTTGTAAGCAAGTGCCTCAAACGCCTCAATTGTGTACTTATCAAGGTAAAGGGGGTGTCGTATATCAGGCACCATGTCGTAACCGTTGAGAACGGTACCTTTACTCCGGCTTGATGATATTTTTTTAAGCTTTGGAATGACCCCTTTGCTTAATCAGGTTTGCTTGTCTGTAGAGCAAGGGGCTCGTATTGCGTTGGTTGGGCGCAATGGATGTGGAAAATCAACGCTGCTAAAAATTGCGGCTGGAATAATAGAACCAAGTGGGGGGCAAATTTTTCGCCACCCTCGGGTTACGGTGCGCTATGTCTCGCAAAATCCTGATTTTTCAGAAAATGAAGATATCCATACCTATGTGCAAGCTGGTTTAGATTATGCCCCTGATGTGCAGTGGGTCAATATACTGCTCAAAAATCTTGGGTTTTCAGGAACAGAAAAATTAGCAACGCTTTCTGGTGGCGAAAAGCGGCGCGTTTCGCTATTACGAGCAATCGCTGTAAAACCAGATATTCTTCTCTTAGATGAACCAACCAATCATCTTGATTTGCCAACGATTGAATGGTTGGAAGGTGTTTTGCATTCTTTGCGTTCAGCTATTGTTGTGATTTCGCATGATCGGCGTTTTTTAGAAAATGTTACGCGTTCAACAATATGGCTTGATCGGGGCACAACAAAAAGATTGGAAAAACGTTTTTCTGAATTTGAGAGTTGGCGAGATAAGGCGTTAGAAGAAGAAGCGTTACAGCAACATAAATTAAGTCGGCAGATTGTGCGTGAAGAACAATGGTTGCGCTATGGGGTAACCGCGCGGCGTAAACGTAATGTGCGACGTTTGAGTGCATTAAAAGAACTGCGACAAGTGCATCAAACTTATAACGGACCCTTGGGAAGTGCGGTCTTTGCAGCTTCTAAAAGTCATGATTCTGGTCAATTGGTCATTGAGACGAAAAGAATTTCAAAATCTTATGGTGATCACATTATTGTAAAAGATTTATCTTTACGGATTCAGCGTGGAGATAAGATTGGTTTGGTCGGTCCCAATGGAATAGGAAAGACAACATTGTTGTCTGTTCTCATTGGACAAGAATCAGTCGATAGTGGAACAATCAAACACGGACATAATCTTTCCGTAGCATTACTTGATCAACAGCGTATTTTAAATGAAGAAGAAACTGTAGCACAGTATTTAACAGGTGGAAGAGGTGATACGCTTCTCATTAATGACAAAGAGCGACATGTCGTTTCTTATCTGAAGGATTTTTTGTTTTTACCGGAACAAGCGCGTACACCGCTGAAAGAATTATCAGGTGGAGAAAGAGCGCGTTTAATGCTTGCTAAGCTCCTTTCACGGGCAGCAAATTTTTTGGTTTTAGATGAGCCAACTAATGACTTAGATATGGAAACATTAGATTTGTTGCAGGAATTTATTGCTGATTTTGCCGGTACAGTATTGTTGGTAAGCCATGATAGAGATTTTTTAGATCGAACAGTAACACATATGTTGGCACCTCAAGGTGATGGGTTATGGGTTTTGTATGCTGGTGGCTATAGCGATATGATAGCACAGGACAAACAAGCGGCATTATTACAGCGTAAAGAGCTACCAAACTTTCGTGCGCGGGAGCATACAAAGCAAACTTCTATTCCAGCAGAAAGAAAAACACAGCGCAAATTATCCTACAAACAGGTCTATGCATTAGAAAAATTGCCTGAACAAATTGCGGTTTTGCAAGAGGAAATTAAAGAAATTGAACAAGAGCTTTCTGATCCAGCGCTGTATACGTGTAATAAAGATCGTTTTGAACGTTTATCAACAGCGCTGAATGAAAAGAAAAGCTCTTGCACGCAAAAAGAAGAAGAATGGTTGGAGCTTGAACTTTTGCGTGAAGAAATAGAAAAGGAAAATAGCGCTGCTAACTCATCCCAAGTGCATTTTTATAAAGTTGAATAATGGCTTCTTCTTCAAGCCGCTCATGGTCTTCTTTTTTGCGCAACCGTACAATGTTTCGAACAGCTTTACTATCAAAACCAGATCCTTTAAGTTCCGCATAAACTTCTCTAATATCATCAGAGATGGTTTTTTTCTCTTCTTCTAATCGCTCAATACGTTCAATAAAAGCACGCAGTTGATTTGCAGATATAGCGTGTGTTTGATCAGTCACTGTGTCCATTGTATCTCTCTCCAGATTGTATGTTTAAGGCTGTTTTTTCACAATACACTCATGTTTTGAATGTTTGAAAAACATAAAATAAATCAAGCTGTATAATTTTTTATAAATTTATTCTTAGACAAACAGTAAAATTCTCACGAGTCTTTATAATCAAAGTGACAATGATACAAGATATTTTTCTAACTGATTTTCCTAAACGAAGCCGATAATACAGCCATCGGCAACTCTTATAACAAAAGAAAATAACCATCTTAATGATCGTTTATTTTACTTCGTTGAAATCATCAATAGTGCATTTTGGTAATCCATATTTGTTCAAATGCATTTATATTTAAAGAGTATAGATTTATTTTCTAAAACAAGTATGAAGAATCATGTTTTAAGAATTTTTTATCATATTGATAAATAAAAGAATTTTTACAATTGCGTTTAATACTGATGAGATCTTTTATGAAGATTGTCGACGTATATTGAACTTTTCTCGATTTTATTACTCCTTTATCTGAAGGGTAAGTTTATAGTGTATTGTAAAGAGATAAAATGAAAATTTCATAATAACACAATTTTTTATAAAAGACTTGTTCGCTGTTGCATATATTTTGATACAAGCAAACAGCAGCGTTCTAAATTAAAAGAGGTTAATTTTTTAGTTAAGTTATATGCAAGATAACCTTGGCATCTTCTTTGTGGGTAAAGAGTTCATCATTGACAAAACACTCTTATTCCTCTGATCTTCTCTACGAAATTCAGATTTAAGGTTTTTATGTATAGATTTTATTTTATCAATGGAACTATCCTATTTTTTTCATCTATATCTACATTTTTTCTATTTAGTAATTCTTTATTAAATTTACTATTTTTATTGTGTTATTTTGAAAAATTTACTGGAGAAGTAAAAGATCTTTTGTAAAAGTCTAGAGCTATATAAATTGATAAAAGGGTGAAAAGAGGCAAAAAAGATGAAAATACATCTGCATGTGCACAAAGATCTTTAAAAAAAGAAAAAGAAAGAGATATATGTTTTGTTTTTGTAGTTTACGTCATAAAGGTGGTTTTGTGGTTGCTAAAAAACAAGAATGGGTGCTGCAGAAGAAATGGAGAGTTTTTCTTTTGAGTACTCTTTTTTTTATTTTATCCGTTGGTTTTGCAAAAGCAGATTTTCGGGTTTGTAATACTACGCAGCAACCTGTTGGAGTTGCCATTGGTTATCGTACATTTGCAGGCTGGGTGAGTGAGGGATGGTGGGTCATTCCTGATGCAGGATGTAAAACCTTAATTGAGGGGGCTCTTTCTTCTCGATTTTATTATTTTTATGCGGAAGGAGCCCAGAAAAAAGGCAACTGGTTAGGCCCTATCACTATGTGTGTGCAAGATAGTCAATTTATGATTCAAGGAGTTCATGATTGCTTTGCCAGAGGTTTCCAAAAAGCTGGTTTTAAAGAAATTGATACAGGAAATCAGACAAGTTGGGTGGTGCAATTAACGGATAAATCTTTGTTCAATGATTCGGTTTTATCTTCTTCCCCTTTCCCAGGAGTTTCTTCACCGTGAAATATGCGAGAAAAGTAAAAATTATTGCTACTCTTGGTCCTTCTTCTTTTTCAACTTCGATGATTGAAAAGCTTTTTATGGCGGGAGCAGATGTTTTTCGTCTTAATATGAGCCATCTGGACCATGAGACAGTGTGTGATTTGGTGAAACGAATACGCGATGTTGAAAAAATTGTTCGTCGACCAATTGGTATTCTAGTAGATCTACAGGGACCAAAATTGCGGGTTGGCTCCTTTGCCAAAGGGCAAGAAGATTTAGTGGTTGGGCAAATTTTTACTTTAGATGATCGTGATGTACTTGGTGATGCGCAGCGTGTTTTTTTTCCGCACAAGGAGATTTTTACAGCTGTTAAACCGGGAGATCGGTTGTTGATTAATGATGGGAAGTTGGAACTGCGTGTTGAAGTGTGTGATAGCCATCATATTCAGTGTCGTGTGGTCGCTGGTACCTATATTTCTGACCGAAAAGGGGTGAGCTTTCCTGATACGGTTTTGCCTTTTGGTCCGATAACACCAAAAGACCAAAAAGATTTACAGGTTGTTTTAGAACAGCCCGTTGATTGGGTTGCACTTTCTTTTATTCAGCGTCCAGAAGATATTAAGATGGTGCGTCAGTTGACGAAAAGTAAAGTAGCTTTAATGGCTAAAATTGAAAAACCACAAGCTTTGGAGCATATAGAAGAGATTATTGATATTTGTGATGGTATCATGATCGCACGAGGAGATCTCGGTGTGGAAATGCCATTAGAGAAAGTTCCTGCTATTCAGATGGAGCTCATAAAAGCATGTCGTCTAGCAGGAAAACCTGTTGTGGTGGCGACACAAATGCTTGAATCAATGATCACATCATCTGTTCCAACACGGGCAGAAGTTTCTGATGTAGCAACAGCTGTTTATGCAGGAAGTGATGCGGTGATGTTGTCGGCTGAATCTGCCTCTGGGCTTTATCCTGAAGAAGCAGTATTAATGATGGACAGAATCACGCGGAGCATTGAACAAGATCCAACCTATGCTGCGTTAATTGGTGCACAGCACCCCGTTCCAGAATCAACAGGAACAGATGCGATTTCTCTTGCTGCTCGCCAAATTGCTGAAACGCTTCAAGTAGCGGTCATCGTTGCTTATACAGCTTCAGGAAGAACGGGTGTGCGCGCATCGCGTGAGCGCCCAAACAGACCAATTATTGCTCTTTCACCCATTGTGGAAACTGCGCGGCGATTGGCGTTGGTTTGGGGGCTTTATTGTGTGGTTACAGAAGATGCACGTGATTTAGAAGATATGGTTGATCGTGCAGCGGCAATTGTTTTTCAAGAAGGGTTTTGTCGTGGAGGAGATAAATTTATTGTGACGGCAGGCATTCCTCTGGGAACGCCAGGAGCTACAAACTTATTGCGCATTGCTTCTGTTTCTCAAGACGGAAAAAAAAGCGTTTAATGTAAATTTTTGCACTTTTAAAAAAAGATTTCAGTATATTTACTATTATTATTGCGTTTGTATGATATTTTCACAATTGTATTTATCTTTCATAGTTCGTTTACGATCATGATATGTCTTATATCGTTTTATTATCTTGGAAATCTGTATTATTATTTTGATTATCCTTAAGCAATTGAGCAGTGAGCTTTTCAATTCGCTCAGTCGTATCTTTTATAATTTTATTCATGGTACGATCTCTCTCATTGTGCTGCCGTAAAAGAGTATCATAATCTTCTTGTAGTTTTCTATTTTCTCGTTTTATTTCCTCTAATTCATCAATAATCATAATACCGGCCATGATGGACAAACGATTGTCACCAATTTCACCAAAGTTTTTTTTCAGATGTGTGATATATTGATCCAATCGTGCTGCCAGTCTGGTAAGATGATGCTCTTGCCCTTTATTACAGGCTATACGATAAACTTTACCATCAATGGTGACGGAAACAGTTTCCATGTGCTCAAATCCTTATCTATCAATTACGACACGAATCGTTTCCATCGCTTTAATGAGCCGCTTGGAAACTTCTTTGTTAACTGCCTCTAACCGTTCTACATGGGCTTCTGCCTTGTCAAGCGCTTGAGCAAGACGGCTACGATCAGCATTCATTCGTTGAATCTCTTCTTCCCATTCATTATGTTTATCAATAACAGCATTGCGGTTTATAATGGTGATCTCCAAAGTTCTGAGTGCTTTTTCTAGTTGCTCCAAGGTGTGTGGCAGAACCTTCATTTCTTGGTTCATAGTGATTATATCCTTTGAGTGATTATGTTCTTATATCAGTCCCTTATATAAAAACGAATCATTTATTTTACTTTTAAGTATGTAAGATATTTTAGCAAGCAACGCAGAACGCACATGTTAATTAAAAGCTGGATTTTTTAAAACTGTTGGCATAAATGGTATGTGCGCGGAAGATCTGTGAGAGCACTTACTTAAGTAATTAAGAGTCATATGCCAGAAATTTTGGTAAATTAAACAGTACTTCTTAAGGCATTTTTGAAAAAAGCAGTAAAATTAACAAAATGGTCTATTAATCATGACAAATACTGAAGAGCAAAATCAGATGGCTAACGCCATTCGCTTTCTTGCAATTGATGCAATTGAAAAAGCAAATTCTGGTCATCCTGGTTTACCTATGGGAGCAGCGGATATTGCAACTGTTCTTTACACAAAATTTCTTGCCCATGATCCTAAAAAACCTTATTGGCCAAACCGTGATCGTTTTGTGCTATCAGCAGGGCATGGATCGATGCTGCTTTATGCTTTATTGTATCTCTCTGGTTATGAAGATATTTCTCTTGAAGATCTTAAAAACTTTCGCCAGTTAGGGTCTAAGGTTGCTGGCCACCCAGAATATGGGCATGCGGCAGGAATTGAAACAACTACTGGACCTCTTGGACAAGGGTTGGCCAATGCTGTGGGAATGGCTCTCGCTGAACGTTTAAACAATGCACGTTTTGGTGACTTAATCGATCATTATACTTATGTGTTGGTTGGGGATGGATGTCTCATGGAAGGGATTTCCCAAGAAGCTATCTCACTTGCGGGACATTTAAAATTAAAAAAGCTTATAGCTTTGTGGGATGATAATAATATTTCCATTGATGGGGATATTTCTCTTGTTGATAGTACAGACCAGATAGCACGTTTTAAAGCATCTGGTTGGAATACAATCAGAGTTAATGGGCATGATCAAACAGCAATTGCACGTGCTATTGAGACAGCACGAGCTTCTGATAAACCAACGTTGATTGCTTGTAAAACGGTTATTGGGTTTGGTGCACCCAATAAAGAAGGAACCAGTAAAGCGCATGGTTCGCCTTTAGGGGCACAAGAAATTGCTTTAACACGTTCTGCTTTGGGATGGGATGCTGAACCTTTCGTTGTTCCAGCAAACGTGCTTGATAATTGGCGCTTAGCAGGGTTAACAGCAGCTAAAAAGCGTCAAGAATGGGAAGCAAAACTGGCTGATCTTCCTGTGCTAGAGCGGGTAGAGTTTGAAAGAGTGATGCGGGGCGATCTCATCGGGGGATTTGACGACGCTATTGATGTTTATAAAAAGCAATTGGTTGAAGATTGTCCTAATGTTGCCACGCGTAAGGCTTCGGAAATGGTGCTCGAAGTCATCAATGAGATAGTGAGCGAAACCATTGGTGGTTCTGCGGACCTAACAGGGTCAAATAATACAAAAAGCAAGCAGATGAAAACGATTTCTGCAGATGACTTTTCAGGACGCTATTTGCATTATGGTATCCGTGAACATGCTATGAGTGCAGTGATGAATGGTCTTGCTCTTCATGGCGGTTTTATCCCTTATGGGGGAACTTTTTTATGCTTTTCTGATTATATGCGTCCTGCGATGCGCTTATCTTCTTTAATGGGATTGCGGGTTATTTACGTGTTGACCCATGATTCAATAGGTCTTGGAGAAGACGGTCCTACCCACCAGCCCGTAGAACATTTAGCGGCATTGCGTGCGATACCCAATCATTTTGTTTTTCGACCTGCTGATGCTATGGAGACAGCAGAATGTTGGCAGTTGGCTTTAAAAACACGTAAAACGCCTTCCACTTTGGCTTTGAGCCGGCAAAATTTACCGTTTTTGCGTAAAGATTATGAAGAAGAAAACTTGTGTATGTTGGGTGCATATGAATTATTAACAGCCAGCGATGATGCTCAAGTGACCGTGTTTGCTTCCGGTTCAGAAGTGCAAATTGCAGTCAAGGTACATAATGTGTTAGAAGCAAAGGGAATCCCAACACGTGTGGTTTCTGTGCCTTGTTTTGAGTTATTTGATCAACAACCTCGCTCTTACCAACGTGCCTTAATTGGTGATGCACCGATTAAGGTGGCAATTGAAGCAGCTATTCGACAAGGTTGGGATCGTTTCATTGGGAATGAAGGGATTTTTATTGGGATGAATGGATTTGGTGCAAGTGGTACAATGGAAGCGCTTTATGCACATTTTGGTATTACTTGTGAAAATGTGGTAGCTACTGTTGAAGAAAAGCTTAAAAAGATGGATAAGGAAAGTATAAAATGACTGTTCGCGTTGCAATTAATGGGTTTGGTCGTATTGGGCGTAATATTTTGCGTGCCATTGTAGAGAGTGGTCGGCAAGATATTAAGGTTGTGGCAATTAATGATTTAGGCTCAGTAGAAACAAATGCTCATTTGTTGCGTTATGATTCCGTTCATGGGCGTTTCCCTGGAACTGTTAAAGTTGTTGATGATACAATTGATATCGGCTACGGTGCGATAAAAGTAACCGCAGAGCGAGATCCAGCACAATTGCCTTGGAAAGCGTTGGATGTTGACATCGCTTTGGAATGTACAGGTATTTTTACTGCACGTGAAAAAGCAAGTATGCACTTAAGTGCAGGTGCAAAGCGTGTTCTTGTTTCTGCTCCCTCAGAAGGCGCAGATCTTACGGTGGTCTACGGGGTTAATCATCAATCTTTGAGCAAACAGCACCAGGTTGTTTCAAATGCTTCTTGTACAACAAATTGTTTGGCACCTGTCGCGCAAGTGCTGAATAATGTCATTGGAATTGAAAAGGGTTTTATGACAACGATCCATTCTTATACAGGAGATCAACCTGTGTTGGATACAATGCATCGTGATCTTTACCGTGCGCGGGCAGCTGCTCTTTCTATGATTCCTACCTCCACAGGAGCAGCAAAAGCTGTAGGACTCGTTTTACCAGAATTGAAAGGTTTGCTCGATGGGGTGTCAATTCGTGTTCCAACCCCCAATGTTTCCGTTGTTGATTTAACATTTACAGCAAAGCGTTCTACAACTGTGGAAGAGATTAATGAAGCTATTGTGACAGCAGTGCAAGGACCACTTAAGGGCGTTGTGGATTATACGCAGGAAAAGCTTGTGAGTTGTGATTTTAATCATAATCCGCATTCGGCTATTTTTCACAATGATCAAACGAAGGTGATCGATGGCAAGCTTTGCCGTGTTCTGGTTTGGTATGATAATGAATGGGGGTTTTCAAATCGTATGGCAGATACTGCTGTAGCTTTTGCGAAGACAATTTAAGAAAAAGGTCTTTAAGACCTTCTTTCATGAAAAAGCAAGACTGTGCTATTTGAAAAAAATGGGCGTAAAGGTTATTGTTTATGTGCTAAAAAACTGCAACTTAAACAAGCAAAATTATTAAAATAAAAAAAGTTGGAAAAACGCGGGATATAGTGCATCTCCTTTATTGAAGGTAAAGAAAGGGAACATTGCGCGTATATGTTTGCTGAAAACAACAGAAAGTGAAGTGGAGCAGTGAGAGGTTTTCGTACACTTGATGGTGTTGATGTTGCTGGGAAACGTGTTCTTGTGCGGGTGGATTTTAATGTGCCTATGTTACAAGGAAAGGTCTGTGATGAAACACGTATTGAACGGCATAAAGAGACAATCATTGAACTGCAAAAACGTGGTGCTAAGGTTATTCTCCTTTCGCATTGTGGTCGTCCAAAAGGGCAGGTGAAGTTAGACTTTTCACTCCGTCCTGTTGTTGAAGTTCTAGAAAAAATCATCAACCAGCCAGTTGCTTTTGCATCTGATTGTATTGGCGAGACCGCGCAGGTAGCGGTTGAAGCCTTGCAAAATGGTACTGTTTTGCTCCTGGAAAATGTTCGTTTCCATTCTGGAGAAGAAAAGAATGATTGCCACTTTGCAGAGTCTTTAGCGCAAAATGGTGATCTTTATGTTAATGATGCTTTTTCAGTCTCTCATCGCGCTCATGCTTCTGTGGAGGGGATAACACATTTGCTCCCCTCTTATGCAGGGAGAGCGTTGCAGCGTGAATTGCAAGCGTTGGAAAAGGGACTTGATAATCCAGTACATCCTGTCATCGCGATTGTTGGTGGTGCTAAGGTTTCAAGTAAGCTTTTTGTGCTCAACCATTTAGTTGAAAAGGTGGATCACTTGGTGATTGGTGGTGGTATGGCCAATAGTTTTTTAGCAGCACAAGGAATTCATGTTGGCAAGTCGTTATGTGAACATGATCTGATGGATACGGTAAGAAAAATCACTGCAAAAGCACGAGAGTGCCAATGTGCACTTTTATTGCCAGTGGATGCTGTGGCTGGGTTTCACTTTGAAAAAGATACGCCGCATAATCTTTATGATATAGAGGATATTCCTGAAAATGGGATGATCTTAGATATTGGTCCGCGCTCCATTGCTCATATCAATGCTGTGATTGATAAGGCTTCTACTCTTGTGTGGAATGGTCCTCTTGGTGTTTTTGAGATGTCTCCTTTTGACCAGGGAACGATCGCAGTAGCACGTTATGCAGCACAACAGAGCAAAAGAGAAAAATTGGTTTCAGTTGCTGGAGGGGGAGATACGGTTTTTGCTTTAAACCATGCCGGTGTTGCCAATGATTTTACTTATCTTTCAACTGCAGGAGGGGCTTTTTTAGAGTGGATGGAAGGAAAGGTACTTCCTGGTATTCTTGCCCTTATGCAGAATAATGATGGGTTGTATTCGTAGATGATGCAAGCATGTTGATGTATCGCTTACATTTAGAAATTAAGACAAAAAAGAGGAATTGTTTATGAAGGAACGTCTTGAAGACATTGCGCTTGTTTTGGTGAGTAAAGGCAAAGGAATTTTGGCCGCAGATGAAAGCACCGCGACGATTGGGAAGCGCTTTGAAAGCATAGGTGTTGAATCGAGTGAAGACAGTCGTCGCGCTTATCGTGAAATGCTTTTCACAGCGAAAGAAGCAATGGAAAGTGCTATTTCTGGTGTTATTTTGTTTGATGAAACGCTTCGTCAAAAGGCATCATCGGGGCAAATGTTGACAGATCTTATTCGTGATACGGGTGCTATACCAGGGATTAAGGTTGACACAGGTGCAAAACCGTTGGCAGCGTTTCCTCAGGAAATGATTACAGAAGGATTAGATGGCCTGCGTGAACGTTTAAAGGACTATTATGCTTTGGGAGCACGTTTTGCAAAATGGCGTGCGGTTATTGCTGTTGATGATCAAACTTTGCCAACAAGAGGAGCAATAAGACAAAATGCACAGGCTTTAGCGCGTTATGCTGCTTTGTGTCAGGAAGCCGGAATTGTCCCTATTGTTGAGCCAGAAGTGCTGATGGATGGACCATCACGTCGACATTCAATTGCACGCTGCTTTGATGTAACAAAAGCTGTTTTAAGCACTGTGTTTAAAGAGTTATCTGGAGCGCGTGTCCGTCTTGAGGGGATGATTTTGAAACCCAATATGGTTATTGATGGAAAAGATGCACGGACTGCATCTGTGGAAGAAGTGGCTGAAAAGACAGTGCGCGTTTTAAAAGAAACTGTTCCTGCAGCTGTTCCTGGGATTGCTTTTCTTTCTGGAGGGCAATCCGATGAGGAAGCAACCGCGCACTTGTCTGCGATGAATGCTTTAGGAGCATTGCCTTGGAAATTGACCTTTTCTTATGGTCGAGCGTTGCAAGCGGCAGCATTAAAAGCATGGGCTGGAAAACATGAAAATATTCTTGCGGCACAAAAGGCTTTTGCGCATCGTGCACGGATGAACCATCTTGCCGCTTTAGGACAGTGGACAAAAGAGCAGGAAAAGTCTTGTGCTTAAAGAGCAATAAATTTTGCTTTTAGGCAAAATAGTTTATTGATTTTTAAATATAAATTATAAAATGATGTGATATCATATCTTCTGGTATAGCATCATTTTTTTTATTGTGCACAGTTTGAGATCATTTTAGAAAAATAAAAGCGCAAATTAAGATTTTTTGAGCAGAGCAAATCAGCTTTTATCTTCTATTGAGATGCACGAATAAGAGCATCTGCTTCTATAGAAAATCCAGATTTTTGCAATCGATCAGCAAGTTTTGTTACCACCTCTTTTACATGTTCCTTGAATTCAAGATATATAATTCCTTGAGCATCTGAAGGAATTTCAAGATGTTGTTTTTTTAGGATGACAACATTTTTGCGCTTAAAGGTAGCAATCAACATGCCCATTTCAAAAACAACGTTTTGTCGCGCACGGGGTTGAGCGCATTCTGCACCGTCAGATTTTGCGTAGCCCATGTCATCGGGAGTAAGCAGCACAATACCAAAATTTACAGGGCCATCCGTTGTACAAATCTCTTTTTCTAGAGCTTCGATAATCGTCAAACCATCGCTACTGTTATTTTGCAAAACACATGCTTCAATTCCAAGCTTGAGAAGAAGAAGTTCAAGCTCTCGAAGAGAACTGTGATCATGACCGTGAACGATAAAAATTTTATTTTTTGTTTTGGAAGATTCAGGCGCAAAAACTTCTGGAAGCTTGAAAGAGGAACCTTCTACAGGTTCAGCTGCAGGAATCTGACTTTTTACTTCTTCTATATTTAGACGCAAATCTACTTCTAGTTTTTGTTTTGCATCTCGAGCACCTTGAACTAGAATTGTTCCTGTTGTTTCATACCAGGTAACTACTGCTCCGGAATAAGTTTTTATCTGCTTGTGTTGGGGTAGGGATTGAATAAGTGTGGAGGATTTAATCTCATGTCCAGCTTTGCAAATTATTTCTTTAAGATCTTCAAATGTTCCATAGTACTTCATTTTTTATTGTCTGATGCTATAGAAGTGTGCATAAGTTAGCTGAATTCAATTCACTTCTAGCCTTTCATCCCCCCTCCTTATTTCAGTCTTTTAATCTTTATAAGAAGTAATAAAATTTACATACCGAGATTACCGAAACGATTTTTAAACTTAGAAACACGTCCACCGCGATCTACCAATGTTTGAGATCCTCCTATCCATGCTGGATGCGTTTTAGGATCAATATCTAGATTAAGGGTATCGCCTTCTTTTCCCCATGTGGAGCGCGTTTGGTATTTTGTACCATCCGTCATAACAACGGTAATCATGTGGTAATCAGGATGAATATTCGCTTTCATGTAGCAAACCCTCTGCTTTCGTACAAAGAAATAGCATACACTTTATTTTTTAAGTGCGCTTTCTTAGTCTTTTTGATAAGTTGATTCAAGTGCTCTTTCTATAACTGAGCATGCGTAAAAAAACAAGTGTTTAAGGTGCATCATTGCATTAAGAGTTGTAAATAGTTTGATAGAGTGAGCGAAATTTTATGAAGTCATCCAGTTATATAGAAAAATCTACAAAGTCTTCCAATCCAAAACCTTCACTTTCTGCGCTTTCAAGTTTTGTTCCCTATATCATGCGTGATCGTTGGCTGATTATTTTGGCTTTATTGGCTTTATTTGTTGCTGCTCTTGTGACTTTGGCTTTACCTATTGCTATTCGTCAAATGCTTGATCATGGCTTTTCTGCTTCAAGTCATGGCAATATTAATTTTTATTTCGGCATTTTGTTTTTGTTAGCCTTTTTGCTCGCACTGGCTTCTGCTTGTCGCTATTACAGTGTTATCACTTTGGGGGAGCGCGTTGTTGCTGATTTACGACGTGATGTTTTTGCACATATCACGCAACTTTCTCCTGACTTTTTTGATAAGTCTCATTCTGGTGAAATTGTTTCGCGGCTTTTAACAGATACTACGCAAATAAAATTGGCTGTTGGTTCAACAGCTTCGACAACACTGCGCCATCTGATTGTTGTGATTGGGGCGATTGTGATGATGATTATCACCAATACCAAATTGTCTTTGCTTGTTTTGTTTGCTATCCCTTTCGTTGCTATTCCACTGGTTTTCTTTGGACGCCAGGTTCGTGCACGTACCCGTGCTGCACAAGACCGGATTGCCGATGCAAATGCTTTAGCATCAGAGCAGGTCAGTGCAATGCGTATTGTGCAAGCTTTTACCGCTGAAAAAAGCATTTCGGCACATTTTTCAGCGTTGATTGAACGCGCCTTTCAAACAGCACGTTCTTCTGTAATTTTACGTTCCTTTTTCACAGGCTTTGCAATTTTTTTGGTTTTTAGCAGTGTTGTTGCTGTTTTATGGATTGGTTCGCATGACGTTTTGAATGGTACTATGTCGGGTGGAACACTAGGACAATTTGTCCTCTATGCTGTTTTTGGAGCTTCAACCTTTGCTCAGTTATCAGAACTTGGTGCAGAATTGATACAAGCAGCAGGTGCTGCTGAACGGATTGCCGAATTGTTGCAAGAAAAGCCCACTATTGTCGCTCCCAAAAAACCAACTCCATTAACACGTCCTGTTCAAGGAGCAATTGTTTTTGACAAAGTGGATTTTGCTTATCCTTCAAGACCCGAAGATAAGATTTTGCGCTCTCTTTCTTTTTCTGTCAAAGCGGGTGAAACGATAGCTTTTGTTGGTGCTTCAGGGGCAGGGAAAAGCACTATTTTTTCCTTAATTCTTCGTTTTTATGATCCAATAAGTGGAAAAATCAAGTTTGATGGGACAGAGATTAACCGTCTTTCTCTTCAGGATTTGCGTGGTTCAATTTCTTATGTTCCGCAAGATGTTACTATTTTTGATGGTACGTTACGCGATAATATTGCCTTTGGGACCGAAAATATGAGTGAAGAGCAAATCATTGCTGCAGCTAAAACAGCTAATGCGTTTGAGTTTATTGAAGCTCTACCAAAAGGCTTTGACACGGAAGTAGGAGAACGCGGTATTATGCTTTCTGGTGGACAGAAACAACGTATTGGTATTGCACGAGCAATTTTAAGAAATGCTCCTCTCTTGTTGCTTGATGAAGCAACGTCTGCTTTAGATGCAAACAGCGAAAAATTAGTGCAAGAAGCCTTAGAGGGACTCATGCAAAATCGCACAACATTGGTGATAGCACACCGTTTAGCAACAATTTTAAAAGCAGATCGCATTTTCGTTATGGAGAAAGGTGCGCTTGTTGAAGAAGGAACACATGCACAACTGATTGCGCAGAATGGGGTTTATGCAAAATTAGCAAAATTGCAATTATTGTCTGAATAAGTTTCTGTCACAAAATTGGGACTACAGTTGCCTAACTGTTTTGATAGAAAATCAGCAATTTTTATATTGCTGATTTTCTTATGTTTATTAAATTTAAAGACCTTTTTTAATTGCTGCTTCTAATTTTGTACGAATGCGTTCATTTCCAGCAATAATATTTTTTTTGCGGAATATATCACTACCACCTTCTTTGTCAGTGACAAAACCTCCTGCTTCACGCACGATCAGTATTCCAGCTGCCATATCCCAAATTTGAAGATTATCTTCCCAAAATCCATCAATGCGTCCCGCAGCAACATAAGCCAGATCAAGAGCAGCAGCTCCAAAACGGCGAATACCAGCTACTTGAGCCATTATGTTGCGTAATTCAATGAGATATGTCCCATGATTAGGACGGCTTAAATGAGGTGTTCCCGTTGCAATAACGCAATCTTCTAATTTCTTGCGTGCAGAAACACGGCAACGTCTATCATTAAAGAAAGCTCCTTTACCGCGCTCAGCAGTAAAGAGCTCATCACTAACGGGGTTATAGATCACACCAGCAGCAATCTGTCCTTGGCTTTCCAAAGCGATGGAAATAGCGAAAAAAGGAATGCCATGTAAAAAATTTGTTGTTCCATCTAAAGGGTCTATAATGAAACGATGTTGGGAATCTTCCCCAATGATTTCCTCGGATTCTTCCATCAAAAACCCAAATTTAGGTCGTGCTTTGCTTAGCTCATTGAAGATAATTTTCTCAGCTTTGCGATCTGCTTGACTCACATAATCTGCCGGTCCTTTCAAAGAGACCTGTAAATTTTGAACTTCACCATAATCACGCACCAGCGAGCGTCCAGCCTTCATTGCGGCTTGCACCATGACATTCATGATTGCAGAATGGGCCATCTTTATCCCTTTATTTATCCTTTATCATTTGCACGACGCAAATAGGTTAACTCATTGGTATCAACAATAACGCGTTCACCTGCATTAATAAAAGGTGGAACAAGAATGCGAATACCATTTTCAAGAACTGCTGGCTTATAAGAGGATGTAACTGTTTGTCCTTTTATTGCCGGATCAGCTTCCGCAATTGTTACGGTCACCTGATCGGGCAGCGATATTCCGATTGGCTTTTCTTGATAAAGTTCAACGGTTACTGTCATCCCATCTTGCAAAAAAGCAGCGCGGTCACCGACAAAGTCTTTTTGCAATTCCAGTTGTTCATAAGATTGTGAATCCATAAAAACCAGAGATTCACCTTGTTGGTAAAGGAAAGTAAAGTCTTTTTGTTCAAGACGCACTTTCTCAACTGTTTCTGCGGCGCGAAACCGTTCATTAAGCTTTGTACCGTCGATTATATTTTTCATTTCGACTTGGTTAAATGCGCCCCCTTTTCCTGGCTTTACAGCATTGCATTTCACCGCTACCCACAAGCTGCCTTGGTGCTCTATCACATTGCCAGGTCGAATTTCATTGCCATTAATTTTCATAATCCATATCCAATTCTGTTCTTGAAAAAGAGCTCTCTTGTTGTTCTTGCAGAGAGAAAAGATCAAAAAAATCCTTAAATGGTTCTTTGTGTATCTTAGCTTTTTAGCTTCTTGCAAGACCATAAAAACAGTTCTGACGCAAGTTTTTTAAAAAAAATTCTAAAATATTTTTTGACAGATGAAAAATTTAAGTAAAAAGAACCATGTTATAAAGATTGCTTACGCTTATCATACTATTGGGCATGTCCATTTTATAAAGCGTCCAATTTTTAAAGAATAGGTAAGAATGTTGCGGCTTTTTGCTGTGCTTTTTCTAATTGTTTGTCATCCATACCTTGGAGCATAGTTTCAAGATCAGGCGCTTGTGCATGGGCTTGTTTTGCCACCATATACCATGCAGCTGCTGTGATAATATCGCCATTTACTCCTATTCCATCTCGATAAAGTCTTGCAAGAGAAATTTGTGCAGGGATAATCATGTTGAAGGCGTTGGGAAGGAGGAGAGAGAATGCACGTTGAAAATCACGTTCTCCTCCTCGACCTTCTACAAGCCATTTAGCTAAAAGAACTTGGGCCATGGGATGTTTATTTTGGGCAGCAATTTCCATCAATTTACGTGCATTATGGTCATCTTTTGGTCGTGTAAAAGTTCCTGAGGAAAGAATTTTTGCAGCAGCAAAAGCGGCTTCAGGCTCCCCAAGAGCTGCACCTTTTAAAAACCATTTTAATGCTTGCTCTACCGCTTTGTTGTCGCGGCTTGGTACAGAGACACCTGCTAAAACTTCTTTTTCGCGCGAAGCTTTATAAAGAATTAATTGCCCATAATAAAAATAAGCTTCTTTCACACCAGCTTGGACAGATTTGAAAATAAATTCTTCACTAAGCTGTCTATTTTGTGCAATAAAATGACCATCAAATAACATAAGACCATAACGTAATTGTGCTTGTGGCTCGCCTTGTTTTGCTGCACGCCCAAACCATAAAGCTGCACGTGCGCCATCCATTGGCACAGCATTTCCTTCCATATAAAGCCGAGCAACTAATGTTTGTGCGATTGGGTCATTTTTTTCAGCACGTCTTAAGGCTTCACGAAAAGCTTTTAAATAGTAACCTTGGATATAATAATCATAGGCTTGATCATATTGTCCAGCTTTCAAGGGTTTAAACGGTTCTTCATTATTGCTTGAAGGCTCTTGAATAGTATTGAAAGAATGTTCAAAGTCTGAATCCTCTTTGGAGTTTCCCATAGAATTTGCAATAAAGACTGCAAGCCAAACAATTGCTAGGATAAGCAGATCAACACTTTTCTTTATCATAAATGCACCTTCTCCACGGATAAGGGGAAATTTTGACATTTTTCTTTCACCATATTAAGTACAGCAAAAGGATTATTGTTTGAAAAAAGGATTTCTTCAATAGCAATAAATTCGCACCCGGTTTTCAAAACTTCATCAAAGGTGGAAAAATCACTTCCCGCTTGAAGAACCGCAGGGATTTCCATAATTTCCGCCCACCACTGCGCTAATTGGATATTTCGGGGATGTGCATCTGGTTTTTTATCAGCACCTAATTTTCCAAAAAACAAATAATCAACACCCGTTTCTGCAGCAACCATGGCGCCATGGCGATCGCGTAAATTACCAAAACCTCTTATTTTTTGTTCTTTTTTCTGGTTTTCAGTTTTAAGAGCATCAAGATCTCCTTCTAGATGTAAGCCATCAGCTTTTATCCGTCCAGCGATCCGGCTGTCGTTAGCGATAAGAAGCGCAGCACCATTATTTTGAATATCTTCTGCGTAAGTTTGTGCTTGTTTTTGTAAAAAAATCTCGTCCCTTTGGGAATCATAGAGGATAACACTTACAAAAGACTCTGTTTGCATAATTTCGCGTAAAAAGATAGCGTCTAAGGTACGCCGAACATCTGATGTTAAAACCAATTGAGGGAAAAAATAAGATGCAGTTTGCTTATTCTTTTGCTTTGTCATATAAAATCCTTGATTCTATAAAAATAAAAACTTACCCTAAAATCTAGGCGTTCTTTGTAAAAACAGGTTTTTTCCTTTTAACGCATAGGAAGCAATTCACAAAGATACGGTGGTTTGTTTTTCATGACATGAAGCTTTCTTGTTGCGATATGTTCATTGATATTTTTCATTTTTTTAGCTTTATAGATGGTTTTCACCAATCATATTCTGAGAGTATACAACACATAAAAATTGTTGTTTTTTGATTTAATAGAAGTTTTTGTTTCAGGTATTTCTGTTGAGCTCCACTTTCATGTTTGTCGATATCGGGAATTTCTTCTTTTATTGTGTGTCAATTTTGGCAAAGGGTTGTACAGCTTTACGGAGTATATCTTTTTATTGCATTCGTAACTTTATACCTCACTTTACAGAAGAAGTTTTGTATTGTGGCTTATAGAAAATGAATCAATAAATGTAGCATGATTGTCATTTAATCTTTTTAATACCTGAAGACTTTGAGCTTCAATACGGTTATAACTTTGTTTTTTCACGTCATAGTGTTTTGGTTATTTTTGCTTTTTATTTTTGTGCAAGCAGTAAAAATGGCTGCTTTTGTCCTTCTTTATGCTTTATCTTGTAGGTAGATTTTTAAGTTTTCTCTTCTGGTTTCTTACGAGAGAAGTATTTTTTGAATTCTTGCTCATGGCAATTTTTTTGTTATCAGTTAACAGATTTCTTCATATCTTAAGCAAGAAAAAAATCTTTCTTCAATCTTTTGTGATTGTGGGGTGAAGAGAATATCTTTGATTTACACTGTTATTATGATGGGAGGATTGAAATTGGTGAGGTGTTCGGATTGGTTTCAAAGGCTTTCTCCACTTCTTATTACTTAATAATAAAACTTTTTCAAGTCTGCCTGGTTTATTCCATATTTTTGCATTAATTTCTTTAGATGTCTTTTTATCTAAAGCTTAAACGAGAGGTGTCGCTTTTTACTGCAAAAATCTTTAAAAACTTTAGGGAGAAGATATAATTTACGGACATTTATGATGCGCTCTGTTTTTGTGATGTTTAGATAAGTTAAAAAAACATTGATGACTAAAGTGTTTTTTTTCGATATTATATTCAAAGAATGAGCGGTGTTGTTACGCAATTTGGTGTTGTTTATTGTCATTTATTTTTGTGAAAACTGTCAATTTTATCGGTTTTCTTAAAAAAACAGGTGGGTCTATAGTGTCATTGCCTGTTAACCCTAATGCAAAAAGCGCATTGAATGAGAGTTTTGAAAGAGGTACTTAATTTAAAAAGATAAAGAAACCTTTTTCTTTTTTGTACGTTGAGTAAGTATTATCGTTTTCGTGCGAGTATTGGAGTATAAAAGCGTGAGTGCACATGAACGCCCTTATGATAAAGATAAACCCATTGTCATGATTGAGCACGGTGCTTTTGAAAATGCTTTCAATCGTCTTTATGAAGAAACCATGAGTCTGATTGAAGAAACAGCATCTTATATTGATTCAGACGGAAAATTAGCTGCGCGCACGCTTTCTGCAGAAGCTTCTGCAATTTATGCAAAAGAAGCAATGTACTTAAGTACACGACTTATGCAAATAGCTTCTCAGCTTCTTCTTTTTCGCGCAGAGCGTGAAGGAGAAATGTCACCAGAGCAAATACAAAAAGAAATCGCAAAAGTATCACTTCATACACCAACCTTAAAATTAGAAACTGTACATTGGCAAGAATTGCCAGAGATCTTTCGCTATTTTGTTACACGTTCACTTCGCTTAGAAAAACGAATGCAATATATGAATTACAATAAAGAGCACGGCTCTTGCTATGATTTGGAAGATACTAATCCAGTGAATAAACAAATCGAGTTACTTAAAACAGCTTTTCAGCATTCTTAGAAAATTTTGTCTTTCGCTTTTTTTTATTTTTTGCTTTTCTATATGCTATTTTGTTTTAGCAAAGTGAATTTTGGCATGCCTTTTATGATGTTTTATGACTATATTCTTCTTGTTTTATTTGTTTTCCAATATCTGTTCAAATATAAAAAAATAACATAAACTTAGCTCATGGCAGAGACGATTCGTATTATAGGTATTGATCCTGGACTCAGGCGAACGGGGTGGGGCGTGATCGATCTCTCTGGCAATCGTCTTCAGTTCGTTGCAGCAGGTACTATTACTTCTAACGTGCGATGTGATCTTGCTTCCAGACTGTGCCAACTTTATGATGGGCTTTCAGGTATTTTGCATGAATTCATGCCTCATGAGGCGTCTGTGGAGCATGTTTTCGTTAATAAAGATGCGACGGCGACTTTAAAACTTGGTCAAGCACGTGCTATTGCGCTTCTTGTTCCAGCGCAGGCAAGTCTACCTGTTTTTGAGTATGCTCCTAATAAAGTAAAAAAATCGGTTATTGGTGTTGGTCATGGAGATAAGGAACAAATTCACATGATGGTGAAAGTTCTTCTTCCACGTGCGCAATTTGACAGCAACGATGCAGCGGATGCGCTTGCACTTGCTCTTTGTCATTCTGCGCACCGCACTAACCTACAATCTCGTGCAGGTGTTTTGGCATGATTGGCAAACTAAAAGGAAACCTTGAACACATCTTTGATGATCATATCATCCTGAATGTTCACGGTGTTGGTTATATTGTTTTTATTTCACATCGGTTGCGTTGTTCATTACCCGCTCTTGGAGAAAGTTTAAGTTTATTTATTGAAACGCACGTTCGTGAAGACGCGATCCGTCTTTTTGGTTTTGCAGAGAAAATAGAACAAGAATGGTTTTGTCTTTTGCAAAATGTACCAGGTGTTGGGGCGAAAGTTTCTTTAGCAATCTTAGGAATCTTATCACCAAATGAGTTGACGCAAGCAATTGCATTAAGCGATGTTGCTATGATTAGCCGTGCTCCAGGTGTTGGCAAAAAAGTTGGAGAAAGAATTGTGAGAGAGCTCAAAAGTAAAGCGCCATCCTTTCATGGTGATGCGGTTCATTCCATTTCTTCCTCATCACTGGCAACACAAAATAATCAGCCCATTGATGATGCACTCGCAGCTTTGATCAATCTTGGATTTGAGCGCGATCAAGCAGCCCAAGCTCTTGGTTTAGCGATGAAGGATTTGGAAGAGGAAGAAACGGTTTCCTCTGCACTGCTTATTCGTAATAGCCTTAAATTGCTTTCCCCTCCAGTGAGTTCAAGGTAAAAATGCATAAAGATGATGAAGAACAACGCCTTTTGAGTAGTATTCCCCTTCCTAATGATCCAGATCGCTCCTTAAGACCACAAGTGCTTGATGACTTTATTGGTCAGGAAGCGGCGCGTGCAAATTTAAAAATCTTCATTGAAGCCGCAAAAACACGCCGAGAAGCGCTCGATCATGTTTTATTTGTAGGACCCCCTGGCTTAGGAAAAACAACACTTTCACAGATTATGGCTAAAGAGTTAGGGGTTAATTTTCGTTCAACTTCAGGTCCTGTTATTGCCAAATCTGGAGATTTGGCAGCACTTTTAACCAATTTAGAAGAACGAGATGTCCTTTTTATTGATGAAATTCATCGCTTAAATCCAGCTGTTGAAGAAATTTTATATCCTGCTATGGAAGACTATCAGCTTGATCTTATCATTGGGGAAGGACCAGCAGCGCGTTCGGTTAAAATTGACTTAGCCAAATTTACGCTGGTGGCTGCTACTACGCGTTTGGGACTTTTGACAACACCTTTGCGAGATCGTTTTGGTATTCCTATTCGGTTAAATTTTTATACCATAGAAGAATTGGAATATATCGTAAAGCGTAATGCGCGCCTTTTTTCGGTCCAAATTAGTGATGATGGTGCTCATGAAATTGCACGCCGTGCACGAGGGACTCCAAGGATTGCAGGACGGTTGTTACGCCGTGTTTGTGATTTTGCTTTGGTCAAACGGGCAAAAAAAATTGATTGCGCACTTGCTGATGAAGCTCTTTCTCGTCTTGAAGTTGATCATTTAGGGCTCGATCCACTTGACCGTCGTTATTTGTTGCTGATTGCAGATACTTTTTTAGGTGGTCCCGTCGGTATTGAAACCATTGCTGCGGCTTTATCAGAACCACGTGATGCTATTGAAGATATTATTGAACCCTATCTTCTACAACAAGGCTTTATTCAGCGTACTGCCCGCGGACGAATACTGACAGAAAAGGCTTTTGCTCATTTAGGGCTTTCTCCACCTTCTTCTATGGCGTCCATGCAAAAACGGACACAACTTTCTAATTTATTAGAAGAGAGTTTACCCATACAAACAACTTTATGGGATGGAGCAGAAGATTAAAAAAATTATGGAAACAGAGTAGAAGATTAAAATACACTTTATCATAAAAAAGTTTAGGTTAATTTGTGATTTTGCATTTCATAATTTCAACATAAAAAATGTTCAATTGCTTGATGTCTCAAATAATGAACAAATATAGACAATTTTTTAGGATAAAGAGGATGAGTGGGACAGCGTCTGAAAACAACGATATAAACGATTTTCATGATTTGCAGGCACGGGTTTATGTTGCTGATACAGATTTTTCAGGTGTAGTTTATCATGCGCGTTATTTAGAATTTTTTGAACGAGGACGTTCAGAGTTTTTACGGGCTATAGGTTTTAATAATCATATGTTGGCAGAAGGGGGGCAGGGAGAAGAGTTATTTTTTGTTGTGCGTCATATGGAAATCACTTTTTCCCGACCAGCGCGTATTGATAATCTTTTAACAATAAAAACGCGCCTGGACTGTGTCCAAGGAGCACGTTTCTTCATGGATCAACATATTGTACATGATAATACCATGCTGGTTGCTGCAAAAGTTGAGATTGCTATCATTAATAAAGAGGGGAAACCGCGACGTTTACCCAAAGATCTTTTTTCGAAAATTCTTGCTTAAAAGTGTTTTTGATTTAATTTCACAGTGTAAAGAGCTTATTTATATATAGAGAGAGTGAGATTTGTTTTTTTATAATTTAGGAACTATAAAATAAGTTTATTTATAAAAAATAATCTTTCATTGAGAGGGATGAATTTATGCCGCATATAGAATTTGCAAGTCCAGAAACAATCGGAATTTTAAGCTTATTTATGCAAGCGGGATGGGTTGTTAAAACTGTTATGGTTGGATTGCTACTCGCTTCTATTTGGAGTTGGACAATTATTTTTGATAAAATTTTTACCTATCGACAAATTCGGCGTAAAATCAAACAGTTTGAAGATGAATTTTGGTCAGGGCAGCCACTGGAAGATCTCTATGCCGTGTACAAAAATCAACCCACTGACAGCATATCAGTGGTTTTTATGGCAGCAATGACAGAATGGAAAAAATCTCTTGCAAAAGGGATCCATACATCAACCAATCTGCAGAGTAGGATTAATAAAGCCATGGATCTTGCTTTAATCCGTGAAAGTGAAAAAATAGAATCAAAATTAAATTTTCTGGCAACACTTGGGTCTGCAGGTCCTTTTATTGGACTTTTTGGGACAGTAATTGGTATTATGAGTTCATTTCTTTCTATTTCCGCTTCTCAAAATACCTCGTTGGCAGTTGTCGCACCGGGAATTGCAGAGGCACTTTTAGCTACAGCGATTGGTTTGCTTGCAGCGATTCCAGCAGTTATTGCTTATAACAAATTTGTCCATGAAAGCGGTAAAATAATAGCACAAATAGAAAACTTTGCTGATGAATTTTCAACAATTATGTCACGACGCATTGATGAGATACAAAGATCTCATACATCATCATAAAGGAGAAAATCTATGGGCGTTTCTATTGTTTCTTCTGGTCGAAAAAATACGCGCAGACGGCATTATTCGCGCAGCCAACTCATGAGTGAAATTAATGTTACACCTTTTGTGGATGTGATGCTGGTCTTGTTAATTATTTTTATGGTTTCTGCTCCACTTTTGGTTAATGGTGTTCCTCTTGATTTACCTCATAGTCAAGCTGGTCCTGTACAAATGAATAAGCCTCCGCTTACGGTTTCTCTTGATGAACAGGGGCGTTTGGCTATCAATCAAGATTATTATGATACACCAGAAGCTTTAATCGCACAGCTTAAGGCTAAACTTGTGACTGATCCTGCACAAAAAAATCAACGCATCTTTGTGCGTGCTGCTAAAACTGTTGAATATGAACAAGTCTTAAAATTGCTTGCTGATATTCAAGAGGCTGGTTTTTCACAAGTTGCTTTAGCCAGCTTGGCGCAGTGATTAAAAAAATACAAGGTCTAAAGATGAACATTGATTCTTATTCTGGCATAAAGAAAAGTTTGGCTTTGTCTCTTTCCATACATGCCATTCTTTTAGGATTAGGAGCTGTTCACTTCAGTAATCCTATTTCTTCACAACAGCAAGAAGCAATTTCTGTCACTCTTGCACCTCTTGACCAAGAGCTGTCCTTTCAACAGGGAGCGTTAAATGCGCCTGTTCATATCATTCCTGCAGTCAAGCCAACTGTAAAACCACAAGAAAAAGAAGAAGCGCACTATATTGGAGATGGACAGGTTGATAATTTTATGTCTTTCAAGCCAAAGGAAAAACCGCGTAACATTGAGGTAACGCCTACACCGTCGGGAGAAGAGAAAGTATTAGAAACAAATACAGAGACGTTTTTAGAGGCTCCATCTGAATCTGATATGATGCAAGAGATTGAGCCAGAGGTGTCTCCAGAATCTTCATCAGAAGTTACACAAGAGATTGAGCCAGAGGTATCTCCAGAATCTTCATCAGAAGTTACACAAGAGATTGAGCCAGAGGTGTCTCCAGAATCTTCATCAGAAGTTACGCAAAAGATTGAGCCAGAGATATCTTCAGAATCTTCATCAGATATAATGCGAGAGATTGAGCCAGAAGCGTTTCTAGAAGCTTCACCAGATGTGATGCAAGAGACGGCACCAGAGGTATTATCAGAAGCTTCACCAGAATTTTTGCCAGAGGTTGCTCAAGAAATTGCGCCAGAGGCATCTTTAGATGCAGCGCCAGAGGAGATACAAGAAAGTTCCCCAGAAGTGTTTTCAAAGATGCGCTCTGAGGTATCCAAAGAGGCGCCTAAAGATGATAGGGTAATACCATCGCAAAAACCAGTTTCAACTGTACAAGAAATCCTTGAAGAACAAGTTTCACCTCCCCAACAAACTGCAAAAATTGTGCTACCAGAAAAGTCTCCTCGTCCACAGGTTAAACCGCATCCTATAAAACAGCCTGACACCAAAAATACACAAGCTGCGAAAAAACAAAATAAAACAAAAACTGAGCAGACAATTGAAGATATTTTGGAAGTAGAAGAAAAAAGTTTGCTTAATCATGCACGCACACAGGGGGGTGGAGCAAAGCGTTCCAAAAAAGAAGAGGCTTTTGGTGGACGAAAAAATATCGGTGATGTTGATAAGATGGCCCAAACACTAGTTAATATCGCTGGTGCATGTATTCAAAAAAAGCTTAAGCTTGTTGCTCTTGGTGGAGATTTAAAAAATCGTCCAGTTGTGCGTCTGAGATTTTATCTCAATCGTGCAGGAATGGTTGTGGGAGATCCAATCATTGATCCACTGAGTGGTGCACCGAGCCAGCAAGCTATTATGGTGCGACAGGTCTATGCAGCTGTTTTTGCGTGCCAACCTTATACAGATCTTCCCCGTGATCAATATGATTTGTGGGGGCAAGGCTTTGATTTTAATGTTGATCCGCTTCAAGAGTAACACGATGAGATACAGATATATTTTCTCTTTAATACAAAGGATACATTCTGTTATGTCTATGAAAAGACGTATATTTTCCCCTTGGTTTCTTGTTACCACATGGTTATGGTTTTTAAGCTTTTCAACTGCTCATGCGCAATTGAAAGGGACCATTTCTAGTGCTGACTTTAATCCCATTCCCATTGCAATTACAGATTTTGTTTCTAATGATTCTTTAGGATTAAAAATTGCAGCCGTTATTACAGAAGATCTTGAACGATCTGGACTTTTTTTGCCCATTAATAAAGCATCTTTTTTAGAAAAAACTCTCGATTTAAACACGCAACCGCATTTTGCTGATTGGCAAGCCATCAATGCACAAGGCTTGGTTGCTGGGAAAGTTATAAGAGAAGCCGATGGACGATTGAGGGTAGACTTTCGTTTATGGGATGTTTTTAGTCATCAACAACTCAAAGGACGGCGTTTTGATACTGCGACAGAACGTTGGCGACGTGTTGCACATATGATTGCAGATGAGATCTATAGTGCAATGACAGGAGAGAGTGGCTATTTTGATACACGAATTGTTTTCATAGATGAAACAGGACCTAAAAATGCGCGTATCAAACGTTTAGCGATTATGGATCAAGATGGAGCAAATTTAATTTATATTTCTGATGGACGTGAACTGGTGCTTACACCGCGTTTTTCACCTAAACGACAAGAAATTACTTATATGTCTTATGGGGCTAATCAAACACCCCATGTTTATCTGCAACAAATTGAAGTTGGACAGAGGGAATTAATCGGAACTTTTAACAATATGACAATTGCCCCTCGCTTTTCTCCTGATGGGCAAAAAGTCATCATGAGTTTATTGCAACATAATGGCAGTGCAAATCTTTACACAATGGACTTACAGACCCGTATGATGACGCGACTCACAACAACTTCAGCTATTGATACGTCAGCATCTTATTCGCCAGATGGGACAAAAATTGTCTTTTCATCGGATCGTAGTGGAAAGCAACAGCTTTATACGATGAATGCTGATGGTAGTAATATTCAACGTATTTCTACAGATGAAGGAAGCTATTCAACACCTATTTGGTCCCCACGTGGTGATTACATTGCTTTTACAAAACAAGTTGATGGTAAGTTTTCTATTGGAGTTATGCGTCCTGATGGAATGGGAGAGCGAATTTTAACGACAGGTTTTCACAATGAGGGACCAACGTGGGCACCTAATGGTCGCGTGCTAATGTTCTTTCGTCAGGATCCAGGTTTAGGACCAAAAATTTATACGATCGACATTACTGGACGCAATGAACGCTTATTGCCAACACCAAATGATGCTTCTGATCCAGCATGGTCGCCTCTGCTTAGTACGCGATAAAAAGCGAATTGTTCAATTGAAGTGAATAATGAAGGAAAAAAGAAAATGGATCTGTGTGCGATTTTTGTTTAAGAGCGCTGGTTTTCTGTTTTGCTGATTTCTCTAAATGGCTGACTAGTAGATTTATAGCGTGGGTGCACTTCATTGTGTGTGGAAGAGACTTTCATAAAACGCTCTTTTAAATGAGGAAGCTGTTGTAAGCCATTTGCGTCCGGTATTTTTGTTAAAAATTTTTACAAAATAAAAAGCCCCACATTAAAGCGGGGTTTTTATATTTCAGGATGACAAATATCAATAACACTTTCGTAGATCATAATGATAGAGAACGAACAGAAAAAAAATGCGTGTTCATGATTGCACACAAGAGATGATCTTACGAAGGATGTTATGCAGATAATTTTGCTAAGATTTCATCGCTGACGTCAAAATTAGCATAAACATTTTGTACGTCATCATCTTCTTCTAATGTTGCAATCAGTCGTAAAACCGATGAAGCTTTTTCTTCATCTATTGGTGTAAGAGTAGAGGCTTTCCAAACAGTTTTGATTGATTCTGCTTCGCCAAGCTTCGTTTCAAGTATTTTAGAGACTTCGCCGATATCTTCAAATGCGCAGGTAATATGGTGTCCGGTTTCTTCTGATTGCACATCTTCAGCACCTGCTTCAATCGCTGCGTTCATGATGCTATCAGCTGTACCTGCTTCAAGCTTATAAATTATTTCACCAATTCGATTAAACATGAAACTGACAGAACCCGTTTCACCTAGTGCTCCTCCTGATTTTGTGAAGGCTGCACGTACATTTGAGGCAGTGCGGTTTCGATTATCAGTTAAAGCTTCGACAATAACCGCAACCCCTCCTGGACCATATCCCTCATAGCGCACTTCATCGTAATTTTCGCTATCGTTTCCTGAAGCTTTTTTAATTGCGCGTTCAATGTTATCTTTCGGCATTGATTGTGCTTTAGCGTTTTGAATAGCAAGTCTTAGACGCGGATTCATGGCGGGGTCAGGAGAGCCTTGTTTGGCTGCAACTGTAATTTCGCGCGCAAGTTTAGAAAATATTTTTGAGCGCATCGCATCTTGACGTCCTTTACGGTGCATAATATTTTTAAATTGTGAATGGCCTGCCATTGTTTTCCTTCCTGTTTGGGAGCTTTTCCTTAAATTAAGGCGGTAAACACCCATTCCGACGGAACAAATATGCCAATAAGTGCGTCGCAATCTAGGGTGAATAAATTTAATAAACCTTTATAAAAAAAATCGCATGAAAGGTAAAGATACATCCTTGATGATCATTGCAAGACAGATATCTTGTCGTTGGTTAAAAATAACGTTATAACGTGATGTAATTTTATAGTAAAAACGGCTTATTCTGCGTCTCACTTTATTTTGAGCGCAATAGAAAAGGCCTATATATAAAAAATACCCCATAATTTAGGGGAGGGCAATGGTCTGCCTTTAAAAGGAAATAAAAGGATATTATAGAGATGGCAACGCAACTTTTGATGCCTAAAGCGACAGCTGTTTGGCTGGTTGATAATACTGCACTTTCTTTTGATCAAATTGCAGAATTTTGTAAATTGCATGTGTTGGAAGTAAAAGCTATTGCGGATGGCGAAGCTGCCTATGGTATTAAGGGGTTGGATCCAATTAGTTCTGGGCAGTTAACGCGTAGCGAAATTGCACGTGTGGAGGCTGATAAAAATGCACGTTTGAGAATTTCAGAATCAAAAGTTCACATTCCTGAAAAAAAACGCAAAGGTGCGCGCTATATCCCTCTTTCTCGGCGTCAAGATCGTCCAAATGGTATTTTATGGTTGGTGACAAATCATCCTGAGTTAAAAGATGCTCAGATCGCACGTTTAATTGGTACAACAAAAGCAACTATTGAGCAAATTCGTAACAGAACACACTGGAATAGCGCTAATTTGGTCCCTCTGGATCCTGTAGGGCTTGGCTTGTGTTCGCAAATTGATTTGGATCTTGAACTTCAGCGTGTTGCAAAAGATCGTCCTCTCTCGGCTGAGGCGGACCAATCTTTGCTTCCTGCATCGGTTACAGAAAATGTCACTTTTAGTGAAGAAGAAGATATACAAGATCTCAACAAAAATTTTGATGCTGATAAAGTTTTTGCAAAGTTAAACGCGCTGCAGAAAAACCGTCAGGATAATACGTAAACAAAGCAAGACTTATTGTGTATAAGTATGCAACTGTTCGTATTATGTTACTCTCTGAAAGGCTGTTGTAAAAAAATGTAGGGGATTAAACGATAGTAAATCATATATTCACTAATAGTTAATAATCATTCTTGAAGAACAAGTAAAAGAGTTAATCCCTTCAATTTTGATGTTTACAACAAGGAGAACCAGTCTATGAGCTCTGTCAGAAATATTTTCTTCCATCCATTGACAGTCATTTTGTTTTTTTCACTATTTCTGGTCGCTTGTGGAGGAAAACATATCAACGCTACCAGTGATATGAACAGCTCTTTCAGTGGTGATTCTGACTTTTATCAAATGCCGCAAAATCCAAAGCAGAACTTTATGGTTACTGTTGGAGACCGCGTTTTCTTTAGTCTGGATTCTTCCTCTATTGAACCTGACGCGCAGCGCGTTTTGGCGCGTCAAGCAGAATGGTTGCTTCGTTATCCTGTTTATTTGATTACCATTGAAGGACATGCTGACGAACGTGGTACGCGTGAATATAATTTGGCACTTGGGCAGCGGCGTGCTGTTGCAGTACGCGATTATTTGATTTCTCTTGGTGTATCTGCACAACGGATACAAACAATTTCTTATGGAAAGGAAAGACCTGTTGCAATATGTAACGATCTTTCTTGTTGGAACAAAAACCGTCGTGCTGTTACCGTAATCAACAACGGCAGTAATTGGCAATAATGAATACGAATACCAATGGTCAATCGAGGTTATGAGATGAGATTTTTAGGGAAAACGGATATATATATTTAAAAAACGAAATTGGAAATTCATTGTTTTTATATAAACTTTTATATGTTGTTTTCCCTTCACTTCTCAAAGTGCGTCGCAAAATCCGACAGAATTTTTTGCTATAATACGGCACTTTCCGTTAAAAAGACTGTGGCTTTAAGCGTGAGCAAAGATATTCTCTCTCGAGATATAATGTCTTTTGTTTTTGATTCTCTCCTTTCCAGTAAGAGTATTCTATTTCGAGGAATAACATTTTTCGTTTGGGAGTGTGCTGTCTTTTGTGGCTCATACATTTGCCTTAACGAAAAGTGCAGCGCAAGGTAAGAAGTTGAGAAGATTTGGAGTTCTTTCTCAAAGATTATGATGTAGATAAAGTTTTTGCACTTTTCAAAATCGTTATAAAGAAGATCTTTTGGGTATTGGTGTTTTGTTTTTGTGCGCAGAAGTTTTCTTGAGACAAGAGCGTTATTATGAAGTGGTTCAAATGTATCTCATGTTATGGCATACAAACAAAAAACTCTTCTCCGATTCTGAAATTTTATTAAAGCTAGCAAATTAGTATGGATGCTTTTGAGAAAAATGAAGTGGATTGTGTTCTCTTGGAACAAAAACAAAATAATTTAAAAATGTTAGAAAGTATCTTTTATAAGCATCTATAAAGGGAGTGAAATCATTTGTGATGTTTATAAAATTAGCAAAAGATCTCTTTACAACATCAGATTTTATCCAATGTCAAAAACTAATCCTTGCGGTTTCAGGAGGAAGTGATTCGCTTGCTTTGTTATTTTTGGTCAGAGATCATTTAAGGACTATGACTGTTCCTCCAGAGATGATTGCTGTGACTGTAGATCACCAGTTACGCAAAGAATCTGCTTATGAAGCGGAAAATGTTGCAAAAATTTGTCATGCACATCGCATTCAGCATGTCATTTTGCGATGGGAAGGCAATAAGCCGAAAACGAATATCGCTGAAAAAGCGCGCACTGCTCGCTATGATCTTTTGTTTCAAGAAGCGCAAAAACAAGGCGCAACACTCATTATGACAGGGCACACACTCAATGATCAGGTTGAAACCTATCAGATGCGTCATCAACGTGTTCGAGAGCGTGCGAGTCTTGTAGAGCAAGAGTGTTTTGAAGCTGAGTGCGAGGAAGGGTGTACAACAAACGCGGCAAAAAATATCATAAAAAAAGAGTGTATTTTGATGTATGAGCGCGGTTTATCCTGTATTTCGCGTGAAGCATTATTACGTCAAAAAGTGCGCTTAATCCGACCACTTCTTGGCGTAAAACGTAAAACATTGCGTGCTTATTTGTGTGTTCAAGGACAAACATGGATTGATGATCCAACAAATGAGGATATTCATTTTGAACGTGTGCGTGTGCGCCATTCTCTTCATCCACACAAGCTCACTGTTATTGCTAAAAAAGTGAATGAAGCCGCACTTGAACGTCGTAAACAGGCACAAAATATTGCTGACTTGATCTTGGCTTTAGATGTTGTTGTTGAACATGGGTGTTGCTTTATCGGAAAGCCTGCGCCATTCTTACATAAACATCCCAATTTTCCTTTTGTGGTTGGACTTTTTGCGGCGCTGATGGGAGGAGGATTTTATTTGCTTCCCTTTAAAAAGTTCATCACTCTTAGCAAAAAGTTGTGTCTATCCGTTCCACAAAAACAGCGCTTCACTTTGGCAGGTTCCGTTATTGAACATAGCCAAAGTGGAATCACTTTGTGGCGTGAATCTCGAAATATTAAAGAAGCTGTTGTTGGAGTAAAAAAAACTTTTTTATGGGATGGACGCTACCAAATCACCAATTATGGGACTGTGCCTATAAAGGTAGGCGCAGCTGATTTGGGACATTTGCAATCCTTGTTAAAAAACAACATGTTTGATATTGAACGTCCTCATTTCCCCTCTTTACAATCGCTTTTAATGATTTCAAATGATAAAGGTATCGATATTCCAGAGCTTACGGATCAGACATATTTTCAACAAAAACAAGATGCGATTAAAAATGTTGTTATAAAAAGAATTATGGCACCTTTTCATTGGCTTTTATTAAGCGAAGATGCTGCTCTTGTTAATGTTCTTGAACCTTTTTTTAATATAGAGATAAAAAGATAAAGAAAAACGACCTGAAAAAGTGATAAACATCTTCTCATATCTTGGCAAGGGACAAACAAGGTTATATGTTAGGGGAAATATTTAAGAATTTTGACATGGTTTAGTAAGTGGACATAATATGAATTCCAATTACCGTTCTCTCCTTATTTGGGGGGTTATTGCATTAATTTTGATTGTATCGTTTTCTCTCTTTAATGGAGATGGTCAGCGCTCCGGAGGTGGAGAGGTATCTTATTCTGAATTTTTGAAAAAAGTTGAGAATGATGAGATTAAATCTGTGACTATTCAAGGTCAGAAATTAACAGGATATACCTCTGAATTTAGAGTTATTTCAACTTATGCTCCACGAGATTTGGGCTTGATACAAAAATTAGAAAATAAGAATGTTAATGTTAAAGCTATTCCTGAAAGTTCTGGGAATGGTATTTTTCTAAATCTTTTGTTTTCTTTGCTGCCTGTTTTAATCATCGTTGGAGTGTGGATATTCTTTATGCGGCAGATGCAAAGCGGGTCGCGTGGCGCAATGGGGTTTGGGAAGTCTAAAGCAAAATTGCTTAATGAAGCTCAGGGCCGTGTTACCTTTCAGGATGTGGCCGGGGTTGAAGAAGCAAAGCAAGATCTGCAAGAAATTGTTGAATTTTTGCGTGAACCACAAAAATTTCAACGTTTAGGAGGACGTATCCCACGTGGTGTTTTGCTTGTTGGTCCTCCAGGAACGGGTAAAACCCTGCTTGCGCGCTCTATTGCTGGTGAAGCTAATGTGCCTTTTTTTACTATTTCAGGGTCAGATTTTGTTGAAATGTTTGTTGGTGTTGGTGCAAGCCGTGTGCGGGATATGTTTGAACAGGCTAAAAAAAATGCGCCTTGTATTATCTTTATCGATGAAATTGACGCTGTGGGACGCCACCGTGGTGCAGGATTGGGTGGTGGAAATGATGAACGTGAACAGACCTTAAATCAGCTGCTCGTTGAAATGGATGGCTTTGAACCTAATGAAAGCATTATCCTCATTGCTGCAACAAACCGTCCTGATGTACTCGATCCTGCTTTGTTAAGACCAGGGCGGTTTGATCGGCAAGTCGTTGTGCCAAACCCTGATGTTATGGGGCGCGAACAAATTTTAAAAGTTCATGTGCGCAATGTGCCTTTGGCGCCTAATGTTGATCTGAAAGTGTTAGCAAGAGGAACGCCAGGCTTCTCTGGTGCTGATCTGATGAATCTTGTCAATGAAGCTGCTCTTATGGCTGCTAGCCGCAATAAAAGAGTGGTGACGATGCAAGAGTTTGAGGATGCTAAAGATAAGGTTATGATGGGGGCTGAGCGTAAATCAACCGCTATGACACAAGCAGAAAAAGAGCTCACAGCATATCATGAAGCAGGACATGCTATTGTGGCGCTTAATGTGCCTGTTGCTGATCCTGTTCATAAAGCAACGATTGTACCACGAGGAAGAGCTTTGGGTATGGTGATGCAGTTGCCTGAAGGTGATCGCTATTCCATGAGTTATCGATGGATGATTTCTCGTCTTGCCATTATGATGGGGGGACGAGTGGCGGAAGAATTGAAGTTTGGAAAAGAAAATATCACTTCTGGTGCTTCGTCTGATATCGAACAAGCAACAAAATTAGCACGTGCCATGATCACTCGATGGGGATTTTCTGATCTGCTGGGTAATGTTGCTTATGGCGATAATCAGGATGAAGTTTTCCTAGGCCATTCCGTGGCACGGACACAAAATGTCTCTGAAGAAACCGCGCGTATGATTGATTCTGAAGTGCGTAAGCTGATTGACGATGCTTATACAAATGCAACAAAAATTCTGCAGGAAAAAAAGAAAGAATGGTTTGCTCTTGCAGAAGGATTATTAGAATATGAAACTTTAACAGGTGCTGAAATTAGTGAAGTTATTGCAGGAAAACCTCCTTCACGCACACATAAAGATGAAAATGCTCCTTTGCGCACTTCATCTGTGCCGAAAACTGGAATAAGTAAGGGAGAGCCTGCAAGCGAAACAGAAGATCAAACACATGTGAGTGATCATGACGAAGAAAAAGGACTGGGAGTTAGAAAAAAAACGGTAAAATCTAATGAAACCAAGTCTAAAGAGAAAAAGTCTAGTGGAGCTGAAAAAAAGTCAAATTCCGCTGAACGCAAAGAAAAAAAAGAATCCTCTGATGATTCTTGAGTAGATGTTTTTTACAAAACTTTAAGTAAAATTTTTAAAAGGTGTAGGTTTCCCTGCACCTTTTAAAGTAATATTTATAAAAGTGCATAAAATATAAAATCGGCAATATTTTTTTTCAAAAGAGTACAAAAAATATTTGAAAAGCTGATTTGGATAAGACCTGTTGTTAATATAAATTGTAAATTTATTCTTTTGTTGAGTTTAGAGCTGTGTCTGCATAAGCTAAACATATTCAAGAATAATTGTTAGGTATGAGATATAAGCATTGGAGATGAAGTGGTTTATTATGAGATAGGATCAACTTTTCTTTCATTGATTCAAGCTTGTAAAAGAAGAATTAATACATGCGGTACAAAATATTGTATTGAAGTGCTTCATGGTCTTTGCAAAATTAAAAACTTTAGGGGTATGGGGTAGAGAGTGGCAGTTCTATTTGTTCTTTAAAGGAATACAAACTGTAAAGAGTTTCACTATTTAAGGGGATTTTGTTGTATCAAAATTTTTACTACTATATCAGGATCGCGCAGGAATGTGCATATGAAGGAAATAAAGATGGCACAAAAATATTTTGGTACAGATGGAATTAGAGGCAAAGCCAATTCTTTTCCTATGACACCAGATTTTGCTATGAAAGTAGGGATGGCAGTGGGGGTTTTTTTAAAATCGCAACGTCAGTCGCATCGTGTGGTGATTGGTAAGGATACCCGCTTATCTGGTTATATGTTGGAAAATGCTTTAGTTTCAGGATTTACTGCTGCTGGAATGGAAGTTTTTTTACTTGGTCCTGTACCAACGCCTGCTGTTGCTATGTTGTGTCGTTCATTGCGCGCTGATATTGGAGTGATGATTTCTGCTTCTCATAATCCTTTTTATGATAATGGGATTAAGCTTTTTGGTCATGATGGTTTTAAGCTTTCAGATAACATAGAAGCAAAAATTGAAGAGTTAATTGATATAGACCTTTCAAAATCTTTAGCAAATGCTACAGAAATTGGCTGCGCAAAGCGAGTTGAAGGGGATATTTATCGCTATATTGAATATGCGAAACGAACTTTGCCACGCAATATGTCTTTGGATTCTTTGCGGATTGTTGTTGATTGCGCAAATGGAGCTGCCTATAAAGCTGCACCGCGTGCTTTGTGGGAATTGGGTGCTGAGGTTTTTGCTATTAATAATGAACCAAATGGTTTTAATATTAATCAAAAATGTGGATCAACCGATCTTACTTCCTTAAAACAAAAGGTTCATGAAGTGCGTGCCGATGTGGGAATTGCTCTTGATGGAGATGGAGATCGTGTTTTGCTTGTTGATGAAAAAACGCAAACAGTTGATGGCGATCAGTTAATTGCTGTCATTGCGGAACATTGGCATAAAGCAGGGCGCTTAAAGCGCAATGGTATTGTAACAACAATTATGTCAAATCTTGGACTTGAGCGCTTTTTGAGCAGCAAAGGGTTGGAGCTTGTGCGGACCAATGTTGGTGATCGCTATGTTGTTGATGCGATGTGTCAGGGGGGATATAATGTCGGGGGAGAGGCTTCTGGGCATATTGTGTTAAGTGATTTTGGAACAACTGGTGATGGATTGGTGGCTGCTTTGCAAGTGCTCTCTTGTATGAGAGAGAGGCAAACTTCTATGAGTGATTTGTGTAAGCAGTTTGAGCCTGTGCCACAAATTTTAAAAAATGTTTTGATTCAAAACAAAAATGTGCTGAAAAAAAGTGCGGTCAAAACAGCAGTGAGTCAAGCAACGCAGCGTTTGGGAAAAGAAGCACGATTGATCATTCGTCCCTCGGGAACAGAACCTGTGATTCGCGTTATGGCTGAAGGTGATGACCAAGAAGTTCTTAATGCTATTGTCACAGAGATGATAGATGTTATCGCGCATCATGACGCTGCTTAAAAGGTATATTTTCATGAAAGCACGAAGGATATTTTTATCAAAGCAGTTTTCCATCTTCTCTAAGAAAGCTTAGCAATAAAACATGTTCTTTATATTGAAGAACAATCAACGTGGATTTTCAATAGCATGCTGTCAGACAATAATTTTGATAAAATTTTTCTGATGTGAGTGATGATCTTGGCAATGCCATACATTAATAATGTTGCGGTGAGGCAAATATTGTATGGAGACGTTTCATTCTTATCCTTAAACATTGGTCATATTTTTAATGGAAAAAAAATACAATATCTTTAATGAGGATGAAAGGAGGGTATGCAAAAAAGTACTTTCTCTCACTATGGTTTAAGAGAAAGCACTGGGTGGGATAGGAGAGATATAAAATATCTCTTAAAAGTGTTTTGTTTTATTTCGTTTCCATAAAAAGCAGGTTATAAGCCCAAGAATTGGAATGCTCAATTTGGAACAAGAAATGTGTTTGCTTAGCATTGAAAAGCTCAAAAGCGCTGTTTCTGCTAGAAGTTTTTCTTGTTTTTCCCATTTTTTTTGTTGGGAATAGCGTTGATATGCTCTAAGAACGTGCCAAACGACAACTCCTAATGCTGCAATGAGCAACCATAGGAAAAACATTATGCTAGCAGCCACAAGAGGAGTGGTAACAGAGCATAGAGCAATAAAGCCGGTGACACATAAAAATATCAAAGACATGAACGCTGAAGCTCCAACAACCACGCAACATATTGCTTGAAGGCGTATTCGCTTAACCGTGTTTTTTAATTCTCTCCCAATAAAATGGTTTGAAAAAAGAGCTATCAACTTATACATGAGAATTAGTGACGCAATAATTGTGAAAGAAGAAAACCGAATCCTGCTGCAACGAGGACACTTTTGTTCGGGTTCTTACGAACACACCGGCTTAGAGCATCTTCAAAAGTTTTTATACTGTTTTGTGTATGTGATATCATATCTTCACCACTTTCTTTTGTTGAGTTGTACAGTTTTTCTGTTTTATCTTTAGCTTTGTCTAGTTTGTCTGCACCAAAATTGGTTAAATTCGAAGTTATATTTGAAACTTCATTGCGTAATTTTTCGAATTGTGCTTGCAAATCTTTTTCTGATACTGATTTGTGATCTTCTACTGTTTTATTGTTTGCCATAATGATATTTCTTTCTTTGTACTGTTACCTATTATTTTACGCTGACTGTGATCATTTGCTTTCAAGTAAAAAAATTTTACAACTTTGTAACGTCAAACACTTGTTTTGGTTCCCTTATTTTTCTTCAATTTAAAAAGCTTTTTTGATAAAAGAAATTTGACACTTTAGTCTTATAAGTAAAATGAAGTTGCTTATGAAGTTCAGTAATGTATGAAATAAATTGTATTATATAAAAATCCAAAACGACATTTTTTAATAAGTTTAGAATAAAACTATACTTGATTTATTATAGGTTGTTCCTTAAATTGAACACACAGTGAAATTATAGGGGATTAACGTTACAGAACAGTGATGCTACGGCGGGGTGGCTTGATTGTGACAGGAAAATAAAAAATGTAAGACCTAAATGGTATGGAACGGAAATGGAATCTGATACAGTACCCTCAAGCAGTGTGTCTGCTGCACTTTCTACGCATGATCTTTCCCCTTTTTCTATGTTTATGGCGGCTGATTGGGTCGTTAAAGCTGTGATTATTACTTTATTGTTGGCGTCTGTTGTTTCTTGGACGATTGCTTTTGTTAAAATTGTTGAAGTAACGATAGCAAAACGAAGAGCACGCTATGAACTTCAATTGATTTTTAATACACAAACACTTGCGCGTTTGAATGCGGGGCTAAAAGAGAGCAAAGGTGTTGGTGTAGAATTTTTAAAAGAAGTTTTAAAAGAAGTTTATCTTTCCACACAACAGATCAATTTTGTGAAAAATGAAAGTTCTAGTAGCAAGCAAGGTGAGCGGGCGGCTTGTCGTGAAAATGACGTTTCTTATGAAGAAGCCGTTCGGTATGGAGGAATTGCTCGAGATCTTAATGATGGGGTGAAGGAACGTGTACATTTGCTTTTGTCACGCTGCTTGTTGGCCGCTACGCATCGCGTTGCACGTGGAAGTGCTGTTTTAGCAACTATTGGCGCCATTGCCCCCTTTGTTGGTCTTTTTGCAACTGTGTGGGGCATCATGAATGCTTTTATCGGAATTGCTGAATCTCAAACAACGCGGCTTGATGTGGTCGCACCTGGAATTGCTGAAGCTTTGCTTGCAACCGCTATTGGACTTTTTGTGGCTATTCCTGCCATTGTAATGTATAATGCTCTTATGCGTGCTTTAAGCAGTTATCGAAATGATTTGGGCGATATCGCTGCCGCTATTGAAAGGATTTTAAGCCGCGAACTCGATAGGCAAATACACCAAAAAAGTTGTAAATCATGAAAGCAAACTTTAATGATGATTGGGCTAGTGATGATAGTGGGTTGCACAATGAAATTAATGTGACACCTTTCATTGATGTCGTTCTGGTCTTGCTTATTGTTTTTATGGTGGCTGCACCTTTAGCAACATCAGCCATTTCTGTTCAGTTACCTTCTATAACGCAAGCGCCTTCTGTTGAACAACGTGATGAACCTTTTTATGTTACTTTACAAAAGGATAGTTCTCTTTATGTTGGTGATACTCTAGTTAGTAAAACAGCATTCGCTGAAGCTTTGTTGAAAAAAACAAATCAAAATCTAGAAACAAAAATTTTAATTAAAGCAGATAGCGAAATTGAGTATGGAGCTGTTGTGGACTTGCTTAATCAAATACGAATGGCTGGATATACTAAAGTCGGCCTGATGGGACTGCAGAAATCTGTTAATATTGTTGCAAAAAGTGAAGAACAAAATGCACAAACCGATGTGACAAATCATATGCAGCCCATGGTAAACCAACCAAAAGCAGGTATGAAGAATGATGAGTCATCACATTCACAATAGAGATATGACAAATACGTATAAATTGTCACGAGGTAAAAAAGCTCACTCGTCATCTTACATAGCAAAGTTCTTTTCTACTCAATATTTAATATAGAGAGGAAAGTTATCTCTGTATCTATGCTTAATTATGCCCTGTTGAGCCAAATCCACCTGCACCACGCGCTTTTATGTTATTTGATGTTTGCTCGCTGGTTTGTTGATTCGGTTCAATTTCGCAAACATGAACTTGCACAACTGGTGCGATGACTGTTTGTGCAATGCGCATCCCACGCTGTATGGAAAAATCTTCTTGCCCTAAATTGATGAGAAGAACTTTCACTTCGCCGCGGTAATCGCTATCAATTGTACCAGGAGTGTTCAGGCATGTAATACCATGTTTTAAAGCTAAGCCTGAGCGTGGGCGTATTTGCGCCTCAAATCCAGGTAAAAGATGAAAAATAAGACCGGTTGGAATAAGAGCGCGTTTCCCAGGAGCGAGAACAATTGTTTCATCTTCTAAAAGTGCCGCTCTTAAATCAAGACCCGCTGAACCTGCTGTGGCGTAGTGAGGAAGTTCTAAACCTTTTCCATGTTGAAGACGCTGGACAGATAAGACTATTTGTTGGGAACGATGGGAAGAGGAGATTTCTTGGCTATTGAATTGTATGTTGGTTTGCGTATCAGGCATGGTCATGGCGTTCCTAAAATGAAAAGACAAAGACCCACCTTAGTAAAAATTTTTCTACAAAACAAGCATCTAACGATCTCTGGATATAGGTAAGATCCGTTGTTTGTTGAGTGGAGTTAAACACTTGTGTTTTCTTTATATACTGCCAATAAAAATACCCACGGCAAAAACCAGAGCGCCGCCAATAATGACTTGTAAAGCTGCTTTCCAAAAGGGTATCGACATGAATCTATTTTGAACCCAAGCAATAATCCAAAGTTCAAAAAATACTACGATAAATGCGATGGTTGTCGCGATGTAAAAAGAACTCATTAAATAAGGGAGCGTGTGTCCTAATCCCCCAAGCGTTGTCATAACACCATTGGCAATTCCTCTTTTGAGTGGAGAACCACGACCTGATAATTTACCGTCATCATGTACAGCTTCAGTAAAACCCATTGAAAGACCTGCACCAACTGAAGCAGAAAGTCCTATCAAAAAGGTTTTGTGTGTATCACCTGTAGCAAAAGCTGCGGCAAAAATTGGGGCAAGGGTGGAAACAGATCCATCCATTAACCCTGCGAGACCTGGTTGAATCCATGTTAAAATTGTCTGTCTATCGACTTTTGATGGATCGTGTGTCTCTTGATTGGTCTCTGCTGCTGCAGTTTGAGCCTGAGTATGCAAGCGTTTATTTTTTACAAAAGAGGGATGTGTGTATACTTGCGCTGCAGTATGGGAAAAATTATTACGAGAAAGGCGAAAAAGCTGCTTATAATTTTTCAATTCTTGCAGTCCCATTTCTGTAAAAATTTCAGCTTGCTTAGAAGAATAAGGCGCTAAAGCTTGTGCATATCTTAGATAAGCAGTGGCACGTTTTTCTTTCGATTTCAGCGCACGAAGTATTGTTTCACGAATCTTCATTCCTTCTGTTGAACCCAAGGACAGTATCTTGCGTTGTATAAACGAAAAAAAAGATTTTAGCATTTGTTGTTCTCATTTAATTTAGAATAATTCTAAAATATAGAAAAAAAAAAATAGAAGTCAATCGAAAAAAGTTAATTAAAAGTTTCAAAAGCTGAGAAAGAGAACGGAAAAAAAAGAACTTTTTCCATGAAGACAAGAAAAAATTATTCAAAAAAAATCTCGTGAAAAAAGAGGATGTGTTTAAAATTAAAAATATGCGCAAATGCTATGAATGACAGGCATAACAGAGAATAACTAAATAAGTAGAATAGGCAAATCATGCCGATAAGAGATTTTATGCTTCACAAAGAGTTATTATGTTTGGGAGTTATTATGTTTGGTAAAGGCTCTTTTTAAAGAAAAAGAGCTCCTGACAAAACTTATGAAAATACATTTAGCGTTTGGCGATATGTGTATTGTTTCGTTTGCATGAAAAATGATAAAAAATTCAACTGATTCAACAAGAAAGATTTCACGTATCACTTATATGATTTGCAGATATTTTAAGATCGGTACGATAAAAAGTATATATTAAAGCTTTCACAAAGAATAGTTAGAAAGATAAATAAAAGTTTTACAATGGGCGTCAAAATATTTACGCAAAATCAATCCATAAATGACGAAAGGAGTGGACAACCACTCCTTCGTTCCTGTCTCTCCTTTGCGGAGAAGCGGCCACCATTACTGATGCCGTAGATACCCTTATATATACGTCTATTTTTGAAAAAGTCAAACTTTTTACTTTATTTTTTAATTAAAAATAAAGTTTTTTATTAATGTTGTAAACGCGGTAAAAATTTTAGAGTAAGAGCAACAATTTTATGAAACTCTTTTTCGGACAATCTTGGTATATTGCGTGAGCAGCTTAAACGACTGACGGAAACTGTTGTGACATAATTGCAAATAATCCATGCTTTTTTGTTGCTTATAGGCGATTGAAGTGCAAATGCAGCTGGATTATTAGGTTGTGACTTTGTCGTAAAAGGCAATACTGTCACATTGCCATACAGTTTTGCATTTTTGGAGAGTATTAAAACAGGACGTTTTTTCCAAAATTCTGGCAATATCGAATCATGAGGAAAGTCGCACCAAAAAACTTGTCTAATACGTGGTGCTGATTTCACTCGTGGTTTTATATGAGGTGGACGTGTATAAGGAGCGTTTAAGTCATACCCTAGCACGTGCTCTTTCCATGCGTCATGGTCGTGTTCCATGGGAACACCGGGCTCTTCAAGCTGGTTTATATCAAAGGAGGAGGTAGACGATGGAGTTAAAAAAGAAGGTGGTGTATTTTTATCCTTTGGCATAGCATACCATTCATATTGACTGATTATGCCCCTCACTTATTCTATAGCTTTTCTATATAATTTTTATCAAACTATTGCTAATAAGTATAGAAGAGAAGAGGATAAACTATACAATTATTTTCATTTTTTTGCCACTTTTGAAAATAAATCAGAATATGGAATATTGCTGACAAGGCTTTATTATGCTGGTGAGAAAATAGAAAAATAAAACAAAATATTGCCAAATGTTAAAATTGGAGAGCGCAATTTTGCGCTCTCCTTTGGGCTTTGCTGTTACACCCTAGGTTTTCTGTGATATTTTTTGTTTTTCTATGATATCTGTTTGCGTCTTGAAAGGATACCTTTTGAAGCAACATAAAGGCAGATCACTGTATAAAGTAAACTAAAAACAGCATTCCACCCAGCAAATGAGAGAAAAAGAAACCGCCATGGTGCATCAGCACAAGAAGCAGGGTGGATGTTATTTAATTGATTAAGTAGCTGGTTTGCGTCCATTGTTAAAGCCGTCGCGTTTGTACCACAACTAGCAGGGGCTGGCCAAAAATTATATTCGACCCCCGTATGATACAGCGCTAAGACTGAACTACCTGCCATTAAGACAAAAACACAAAAAAATAAAAATTGTACCCCAAAAGACATACGAGAAAACCACGCGCCAAGACCTGCCAGAAGCAAAAATGGTAAGGCGATATAATAAGGTAAACGTTCCGTTAAACAGAGATTACAAGGAAGATATCCACCAATATATTCAAATCCAAGAGCGACACCTATGGTGGTGGATAAGCAAAAAATAAGAAAAAAAGCCCATAAGCCTTGCTCTTTTTTACTTGGTGCCATGTAAAGATGTCGATGTAAAATATGCCAAAAAGACGAAGTACGTGCCATTGAGCATGTTCCTTAAAATAACAAGTGTTTATTTATAAAAAATACAAAAATTCCGTAAATTGTTAAAAGCGTCACAGAACCAATTAGGATAATCCATTTAAAATTCTGAAAAATAAAATTAACAATTTTCTGCCCAAAACGTTTAATGAGCCATGCAAAAAAGTAAAAACGCCCTCCCCGAGTCAGAATTGATATTATAATAAAAATTCCAAGATGTACATTCATAGCTCCTGATAAGATTGTTACAATTTTAATAGGAGGGAAATGAAAAAAACCTGAAATAATCAGTAAAACCACCAAAAAGTCCAAAGTCGTATCATTTCGCAGTGCTTGAAACTTTTCATACTTACCATAAAACTCTAAAATGGGTTTGGCAATTGTTTCATAAGTAAAATGTCCGATACACCAACTAGCAATTCCTCCTAAAACAGAACACACAGTAGCAATAAAAGCGTAGTGATAAGCACGATGCGGACGGACAAGTACCATGGGAATATATAAAATATCTGCTGGAATTGGAAAAATAAAACTTTCAATAAAAGCAACAAATCCAAGCCAATACGGCGCTGTAGGCCTATTCGCTAAAGAAATCGTCCAAAGCTTTAATGTTTCCAATGTTACAGGTTTTTTCATAAGCTTAAATAGACAAAGATTAAAAAATTGACGTTTAATAAACCAAGCAGAATAAAAATAATATAAATTTTTAAAATAAAGAGAAGTCTTATGTTGACGAATCTAAACTTCTTCATATAGTGCCAGAGGTGATGAACAAATTTGTTCATTTATAATGATGTGCGGGTGTGGTGGAACTGGTAGACGCGCCAGACTCAAAATCTGGTTCCGAGAGGAGTGTCGGTTCGAGTCCGACCACCCGCACCATTTCATTATAATAGTAAAGAGATTCAATTCTCGGTAAATTTTCAAATCTTCAACAAGCCCTTTCATTAAATTTTTTTATTGGTTTGTTTGGCATTTTTCTTTCATGTTCTAATTGTAATTTCATAATAAACAACCATAATACGATAATAATATTAACAAATTTTGAGCAAAACAAAAATTGTTCTCATAAATTTCAGTAATATTTAAAATAAATAATAATGATACATTAAAAAAAAGCTCAGATAAAACATAATAAAGCAAAGAAACAGTAAAAAGCATTTATTATAAACTTATCTTATCAATTTTTATCAGATTCTGTTTATTAAACCTTTAACTCCCTTAACGCATTATTTAGAGCAAATAACCAATAAAAAGAAAAACAATATTGCTGTAACATAGAGATAAAAATCAAGCAAAATAGATGCTCCAAAAAATGAAGAAAGTTTATTGAATGAAAGTTGCATTGCTTAAGCCTTTTAATAAAAGTAAACCTTTATAAAAATAAGAAATAGAACAAGTATAAAACGATATTCGTTATTAATAAAAATAAAAGCTAAGCAAAACAAATTCATAAAAAATACAAAATTATAGAATTAAATTTTTATCGCTTAACCTTTTATAAAGAATAAACTATTATATAAGTAAAAGGGGTAGTATGTATAAATTTATTAAAAGGCCCTAAAAAATAAAGGGCCTTTTAAGCAATTTGAATCCATGAAATATATTTTGATATTTGGAGATTATATTTATGAATTCTCATGCACAACTTTAATTATTTAATTAGCTGTGAGAAGAAGGTGTGTTGCAAAATAATTGTATGATAATATTCGCAATAGAGCGTAAAAAACCAAAGAGTGCACCTATTAATTTTCTTCCATTATTATAAAAATCATCCATTTTTTCTTGTGGTATTCTGCTTGTAACAAGGTCAACATTATCGAATGTACCATTTATATTTTCAATAAAATGTAAATCCTTTTTTGGATAAGTAAAAGATTTTTTATTATAAGTAAAAGATTTTTTAGCATCAGTAAAATTAGTAATAACAGGAGAATTTTTTTGTATTGCCTTATGATCAGATGTTTGAATTGCTAAAGCTAAGCTACTGGTAACTGCACCTGCTATAAAAAGATATCTGATATTCATAGTTTTTCTCCTATATTTATTCTTGTAAATAAATATCATAATGGATTATATATAAAAACACTTTAAATAACTATAGTAAAAATGCAACAGTTATAAAAAAGAATCTAATTTATCTATAATTTTAGAAATTTAATCCTTTTCTTTTTCAATAAAACTACGAATTTATTAGAGAAATTCTTTAAAATTTTTTTTTATTTATAATCAAAACGGAATTTAAAATATATAAATAAAATCGTCATCAAATTGGTATTTATAAATCATTTATTTATATCATAATAAAAAGATATATAATCAATAAACACTTATAAATACTAACTTAAATGCTGTAATATTGAAGCATATCTTGTAATAATAATTTCTATAATAAAAGATTATTATAATCTTTTTTTATCATAATTATCGTTATTTAATTTGTGCTTTGAATTCTTTTTTTATCTTTAATAGATACTTCTTTTTTCATTAAGGGAATAAAACTTTTTTAGCTCTTATGGAGATATAAAGTTTAATTTTGAGCAATAAAGATAAAAATACAGTATGTATAGAAAAATTGATTTTTATATTTTTCTTTCTTTGACTATGTTTGAATAACGTTCATAAAGGAAACTCTGAAAAATATATGTGTCATATCATTAAAAATATATAGAATAAAATAAAGGTGACATATTTGGTTTTATTATAAATTTATTCTTTTACACATATGACGAATATGTATTTTTATTGTTGTTTATAATTTATTATATAGATCATTTTAAACATATTGTTTTAAACATATTGTTGATATGAAAAATGTTTTCTCATTCATAATAAGCAAGATTCTAACGAGAAAAGAAAAACTAGCAGTTTGCTGAAATTGTAAAAAGAATGCGAATGCTGCAATGCTTCCCCCCTTATTTGCTGAAATGTACTGATTATTTAAGGATGTATCTCTTTAATGAAGAGTAGAGAAATAGAAAGAACAATTTTTAGAAAAAATTTATCAATCTGTATAAGACGACCATTTATTTTTTAGTGACATTGGTTTTTAGGGAAAGGGGCATTTTAAGAGCGTTAGGTGTGAGAAAAATAAAATGAGTGAAGCTGGTAATCATTTTCAATATTTACTGTTATCACTCATTCTATTTTATGAAGAGAGTGTTTCCGATGGTGCCTCTGACAGTACTTATAATGTTTAACTTCTTGTTTATTGCCTGAATTTTAATCTGCTGTTTTTTATACTTTTTATGTAGTGCAGAGAGTTTCTTAAGAGCATTTTTGGTTTGTATATCCCCAATGCAAGGCAAGTAAATCTAAACAATCTCGTAAATGGTCAGCAAGTGAATTTTGTTTGCGTTTTGAGGCATGTAAATCTTTTATTGCTTGACCATAACCGACAACTTGTTCAACAAGCTGATAGCCAAGAATACCAAGGGAAATTTTGATCGTGTTTAAGTGATTGGTTGCCTCTATTTGACTTTCAATGGGATGAACATAAGCTTGATTTCCATCAACCTTTTGACGCGTATAATCAAGGCTCATGTGAAGATCAGCTTGGCTTTGACGCCAGTAACTATAAAAACGTTCTGCTGCTTTATATTGTGCTTTATTGATATGTCCTTTTGCATATAAAAGTGCAATGGGACGGCTATTGGCATTGGCAATGGCAACAATGGTTCGCGGGTTACTGGTGCTTTCTTGGTAGGCTGGTTGAAAGTAAGGATTGCTTGTCTTAACAGATATTTCTTGCGTTTTTAAGTGTCCAATGCGTTGTTTCTCTGTAGCGTGGTGAGAGGAAGGAAGAGTGGATGCTTTTCTTTTTTGTGCATCTTTATTGTTGTGCTTGTTTTGATAAGGCATAATATCTCCTTCAAAGTTATGGTTTGGTGGTATGCTTCAAAAAAGTGGGTATGTTGTCTCCTTGCAAAAGAGAAATTTTAATGCTGTTAGCCAGGTGAGTATTGAGAGAGATTGGACTTTACTTTTTTGTTGCTCAAGCTTTTTCTTTTGTGCCAAATTTTGTAAGAAAAACAAGGGAATGCTTTAAAGTTTATGTAACATTCAAGAGGGTAATATTGGGGTAAGGGCAGTTATCATTGCAAGGATTCTTTGGCTGGTTTTTCTGCTTGTCCAAGATAATGTCTGGTAGATGAAGAATATTCACAAGAACAACGATAACGATAGGTTTGTAGGTCAAACCAAAGACCGACTTTTCCTTCAAAATCACCGGAACGTTGTTTGGCAATATTCATAATGACACCGGGACGTTTGGCTAAAGCTGCCTTTTCTTCTCTATTAGATGTTGCGCAAATTTTATCTTCTAACGACCGATTGCGCCAGATGGTGATAATATTAAACGCATTCGCTCCAATTTCTGAAGCACCTTTAATATCTTCAGTGGTAGGCACTTCCCTTTCTAGGCCGCTTTTGCGTGTATGGGAAACAAGATGAATGTGCACTGCATTTGAAACTGCCCAATTCACCATTTTATAAACGGCTTGTTCTTGCCCTGTGTAATCATCAGAAGCGATTCCCAGTCGCATGAGGCTATCGATAATAAATTGGTCGCAGCCATAACGTGCACGGCAATAATCGAAGACATCAAGCAATGTGTCGACACTTGATTTTCCAACATGTTCATAAAGAATAAGCCCTTCATCTAAAAAGTGTAAGATCTGTTCAATCATTTCTTTTGTAGGGTGTTTTAATCCTCCTGTTTGTTTTATTAAACGGCGCAAGGATTGTTCTCCTTTCATTTCCAGCGATGCTAAGCAAAGACGGCTCTTTTGTGCAATCCAATGAGGGATGCAATCCGACAACAGTTGGCTTTTTCCTACACCACTAGATCCACTCCAAAGAGTTAATTCTGCTGGACGAAAATAAAGTTTATCTTTGAGCTTAGGGTAGGGAACCGTGTAACCTTGACGCTGTTCTGGGGTTGGCCAAAACAGTCCAATGATTTTATTTTTATAGTCGGAAGCCCGCCTTAATCCTTCTGGAGCGAAGCTTTTTGCTGACGAAAAAGCTGCTTGTATGGTTTCAATATTGATACCTGTGGTCAGACATTCATTTGCGTCTTTTTTGGGCAAGCGGACGCGATAACAGCGATGGCGACCAAGTCTATTGGCAATCTCATGGGCTGCTTCTTCTCCTGATTTGTCCATATCGGTTGCTAAAAAAATGGTTTCGAACGATTCTAAATGATCAAATTCATTTTCAATCCAGTTTTGTTTTCCTCCAGTACCTCCTCCAAATGGCACTGAAACTGCTGGATAGCCGTAAGCGGCTAGTGAAAGGGCATCAATTTCGCCTTCGGTGATGACAATTGTGCGATTGGTTGAGCCAAAGTTTGGCTTTTCTAGTACAAATTTTTGATTCGCTAAAAATGCTCCCCAACTCCTTTGTTGTTCTGATATCAGTTTTTGACTTGTTGCAAGACACTCTTGATTTGCTAAAAAAGTTTCTTTCTGCGCTGGTGTAAGCTCTTGGCTTGCTGGAGAAAGATGCTGATTCGCTGAGACAGGTTTCTGCTGGACGGATGTAAATTTTTGATCTGTAGAGCAATCTTCCTTTTGTGCCAAGGTAAGTTCTGAATCCGTTTGTAAGGCGCATTGATTTGTTGAAGCACAAGCGGGATCCCTGGGGAAAAGCGCTTGCCAGCCAAACAAAATTGCTTCACACTGCGATGTTGTTGGTTTTGCTTTTGCACCTGCTTGCGCTAGCCTTTCTTTCACCAAAGCAAGTGTGCCATCTGGCTTGTAAAAGGGAAAAATAATCTTTTTACCATTTTCTTTTATGTGGTAACGTTCTAAAATCGCAAGAGGGATATGGCGTTCTTTGTTGAGGTAAGTTTTTACCAAATTCTGCGGAGTGTCTCCAGAGGGAAGTGATGGGCGATGATAAAAACGTTGAGGCGCCATAAATGGTTTGGGACGTTTAAGGTTAAGGTAGCTGCGCGCTTCCTCTAATGCTTGGGAAAGGGTGATCCCCTTTACACCGCACCAAAGATCTAAAAGATCGCCTCCACTGCCTTCGGCAAAATCATACCAAAGTCCGGCTTTGTCGCCGCTCAAACAGACTGATAAACTTTGTCCGGCTTCACCCCGTACATTGCCTACAATCCAATGATTGCCACGTTTATACCCTTGTGGTAGCAGCATTTGTGCAACGGAATCGGCTTGAAATGAAAGCTTTTGTTTGATTTCAAAAATTGTGCTCATGTTAAAGCGTGTGGTAGTTGATGAGGTTGCGGTAAAAGGCATCGTCGTTGCTGGAATGCGACGCTGAAGCTTTGTGAGAGGAAAAAGTTGCAAGTCTTTCCTGATTCTCTTTTAACCGTTCAATTTCACGGCGAAACCAGTTGCGCCATGTCGCTTGCCAATCAACTTTAAGCGCTTCTTTACCGCTTTTAGCATGCCAATAATCGCGAAATTTCTTTTCTTGCCAACGAGCTTGTTCTTCACTTAAACCTTCTAAAACTGCTGCATGAATATCTGCTGTCCAATCGGCAGGTAAACGCTGCCCTTTGGCTATGTGAGGTTCAGCTTTTTTGCACATACTCATGGCATTTTGCCTATGCTCAGCTGTATTGGTTATGTGTTTTACAGCTTCAGCTCCACTGGTGAAATGATCCATATGCTCATTGGAATTGGTTAAATTTTCTGCATGATCAGGAGCACGGGAAAGGCTTTGTGCGTTCTCTTCCTTTGCCGAATCAGAAAAATTTTCTGTTTCATCTCGTCCTTGGGAAATCAAGGAAGAAGAGAGTTTCCCAAATGATTCTCCCCATTCTCTCTCCTTCCTTGTGTGTGAAGAAGAAAAAAACTTCTTTTCACAAACACCGGTAGGTGTTTGTTTTTCTTCTTCCCTTTGAGCTTCTGAGTTACGTTCATCATCTCTTGCTGTGTTGTTAAGCAAGTGTTGAATTCTTTTATTGATTTTATTGCGTTTTTTTGCTGAAGCGCGACCCGCAAATGATTTTTGTTCTAGCAATTTTATTCGCTCATGAAAAACATTTTCGCACCGCTGATTCCATAAACCATTTGCTAAATTTAAAATCTTACCTTCTTCAATTAGCATCTCTAAAACATGGGTAAAAGTTCGTTTATCACAGCCGCAAAGACGTGCTAGTCTTTCTGTTGACAATTCTAAAGGGCGACCACGAGCGTACATTTCGTTAAGTAAGATGGTATAAATGCCAATTTCATGCGCGCGCATTCCACGCACGCTTCCTAAAAAATCATTTTGATACCAACACACATAAGGAAGTGTGGAGGCTTCATAATGAGGAGTTTCTTGTTGATGAGCGTGTTTCATACTTCAATCTACTTTATTCTTTATTTATATAGCTTTACTCGTAATAAAATTGAAATGAATGCTTTGATGCATTTCAATGATATTTTTGAGAGCGTTTATATTTGAGCTATTATGTTACAGTTTTGTTGCAGTTTGTTCTATTGGATGATAGATCTTTAAATGTTTTTATAATATTTCATAGGTTATGTTATTATGTATGCCAAAATGCATGCAACTTTACAGTTTGATGTTGCGTAAATGGCAAAGGGTTAATAATACAATATTTAGACGCATAGGTTTTCGGGGGCACCTTTTTGCATCCTTTGGGGTGGCAGAGTGTTTTTATTGTCCGAGAATTAAATTTGTCCTCCAGAGAATAAATTTTATCCTTTTTTGAGGATAATACAAGTCCATTTTTTAAAAAGGACGTGTCTTTTTTTAGGAGACGCGTTATATGGTGAGACTATGAATATCGATGGTTGGCGTCAAAGATTACGCGTAGCACTTGAAAAAAGTGGGCGGTCAAAAAGATCAATTTCTCTTGCTGCAGGAAAGGGGGCAGGATACCTTCATTCTGTTCTTAAAGAAGGTAAAGAGCCAACAATAGAATCTCTTGCTCGTATCTGCCATGAAATTAACGTGAGTATAAATTATATTCTTTATGGAGATAGCATGAGCTTTGAAGATCAAGAGTTTATAGAGCTTATTTCGAAGATCTCTCCGGAGGAGAGGCAAGCGATTTTGACTCTTTTACGGCGATCAAATGGCGAAGCATAAGAATGATATCTTTTTGTGTTTTTTGATCAAGAGTGCACCAATATTTTATTAATTTTAAATCACTCATTTTAGCTTCCCCCGTCTATTAGCTTCCCTTGTCTATTGGTGTTGGGTTGGTAAGAACAAATAGAGAACAGTGCAACGGTATTATGCAAATGAAGGTGGGTAAATTTTGCATTCACATATGTTGTTTTTACGCCATACAGATTAAAATATATCTTTTATTAAGGATAAAATAATTGACATATCTCCAATAGAGGATATAAGACTACTGCTATATTTGGTCATGTCAAGATAAAGATACCCTTTATCAACTATCCAAAGGGGGAAATCATGAAAAATATTCCATTCGTTAAAGAGGATGAAATTATCATAATTCTTTGTGAAAATGAAAAGAGCGATGCATATGAAGGACCTATCGAACAAGTAGAAGAAGTCCTCGAATTTATTGAAGAATGTGAAATGGTTCAAAGAGTTTTGCGTCTTGATCTTATAACGCTTCATGCGGATGATGTGAGTGAAGAATTGGCATATGCTTATATCCAAAATAATGATCTTGATGAGCAAAATGCACAACTACAACCATTTATTTTCAACAGCGATGCCTATCATGCCTGTTTAGATGAAAAAGTTGCGAGAGAGTACGAAAAGAATCTCTATGGATCTTACGAAAAACAACACCGTTTGCGTCCATGTGATGTATTAAAAGACTATTGGTGGTAAAATCATGCCAAGTTATCTCAAAACTATTTATAATGGAATTTCACTCTATTATGCTGGAAAAAACAAAAATACCATAAAACTCGAACCACAAAAACAAAATGCAGTACCTTTCACATCATACACGGTAGCACAACACGCTGCAAAAAAACTTGCTTACGAACATCTGCGAGATGATTTTTTCATAGAAGAATAACAAAATCTCGCAGTCTCCCATTTTTTGTAAAGACATAAAAGCTAAAAATGGGAGAAAAAATATATAAGAAGGCAATTTAGAGAAAAAACGATATTATGCTTGGTCAAGAAAAATGGGCTGCCAAGATTGGATCTGACAAGTAAAGAGCTGCGAGAAAAGGACTTATGTCAGAACAAAAAAACCTTCAAAATGATTTGCAAGTGAGAAGACCTGATAAAAAAAGTTACTGTGGAAAAACATGACAAACAGATGAGCCAGATGAGTCTGAGAAGAGAAGTGATAAAGGTGGCTCATTGAGTGAGAAGAATTTTAAATAAAGCGCATGCTTTACAGAATATGCGCATATATTTTGCACCAAAAGCATATAGAAGTCTCTAAAAATTAAAAAAATATCTGAAAACAAAAGCAGTTCATACATTCAATAACAAAACACAAACTGTATTTGCAAAAGTGAGACAAGAAACATCAGATGATGTTGGAGGAAAAAAGCAACACATAAAAAGCTGTCAGAAATCAAAATTGAATATTGAGAAAGCGTTCCAAAAGTGGGCTTTTTAAAGGGAGAAAATATTATGCCAATCGTTATCGATTGTGTTCAAGGAACAGATGAATGGTTTAAAGCACGCAGTGGTTTGATTACTGCTTCTTTGTTTGAAATGGTTATGGCAGAAAAAAAACAGGGACAAAAAACGCAAAAATATTATTCCATTATGATGAAGCTCGCCGGAGAAAGAATCACTGGAAAAATCGTTGAGGAGGGCACAACGCTTACTATGCGACGAGGAACAGAATTAGAACCTGTCGCACGCCAGCTTTATGGCACGCTCACTCAAACACAGCCTGAAATTATTGGATTTGTTTTAGCCGATGATCGCAAAAAAGGATTTTCTCCCGATGCTTTTATTGGAACAAATGGACTATTAGAAATTAAAACAAAAAAACCTGAAGTTCTCATTCCTTATTTTTATCAAAAGAGCTTTCCTCAAGAACATAAAGCACAGTGTCAGGGGGGATTATGGATTGCTCAACGGGAATGGATAGATTTAATGCTTTATTGGCCTGATATGCCACCTTTAATTAAGCGAGCCTATCGTGATGAAGCCTATATTCGCAAGCTTGAAAATGAAATTAATTATTTTAATGAGGCTTTAGACAATATGGTGTACCAAATTAAGCATGCTGATACAGAGGGAATAAAAGGTGTTAAAGCGTTTCCAGGGACGTTTACTGTTTCTTCGTGCTTTCCTGGTATGGATGAAAAAATTGTAAGGAGGGTGGAAACACATCTAGAAAAGAGACCCATTTTCTCGACATTGGGGAAGACAAAAAGAAGATTTGTAAAAAGAGCGGGAACGACTTTCAAAAATATAAGCAAAAGCAAAATTTGACAAAAGTCTGAAAAAGCCAATGCAGGATTTAAAACAGTGTAACACAGTCTCTCAATAAAATGATACGATATGGCGGAAAATGATGTTACGAGAAAATGGTGCTGCGAGAGAGGATTGAACTCTCGACCTCTCCCTTACCAAGGGAGTGCTCTGCCACTGAGCTACCGCAGCATTTTGCAATCTTTGTGCTGCGTTTTGCCATATTGATGAAAAATAGGCAAGAGAACATTTACACATTCTTGCAAGAAAGCTTTTCTTGTGTCATGACATAAAGTTCTTACATTACAGCAATGAGTTTTTTTTTAATAAACGAATACTGCTCAAAAGGCTGCACAATGACGCAAATATTTCAAAACAATAAAAAAGAAAAAGTCAATCACCAAGATGAAAAAGAAAAACGCCGACAGGAAAGATTGGCGAAACAATTACGCGAAAATTTAAAACGCAGAAAAGAGCAAAATCGAAAAAGAATGCAAAAAGAAACATAAAAAACTATTTTTCGCCACTTTTGCAACAAAACTTCTTAATGTCTCGTTCTAAAACACAGCTTATAGAATAACTTTTCAAGAGTTTAAAACCTTTGAAAAGAAAAACTCAAAGGGAGAGAGTGGAACTATTATGGATGCTATTCAAACCGTTGGTGGAAGACAGCTTAAAGGAATTATTCCTATATCAGGAGCAAAAAATGCGGCATTGCCTCTCATGATTGCCGCTTTACTAACAGAAGATACTCTTACTTTAGAGAATGTTCCACATTTGGCTGATGTGGAATTGTTAATTCGTATTCTTAATAATCATGGTGTTGGATATGCGGTGGACGGGCAAAGAGAGACTTCAGACACGATCTCTTCAAGGACAATCCATTTTTCTGCACAAAAGATAGCAACAACATGCGCTCCATATGATTTGGTAAAAAAAATGCGCGCAAGCTTTTGGGTCATTGGACCTTTGCTTGCTCGATGCAAAGAGGCCTATGTTTCACTGCCGGGTGGATGCGCTATAGGAACAAGACCGGTCGACTTTATTCTTGAGGGGCTCAAAGCTTTAGGAGCACACATTACAATCGAAAATGGATATGTGCATGCTAAAGCTGCAAAAGGATTAAAAGGTGCTCAATACCGTTTTCCTAAAATCACTGTCGGGGGAACTCATGTTATGCTTATGGCAGCAGCAACTGCAAACGGAAAAACCGTTCTTGAAAATGCTGCTTGTGAACCAGAAGTGGTAAATCTTGTCCAAGCTTTAAATGCAATGGGAGCAAAAATAACGGGACAAGGAACCTCGACTCTTATCATTGAAGGGGTAAAAAAACTTACTGGTACAAGAATACCTGTTATTGCTGATCGAATCGAAGCAGGAACTTATGCAATGGCTGTTGCCGTGGCGGGGGGAGATGTCTTGCTGAAAAATGCAGATCATAATCATCTGACAAAAGTGTTAGAGGTTCTTAAAAAAACAGGTCTTGATATAGAAATAAAACCTGAAGGTATCCGTGTGAGACGGGATAAAAAGCGCACAAAAATAAATCCCGTGGATATTAAAACAGGCGCTTATCCTGATTTTCCAACCGATCTCCAAGCGCAATTTATGGCTTTGATGACATGCGCCAAAGGAACGTCTCATATTACAGAAACAATTTTTGAAAATCGCTTTATGCATATTCCAGAACTTAAGCGTTTGGGTGCAAAGATACAGCTCGATGGACAAACAGCAACAGTTCATGGAACAGAAAATCTGCAAGGGGCTCAGGTGATGGCAACGGATTTGCGTGCTTCCGTTTCTCTTGTAATTGCTGCTTTGGCAGCTAAAGGAGAAACTATCATTAATCGTGTCTACCATCTTGATCGGGGATTTGAACAGTTGGAAAAAAAATTAGCTGAATGCGGAGCGTCTATTCAACGCGTAACAGTGTAATCTTCTTTCTCTCTTTTGAGAGCTGATTTTGTAAAAGGGTTTCTCTTGTAGAACTTATGTCTCTCATGGAGGAACTCCTTTTCTTTAAGAACAATTGCTCAGAAGCTTTCTTGTAAAAGAAAAAACTTCTTTGAAAAAAGTGATAGGAGAGAGAAAGGTGATGAAACAGGTTTTCAGTGTGGACATTCTTTTTAAAACTGAGGCTCTACAAAGCACGCAATTCTTGAAAAGATTACCAAAAATCTGGACTTTCCGGCTTTAAACGGGGACCAATCCGCACTGCCGAAACCTTTTCAGCTAAACCTGTTTTGTCTGAAATTTCAACCGCTAAACCGCAAATCGTCGCTGGCCCATGTGCAGGCTCGTAGCGATCTCGCTTCTTTTTATAAAGAAAACGGTATAAAGGTTCTTCTTTATCCATGCCAAGCGAAGAATTGTAATCGCCGCACATTCCAGCGTCCGATAAATAAGCACTGCCACCCTCTAAAATTTGCGCATCAGCTGTGGGAGTGTGGGTATGTGTTCCCACAATAACGCTGACGCGACCATCAAGAAAATGTCCAAAACATTGCTTTTCACTTGTTGTTTCTGCGTGAAAATCAAAAATAATTGCATCTACCTGTTCATTCAAAGAACAAGCTGCCAAAATCTTTTCAGCTGTTTCAAATGGGTCATCTGCCTTGCATGGCATAAAAACAGTTCCTAAAAGATTGGCAACAAGAACACGTGCTCCGTTCTTAGCCGTAAAAATACTACAACCTCTTCCTGGAGTGCCTGTGGGAAAATTGGCAGGACGCAAAAACCGTTCGCATTCATATGCATATTGCAATGTTTCTTTGCATCTAAATGCATGGTTGCCCGTTGTAACAACGTCAGCGCCTGCAACTAAAAGATTATGATACGTTTCATGCGTGATGCCAAAACCATTAGACGCATTTTCGCCATTTACCACAACAAAATCAAGTTTCCACTTTTCAATAAGTCGCGGAAGCTCTTGAAAAACAGAGCGACAGCCCGTGGTTCCAACAATGTCACCTAAAAATAAAAATCGCATAAGCGCTTTAATCACATTTTAACATTCTATGAAACCTTTTTCCGTAAAAATACCTTGTACAATCAAATCATGCTCTGCATGAGGAATCGATTCCACTTCTTGACACGAAAATCCTAAACCAAATAAACGTATCTGGTATCCTTGTTTTGTTAAAGTTTCAATAGCACGGTCATAATATCCTCCTCCATAACCAAGGCGATGACATTGGCGATCAAAGGCTGAAAGCGGGACGATAATAATATCTGGAATAACAACGCGACTTTCTACATTGGGACCTATTGTGCCAAAACGCATTTCCTCTAAAACCGTGTTTTCTGAAAATTCACGAAAAACCATTGTGGTTGAGTCAAGCACTGCTGGCAATGCTAAATTGCCACCACAAGATCTTATAAAATGAAATAAAGGATGAGGAGCTATTTCCGATCTGATGGGTAAATAACCAGACAAAATGATGCGTGAAAGATCTTCTCTGCTTTTTTTTAGAAAATCTATGACGTAGGAGCAAGCTTGGTGTGAATAAAGAGTGCGATCTTGTGTAGAAAGCGCGTCGCGGCGGGAGAGACCACGTTGACGTAACTGCGACCGAATCGAAAAAAATGACTTTTGAGGAGTGGTCTTTTGTGTCATTCTTTGTTCAATCATTGTGTAAATAACGAAAAACCGTAAAAAATTTTCATAAGTTTCGTAAAAAAATCACCGTAACACTTTATACGGAAAAGAATCATCATAGTTTGCATCATTGGCATAAAAAATGGTGATCCACAACAGCCGATGGAAAAAGTTGATCCCAAGAACCTACACAAGTAGGTGGGCGCCATATGAAAAAGCCCACGAGCCTTCTCAGGGACAGCTCCCTTGGAAATCAATAAGGTCTCAGGAATATGTTATCTCCTGTCGAGAAGCGCAGAACACCTCTTCGCAATATAAGATAGTTATAAGCCTTTTTCTAGACGAAAAATTGCTTCAATATAATATTTGAAAATATGTGCAATCTTTGCGTTGAAAAGATACTGTAAAGTAACAGGAGAGAGCTTAAAATTTATTATATAGCTAAGCAAAGCTTTGCATTCAAAGAGCCTGAGAAGATTTCTTGTCTAATAAAAAGGTAACACGCTTTTGAAGCTTTTGCATTTGTGGATAATAATAAAGAGCTGTCTCATATGCTTTGATAGCAAGTTGTGGACGCTCAGTTGCTTCCATGATAACTCCAAGCTCAAAAAATGCAATATAATTACGCGGTTCAAGACTGATAGCGTGATTAAGATCAGACATAGCAAGTTTGAAATCACTAAATTGAATATGAATCCAAGCACGCCTAATCCACGCTTCAGCATAATTGGGCGAAAGCACAAGGATATTATCAATATAATCAAGAGCAAGACCATAATCGTTGTCGCTAATAGCATTTTCAGCCCATGTCATCAAAAGATCAATGGTTTCACTGCCGGATTGTGACCATAAACGTTGAAGTTGTTGGCTTATTTTTTTTGCTTTGCTGACGTCGGCAGAAAATTTAAGCTCTTTTAGCAAACGTGAAATTTCCGCTTCTTTTCGTTGCTTGGCTCTGTCGTTTTGAAAGGGAGAAAATGTGTTAAGAGAATCTACAGCATCTCCTTTAACATCGGGATCATCGGGAACTGAGGGAGAAGGGGCCGGTATGAGGTCATCTAAGGGTAAAAGCGATTGAGGAGAATAATCATCAAACGGAGAATCAGGAAAATCTTGCCCATACGCAGGAGAAAGCAAGAAAAAAATCCCTACAAAAACAATAAAAACACTTTGTCGAAAAAGAAAAAAGCTTCGCAATCGTAAAGCTTTCAAAAAAATAGAAGTTCCCATAACAACACGCCATCAAAAACGAATCACTAAAAAATAGTTCACCGCACTCTGAAGCAAAATAGCATATGGTCAATCTCTTGCCAAAAAAAGGCAAAAACTATTAATCTCTGAAAATTATCAACCTTGACGCGCTCTAAAGCGTGGATTAACTTTATTTAAGATGTAAACACGACCTTTGCGACGCACCAAACGGTTATTACGATGGCGTTCTTTTAATGCTTTAAGAGAATTTTTAATTTTCATAATACTCACCGTTTATACATAACAATGCAACATATCAAGAAAATAAAACACCATGCTTACAGCGATATCGCTTTGGTGCGCATTCTCTTCACCTTAATGCATTAAAATTTTACACCAGACACTTATTTGTTATGATTACTGTAAGAAAATGCGCTACGAAAAATAAAGCATCTGTTTAAGCGCTTCAATAACATAACTAAAAAGCAAAAATAAATCACCAGACCTTTAACAAAAACTATTATTCTTGTCAAGAATTATGCTCTATAAATTCCTTATAAAATTGAGAAAAAATGTAGAGAACAGGACAGAGAAGAAGACAGAAATAGGAAAACTAAAAAGTGATATTTCGTATCTCTTTAAAAAGTCGAGAACTATGTTTTTAAACACTAAACTGTTGTTTATATCATGTTGGTGAAAGACGATATTGTCTTGATCTTACTTATAAGCATGAAAATGTAAATCAGTAAAACAGGAACAATGAATATAAAAAATAGAAAACAAAGATTTATAAATTTTGGATAAATGCAACGTCCAAAAGGTAAGTAAATGGAGAAATGCAAACAAGAGAGAAAGAAGATAAAAAAGCATACAAGATAGCTGTTACAAGTGTAAAAAATGACAAAGAGAGCAAAAAGCTAAAGGAAAAGAATCTTTATAAATTCTGACGTTTATCATAAAAAGGAACTCTAAGATAAGAACTAAAATATGTGCTTAAATTTGTGCAAAGTAAAATGAAAAATTATTGTGTGAGAAAAAAGGGAGGCATTAAAAACAAAAGCTTTGCAGAATAATACAAAAAACACATTGTTGAAAAATATCTTAAGAGTTATTTGAAGTAAACAGGGCTAAGAATGTTTTTAAAGAAGCTCTAAGAGACTTTTTGAAAAAAGCAAAGCAATTTATATTGTTTATGTGACTTAAAGAGCGTGCTTAAAAAATGAATGAAAAGAGCGTCTTTTTTTCTTTATATTTTGCGTTGAAGCGTTTCGCTAAAAGACATCATAATTGGGCGAAAGACATTGTCTTGATAATAAGGTAAAGATTATTGTTTTGTTGCAGACCCTATGACTCCTCAGATTTATTTGCTGGACCCGTTAACTTGATAACATGCCCCATTTTGCGGGTTGGTTGAACAGAGTTTTTTCCATATAAATGCACCGATGTGCGGTCTTGCGTTAAAAAATATTTGAATTCTCCAAAATTATTGCCAAGAAGATTGGTCATTTCACAATCGCTATGACGGTAGGTGCTGCCCAAAGGAAGCCCACAAATGGCACGGATATGCTGTTCAAATTGTGATGTTATGCATGCCTTTTGAGTCCAGTGACCAGAGTTATGTACGCGGGGTGCTAATTCATTCACTAAAAGAGTGCCATCTGCTAAGACAAAAAATTCAATACAAAGAACTCCGACATAATTCAGGCTATCCATAACTTGTACACTAATTTCTTGAGCAGCTTTTTGTACATGCAGTGGAATACGAGAGGGAACAAACGATTTGTGAAGGATGCCTCTTTGATGCTGGTTTTCAGGACAGTCATAAAAAATATATTCTCCTTGCGGTGTGCGTGCTGAAAGAACCGAAATTTCAGATAAAAAGGGAACAATTTCTTCCAAAATGAGTGGTTGTTCTTGAAAAGTTGTAAAAGCTTCGACAATGGCCTGTTCATTTGAATGATCTAGCATTATTTGATTTTTTCCATCATAACCAAAACGGCGTGTCTTTAAAAGACCGCGATTGCCTAATGCGGAAAGGCTAGAAATAAGAGACGAACAGTCATCAATAGGATGCCACGAGGCTGTGCGAATACCCTCTGCATTCAAAAATTGTTTCTCAAATAAACGATCTTGCGTTATCTCCAATGCCCTGGATGGTGGATAAACACTCTTGCTTTTTTCTATATATTTAACCATGGAAAGTGAAAGATTTTCAAATTCATAGGTCACAATATCGCACAGAGAAATAAAGCGATCTAATGCGGAACTGTCATCATAAGATGCAACAATGTGTTGATTGGCTGTTTGTGATGCAGGGCAATCTGCTTCAGGACAAAATACAACCGTTTGAAACCCAAGTTCTGCAGCAGCTATTGCTAACATGCGGGCTAATTGCCCCCCACCTATTAAACCAATCGTACTCCCTGAAGCGAGCATATGAGAGGAAGGTGATGAATGATCAGATGAGGAAAAAATCTTGGACGATACAGAATCTGTCATCTTAAATCTCAATCAATAGGAGTTTGTTCAACACTATTTGTCTGTTGTTGGCGCCAATCTGCTAAACGGTGCGCCAAATTCTCATCATAAACAGCCATCACTGCTGCCGATAAAAGGGCTGCATTAATAGCACCTGCTTTGCCTATCGCTAATGTACCAACAGGGATCCCAGCTGGCATTTGCACTATAGAAAGTAAAGAATCTTGACCAGACAACGATTGTGTATGTACGGGAACACCAAAAACAGGAAGTGGGGTGAGAGCTGCTAACATACCAGGAAGATGGGCTGCTCCACCAGCGCCAGCAATCAAAACTTTAAAGCCTGCTTCTTTTGCACCTTTCGCAAATTGATAAAGACGGTCAGGGGTGCGATGTGCTGAAACAATTTTAGAAATATGGGAAATTCCAAGACAGTTTAAAATATCCGCACTATGACGCATCGTTTGCCAGTCAGATTGACTACCCATTAAAATCGCTACGTCATATGATTGTTTAGTCATTAAACATCCTTTTCAAAGATATAATGTGATTCCCCCCCATTGTTTTTTAAAAGTTTGTATTCATTTTGCAAAGTAAATTTATACACAGCAACAGTTTTTTGATGCACGTTGAAAACAGGTTTTAGAGACCATTTTAAGTAAAAATAGAGATCTAAAAAGTGAAAAATAAAAATGCCATTTTTTTTTACAAATGACACGCTTATTGAAGACATATTATTTATTCTATAAGGAAAAGATGACAATATGAATGTAAAATAAAAAAATTCTTTCGTTATTTACGATAGTATAGAAACTGTAAAGTGTGCTATTAAGCAACAGTAAAATGATAAAATGAAGATATTGTTTTATAATTGAAGTGTGATTGGGTACAAAAGCTTCTCTCTCTCTTTTAAAATACATCCCGGAAAAAGAGAAGTAAGTTGCATTGCTAAGAGCATTTATCACTATGAAAAAGAAAATGAGCATTCAACATAGCAATTTAAAGAGAGAAAAGTTTTTTTATTATAAAACTGAAAAGGCATGAATGCTTGCGCTTTATGAACACAAAAATAGGTTGATGAGATCTCTTTTACTATATTCAGAAGCAAAATGAAGATGAGCTAAACGCTCATTTCTCAATAGTTGTTCAAAAGTTTGCTGTATTTTTATTCTTCTTCATCTGTTTTTTGTGATGGAGATGGCAAGATATAAGCGCCTGAAAGCCATCGATTCAGATCCAGAGCTCGACATCTTGTTGAACAGAAAGGATAAGAATTTTGTTGCGATGTCTGACCACAAATTGGACAAGGGTGCGGAGAACGTTTTAAAGTTTTCTCTCTTTTTGTTGCATTTGTTTCTTTTGACATGTTTGATTTTATACTTTCATGGCTTGTTTATGCAGTTTTTTTGTTTCGCTTCCCTTTTTTGTGAATCTTGAGACTATTTTATTTTGTTATTTTCTATTACGCTATTTCCTTGATCCAATGAGAAATAACAGGGTAGTGGTAAGAAGTAAGGAGATCCATTGTTTCAGCTAAGGGTAAGCCAACTATATTAGAATAGGATCCAGAAATATAGACAACAAAGGAACCAGCTTTCCCTTGAATAGCGTAGCCACCTGCTTTTCCTTCCCACTCTCCAGATGAAAGATAAGCTTCCATCATGGGGGAGGTCAATCGTCTAAAACGGACGCGGCTTTCAACTAATTTTACAGTTTTTTTTCCACTTTCATTGAGGGCGCAAATAGCGCCATACACTTTGTGTACACGCCCTGAAAGATATCGTAAACATTCATAAGCTTCGTCTTTATTCTCTGGTTTAGGTAGAATAACACGTCCAACAGCAACCACAGTATCAGCGGCTAAAATTACGGTTTTTTGTCCTGCAAATTCTTCTTTTCTATTTTGTTTGTACAACTGCAAAGTTTCCTGCACTTTGAGCGCCTTTTCTTTTGCTAGACGTTTTGCTAAATTTGCAGGATGTTCTTTTACTTTTGGCGTTTCATTAATATTGGGTGCCAAAACAGTGTGAGGGTCAAGACCAAGTTGTGATAAAAGAGCCAAACGACGTGGTGAAGCAGAAGCAAGCACCAAATGTACTTCTTCTGGATGCGTTTTCTTTAAGCAGACTCCCCTTATGATTCCCATTTTCAACCTCTTGAAAGTGACCTCTCATCCTCATATTATGAGTTTTGCATCACTCTTTTGTGAACCATCTCCCCCCCGCTTATCTTCTTTAAATTCGCTAAATCATTTTTTCGTATTTCATTTGCTGAGAGAAAATTTCTTGCAAAAATAAAGAAGGTATTTTGCAAAAATACCTCTGTTTTTAACAGAAAGTAAAAATCTTTTATAACTTACTTATAACGATAAGTAATACGCCCTTTTGTCAAATCATAAGGGGTCATCTCAACCATAATTTTATCACCAGCTAACACACGAATACGATTTTTACGCATTCTTCCCGCGGTATGGGCAATAATCTCATGATCATTTTCTAATTTCACGCGAAACATAGCGTTAGGGAGGAGTTCAGTCACAACACCAGAAAATTCCAAAACTTCTTCTTTGGACATAAATAATGACTTCCTTTACAATTTGTAAATAATTTCAAATATTCGTAAAATCGATAATTCTCTGCATTAATTTTACTTGCAGGTTATTTTTTAGCGTTCATATCTTATTTTTCTAGTTTTGTGAACAAAAATTCAACAGAAAGAAAAGGATTTTTTTTATCTTGCCTTCTTGCGGGAAAGTTTTTGATAAAATTGCACCTCTCTATATGCGATAGATAGTGACAAAAACTCATCCTTATCACTTTTTGTCATTTTTAATTTTTTTCAGCAACTAGCTATGTTGGTTACTTTTAAACTCTCATTTATAAATTTTTATTTTGAAGACATTATGTCTTGATAGACTTTTACAATAGATAGTAAGAGCGCATTTTTGTGATGACATATTTGTCTGTTGCTTGTTCTTTTTATTGTCTTATTTACATTTTAACGCTTATACAGATATACAGAAAAAATTATATAAGTAAATACGATAATAAGTTTTCACATTTATAAGTTTTAAAGATTCTATAAGAAAGATATTTCTGAGTTATAAGAGATCACTTTTTATAAAAAGAATATCTTTTGCAGTTTAGGTAAAGGCTGAAATATATAAATTTCTGATCTTTTACAAAGAGATCTCTCGGATCAAATTAAGATCTACAAAATCTCTTTGATTCTAAATTTTTTCAATAGAAATCTCTTACAGTTAAGAAGAAAACCAATGATGTAATAACTCGTATCTGACAGGATTACCAACACATTGCCCACTTCCGCACTCTAGAACAGTAGAAACTAGATTTGCTGCAATCAAAAATATAAATAAAGCACTTGCTGTTTTCTTTAATAACGGCAAAGAAGGAAGTACTTTAAATTTGTTCGTAAGTTCCGTTAAAATCATTATCAAAACAACACCAAGAATACAAAGAATTGATGTAATAAAAGCCCAACTATATAAATGTATTCCAAAGAAAGCTGAGCCATATCCAGCCTCTCCCGGCATAATATGTAAAAGTATTTGTCGAGTAGCTACAAGGATTGTTACCATACAACCAATAATAATCATGGCATAATGGGTATTTTTAACTTTATAGTATATATTGAAGAAAAAACCGAATCCAGCAAGTATAAAGCCCACACGTTGAAGAAGACAAAGAGGGCATGGCAATTCAGATTTCTCTAATTGAAAATAGAAGGCTATTATCAAAACAAGAGATAATGAGATTAACCCTAAAGCATTCATAAGTATGACAAAATCATAATTTTTCTGTTCAGTATTTTCCATCATTATCTCCTAAAAAGATAAATTTAAAACAGACGTAGCATGCTGCTTAAAGATTAAAAGAATGGCCGCGAGCAAAATTATCCATAAAACATAACTTAGATTTTTTTTGCCATAAACAGTGGCAACCGCTGCACTGAAAGCAATTAAAAACGGAATAAACATAATTGCAATCTCCTCCATTGTGTCATTTTGTGCGGTTATTCATCCCAAAAATATGAGAGTATTTGTAAAAGGTAGCAGTTCTTTATTTCACGTTTATCCTTTTCACTTTTATGCGCTCAAAAATAATGAAATGTATGGATGATAAGCGCACAGCAAAAAAGAAATCGTGAAACATGAAATGTCGTTTTCATTAAAAACGTAAAAATTTTTATCACTGTACGGAGTAGATATTGGTTTAAATTTTTAGCTTTTCATGATCCCTTGTCATTAAAACGCTTTTCTAAAGTTTTTGTTGCATTGTTCTCAAAATTAATTTTTTCTTATCCATAATTTTTGCAACTAAACGTGCTATTTTCCAAATATAATTTTGAGCAAAAAAGACAATTAAAGAATAAAGTCACCTTTAAAATCAGATTAAAATGATGAAAATGCAAAAAGATTTTTATTGATTTATGATAACACATCTTTTTTCTTGGGAGGCTTTTAAGCTGTGTTTTGTGTTGTTTTTAAAGATGCTTTTTGACTTTGATGAGCGATTGATGCAGTTTTTTAATGGTAAAGTTCCTTTCATTTTGTCCTTATCGTTGATGCTTGAATAAGCTTCTTGGCAACTTTTCAGAATATTCACTCTTCTGTTCATTTCACACTATGTTTAGAGAAGTATTTTCTCTTGCATCACAACAGTCCCTATAAAAAATGAACAAGCTTTTGTAGAAATTTTGCAAGATGGTTGGTTTAAGGGACATTTACTTTTGTTTTTTCTCTATCCGTAAATATTTAATTTTACCAATAGGTAGCTAACGTAGAGCGATATTGTATATTTTTGACTTAGAAAGAGTAGAGTAGATAAGTTCATCTATCCCGTTTCATAAGCTCTTATAGATCTAGAAATTATATGAATATAATTCAAAATTGTTTATTTTGTTTAAAAGTAAAGTGTCATCGCTTTTCATGGAACACACTTTGCTCGTTTCCTTTTAGGAGGGGGGTACGGAGTCTTTTTGAGAATGTGCAAAAAATAACCCTAAGTGTCTATCAGTCTCTCTATCAGTATTATTTATCTATTGTGACTGCTAACTTTATCTATATTGGGCAGTTGTGATATATATTTTCATACAAAGATGAAGAGAATAATGGGCGTTTTAAGTGGAGGGTCAAAATCATGATCGCAAAAAATGAAGTTTCTACAAAATGTTAGCTAAATTATGCTATTAGAATACGATTTTGGAGAAAACTTGTAAAAGCATATCAAAATCTACTCTTTGCAAATGTCAAAAATATTGCGCAACACTCCCATAAAACAGTTGAACATACCCCTCTCATTTTATTGGTTTATTGTGTCCCATGTGATTTCTATTCACCATTACCTAGAAGCTGTAGTTGCACTTTTAAAAGCAAAAACAACAGTCTTATAAAATTTTTTGTCTATGGCATCAACAATGTTGATTGAGCCTGGAGAGAGAGACATTTGTAAACATATTGCCATAACTCTTAGGTTTAGGTGAGATAAAATGTTTCTAAAACTGCAACTGAAAATCAATATAAAGGAAAGAAAAAGCAGAGTATCAAAAAAATAAGAGCAGTGGGAATTGGAGAGAGAAAGTAGAAAAAAATAGAATACCTAACATAGAGTATTGAGAATTAAGAGAATATCGCTTTCTTTTCTCTTGTCAAAGAGCAAACAGTCAAAAAAACCGTCCACATGGAGAGAGAGGCTTGTCTCTTTCTCGTGGTGAGGGCTTTTGCCATAATTTTTCCTTATTTAGAGTTCTTTCCCCTTGTACTACCTCTTATAGAAACCCATATTTATGGCTACATTATAGCTATTTTTATACTGCGTTGTTGGTGCTGCAAGGCAAGATTTTGTTAATTTTTTTTAAGAGCCTTTAAGAAGTTAAAGGGCTGTGGTGGTTACGAAAGGGAAAAAAATGAACCTAGAAAAATATAGCGAACGTGTTCAAGGTTTTTTACAATCAGCACAAAATAATGCTCTCGCTTCTGACCACCAACAATTTACACCGGAACATCTGCTTAAAGTCTTGTTAGAAGATCCCCAAGGGTTAGCAGCCTCTTTGATCCAAAGAGCGGGTGGGGATCTTTCTCTCATTCAAAAATCTCTAAAAGAATCCCTTGAGGCTATGCCAAAAGTGCAGGGAGGAAATGGACAGCTTTATCTATCCCAGCCTTTGGCAAAAGTTTTCTCTATGGCAGAAGAACTTGCACAAAAGGCTGGTGATCAGTTTGTAACGGTGGAGCGTGTATTACAAGCGCTTCTAATGGAAAAAGCTGCAAAAACAGCTGAGAGTTTAACTAACGCAGGACTAACTCCGCAAGCGTTAAACCAAGCAATTAACGAGATTCGTAAAGGAAAAACAGCAACAAGTCGACACGCAGAAAGTCAATATGATGCTCTCAAAAAATATGCTCGGGATTTAACAAAAGATGCTCGAGAAGGAAAATTGGATCCTGTTATTGGACGAGAAGAAGAAATTCGCCGGACTATTCAGGTACTTTCAAGACGCACCAAAAATAACCCCGTTCTCATTGGTGAACCAGGAGTGGGAAAAACCGCAATCGTTGAAGGGCTCGCATTGCGAATTGTTAATGGTGATGTGCCTGAAACTTTGCGCGATAAACAGCTCTATGCACTGGATATGGGAGCTCTTATTGCTGGAGCAAAATACCGTGGGGAATTCGAAGAACGTTTAAAAGCAGTATTGGCTGAGGTGCAAGCCGAAAGCGGACATATCATTCTCTTTATTGATGAATTGCACAATCTGGTCGGAGCAGGAAAATCCGATGGACCTATGGATGCTTCAAATCTCTTAAAACCAGCTCTTGCTCGCGGGGAACTCCATTGCGTGGGCGCTACGACTCTTGAAGAATATCGCAAATATGTTGAAAAAGATGCTGCTCTGGCAAGGCGCTTCCAACCTGTCTTTGTTGCTGAACCAACCCTTGATGATACAGTCTCTATTTTACGCGGGATTAAAGAAAAATACGAACAACATCACAAAGTGCGCTTGGCAGACAATGCTTTAGTTGCTGCTGCACGCTTATCTAATCGCTATATTACCGATCGTTTCTTGCCAGATAAAGCCATTGATCTGATTGATGAAGCTGCCGCAAGATTGCGTATGCAAGTTGATTCAAAGCCAGAAGAACTTGACGCTATTGATCGACGGATTTTACAGTTGAAAATCGAACAGGAAGCTTTGAAAACAGAAGTCGATCCAAAAGCAAAAGAGCGCTTAAAAACTGTACAAGATGAACTCGAAAAGTTAGAGCAACAATCTGTAGAAATGACAAGTGCTTGGCAGGCAGAAAAACAAAAATTGGGACATGCTGCTGATTTGAAAAAAAAGCTCGAAGATGCACGTAATTCTTTAGCTATTGCACAGCGTAATGGACAATTCCAAAAAGCTGGTGAACTGGCTTATAGTGTTATTCCAGAACTGGAAAAGCAACTGAGTTTAGCGGAAAATGATGACCAAAAAAATAATCTTGTCGAAGAAACTGTGAACGCAGAACATGTGGCTCGTATCGTTTCAAAATGGACAGGAATTCCCGTTGATCGTATGCTGGAAGCAGAGCGAGAAGCGCTATTGCGGATGGAAGACGAAATTGAAAAACGTGTTGTAGGACAAGACAATGCTGTTCAAGCGGTCGCGCGCGCCGTACGACGTGCACGAGCAGGGTTGCAGGATCCAAATCGACCCATCGGATCTTTTTTGTTCTTAGGACCTACAGGTGTTGGAAAAACCGAATTAGCTAAAGCGCTTGCTGCTTTTCTTTTCCAAGACGCTAATGCAATGCTGCGCATCGATATGTCAGAATATATGGAAAAACACGCTGGTGCACGCTTGATTGGGGCACCCCCAGGATATGTCGGATATGAAGAGGGAGGTGTACTGACAGAAGCCGTGCGCAGAAGACCTTATCAAGTTATTCTCTTTGACGAAATTGAAAAAGCACATCCTGATATCTTTAATCTCTTGCTCCAAGTGCTCGATGAAGGACGTTTGACTGATGGTCAGGGAAGAACCGTCGATTTCCGAAACACTTTGCTCATTATGACTTCTAATCTGGGAGCTGAATTCTTAACCGCGCTTCCAGAAGGACAAAGTGTGGATCAGGTAAAAGAAGATGTCATGAAGGTTGTAAGAGCAGCTTTCCGTCCAGAGTTCCTTAACCGTATTGATGAGATTATTCTTTTTCAAAGATTACAGCGTCATGATATGGAAAAAATTGTCGATATTCAGATACAACAGTTGCAAAATTTGCTCAATGAACACAAAATAACCCTCCATATCAAACCAGAAGCACGACAATTCATCGCTGATAAAGGATATGATCCTGTTTATGGAGCGCGACCTCTCAAACGTGTTATCCAAAAAGAAATTCAAGACCCTCTTGCTGAAAGTATCTTGTTTGGAAAAATTCAAGATGGAACAAATGTCACCGTAGAAAAAAAAGACGATAAATTAGTTTTTTTACCTACTACACAAGCAGAAAATAATACTTAAAAGGATAACTCTAAAATATAAAAACTTGACAAGGTAAATCTAAAAGGCTATCATTACAACATAATCGGAATTGTATATTTTCCTCAGTTGTCTGATGAAAGCAAAGATCTCGCTTCTATGAGATTGTCTTCTTTAAGTGTCTTTAGTTTTTGTGATTTCAGTGAACTCTTGCAAACGCGAAAGTGTGTGAGGGGAGTACTGGATTTCTAATTTTCTGGATTTGTCTTCATAGCTCTGTCAGAAAATGCTGGTTAATCTATAATCAGCGATGTAGCATCTACAAGGGGCTTTGGTTAAGATATAATGAAGAGCTTATCTTGCAAAGACCCTATGGCAAAGAGTTTCAATATTTGCAGTCAGCGGTTTCAATAAAGAAAATGTCATGCTCCTTTAAGGTGTCATGCTCCTTTTAAGAGTGAAATTTCTGAGAGGATGCAGTCTCTTTTTGAGTAATTTTGCTAAGATTATTCTATCTGTGATCTTAATTATACGGACAGTCATATTTAACCAAAAGGACCAAAAGAATCTTGTTGGCTTTCTTCTGAAGAGATTTTTTCTCTCTTTTAGCTCTGATGAGTATATCCTTATAATATTACTTTTGGGGATCGCTGTTATTTTCTCTTTTTATATTTTCATTGGGAAATGAAAATGCCGGTGTGCTTTTTAAAAAAGACTATAATTCAATTTCCCAGAAATAGAGAGAGCAATAAACAAAAAAGGCAAGCAGATCACGGTAATATGAGTGAGCGAATAGAAAAACACGACTGCAATGTTATTAAGAGTAGTGATAATGGGCACTGTTGATCAAAGATAAAAGAGAAATAATGAATCATCAAAAGGCAGCCGCAAAAATTGTACCATTTAAAATAAGTGATGAAACAAGCATTTTAAATTTATGCACAATTGCACCACGAAAGATACATGATATTATGAGAATGTTATATAAGTTACCTTATTGATTATTATTAAAATTTTTCTGATTTTGATGCAATAAAATCAGATCTTATTTTTTATAGGAACATGATGGTAAAAGAAAATGAGAAGTGCCTTCCTTTGCGCAAAAGAGGGCGGCCAAAAGGTGCGTTAAATAAAACAGCAAAACGCTTTAATGAAGCTCTGCTTGCTGCTGCAGAGCAGGCTGGATCCCAATATGGTGAAGATGGATTGGTATCTTATTTGCAATATCATGCACTCAATAACCCTGTCCCTTTTTTTTCGCTGCTGGCAAAGGTTTTACCTTTACAAGGAGCCGCAGAGGCTAAAAGCAATGGTAAAACAATTTCACGTGTTGAGATTGTGCCAGTCGTTTCAAAGAATGTGACATCAGATGATCTTGATGCTTGAGGATATGGTGTTGTTAGAACACTGTAGCGCTTGAAGATAAAAACTTTTCTTTTTGCACATATTAACGCTTATAATCATACAAAATCTTATCAATTTTATATTTTTTTTATACTGTTGTGCAGTGTGATTGGTACGCAGTGGAATCCACTCAAAGAAAAAACAGAACAAAGAAGATTGCTGGTAAATCAGTGTTGAAAAATTTTCTTTAAACGATCTTTCAGAATTTCCTTTAAAAAACGAGAGAGAATTCTATTTCTCAGTCACAAAATCAAAATGACAATTACTCAAGTTGCTCTCATTCCAAAATTGATCCCTGTTTTTACTGGAAAAGCAGATATACGTGCCGCTTGGGGCGGACGCGGATCTGGAAAAACCCGTTCTTTTGCTTTGATGACGGCTGTAGTCGGATATCGGCATGGAAAAGCAGGAGAGCGGGGCATTATTCTTTGTGCGAGACAATTTCAAAATTCACTTAATGAAAGTTCATTAGAAGAAATTAAACGTGCAATTGAATCTTATTCTTTTTTACAAGATTATTATGAAGTTGGCGATAAATATATCAAATCAAAAGATGGGCGAATTGTTTACGTTTTTTCTGGTCTTGATCGCAATATCGCCAGTATTAAGTCGATGGGACGCATCTTTCTTTGTTGGGTGGATGAGGCTGAACCTGTGACAGAAGCCGCTTGGCAAACCCTTATTCCAACATTGCGCGAAGAAGGAAAAGATTGGAACGCAGAGCTATGGGTGACATGGAACCCTTGCCGAGAAAATGCGCCCGTTGAAAAACGTTTTCGAAATGTTTTGGATCCCAATATCAAAGGCGCTGAAATCAATTGGCGCGATAATCCGAAGTTTCCAAAAAAGCTCAATCGAGATCGAAAAGCAGATTTGCAGCAAAGACCAGAACAGTATGGACATATTTGGGAAGGCGAATTTCTTCAATCTATTCAAGGGGCTTATTATCAAAAAGCTCTTTTGGAAGCAGAGCAAGAAGGACGTATTACCACTGTGCCACGCGATCCTTTAATGCAGATTAAAGTTTTTTGGGATATTGGTGGAACTGGTGCAAAAGCCGATGCTACCGCTTTGTGGGTGGCTCAATTTGTCGGACGAGAAATCCGCGTTCTTGATTACTATGAAGCGCAGGGACAGCCTTTATCAGAGCATATAGGATGGATATTCCAAAAGGGATACGATAAGGGGCTGATGGTCTTGCCCCATGATGGCGCGACAAAAGATCGCGTTTATAATGTCAGTTTTGAAAGTGCACTTCAACAAGCCGGATTTCAAACAAAAGTTATCCCTAATCAGGGAGTAGGCGCTGTGAAAATGCGCATTGAAGCCGTAAGGCGATTGTTTCCTGCTATATGGTTTAATCGTGAAACAACAAAAGCTGGACGAAAAGCACTCGCATGGTATCACGAAAAACGAGATGAACAGCGCAATATTGGATTGGGTGCTGAACATGATTGGGCAAGCCATGGAGCCGATAGTTTCGGGCTTCTTTGTATTGCTTATGAACAACCAACTCTTCGACCGAAAAAAAATTCTTATCGAACTTCTAACCATTCTCAAACTTCATGGATGGCCTTTTAATGAATAATTCTACAGACTCTTTTCATCAATTTGAAACGCTCGAACATCAAGCTCTTTTTAAAAAACTCGTCGGCTGGTATCAAGATGATATAACCCATGTTGAACAATGGCGAAAAAATGCTCAAGAAGACTATGACTTTTATAATGGGCGCCAATGGAATGACCAAGATATCGCATTGCTTAGAGAACAAAACAGACCAGTAATGACTTTTAACCGGATTGCTCCTTTGGTCAATGCTGTGATTGGTACCGAGAGAAACAATAAAAGACAAGTGCAATTTATTCCACGACAAGAAGGTGCAGCCTTTGCAAATCAAATTTTAACAGGAGCTGCTGAATGGTTTCGTGATGAAGCCGATGGCGAATACGAAGATTCTGATGCTTTCCAAGATGCTATCATTTGCGGAATGGGGTGGACAGATACGAGATTGGATTTTGAAGAGGATCCGCAGGGAAAACCTGTTATTGCACGATTAGATCCTATGAAGATGGTTTGGGATACAAGTGCGATAAAACCAAATCTCATCGATGCACAGCGTGTGTGGTATATTGATGAAAAACCTCTTGAAGTTGCTCAAGAAATGTTTCCTAATGTTCATTGGAGCGATCTTAATGCGGATTGGGTTAAACATAATATCTTTTTGCATAAAGCAAGCGATGATAATACGCAAAGCTATGACGAAAATTCTTATGGAATAGAGAGCGCACAGAAACCAAAAATGGTTACATTAGCTGAATGCCGCTGGTTCGAGAGGGAGGTTCTTTATAAAGTTCTCGATCCACAAACTGGAAAATTTATCAATTATTCAGAACAAGAGTTTCAAAAAATTAGCAAAGATTTTCCCTACATTCAAGCAACAAGACTGACTACAAAAGTCGTTAAACGAGCATTTTTAGGAAAAAAATTACTCGATGCACCAGATAAGCCATTGGTTCCGCCTAACCAATTGGGCTGGGAATGTATTACTGGATATTTTGATAAACTAAGTCGACAGTTTTATGGAATTATTAAACCAACAAAAGATCCTCAACGCTGGGCGAATAAATATTTTAGCCAAGTGATGCATTTGCTCAATAGCCAATCAAAAGGTGGAATTATGGCTGAGCGTGATGCTTTTGATGATGATCGTCAAGCTGTGGAAAGTTGGGCTAGAGCAGATAGTATTACTTGGCTTAAAAGTGGTGCTGTGGCAGGTGGTAAGATTCAACCAAAACCCGTAGCGCAATTCCCACAAGGTTTTTTTCAACTCTTTAACGAGGCAAAAAACGCTATTTCGCAAGTGACAGGTTTGTCTCCTGAATTTATTGGGACGCGTGCGGTTAACCAACCAGGTGTTCTTGAAGAACAGCGGCGTCAATCTTCACTCAATCTGCTCGCTTCATTCTTTGACGGCTTACGCAGATACCGCCAACGACAGGGAAAAATTATTCTTTATCTCATTCAAAACTATCTCTCTGATGGGCGGTTAGTGCGGATTGCAGGAGATGAAAATGCGCAATATGTGCCACTGACGCGTGAAATGATTACAAGTTTGGAATATGATATTGTTGTTGATGATGCACCAACAAGCCTCAATGAAAAAGAACGCACTTTTGCTATTATTATGCAATTACTGCCTTTAATGCAAAGTTTCATAACACCAGATATTATGCTCGATCTTTTGCGTTATTCACCTTTGCCGGCATCACTCATTCACAAAATTGCTGTAAAAGCACTCAAGCAGGAACAACTGCAACAAGAGCAAGAGATCTCCTCCCAACATAGCGGAGAGGCTCAAGCACAACAAGGTGCTGGAGCAGAGCAAATAATGCAAGCTATTTTGCAGATGGCAAACGCTCAACAATAAGCTGCTTCACATAAAATAATCCTATGGTCTGAAAAAAGAGAAGGTCAATAAAATGGATCAAGAACAATTAACACTGGAAGAACAAAATCAATTGAAACAGGATGTTACGCCAACAATACAAGAAGAAAAAGGCAACCAGTTTAAAGAGGAAGCAGAGGGAAAAACGCTTGAAGTCAATTTACAAGCGTTGGAAGAAAAAGATCAACAACTACTAGCACATCAAGAAAGTCTGCCACAACAAATTGAAAAAGATATACAAAAAGGAGATGTTCCCCCAGACCCAGAAAAAGATTTTATGGGATATATGAAATGGTTAGGAAAAACACTCCATAAACAAGAACTATTGCACACCAAACAACAACATCATGCGACTTCTCAAGCTGAACAACTGCATTCTTTTTATCAGCAATCTGTTGCTGCTGTTAAACAAAAATACCATGATTTTGATAAAGCAGCAGATTTTATTTATGATATGCGTGCCAAACAATTGGCTGCTTTCTCTTCAATCTATCCAGAAATGGCTAATCAACAAGTTGTGGATACAGTGATTGGCAATGAATTGAAACAAATCTTGCAGCATTGTGCGCAGAAAAATAAAAATCCTGCAGAAGTCATCTATTCTATTGCGCAAAATATTGGTTATACAAACCCCCAAAGCAATACTGTTGAAAATTTGCAAGAAAAGCACAATTCTGCACGCACATTGGCAGCTTCTAACGGATTAACGCCTAGCGGTCCTATTTCTTTGGATATGCTCGATAAAATGCCAGAAACAGAATTTAGTACCTGGATTAGTGATCCAAAAAATAAAGCTGCGTTTAACCATTTAATGCAGGGAAAGTAGCTATAAAAAAGAAATCTATGAGAAAGTATCTCTCAAAAAAATTGTGAGAGGTGATTGGATGAAAGGAAAAAAATAAAGCAAGATCTCTCGTGTAAGAATGCTTAAAAGAAGCCTCTCCAAGATGGGTATATGAAAAAGCATCTTTTAGAAAAAGAAGATGCTCTCAATAAAATCCATATAAACACGCAACAAACCAATCCATCATTTGAAAAATGAATAATGTGGATAGCAAATAATCGGCATTTTGCCGATTTTTTTATATCAATAATTTTAAGAGGGAAAAATGTCTACAAGTTATATCGGAATCAATGATCAAAAGACTGTGTGTATATGGTCTAAACTCTTGAATCAGGAAATTTCAAAAGCAATCCCTATTGCTTCGTTAATCGGAAAAGATTCTAACAGTATCATACAGTTAAAAGATGAAGCGAATAAAGCAAGTGGTGACTCAATTAGCTTTAATTTGCGCATGCAATTATATGGAAGCGGAGTGAGTGAAGGAGAACAACTTGAGGGTAGTGAAGAACATCTACACTTTTTCAGTGATCGTGTGGCTATTAATGAGCTTTCTCATGCTGTACGTGTAAGAAATGAAGGAACAATAGATCAGCAGAGAGTCATATATGATTTGCGCACAGAAGCCAAAAACGCTTTGGTAGATTGGTATGCAGATCGTTTAAGCACGATGTTTTTTCTCCACGTTTGTGGGTATACTGCAGACCACAATGTCTTTGAAGGACGAAAGAACTTTATTTTACCAGTACATTACGGATTTAATAAACCAACACCAGCTACGGATAAACGCATTATACGACCTAATGGAAAAACAGCAGATGAAGATTTAGATGAAAATGATGTCTTTAGTCTCAAGCTTATTGATAAAGCTGTGGAACGCGCTAAGCTCGCAAACCCAAAAGTTAGACCAGTGCGTGTCGATGGGAAAAATGTTTATGTACTTTATCTCCACCCAACACAGGTAACACAATTACGGACAAATACTGAAGCAGGGCAGTGGCTGGACATTACGAAAGCTATCTATAGTGGAAATAACATAAAAAATCCCATATTTGATGGGTCGCTGGGCATGTATAATGGGGTCATTTTGCGTGAAGCTGAACATATTACTGAGGGTATCAAGCAAATAGCACCAGAAAGTGATGATTCTGAGCCTGTAAACAATGTGCGTCGTGCTGTTCTGCTTGGAGCACAAAGTGCTGTTATTGCTTTCGGCAAAGATAGTGGAGCGACACGCTATAAATTGGTGGAAGAGCTTTTTGACTATGAACGCGAATTTGGAGTGGCGGCGAAAACAATTATTGGTATGAAAAAAACATGTTTCAATTTTTCTACAAATAATAATTCATATTACGATTCTGGTTCATTTGATGATGGTTTTATACAAGATTTTGGGACAATTGTGATACCAACTTATGCAGAGTCTGCTTAAAAGGTTTTTGAAAAAAGAAATGTAAAACAGTATATCAGAAAAGTACTGCAATAAGATATGTTCTCATGAAATCTTAAAGATAAGGCAAAAAAAGTTGCCTCTAAAGATCAAAAAGCTTTGTAAGCACTATCAAATAGTTGAAAAATATTCGGTAAAAAATTGTTGTACCTGTATTTGCTCCATATCAGCAGTTGATAGCAACTGTTTTCATTTCTTGGGATAAACCAGAGCAATGCTAAAAACATATTGAGTACTTGACTCAATAATTCCAAGATTCAAACTGTCTTTAATAATTTAATGGATGACAATATTTGTCAAGGAAAATGTCTAGAAAGCGCCTTTAAAAAGATGATGCGTGAGAAAAACTTCTCAATGAAGATCCACAAATAGGAAATAACATCCACCATACGCAAAAGCAAAAATGTGCACCAATAATAATCGGCATTATGCCGATTATTTTGTATCAATGGTAATATTAAAGAGTTCAAATGACAAAAAACCATATCAAACAAAATAGAAAAACAGCATTAGAGACTTACTTTCAATTTTTTAATAAAGAAATTGCAAAGATAACTCCTATTGCTGCATTAATTGGAAAAAGTGATAATAATATCATACAATTAAAAGAGGCAATCAATAAAGGAAGCAATGATACAGTTATTGTTAATATGCGCTCGGATTTAACGCATAATGGTGTCAGTGAATTTATGCAGCTTGGCAGTTCGGAAGAAGAGCTATATTTTCTAAACGATAGCATAAATATAAATAAATTGTCTCATGCTGTGCATTTCTATAAGGAAGAAACGATCAATCAAAATATGATGCGCAATTTGCATACAGAAGCTAAACGTGCTTTGATTAATTGGTATGCTGTCCGTTTGACGCGAATGTTTTTCATGCAAGTTTGTGGGTATACAGCAAGCCACATATCTTACGATGAAAAACAGCTACAGATTTTTCCAATGCATTACGGATTTAACACGCCAACACAACCGACAGATAAACGTATTATACGACCCAATGGAAAAACAGCAGATGAAGATTTGTATGAAAAGGATATCTTTAGTCTTGACCTTATTGATCAAGCTATTGAACGCGTTAAGCGTGAAAAGCCAAAAATGAAACCGGTATATGCAGGAGGGGAAGAATTTTATGTGCTTTATCTGCATCCACAACAGGTAGATCAATTGCGCAAGAATACAGAAAAAAAACAATGGCTCGAAATTACGAATGAAATCCATAAGGGAGATCGCATGAAAAGTCCTCTCTTTGATAGGGCTCTTGGTGTATATAATGGGGTTATTTTGCACGAAACTGACTATGTGACTCCAGGAGTCCAGATTGGCCAAGAAAATAGCGCTTATAACACTACCTTACAAAATGTGCGTCGTGCTGTTTTACTTGGAGCACAAAGTGCTATTCTTGCTATCGGCAAAGGTAAAGGAATGGGCTATTATCAGCTTGTAAAAGAGTCTTTAGACTATGATGATGCGTTCGGGATGGCAATAAGATCCATTGTCGGAATGAAAAAGACGCGCTTCCATATACTTCCACAGAATATGCAATATTCAGAAAGTATGTATAACGTGAGTCAGCAAGATTTCGGAGCACTCGTACTCCCTACTTATGTAGAGACAGAAACTCATTAGAGACTGTGCGATCAATTTTGAATTTTTCCTCCAATAAATACTCCTGTTGGGGGAGAAAAGGACATATTCAAAATATCTTATACTTAAATCAAGGATTATGATGCTTCATGACTGCTTCATCTATCGATGTTACACAACCAGATAAGTCCCAAATTTTTGCTTGTATGATTGCGCTCATTCAAGATGAAATTGATGATACAACGGGTGAATATTACATTCAAATTCAAGATTCAATTCTTACCGCTTTACGTTTGTGTAAACGGGAAAATTTTTTTTTCACTGACAAGATGGCAACAACTTTTAAAACGCAAAGTGGAAAAACATGGTATGGGCAAGAAGTAGGACTCTTTATTGATACAGAAAAAAATATCATGTCCATGTTTTGGGGAACAAACCCCGCAACTCAAAGACAGTTATTTTATGAAACTCCAAAGATTCTGAAAAAAAAATATGGGGCAAATCCACCGCTAGGAATACCTCTTTTTTACACCTGCGTAGATCAAAAAATAGGTCTCTTCCCAGCACCAAAAATGAATAATACGGTGCAATTGTTTTATGCTCCTGTAAGGTTCGGTGAAGAAAAGTGCATGCTTGAAGATGATCCTTGGATGCTCTATGCATTTGATCTTATTAAAGCGCGCGCAAAATACGAGCTGTATAAAAATATCCTCAAAGATCCTGAATATGCTGCTTTTTCTTTTAATGATTTCCAAGAACAGCTCAAAATTTTGCATATCGAAACATCAAGCCGAAAAAACGCTTCAAAAATTATTCCAATGAGGTTTTAAATGGCTTTTTTTCCAATCGCAGATTATCGCCCAGATGTGGCCGACATTAATGGTGTTTTTACTGATGAGCTTATTAATGTATTGCCAGCTGATGGATCTTATATTCCTATGCCAAGCTTTATGCCATTTGCACCGCCTTGTTCTGACAATATTTTAAGCGCTATTGCTGTGAAAACAAAGTTTGGTGTATCAATTATAGTGGGAGCAAACAAAAAAATCTATATGCTCAACAATACAACAATGCAGTGGCAAGATATTAGCCGAGAGGGGGATCCATATCTTGCGAATGTTGATGCGCCTTGGTCTTTTGCTTTGTTTGGTGATTATGTTATTGCTGTGAACGCTAATGATAAGCCACAAGTTATTAATCTTGTTAATAATGATAGTAGATTTAGAAATTTAGGCGGAAATCCACCTCGAGCTGGAATTGTACGGGTATGGGGCGATTTTGTCTGTTTGATGAAATTGACAGAGCATCCAAGGCGTGTGCATTGGTCAGGCTTAAATGATGCCGAATTCTGGACTGTTGGACAAAAAAGCTGCGATTATCAAGATTTTCTCGACGGAGGATTTGTCCAGGGATCAACTGAAACAACTAATCCAATCATTTTTATGCGCTCAGCAATCTATGCGGGATCTTTTATCCCTGGATCCAAGATGATTTTCAGTTTTCAAAAAATACATGATAAACGTGGTGTCAAAAATCCAGAATCTATCGTTTGTAGAGGAAATTTTTCTTTCTTCGCTGATGATGGTGGATTTTACCAGATAACCAATGAGGGAGAAATTATACCTATTGGGTTTGAAAAAGTAGATCGAACTATCACAACAAAAGTTAATAACAGTAATCTGTCTACTTTATTTGCCGCTATCGATGGAGTTTATAATCGCGTCTATTGGATGGTTAAGAGAGATGATCAGGAAGAAGAACGCATCTTATTCATTTATGATTGGGGTTTGCAAAAATGGACAAAAGCTATTTTGCACATTAAAATGATTTTGCCTATTTTCTTATCAGGAAGCACGCTAGAAGGGCTCGATCAGATTTCAAACAACATTGAAAATCTTTCTTTTTCTCTCGATAGTAAAGCTTGGAAAAATGAGGCTCCTGTTCTTGGTGCCTTTGATAACCAAGGCAGACTTGGTTCCTTTTCGGGTAAACCCATGGCTTGTATTGTGACATCACAAGAAATGGGACAGACAAGTGGCATGATGACAAGGATAAAAAATATTTTTCCTCGGATCAATAGTGGAGAATTTTATCTATCTGTTGGAATACGTTTGCGCCAATCTCTCGAAGAAAAAACCGTTTGGCTTCCAGAAAAGCAGCCATCTTATAACACTGGTAAAATTCATTATCGCGTAAGAGCACGATTTTATCGCTTTAAATTACGAATCCCTGAAGGGGTTAATTGGTCTCATATTACGGGGTTCGATGTAGAGTTGAAACCTGCTGGCATGCGTTGAGCAGGTTCTTCAAACAAAAAACGGTGCATTGAGCATATTCCTTAACTTGAACGATGTGCTGATCCATGTTTTTCAAGTTTAAAAGAGGGATGCACCGATCTACAGCGCTTATCAAAAACAGAATTGAGATCATACCTTGTAATTGATGATGTGGCTAATTGCAAAGGGCTGAAAAATAAAATTATGATACAGCAACAAGCTAATAAAAACCTTTATTCTGTTCATCTTACCAATCAATGGCCATGGGAAAAAATAGCACAATATAAAAATGACATTAATGCTGCTATGACAAAATACGCAAAACGATTTCCAGATGATGTGTGTTTACCAATTATGGCTCAAGAAATCGCTATGGGACAAACACAATTATGGATTGTTTTAAAAAATAACACAAAATTTAGCGCTTTCGTGATCACAAAAATTGAAATGACGCACACAGAAAAAAAACGTGTTGTTATTTTGGATTTGGCTGGAGAGGGAGGCATAAAATTAGTTACATTGATTGGAAAAATTGAAGAATGGGCTCGTAAAATAAATGCTGATGAAATGCTAACACTTGGGAGACCTGGATGGGCTAAAATGCTCGCTCATCATGGATATTCTCGTAATCTAATTCATTATAGAAAGGTGCTAATTCCATGAGAAAGAAAGTAACACCACAAATTCAAACAACAACACAAACAAGTGCTCCACCTACTTGGGCAGAAGATATTTTTAAAACAGCCAGTGATCAGGCACTTTCTCTTTTTAATCAAGGGGTTGGCGGCAATGTCTACCAAGGTGATCGCATAGCTGGTTTAAGTGATACAACACAAAATGCAATCGCAGGATTACAAAACGCTGCTAATCAATATAATAATCCCGTATTGATGAGAGCAATCAATACTCCAACACAAAGTGCAACAAACCTTGCTAATATGGCACAAGGAAATTTGATTGGGGGCAATAATAAATTTGATATAGCTCTGCAAAATGCTCTCAATAAAACTTCTGATGCGGTTAATCAAGCTATGGCAGGAGCTGGACGTTATGGCTCTGGTGCGCATACTGGGGTGCTTGCTGATGAACTCGGAGCATTAGCAACAAATGCTACCGCGCAGCAATATAACCAAGATGTGAAAAATATGATGAATGCAAATCAGATGATCGATAATTCTTTGCGTGATCAGGTTAATGCTGCAAACGCTTTCTTTCAAGGGCAAAGTAATGCGCAAAGCAATGCTTTGAAAGGCGGGATGGCTCAAGATACTGTAAGTCAAAAGGCTTTAGATGCTCAGCACCAAAAGTGGACGGAAGAAGATAATAAGGAATGGAATCAACTAGAACGGTTATTACAAACCGGAACGCAAGCTGCAGGAAACTACGGAACAGTATCAGGACAGAAAATAACAAATCCATCAACAGTAAGTGATCCGTTAAATGATGTACAACGATTGCTTGGATTGGTAGGCGGAATCTTCGGATTATCTGATGTGCGGGCTAAAGAAAATATTGTGCCAGTGGGAAAAAAAAATGGTTACCCACTTTATATGTTTAATTATAAAGGAGATCCACAGCGTTATTGCGGTGTTATTGCTCAAGAGATACTGCGTTTGAATCCAAAGGCTGTGTATGTAGACCCAAAAACAAAGTTGCTGCATGTCGATTATAGTAAAATTGGTTTCAAAATGAAAAAAATTACAAAGCCTAAAAATAAAATCTCTTCTTTCTTTTTTACTCTCTTTACTCGTTTTCGTTTTTTCAAAAAAAGCTATGTTTTGTGAGCACAATATATAATGGTTTGAGAAGCGGCATTTAAAAATATTTACGTCAATGAAACTATGAGTTGGAGTAAAAAGTCAAAATAGTACTCAAGATGAACAACTGGTGGTGCCCTTTACGCTATAAAGAAATCTATAAAGTCTTTATCAGATAATGATAATTTGATGGGTGAGAGCAGTGGCGGAGGGGAAAAAAGCTTTATTCGTTTGATTGGCATGGTTTCGTAAGAGCTTCTTCTCTGAATGATCAGTATTGTAAATTTAAGTTTGAAAGAAAGGGATGGGGGTGAGAGTGAAAGCAACGGTTGTGAAAATGAAATAGAGCTTTGTATGCAAAAAAATTTTGATGCAACTTGTCTGCGCTGGTTTATGATAGCGGCATGTTTGGAAAAATGGAAAAAGTGACCCCTTTCGAAATCCAACTTTATCCTTTTTTACATTTGGTGAATAATAGGCTTTATGATGGCTTTTACTATGAAAAAAGTTTAAAAAAATAGCTCTGCTTATGATGATAGAGCCCATTTCAGAAAAAATATACAATTTTTTTGATACTATTGGTCAAATAGAAGAAAAAGGTAACGTGTATACAATATTTCTGATGTAAATGTTTTAGAATTTTATAAATGCACATAGTGTAAAAAGTAAGCAATACGGAAAAACATAAAAAGATCGATGGCGTTATTATTGGTTGTGTTTGTAACGCTGATGCAAATATTCATTTCTCTTACTTAAATGCAAAAAAAAATTAGAAAGTTTTTAAAATTCAAGTATTGCGCGTGCGCTGACTGTTATCTCATTTTTGATGCATGTAAAAAGAGTAACAGTGCATATGAGATAAAAGCCAGAAAATGTTATTTACCCTGTATTTGTGGAACAAATAGGAGATCATGAAATGATATTCTTGCCATTTTCGATTGCTGATATTGATGATCCTGAAAATATTCGTGTGGTGCTTTATGCCAGTGGAAAAATGGGACATGCCCCCTTGAATGCATTGCTAGAAAAAATGCGTCAAAATATCGGCAGCTTTGATAAAAAAATAACAACAAACATGACACAGATCTTGCAGCGTTTAGATGCTTTAGAACAACAGTTAGAAATGCTTCAAAATATTAGTCAAGAATAGAATGCCATAAAAAGTAAAGATCATTAAATAGAAAAGTAAAAAACGAAGATGCTTAAATACAACTATTTTGATTTATTTTATTCTCCAACCCTGCCTTTATACACCCTTGATACATTATAGGTTGTTTTAGGAATTAAAAAAAATGCGAAAAATTTCAAAAGAGGGGCTTGCTCTCATTAAAAAGTGGGAAGGTCTTCGATTACAAGCTTATAAAGATGCTGTTGGTTTATGGACAATAGGTTATGGACATACTGCACAAGCAGGGAAACCTTTTGTACAAGAAGGAATGCAAATTACTGAAAAACAAGCAGAAATTTTATTACAAAAAGATTTAGAAAAATTTGAAGAAACTGTTGAGCGAACGGTTAATCAATCTTTAACCGACGAACAGTTTGCTGCTCTTGTTTCCTTTTGCTACAATGTAGGAATAAAAGCGTTTTGCAACTCTACGCTTTTAAAAAAACTCAATGGAGGAGATTATGAATCTGTTCCTGCGGAGCTGCAAAAATGGACAAAAGCAGGGGGAAAACGCTTACAAGGTCTCGTATACCGACGAGTTGCTGAAGCAAGTTTGTGGACAAAAGGGAATTATATTTCTCCTAATTATCAAGAAGTCGAATCACCACAAAATTTTTTTTTGGAATTAGAAGTTTTAGCACCAATTATTGGGTCATTTTCAGGGATAACAGGATTTTTAACGGGACATGGACCTATACAATGCGCTCTGGCTGTTATTATGGTTTTGGCTACCATTGCTGGTATTGGAATATCAATCTATCGGATGAGGGAATAGGACAAGTGGCTTTTTATCCCGTTAAAGTCTTCTCTTTGCCTTGTTAAGGGAATATTGTTTGGAGTGTTTTTTTATGGATGATCAGATCTTTTAAGAAAAAAAATTTAATTAAGTTCTATCCTCATTTTTCAAAAGTATAAAAAACAACCAATAACGACGTTTTTTCTTCTTTTCTATTTTTTACTTTTGTTTTTTTAGGATGATACCAAATAAACACGCTGTTTTATTGCACTGGATACATAAAAACTACAATCATTGATCAACAGGCTTTTTTAGTAAAAACAGAACGCGTATTATTATGCTGGATTGTGAAATCAGATCAATTTTGTCAAAAACAAAGTTGTTGAGGATTGTAAAAAAAAACAAAAAAGACAAGTATTTTTTATATCGTACATCTTTTAAATTGAGATGCGGGTTCTCAGTATTTTCTTCTAAAACCCCGCATATTACATCAAGATATTTCAATTTCTTTTATTGAGGTTTTAAAAAGTGATAGTAAAATATCAATTATGTTTGCTGTATGAAGTTTTACATTCATAAAATCTTATGATAAACCTTCCACACTTTTTCATAAAATGAACAAAAATGATAAAAAAGCGTGAAAAAGTGCGTGGTATGAGATATTAAAAAATTCTTTTTTAAAATATATTAAAATATACAAGTTACTTTCTTTATGCGAGGTTTAACAGTGTGATTTATTGATAATATGTCTTCGGTAAAAATGGGTATATTTATATTATGTATGATCCGTTGCAAAAGAGCTTACCCCATACGTTAAAGGATATGATATTTATGGAAAGAAGAGTCTATGCAATGAGAAAATTGTATCGCAAAAAGTTATCTTATATCATTTCTCGTATTTGTGTTGTTGTTTTTTGTTCTCTTTTGTGTGTTTTTGCCATTATGCAATCTGTGAGCTATTTTTTTCCTGAAAAAAAAGTTGTACAACAAGAGCTTGCTCATTTAAGCATTCCAACATTTGATTTGCGTATTTATTGCAAAGAAATCTCTGCTTCTGTTTTGTCTGAGATAAAATCAGAAGTTTATTATCGTTGTGTTAATTTAGAAAGTGAAGCCTATTTTGCAATCCGTGACATGTGGGACGATTTTTCTTATCACGTGAAGGAAAGATGCGTGAAAATGGTGAGACCGGGAGATGGAAGTTATTTTCTTCTGAGGAACTGTTTTATGAGCGAAAAAAATAATGAAGAATACAAGGTTCGTAATTACTTTTAGTTCTTGTTCCTATCGTAAAATCTCATTCCAAAATTATAAAAATTGCGATCTTAAAATGATCTAAAGACTTTATCCTCTATTTTTTTAATCGACAGCAATACTGATATAGGAACTTAAAGTTATAGTTTTGATTGATTAAAAAAGACGTAAAAAATAACTAAAAAATACATAAATTTTTCAGTTTTCTTTGGTTAACCATTACAAAATGAACAGAGTATTTCCTATTGTAAGATAGGTTGCTTGAATGTGAAAATACTGTGTCTGTTTTTGTAAGAAAATTTTTAACAGCTAAATACGATAAAAAAGCGGGTTAGGTTTTACTTTTCTTATTTTTAAGGCTTCAATTTTAAAAAAATTTGTGGTATGTGAGAGTATCTCTTTCAAGAATCTGCGGTTGTTTTGTTAGATGTAGATTGCTTTTAGGCAATTTAAAGTAAATTTTACAGTACAGCTTACTGATTTCAACAAAAGTATGTTTTTTTGACAGTAAGAGTACTTGAATAATATAGTATGTTCACTTACCTATAAGGGAGCGAGTGGTTATATAACGCGATGTTAAATAGTCACTTAGAGTGGGGAGTGCTTTGGCGCAAAAAATTATGTTGCATAAGGCGCATGGTTGTGTGTTAAGGTAGTTTTTTTGGGAAAGAGGCGTTTATGAGCTGAGTACGCAAATGGACGGAGGGTTCTATCGTTTTTTAGAAGCAGTGGTTTTAAAAGTGGTAGAGAATCACTGAGTTTTATTGGTGCGCTTATTTGTTTACTTAAGGTGCTGTGTGCGTATTTTCGTTTCTTACTGTTTTCCACAAAATGGTGATTTTTCGAATGAAATTTTGTCTATTTTTAAAAAAAACACTTGGCATTTTGTGTGAACATCATTACGTTTCTGCTGATTAAAAGAGAAATAGGGAATTTTAGACTTAGGTTTTCCCTGGTGTTTTGTAATTCTCAAAAAATATAAGTTTTTATCAAATATCAGTAGGTATCATTTTAGTAAAATAAAACACGGATAGTCTGATAACCGTATTTTAAACATGATCTGCGTTATTGGGAAATAATGCGATAAAGAAGAGTCAATTAAGACACACTCCAAAAGGGATGAATATGAGGCCACAACAAAATAGACGGGTACGCGGTCGCAATAATAATGGAAATAACAATAATCGTCGCGGTCCTAATCCATTGTCTCGCAATTATGAGAGTAGCGGTCCAGATGTTAAGATTCGTGGAAATGCACAACAAATCGCTGACAAATATTTAAGTCTTGCACGTGATGCACAAGGAAGTGGTGATCGCGTGATGTCGGAGAATTATTTACAGCATGCTGAGCATTATTTGCGAATCATTCTGGCAGCAGTTGCGCAAATGCCTCAATCTACACGTCGTGAAGAAAGTAGTGAGCAAGAGTGTGATGAAATAAACAGTGAAAGTGCAAATAAAGACGATATCAGCTTTGATAAACATAAAAAACAGAAAAAAAACGGTAATAGCCAACAAGCTAAGACACAAAATGGCTATGTGGATGATGATGCGTTGAAGACAGATGCTGTATCTGATCAGATCAGTGATCAAAAGCAGTTTGTTGTGCAAGAAAACAGTGAACCTGTTAAAAGAACACGTCGTACATCACGTCGGCGCGTTATGGTCAATCAAGAAGCGTCTTCTCTTGAGCTTGAAAAAGTAGCGTCAGGGGCTTGTGAAAATGGAGAAGCATCAGCAGAAAAAGTTTCTTCTCTCCCGTTATTAACTGAAGAAACCCCAAAGAAAACACGTCGGAGGCGAGTAGCAACACCTCGGGTAGAGACATCTTCGGCAGAAGGAAATATTTAAACAAGAGATTATATGAGGTGCATTTAAAAATGCTTCTTTAAGAGACATGTATCCTTTACAAAGAAGGCGGATTGAGTGTTTTTTCTTGTGTTGTTTTTACAGAAAAAATTGCAATAAGTGCACCGGTATAATAATTATAAATCATAAATTGTATTTGTCCTTCAGGTGTTAAGATTTTCAGTACTATATTGTGCTCTGAAAGGCTTTGTGACAAAATCTGAGATCCTTTTGGCAGAGAGAGTGTATGGTGAGCAACTTTGGAGTTTTGGTTTTGAGAAATGACAGAGTCTTTTTGCTGAGAAGTCGCTGCTGGTGCCATGATTTTGTATATAACACCAAACAATACAGCAAGAATGAGAACAAGCGTTATTGAAATGGAGATAGCCATCAAACGCATGAGCTTTTGTCTGATACGTTCCACTGCTGGATCTAAGGGTTGATCTTGAGCTATGGTATCTTTCTCGGCATAATGATTGCTTGGAATATAAATCTGCTTATTATCTGCCATGCTACACTCTTTCATGATTTTTTTTAGAGTGTTACTGATTTATGCTTTTAATCATTTTTATGCAAGGGATCTAAACGCATTCTACGCACAAAAGGATATGATGAGGTAAAAGAATCTGTTTCATGATTTTTGCGCAGATTATTTATGTTTTGGTTTTTAATCAGAAAATTGCCTCGATTTGTGACTGACCAAGTAATATTAATGTGTTCTTTATATAAATTTGTGTGCACGTAGGTGCATTGTGCAAAGATTTGTTCGCCATAAAGTGCAAATTGTTTGACGGATGGTTCTAAATCTTGTTCACATGTTTGGGCTGCAGGGTAAATTTTGGCCATTGTGTTATGAGAATAACAACTGTTAAAATCGTCTGTACATGCAACGAGTAAGAGAACAAAAACAAAAGGATTCATAAAACATTTTCTTAAGTTAAAGTCTGAGTGTGTGTAACACAAGTTATCAGGCTAAGATGAGCTTTCTTAACTCTTAAACGTTTTTTAAAGATTGTTTGTTCCCAAATAGAAAGGATTTTCGTTAAATTGATTTGCGTGCGGTTTTATGACAGTAACGTTGGTTATGTTGGGTGCAAAAATATCTGCTAAAAGTATGCCGTGGGAATTCAGGCATTTCGTTTTTAATTTTTCAGGATTGGAATTGCTTTTTTAAGAAACAGTATCAAAGTAAGTATCAGGAACAGAGAGGCAATAGATAATGCCTTTTTCTGTTAATTTTAAAGAAGCAGACCCATTTACAGAAACAGGAACGATTTTTTCTAGAACAGCACTGCCAAAACGGTTTTTTTTATCAGCAGAAACAAGAGTCTCAGATCCAAAATTCTCATTCCAAGTAATGAGGAGCTGTTTTTTTTCATTTTCTTTTTTATTGATTTCACAGCGCACACATATATGCCCTCCTTCTTGAGATAAAGCACCAAAAGAGAGGGAGTTAATGATTAATTCATGAAAAGCTAAACCAATATGCAAAGCTGCGTTTGGAAAAAGATAAGGATCTATACCTTCAATAGAAAAGCGCTCTGTTTCTTTCACCATATAATCTGAAGTCTGCGAGTGAATCAATTCACGAAATTGAGCACCACGCCAATCAGAATCGGTAATAAGATCTTGAGAATGAGAAAGAGAATGGATACGTCCTTGAAATTTGCGTAGAAAAATCTGCAAGGATTCAGTATAGCGTGCGGTTTGGCTAGCAATACTTTGAATGATGGCTAAAAGATTTTTAGAGCGATGACTGACCTCTCGGAGTAATATTTTCAAGACTTGTTCACGCCGGCGTAATCCTGAAATATCAACACCAGTTGTTATAATACCAATAATTTCTCCACTATCATTGCGATGACAATCAATAGAAAATTTGTACCAAACAGCTTGTTTTGTCATGTCCTCAAACCGGGCTTCAATGGTTTGCATTTTTCCAGTAGCTAAAACTTGTAATTTGATTGTTTCCATATTGTCAGCAAGATCGAGTGAAAAAAAATCAATATCACGACATCCAACGCGCCATTTATGATGCAAATGCTTTGGTAAGTTTTCAGCCCATGCGTAAACCAAATTTGTTGTCTGATACAAAACAAAGATATCAGCACCGCGTATGGCTTGCATTAAAGCGCCAAGATGTGATTTCTCTATTGGTGGCTTGGGAGCAGAAGCAACAATCATAATAAAAAATGTTACCTTGTGCTAAGCAGCTTTGGAAGCGTTTTTTTGAAAAAATAGAGCCTGTGAAATAAGTGCTTTTACCATGTCGGGATTAAAAGGTTTTGTTACTAAAAAAGTTGGTTCTGGACGTTCTCCAGTCAATAATCTTTCAGGAAAAGCAGTGATAAAGATTACCGGTATATTATTATCATTTTTTAAAATATCATTGACGGCATCGATACCAGAGCTGTTATCGGCCAATTGAATGTCAGCTAAAATCATGCGTGGCTTTTTGTTATGATGCATCATTACAGCTTCGTCGCGAGTGCGCGCAATCCCAACAACTTGATGCCCAAGACTTTCTACCATTTGCTCAATATCTATAGCAATGAGGGGTTCATCTTCAATAATCATAATCCGTGTAGCAATTTGTTGTGAAATATCCGTTGATGCTTGGTTGAGAAGATTGCGGAACTCTTTTGGATCAAGATTCATGATTTCACTTGCTTCTTGCTCATTAAACCCTTCAACCGCAATTAATAAAAATGCTTGGCGTGCACGTGGTGTGAGATATGACAATTTTGCACTGGTCTTCTGCTCAATGCCAAATTGTGGCAGCGGATCAGGAATATTAGGTGTTGTTTGGTCAAAAAGATGGCAAAAAAGCCAATAAGTTCCGATGCGATCGCTGGTTGCCTTTGGAAAAATGGAAATATCAGCAATAAGTGCTTCTAACATTGCAGATACATAAGCATCACCCGATGTTTGGCTACCTGTAACAGACCGAGCAAAACGTCGAAGATAGGGAAGATGTGGTGCGATGCGCATTGATAATGACATATTTATAACTCCTTTAGTCTTTGAAGCACTTGGTTAAGCGATAATCATCAACAGACAAAAAAGTTCCCCTCTCGTATGGAACTTTTTACATAAAATTATATTTACAACCATAGGGCGAAAAATCTCTTTTCACTGTTACCTTTGTTATATGGATTAGGGGGATAAAAAATGAACGACCGTGATGAAAAAAATCTTACCAATTGCTTTGCTTTTGGAGAGGATATTCTCGGGGTCAATAGTGAAATAGCGCGAAAGTTGCGTCAATTTTACATGGAAATTCAAGAAGAAGCATTGCCTGTACGTTTGTTAGAGCTCTTGGAAAGATTAGATCAGGCAGAAAAGTTAAGCTTAAACAATGCAAAAAAGGTTTGATTTTTCATGAAAACAGGCGCGCAAAATTTTAAACAGGAGTTACTTTTGATTTTACCTTCACTGCGGGCGTTTGCTGTTTCTTTAAGCAAAAAGCACGATAAGGCTGAAGATTTGGTTCAAGATACCATTATGAAGGCATGGGCTAAACAAGACAGTTTTGAAATAGGAACAAATCTCAAAGCATGGCTTTTTACCATTTTAAGAAATGAATTTTATAGTCAATTACGCAAAAAAGGAAGAGAAGTTCAAGACAGTGATGGTGTATTTACCAAAAATGTTGCGATTCATCCTGCTCAATATGGATCACTCGATTTGCAAGATTTTAAAAATGCCTTAAATACATTATCCGATGATCAAAGAGAAGCCATTATTCTTATTGGAGCATCTGGCTTTTCTTATGAAGATGCTGCCGCTATTTGTGGCTGTGCTGTTGGAACAATTAAGAGCCGCGTGAGCAGAGCACGAAGTCGTTTGCAGGAACTTCTCAAAGTCAATGGTGAATCTGATTATGGTCCTGATGCTTATTCGGCGGGAAGCACATTATGTTCATTTAGTGGCTAAATAAACATAATAATTATGGTAGGTATTCTTGTTTTTTTTATTCCATTTATAGCTATTAAAGTAAAGATAATGTTCTGGGGAAATTTAGAGAGTTTGGCGTATATCATTGGGAAAATAAGAGTGCAGCCTATGTGAGGCGATCAATCAGGACTTTGTGCCATGATCTATAAGGCAGTTCTCTTTTATACTGAAAAATGACAATTTTCAGGTTTGCTGATGGAAATTATATGACAACAAAGACAAATTTGCTGCCTAAAATATCTACTTCCGCAATTTCACGCTGGCGTTGGGCAGCGATTATTGTATCTCTTGTTATGGCCTTTTTGGCATCAGTCTTTATTATGTTGCTCTCAAATGCTGTTGATAGAGAAGTTGCTAGATTAAATACAAGTTCAGAATTGCGTGAGCAGGCTGACTTGGTACTCATTAGTTTAATTGATATGGCTGTTGCTGATCGCAGCTATGCAAAAACCAAAAATCCTGCAGATAAAGAACGTTTTGAAAAAGCGTCCCGAAACCTTGATGATATTCTCGAGTATGCTGCACTTATTGTTTATGCACATCCACAATGGTATGAGTGGTTTGCAGCTTTTAAAAAGGAAGTCGAAGCACGAAAAGCTTTTATGAATGCTCATATGCTTGCTCTTGATGAAAATTCTGATTCCGCTTCAAAATCGTACGCTGCTCCTGAAATACGTAAAATTCAAGTTGCACGTTTAGCACAATTAATGACAAGTTTTATTAATGGGGATGATATTGTTCGGCAAAAACAACGCGAGGAAATAGCTATCATGCGTGCTGCTTTAACATTGGCAGCAATTATTTCAGTGGTGAGTACTTTTATTTCAGCTTATTTTGTTATTAATCGCTTTCATCGTGATGTTCGTTCCTTAAAAACATATCAATTGCTGCTTCATAGTGAAAATGCTGCTCTTGAAGCGCGTGTTAAAGAGCGTACACAAGAATTAGAACGAGCGCGCAATCACGCTGAAAAAGAGCGCCAACGTGTTGAAATGTTATTACAGGATGCAAGCCATCGTATCGGTAATTCTCTTGGTACAGTGTCTTCTTTGCTTGGTTTGCAATTAAATCGTAGCACAAATGAAGAAGTGCGCTCTGTTCTGGGTGCTGCACGTGATCGTATCCAGACAATCTCCGCGGCACACCGTCGTTTACGTTTAAGTGATGATATGGAAACAACTTCATTGGCAGAGTTTTTAAGTTCAGTCGTTCATGATGTTGAGCTAGCTGTGCCTTTTGAATTGCGCGAAAATATAACGATTCATACTTCTTTTAAAGATTATCGATTATCTTCAAGAGATGCTACGACGCTTGGAATTATTCTTGGTGAATTGCTTACAAATTGTTTAAAACACGCCTTTCCTGATCAGCGTTCTGGGAACATTTATATTTCATTTGGTCCACAAGAAGATGGAAAAATGATGTTAATTGTGGAAGATGATGGTGTAGGTATGCGGGCGCAGAGTGCAAAGAAAAAAACAGGTCTTGGCCGCTTGGTTATCGAGCAACTTTGTATGCAGTTTGGTGAAAAACCAATTTTTGAAACTTCTTCTTTGGGAGGGACAAAAGTTATGATCTCTGTGCCTAAATTGAGCGTGAATGATTAAAAGAAGATACGACTTTATCAAAGAAGAAAAAAATTATAACGAGAAAAGCATTGTATATTTGAGCCTATTCATGTCAAAATTTTTAACAAAAATAACTCATCTTTTACATAATAGTCAGTATGAAAATAACATGTCTTTGAAAAAAATGACTTTGACAAAGTGATGAATTACAATGTTGATAGATCTTTTATAGCATTTCTGACATTTTAAAATTTAAATCTTTACGAATTGAAGAAAAAGTATTTTTGAAATTGATGGTTGTTTTCTTTTTCTTGTAAACAGTTGTTCGATTGTCTTTTAACCAATTTAAAAAATTTTCAAAAAAGAAGATATTTTTTTGCTTTAAATAAACTGAATCAATTTAACGATGCATATAGCAAATGTCGCTGTTTTTTCATAAAATACAAACTCTTTTTTATAAAGAGACCTTTGTGTTGCAGTAAAAAAGCGATGAAATTTTTCTCGTTTGGGTTAGTTATCACAGATTTTCTTGTGCCAAAATTGAAAAGATATCCTGTGCGGTATACTGTGAAAAGCGGTTTAAGAAGCATCTTCTGGGAATGTTGCCGGACTGTTTATCAAAGAATCAATATTATTTTTTTCTTGTAAGAATGATTGTAAATCTTGATTTGTTAAAGATTTGCTCTCGGGCAGGCGGATACGCATTGGATTTACTTTTGTGCCATTGACAATGATTTCAAAATGAACATGGGGACCTGTTGCCATCCCTGTTGATCCGACATACCCAATCACTTGTCCTTGTCGGACTTTAACGCCTGGTTTGATACCTTCTGCATAACGACTTTGGTGTGAATAAGTGCTGATATACCCATTAGCATGTCGAATTTGTGTGTGGTTTCCATATCCGCCTGTTACACCCATTCTTATTACAACTCCATCTCCAACAGCAATGATGGGTGACCCTTTTGGTGCAACCCAATCAACGCCTGTGTGCATGCGAACATATCCTAAAATAGGATGCTTGCGCGGACCGAAAGGAGAACCAAAAACACCATGTAGAAGAGGTTTGCGGATTAAAAAAGGTCTTGCGTTTTTTCCTTCTGAATCATAGTAATCCACGCTTCCATCTTTTGATTGGTAACGGTAATATTTATAAGTTGTATTGCCAAATGTAGCGCTAATATAGCGAATCTCAGGATCTGCATTCTCGATTATTTTTTTTCCATTTTTTGCTTCTTGATTGTTTTTGTTTATATCGTTTCCTTGTGGCAGGGCATAAAATATTTCGATATGATCTGTCGGAGTTATCCGACTTTTCATATCAATATTGGTTGCAAGTAGACGAATGATATGCTGAGAGAGAGAGTTTGACATATTATGACTCAGTATCGCGCTATAAATGGCATCATAAGCTGTTGGTAATTGTCCTGTATTGATATGGGGAATACCATTTTGAAAAGCGGTTTTAAGTGCGTGTGACATTTCTGGTTCAGCGCTTTCAACGAATTGATTTTTATCATTGAGAGCAATTGTGAGAACATGATGTTTCCCTTTATAGATGCTTGCTCGCACAATATGATCTTCTTCTCCAAGTTGCGTAACGATCCCAATACGCAAAAAACTTCTTTCTTTCAGTGTATCAGAATGATTAAAGATGCTTAAAATATTTGCAATCTGTTCTACTTGTTCTTCTGTATAATTATTTTTTTTAAGAGCATCGATGATTTTTTGTTTTTTAGGAATGGGAATAATATCTTCAGCATAATTTTTTGTGAGATCGATTCGATGATTTTTAGGGGAAATGGTCATATTTTCTTGGATGATACGTACCTCTGGAGCCTCTGTAAATTTTGGGGTAGAAGATAATTCTTCTAACTTTAAGGGATCGATCAGTGTTAAAACCGAGAGATGCTCATTGGTTCTATCCAAAGAAAGTTCGGTTTTTTGCAATTCTTGTTGTATTTCATCAGAAGTTAGAACATCGGCACCATCAAATCTTATTTGATCAACAACAAAATCATAATTGCGGAGAATCATTTTGGTTTCTATTTTCGCTCCGTAGATTCGTCCAGAATCCTGCATTGTAACCGAGGTGTTTTTCGAATCATCATCCAAAATGCTTAAGGAATCAAATTTAGGATAAGTATAGTGATTTGTGCGTTCTTCAGCTAACGCCATACGAATCCATTCAAAATTTTGGGTTTGAATGATTCTTTCATTGCCTTTTTTTTGCAAAATTGACAGTTCAAATTTGCGTTTGCTATCAAAACTTTGTCGCGCACGCGTAGGAAAAATACGGTCACCTTTGTGTCCATTTGCGTTAGGCGTTTGCGTTTTTGGTAGGGCGTTTTGCTTAAACCATTGCGGAGGTGTTACGAGTCGTTGTTGTTCATCTAAAGCGGTAAAGAGCGCAATTCCCATAAGAATACAGGAGGTTATTCCAGTGAGAATCGTTCCTGTCAGCCAGCGTACAGAAACTTTTCGACGAGCAGGAAGAAAACGTTCAACTTCAAGGGCGGGGTCTTGCCCAGGGTCATTTTTTTGATGTTGATTATCCCACATAAGTCCCCATTGCACTCTATTTAGAATATTGAACCCTTTTTGAATATTATATGTAAAAAGCTAGCACAGCTTAGGGGGATTCTACAAGAATTTGGTGATTGTTTTTAAGAGTGTAACACTCCTTAATTTAAATAAAAATGTTTTTTTGAATTATTATAGCCAGGAAAAGTAATAAAGTACTTGATCATTGGCATCAGTTTTATTTTTAAGTGTATTTTTTTAAATAAAACTTTTGATTGTAAATTACAGAAAAGATATTTATTTTTGCGTTGAGTTGAAAATAGTATTGACTCTTAGATGAAAAGAGTTCTATATAGCGATGTAACGAGAGTGGTTTCTACTTGCGGTGGGAGTTTTTTTGCTCTTGTTTATTTTAAGAATTTAGCATATACGTTTTTGGCTGTTTGAGCTTATTTGGTTTTAGTTTTTACGCTTTTGCGTGTATGGTTTTGTTTGTTTTTTTTTGACGGTTTTTTGACTGTTTGTTCTTTGACAAGAGAAGAGAGAAGAAAGAGAAACGTGGGCGGCATAGTCTGTGGAAGTTTTAAGGTTTACTTTAAGATTTTCTAAAAGAATATGGCGGCACGTTTTTTCAAGAGAAGATGTTAATACCGGATCTAATTATAAGATTAGATTGGTGTGTAAATATGTTCTCGTCGATTCAAGCGTGACCATTAATTGGTCGCTTTATAATGAAGCGAAAAGACCAAGAATAAAGCCAAATCAGATTT
>NZ_CP200034.1:995000-1087500 GCF_053793825.1 Bartonella sp. B30(2025) | reverse complement strand
GTATCTCTGGTGGACCTGTTGTGGCGCCAGCCGCATAGCAGGGTAGCTATATACGGACGAGATAACCGCTGAAGGCATCTAAGCGGGAAACTTACCTGAAAACGAGTATTCCCTGAGAACCGTGGTAGACTACCACGTCGATAGGTCAGGTGTGGAAGTGTGGTAACACATGAAGCTTACTGATACTAATAGTTCGATAGGCTTGATCGTTCCCATTACCTATATACATTTACTTCATATCGCAGTCTTAGATTAGCTTCTCATCGTTCCTATGTATTTCGCTGACTCGGTGGTTATAGCGGAGCGAACGCACCCGATCCCATCCCGAACTCGGCCGTGAAACGTTCCAGCGCCAATGGTACTTTGCCTTAAGGCACGGGAGAGTAGGTCGCTGCCGGGTCTGCTAAGTGCATAGGAACTTTCTCTTACAAAATCATACTAAAACGAAAATTCGTAAAAAACGTTTAAAACGTAAATAATAAGCTTAATTTAAGGCTAATGGCGCGGGGTGGAGCAGCCCGGTAGCTCGTCAGGCTCATAACCTGAAGGCCGCAGGTTCAAATCCTGCCCCCGCAACCAAAATCTACTTATTCGATCTGACAAAAAAAATCCATAAAATCTGAAAAATAGAAAAACTATAGAGGCTTGCAAAAAGAAAGACCTGAAAATAAAATTGGCACACTTCAAATAAAATCACAATAATAGCGAAAACAAATAGCGCAAACATGATGAATATAACGCGTGCTGAACCAGAAAAAAATGAATCAAGCGCTTGATGTTTATCAAATACAACATACATGCTTAACCCAAAAATACCAAAACAGATCAAAGCATAAATCATAAACCTGATATCTAAATAATAAAATGCTGCTCCATATCCAGTAAAAAAAGCCGCACAAATTGTGCAGCTCCCTTAAAATAAAAAAATTGAAACTCTATTAAAATGCTAAATAACTAAGGTATCGTGACGACTCCGGTAGCCATAATAACCAAAAATACTCGAAATTATCCCGCTAAGCAAACTACATAAAAAAAACCACCAGCTAATGTTTGTTGCTGTTTGCAAAGCTTGATCAGCAGTTTCACGGGTATCTTCTGCAAGTTTGTCTAATTTCTTAGATAAAGTATCTATCTGCTTTTCTAAAGTAGTAATTGCTTGTTCGATTTTTGTTTGTGCTGTTTGATAAACATCAAGCGCTTGATCCGTTGTTTTTTCTGCTTCTGCGCGCGTCATACCATTGTTCATAAAAGCGTTGATGATATCATTGCGATCAATCTTTTCTGTGATAGATTGTACACGATCCGAAAGACGTTCAGCTAAATTTTTAAGATATGTGCGATAATGAGAAGGATCATTCTTAAAAGCATTTATTGCAGAACCAATATCTTTGAGAGCTGCATTATAAACTTGCTTTAAGTGGTCTGGATCCAAAGCAGGAATATCGCTTTTATTAAGGAATGTACGCAGCTCACTTTGGAGTTTACTAAAATCCACTTCCTTACCGTCTTTTTGGTACACAAAATTTTCAAAGCTCTCGCTACTCAATTTTGAAAGAACAGGAAGAACATCATCTGTTATAGTTTGCTGTACTGCAGAACCACTCTCTATCACGGCTTTAGTGCCTAAGCTGGCTGCGCTCGAAGCTAAAAAAACGACTTGAATTGCGATAATAAGCGTTAACAAAGCCCAAGTCAAAAATCCGTGAAATGCTCCTGATGTTTCTGCAAAACGTCCTGCGACAAAGCCTCCGCTTGCAAGGCTAATAATTGTAACAATAAGTGAACCTACACCAATAGATAAAAAACTTCCTTGAAAGGGGGAAGAAGAATAAAGGTCAATTTTATTGAATCCTAAAGTGGCAACTAGAAAAGACAGGCAAATCGAGATTGCGAATGTAGTTACAACTCCACCAATAATTGCTGACCATGTAATGGGTGTGTGAAAAAGCGGGTATTCTGTTTTGGGTGGTGCTTTTTTTGAGAAATTATTATCATTGAACAAATGATTATTATTATGCTGTGTATCTTTTGGAATATGGGTTTCCATTTATATATCTCCCTTTAATGACGCTGGAGATAAAATGCCTCCTCAACCATTATGTTCCAAATATGAACATAAACATTAAATGAAGCTTATTCCTTATTTGAAGAAGTCTTCTTTTTAAATTTAAATTTTAGCTTCACTGTTTAAGACAAATCAAGCAGATCGGGGCAATAAAGCTGAAAAATGAAAAGAAATAGCAATCCACTCTATCTGTACAAATAAAATATACGTATAAAATTGTACATAATTTCAGAAATACAGTTTGATTTAGTGTTCCAAGAAGAAAAAGCTTAGAATAGTGTTTCCAAATAAGAGTATCATTATAGCTTCTGACTACTCTTATATATAAGGTAACTCCTATAAATAATACGTAGCACGCCATAAAATCAATTTATCGTATAAGATTGTATACATTGTTTATGAAATAGATAAATTGATGCATTAATGTAGCGAAACATAGAATAATTATCGGTTTATTTTATAATTTCGCAATCCATTTTGGATAGACAAGATATTGAATATTTTTCCTCTTTTTTAGAGTTTTTGACATTGCTATAAAGTGAGAGCCATGGAACATACAGTAAAAATACTTAAGGTATTTACTTCTTATTCAGTTTATACGGGTAAGCCATAAATAGATATTTTTTTTATAATTTGTATTATGATGTTCTACATAAATTTTTTCTTATAAATCGGACAGACCACGATTTTTACAAAGTATTTGCGCTTACAATACTTACTTTCAAGTGATTTATCGTAAAGTTTGTTTACTAGGGACGATTATAAGAGCTATATTGAAATATGACACGATGGAGCAATTAAAAACTGTATGTTTTCGTTCTTGGGACTACATTAAAGCGGAACAACAACATAGCTGATACGTTTTTTGCAAAATTTGTGGCAAAATATTATGCTTTTAGTCGCTCACGATTTACTATTGATTCTGGTTTTAAGCATGTCTTTGCAAAAGAAAAGCTTGTATATGTTGTGTCATTTCAAATTTATAAAGCCATTGCAGTGTGCTTTTCTATAAGATAGATACAAATCATCCGTGAATACATATCGTTGCTAGAGAAAAACATGTCATCAAAACAAGAAAAAACCAAAGCCCGTCTCCCTCGTGGTTTTGTTGATCGTATAAGCGCGCAGCTATATGCAACTGAAACAATGATAGCTCAGATTCGTGAAGTTTATGAGCTTTATGGCTTTGAAGCGCTAGAAACACCAATCTTTGAATATACAGATGTTCTTGGAAAATTTTTACCTGATTCAGATCGTCCCAATGCGGGTGTTTTTTCCCTCCAGGATGATGATGAGCAGTGGATGTCTTTGCGTTATGATCTCACCGCGCCTCTTGCTCGTTATTTTGCAGAGAATTTCGAAACTCTGCCAAAGCCTTACCGAAGTTATCGTCTTGGTTTTGTGTTCCGCAATGAAAAACCAGGACCTGGGCGGTTTCGACAATTCATGCAGTTTGATGCGGATATTGTTGGAACACCAACGGTGGCGGCTGATGCAGAGATTTGCATGATGGCAGCTGATAGTTTGGAAAAATTGGGGATACAATCTCATGATTATATTATTCGTCTTAATAACCGAAAAATTCTTGATGCGGTTTTAGAGCAAATTGGATTGGGAGAGAACGAGCAAGCTGAAAAACGTTTAACGGTTTTAAGAGCTATCGATAAGCTTGATAAATTTGGTCTTGAAGGGGTGCGTTTGCTTTTAGGGAAAGGGCGTTTAGATGAAAGTGGTGATTTTACCAAGGGAGCAGGGCTTAACGAGCAAGATATTGATCGTATTTTGGCTCTAACTGCTGTTGAAGCAAAAACCGCTGAGGAAACAATTGATATCCTTAAAAGTGTGGTTGGTGATCATGGTAAGGGGCTTGAAGGGATCTGTGAATTGGAAGAAATGCAAGCCATTTTTACAGAAAATGGCTATCAAAATCGTATCAAAATTGATCCGTCGGTGGTGCGTGGGTTGGACTATTATACAGGACCGGTTTTTGAGGCTGCGTTACTTTTTGACGTTCTCAATGATGAAGGACAAAAAGTTGTTTTTGGCTCTGTTGGTGGTGGGGGGCGCTATGATGGGTTAGTTGCTCGCTTTCGTGGTGAAAATATTCCAGCAACAGGTTTTTCCATAGGCATATCACGTTTGATATCGGCTTTACAAAATCTTGGAAAGTTACCCGTTAAAGAGGAAATAGGTCCAGTTGTGGTACTGATGATGGATAAAGAACCCGAAGCCATAGCGCGGTATCAAAAAATGGTTATGCAGCTGCGTAATGCAGGTATTCGTGCGGAACTGTATTTGGGAGCATCGGGAATTAAAGCGCAGATGAAATATGCAGATCGGCGCCATGCTCCTTGTGTGGTAATACAAGGGTCACGAGAACGCCAAGACAATAAGATACAAGTTAAAGATTTGGTTGAAGGAGCACGGTTATCTTACGAAATTAAAGATAATCAAACATGGCGCGAAAGCAGACCAGCACAAATAACGGTTGATGAAGATCAATTAGTCAAAACAGTGCAGGATATTTTAGCAATCCAAAGACTGTAAAAATTTGAGCTCTTAAAATACTAAGATTATAAATGTGAAGATTGATGAAGATTATCAGCTTCGCGTCATGAGCTCTAAGCCAATAAAAACGGTACAAACTCATCTTTGCAAATGTAATTTGTACCGTTTAAGGAAGCAATTTTAGTTTAAAATTAACTTTTTAGCGCTTTTAAAACATTTTCAGGTGAAGAAACTTCATAAGGGTCTGTTGTGCAATTGTCTGAAAAACCTTTTTCTTCAAACCATTGTTCTATAACACCATCGTTAATAACAGCCGCATAGCGCCATGAGCGCATTCCAAAACCAAGATTATCTTTAGCAACGAGCATTCCCATTTTACGTGTGAACTCACCTGAACCATCAGGAATTAATTTTACTTTTTTAATGCCTTGCTCTTTCCCCCAAGCATTCATAACAAAAGCGTCATTAACAGAAAGACAGTAAATTTCATCAATGCCAATTTGTTTAAATTCATCATAGAGTTTTTCAAAATTAGGGAGCTGAAAAGTTGAACAAGTAGGAGTAAAAGCTCCAGGAAGAGAAAAAAGAACGACCCGTTTTCCCTTAAAATATGTATCGCTTGTAACATCTTGCCAGCGATAAGGGTTATCCCCACCAACGGATTCATCGCGTACACGTGTACGAAAGATTACACTAGGAACTGTTTTTCTCATCATCATTATGCTCCTGTCTGTTTTTATGAGAATTATATTTTTAAGCTATTTTTTGTTTAAAGGCATATTGTCGAGTACATTTTAAACAATCATATTGCGACGAGTTTGCAAATATTTCACCTTTGCGTCAAGTAAAATTAATAATCGACTTTGGCGGATGTTCATTTTAAAATTAATAAACAAAAAATATAAAGGCGCTTTTATGAACATAACCACAGTTTTAACCAAAGCTTTTGATGATCAAAAATTTGGAACATCTGGTTTGCGCAAAAAGGTACCGGTTTTTCAACAATCTCATTATGTTGAAAATTTTATTCAGTCTCTTTTTAACTGCATTGGTCCTGTTGAAGGAAAGCTCTTTATTCTTGGCGGAGATGGACGCTATTTCAATCAGACGCTTATTCAGATTGTATTGAAAATGGCTGCAGCGCATGGTGTTGCTTGCGTTAAAGTAGGAAGAGGTGGTATTTTATCGACGCCTGCTGTTTCACATCTCATTCGCAAATATCATGCAGATGGTGGGATTATTCTTTCAGCAAGCCATAATCCGGGTGGCCCAGGTGGAGATTGTGGTATAAAGTATAATATTTCCAATGGTGGATCAGCTCCTGATTCTTTGTGTGAAGCTATTTTTGCTGTATCACGATGTCTTTTCTCTTATAAAACAATTGAATCTCCTGACATTGATTTAGAAAAGGAAGGAACAACTTTCTTAAGATCTATGCGGGTTGAGATTATTGATCCTGTGGCTGATTATATTGCTTTAATGCAGGAAATTTTTGATTTTGATTGCATTGCCAAGGCGGTTGCAAAGGGATTAACTTTACGATTTGATGCAATGCATGCAGTAACAGGACCCTATGCACGGGAAATTTTTGAAAAATGTCTGAAATTTCCTGTAGGAACAGTGATTAATGGTATACCGTTACCTGATTTTGGAGGAAGGAATCCTGATCCAAACCTGGTTTATGCCAAAGATCTTTATGATTTATTGATGTCTGATCAAAGCCCTGATCTTGGGGCAGCATCTGATGGCGATGGGGATCGTAATCTTATAATAGGTCGTAAACAATTTGTTAGCCCTTCAGATTCCTTGGCTATTATGGCTGCGCATGCGCACCTCATTAAAGGTTATAAGCAAGGTATTACAGGGATTGCACGCTCCATGCCGACAGGACGTGCAGCAGATTTGGTTGCTAAAAAACAAGGATTGAACTGTTTTGAAACACCAACAGGGTGGAAATTTTTTGCACCGCTTTTAGATACTGGACAAGTGACTTTTTGTGGTGAAGAGAGCTTTAGCACGGGGTCTAACCATATTCGTGAAAAAGACGGTTTATGGGCTGTATTATTTTGGTTAAATCTTTTGGCTGTAACAGGGAAAACAGTGGCACAAATTGTCCAACAGCATTGGCGTATTTATGGGCGCTTTTATACTTCACGTTATGATTATGAAGAGGTGGAAACGCATCAGGCATATGCCATTTTGGAACAATTGCACGCGCAGTTGCCAAAGGCCGGGACTAAAATTGCAGGACTAACAGTCACAAACTCAGATGATTTTCTTTATTGTGACCCTGTTGATCAGAAGATCAAAAAACAGCAAGGAATGCGTATTTTGTTTGAGAATGGCGCACGGTTCGTGGTGCGCCTTTCTGGGACAGGAACAACAGGATCTACTTTACGACTTTATTTTGAGCAGTATGAAAGTGATCCACGCAAACAGACACAAGATCCGCAAATTGTTCTTCAACCTTTACAACAAGCAATGCTTAAATGGTTAAACATAAAACATTACCTTGGGCGCGAACGTCCTGATGTTATTACGTGAATCACTTGTCCTCGTTGTTATTGTGGATGGATCATCTTTTTAGGATCAACAAGTCGATCATAATCTTCTCCAGAAACGCCAGCTTTTATAGCTTCAGCACGCAAGGTTGTATCATTTTTATGCGCCGCTTTAGCAATTTCAGCTGCTTTTTCATATCCAATCTCCGGTGCAAGAGCTGTTACCAGCATGAGAGAGCGTTCCATGAGAGAGTGAATATGGATACGATTAGCGCGTAATCCTTGAATGCAATGCACATCAAAAGAGCGCATGCAATCTCCAAGAAGCGTAATAGATTGCAAAACATTATAACCAATCACAGGTTTAAAAACGTTAAGCTCAAAATGTCCTTGGCTTGCAGCAAATGTTACACTGGTATGATTTCCAAAGACCTGACATGCCACCATAGTCATTGCTTCACACTGTGTGGGATTGACTTTTCCTGGCATAATGGAAGATCCTGGTTCGTTTTCTGGAAGGCTTAGTTCACCCAATCCGGAGCGGGGACCAGATCCCAAGAATCGAATATCATTAGCAATTTTAAAGAGGTCAGCAGCTAACGCATTCAGGCTTCCATGGAAATATGTTAAGGCTCCATGATGTGCAAGCGCTTCAAATTTGTTGCTAGCTGTTTGAAAGTGTATTTTTGTTAATTCGCTGATTTTTTCAGCAAATGCAACGTCAAAGCCTTTTGGTGCATTCAGTCCTGTGCCTACAGCTGTTCCTCCTTGAGCAAGCATCTGAACATCAGCAAGAGAATCTTCGATGCGCTTGCGATCGGCTTGCAGTGCAGCGCGGTATCCTGAGAACTCTTGTCCTAAAGTAAGTGGTGTTGCATCTTGTGTATGGGTACGACCGATTTTTATAATATCAGCAAATTCTTCTTCTTTTTTTTCAAAAGTTTTAATAAGAGCATCAAGAATAGGAAGAAGGTGTTGGCGTGTTTGTAGTGTGGTTGCAATATGCAGCGCTGTAGGAAAAGAATCATTCGACGATTGGCTCATATTGACGTGATCATTGGGGTGAACAGGAGATTTGCTGCCTAATTTCCCTCCCAAAAGCATGTTTGCATAGTTGGCGATAACTTCGTTCACATTCATATTGCTCTGTGTACCAGAACCTGTTTGCCAGACAGAAAGTGGGAAATGCTCATCAAGTGCACCGGAAAGCACTTCATCTGCAGCAGTAATGATTGCTTTGCCTATGTTTTGAGGAAGCTTTCCTTTTTCCATATTCACAAAAGCAGCTGCTTTTTTGATGAGGCTTAAGGCATAGATGATAGTAAGAGGTTGTTTTTCTATACCAATATTGAAATTATGCAATGAACGTTCAGTTTGTGCTCCCCAATAACGGTCTTGACGTACTGAGATCGTTCCAAAGCTATCAGTTTCCTGACGTGTTTCAACCATGATAAAATCCTTTTATGTTCATTGGCTATAAACAGTAGATAACGTAAAATAGAAAAAGGAAGCAAGAGTTTGCAGAGGTTAAAGTAAATTATTTGTGGCAAATCCTTGACATCGGAAAATAGTGATTTTATATTTCAGAGCATATTAGCACTTCTCACTGAAGAGTGCTAACAAGGACTTAAGATTAATACAATTATATTAAGTTTGAGGATGTTAAACATGGCTAACATAAAATTCCGCCCACTTCACGATCGTGTCGTTGTTCGTCGGGTTGAATCTGAAAGTAAAACTGCTGGTGGGATCATTATTCCAGATACAGCAAAAGAAAAACCTCAAGAAGGTGAAGTTATTGCTATTGGTAATGGAGCACTCGATAATAATGGAAAACGTGTGCCTTTAGAAGTTAAAACAGGAGATCGTATCTTGTTTGGAAAATGGTCTGGAACTGAAGTAAAGATCGATGGTGAAGACCTCTTAATCATGAAAGAATCTGACATTATGGGAATTTTGGGATAATCCAGTCTCTTAAATTTTTGCATTTTGTACTATTTTAATACAACTCCAAGGAGAAGTTAAATGGCTGCTAAAGAAGTCAAATTTGGCCGTGAAGCGCGTGAGCGTTTGGTACGCGGTGTTGATATCCTTGCTAACGCTGTTAAAGTAACGCTCGGCCCTAAAGGTCGTAATGTTGTGATTGACAAATCATTTGGTGCACCTCGCATTACAAAAGATGGTGTATCCGTCGCAAAAGAAATTGAACTAGAAGATAAGTTTGAAAATATGGGCGCACAAATGTTGCGCGAAGTTGCTTCGAAAACAAATGATATCGCTGGTGATGGAACAACAACAGCAACTGTTCTAGGACAGGCTATTGTGCAAGAAGGTGTGAAAGCTGTTGCTGCTGGTATGAATCCAATGGATCTGAAGCGTGGTATTGATGCTGCGGTTGACGAAGTGGTCGCAAGTCTTTTCAAAAAAGCAAAAAAAATCCAAACTTCAGAAGAAATTGCGCAAGTAGGAACAATCTCTGCTAATGGTGCTGAAGAAATCGGTAAAATGATCGCTAGTGCCATGGAAAAAGTGGGCAATGAAGGTGTTATTACTGTAGAAGAAGCAAAAACGGCTGAAACTGAGTTAGAAGTCGTTGAAGGAATGCAATTCGATCGTGGATACCTTTCTCCTTACTTTGTAACAAATGCTGAGAAAATGGTTGCTGACCTCGACGATCCTTACATTCTCATTCACGAAAAGAAATTATCTAATTTGCAATCTCTTCTTCCAGTACTTGAAGCTGTTGTTCAGTCTGGAAAACCACTTCTTATTATTGCTGAAGATGTGGAAGGTGAAGCTTTGGCAACTCTGGTTGTTAACAAATTGCGTGGTGGTTTGAAAATTGCTGCTGTGAAAGCTCCAGGATTTGGTGATCGCCGTAAAGCAATGCTTGAAGATATTGCAATCTTGACATCGGGTCAGGTTATTTCTGAAGATGTTGGTATTAAATTAGAAAATGTCACTTTGGACATGCTTGGTCGTGCAAAGAAAGTGAATATTTCTAAAGAAAATACAACGATTATTGATGGTGCTGGACGCAAAGCTGAAATTGAAGCTCGTGTAAACCAGATTAAAGCACAAATCGAAGAAACAACTTCTGACTATGACCGTGAAAAATTGCAAGAAAGACTTGCTAAACTTGCTGGTGGTGTTGCTGTTATCCGTGTTGGTGGTGCAACAGAAGTTGAAGTGAAAGAAAAGAAAGATCGTGTTGATGACGCCCTGAATGCAACACGTGCTGCTGTGGAAGAAGGTATTGTTGCTGGTGGTGGAACAGCCTTGCTTCGTGCTGCAAATACATTGACGATTAAAGGAAACAATCCTGATCAAGAAGCTGGTATCAATATTGTCCGTCGTGCTCTACAGGCACCAGCACGTCAAATTGCAACCAATGCAGGTGAAGAAGCTGCGATTATTGTTGGAAAAATACTTGAAAATAATTCAGACACATTTGGTTACAACACTGCAACAGGTCAATTTGGTGATTTGATTTCTTTCGGAATTGTTGACCCAGTGAAAGTTGTGCGTTCTGCCCTTCAGAATGCAGCCTCAATTGCTAGCCTTCTCATTACAACAGAAGCTATGGTTGCTGAAGTTCCCAAAAAAGACACTCCAATGCCTTCAATGCCAGGTGGCGGAATGGGTGGAATGGGCGGAATGGGTGGAATGGATTTCTAAGCCCTTCGGTCTATAATGGTTAAAGAAAACGGGTCAATCGACCCGTTTTTTTTTATAAAATGTTTCTTTTTATCCATTTTATGATGACGTATAAAACGCACTTTTGAAGATGTGCTGTCATGCAAAAAGTAGATTAAAAAAAATACAATGATCATTATGCTATTATTATATTGTAGCTTTTTTATTTTGTGGAAAATGGCACAAGTGAAAACAATTTTTGTTCATGACAATAAAAAATCCGTTCGATAACAGCGAAGGTGAATATCTTTTTTATTCTCTTAATAAAAAATTTTGTGTTTTCAGAATATTATACTTTAAGAGTATCTTGCTTTAACAATAGACAATCAGCACTTCTTGCTTTATGACCGCTTACATAAATGACTGTTCTTGGATAATAAGGTAAATATATGAACCAATATCCTAAATGCCCTCACTGTGGTAGCCTTTATACTTATGAAGAAGATGATAACTTTGTATGTCCTGAGTGTGCACATGAGTGGCCACAAAAAGTTGAAAGCTCTTCTATTGCCGATGTTGTTTATGATGCAAATGGTAATGTTTTGACAAACGGGGATAGCGTTATTGTGATAAAAGATCTTAAAATAAAGGGCGCTGCATCCGTTTTAAAAAGTGGCACTAAAGTAAAAAATATCCGTTTAGTAGATGGTGATCATAATATTGATTGCAAAATTTCTGGGATTGGTCAAATTGGCTTAAAATCAGAATTTGTTAAAAAAGTTTAATTGCTTACAATTTTATATGTGCATCCACCTTTGCAAATTTTGCAAAGTGAATTTGCAAAATTTGAGATTTGTTTTATCAAAAAAATTGTCGTTCAGCTTTTTCAAGGAAGTTATCAAGACGATTGTCGCGATACGATTGTAGTGGAATAGCTTTTTATCTTATGTCGCTGTATCCATAGAGAATTTGTTTCATGCTTGATAAAATTGGCTTTTATGGGCATTTTGTCAGATCTCATCTTTGTTTATTGTGGGATCATTTTAGCATTTAAAATTTTCTGATCAGGTGCTGTATAGATCTTTCATACATGTTTTTAAGTCTTCAATTGAATAGAAGATCTACACAAGATACCTGTTTATTAGTGGGATTGCTTCAATATTTTAAATTTTCTGCATCAGAAGCTCTAAAGGTCTTTCATATCTCTCTTTAAATACTGCAATGAGATAGAGATAACTGACACAAAGTCTTCGTTTACTGCGGCATTGCTTCAACACCTAAAACTTCTGGAATAAAATGCCGTAAAAGGTTTTCGATACCATGTTTCAGTGTTGCGGTTGAAGAGGGACATCCAGCACAAGCTCCTCGCATATTAAGGTAAACAATACCATTTTCAAATCCGCGGAAAGTAATGTCTCCACCATCATTGGCAACAGCTGGGCGAACACGTGTTTCAAGAAGTTCTTTAATAATTAAGACAGTTTCGAAGTCTTTTTCGTCATAAAATTCTTTTTCAAGCGCATGAGCTTGTGCTTTTGTTGTAGCATCAGTCGTGATCACAGGATCACCAGAAAGAAAATGTTCCATAATGGTGCCCAAAATGGCTGGTTTAAGATGCTGCCATTCACCGTCTTTTTTTGTTACGGTAATGAAATCATACCCCAAAAACACACCGCTGACATTGGGAATGTTAAATAGCTTTGCCGCTAAAGGCGAACTTTGGGTGGTTTCTTCTTGTGAACGAAATTCTAACACACCCTCAGGAAGAACCATACGACCTGGCAAAAATTTTAGTGTTTCAGGATTTGGTGTGGTTTCAGTTTGTATAAACATACATCCTCCTTTGTTCTTAAGGATCAGAAAAATAATTAATCCTAAAATTTAAATATTGTATTTTAAGCGATAGATTCAATATCTTCGTCGGCAAGGTTGCTTGGAATGACAGTAACGGGGATTGAGAAAGATGATCCTTTATGAGCGATTAATTGAATAAGTGGTCCTGGTCCATCTGTATGCCCGCTTGCAGCTAAAACAAGGAGAATGATTTTCTTATCTTGGTCGATTAATTTAAGAATTTCATCAACTTTTTTTCCTTCACGCACAATCACTTCCGTTTTAATGGGATGCGTGGTGCGCACATTATCAGCTATTTTTTTTAATTTTTCATGTGCTTTTTGCGTTAATTCCGTTCGCATAACGTCATTTACACCTAAAAAATGTTGAAACTCTGAACTATCAATTACAGAAAGAAACACTAATGTTCTTTTGGTATTTTGGGCATGCTGTGCGGCAAAGGCAACAGCACGTTGACATTCTGGTGTGTCATCGATGAAAACTAAAATTTTTTTCTTACGATTTATCTTTGTTTTCTTTTGTTGAGCGACCATGTGTTCTTTTTATTCTTTATAATTAAAATTCCATTGTTTCATGAATTGTGTAAAAATCCAACAATTTCACGAATTTTTTTCATGTTTTTTTCTGCCAATGTGCTTGCGCGCTCTGCACCATCACGTAGAATAGTATCAATGTAATCACTTTCTTGGTTCAGACGACGTAATTCTTCTGTTATTGGTGCAAGCTTATGAACGGCAAGATCAGATAAAGCTTTTTTGAAAAGAGAAAACTGTTGTCCAGAAAACGCTGAAAGAACCCTTTCTTTGCTCATTTCTGCAAAGGCAGCATAAATACCAAGCAAATTATCGATTTCTGGTCGGTCCTTTAGGGCAGTAACTGTATCGGGAAGAGGGGCGGAATCGGTTTTTGCTTTGCGTATTTTTTTTGCGATAAGATCAGCATCATCGGTTAAATTAATGCGCGAAAAATCTGAAGGGTCCGATTTAGACATTTTTTTGGTACCATCACGCAAAGACATAACGCGCATGACGGTTTCTTCGATAAGCGCTTCTGGCATTGGGAAAAAGCCTTGTTTTTTTTCCTCTCCTATTTTCATAGAGACACCAAAGTTCAGATCTACAATGCGATCATTATAGTCATGGTTAAATTTTTGTGCAATATCGCGCGTGAGCTCAACATGTTGTTTTTGGTCTTCTCCCACGGGGACATGAGTCGCACGATAGACTAAAATATCGGCAGCCATCAGGCTTGGATAAGAAAAAAGTCCAAGGGATGCCTGTTCACGATTTTTTCCTGCTTTATCTTTAAATTGCGTCATGCGTTGAAGCCAGCCAACGCGGGCAATACAATTTAAAATCCACGCTAATTCAGCATGTTGAAACACTTGTGATTGGTTAAAGATAATTTGCTTTTTAGGATCAATGCCGGCAGCTAAGAAGGCTGCTGTAACGGCTCTAGTTGATTCCCTTAATGCCAGAGGGTTCGGGTTAACTGTGAGTGCGTGCATATCGACAACACAGTACAAACAGTCATAGGATTTTTGCAACTCAACCCACTGTTTAATGGCTCCAAGATAATTGCCAAGATGCAGGTTCCCACTCGGTTGTACGCCAGAAAAAACAAGAGGTGTGAAAGTTTCTTCCATAGGATAATTCTTTCTTTATGCTGTCATTCATTTAGTAATGTTGTGATAAAGCATTTTTTTTACGCTAAGATAAATATCATAAGCGTTGTTTAAATTTTTTTAAGGTACAGAGAAAAGAGCTCGGATTAAATAAAAAATAGATAATAAAATAAACTGAAAGTACCACTACCATTATTCCTGCTAAGGTGCCAGCCCGCAAAAAAAGCGATGCTTGTGAGGATAGAGCGAAAGAAAAAAAATCAAGAACGTTAATTATGTAATACAAAATTATTACATTTAAAAGGGTGGCAATGATGAGTCGCATAATTCGCTTTATCAGCGGTGCATCGTATTTCCAGTGTCCGCGTTTAAGGAGAATACCACAAAGCAACAATGTGTTGACCCATCCAGAGATAATTTCGGCAATGACGATGCCTCGCGCTGATAAAATAGGAAATAATGTTAAAGCTAGGCTGATATTGATAACAACACAAATACCTGTAAAAATCATGGGTGTTTTTGTATCTTCGCGGGCAAAAAAATGAGGAATAAAAACCTTTATTAAAACAAAAGCGGGAAGTCCTATTCCATAAAGTTCAAGTAATTGTGCGACATGATATGTTGATTGGCTGGTAAATTGTCCACGCTCAAAAAGCAGGCTAACAATCGGGGTGGAGAGCATTAAAAAGGCAACAGATGCAGGTAAAGTCAACAATAAAGTTAATTCAATAGAACGATTTTGTAAGTTATTGGTTTCTGTGTGTTGTTGACTACGGAGTGCTCTTGTTAATTCCGGTAAAAGAACGGTTGCGACCGCAATTGCTATAACGCCTAGTGGTAATTGATAAAGACGATCCGCATAGACCAGAGAGGAGACAGCTCCAGATTGGCTTGAAGCAATATTGGTATTAATTAATAAGTTGATCTGTGTAATTCCTCCTGTGATGGCAGCAGGAAATGCTAAAGTTAATAATTTTCGCACATTAGGGCTAAAACGGGGAAAGCGGAAGGAAATTTTCATGCCATTTTTGTGTAAAGCAATGGCAATCAAAGTGAGTTGGAGCAATCCTGCCACCATGACACCCCAAGAAAGATTGAGTCCAATATGCCAAGCATCAAGTTGGTATAGCCAAGCATAGGCGAGTACGCCAATCAAGATAATATTCAAAAAGAGAGGGGCAACAGCCGCAACAAAATAACGTCGCAGGGCATTAAGCATTCCCCCCATCATGGCTGCTAATGACATGCAGGTTAAATAAGGAAACATGATTGCAGTAAAATGAATTGTGGCATTAAATTTTGTTGTATCTTCTGCAAAGCCTGGAGCAATAATGGTTCGTACCAAAAACGGCATACTCAATTCCATGGCAATGGTTAAGAGTAAGAGCATTGAAAAAAGAACACCAAAGACTTCTTCTGCAAATTGACATGCAATTTCTTTGCCATCTTTGGTAATTTTTTTTGAAAAAAGAGGAACAAAAGCTGCGTTAAAAGCGCCTTCAGCAAAAAAACGGCGAAATGTATTTGGAAAGCGAAAAGCAGCGTTAAACGCGTCGGAGACAGGACCCGTACCAAGAGCTGCGGCCATCAATACTTCGCGCACAAAACCAAAAACGCGGCTCATTAAGGTTCCAGAGGCAACAGTTGCAAATTTTTTAATCAGGGTCATTAAAATACATCGGACTCGTTAAGCAGAGGTGATAAAAAACAAATAAAAACTCTTTTAGATCATCAAAACATGACTAGTATGTTGGCATCACATTCATTTTTGAAGTGTTTTACGATGGTGTTTATATTTCTGTCAATAAGAGTGCGTTTAAAGCACTCTTTCTTTATTATTTTGCTACATTATAGTTTTTTTTCTGTAAAATTTATCAGATTTGTTTTGTTTTATACCAAAGATTGGGAGAGAAAGAACAATCATCTCCGATCAGTCTTTCTCCCCAAAAGGATGTAATAACAAATGAAAAAAGCCCATAAAATGGGATAGCCATACGATCGTGTGATGTTTCTTTTTTGAGATATTATGTTTCTACAGTTTCTTTCGTTTAAATTTTGATTTTTTCTCTAATAAAGCATGCCATAACAATGATATTTTCAATCTTTTGGTCTTATTATTTTTCGCATTTTATTAATCTTATGCGTTTTATTATAAAGCTACTTTTTGTTTTATAATACCTCCATGAGCGTCTTATTAAATTGTTTTGTGGTATTTTTTCATGAGCTTCCAAACAATTCACCTTATGCAGTTTTATCTTCTATAAGAAATTTCAGCATTTGAATTGCATCATACGCGTTTTTTTAGATACATTATAAAACAGTGAGAGGATTTGTAAGAAAAATATATTTATGACGAAATGTTGCTTGTCAGCAATTTTATTTATACCGTGATCAAAGACGAGTGGTTGAAAAAAATTCTCTGGTCAAAGGTTAATGTATAGCAGCTGTTATGCTTAAATTGCTGTCTGTTTGTGGAAAAGAAGATTCTCACCAAAGCTCTGTGGCTTTGGTAACACTAGCTGCAAAAAATAAGGAATTTGCTGTTATTTTCATCATCAATGATAAAATTTGTATAAGTGAGAGAGTGGATGGTAAAAAACAAATAATGTTGAGAAAGCAGATGACAGGAGAACGATCTTTCGGTAAGTAATTCTGAATTAAAACACAGTTTGGTAAACGGCAAACATATAAAGGTGTAACATGAACGAGCTCTCTGATATTAGTAGTATTATAGCACAGTATGATGCTGTCTTTTGTGATGTCTGGGGAGTCGTGCATAATGGGATGCATGTCTTTGAGCCGGCATTGAAAGTGTTACACAAAATTAAAGAGATGGACAAGAATGTTATTTTTTTGACCAATTCACCTCGACCAAAAGATGATGTGATCGATCAGTTAGAAAGCATGAATATTCACAGTGGTTATTATGATGCAGTCATCACTTCTGGTGATGTAACACGGGACCTTATCCGTGTTGCTCCGCGTAAAGTTTTTTTCATTGGTCCGCAGCGTGATTTAATTTTGTTTGAAGGACTTGATTGCGAACTGGTTGAGGAATGGGAAGCATCTGTGATTGTTTGTAGCGGCTTTCTTGAAGAACTTGATGAAACACCTCAGGCTTATGAAAAGATGTTTCAGCGTATGTTGGCACGAAATTTGCCGTTTATTTGTGCCAATCCTGATATTCTTGTACATTATGGAGATCAGGAATTTTGGTGCGCTGGTGCACTCGCCCAGCTTTACCAAAAATTAGGGGGAGAGGTGCGTATCGCTGGAAAACCTCACATGCCCATTTATGATTGTGCTTTAAAGACGCTTCAACAAATCCGTGGAACAGTGGAAAAAAGTCGAATTTTAGCTATTGGAGATGGTCTTTTAACTGATGTTAAAGGTGCGATAGATTTTAGCCTTGATGTACTCTATATCATGAGTGGTGTTAACCGTTATGAATATGTAAAAAACGGTGTGATAGATAAAGAGGCTTTGAGCGCATTTCTTCAAAAATATGGTTATTGGCCACAAGCAGTAATGTGGGCACTGCAGTAATGTCTGATTTTTTGCGTCTTCAAAATATGAATGAGATTCCGTTAAGTTGGCGGGGAGGGGTGCTGGCAATCGGAAATTTTGACGGTGTTCATTGCGGGCATCAAGCAGTATTAAAAAAAGCTCTCGATTTAGCGCGTATAAAAAATAAACCAGCCCTTATCTTAACATTTGAGCCCCACCCGAGAAGCTTTTTTCAACAATCAACACCTGTTGATCGTTTAACAGCAGCGGCTCAAAAGGCTGAAATTTTTAAAATTCTTGGATTTAGTGGTGTAGTTGAACAAATTTTTGATGCAAATTTAGCCGTTCTTTCAGCAGATGGCTTTATCGATGAGGTTTTACAAAAAGCTTTCGATGTTTCGGCGGTGGTGACGGGTGAAAATTTTCGGTTTGGTTATAAAAAAAGTGGAGATTCTCATCTTCTTGGTCAAAGAGGGAAAGAATGTGGGTTTGAAGTTGTTCAGGTGCCATGTCTTTCCAGTTCTCAAGATGCACAACAAAAAATGATTTCCTCTAGCTTTATTCGCCAGCTTCTCTCACAAGGGGAAGTGGAAAAAGCTGCCGCTTTATTAGGGTATCATTATCGAGTGTGTTCTAATATTGTACAAGGTGAACAACTTGGTCGTCGTTTAGGTTTTCCTACCGCAAATCAAGTTTTACCTCCTCAAACCAGTTTGGCGTATGGTGTTTATGCGGTGCGATTACAGCGTGCAAATGGTACTTTACATAATGGTGTCGCAAGTTTCGGGTGTCGTCCAACCGTTGTTGAAGATGGAGCTCCGCTTTTAGAAACTTATTTGTTTGATTTTAATGATAATCTTTATGGAGAAAATTGCACCGTTTCTTTTTTGCAATTTTTGCGGGGACAAGAAAAGTTTGATGGGTTGGAATCTTTGGTTGCACAAATGAAGCGTGATGAAGCAGCTGCAAGAGAAGTTTTGGCGAAAGCGCAACCTTTATCGTCACTAGATAAGGCACTTACTTTTAAAAATATGCTTTAATGATATGATCTGAAAACGATATGAGAGCCGCAATTATTGCACCTAAGCTAACCACGATTACAAAAAGATATTCCAAAATATAGTAAAATATATGGAGTTTGCGTTTATGGGGCAGGGAATTCAACATCTTAAGATCTGACTTAGTCATTTCTTTGCCTTTTTATAAGTCTCTTATCTTTATCTCGACTTGGAAATTTACTCTTTATTTCTTTCTCATTTGTTAATACCTGTAGTTAACAAAAGCGCGCTAAATGATAAATATGCATCGCACGTCCACCAAGATGACAATAGGAAAGCAGAGGAAGAGACGCTGTTTTTAAAATTTCTCGCATAGCTTTGACATCTGATTCTGTGCAGCAAGACATAGTAATAGGAATGTGATAAGCAGCTATTCCATATTTTTGTGCTTCTGCTTTAATAGCGGAAAAGTCAGGTTGGTCGGTATCCTCTTTATCAGGGCGGTTGCAAACAATTGTTTTAAATCCTGCTTTTGCCAATGATGCGATATTTTCGACATTAATTTGGGCACTAATGAAAATGTCAGGTTCGATTTGTTGTAAATTCATTCTTGTTTTTTCCAATAAATATATCTTTATAATACTTTTTAAATAAAGACATTATGAAGATGAAATATTTTAATAATATCTTAACAAGAATATTGCTCTTGTCGAGAAAAATAACTCTAAGTGAAGAATAAAGTGTCTATGTAAGCTGTATTTATTGCTTTTTCTTGGGAAATTTTTCTTATTTAATTATTTTTTTTATAATTATGATTGTATTGTTTAATATATTCCCAATAGTATTTCTAAAAAAATATTCATTTTGCTTTATGGAGATTACGGGAAGAGACTTCGTGGATATCTTAAGGTGTTTTTTTAATTTTTTACAAAAGATGCTTTAAGGAGAGATATAAAATTTGAGGCTAAAATATATTCGCTTGGTAAGAAAATTTATTCAAAAAGGTGTGAAGTTTTTTCTCTTTTTGTTGATTACTGTTTCACTTTTCTAGATTTAAGCGAGTGTCTTTCTATACGTTGAATCAAGATTATAGGATGGTACTATGTTGGAGCCTTTATCTTGAAGCCAGAGAGGTGATGGTTTTTAAGCTATAAGTTTCTTGTATGCTTTGTTGTTTTCTGTATAATCGTAAAAACGATAAAGCTGAAAGGCGGAATTAATGATAATCGGATTATTGAATCAAAAAGGGGGCGTGGGAAAAACTACATTAAGTATAAACCTTGCGGCCAGTTTTGCACGTGCTGGAGAACGCGTATTGTTTATTGATACAGACCCTCAAGGCAGTGCATTAGATTGGGCTGCTGCGCGTGAAGATATTCCTTTATTTCCAGTTATTGGTCTGCCACGGGCAACAGTGCATAAAGAGATTACACAAATTGGTGAAGGCTATGATTATATCTTTATTGATGGTCCTCCACGCGTAACAGATCTTGCGCGTAGTGCCATTATGGCTTCGGATTTGGTGCTTATTCCAGTACAGCCAAGTCCTTATGATATTTGGGCGGCTGATGCAATTGTAAAGCTTATTGATGAGGCACGTGTATATAAAGAAAATCTTAAATCTGTTTTTGTTATTAATCGTAAAATAGTAAATACTGCGATAGGGCGTGATGTCGGTGAAGCTCTTTCAGTCTATCCAGTGCAGGTTTTTTCTTCTAGCGTTGCGCAGCGCGTGATTTTTGCAGAAGCTGCTGCACAGGGGAAAGCGGTCTATGAAATTGATCAACAAGGACCAGCTGCAGCAGAAATTGAAGCTGTCGCCGCTGAAATAAAGGAATTCGTTGGATGAGCAAAAAAATTAAGATTGGTACAAAGCCGACAAATAAATCAATTCCTACAACAGCTGATGCGTGGGTAGAAAGCCGTCAAGCTAACGGGGATGAACGCATGAAGCGTCTTACGATTGATGTGCCGGAAAGTTTGCATCGCTCTATTAAAGTAAGTTGTGCAAGTCGTGGAACAAAAATAGCAGATGAAGTGCGGGAGTTACTGATACAGAAATACGGAAAAGCGTAAAAATGTATGACTGTAAATTTAAATTGATTTAGTTTTTTAAACAGGGGCAATTTAATATTCAGTATAAGAGAGAGTTAAATAAGCGGAATTTGATGGCTGATTACTTGAGATGATAATCCTACAAATTGAATATCAAACTTTAGTGAAGCTTCCACTTTACTCGATGCGTTATGAATTCTAAAGGAAATGCTCCATCCATCTTCAAAAATTAGAATAAGCTTGTTCTTACTCTCTGGTTTTATTTCTATGGAGACGATTTTACTTGGAATTCTCCATTTACGACCATAGCCTAATATACCATTCAAATTAAAAGGCTGAATGATTATCCATTTCTGTTTATACCTTGTGTCTATAATAATCTTATAAAAATCATGAGATCCTATAATATACTGAAACAACAGTTTCACAAATTTATCTTGATGATCTCTGCAAAGTCTCTGTAGTTCTTTAGAAAAAGCATTTAAAATAGGGACATAGATTTTGTCTTCTTTATCCTCTATATCTTTAAAAAGCATTTTTTTATCTCGAAGCTTCTCTAAGGAATCAAAAATAGGTCTAATTTCATTAAAGTAGAGGCTACTACAGGGGTAATTTGTCCATTTTTTTCCAAAATCTATTGTACTGGAGAGGCGAGGGTGCTTAATTGCGCTATGATTGTGTTTTGCAGAAATGCCAACAGGTTTTTCAGGGATTTCTAAAATAATATCTCGAACATCTCCTTTGATACCAACGGAATCTTCTTGAAGGATAATTGTTTTCGCATTTTTAATATTTTTATCATTTGCGTGTAAAAAAGCTGCAGCCTTCATAGAGGCGATATCTAAAAGTGTCTTTTTACTATTGCTCAGTCCATTATAAAAGGACTCTGCTATTTGAAAAGAGGGGTTACATTTTATAGGAGCTTGTATTACATCTTTAAAAGCTCTTGCTAAAGCATATTCAAAGGCTTTTCCATTCTCCACTTGATGCATGTGATTTTAAAAGTCCTTACTTAAAATTAAAAGCTCATTGGACTTTTTATTATTTCCCATACCATAAGTCCATTCAGGACTCAGTATTTTGTGCCCTTTATAAAGCTCTCTGACTTCCGCACAATCATTATAGGATAAAACCCATCCTTGGCGATTCTTTAAAAGTTTAGCAAGAGCTTGGTGATCAAAAGAGTTATGTTTGTCACCCCTTTCGCCATAAAGCTTTTGGTTAATCAAATACGGAGGATCACAATAAAGAAAATCGGTGGAGTGTTTAGGAATACTTTCTTTAAAATCTACATGCTCGACGGTAAAGTTTTCAATCTCAAATTCTTTAAGTCTTTCAATAGAGCTGTGATTGAATCTTGGATGTCCTGGAGACATGCCACCAGATAGCGTTGTTCCAGAAAAAGAGGAGCGGTTGAGAGCAAAAAAAGCAGCGGCAATTTCTAAGTGATTTGTGATGTTTCCAAAAGTTTTTTGCAGATGATAAAATAAGGTAGGAGTCATATCTTCATATTCTCTTACTTTTTCTGCGAGAGCTGGAGCATCTTTTAAGAGCATTTGCCAAAAGATAACGAGGGGTTTAAAGGCATCATAAGCATAAACTTTTGTTCCTCTTTTTGCTAATGTGAGCTCAATTGAACCGCCTCCTACAAAAGGAGAACATAAAGTTTTTTGTTTTTTGATATAATTATCAATAATCATAGGAACAGCACGGCTTTTCCCACCTGGATAGCGAAGAGGGGATTTTACGATAGGCTGGCGAGCAGTTTTTTTCTGCTTTTCTACGGAAGTTCGTGCTAAATTTTCAAAAGAATTCCTCATACGCTCTCTTCAGCTTATGGTTTTGCTCACACTATCAATTGTTGAATATAAAATTCCCTCCCCCACAATTTGCACTTTGAAGTGGGGACCCGAAGCACCCATCAAGCTCCATAGAGGCTATATTAATTATAAACAGACTATAAATTCATTAATGCATCTTTGCAAGCATTTGCTGTTAAAATGGTGGACAAATGTTATGATAGCGATATTTTAAAGGTTGCTATTTGATTTGGATGAGTTTGTTTATCTAAAGTAGTATAATGGCTTTTTGTTTCATCAAATCAAGTTATTGCTTTCATGGTTATTTTATACACTGCCGGTTTTTGCAGATGTCATTCATCAAAGCAGCTAGAAGACTTTTTCTGTTTTTTATTGTGATACAAGAGAAGAAGCAAAGCGTAAAACAAATAAGAATAAGTGAGCATGTCTTTTTTACAAAGATAAAGAGATATTTTCAGTATTTTTTGTTCTTTTAGGGTGTATAAATTTTATCAAAATATTTTTGTGGCGGCCATGTTTCACATAAAACGATAAAGATTTAGCTGAAACAAGAGAGATTCTCACTGATATTTTTCATATATGTGCATTTTGTATCTTTATTGTCAGAAAAAGTGCGCAGTGTAATTTGACCTTGAGTCTCTTGAGGCAGTATTTATTTTTCAACAAGACCTTTTTATAGAGAAAATTATTGTTTTTATGGATTTTTTTTTGTTTAGAAAAAATAAAGAAATAAGATCAGTGGAAAATAGAAGCCATTTTGTGATGTATTAGAAGACTCTATCGCAAATAAAATATTAAAATGTCAGTTGAGGCTTGTCGTTTGTTACATAAAAAATGATGGAGTTTGATATTCTTGAATTTAAAAATAATAAATAAGCTCCTCTTATAGTCTGATAATTGCATAAAAGTTAATAATGAAGTTGAAAAAAAGGAGTTTAAAGCTAATTCATTTAAGTAATGTTCTTTTATTGACAAATTGTGTTTCGTGCAGAATACTGTATGTGTACAAGATACACTGTGCAAGAAACAAGTAAATTTGAGAGAGGGGAATCTTTAAAGATATAAACTTATCGTATAAAACACACTACCACTGTATGTGAAGCTAAAAATCATGAAAGAAAAGCGCCAACATATAAAAAAACCAAAATTCCATATCGTGTAATTTTTGTCAAAAATATGACATTCGTTGCGTATGAATTTGAAGAATATTTGTATTTTGTAAAGTTGGTACTGCGCTAAGATTGGTTTTTAAGCAAGCAAAGAAATATTTTCATAAAATGAGTTGAAAGCGAAACAAATTCAAATTTTTTAAGGATTTTGTGCTGTCATCGATATAGTTATTTACAAAATGAGTTTAATTTATGCGTTAACATTGAAAAAGGCTGCTTTGATTATGCTCATTAAAAATTAAGATTTAACATGGTTGAAGGGGAAATAAAAATGATTGCATCAAAAGCAAAAGTGCTTGACAATGATCAGATTGATCGTGATTGGGCAATGACAAAATTTATAGCGGCTGTCAAAGGATTGGCAGAAGTGGTAGATTATGAAAGCTCTATGCTAGAAAGCCATGGTATGCCAGATTATGAAGAAATCAATTTACGCAAAATACGGGGATTGCGTGATCTTAATAAATCGGTGAGCGATGTAAAACGCTATATGAATCAAGATATTGAAAATGAAATAGAGGAATTATTAGCAGATTTGCAGAAAAAGTTATGCCGTAACAGTGAATTTCTGCAAATGCATTTAGATGCTGTTAATGATCTTTCACAAGCTTTACAAGTCGCTGCGCGTACGAAAGAAACAGATGTATCTCGTATTCCGTCAATATCTTCTGTGAATGACTAAATAATTTTTATGGAAATGTGCTTATTGAAAGGTTTAAAAACACTATAATCTCTGGCATCATTTAATTTGCGTAGCTTTAATTTTCATATTACACAAAATACTCTTATTTCGATGAATTTTAAAGAGAGGGGAGCATTTTTCTTGATAACAAGGCTTTCTGCTTCCTTCTTATAGAATTATAGGGAAAGATTTTTGTGTAGTGTGTTATAGAAAACAATATTGTGTTTATGGGTGCTGTTTTGATTAATTTGTGCTCTAAAGAACCAATTTGTGTATAAGGAACAGAGAGTGATGACATCGATATTATCCGATGTGTAATGTGTTACACTTCATTCATCTTAGTATTGAAAAAGATTTTGCTCATATTATAAAAATTCAGTGATACAAATCTGTTTTTCTGAACGAATGATACAATATTTCCTCTATATTTTTATTCTCAATAAAAAAGAAGCTTTTGTTTAATTAATTTTTTCAGATTATTTTCTGGTTATCGCTTTGAGCAATTATGATTGTTGAGTGTTTTTAGATTAAAATTTTTATTAAAAATAATCAGAGGCCTTATAAATAAAGAAAAAAGCAGCATAATGTCATATGCTGCTTTTAATAGAATTATGTTGTTTTATCTTATATTGGTTCTGTTTTAGAAATTGTAGCTTAGCCCACCGAAGAAGTTGGTTCCAGAAGAGCCTGCCTTTTGCAGTTTATGCCGATAACTCACACCACCATGGAATGCTATATTTTGCGAGAAGCGTGCATTAACACCAACTCCCCCTTCAATGGAAGATCCCATAGAACTAAGATGGAAAGTATCACCAATCTTTATTGTTCTATTATCACCAAAAGCTTTAAGAACATTCAGTTTCCCATAAAAGGAGAAAGCATTTCCTTCATTCATACTGATGATAGTTTTCGTTAAACGACCACCAACACGGACCAACCACTGATAAGGATTGTTCATATCCACTTCAAACCCTTCAGCATCTTGAATGGTGTTAAACATCAGTTTTTGATAAACAAGCTGTGCTTGTGGTTCAAAGACTAATTCTTCCATACCGGTTGCTAATTTTTGGCCGATAGTCGAAGATGCACTTAACATTTGGGCATTATCCAATTTTGTTGTGCCTTTGATGAGAGGAGCAGTAATGTCTCCTTTTAGTGCGCCATAGGAAACAAAAGTGTTCACATAGAGACCGCTATCATGCTGAATACCACCATATGCGGTCACTGACCATTTATCAAAGGTCGTTTTTTCAGCATTTTTCATATCCTTTGGAGTGAAAGAAAGCTGTCCGTATGTTCCTAAAAGACCAACGTCTGTGGTTATTTCATCACTTTCCAAGGCAGCTAAGGTCACGCCCGCTTGTAAAGCATGATAGTTCACATCAGCACCATAACCGTATTGCAGAGGGCTGCGGTCTGAAGATAGTGTCGTTCTATCATCATAAGCAAACAAGAAAATTCCTTGTTTTTTCTCACTTTTCTCTGTCCCAAACGCTTCTGCACGCATATTTTCTACTATTATGTTTTGATTATTTGCATCAGTATATCCAGCAGAAAACAAGCTATTTGGCATGACGAGATAGTTTGCTACTTGTGGCAAAACAGCTCTGACATTTTTATTTTTATCAACATATTCATTCTGTAACCGGTAGTCCCAGAAATCATTGTTCTTCCCACCAAGCATATTTTGGCTCGTGTCGGATTCTCCTGGTCCATAGGCAGTGAGCACATATTTATAAGGTAACCCTTTCATTGTTATGTAACCATTTGCCAACCTGAATGAATCTTTTTCTGCTTTTCCAGAAACCTGAATGAGTGAAATTCCATGCGTTGAAGCAGGGGTAGAAGCCATACTCTTTTCCCAGACAGTCTCGCTATTGGCTAACTTTTTATCCTTTTCACGAAGATTAACGTAGACGTCTGTATTCCCTAATACATTGCCTTTAATCAAAACACGATCAGTTTTTTGTTCAGTCACTGGCGCGTTATGGCTCCACTCAGCATTTAAGTAAAGGTCAGCATTGCCTTCAGCACTATAAGCTGGCAAAATATTTGACACGCCATTTTCGTTTTCTGGCTTAAATCCTATATGTAGAACTTGATAACGACCCTCTATTGGCTCTTCAAAGATGATGGAGCTATTTTGGACGCTGAGAGCAGAAAGGCTAGAATATGATTTTGCATCCACACCAAACAAATCAGACAGTCCATCACGAGGTGTTTGATTTTTGCTAGGTTTTAAGACCCATTTTGTGCCATTGTTTAGATCGAAAACAGTTTTGCTTGCTCCTAATGTTTGGGCACGACCTTCTAAATAGGAGTGATTTGCAGTTAATAAAAGATTGGGCGCTTTTTCACTATTTTGCTGATTTTCCAAATCTTTATTACTTTGTCCGCTGAGTGACAAAATATCGGCAGAAATCGTGGAGTCTTTAAGAACAACGGCACCGCTTGCGAGCGTTGCATTCATACCAACACCGTCTTTAACAGAAAGTTTTGTATTCTCTAATGTTGCTTTATTAATAACGCCTTGAGGAAGGAGAGATATATTTTTATGTTCGACGCTTCGTGCAGATCTTTGGTTAGAGGCAGTACTATCGTCATTCATAAAAAAAATACCATGAGTATCACTCGATCCTGTCACATCTACAGTAGAGTTTTCAAGTGTGATGTTACCACCATCAACGAGCAACAACCCAGCTCCTTTCGCTGTTACAGTAACGTTTTTGGCTTCAATAATTCCTTTATCTGATGCGTTTAACGCAATATCACCTGAATCTATAGTTCCTCTTATTATCTCTGCTTTTGAATTCAGCCCTGATACATCCACAGAAAGAGCATTATCACGAATCTGAACGTTTTCAAAAACTCTAGTGTTTCCATCATAAACCTCAATCCTAGATTGCTCATTTTTAATATTTACGGATATTTCAGATTCCTTAACTGGTGCAGATGCTTTAGGTTGAGCAGGAAGAGGAGTAGTAGATGTTTGTGAAGTGGGTGTTGTAGAGTTTACAGGTGAAGTTTGAGAAGAACCATGAACTGCAGCCACAGCGCTAAGTTGTTTAAAATTATTTTCTTGCTCAGCCGTGTAAAGCCTTTTTGCTGCGATCATCTTTTCTTTCTGAAGCTTCGCTGCAACCCTTTTGTTGAATTCTTGTGTTTCTTGAATTTTTTTAATTTTGTGAAGGAAAATCTTATCTTTTGTATTATTGTCATAAGGATACAAACCTCTGATCCCAAAATACTCAGATATGTATTTAGCTTTAGAAGGAGATAATTTAGCTATAGAAGGAGATAATTTTGCTTTATTAGAAGAAGATGATGCAACAACTTCATTTGAAGCATAAGATAAGCTGGAATTGGAACAAAGCAGAATTCCAGAAACAGTATATAATAGCAATTTTTTCTTCATGTAAATCTATTTCCTAAATACCTATCCCCCCTCTTGAAAATGAATGATTACAAGGCTTTTAATTCATTATATTTTTATTGTAAATATCAAAACAAAATATTTTCTTATCATTTTTTATATTTTGAAGAAATTATTTATTGACTATTAGTTTTAGTCTTTTTAATAGGGTTTTACGCGTATTGTAGGAAGAAGATAAATGATCTATTAGCTGCTTTTCTGGGGAATTTATATAAATTTCGGTTGTATTTTTTGCTAAATGAAAAAAGTATTTTTTGTATTATTTAATCAATTTTTTAAATTGTTTTATTATTATAGAAGTGAATAATTGTGGTTTTTAATAATTTATTATTTTAATTTTGATTTAAAATAAAGATTTTGTATACTATTTGTATACTAATTAATAAAAACAAAAAAAGCAGCATAGTGTCATATGCTGCCTTTAATAGAATTATGTTATTTTATTTTATATTGGTTCTGTTTTAGAAATTGTAGCTTAGCCCACCGAAGAAGTTGGTTCCAGAAGAGCCTGCCTTTTGCAGTTTATGCCGATAACTCACACCACCATGGAATGCTATATTTTGCGAGAAGCGTGCATTAACACCAACTCCCCCTTCAATGGAAGATCCCATAGAACTAAGATGGAAAGTATCACCAATCTTTATTGTTCTATTATCACCAAAAGCTTTAAGAACATTCAGTTTCCCATAAAAGGAGAAAGCATTTCCTTCATTCATACTGATGATAGTTTTCGTTAAACGACCACCAACACGGACCAACCACTGATAAGGATTGTTCATATCCACTTCAAACCCTTCAGCATCTTGAATGGTGTTAAACATCAGTTTTTGATAAACAAGCTGTGCTTGTGGTTCAAAGACTAATTCTTCCATACCGGTTGCTAATTTTTGGCCGATAGTCGAAGATGCACTTAACATTTGGGCATTATCCAATTTTGTTGTGCCTTTGATGAGAGGAGCAGTAATGTCTCCTTTTAGTGCGCCATAGGAAACAAAAGTGTTCACATAGAGACCGCTATCATGCTGAATACCACCATATGCGGTCACTGACCATTTATCAAAGGTCGTTTTTTCAGCATTTTTCATATCCTTTGGAGTGAAAGAAAGCTGTCCGTATGTTCCTAAAAGACCAACGTCTGTGGTTATTTCATCACTTTCCAAGGCAGCTAAGGTCACGCCCGCTTGTAAAGCATGATAGTTCACATCAGCACCATAACCGTATTGCAGAGGGCTGCGGTCTGAAGATAGTGTCGTTCTATCATCATAAGCAAACAAGAAAATTCCTTGTTTTTTCTCACTTTTCTCTGTCCCAAACGCTTCTGCACGCATATTTTCTACTATTATGTTTTGATTATTTGCATCAGTATATCCAGCAGAAAACAAGCTATTTGGCATGACGAGATAGTTTGCTACTTGTGGCAAAACAGCTCTGACATTTTTATTTTTATCAACATATTCATTCTGTAACCGGTAGTCCCAGAAATCATTGTTCTTCCCACCAAGCATATTTTGGCTCGTGTCGGATTCTCCTGGTCCATAGGCAGTGAGCACATATTTATAAGGTAACCCTTTCATTGTTATGTAACCATTTGCCAACCTGAATGAATCTTTTTCTGCTTTTCCAGAAACCTGAATGAGTGAAATTCCATGCGTTGAAGCAGGGGTAGAAGCCATACTCTTTTCCCAGACAGTCTCGCTATTGGCTAACTTTTTATCCTTTTCACGAAGATTAACGTAGACGTCTGTATTCCCTAATACATTGCCTTTAATCAAAACACGATCAGTTTTTTGTTCAGTCACTGGCGCGTTATGGCTCCACTCAGCATTTAAGTAAAGGTCAGCATTGCCTTCAGCACTATAAGCTGGCAAAATATTTGACACGCCATTTTCGTTTTCTGGCTTAAATCCTATATGTAGAACTTGATAACGACCCTCTATTGGCTCTTCAAAGATGATGGAGCTATTTTGGACGCTGAGAGCAGAAAGGCTAGAATATGATTTTGCATCCACACCAAACAAATCAGACAGTCCATCACGAGGTGTTTGATTTTTGCTAGGTTTTAAGACCCATTTTGTGCCATTGTTTAGATCGAAAACAGTTTTGCTTGCTCCTAATGTTTGGGCACGACCTTCTAAATAGGAGTGATTTGCAGTTAATAAAAGATTGGGCGCTTTTTCACTATTTTGCTGATTTTCCAAATCTTTATTACTTTGTCCGCTGAGTGACAAAATATCGGCAGAAATCGCGGAGTCTTTAAGAACAACAGCACCGCTTGCGAGCGTTGCATTCATACCAACACCGTCTTTAACAGAAAGTTTTGTATTCTCTAATGTTGCTTTATTGATAACGCCTTGAGGATGGAGATATATATTTTTATATTCGACGCTTCGTGCAGATCGGTTTTGGAGATCGGAGGTATAACCATTTCGGAAAAAAATACCGTGAGAATCGTGGGATCCTGTAACATTTACTGTAGAATCTTTTAGTGAGATTTCGCCATTATTAAGTAATAGCCCAGTCCCTACTGCAGTCACAGTAACGTCCTTAGCATTAATAACTCCGCCTTCTAATGCGTTCAACACAATGAAATTTGAACCGATCGTTCCTCCCTCTATTGTTACGACCGCACCGTTTCCTCTTGCCGTTACGGCAAAATTGTTGTCATAAATTTCTACGTCATGCAAAGTTTTATGAGTTTTTTCTTCATTAACTGGTTTCTTATTTTCCGGAAGATCCTTATGATTAGCTTCTCCTTCAGCTACGGGTGGTTGAGGCATAGGGGCTATTGGTTTTGAAGGATTGCTAGCAGAGTTGTCAGAACGTGTGGGATTTTGTCCTCCAGCATTATTTGGATAAGAAGGAGCTGGAGATGGTGAAGGATTATTCGGTCTTGGATAATAGGTACCATATGAATCACCCTCAAGTCCTGGAAGACTACCATCCGCTGGTGTGCGACCAGGTGGTGTAGGAGCGCTTGGATAACTATCCAGATGACCATTTGGATAGCTACCACCAGATGAATAACCCCCACCTGAATAACCAGATTCTGTATAAGAACCACTATCACTATAATAAGGATCATCATAACTATAACTAGACCCTGTATAAGATGGTCTATCATAACCATGATTATAAACACTGCCATCGTTATATGCTGAATATTGGGTTGGACTTGGGATTTGTTCGACTGTAATCTCATACTCTGGTTTAAGTGAGTAGCTTCTTGTCCCCATAACTGGAGAAAACACCTGCACTCTTCCCTCTTCTATTCGGGGAGCTACTGAACGTGCCTCTCCTGCAAGAGAAGCTAAGTGCATGTCCTTTGCAGGCTTTCTTCTTTTGCTTCTTCTCTTGTGTTCTTTTTTATTTTTTGCTGTGAGAAGGGAAGATTGTTCAGATAGATTTATTTTTTGTACAGCTGGAGTCGCTAAAGACATATCCCTAGACATAAAATCTTTAAGTCTAGATTTAGCTACATAAAGCGATGCAAAATTGCTATTAAAAGCATAAGTTGTGCCGGAATATGAGCAAAGAAAAAACCCCGACACCGTACATAATAAAAATCTTTTTTTCATGTAAATACATTCCTAAATACCATCCCCTCTCTTTACAAAAATATACAAGGCTTTTAATCCATTATATATTTATTGTAAAGAACAAAACAAGGTGTATTAAGAAGTATTACACTTTTTAGTTGAAGTTTATAGAATATTTAAAATCTATAACGTATTCCTCCAGAAAAATTAAATCCAGATAGTCCACTATTTTGGATTTTATACTGGTAGCTAACATCTCCATGAAGAATGAGGTTCCAAGATAACTTAGCATGAGCACCAATTCCACCTTCAACAGAAGATCCTGTAGTATCAAGGCGGAAAGCATCACCAATTTTTACTGTTTGATCACCACCAAAAGCTTTGGTAGCGTTTAGTTTGCCATAGAAAGCAACGGCATGACCATCTTCAGATGAGGATACAGTTTGCGTTAAATGTCCCCCAACACGTACTAACCATTGATACGGATTCCCAAAATCAACTTTAAACCCATCAATATCTTGAATAATATCGAAGATGAGGTTTTGATAAACAAGCTGTGCTTGCGGTTCAAAGACCAATCCCTCTGCACCCGTTTCTAATTTTTTTCCTACAGTAGCAGATGCACTTAATGCTTTGGTTTGATTGATATCTGCAGCTTTTGCATTAAGAGCAGTCGTAATATTGCCCTTCAAGAGACCATAAGAAAGCAATGCATTTACATAAACACCATTTTCATGTTTGATGCTTCCATATGCAGCAACAGACCATTTGTTGATTTTACTTTCTGAGGCATCTTCTATATCTTTTGGAGTGAAAGCCAATTTTCCGTAAGTTCCCAGAAGACCTAAATTTGCAGAAATATCCTGACTTTCGAATGCGGTTAGTGTGATACCTGCCTGCAATGCAGCATAATGAACATCGGCACCATATCCATATTGTAGTGGAGTGCGGCTAGAAGATAATGTAACGTTATTTCCGTAAGCAGAAAATGAGATCCCTTGTTTTGCATTACCTTTTGCCCCAGCGACTGCAGGATAAGCAGACTTAGATATTGCTGCCCGCGTATCATCTAACAATGCGCTTTGGTGACTGACATCTGCAAAACCTGCGGAGAATAAAGCGCTTGGCATAACCAAGTAACTGGCTACCTGTGGCACAACGGCTTTAATTTTTGCTTCGGAATCAAGGTAAGCATTTTGTAAACGGAAATCCCAAAAATCTGCACCTTCTCCTACAAGATTCTGGGCAGCACTAGACTTTCCATGTTTTGATGTCGGCCCATAAGCATTCAACACATATTTATAAGGAAGTTCACCTATTGTTGTGTACCCATTCTCGAGTTTGAAAGAGTTATTTTCAGCTTTTCCAGAAACTTGAATAAGTGAAAGACCGCGGGTATTTACGGGAATAACATTTCCGCTCTTTGCACCCTCATTTTTTAAAACGTTTTTTAGATAAATTGTTGTTGTTCCTGAAACATCACCTTTAATGAGAAGTCGATCAGCTTTTTGTTGAGTTTTTGCTGCACCATCACTCCATTTAAGGTTCAGATAAATTTTTGCATCATCTTTTGCATTATAAACATTTTTTACATCAGGCTCTTGTATTTCTGCTGCTTGCCCTAAACCTGCAAGATTTATTAATTGAGGATCATCAGCGTTTGGTTCTTGCTTCCCAATCCACAAAGTTTGATAATGCCCATCTGTTGGTGCATCAAATACAACAGAACTATTATTAAGGTTGAGAACTGAAAGGTTAGAAGTTGCTCTTTTATCGATGCGGCGCAATGCATAATTAAGCAAATTAGAATCATTATCTACTTCACCCTCACTCACTTTCACAAACCACGTACTGCGATTTTCAAGAGTAAAGATAGTTCTCTTTTCTGATGATGTTCTCACTTTACCCTTCACCGTAGAAGAATGGGCAGTTAACGTAAAAGTAGAAGGTACAGAAACCATACTACTTACATTTTTTAACAACATATCAGCATCAATTTCTGATTTTTTAAGTTTGACGCTACCACCTGCTGCAGAACCCAAAAGACCTATACCATCTTGTACAAGCAGCTTAGAATTGGTTAGTATTGCCTCACTGGGATCGTTCGTCTGTCCTTTTTGAAAGGTCACACCGTAGCTTTCATGATTCCCTTTAACAATGACAATTGAATTTTTAAGATCAATTGTGGCGTTTCCAATTTGTAAACCCGTTATCATTGTTTTTGCATGAATGTTCTCAGCATTAATGCGTGCACCACTCATTGCACTCAAAGCCACCATCTCTGAAGTAACTGCTCCATTTATAACTGTAGCCACTGACTGTTGACCATCCGCAGATACACCAAAATTTCTACTACGGATGTGAACATTCTTTAAAGAATCTTTTTTTCCCTTAGAAACACTAAGGACAGAAGCTTCAAGAGGTGGAGCATCTGCATAGACCAAATTAAATGGAGAAAAAATAAAAGTTCCAGCTATGGTACTTAATAAAAAACTTTTCTTACGCATAAATATGCCCTTAGTGTTTGTATTTTTCAATGTTTGTTCCATATTTTAATGGAAGAATATTAACATGCCATTATATCATTGCGTATTTTTTGTAAATACTAAAAACAAACGATATGTATCGTTTTTTATATTTTGAACAGAATATTTAAAATCTGTAACGTATTTATCAAAAAAGTTTAAACCCAGTAATCTACTGACCTGGATTTTATACTGATAGCTTACATCTCCATGAAGAATGAGGTTCCAAGATAACTTAGCATGAGCACCAATTCCACCTTCAACAGAAGATCCTGTAGTATCAAGATGGAAAGTATCACCAATTTTTACTGTTTGATTACCACCAAAAGCTTTGGTAGCGTTTAGTTTGCCATAGAAAGCAACGGCATGACCATCTTCAGATGCGGATACAGTTTGGGTTAAATATCCCCCAACACGGATCAACCATTGGTGTGGGTTCCCAAAATCAACTTTAAACCCATCAACATCTTGAATAAGATCGAAGATGAGGTTTTGGTAAACAAGCTGTGCTTGTGGCTCAAAGACCAATCCTTCTGCACCCGTTTCTAATTTTTTTCCTACAGTAGCAGATGCACTTAATGCTTTGGTTTGATTGATATCTGCAGCTTTTGCATTAAGAGCAGTCGTAATATTGCCCTTCAAGAGACCATAAGAAAGCAATGCATTTACATAAACACCATTTTCATGTTTGATGCTTCCATATGCAGCAACAGACCATTTGTTGATTTTACTTTCTGAGGCATCTTCTATATTTTTTGGAGTGAAAGCCAATTTTCCGTAAGTTCCCAAAAGACCTAAATTTGCAGAAATATCCTGACTTTCGAATGCGGTTAGTGTGATACCTGCTTGCAATGCAGCATAATGAACATCGGCACCATATCCATATTGTAGCGGAGTGCGGCTAGAAGATAACGTAACGTTATTTCCGTAGGCAGAAAAGAAGATTCCTTGTTTTTCATTATCTTTTTCCCCAAAGACTGCAGGATAAGAAGATTTAGATATTGCTGCCCGCGTATCATCTAACAATGCGCTTTGGTGACTGACATCTGCAAAACCTGCGGAAAACAAAGCGCTCAACACTATCATATAAATATCATGAATATTATGCTATTTTTCTATTCATAAAACAGGGAATTTTTATAAAAAAAGCATTTTTTTTTGTCATAAAAGAAAGATTTCTTATTTTGGCATAATAATGACAAGCCTTACTTTTAAAAACTTTTAGTTGTAAAATTGCCATATAGAGCTTTTTTGTTGTATGTACATAAATGTAGAGTTAATGAAATTTGATATCTTTAAAGTCGGTATTGTTCCCAATTTTTTTAAGATCACTGTAATGTTTAATCTTTGAAATTGAATATGATGAGCATTGCAAAGCGTATTTATGGAAGAGATAATAGGAAATGATCTAAAGACGCTTTGATGGATTATTTTAAAATGTTAATGAGCTTTCTTCTAATTTATAGAGTGTGTAATAACATACGAAAATTCTGCAAAATTCTATTTTTATATTATCATAAATGAACGCATTTTTTTATTTAATCGAAAACTATAGAATATCATTTCACTTTTAGAGAATTGCAGAAGATAATTGATGATGACAAGATAAAATCTCTAAAGAAATTAAAAAACAACTATACAGTAAAATAAATGAGCCTAAGACCTTAAGGTTTTGAGAGTTTTTACAATAAAGATCGGTTTTATTAAAAATTGGCTGGGGAACCTGGATTCGAACCAAGATTAACGGAGTCAGAGTCCGCTGTTCTACCATTAAACTATTCCCCAGCAGACAGGTGTTGCCATTTTTAGCAGATTTTGCAGTGTGTGCAAGCACAAAAAGAAACTTTATGACTATTAGCGATAGGGGAACTTATTGATAATAAAGGGCGATTGGTACACCATTAATTGTTTCGATCTGAATATCGACATCATAAATATCTTTAAGAATTTCTGGCTGCATAACTTCTTTCGTTGTGCCATAATAAGCTGCTTTACCATTTTTAAGTGCAACAATCATATCGGAGTATGATGATGCAAAATTAATATCGTGCATAACAATGAGAATAGTTTTTTTTAGCTCATCAGCTGTACGGCGTAATTGCTTCATCATGGAAACGGAATGTTTCATATCAAGATTATTTAAGGGCTCATCCAACAAAAGATAATCGGTATCTTGGCAAAGGACCATCGCTATAAAGGCACGCTGACGTTGTCCTCCAGAAAGTTCATCTAAAAAACAATCCTTCAATTCTTGTAAGCCTAAATATCGGAGCGCACTATCAATAAATTGTTTATCTTCATTGGTATAGCGACCTTTAGAATAAGGATAGCGTCCAAAACTGACTAAATCATGTACAGTTAAACGAACAGATAAAGGATTATCTTGACGCAAAAGTGAAAGCTTTTTCGCCAAAACATTGTGTGGTGTTTTATAAATATCTAAACCATCAATATGAACTGTACCTTTATGATTGGGGAGAAGGCGTCTTATCATCATTAAAAGAGTTGATTTCCCAGATCCATTTGGACCAATAAGAGAGATAATTCCTCCTTTTGGAAGACAAAGACATAAATCATCGATGATCAATCTAGCTCCATACGCTTTGGAAAGATGATTGATTTCGATCATTTAAATTTCCCCTTCATCAGCAAGATTAAGAAACAAACGCCACCACAGAATTCAACAATAAAGCTCAGACGTCCTGCCATATGAAAAATCTGTTCTAACATAAATTGTCCACCTACTAAACAAATAATAGCCAATAATATTGCAACTGGCACAACAACAATGTGTTTTGCTTGAGGTGAAAGTTCATAAGCGAGATTAGCAACTAACAACCCAAAAAAAGTGACAGGTCCGACAAGTGCTGTAGAAACGGATACAAGGATAGAAACAAGAATGAGAATGGTCATTGCGATTTTGTGGTAATCAATTCCAAGGTTGAGAGCTGTTTCACGTCCTAAAGCAAGAATATCGAGCATATAACGTAAGCGCCATACAATGATGCTCACAATAAACACAATGATTGCAGCAATACCTATCAATGATCTGTTGAATTTGTTAAAATTTGCAAACATGATGTCCGTTAAATTCATCATTTGGTCTGGATTTAGCTGTAATTGCATGAACATGCGTAAGCTGAAAAAAAAACCTCCTAAAATGACACCAATCAAGAGCGTTAGATGCAAGCCTTTTAGATTGCCCGAAAATAACCAACGAAATAGCCCTACTGAGAAGAGAATGAGAATAAGAGCTTCAATGATTAATTGCCCTTCTTCATGCAAAAAAGGAATAGAAAGAGAGCCGACAAAATAGATCGTGACGGTTTTGATTAAAATATAAAGCTGGTCAAATCCCATAATAGATGGGGTGAGAAGGCGATTATTAACAATTGTTTGAAATAAAACCGTAGAGACTGTAATTGTGTAAGCAATGAGAAGAAGAGAAGCAAGCTTTGTGAAGCGGAATGGCCATGTATAGATATTGATATTCCATGTCATGTAAAAGCTGACTACGATGCACGCCATTATGGTAAGAGTTGTCAACACAAGTGTTGTTGCTTTCTTTTTACCCAAGACGGTTTCTCCAACGTAAAAGCAATGTAATAAAGATAAAGCTACCAATAATTCCCATTATGGTGCTAATGGGAATTTCTAGCGAAGGATGAATGATTCGTCCTAAAAGGTCGCAGATTAATACCAGTCCTGCTCCGCAGATTGCTACCCAGGGAGCCGTGTGGCGCATGTTATCGCCCATGAAATTTGATACAATATTGGGAATGATAAGTCCTACAAAGGGGATTCGACCAATTGTAGAAATTGTTACGGCAGTGATGGAAGAAACAATAAAAAGACCAAAAAACATAACGGTGCGATAATTGAGTCCAAGGTTGTTTGTTAAATCTTCTCCCAGACCTGCAACAGTAAAACGATCTGCAGTGAAATAGGCAAGAATGCACAAGGGCAGAGATAGCCATAAAAGTTCATATTTTCCATCTATAATCATAGCAAAGCTGCCAAATAAATAGGCTTGAAGAGAGGGGAGTAGCATCTCATAATCGGCAATAGCATTGGTTAAAGAACCAATAATGTAGCCCAGCATAATGCCTGTAAGTGGAACGATAAGGATAGATTTTAAAGGAATTTGGCGCAATATAAACATAAAAAGTAATGCGCCGCTCATAGCAAAAATTGTCGCAACAAGCATTTTGCCTAAAACAGGAATATCAGGGAAAAAAATCATAACGACAAGAATGCCAAGAGATGCAGATTCAACGGTTCCAGCGGTTGATGGTTCAACAAAACGATTGCGTGCAAGCAATTGCATAATCATGCCAGAAAGTGCAAGCGATGCCCCTACCAAAAGTACTGCAATTGTACGAGGAAGACGCGTTTGCCAAAAAATAAGCCATGCATGTGGATCATTTGAAAATAGCTCGGAAGGTGTTACGTCAGAATAACCAACAAAAATGCTAAGGATAGACAATAGAACAAGAACTATTATAGCTATCCAGTAGTTTTTCATGTTAAAGTATTTCCTAACAAAAAAGAGTAGAAGTTATATATTAAAACTTCTACTCTTAAATTTTATTTTTATTATAAGCAAGCCATTTGTATATGATTATTTGCTTTTCATAAAGGAATCACTAATCTGTTTAGTTGCTTCGTTAAGCCCGGTTAATCCACCGCTAACACGGTACCAGCTCCAAGAATCTAAATAAATAATTTGATTTTGTTTTCCAGCTGTTGTGCGTTTAACAAGCTCATTATCGAGTAGCTGTTCTGCTGATAATCCTTCTCTTCCGATAGCTGCATCGCGATCAATAACCAATAACCAGTCGGAGTTTGTTTCGAGAATAAACTCAGGAGAAATGAGTTGCCCGTGTTTTTCTACAGTTAATTTATCGGTTGCAGGAGCAATTCCAAATTCTGAATGAAGAATATCAAAACGGGACTGAGGGCCAAAAGCGCTTATTTTCCCACCAGAAGTCATTAATATAAGTCCTGTGCCTTTTCCTTGCGTACTCTTACGCACCATGGCTAAATTTTCATTGAGTGTTGCAATCTCTTGTTCTGCTTCTTTTTCTTTGCCAAAAATTTTCCCAAGAATTAACACATTACGTTCAATATCTTTAAGAGAATTTTGATTACTAACAGTTAAATCAATAGTTGGTGCAATTTTGGATAAATCTTGATATTTTTTTTGAGTCCGTGAGGAGATGATGATCAAATCTGGTTTAAGAGCAGCAATTTTTTCATAATCAGGTTCAAAAACTGTACCAATTTTTTCATATTGAGCACTATCAAACTCTTGCAAATATACAGGTTTTTTTCCTTCAGGAACACCAGCAACGGCCTTGATTCCGAGATGATTCATATTATCAAGCGATGCAAGGTCGAATACGACAACCTTTTTAGGAGAAGCGGGAACAGGAGTCGTGCCCGAAGCATGATTAATGGTAACGGTCGCCTTAACATTGACATCTGCCCACGAAAAAGTCGTCAAGCTCATCATCACAGCTAAGACAAAAGCTGTCCATTTCAGAGATTTCGTAATCATCATTTTATCCTTTTAAAAACATTATAAAAGTTTTTTGTCTTCCCTTTAAAAGGTCCAATTTAGGCATTTTTATGAGTAATGCAACAACTTTAATAGACCTTACCAAGCAACATTATGTTATAAAATTGTTTAATATGTGTTGCAAAATGTATTCTAAATCGTATATGAGTGTCCTATTTCGTGTTTCCTAGTGCTCTTACAAGAAATATCAAGGTTTATTTAATTAGAAAGTTGGACAAATGATTAACGTATTTAGAAATCATGCGCATTTGTGTGCTATTACAACGAGTGTTTTCTTATTTTTACAAGGTGTGGACGTTTCTGTTGGAAAGAACAATGAGGGCGTTCTTGTTGGAAAAGAGAATCGCGTTAGTATGGAGTTTCCATGCGTTTCTGCTACTATTGCTAAAAGAAGTAAGCAAGGGCAGCAACTCTCTTCTGCTCCCTACGTTTGTCAAAATGATGTGGCGAATATGCACGAGATAAGTGGATATACCATTAAAATTACTGACCCTAAAAGAAGTGCTTTGTATGTAGGAGTTGCAGAGGAAGATAGTCTGTTTGTTCAGGGATTGAAGGAAATTGATGAAGTTGTTGTAGGCCCTCAAGCGGTTAGTCGTACGGGTAATCTCCCATCCGATGCGTTGTTAGGGCGCCGTGCGACAGGGCGAGATATTGCTGTGAAGGAGCAAAAAATTGCTCAACTAGCGAGACAGTATTCTTCGCACCGGGGTGTTGAAGGAGGGGTCAACAGTTATGGTAACCATGTTGGTGGTGAAATTGGACATATTGATGGAGCATATGGTCTTCAAAGATCAGAAGATGGCAAAACAGTGATTATGGCATATAAGCTGACACTTGTTGGCCCAGCTGATTCTGATACATCCTTTAAAACAATGGATGGAGAGGGTATTTATGAAAAATACTTAAAAATAACGGATGATGAGAGGAAAGATAATAAGGGTCCTGATTTATTGAGTGGTGTTTATGCAGGAGAGGACGGGGAAATTTGGTTGATGTCACAGCCGCAGGGCACAACAGGTAAGGGTAGAGGTGGAAATGGAGGTAGAGCCCGTACTGTTGCGCAAAGTGAAAAAGGAAAATTTGAACTTCAAGCTTCTTCTATTAAAGGGTTTCCAATTGGACTTGAGGCTGAGTCCGGTGGAAAGATTATCATGAATGGAGGAAATATTGAGTCCTTTTACATAGGCGCTTTAGCCTCTCACATAGAAGTAGATGGTGCAGCTAATCCAGCAGATTTTTGGAACGTCTCTAGTATTGTTTTAACTAATGCGAATATTAAAGTGAGTGGCCCTCGTGCCTTTGCTGGTTTGGATAGTAATGGCGGACGCATACGCATGGACTCTGGATCGATTACTTTTTCTAGTGAAAAAGGCGTTGCGGCAGAGGGTGGAGGAATTGTAACATTAACAAACGTTACAGTGAATCGTGATAACCCATCGGATGCTCAGAGCGGTGATAATACGAAGGATGATAGTTCGGCTTTCTTTTTGGAAGGGGGAAGTTACATTAAATTTGATAAGGGAGAACTTACAACCCGTGGTAAAGGTATTTTGTTTGGGGAGCCTCTAGATGAAGATAGAGAATTGGATAGTAACTTCGTTGAGATAGAAGGTTCAAACATTCAAGTACAAGGTGAAGGATCCTACGGTATATATGGTAGATATGTGGAAAATGCTTCCTCTGAAAGCAATTCATTAGTAGTAGCTAAGACAATTGCCGAAAAGGTGCAGATTGTTAAGGATGCAATACATACTTTGGACAGTACTGGACCTCTAGAAAGGATGAAGGGGTTTCATGAGAAAGCGATTGTCTTTTTAGATAATAACACCAAATTTAAGGTTCCGGACGGTACGGCCTTTTACGGTGATAATTTATATGGTGCTGTCTCTTTAGAAGGAAAAGCAGAGCTTTCTGGTGATTTGCTATTGGTGTCTAAAAATAATTCTAATTTGTCTATTTCAGCTAATGATTCCAAAATTATAGGTGGGGCCTACACTGATAAAAAATCTCGTACTGCTATTGAGTTATTTAATAAATCTGAATGGCAACTAACAAATAGTAAACATACACATGATAATAGAGTTGCAAACCAAAATTCTTATACTTCATCTATTTCGTATATAAGTTTGATCAATAGTGCTATAAGGTTTTCAGAATCTTCTTCGGAATCTAACAAATATTCATTTCAAAAGCTCCAGGTTGGAAATGGATCAGGACTTGCTTATAATGCAGGTAGTGACGCTCGCATTTACTTTAATGTGCGTCCGGATTCTGTTGAAGCTAAAGGAACGCAAATATCTGATCAGCTTATAGTCAACGGTGATGTTTCTGGTAAAACAATAGTACATGTGCAAGCAGTTTCTGGGGGTGCAGGAAGTAGAGGCGATAATGGACAGCCTTATGATATTTCTACTTCTCTTATTCAGGTTTACGGAAATGCCAATTCAGATTCTTTTGTATTGGACAGCGTTAATGGTAATGGTGGATATGTCACATTGGGGAATCTTCCGTATCGATATTCCCTTCGTGTTCATGGTCCATTTGAGGTAAATGGTGAGACTCTTACTAAAAGTGAAAACGGCTCCTATGATTATAATTATGATAAGGAATTAATTAAATCCGGCCAAAAATTTTGGGATTTCCGCTTAGAAAGTGAGTATATTCGTGTTGCTTCCGTTCACGCCGATCCTGCTTCAGATGTGCGTGTACGTCAGCGTGTGCACCTTGTAAAACATGTTGCTAATAGTGAAGGGAATGGTATTGCTGAAGATATTTATGTTCTTGACAATCCCTATTCTCGTTCTGATGCTGATGAAGCACTTGCTGTACCTGCTGTGCGTACTCTTCTCTCTGTAAAGGGTTCTGATACTGCTAAAGTACGTGCTGTACCTGCTTTGTATACTACTCCCTCTTTGAAGAGTGGAAATACTGGTTTGTACAAAGCTCCTGCTTTGGATCCTTCTTTGGATCCTTCTTTGGGTCCTGATATGGGTCCTGATTTTGCTTTAATGGCTGCTAGGTCGGGTTTAGATACTGATGGTGATACTTATTATTATACTGATGATGAGTATGGTGAGTATGGTGAGTATGATGAGTATGATGGTGTTGAAGATCCTTCATATACGACAACAGGAAGAATCCTCCAGAATACAAATAGTTTTCCTTATGGTGTTACAGAAAGGGGTGATAGGAGGGTTGTTCCCACTAGCTTTACGGTTTTAGCTCGTACTGATTCTGATACTACAGAAGGTGTTAATAGTGGGTTTGTTTCCACTAGCTCTACAATTTTACCCCCTACCGCTACTACTACTACTACTACTACTACTACGGTTGAACCCATAAAACATCAGACATCATCTAGTGCCGATTCGAGCAAAGGTGTTGTAACTACAGATACAAAGGCAAAGGCCCCTAAGCCGAATATGAATTCTGAGATTACCGCTCCTAATAATGCCAGACCGGTTGGTCGTGTATTATTAGTGTCCGGATCTACTCCTACAAGCACTTTACCTCATGTTGTATCTAATGATATTACTGATTCTAAGGTTCCCACGCCTGTTAAACAGGTTCTATCTGCTGCATCCACTAATCGGATTCTACCTGCTGCAGCATCTAAAGCGCTTGTTGTTGAATCTGTTGCACACTCTGGTCAATCTAATCAAGAATCCAGTTTTACATGTTCCGTTAGTAATGGAGTTGCTTCCTCTAAAAATGGAGCTGCAAAAGGAGAAAGTTCTAAATTTTACTGGTGTAACAGTGGTACATCAAATGAAATAAAAGATCAGACTTTGACGATGAGTGACAAAAATACTCATGTTATCTATGCAAAAGGACAGCAAGCAGCTTCTAGTGAAAAAAATAATGGGAAACAGGAGAAGAAAACAACCATTGATGCAGAGAATGTCACTATTACTGGTATAGGCTTTAAAGATAGCAGTGCTAGTTTGGCTAACATTAAGCAGGAAGATCTCGTAAGTGCTGTGCTTGCAGAACAAGATGCAAAAATTATGGTTAAAGGGGATAAAACGAGCATTTCTGCTTTCCCAATTGGGCTTGAAGCGCGAACTGGTGGATTGATCGAAATGGACAAGGGGGAGATTGCAGCTCTTTATGTTGGTGCTTTGGCCGATTCTAAATCGTCAGCTGTTAAGCTGAATGGTACAAAAATTAATGTAAAAGGTTCTTTGGCTGTTGCTGGTTTGAGTGCTAACAACGGTGGTGTAGTAGAGATGGATTCTGGGTCAGTTAGCTTTACAAATGGGGTCGGGGTTCGGTCAGAATTAGGAGGACATGTTAAATTAAAAAAAGTTAATATTGTGAAATCAAAAGAAGAGAATGCTGCTACTGGAAGAAGCAAACGTGCAGACAAACATGTAGACACGATTACGAATTTAAAAAATATTGCTGATGGGGCAGCTTTTTTATTAAGTGATGGTGGTATTGTTGATTTTGCTCAGGGTACTGTTTCGACTAATAGTCATGGATTATGGTTTAAAAATATTAACGGGAACAGTAGTGCCCATAATATAGCCAATATAGAATCTTCAAGCATTACAATAAGTGCTAACGAGCACAGATCCTATGGTATATATTTTGATGGAGTAGGGAAAAAGCCTAGTGAATTAACAAATAAAGTAACAGCGGCACAGGCAAATTCAGGAAAATCTCCGGTAAAGGTGCCAGCAAAATCGAGTGTTGAGGAGCGAAATGTTATCGAAAATAACTCTATAGAGGAAAATGTTGTATCGGAACAAAATAATGGTAAAGTTTCGAATGTGATAACAACCACACTTGACACGAAAAAAACGCTTATAGCTAATGGATCTACCGAGAATAATGAGATTGTTTTAGAACAAAAAGCTCCGATAGTTAAGCGAAGCGTTCCACTCTTACAAAATAAAAGTATTAATTTGAAAGATCAGCCTACGAACGTTTTGTTGAAAGCAACCGAATTTGCAGTTTTTGATGGTGTGGCTGTTTATGCAAATAATTCTGAAGGAACTGTTTCTTTAGAGGAAAAAGCAATACTTAAGGGTGGTATGCTTTTGATCGCTAAGAACAATAGTAATGTGTCAATTTCAGCTCAGGATTCTATTCTGAGAGGTGGCGCTTATACTGATAGCAATTCCAATGCACATATTGCTTTGCATGGATCGCAGTGGCTTGTAAGTCCGATTAAATATACGAATTATCCAGAAGTTGTAAGATCGGATTGTTTAGATACGTGTATTTCATCTCTAAATATGTATGAAAGAAATGGCGGCACTTTAGATTATAGTATTATCACCTTTTTACTGTCAGAATCTCAATCAAATCGATTTCGCACACTCCGTATTGGGAAAGGAAGTGGGACTGTTTACAGCGTTCATGGAAAGGGTGAGATTGATCTTTCTGCAGATCTGAACCCTGAATTTGATTCGAAGGGTAAGCAAATAACTGATAGGCTCCTGATCCATGGTGATGTTTCTGGAACCACTACGGTGAATGTGCGTGCTAATCGTTATCATGATAAGAAAGATTGGAAGGATCATGTTCCTCAAAGTGTTTCAATTATTCAGGTTCATGGAAAAGCGGAAAAAGATTCTTTTAAGTTAGCAGGTGAATATGTTACGACCCATAACTCACCTTACCAGTATACTCTGCGTTCTTATGGTCCAAATGCCGTTTCAGATACAGTGTACTTTGATGAAGAGTTAGGTAAGAAGGGTGGAGAATTTTGGGATTTTCGTTTAGAAAATCAATATGTTACGCCGACAGTTTCTGTACAAACTTCTGTATCTTCTGGCGGCAAGCCTTCTGTGGTGACATCAAATGTTGGTTCTGAGATTAAACCTGTTTCTCCTTCTGAACATTTTGTGAGATCTGTTGTTCCGCAGGTTCCAACTTACTTACTTTTACCAAATACTGTATTTCATGCTGGTTTAATGGATATAAGCAATCAGAATAAGCAATTGGAAGCGTTACGAGGGGCTTCTAGTAATGGTATGTTGGAAATTCATGAAAATCCCGCTTTATTCTTACATAGTTATGGTGGTAATTACGGATATGTTTCAGATCTGTCTGCACTTGAATATGGTTACGGAGGCAATCTCGATTATCATGCTGTAGAGGCAGGGATTTTATTAAAAACAATTGAGAGTGCTTACAGTAATGTAGCTTTTGGGGTGATGGGTTCCTACGGAAGGGTTTCTCTACAACCTATCGATGTTGCAAAAAGTCAAAAAAGTGCCTTTGATAAATGGTCGGTTACAGCTTATAGCAGTATGCAGCACGATGGGGGATTTTATGTAGATGGTCTTTTCTCTTATGGTGCTCTTAAAGGTGATGTTCTTACCCTTGCACGTGGTAAGACAGCAACTCTAGAAGGTAATCCTCTAAGTGTTTCATTTACTGGTGGTCAGACATTTGCAACAGGATATGAAGGGTTTGTTGTGGATCCGCAAGTTCAGGTTGTTTATCAACGCCTCCAATTTAAAGAGGAACGCGATGTTGACAATTTTGACATTAAGATGGGGAATCTTGATCAGTGGATGGTGCGTTTGGGTGGACGTTTAGTGAAAAATCCGATAGGATTTGATAATGTACGTACTGTTTCTTTTTATGGTAAGGTGCACCTTTCTCATAACTTTGGAAAGAAACAATCTGTCAACTTTAAAGAGGATTTCCAGTTAGGAGCTCTGGGATCTTCTTTAGAGGCTGGATTAGGTTTTAATGCTCAATTACTTCCGAAGCTGACACTTCATGGTGACGTCATGTATCAGCATAAATTGACCAAAGCTGGTTTTTCTGGAGCGAGTTTCTCTGGTGGATTGCGTTACCAGTTTTAAAATAAGATAAATATTGTTTATACTTTGGTAAAAAGGCAGCACAATGTGCTGCCTTTTTTGTTTATTAACGATTTACAATAATCTGTATTGTTTCAGTAAAAAACGCGCGCCTTTTTGATATGACAAAAAGGGTTGATCATATTTTTTCTCTCGTTTGCAAATAAAAGGATGGGATGATTACATCCTTTTTCTTTATGGAAAGCGGCTTTTTTGAAATTTTTGATATAGCGTAATATTAATCGGTTTACTCTTAAGATTTTGAATAGCAAAGAATTTCGTGCCAATGCACCATATTTTAAAAGCTTTTACTTTATGATTATTTGAGTATTTTCCAAAATTTATTTTTTATAACCCGTTTTTCTACTGGTTTTGGTTATTTTTCTTACTTTTATTTGAGTTGAATCTTTTGAATGTTGTAAAGATAATTGCAATTATAATGATACATACTGTTTTATTTTCTCTTTACACGCGCCACATAACGTATTATACACGTATAAATTGTTTATAATGATTATTTATTTATCATAAGTTGTTATTGACGTGGAGGTTTGTCGTAGAGCAATTTTGTTTAGAGAGTTTTTTCATGAGTTAAATTGAGTATGAGACGCATCCTTTTTGTTTTGTTTGGAGGGTGTGGAGATGGGTGTTTTTATTTTTAATGAGGGGGGAGAAATTAATGGAGATATAGTCAAAGTGTTTAAAAATCATGTACGTTTATGTGCTTATACAACGGCAGCCATTTTTTTCTTACAAAGTGAAATAGGGGTGAGTGCTGATTCAAGAAGTCCTCGTGATTATAGTGAAGATTCTTATTATAGTGGAAGTTCTTCTTATTATTATAGTGGAAGTCCTTCTTATTATAGTGGAAGTCCTTATGTTATCGAGGTTACCCCTTTACCTCCTGTAGAATCTCCTGCAGATAGTTATTTTTCTCCCTCCGATCCCTCTGAAAAGCTTTATGTATCTTCTAATGGTCCTGGTACTTTTTTTTATTTCGGAAATTCCTATGATTCTTATCTTTCTGCGGGAAATTTCTATAAGTCTCTTGAAGGAGAGCGTTCTGATATAGTCTCTCCCAAAAATGACTTGAGCTATTCTAATAGAAGCCATCATTCTAATAGAAGCCATTCTAATGATGGGAATATGTATTATAGCATTGATGAAGAAGATGGTGATGCATCTGGTAATGATCGCATATTTTTTACATATTATACTAAATGCGATGATCCTATTTCTGGTTTATGTACTGAATTGCGTCTTTTTGGAGAGAAAGAAAATGGATATAACAAAAAGACTTTAGGTTTTGTTATTACTGATTGGGATAAAAAACACGGTCAATATATTAGTGAGACTTTATCTTTTCCTAAAATGTTTTACTTATGTACCACTTGCGGAGAAGAAAAAATTGATAATTACAGTTTTATGATGGGAGCTCATGTTTACGGGAAAGTGAGTGGTGAGAGTATTTATGCTATAAAGGTAAATAATATTCCGCAAACTGAGAATAAAAAAGCAAAAGTTGTTGGGAAAGGCGTAACTGTTAAAAGTGAAGTTTCAAGTAAACCTTATGGATATGCTGTCTTTGTCTCAGATAATGGCGAAGTTAGTTTGACAGATTTGACCGTTCAAGATGCAGAGGTAGCATTGTATGCTAATAATGGAAATATCGAGGTAAATAAAGGAAGTATTAAAGACGCTCCTACAGTTGCTGTTGCGGTAGGAACGTTAGCAAATGTTCATTTAAGTGATATGACAATCGAAACAAGCGGTGGAAAGACAAGCATTTACAGCGTTGGGGGATCAGAAATCACTGTTTCAAACGGACAAATTCACCTTAAGGGCAGTCATGGGGTTTCTGCGGCATACGATGGATCGGTAGAGCTCAGTGATGTGACTATTACTGGAGAGGGGGTATCTACTGGAGAGGGGGTATCCGATCAAAATTATGCTGTTTTTCTTATGGATGCAGGGGGAAAGATTACTTTTAGAGGGAAACCTGAGAAAAAAGCGGTTATAGATGTTAACAATATGCATGCTATAATGCGAGAAGCTCAGGTGCATATCACAATAGGGGGGAACGCGAATGGTGCGTCACAGGAGGATGAGGCTGTGACAGCGAAGAATAATATTTATCTTAAAGATTCTGACGTTCGTGTGAGTGGTGCTGGATATTACGGTGTATATTTTAGGGGAACAGAATGGCAATTTTATTATCCACAATTAGACACTGTAAATAGGCAATGGGTTACACTTAGAGAAGAACATGTTAAGTTAGAAAATGTGGATTTTAAAGTTACTGATACAGCTATTTATGGCTTTGGTGCTGTTTATGGCATTGTTGATTTGCTGCAGAGTACTCTCAGTTCAGAAAATTTATTGCTAAAAGCTGAGCAAGGCTCTTTTATAAGAGTTTCAGCGCATTCTTCTACTCTCCAAGGAGGGGCTGATACTGATGAGAGTTCTACTGCAGAGATCCTGTTAAAAAACAATTCGAGATGGAATATAAAATATCAGAAACAAAATCATTCACGTGAAGAGCAGTTACGAAATGCTTCTTCTGTTTCATATATAACACTTAATGATAGTGCAATTGATTTTGGTGAACAGGAATCTGGCTCGACTTATGATTATCAAGTGCTTTCTGTTGGAAATAAAAACAAGTTTGATGATGTTTATCACGCGCAAGGTGAGTCAAAGATTTATTTTAATACACATCTGAGCGCTAAAGGCTTGCATGATAACGCACAAACCGACCGTGTTTTGATTAACGGTGATGTTCAGGGACAAACGGAAATTTATGTGCGCCCTGTTTCAAAAACATCAACGAAACATGCTAAGAGCAAAAAGGATAGTGAAGGGATTTCACTGATTCAGGTTTCTGGAACAGCCCATCAAGATTCTTTTAAGCTGCATGGCGACTATGTTGCGTTGCGTGGTTCCCCTTATCAGTATAGGCTTCATGCTTATTATGGTGTAGCAGATGGTTTAAAGGGAGAAGTTGGTAAAAGATTTGTAAAAGGTGAGGGAAAGTTTTGGAATTTTTATCTCAAAAGTGCGTATGTCGGGCGCCCTGGTCATCCTAGACCTGATGAACCAGAGATAAGAGTTGTTGTTCCGCAAGTTCCAACCTACCTCCTTTTGCCCAATACGTTATTTCAGTCTGGTTTAGCCGATCTCAACAATCAAAATAAGCGTTTGGAAACTATGCGCTTTTCTGTTGGAGGACTGTTAAAAAGTGATCCCATATCTGCTATTTTTTTACGCGGTTATGGAAGTAATTATCAATATACTTCAAACCTGTCTGCTTTTGAATATGGTTACGGGGGAGAACTGGATTATAACTCTGTCGAGGCCGGTGTTTTATTGAAAACGATCGATGGGGCATATAGCACGACATCTTTAGGTATTATAGGCACCTATGGCAAAGTTTCTCTACAGCCTCTTGATGTTGATCAAAGCCAAAATAGTGCTCTTGATAAGTGGACAATGACAGCATATGGCAGCACGCGGTATGATAATGGTCTTTATGTAGATGGTCTTGTGTCCTATGGTTTATTTCAAGGTGATGTTTCGACCCTTGCACGTGGTAAGACAGCAACGTTGAAGGGTAATCCTCTCAATGTTTCCGTCACAGCAGGGAAAGCGTTGATGGCAGGGTCGAGAGATCTTGTTTTTGATCCGCAAGTTCAGGTTGTTTATCAACATCTCCACTTTAAGGAGGAGCATGATATTGATGGTTTTGACATCAAGATGGGTCATCTTGATCAGTGGGTTATGCGTGCTGGTGGTCGTTTAACGAAGACGCTTCCTGTCATGAAAGATGCACGGGTTGTTTCTTTTTATGGTAAGCTTCACCTATCTCATAGTTTTGGAGAAAAACACTCTGTCCATTTTAAGGATGCTTTTCAGTTGGGTGCTTTTGGTTCTTCTCTAGATGCTGGAGTGGGTTTTAATGTTAAAGTACTTTCCAATTTAGCACTTCATGGAGATCTTACATATCAGCATAAATTGACCAAGGCTGGTTTTTCTGGAGCAAGTTTCTCTGGTGGAGTGCGTTACCAGTTTTAAAATAAGATCAATATTGTTTATACTTTGGTATAAAGGCAGCACAATGTGCTGCCTTTTTTGTTTATTAACGATTTACAAGAATCTGTATTGTTGCATTAAAAGACGCGCGCCTTTTTGATATGACAAAAAGGATTGATCATATTTTTTCTCTCGTTTGCAAATAAAAGGATGGGATGATTACATCCTTTCTCTTTATGGAAAGCAGCTTTTTTGCAATTTTTGATATAGCGTAGTATTAATCGGTTTCCTCTTAAGATTTTGAATAGTAAAGAATTTCGTGCCAATGCACCATATTTTAAATGCTTTTACTTTATGACTATTTGAGTTGAATTTTTTGAATGTTGCAAAGGGAATTGCAATTATAATGATACATATTGTTTTATTTTCTCTTTACACGAGAAACATAATGTATTATACACGTATGAATTGTATATAATAAGCTGTTGTCCTAAAGATAGTTTCTGTGTTGTGAGTAGATTTTCACCGAGCTTATGCGGGTAAATTTTCACCAATTCAAGGGATTTAAGGTGTGTCCTTTTTGTTGGGAAATGTCCTGTATAGTTGTTTTTATTTTCAACAAGAGGGGAAGGGAGTTTTTTATGGGGCTATGGTTAAATTTAAAAATTACATATACTTATGTGTTTTCACAACGACTGTTTTTTCTTTTATGCAGAGTGGAGTGATAGGTTCTGCAAATGCAGAAGATGATGCAGAAGACGATGCAGAAGACAGAGCTCCTCAGTTAGATAAAAGGAGGAATGTTTCTTATGTGAATAATTCTGTTCCTCCTCGGGGTATGGAGACGTTTTTTTCTGGGATTTGTAGCAGAGAGAGTTGTTATATTTCCAGTATTGACAATCTCAGGTCCGGTAATAACAACTTAATGCAAATTGAAAATAGTAACGGCAGTTATTACATTAGCTTCCCTCCTGAGCAACCTCATCAGCGTCAAAGTGATAATTCCGATTCCGAGGAGAACGCGCAAAATTCTCAGAGAGTTTCTTTCATGTATTTTATTCATGATGGGGAAAATAGGAAAATTCGTGTTGATAATTACTACGATCCTAATAACGGTATTTGTGCTGAATTCAAACATAATCCTGTTTCATCTAATAATCAGTATATAGATGAAGATCTTGCGAATGGCTTTGTCGCTAACTATTACTATTCTCATTCCAGTGGTAGAGAGAGTTCTAGTTATGCGGATAAAAACTTTAAACCGTATATGTATGTCTGCGATAAGTGTGGAACTAACAACACGATTGATAATTACTTTTTTAGCATTACTTCCCAAAACAGTGATACAATTCCTGCTGATTATATTGCTGTTAATGTTAAAGTAGATAAAAGGGGGGATAACAATCATGCTGGTAATGCAGACATAAAAAAAATAAGAGCAGATGTTAAAGGTATCAATGTAAAAATTATTAGTGAAGTGCCAGAGATATCGTCTGAAGCGTTGGGCGTATCTGTATCGCAGGGGGGAAGAATTTCTTTAACGCATTTTACTGCTAAGAATATAGGAATAACTCTTTTTGCTGATGAAGGAATTATTGATCTCAGTAATGGAGATATTGAGATTAAAAAAGAGGATTCTGAAAATGGTATTTTTGCTGTTAAAGCAAAAGGTGGGAAAGCGGTTGTTACTTTAACTGATGTAAAAATTAAGACAAGCAATGAGGAAGATAATATTTTTAAAGCAAGAGGTGGAGAAGAGAACATTTTAAATAGTAATAATGGTGCAGAAGAAGAATGTGATTGTAGCGAAAACGATTCAGAAGTTCAGAGGAATGATGAATCAATTGATTTAACGAATGTTGATGGGGTTTCTCAGACAATAAATAGCGATGAGGAAGAAGAAAATCAAAAAGATCGTGCGGCTATCTTTGTGCAGCAAAATGCTTTTGTCGATTTAAAGAATGGAAATATTAATGTCACAGATTTTCATGGCTTTATGTTAAGTAATTCAGTTAAGTCAGAAAATGATCTATCACTTGATGAGAGATCAGATCTAATTGAGGATGATTGGCTTAATACTGATGTTGGTGCTAAGATTTATGTTAAAAATTCTCGTATTAGTGTGCAAGGTAAAGGATCTCATGGCATACATTTTTTAGGAAGTGATCCGTTGGAAGAACAAGAGAATGAAGAAGATGTAGAGGGAGAGGGAAAGCCTTTACCTAAAGTAAGTCTTGTTAATATAAAGGATGACACGATACTTTTTGTTGAGGATGTGGCTATTTATGGAGATGCTCTCTCTCATGGTGTTGTTAGCTTAGTGTATAGTACAATTAGCTCAGAAAATTTATTGTTGAAAGCTCAGAATGGTGCTTTTATAAAAGTTTTAGCTGATGCTTCTAGTATTCAAGGTGGTACCAGTGTAGATAATAATTCTAATGCTGGAATTTATTTGCAAAATAGTTCAAGGTGGATTTTACCACAAAGGCAACGGAATAATTTGCATGAATCTGATGATAAAGATGTTTCCTCTATTTCATTCGTAAGCCTTAAAGATAGCGCTATTAGGTTTGCAAAATCAAAACATCATCCGTTTTACGACTACCAAAAACTGTATATTGGAAATGGAGAATGGGGCGGATCAGTTTATGAAGCAGAAGGTGGGGCGAAGATTTATTTTAATACACATCTGAGTGCTAAAGGCTTGCATGATAACAAACAAACCGACCGTGTTTTGATTAACGGAGATGTTTCTGGGAAAACTGTGGTTTATGTGAATCCTGTTTTAGAAAATTTTAAGAAAGATGCCAAAAGCAAGAAGGATAGTAAAGGGATTTCACTGATTCAGGTTGCTGGAAAAGCCCATCAAGATTCTTTTATGCTGCATGGCGACTATGTTGCGTTGGATGGATCTCCTTATCAGTATAGGCTTCATGCTTATCATGGTTTAGAATCTGGTTTAAAGGGAGAAGTTGGTAAAAGATTCGTAAAAGGTGAGGGAAAGTTTTGGAATTTTTATCTCAAAAGTGCGTATGTCGGGCGTCCTGGTTATCCTAGACCTGATGAACCAGGGATAAGAGTTGTTGTTCCGCAAGTTCCAACCTACCTCCTTTTGCCCAATGCGTTATTTCAGTCTGGTTTAGTAGATCTTAACAATCAAAATAAGCGTTTGGAAATTATGCGCTTTGCTGCTGCGAGAGGACCGCTGAAATGTAATGGGATTTCTACCATTTTTCTACGCGGTTATGGAAGTAATTATCAATATACTTCAAACCTGTCTGCTTTTGAATATGGTTATGGAGGTGAACTGGATTATAATGCTGTAGAAGCAGGTGTTTTATTGAAAACGATCGATGGAGCCTTTAGCGCGACATCTTTAGGTATTATAGGCACCTATGGCAAAGTTTCTTTACAGCCTCTTGATGTTGAGCAAAGCCAAAAAAGTGTCTTTGATAAGTGGACAGTGACAGCATATGGAAGCACGCGGTATGATAATGGTCTTTATGTAGATGGTCTTGTTTCCTATGGTTTATTTCAAGGTGATGTTTCGACCCTTGCACGTGGTAAGACAGCAACGTTGAAGGGTAATCCTCTCAATGTTTCCGTCACAGCAGGGAAAGCGTTGATGACAGGGTCGAGAGATTTTGTTTTTGATCCGCAAGTTCAGGTTGTTTATCAACATCTCCACTTTAAGGAGGAGCATGATATTGATGGTTTTGATATCAAGATGGATCATCTTGATCAGTGGGTTATGCGTGTTGGTGGTCGTTTAACGAAGACACTTCCTGTAATGAAAGATGCACGGGTTGTTTCGTTTTATGGTAAGCTGCACCTATCTCATAGTTTTAGAGAAAAACACTCTGTCCATTTTAAGGATGCTTTCCAGTTGGGTGCTTTTGGTTCTTCTCTAGATGCTGGAGTGGGTTTTAATGTTAAAGTACTTCCCAATTTAGCGCTTCATGGAGATCTTACATATCAGCATAAATTGACCAAGGCTGGTTTTTCTGGAGCAAGTTTCTCTGGTGGAGTGCGTTACCAGTTTTAAAATAAGATCAGTATTGTTTATACTTTGGTAAAAAGGCAGCACATTGTGCTGCCTTTTTTGTTTATTAACGATTTACAAGAATCTGTATTGTTGCATTAAAAGACGCGCGCCTTTTTGATATGACAAAAAGGATTGATCATATTGTTTCTCTCGTTTGCAAATGAAAGAATGGGATGATTATATCCTTTTTTTTATGGAAAGCGGCTTTTTTGAAATTTTTGATATAGTGTAATATTAATCGGTTTATTCTTAAGATTTTGAATAACAAAGAATTTCGTGCCAATGCACCATATTTTAAAGGCTTTTACTTTATGACTATTTGAGTAGTTCTCAAAATTTATTTTTTATAACCCGTTTTCTACTGATTTTGGTTATTTTCTTACTTTTACTTGAGTTGAATTTTTTGAATGTTGCAAAGGGAATTGCAATTATAATGATACATATCGTTTTATTTTCTCTTTACACGAGTAACATAACGTATTATACACGTATAAATTGTTTATAATGATTATTTATTTATCATAAGTTGTTATGTGCGCGGAGGTTTGTCGGAGAACAATTTTGTTTAGAGAGTTTTTTCGTGAGTCAAAGTGGGTATGAGACGCACCCTTTTTATTTTGTTTGGAGGGTGATGAGAGGGGTAGCTTTGTTTTTAGTGAGGGGGGATAGATTAATGGAGATATAATCAAAGTGTTTAAAAATCATGTACGTTTATGTGCTTATACAACGGCAGCTATTTTTTTTCTACAAAGTGGATTAGGGGTCAGTGCTGTTTCAGAGAGGGATAGCAATCACGTATCTCCCCAGGATGGTTTTAGTGTAGTTAGCTCTCCTCCTTATACAGATACTTATCATAATGCTTATCAATTTGGCTATAGTCCTGATGGCTATTCCGGACGTGAGTATAGTTATTCTCCTTATGAGTATTATTCCAGTTATCCTTATGATCATGGCAATGATTATAGTACTGGTCTTGGTGATTACGGAGAGAGTGATGCCAGAACTTACCCTGAAATTGGTTCCGGAAGAATTTACCACACTGCAACGGTTCTTCCTGAAGATACTCCCAGGACACCATCCAGTGAATCTTTATCCCGGCATACTCATAGTTTACCTAGCTATCAAGAACATTCTCCCGAAAGTGTTTCTAGCTATTTTGATCGTAATGGATATATGATTACAGTTACCCCTACAGATAATAATATTGTGATTATTCCTAAAAATAATCACAATAGCGTTGAATCTAGGGATAGAAATGCTTCCTCCCGTGCTAATATCCCTCCCGTTTCTCCCTCTCGTTCACGTATTCCTCTTGTCATGCCAAATGATAAGGAGTGGGTGTATTATACGTGCATTGTTTGTGGAAAAAATATAACACTTGATAACAATAAGATTTATAAGATTACTAATGATGACGTTAAAAATAAAGATAAAGCTCTTCAATTTATTGCTGTAAGTGTGAAGAACGCAAAAGATAGTAATCAAAAAATTCAAAACGCAAGAGTTACGGGAAATAATATAACTATTTATAGTGAAGTACCAGAGAGACTTTATACATACGGTGTTCGTGTGTTAGACCATGGGAAGGCTATTTTACCTGGTCTTTCTATCAAAAATGCAGAGGTAGCTCTTTATGCCCATGCCGGAAAGATTATAGTAAGCGACGGAAAAATTGATGAGAGCCATGTTGCTGTTAAAGCAGTCGGAAAACCGGCACAAAAAAATTCAGCTTCCATTATTTTAAAGAATACAACAGTTAAGACTACAGGTAGTAAAGAGGGTAAGGCGAGTCCTTACAGTTTTTATGTTTATGAAAACGCAAAAGTTGAGATGACTAAAGGATCAATTGATTTCACGGATAGTAATGGAATTTATTCAGCAATTGGTGGTGAAGCGGTTTTTGATGGTGTTACTATTACCGCAAAGGGACAAAAGAACAACCCCGATAATTTTGCAGTTTTTGTTTTGGATAAAGCTGGAAATATCTCTTTTAAGAAGGGGAATGTTAAGGCGACTGATCTTCATGGTATTTTATTGAAAAACACACACAATGATCCTAATGCAATTCCGTTAAGGGAGGATTTCTCAGGTCAGTTTTCTGTAACTAAGATGACAGTTAAAAACTCCACTATCAAAATAAACGGCGAGGGATCCCATGGGATATATTTTGGGGGAGAGAAGCAGTGGGAAGACGCTGAAGGTATAAGACACGGCCTAGTAGAATATAAAATTCCTCCTAGAAGGGAAATTGTTGATTTACAGAAAACAGTTTTAAATGTTACAGGTGGTGCGGCTGTTTATAGTATGAGTGCTGTTGAGGGTACTGTTAATTTATTGGAGAGTACTCTCAGTTCAGAGAATTTATTGCTAAAAGCCGAGAAGAATGCTCTTGTAGTCATTTCAGCGCATTCTTCTACTCTCCAAGGAGGGGCTTATACTGATGAGAGTTCTACTGCAGAGATCCTGTTAAAAAACAATTCGAGATGGGATATAAGACATCAGAGACAAGGTCATTCACGTGAAGCGCAGTTACAAAAAGATTCTTCTGTTTCCTATATAACGCTTAATAATAGTTCGATTGATTTTGGTGAACAAAAATCTGGTTCGACTTATGATTATCAAGTGCTCTCTGTTGGAAATAAAGGCAAGTTTGATGATGTTTATGATGATGTTTATCATGCGGAAGATGGAGCGAAGATTTATTTTAATACATATCTGAGCGCTAAAGGCTTGCATGATAACGCACAAACCGACCGTGTTTTGATTAACGGTGATGTTCAGGGACAAACGGAAATTTATGTGCGCCCTGTTTCAAAAACATCAACGAAACATGCTAAGAGCAAAAAGGATAGTGAAGGGATTTCACTGATTCAGGTTTCTGGAACAGCCCATCAAGATTCTTTTAAGCTGCATGGCGACTATGTTGCGTTGCGTGGTTCCCCTTATCAGTATAGGCTTCATGCTTATTATGGTGTAGCAGATGGTTTAAAGGGAGAAGTTGGTAAAAGATTTGTAAAAGGTGAGGGAAAGTTTTGGAATTTTTATCTCAAAAGTGCGTATGTCGGGCGCCCTGGTCATCCTAGACCTGATGAACCAGAGATAAGAGTTGTTGTTCCGCAAGTTCCAACCTACCTCCTTTTGCCCAATACGTTATTTCAGTCTGGTTTAGCCGATCTCAACAATCAAAATAAGCGTTTGGAAACTATGCGCTTTTCTGTTGGAGGACTGTTAAAAAGTGATCCCATATCTGCTATTTTTTTACGCGGTTATGGAAGTAATTATCAATATACTTCAAACCTGTCTGCTTTTGAATATGGTTACGGGGGAGAACTGGATTATAACTCTGTCGAGGCCGGTGTTTTATTGAAAACGATCGATGGGGCATATAGCACGACATCTTTAGGTATTATAGGCACCTATGGCAAAGTTTCTCTACAGCCTCTTGATGTTGATCAAAGCCAAAATAGTGCTCTTGATAAGTGGACAATGACAGCATATGGCAGCACGCGGTATGATAATGGTCTTTATGTAGATGGTCTTGTGTCCTATGGTTTATTTCAAGGTGATGTTTCGACCCTTGCACGTGGTAAGACAGCAACGTTGAAGGGTAATCCTCTCAATGTTTCCGTCACAGCAGGGAAAGCGTTGATGGCAGGGTCGAGAGATCTTGTTTTTGATCCGCAAGTTCAGGTTGTTTATCAACATCTCCACTTTAAGGAGGAGCATGATATTGATGGTTTTGACATCAAGATGGGTCATCTTGATCAGTGGGTTATGCGTGCTGGTGGTCGTTTAACGAAGACGCTTCCTGTCATGAAAGATGCACGGGTTGTTTCTTTTTATGGTAAGCTTCACCTATCTCATAGTTTTGGAGAAAAACACTCTGTCCATTTTAAGGATGCTTTTCAGTTGGGTGCTTTTGGTTCTTCTCTAGATGCTGGAGTAGGTTTTAATGCGCAATTATTCCCCAATTTAGCACTTCATGGAGATCTTACATATCAGCATAAATTGACCAAGGCTGGTTTTTCTGGAACAAGTTTCTCTGGTGGATTGCACTACCATTTTTAATTGAGTTATATTTTAGATCAAATTGTTTAAAAGCCATAAGCATAGCTTATGGCTTTTTTAGTAGGTTTATCTCGTTAGAAATTTTGAAAACAAGTAGTAAGTATTTTGCATATCTTTAAAGATTTTTTTCAGTATAATCTTTCTGATTTTTTCTTAAAAATTGATTAGGTGTTCATACTGAGAGTTTTTCTAACATCTCCATGTCATAATGATTTATAAATTTTTTAAAGCTGTTTTAGAATAATTGCTTTTTGAGTAAGTTATATTATTCTTTTTTAATCATATTTTCTTGTTTCTTTATAAAAATCCCAAATTTTAATTATGGTTTTTTTGTTATTTTTTTAATTCTTGCTTTACATAAAACACAAAATGGATTAATAAAATACAAAATGTATTATACATGTAGCGCACGCAGTTAAAGAAAATAAGCAAAATGCGTGTTTTTTGTTTTTAATGTGAAGGGGAAGAAAGTTTGTAGTAAAATAATGGTTAAAATGTCTAAAAATTATCTACCTTTATGTACTTTCACAACAGTTATTCTTTTTTTTATAACTGATGTTAATACGAATGCACAGCCTTCTAAAAAAACTGCATCTCAATGTAATAATAATAATGATTTACCTTATCGATGTAGTGATGGCCAAGAGCATACAATTTCTAGCAAAACTTATACGTTATTTGGATCTGGGCAAGGTTCTGAGGATGTTGCAGTTATAGAAGCATCTAAAAAAAACACGAAAATCGATGCAAATAATATAACCGTAACCGTTAATCCCGCTATGAGGAAAAATGGTGATTTAGAAAAAAATTCTTTAAATTATGGTGTAAAAGTATCAGAGGAAGCGACAGTTAATTTAAATTCTTCACTTTTGAAGAATGTGCCAGTCGGTGTGAATGCTGAGTATAGTACGGTTAAAATGGAAAAGGTATTGATTGATGCAACGCGTGTAGGTGTTAGTGCTACCGGAAAAGGATCGTCTACGACTTTAGAGGATATAACAATTAAGACGGATTCTAATGGAATAAGTCTTTTGAGTATGAGTGGTGCAAATATTATGATGAAAGGAGGAGAGATTGGTTTTAAGAATGGCATCGGAGTTCAAATAGGAGGGGATGATGGAAAAATTTCCTTATATAATATTTCCGTTACCGATAATGGCAGTTCGGGTGCAAATATAGAAAAGAGTCATAAAAATGCAGCTTTGCATATGCTTCAAGGTCAAGGTGTTATTGACTTTCAGAATGGTAAGATTGAAGTTAAAGATGCGCATGGACTTTTTTTGGAAGGAAATAATAATAATAGCGCAAATATAAAAAATTCTCACATTTTAGTAGAGGGTAATCAATCTTATGGCATGAATTTTCTTTGGCAGGCAATGTTGAATGGGCAACAAAAAATAATGCTTGGGAAAGGAGCTGTTAACCTAGAAGCTACGACTTTAGCCGTTCCAAATAGTACAGCCATTTATAGTAAACGATTTGATAATTCGATTACACTTTCGAAAAATTCGACAGTGTGGGGAAGTGTATTGCTTAATGCTACTGATAAATCTTCTGTAAATCTTGTAGTTAACTCCTCTATCATTCAAGGGAAGACTTATGTTGATGACAGTTCTACTGCTAAAATTAAGCTTGAAAATAAATCGAAATGGATTTTGTCGGAACCAGAACGTAAACAGTTTAAAAGTGCTGAAGTGAGTAAGCCGTTTTCTAGTATGCCATCGATTTCAGAATTACATCTTAAGGACAGTTCTCTTTTTTTTAAAGATCCAGAATCTAAAGCAGCTTATAATTACCAAGATCTTCGTATAGGAGAGGGACAAGGTGTTGTTTATCAAGCAGAAGGTGATACACATCTTTATCTCAATACATATTTGGGTAAAGAAAGTGATGCTAAAAGTATAAAAACCGATAGGCTTTTCATTGATGGTGATGTTTCTGGAAAAACAATAGTGCATGTGAAAATCACTTCAGAAGGTCGGGGAAGAGAGGTAGGAAAGGATAGAAGTGACCCAGGGATTTCACTTATTCAAGTTTCCGGAAATGCGAGTGAAGACTCCTTTAAGCTGCAGGATGGTTACGTTACGCTGGGTGGGACTCCTTACCAGTATGATCTTGTTGCTTATAATAAACGTTCTTATTGGGATTTTTGTCTCAAAAGTAAGTTAATGGCGCCTACATCTCGTGTTATTATTAATCCTGTGATCGAAAGCAATTCTAATGGGGTAGAGTCTGAAATTGTTTCTCCTGCTGTTGATGCTGGTTCTACTTTTGTAACACCTATTGCTCCAGTTATGCCGGAATCCGGTTCTACTTTTGTAACACCTTCTGTTCCGATTGCGCCTGAAGCTGATCCTTTTATTATTCCACCTGATTCTGCAGAGACATCTCATTATGCGCCCGATGTAATTTCTGCTATTTCTACCTCTGTTGTGCCTGAATCTCATTCTTCTGACACTTCATCTGTGAAACCTAATATTGAATCTATTTCAAAGCCTGTCTCGCATTCTCAGCAATATATAAGGGCTGTTGTTCCACAAGTGCCCGCTTATTTGCTTTTGCCAAATAGTCTGTTTCAAGCTGGTTTGCTAGATATCATCAACCAAAACAAGCAGTTAGAAGCTGTTCGCGCTGCTCCTAATCGATTATTGAAAACGGACGAGAATCCTGCTCTTTTTTTCCGTGGTTATGGTGGGATTTACCATTATGCTTCCAATTTGTCTGAGATTGAATATGGTTATGATGGTGATCTTGATTATAAAGCCTTTGAAGCTGGTATTTTGCTGCAAAAAATCGAAAATAAGTTCATTACTACCTCCTTTGGGGTTATGGGAACTTACGGAAAATTTTCTTTTGAGCCTCAAAATGTTGAGCAAAGTCAGCAAAGCACATTCGATAAATGGGCAATTGCAGTGTATGGTGGTGTAGAACATGATGTTGGTTTTTATATAGATGGATTTTTATCTTATGGTTTGTTTAATGGTGACGTTTTCACTTTTGCACGGGGCAAGACGGCAACATTAAATGGTAGACCTTTCAGTGGTTCATTAACTGCTGGAAAAGTGTTCACGACAAAATGTAAAAATCTTGTTTTTGATCCGCAGATTCAGGTTATTTATCAGCGTCTTCAATTTAATAAGGCACATGATATTGATGGATTCGATATAGATATGAAAAAGTCTGATCAATGGATGATGCGTTTTGGTGGGCGTTTAACTAAAACGATTTCTGTAATCGGAGATTCTCGCGTTATTTCTTTTTATGGTAAGGTTCATTTTGTTAACGATTTTAGTTACAAACAGTTTGTGTATTTCAAGGATTCTTTTGAATTAGGAGCATTTGGCTCTTCATTAGAAGCAGGGTTTGGTATTCATTCACAATTATCTCCCAATATGACATTTCATAGTGACGTAGTGTATCAGCGTAAACTTGCTAAAGCTGGTTTTTCTGGAACGCACTTCTCTGGTGGTTTAAGTTATCGTTTTTAAGCTGTATTTTGGACACATTGATAAAATAGAGAAGCATGTGTTTGTTTTTTTCCTTAAGCAAGTATTTTGGTTGTTAAAAAATGGAGAAGGGAAATTTGAGACAAGTCATGATGAAAAGTTTTAAAACAAGAGTTTCTTTTTTTCTTTGTGAATTTTTATCGTCATCATTTATCCCTTTTCATAAATTGTCGGTTATTGTGCAAATTTTAAAAATGGTAAATCTCGGCGTGTCATTTCTGCTGTGGTGTGCAAAGAGAGAAAAAGTATAGAAGATGAATGTGTGGTGGCCGTCGGTATTCCGAATGCACGTATTGAAAAAAATAACTAGCCAGAGAGCTGGAGAAGGTAAATGTTAGCATTATGGATACAATAATAGAGACATTAAAAGAGTGTGCCTTTTTATTAAAAGGAATGATCTTAAATGTTAAAATATACATCGCACATCTTATTGATGTGCATTTTTTTTAATGGATGTATATTTTGTAGAAGATAATTGATGAATTCTTCCTTTATTATGAGGAATAGTCAGCATGCTGCCCTTATTGATAGGGGCAGCAATGTTTTTAAAAAATCTTGAAAACAAATAGCTTATGTCTTGAAAGATATTTTAGTTGAATTTTGTTGTTTTCGTTCTGAAAAAGAAGTTTTCTATTTATTTGTTTTTTATCTCACTTGATATTTTCACAATCATTTTGTTTGCTTGCATAAGCTTACAGGTACTGTTTTTGTGAGTGCGCATGGTGAGTGTTAAATTACATTTTAATTCTATTCTTTAATAATTCTTTTGTTTGTAATTGCGGCTGTAATGTGCCTGACACATTTTAGCTTTATTTTTTATACGAAACGTGTTATATGTCCGTTTAGCACATAAGCATATTTTTATTTTCTGATGTTTTTTAAGCTTTTTTCATATTTTAATATAATAGAAGAGGAAAGTTTTAGGTGCAATCATGATTAGAATGTTAAAAAAGAATGTATTTTTATGTGTTTTTACAGTGGCTGTTTGTTTTTTTTCACAAATCATGAGTGCGAGTGCACGCTTTTATGGACATAAGTCTCATGAAGCTATTTCTATGTCTGAAATAGTACAAAAAAACAACAAACTAACGAATTTAGTCGTTATGGGCGCTCTCGATAGAAGTACCAGAAATGAAAAAGAAGATACAATTGGGAAATTGGGAAAGGTGAGCCCTGTTGCTTTAGCTACAGCAACCACCGGACTTTTCAGTGCTATCTCACAGGGAGTAATTGTAAGTCTTATTAGTACGTTTGTTTTACAAATTGTACAATATTTATCGAAGCTTTTTAAAATTGCTTAGAAAATAATTCTAAATTGACTTCTCTAATCTCAAATATGTTCGTGCTATTCATGATAATGGCAGGCGGCTTATACCAAAATTTATGGTAAGCAGCTTGTCATTTTTTAGTATGTTTTCCGCATTTGGTGTATTTCATTTTGATTAAAAGGCAGATCGCATTTTAATGCTAAGTGCCTTATAAAGATTATTTTTTAACATATAATATGTAACATATGGTTGTAATTTTTATGCTATTCAACCATTTCACTTTACGTAAAATACATAATGTGTTATTTATATTGAGCATCTAATAATAAGTGTGTTCTCACATTTTGAGATTTTTTATTGGGTGCTTTTTGAGCTTTGCTCGTATTTTTTAAGAGGGGAGAAAGAAGTTTGAGGTGATGTTATGAGTAAAATATTTAAAAAAAAGAAATCTCCATATACTTTGATAGTATTTCTTTATTCTTTTTTGCAAGCGACCGGTGTCAGTGCCAGTGCAAATTTTGAAATGATGCAGCCTCGATATGTTTTTTCCGCTGTTACATTAGCAGAAAAAAATATGCAGGAAGTCCGTAGAGCAGTTGTCAGTATTGTAGATGAAAGTGCTGAAAAAAATAAAGTATTGACCGACAAAAAATTTAAAAAGGTAGCTGTTATTCTCGTAGGGGGGGCCCAAAGAGTATGGGGTGATCTTGGATTATGGTTTCAGTTTCTCTTTAAAAGTTTTTTAAAATTAGGTGTTGGTAAATGGCTTACAAATTTTGCTAGGATGATGTAAAAAGTAGAATTGTGAACTTTATTTTTTATTATTTGTATTATTATGGAGGAGCATATTGATATTAATCATGTTGACAGTGAGCCGTTTTTTCTAGGAATTTTATAGATGAGCGGCTTACTGTTTTTTATTGAGCTTATTTCTCAAGTCTAGTCTGTTGGTTCTTCAAGAATAAAAGAAGTCAGGGATTTAATTACTCAGTCATGGTGGGGAGGTTTTGTATGACCTTTTTTAGCCTGCGAAGACTGTTGTTTTGAATATTTTCTCAAGTGGTGATGTTTATAACGCCGCATGCACCATCTTCGCTCCCGAATGCGAGATTGTGTCCTGTCTTGTCCCAGTTTAGTGCGGAAATAGCGCTTTTTCCACAATTTTTGAGTTTGGCTTCTTTTCCATCAGGGAAATGTACACATGAAATCATGCCGTCATTAAAGCCTATCGCAACAACTTCTTCTTTTGGATGGCATGAAACTATGCTGACAAATGCGTCTGCTCGTGTACCAAGTTCTAACGGTGTTTTACCCATGGGCCCATCTTTTGTATGAAAAGGCCAAACAATAGCGGCTGATGCACCTGATGTGGCTAGCCATTTTCCTTTTTGGCTCCAAGACCAGCTTTTAACTTTGTTTGGATAGCCGCTCATGCGTAAATGTTGATTATCTGCGAGACGCCAGCCATGTAGAGCATTTTCTTGCATAGTAGAAATAACATAACGATTATCGGGTGAGAAAGTAACACCAAAATGTGCGCCTTTCCATATTAATGTTGTTGGGGCTGCTTGTGTTGACAACCAATGAAGGGTAACACCATTGTAATGGGCAACAGCAAGTCGCAAACCTTTTGGCGCAAAAGCAAGACCTTCTACACTATGTTCATGAATAAGTTCTTGTAACCCTTTACCGATATTCGCCATTGCTAGACGTGAAGAAGAAAAGGCAAACACTTTCTGTGGTCCAAAAGCGACATTATTGATCCATTTTCGTTCTTTGTTCCCTAGCATTTTTATGCAACCATCGGCTGTTGTTTGACAAACATTTCCATCTTCACCACCTGTGATGATTGCCATGTTATCATGAGAAAAACCGCTTGAAATGATGCCCTGATGAACTTCAATGGTTTGCGGGGTTGAGTCTAAAAAAACAATAAAACCTTCTGCTGAAACAAAAACTGGTTTACCATCTATAAAACCGCAGGAAAGGCAATAACTCTGAAGATCGTAATGAATAATGCTCGGCATTGTCACTCGCTTATGCGCAATTTTCAAAACCAGTTTTCAGTTTTTCGGCATCGAGGGTGCGACCGATAAAAACAAGCCGGCTTTCACGTTTTTCATTTTCGCGCCATGGTCGTTGATGTTGTCCTTCAAGGATCATGTGTATGCCTTGAAGGACATAACGATCATGATCCCCTTGAAATGCGATAATGCCTTTTAAACGCAAAATATCAGGACCTTGCTGTTGGGTAATTTGTTGAATCCATGGGAAAAATTTTTCTGGTTTTAGAGCTCCTGTTTTTAAACTTAAAGAAGTTATTGTAACATCATGAATGGTAGATACGTGATGATGTTCATGATCATGATGGCAATTGGAATCACATACATGGCTTGAGTGTTGGTGGTTTAGAAAATGAGGATCATTATCTAAAATGCGTTGTAAATCAAAAGAGCCGCGATTAAGAAGTTTATCAAGAGGGAGATTGGCGTGTTCTGTTGCGTAAAGGATAGCCCAAGGATTTATTGCAAGAATGAGTGATTCAACGTGTGCACGTTCTTCTGTACTAACAAGATCGGTTTTATTGAGAAGAATAATATCAGAGAAAGCAATTTGTTCTTCGGCTTCACGGCTTTTTTTTAGCTGGAGTGGAAAATGCTTTGCATCCACAACTGCTATGATACTGTCAAGAGCAGTTTTTCTATGTAGAGTATCATCCATAAAAAAAGTTTGTGCAACAGGAGCTGGGTCAGCCAGTCCTGTTGTTTCTATGATGATGGCATCAAATCGGTGTGCACGTTGCATCAAGCTTTCTAAAACGCGGATAAGATCTCCACGTATGGTGCAGCAAACACAACCATTATTCATTTGATAAATTTCTTCATCGGATTCAACGATAAGATCATTATCGATGCCAATTTCACCAAATTCATTGACAATGACTGCATAACGTTTTCCATGGTTTTCACTAAGAATGCGGTTCAGAAGAGTCGTTTTTCCTGATCCAAGGTAACCTGTAAGAACTGTAACAGGAAGTTTATCGGATATATTTTGTGTTTTTTCCATGGCTATTTCTTTTATTGTAAGGTGTCTATTTTAAATCGACTGATATCATCAAGTAAACCATGCAGCCCATCAAGAACATGAGAAAAGATTGCTTCACCTGCTTGGGATGTTGCTTCTTTTGCATTGCCTGCTGCTCCTTGTGGGTTAAGATCACGCATTTTCCACCCAAAGGCATGAGGTCCATAGGCGCGCAAATACTGATAATTTGCAATCATATCAGCTTGCCTATTATGAAAATTTTTAGCTTTTTCGATATGCACCTTTTCTGGTGCTAAATAAAGCATTAAGGAGGTTTCGATAAATCCTCCGTGGATATCAAGATGTTGTTGAGGTGGTTGCATTAAACCTGGTGGCAAGCCAAAACGATTCCAGCTTGTTGCTACAGCAAGCATCGAAAAACGTCTCCGTAATTCGGTAATGACAATACTCATTAAGGGGGAATTGCCTCCGTGGGCATTGAGAATAAAAAAACGCTTGATACCTTTGCGATAGCAGTTTTCACCAATGCTTATCCACCGTTCTATAGCCTCAGAAAAGGTAAGTGTTTTTGTTCCAGCAACATCCATATGTTCTACCGAATAACCGATCTTTTCAACAGGCAAGAGTGTGATATCAAATTGTTCTTTTGTTTGTAAAGTAAGTGTTTTTGCAAAAGCTTCAGCGATAATCCAGTCAGTTTCAAATGGGAGATGGTTTCCGTGGTATTCGTGTGCACCTAAAGGCAAAAGAGCGAGGAAAGGTGTGTCGGGTGTCATAATTTATTGCCAGAAAGAAAAATTAATAAACAGAGGATCCTAAAATGAAGTGAAATTACTCTTCTTGATCTTACTCTATATGTAAAAAAAAATACAAACAAGAATGTTTTGATATCAAATATAAATATGATGCAGTGAAAATGAGAGTTTTTTAGTTAAACATGATGAGAAAGTTTATCGAATGTTTTGTTTAAAGATCAATATTTTGATATTTAAAGATTGAATATATTTTGTAAAACTTGTTGATTAATGCTGTTTTTTTACGATTATTATAATGAAAAAAAACAAAATTATTGTTCTTTGTCATTTATATTTAACAGCCATTGAATGAACATACTTCTTTTTTTAATATAAAAACAAATTTTTTCATAATTTTAGCGATAATGAATAGTGATTGAGATCAGCGATGGAGTTTATTTTACTCCTATAGAGTTTTCATCATTTTGTCTCAGCGCTTATACAAATGATTTTCCAATATAGATGTTTAGAAAAAATTTTTCTTTAGACAAATCAAGTTAAGCTGGCATTTCAGAAAAGCATTTTTAGTCAATAATTTAAAAAAAATAAATTGTGGCTTTTTTGTGTCTTTACATGTAATACATAATGTGTTATATGTATAAATATAACTTATATAACATATCCTATAATATTTTTTGAATAAGATAACTAATTCAATGTGAGCCTTGATATTTATATTTATAAATAATGAACATTATTTAGCTACTTCAATGAATAAAAAAGGAGTGAAGTAAGTTATGCTTAAATTATTTAAAAATAGCATCTATTCATGTATTTTTGCATCATGTATTCTTTTTTTTGCGCATACTATAAATAGCAATGCAAATGTTATAAAAGCTCAATTGCAAGAAGAAATAGCTAAAACTGTATCAGGAAAAAATGCGGTTATGAGGGCAGAGGATATCGCTGTTATATTTGATACTGAGAAACAGGAAAAATTGGCTTTGGGTCAAGTTGAGAAAGTCGCTTTCTTTAATGAATATGCGGGAGTTTGGGGAGGTGTAGGGATTATCTCATTGCTAACCACTTTACTGACAGGAGATTTTCCTAACATTTTGTTGTCTCTTATAGCGCTATTGCTTTAATGACTCAATGACACCTATCTCATTGGTAAGTTTTGTTAATCATTTTATTACTTTTGAAAAATCAATATCCGAGAATGGTCTTTTCCGCATCGGATAGAGGGGGAGGGGAGGATTGATTGGTTAGATTACATAATGATTTTATAAATTGAAGACAATACCAAATATTCTTTCCTCTATGCACCAGAGAAATACTCAACTTTCTAATTTATACTTTTCCTCTTCAAAAGGGTAGTGTCTTCTTTTACAGGCTTATGAACTTTTTGCAATAAAGAGAATAAAGTTCTTAAGCATGAGCGGGGGGAAGGGAGCTTAACAAAACATCTTGCTTCGCTCTAAGTCGTGCAATCCATTGGTTTTCCCTAATAGTTGTATTATACACTGTGATAAGCTCATTCTTTTTAATTTCAGCTGTAACTGTTGCTTTTTCTAGAAGACCACATGGAATAGCTTTGTGAGCGCGCGCCTCTTTAATATTCATTATCCAAGCACGATAACTGTAAAGACCGATAAAATCTAATTTATCACCAGGATGTAAATCTTTTTTAGCAACAGCACAGACTTCTACTACCGGATGGTTAAGTGGTACCATATCTTTTTTACCATAAAGCATAACGCGTGCACAGGTTAAAGGCACTTCCATTGATGTTAAATGGTAGGGACGATGAAAGGTAAAGTAGGGACCTTGACCAATTTTTAAGTCTTCCATACGTTCTCGTAGACGTGGATGTGCTATTTCTGCAATGACAAAAACACCAGGAGAAACTCCTGGACCTATTGAGTATTCTACAACACCATACTGATCTAAAATACCACCATCTTTTTTGGGAATAAGCACTTTGCTTAAATCTTGGAGTTCTGCTTGTGGTCCATGCATGCCGGGGCGATCGGGAAGAAGTCCTGTTGCATTGGCAATAGCTGCCATTTCAACCATTGTTTTAGAGCCATCAATAAATTCAACAAGCATTCGGACATTCATATTACGTTTTAATGCTTCCTCTTCGTAAAGATCAGGTGTGGCATCAAAGTTAAGAGGATTGTTTTTGCCTTTTCCGGCTGCAACAATCTTGTGTCCAAGGGCTGAAACAAATTCAATGAGTTCCATGCAAGCAGAGGGTTCATCACCGGCGCCAAGTGTATAAATAAGTCCCCGTTTTTCTGCTTCATATTTTAAATAAGCGCCAATCGTCACATCTGCTTCAACATTCATCATGACAAGATGTTTATTGTTTTCAATTGCTTTTATACCGATTTCTGCACCAGCTTCTGGATATCCTGTTGCATCAACAATAACATCAATTTGTTCGTTGTATAAAACAAGATCAATATCGTCTGTTGCTGCAATCAAGTTTTCTTCAATAGTTTTTGTTAAGGCGCTAGCATTTTCAACTTCACGCGCATGACCAGTTTCGCCATAAGCGAGTGTTGCTGCATCAAAGATCCGTGATGGTGTTCGGCTAGCAACGGCTGCAATAGTTATGCCATCCATATGTGCAACGCTTGACAGCAAATCTGTTCCCATTTCACCGCAACCAATCAGCCCAATCCGGATAGGCTGATGATGTTCTGCACGTTGCTTTAAATCATGTGCTAAACCCGTCAGCTTTACATTGCTTGCCATTATTGTTTTCCTATTTTACCATCCTTTTTTCTCATTCAGAAGTTATTCTACCAAAAGAGATTTGTCTATTATGGAAGATGTGTTTACTCTTGATGCTCTAATCAATGGGCTTTATAAAAGCAAGAGGGCGTGTGGTCTTTTACTCAATAAAACAGGAATAGCGTTATGCAACGAAAAATAGCAGTGCACGATATAGCAAACTTCATAGGGAAAGAAGTGGGCTTATCGCAGTGGCGTCTTGTTACACAAGATATGATTAATCAATTTGCGTGCGCAACAGATGACCACCAGTGGATTCATGTAGATGAAGAAAGAGCAAAAGATACACCTTTTGGTGGCACTATTGCTCATGGTTTTTTGACATTATCTCTTTTGTCAACTTTGGCTTATGAAGCACTTCCAAAGTTAGAAGAGGCAACAATGGGGATAAATTATGGCTTTGATAAAGTACGATTTATGAGTCCTGTAAAAGCGGGAGCAAGGGTGCGTGCTCGTTTTGTTTTAAGTGATGCTGAGATTCGCCCTTCAGGTCGGGTTGTTTTTCATTATGAAGCTACCGTAGAAGTTGAACAATTAAAAAAACCAGCTTTAACTGCTCAATGGCTTATTATTGCTATGGTTGAGAAAAAAAATTAAATTTCAAATGATTTTAATGTTTTGTTTTATCAATCTTTTGTACAATTTTATCAGAGGACCACTGAATAATAACATTTAAAATGATTAAAAGAATGATAACTATTGTCATGATAGAGGTATTATAGCGTTGGTAACCATAGCGGATTGCCATGTCTCCCAAGCCGCCTCCGCCCAAATATCCAGCAAGTGAAGTGGCTCCGATAAGAGAGATGACCATGACTGTAAATCCCGTAACTAAGTGCGGGAGCGCTTCCGGGATAAGAACGTATCTGACAATTTGAAGACGACTACCACCCATGGAACGGACGGCTTCAATTAAGCCATTGTCGACTGTTCTAAAGGAAAGCTCTGCCATTCGTGCATAAAAAGGAATGGCTGAGATGGTGAGAACGAAAATGACAGAAGATATTCCTATACCGCTTCCCACAACCATACGGGTGATAGGGAGAAGGTAAAATGCAAGAATAATAAAAGGAATGGCACGAATACTATCAACAATAATGCTTAAAGGACGGTTTATAAGGCGTGATGCAAAAAGCCCTCCGCGTGCGGTTGTATAGAGTAGAAGTCCAAGCGGAAGTCCCATAAGAAGTGCCATCAAAGAAGCGCTTATTGTCATAAATAATGTATCAAAAATAGCACGGGCCAGTTCATGAGAGAGGACATTAAACATAGCCCAAAACCTCGCAATATCGACTTTTTTCTGTCAACCAGTCGACAGCTTTTTTCAAAACTTCTTTATCTTTCCCAGGAAGACTAAGGAATAGCCGTCCAATACTTTCTCCTTGGATTGTATCAATACCGCCATGCAAAATACGTGCCCTTAAACCAGTTGCATCTTCAAGTAGGCAGAGAAAAGGTTGCTGAGCAATTTCGCCTGCGATATTAATTTCAATAACGGCTTCTTGTCCTGTTGGTTTAAGCTGTTTTGCAAATTTTTCAGGAAGCTGTGGTGTAACAAGCTTGAGCATGGCAATGGTTGTTTCGTCTTGTGGTGATGCAAAAATATCTTTTACACTTCCTTCTTCTACAATACATCCTTGATTGAGAACAACAACACGATGTGCAATGCTGCGCACAACTTCCATCTCATGGGTAATGAGCACAATAGTAAGATGGAGACGTTTATTAATATCGGAAAGAAGTTCTAAGATAGATTGAGTTGATTCAGGGTCAAGAGCAGATGTTGCTTCATCTGATAACAATATTTTGGGATTAACTGCCAGAGAGCGTGCAATTCCCACGCGTTGTTTTTGTCCTCCTGAAAGTTCTGCGGGATAAGAATATTCTTTGCCACGTAACCCTACCAATTCAATCAGTTCAAAGACACGTTCACGACGTTGCTTTTTGTTTATGCCGGCTAGTTTTAAGGGTAATTCAATATTATGAATAACCTTTTGTGATGATAAAAGATTAAAATGTTGAAAGATCATACTAATGCATTGACGATAAGGTGCCCATTCTACTTCTGAGAAATTTGAAATATTGACTCCTTCGAAAAAAAGAGATCCTTTATCAATCCGTTTTAATCCATTTAAGCAGCGCATAAGCGTGGATTTTCCTGCACCACTGCGTCCGATAATACCAAGAATTTCGCCTGCATAGATGTCAAGAGATAGATTATTAATTGCTAAATTATCTTCTATCTTGTTAAAATAGCAGCTGACATTTTTTAAAGAAATAAGTGCAGGATTTTTCATTTACACTTACCAAGATGTTTGGGCAGCTGTACCAAAGATTTCTTTAATTTTTGCGCGGACAGGTTCACTATTGTAGGCTGCAACCAATTTTTGAACCCATGGTTCATCTTTATCAGCGCTACGCACAACGATAACATTATTATAAGGATTATTTTCTGTTTTTTCCCATGCAATGGCATCTTTTTGTAAGTTTAATCCGGTTGTTAAAGCCCAGTTCGTACTTACAATCACGATATCAAAATCATTAATTGCACGTCCTAAAATACCAGAATCTAATTCACGGATTTTCAAATTTTTGGGATTTTCAATAATGTCTAGTGGAGAGGCAAGAATATTTTGTGGATCTTTTAAGGTAATCAGATCTAAAGAATGGAGAATGAATAAGGCTCTTGCACCATTTGATGGATCATTAGGGATGCCAATATTTGCTCTATTTCGCAGTTCTTTGATATTTTTAATTTTGTGCGAATAGACCCCCATGGGAGTTATAAACGTATACCCTGCAATTGAAAGTTGATAGCCATGATTTTCAATTTGATTATTAAAATAGGGGGCGTGCTGAAAAGCATTTGCATCGATTTCTCCTGCATTTACAGCATCGTTAGGTAGAGCGTAATCAGAAAAATAGACCAGTTCAATATTTAAACCTTCTTTTTTGGCTTGTTCAACAGCAACTTTCCAAATGTCAGCCTCTTCTCCTTCCATAACACCAAGTTTGATATTGAATTTATCTGCTGCCATCAAAAAGGTTGTAAACGAAAAAAATGAAAAGAAAAAAAGAAGGAATCCTATGGTGGCACTTTGAGCCAGTTTTTTTGATATTATGTGCATTTAGCTTTTTTCCAACATATTTTTAAGGAAAGGCTGTGCTATACTTTGTATTACTGTAGAGAGGTCAAAAAATACAATAGTTTCTTATAATATTCAATTATTTTTATTCAAAACATGATTACTTTTTTGCAATTGTCGCATGTTATAATGAATAACTTTTAAGCAAGTAGCATGTATTCGCTGAAAAATATTTTTGTATTTTAGCCGTTTCCGATGGGAACCAATAGCTATTTTAAAACTTCTTTAAATGATGGTTGTCTGAGTAGAAAACAATCAGATTGTGTTATTGCAAGTAGTGAATCCATAAGAGACACACTGCTGTTTAGGCAACAAAACATATGCATAAAGTATAAAGCGTACAGGACAAAATAAGAGAATTATTCTCAAAATGTGTGGTGGACCTCTTAAAGAACAGATTATCACCACTTTGTATTGAGATCAGCAAATTTTTGTAAAAAGAGAGAAATGTTTTGTCCTCACATTATGGAGAGGAATAAGAGATAATGTTAAGTAGAAGTAAAAATTTGTTATCAACCGCAACGGTTTTATTGTCTGTAATAGGATCAGGATTTGGAGTTTCAGTATCGTATGCGAATGCTGGAATGGTTGCTCGTATAGCAACAGGACATGTCGTTTTACGTACAGGTCCATCTACAACTAACAAAATTATAGCAGTCATTCCAACTGGAGCAAAAGTACAAATTAACGGCTGCTTATCTAATAGAATTTGGTGCTCATTTAAATATAACGGAATGATTGGTTGGGCATCTGCACGTTATTTGAACACTAAAAATGTTCCGACAATTTCTTTTACCCCTATATATGTAAAACCAAATCCTATGATGAAAGAAAAAAAGAGCAAGACTGCAAAACAGGTTGTTCCACATGCAAAAGTGATTACAGTTCCCCAAAAAGTAGAAAAACGTATACAAAAGCACCATCAAAAACATGCCCCAATTCGGCATACAGGTGTAAAAAGAGATGAACGAATAATTTTGAATCCTTCAATGGAGGCACAGGCTATATCTGTCGAAAATGTAACTGCTTATAATCCTTTTTTTCCAGAAAACGTTAATTATAGAAATTTTGAACGTAATGAAACGCGTTATCGCATTGTGACATACCCTGCTTCTGTTGCCAGATAATGTTAATTATAGCAATTTTGAACGTAACCCATAATCGTATTATAACATATCCTGTGTTTCACTACAGGTAAAAAACTCTCTGTTACTGAAGGTGCAGAGAGTTAACACAGCAGCATAAGGCGTTTTTTGCTTTATGCTGCTGATTTAGGTGCTATTAAATTGCGGGAAACGAGCAATTCAGCAATTTGAATTGCATTTAATGCGGCTCCCTTTCTTAAATTGTCAGCAACAATCCAAAATGATAAACCATTTTCGACAGTAATATCTTCGCGAACACGACTAATAAAAACGTCATCCTCTCCTGTGCATTCATAGGGGGTTATATAACCGCCATCTTCATGTTTATCGATAAGTTGGCAACCGGGCGCATCACGCAGAAGGTTTTTTGCTTCATTGGCAGTTATTGGTTTTTCAAATTCAACATTCACAGCTTCGGAGTGTCCGATAAAGACAGGAACACGAACAGCAGTGGCTGTTAGTTTAATTTTAGGGTTAAGAATTTTTTTGGTTTCAGCAACCATTTTCCATTCTTCTTTTGTATAGCCATCTTCCATGAAAACATCGATATGAGGGATAACGTTAAAAGCGATGCGTTTGGTGAATTTTTTTACTGTAATGGGGTCGGCAACAAAAACCGCCCGTGATTGTTCAAATAGCTCATCCATTCCTTGCTTTCCAGCTCCAGAAACCGATTGATAGGTTGACACAACAACACGTTTAATAATTGCTGCATCATGGAGAGGTTTTAAAGCGACAACAAGTTGGATTGTTGAACAATTGGGATTAGCAATAATATTGCGCTTGGAAAATTCACTAATGGCTTCTGCATTCACTTCGGGTACAATTAATGGAACATTGGTATCATAACGCCAAGAGGATGAGTTGTCGATCACGACGCAACCAGTTGCAGCAATTTTGGGAGCATAAGCTTGAGAAATGCTTCCCCCAGCAGACATAAGACAGAGATCTGTATCGGAAAAATCGTAGGTATCAAGTGCTTTGACCTTTAAAGTTTTATCGCCATAAGATACGTTCTGTCCCAAAGACCGTCGGGATGCTAAAGGAACAACTTCACGTACAGGAAAACCCCGTTCTTCCAGAATTGTTAGCATTTCACGACCAACATTTCCGGTTGCGCCAACGACTGCAACTTTAAAACTCATTCTTTTAACGCTCCTGTCCCTCTCAGCTCATCTTCCTAGGTGTGCCCAAGAGAGGGCAAATTTTCTAGGAATATTAAATTATATTGCCAGTTTTCATAGGTTTAATTTTTTACACCCGCCAACTACAACTCACAAAGGAATACTCATCGGTTTCTTTTAAATGCACCGTTTTCTATTTCTTTGAGAGCTGAGAAGGCTTGAATATTTCATATCAAGTTATGTGAACATCTCTTTGATAACTTTTCAATCTAGTGGATCGCTCATATTCTGTCAATTTATTTACTTTAAGAAGTATGATTTTTGTAACAGTTGTGTTGCGCTATTGTGGGAATAAAATTTTTTCAATTTTTAGTTTGTGGTTTTCGTAAGCCAAAGCCTTTTCACATTCTCGATAAAACAGATGTTTTTATTAAAAATAAAGATGGGGTGGAAGTGTGTATTTTTATTATGGTGTTAATTTTATGTCATTGCCGAAAAGAGAAGTTTATTTAAACTTGTCTTATGTTGTTTTAAACAGATAACGCTGAGAATTTTACATAATACGAGAGATGTTCTTTAAGAAAAAACAATTAAGTAAGAGTGTGCTGTAATAAAAAATTCAATGGAAGGACTTTATTTTTTGAGGTGTTGCTTTTTATTTTGCTGCAAAGGACGCGCTTCTGAAGCAAGCATAATGGGAACGCCATCGCGAATGGGATAAGCAAGCTTTGCTTTGAGCGAGATTAACTCCTGCGTTTCACGATCCAAAGAGAGCGTCCCTTTTGTAAGAGGACAGACGAGTAATTCTAGCATTTTTGGATCGGTAGTGGCTTTTTTCATAATTAATTTAAATGATAATGTGTTCCTGTTTGTTTCATAAGTGAGCGTTCCGTTAAAGCGAGAAGAGTTTGGGCACGACTTCCAATATCTGGCGCTTCCAGCAGAGCTTGCTTTTCTGCTGGTGTAAAAGGAATGAGTGTCGAAAACGCATTAACCAATATTGTCGTAGGCGTTTGTACGATACTACTCCAATTATATTCTATTTCATGTATTGTAAGATATTTTTCAACAATATCTAATAGATTTTCTCGATTAATGCTTTCTGAAATAATAGTCTCTTGTAAATCTTTTGCATTTGATTGGATAAGAGCAATCCGATAAGATTTGGTACTCAAGAGCTCTTTTTCTAAAGTGAAGCGACAAATTCCTTGTAATATAATGAAAAGCTGACCATTTCCTGTTTCATTATAGTTTGTGATGCGACCTATGCACCCTGTTTTATACAACTCCGTAGAAAGACAATCTGCCTTTGATGGTGATGGAAGTGGTTGAACAATCCCTAATAGACGATTAGATAACATCACATCTTCAATCATTTCAAGAGATTCTGGTTCAAAAATATTCAGCGACAAAACTCCTCCTGGTAATAAAAGAGCACCTTCTAAGGGGAAAATAGGAATTTGCTCTGGGAGATCATTTTCGTCATTATAAAGGACATTGCCAGCTTTCATCCGTGTTTATAACCTTTGTCCGATAAGGTTTAGTATATGAATAATCGCACTTCGTGGTATTTTTTAGCGATAAAAAACTAAACCCTCATGCATTAAGATCGTTACCTTAGATATCTTCAGTGTTTACTGCTAAAAGTAAGAAAACTCTGTAGTTATCTCGAAATTGTACAAAATAGAATAATATTGTCCACTTTGTATGCAAAATTTTATACAGTTTTCAAGTGGTATATTTGTTTGTAGTCCTTGCTAATTTTTTTCTCCTTGCACGCTAACGTGTGCAGATTACTCGGCATTATTTACCATGTTAAAAATATCCGCCATTATAAGCCCTTTAAAACAGCCTGTGCAAGTTAAAAAATTAAGATACTCCATTCATTTTGCAGATGACAGTGTGAAAAAGATAGTTTATAGACCAAAACATGTCGAAAAGAGCATTATTGCATCTTTTATTCTTTTGCGGGAGAGTGCATGCGGGGAGAGTGCAGATTGCAAATTTTCGCGCCTGCCGCCGAAGGGGAAAACAGCCCATAATCTCTCAGGCTTTATGGACCGTAAAAGAAGAAAGGCAGATCTGGAAAGTCGGGATGACCCGCGCCGAAGGTGTAAGCGGAATTTTTTCGCGAGTCTCTCAGGTTTTGTAACAGAAGGGTGCAGAAACGACAACTGTGTGAGCGTTAGTGCAGCTTTGGAGATATCATGGGCACATTACAAGAATTTGAAACATCATCTTTAAAAACACTTCCTTTATATGAATTGCATGAAAAAGCTGGAGCTAAATTTGGTGCTTTTGCGGGTTGGAACATGCCTTTAACTTATCCTCTTGGGGTTTTGAAAGAGCATCTTCATACGCGTGCTCATGCAGGTCTTTTTGACATTTCTCATATGAAATTGATTAGCATTGAAGGAAAACAAGCAGTTGAATTTTTATCATATGCTCTTCCTCTTGATGCGGCAGCTTTAAAAATTGGACAATCACGGTATAGTTATTTGCTCAATGAGCAGGCTGGTATTCTAGATGATCTTATCCTGACCCGCTTAGCAGAATCGCGTTTTATGCTGGTTGCCAATGCCGGTAATGCACAGGCCGATCTTGCTGAACTTAAAAAACGTGCGGTTGGCTTTGAATGCCAAGTAACCGCTCTTGAAAGAGTCTTACTTGCTCTTCAAGGACCAGAAGCTGCAGCGGTTCTTGCTGATGCAGGTTTGCCTGGAAATCAACTATTATTTATGCAAGGGTTTGAGCCACAACAAGATTGGTTTGTAACGCGTTCTGGTTATACGGGAGAAGATGGTTTTGAAATAGCACTTCCAGCAGATCAAGCGCGTGCATTGGCTGAAAAATTGTTAAGCGATTCTCGTGTTGAGTGGATTGGTCTTGCTGCACGTGATAGTCTTCGGTTAGAAGCAGGGCTATGTTTACATGGTAATGACATTACGCCTGATACGACCCCTGTTGATGCTGCACTAACATGGGCTGTTCCAAAAGCTGTGCGAGAAAAAGCGCAATTTTATGGAGCAAAAGCTTTTCTTGAGGCTCTTCAAAAGGGTCCCTCTCGTTGTCGAGTTGGTTTAAAACCACAAACGCGTCAACCAGTGCGTGCTGGAGCACCGCTTTTTGATGATGAAGGAAATCAGATTGGGATAGTAACATCGGGTGGTTTTGGTCCTTCTTTTGACGGCCCTGTTGCGATGGGTTATGTGCCTGTTGATTGGAAAAATGTAGGAACGGAAGTCTTTACTGAGTTGCGAGGCAAAAAGATTGCGCTGTCTGTTCATTTACTTCCTTTTGTTGAACAACGTTACTTTAAAGGATAATTTTTATGTCTAAAATTTATTTTACAGAAGATCATGAATGGCTTAGCGTTGAAGGACAAGTCGTGACTGTTGGCATTACGCATTATGCTCAAGAGCAATTAGGTGATTTAGTTTTTGTTGATTTGCCGCAAAGTGGGACGCAGCTTTCTAAGGGAGAAGCTGCCGCTGTCGTAGAATCGGTCAAGGCTGCTTCCGATGTTTATGCTCCTCTTGATGGTGAAGTGATTGAAGTTAATGAGGCATTGGCAAATAGTCCTGAATTGGTCAACCAACAAGCCGAAAAAGAGGGTTGGTTATGGAAAATGAAATTACAGGATGAGACACAGCTTGAAGGGTTGTTGGATGAAGCTGCTTACAAAGCGCTGATTGGGTAAGATGCTATGCAAGAACGTTCTTTTTCTTCTCGGCATATTGGGATTCGTCCTGATGAAGTAAAAAAAATGCTTGATGTTTTAGCTCTTGATTGCGTTGATACATTAATTGCTCAAGCTGTTCCTCAGTCTATCCATTTGGGGCGTTCACTTAATTTACCAAAAGCTGCTAGCGAAGAGCAAGCTTTGGAAGAATTGTCTCAAATCATGGGGCAAAATCATGTCCACAAAAGCTTTATTGGACAAGGATATCACGGAACATTTGTGCCCCCTGTCATTTTGCGCAATTTTTTTGAAAATCCAGCTTGGTACACTGCTTATACACCCTATCAAGCAGAAATTAGCCAAGGACGTTTAGAACTTTTGTTTTATTTTCAAACTTTGGTTAGTGAATTAACAGGTTTACCTGTTTCTGCGGCTTCACTTCTTGATGAGGCAACAGCTTTAGCTGAGGCTAATGCGGTAGCTGTACGTTTCGCGCGTGGAAAAAAAACAAAGATTTCCATTCAAAGTCTTTTGCATCCTCAAACTCTGAGTGTTGCACAAACACGTGCACAAACACAAGGCATTCAAATTAGCGAAAAGAGTGAAATTTGTTCTGAGACCGCTGCTGTTGTTTTGTCTTGGCCAGATACAAAAGGTTTCTTTAATGATTATACTGATATCATTAAGCAAGCAAAGGAAAAAGGAGCGCTGGTCATTGTTGTTGCAGATCCCTTGGCGCTAACTTTAATGGAAGCCCCAGCCAAATGGGGTGCTGATATTGTGGTTGGCTCTATGCAGCGTTATGGGGTTCCAATGGGGTTTGGTGGTCCTCATGCAGGTTATCTTGCGGTCAGTGAAGCTTTAACGCGCTTAATTCCAGGACGGATTGTTGGTCAGTCCATAGATACAAGAGGACGAGTTGGTTTTCGTTTAGCATTGCAAACACGCGAACAACATATTCGGCGCGATAAAGCCACGTCGAATATTTGTACAGCGCAGGCTCTTTTGGCAAATATGGCAACCGCTTATGCAGTTTGGCATGGACCACAAGGTTTGCAGACAATTGCTCGGCGGATTCATCATTTAACATGCCGTTTTGTTGCTAGTTTAGAGGCAGTTGGTATCCCTTGTGAAGGGGAACATTTTTTTGATTGCGTAAGCGTTTTTGTGAAGGGAAAAGCTAAAGAGATTGCCGCTAAAGCGAAGATGGGTGGACGTCTTATCCGCATTCTCAATGATGATACAGTTGTGATCAACTTTGATGAATTGTCAACCCAAGAGGATGTTTGTGCGCTGGCAGAGCTTTTTGGTGCACAATTGGTTGAGCAGGCTTCTCCACGGCTTTTCGGAAGAGAGCGTGATGGAACTTTTCTTTCGCAGTCATTTTTTCATGCGGTTCATTCTGAAACAGAGATGATGCGTTTCTTGCGTCGTTTATCGGACAAGGACTTAGCGTTGGATCGAGCAATGATCCCGCTTGGTTCTTGTACAATGAAGCTTAATGCGGCAGTTGAATTGATGCCTTTAAGTTGGCCGACAGTTGCTCATATGCACCCTTTTGCTCCTCAAGAGGATGCGATAGGTTATAAGGAAATGATTGACCAATTAGGGGCGTGGTTGTGCGAAATTACAGGGTTTGCACAAGTGTCTTTTCAGCCAAACTCCGGTGCTCAAGGGGAATATGCTGGGCTTTTGGCAATAAGCCGATATTATCAAGCACGCGGAGAGCATCAACGTACAATTTGTCTTGTTCCTGCATCAGCGCATGGTACAAATCCAGCCTCAGCCCATATGGCGGGAATGGAAGTTGTTGTGGTAAAATGCTTGAGTGATGGCGATGTTGATATTGACGATCTTAAAATGAAAGCACAGTTGCATAAGGATCGTTTAGCCGCTTTAATGATTACTTATCCTTCAACCCATGGTGTTTACGAAGAAAGTATTAAAGAGATTTGCTCTGTTGTTCATGAAAATGGAGGGCAAGTTTACTTTGATGGTGCTAATCTTAATGCGCTTGTCGGGCTTGCGCGTCCAGCAGATATTGGAGCTGATGTTTGTCATATGAACCTTCATAAAACATTTGCAATTCCTCATGGAGGAGGTGGCCCAGGTGTTGGTCCGATTGGAGTTGCGGAGCACCTAAGAGCATTTTTACCCGGCCATGAACAAGAGGGAACGACACATGCCGTTTCAGCGGCTCCTTATGGAAGTGCATCTATTCTTGTTATTACGTGGATGTATATTCGGATGATGGGTGCTGATGGACTGAAATATGCAACACAAATAGCAATTTTAAATGCTAATTATGTTGCTGCGCGTCTTTCACAGGCTTATTCCATTCTTTACAGAGGTAAGCATGGGCGTGTTGCACATGAATGTATTGTCGATACACGTATATTAAAAGATCAGTATGGGGTTACTGTTGATGATATTGCAAAACGCTTAATTGATTACGGATTCCATGCGCCGACGATGTCCTTTCCGGTTCCTGGAACTTTGATGATTGAGCCAACAGAATCAGAACCAAAGGCAGAGATTGATCGCTTCTGTGATGCTTTACTTTTGATTGCTAAAGAAGCTAAAAAAGTTGGTGAGGGCGTTTGGCCAAAAGATGATAATCCATTAGTAAATGCTCCACATACATTAATAGATACTGTGGACGATTCTTGGTCGCGGCCTTATTCACGACAAGAAGCTGCTTTTCCTAATGACTCTCTTGACCCTGCGAATAAATACTGGCCTCCTGTTTCTCGTATTGATAATGTTGCGGGAGATAAAATGCTTATTTGTTCTTGCCCTCCATTGGGGAATACATATTAATCTTGTTTGTACATGTTAAAGATAAAAAGCTCTCACAATTTATGTGAGAGCTTTTTATCATTGTTCATACAGCTTACGTGATATTATTTTTTAATGTACGGACGGCATTTTAAAAAGAGATTGATCATTTTTCTTAATAATGATTTCATTGAAGTATTTTTAAAGCTCATATTGCCAAATAGTATTTGGATAAAAGTGTTGACAGATCCTTATTATTATCGGCTCTTGTAAGATATTTTTAAAAAATTTGTAAAACCATTTTTAAGGATGATGCTTTTTATCACTTTTTTATGGTTTTAAATGTAAATGCGTTTATAGCGAGAGCCTAGAGAAGTTAAAATTTCATGGGGGATAGTGTTAGCGTCTGCAGATACTTGCTCGATAGTTTGATGTGTTCCGATAAGCTCTACCCATTCACCTCTTTGGGGTTTTTGATCTTTCAGATCTGTAGCATCAACAACGATAGAATCCATAGAAATGTTTCCAACGATGGGTAGCTTATATCCATTATAATAAACGGCACCTTTATTAGAAAGTGCACGCAGCCACCCATCTGCATAACCAATAGAAACCGTTGTGAGAGTACTGGGTTTTTTTGTGATAAATGTCCCTCCATAACCAACAGGAACTCCAGCATCAACTTCACGGCTTTGAAGGACTTGGGCTTCAAGTTTTAAAACAGATTTCAGTATAGCTGAATATTTGGGGTTTGGGGAGATTCCATAAAGTGCTATGCCTGGGCGAACAAGATCAAAATGAAAATCTGAACCAAGAAAGATGCCTCCAGAGTTGGCAAATGAGACCTTACAGGTGGGAAGTTGTGTAAGAGCCTCTTTGAGCGTTTCCAATTGGGCATAATTGGATGCACAATGTATGTCACTTCCTCCATTAGCGAGGTGACTGATAATATATTTTACCTCTGCTTTTTCAAAAATAGTAGGCTCTTTTATCAACTGTTGTAATTCTTTTTTATCAAGCCCTAAACGGTTCATATTTGTATCAATTTGAATTATGGCGGGAAATTTTTTTCCTTTTTCTTGGCAAAGTGTTTGCCAGCTTTGAATTGCACTCCAAGAATTAAGAACGGGGATAATGCCAGTTTGCGCTACAAACTCTTCTGAGTTATGTGGAATTCCGTTAAGAACAGCAAGTGTAATATCTGGTGGTAAAACAGTTTTTAATTGAAGGGCTTCTACAATTTGAGCAACAAAAAAAGTACGACAACCAGCTTGATAAAGTGCAGGGACGATTTTATCAGCACCAAGTCCATAGGCATTTGCTTTGACGACAGCGGAACATTCTGTTGGAGCAGCATGCTGTGCTAAAGTTTTGTAATTAGCAACAAGAGCACCAACATCAATAGTTGCTACAGCTGTATAGTGGGATAATGCACTCGTTTTATCATCAATGGATTTTGTCATTCTAAATTTTGTTTTGTTGTATAAAATAACTATAGTTTTCTTTCTGACGTTGCATAATAGAATAATATAAGAATACAAATATTATTTTTCTTTTCAAGATTAGTCATCCTTTATGTTCAATTATGCACCAGAAATTTATTTTATGAGATAAAGTGCTTAAATTTTAATGTAATACAACGAACACTTTCATTTTTCTTGGTTTAGTTTGAAAATAACTTCTATTATTGAATAGAATTACTGTTTCAGTGTTATAGATTAACTTCATAATAACATATATTTGTATATATGTTATTGTTATTGCTGAACTAATTCATATCATTATTTTTAAAATATTTATATTGTGTTTTTCTTTCTTGTTTCATAACGATGCTATGTGTAACGGATATTATACTGTTTAACAAAATTTTGTCTTCTTGAGATATAATGAAAAAGTATTGTCATAGTTTTTACGAAAACGTTTAAGAAATTTTTGTGAGGGGCTTTCTTTGAAGACATGTATCTAGTTTATTGTAAAAATGAAATAAGATAATACACTGTAAATTTATAAAGAGTCTCAAAGGATATTTGTTGAGAAATAATCATTATTATCGCATAATAAAAATTCATCTTTTAAGTTGTCATATGCTTTTATTTCAGTTTTGCTATTTGGGTTAATTTTTATAAAAAGTGTTAATTAAAACGTTGATGTTTTAAGAGAAATGTTGGCAGATGGTCACATGATCATTATATCATGTAGATGATGTAAAATTTAATTTAGAATGTTCAATAAAAGATATAGGGAAGTCCTGTATGACTACGTCTGCCGTCAAACCTCAGCCAAATAACAGCGGCGTTCTATCAAATTTTCCGATTCCTGAGAATGTGTTCGCTCTCACTGTTCAGGAGGTTCGTCATTACACGGATCATTTGTTTAAATTTCGCCTAAACCGTCCAGATAGCTTTCGTTTTCGTTCAGGTGAATTTGTCATGATTGGTTTGCCGAATGCAGAAAAACCAATTTATCGTGCTTATTCGATTGCAAGCCCATTTTGGGATGAGCAACTTGAATTTTTTTCCATCAAAGTGCCAGGAGGACCGCTAACTGAGCATCTCCAAAAAATTAAAATTGGTGATACTGTTTTAATGCGAAAAAAATCTACAGGGACATTGGTGCTGGATGCTATTATCCCTGGAAAGCGTCTTTATCTTCTTTCAACAGGAACAGGCGTTGCTCCTTTTGCAAGTTTGATCCGTGATCCCGAAACTTATGAAAAATTTTCAGAGGTTGTGCTTATTCAGACAACGCGTAAGTTAGATGAGCTTACTTATGCAAAAGAGCTTGTTGCCTCTTTAAAACAAGATCCGCTAATTGGTACATATGCACAGCAACTGAGATTTTATCCCATGACAACGCGTGAACCGTCTGAACATATGGGACGTATTACCACTGTAATGGAGAATGGTGCTTTTTTTGAAACGACAGGTTTATCTAAAATTAATCCGGAAGAAGATAGAGTTATGATTTGTGGTTCGATGGCTATGTTAAAGGATTGCGCAAAAATGTGTGAAGCCTTTGGTCTTGTTGAAGGGGCCAATAATGCGCCAGCTACTTATGTTGTGGAGCGTGCTTTTGTTGGGTAAAAAGTTGTTTTGTTTGTGCAGTGTGCTTATACGGAGTTCCTGCTTAAGTTTTGTTCTAAAATATATTATTTAGAGCTATCCCACAATTGCAAGTGCAGAATAGGTGGGACAGTTAAAATCGATGAAGAGCATGATTGAATGTCGATTTATATTCAGCAATTTTATTGGATTAAAGGAATAAGCTTTCCACTGCGCTGACGGCGTTTCGTTGCGCTATATCACATATTAATAAAAAGAATAGATAAGATAATAGGGGTTGCATAATAAGCAATATTTTCTTTAGAAGAAAAAACGTAAGATATGCGTAGTTCTTTTCAGTATTTTATAGCAAATGAATTCATAATAGTGTTGTGGAAAAGAAGACATCAAATAATTTGTTGTTGTACACTTTGTGATTCATGAGATATTTTTTGTATATCTGATTTATTCATGATGAATATTTTAAAAAATTATTCCTAATTCAACAAATGATTCAGAAATTTAGTATTATTTTTAAAGGATATTGGTCTCTTAAGAATTTCTACGATATAATTTTAAGCGCGGTCTTCCTTATTTAAAACTATGGGACTGTGTTGATAAAAAAGCATTTTTGATCATTTAGGAATAAAAGAGATATGATGGTTTTTTCCTGGAAAAGTGGTAAATAAAAAGGAATTTATTTTGGGTGTGTAACGTGCTTTTCCTTAGATATCAATATTATCAGTATAGTTTGATGGGGCACAATACGTAAAGAAGTAGACGAATATGTCTTGAAATTGAATGAAACGCAGGTTATGGCAAGATCATGGAAAAGAATTTTAGAGTTGCTGCTGTCTATTGCTTCGCAGATCTGAAGCATTATCATCAATTACAGAAGCCTTTGCGCGATTTATGTCAAGCAAAGGGTATTAAAGGTACTTTACTTTTAGCAAAAGAAGGAATTAACGGTACCGTTGCTGGTTCTTGTGATGCGATTGAGGCATTGGTAGGTTTTATTACCGCTGAGCCAGCATTTCAAACGCCAGAGATTAAATATTCATGGGCATCAAAAATGCCTTTTAGTCGGTTAAAAGTGCGGCTGAAAAAAGAAATTGTTACCATGGGAATTGAGGGGGTTGATCCTTTAAAGGTTGTTGGAACCTATGTGGAGCCAGAAGATTGGAATGCTCTTATTCAAGATGAAGAGACAATTCTCATTGATACACGTAACGATTATGAATATGCGATTGGAAGTTTTCAAGGCGCGATAGATCCGCAGATTAAAACGTTTCGTGAATTTCCTGAATGGGTTGCAAAGCATGAAGCTGAATTAAAAAAGAAAAAGAAGATTGCCATGTTCTGTACAGGGGGCATTCGGTGCGAAAAATCAACAGCTTATGTGCGTGGGCTTGGTTATGATCAAGTTTATCATTTAAAAGGTGGCATTCTCAAATATTTGGAGACTATTCCAAAAGAAGAGAGTTTGTGGCAGGGTGAGTGTTTCGTTTTTGATGAGCGTGTTTCTGTTGGGCATGGACTTGAGGAATGTGGACGTGAATTATGTCATGCGTGCCGTAGCCCTTTGAATGCTGAAAGTAAATTATCGCCTCATTATGAAGCAGGTGTCTCGTGTGATTCTTGTTATAATGTGCGGAGCGATATGGATAGAGAGCGCTTTCGGGAACGCCATAGACAATTTCAATTAATAAAATTGCGTGCTATGCATGCACCTCAAGAGCCGTAAGGTTTCAGAATTTTAAGAGCAAAGATTTTTGTTTTTTAATTTTGAAGAAAAGACATTTGCAATATTGGCAGAAAAGTATTTTAGCTGGGCACTGTCCAGCTTTCTTATGTTCTACTTTTTTAGCCGAGAATATAAAGAGTGTGCAATCAGATAGTTGACTGGTTTGAAAAAAAATGTCGCTTTTTTACATCATTTTGTTGTAGCAAAGAGTAAAAAAATACTTAAAGTTAAAAAAATGATTGAAATAAATAAAGATTAGTTCTATAAGGATGCATGCCCAAAGTCGCACGTGCCTGTGGGTGTCCGCCAGTTCTCAAATGGTGAGGTTAACTGGTACGGTACCTGGAACTAACCGCTCCAGTCATTCTTACGGCCAATCGGAAGAGTGAGGACATCTTGAAGCAACGACGGTGCGGGCCTTTCTGGTGTCTTCCAGCTATCTAAATGCTGGGATAACTATAGAGGCACACCTCATTGCCTTCAGTGCGGAATTGGTTTTCTCTTCCAATCAAAAAGGCAGATTAAGATAAGTTAGGAACAACGCGGTTTCGCGCTGTTTTTCGCTGTATGCAATGCTGGTTTTTGTCTGATTTTTAAATTTAAGCAATCAGATTAAAGATTAAAGTGTTGTGTGTTTTGTCTTTTTGAATATTGGAAGCTCTATGGTGCTGAGTCCTAGAGCTTGGGGAGTTTATCCCTTTGGGAGAATGAGCAGATGGCAACGCAACGTATTCGTGATTTTCTTGCAAAACATCGTTCTGAAGGTCCATGCTTAATTGTTGACCTTGATGTTGTTCGTAAAAATTATTTAGATTTTGAAAAGTCACTTCCGCAATCTCGTATTTTTTATGCAATAAAGGCAAATCCTGCACCTGAGATTTTGAGTTTGCTCGTTTCTTTAGGGTCTTCTTTTGATGCAGCTTCTGTTGCAGAAATTGAAATGGCTTTAAAGGCAGGGGCAACGCCTGATCGTATTTCTTTTGGAAATACAATAAAAAAAGAGCGTGATATTGCGCGTGCGTACGCGTTTGGTATTTCGCTTTATGCTGTTGATTGTATTGAAGAAGTGGAAAAAGTTGCGCGTGCGGCTCCAGGATCTTGTGTTTTTTGTCGGGTTCTTACCGATGGAGAAGGTGCAGAGTGGCCATTATCACGTAAATTTGGTTGTGTCCCTGATATGGCAGTTGATGTGTTACGCCGGGCTCATCAATTAGGTCTTCAGGCGCACGGCGTTTCCTTTCATGTAGGTTCTCAACAAACAGACCTTAGCGCATGGGATCGTGCATTGTCAGATGCAGCAACAGTTTTTAAGCGTTTGGAGCAAGAAGGAATTGCATTGAAGTTGATTAATATGGGAGGTGGCTTTCCAACGCGTTATTTGAAAGATGTTCCCACAGCACAAGCTTACGGTACAGCTGTTTTTGATTCATTAAAAAAATATTTTGGTAATCGTATTCCTGAAACGATCATTGAGCCAGGACGCGGTATGGTTGGTAATGCTGGTGTTATTCGCACAGAAGTTGTTCTTATTTCTAAGAAAGCGGATAATGATAATGTCCGATGGGTTTATCTTGATGTTGGTAAATTTAACGGTCTTACTGAAACTATGGATGAAGCAATTCGTTACCCTATTGAAACTCCCCATGACGATAAGGCAATGGAACCTTGTATTTTAGCGGGGCCAACGTGTGATTCAGCAGATGTTCTTTATGAAAAAACGCCTTATCTTTTGCCCTTATCTCTTACGGTAGGGGATGAGTTGTTAATACATGGAACGGGTGCTTATACAGCGACTTACGCGTCTGTTGCATTTAATGGTTTTAAGCCTTTACAATCCTATGTGATTTGAAGATTTCTTTATAATGGTCAAAGTGTAATGGGGTGGGATGACAAGATGAATGTGATTAATTTTCAAACAAAAAACGGGGCATTTTTTACGCTTGCATATGAACAAGAAGCTGATAAACCATATAGAGAATGTTTACTTGATTTAGCTCTGGGCAAAGGGCGTAAGCGTAAATCATCAGAGGCTTTACGTCGTGGACGGTTGGCTGCAAGTGGGCTATCCTTTGTGGTTAAAAATGCGCTTGGAGAACTTGTGGGAAGTGTACGTCTTTGGCACGTTCGATTTAAGAAAGGAAAAAATGGGACACAGAACGCTTTGCTTTTGGGTCCTTTGGCTGTTTCCGCGGAATGTTCTGGCATAGGGATAGGATCAATTCTTATGTGGCATGCCATTGAAAGCGCAAAAAAGTTAGGTTACGGTGCTATTTTACTTGTGGGTGATTGTGAGTTTTATAAGCGTTTTGGTTTTTCAAATGGCTTAACAAAAAATCTATCAATGCCTGGTCCTTATGAAAAACACCGTTTTCAAGCGCTGGAATTAATACCAGAATTTCTTTCTGCATGTCATGGAACTTTATTTCCTAGTGGTGAAAGAGAAAATTTAAGTCGTTTTCAGCATCATAAAGTGGCTTAGAATTTTATTTTTCAGCTGTGGTCGCGTTGGGCAAGCTTCCAGTTTTATTCGTGGAAAGCCTTTTTATGAGATGTGAAGCTTTAGCGTCGTTTTATTGTGTGGCGCAGTGTTTTTTTCATTTGCGTTTTTAGTTCATTTATTAGTGATATTCAGTATTTTATTACTTTAGATTCATTTTATAAAACCATTGATATTATTTTTTTGATGATTTTACAGTATTTCATAGCTCATTGTTACTGAAAAAAATCTTAATTAGAGACTATGATAGCTGGTGAATAACAGTAAAATGATACTAAAATCTGCTTATTCAGATAGTAATGTACTTTAACCAATATAACGCATAAAGAAATTAGCCCCTTTTGCAATGATGAACGCATCACCAACAGTTAAAGCGCCTAAATAAACTTGTATTTCCAGATTTTATCAATGAAAAGAAGGGATTCACCAAGAGTGAAGAGGACATTTAAGTGTCTTTTTTACACCAGTACGTTTTGGTGCGTTAAAAAATAAGAACAGTATTGGCTTTGGATGGTTTGAATAAGGTCACATGTATACTGATAACTGAATAATGCGAAAGCATTTTGCTGTAATAAACAATTTTGAAGTAGTTATAATAGAAAAAAGAGTAAGTGTTAGGCGGGTAATACACAAATCAAAGAGTTATATTTTAAAAGAAGTATTTGAAAATTTTGGTATAACCTGAGGTTTATTTGATAATCATGATAGTGGTAGGAAGAAGTTTTTGTTCGTAGGGACAAACGTAATATTCGCTTCTTTGGAGCTGAATAAAATAACCACTTTATTGGCCTATTTAAGAACAATTTTTTGAAAGCAAGAATGCTCTGATCCCTGTGATCAAGATGCCAATACTTTTCACTGGTTTTTTATTGCGTGATAAGGAAACAAAAAAATCTAACGAAAACAGCAGTTTGATTGATACGATATAAAAATTTAAAAGCGTTTTAGATAAAGTAAAAACTTTGTTTACTATAATACAAAAACGTACAATCATCCATTTTAGAGTTAGAGCGATCTTTGCAAGAAAACATCTTCCTCATATTTTAAGGTGTTTGTCAGGGATGATTTCTTAACATAAAATTGGATAGTGTATCATATACCATACATTTATAGATGATAAAGTTATAGAAATATGAAAAAGCAATTCACCAAAGATAAAGAACGTTTCCTGACTTTCATAGAAATTACGTTCGTCTCTTTAATGTGTTTTTTTGATGGGTGATGGTACTTTTTTCAAAAAAATAGCCATGAATGCTACGGTGCTAAAAAGCAAGGTTATTATAAGGAAAATATCACTCAAAGCCATAACCATTGATTGTATGTGTGCCATATTAAAAAGTTGAAAGAGAGCAAGCGTATGCGGATCAAAGGTATAATTTTTGAAATATATAGTAAGATTGGAAAGCATTTCAATCGCTTGGTTATTTCCGTATTGGATAGTTTCTGCGATTCGTGCGTAATGCAGGTCTGTACGTTTCATTAAAATGGTGTTTACAACAGCAAGTCCCACGGCACCACCAAGATTACGTGTAAGATTAAAAAGTCCAGAGGCACTTTTTATCATTTCTCGTGGGAGTGATCCGAGAGCAATATTATTCATAGGGACAATACACAACATAGCAGAAAAGCCACGGAAAACTTGAGCCCAAAAAAATTCTTTAAAATCCCAATTATCTGTAATGGAGCTAGCTAACCAAGTTCCAATTGAAAAGCCGAAAAATCCTATTGCCATCATAAAACGCTGATCGATTCGTGCTGAAAGAAATCCAGCAAGAGGCGCAGTTAATAACATGACAAGCCCTGAAAGGAACAATGTTTCTCCGATCATGAGGGCATCATAATGACGGACTTGGCTTAAATAGACAGGATAAAGATATGTAAGTCCATAAAGACCTATTCCAAGCGTAAAAGAAAAAATAGCTCCAGCTGAGAAATTGAAATTGGAAAAAGCTGAGAGACTTACAATTGGTTCCTTCGTGGTAAGAACTCTCCAAAAGAATAAGATTGCAGACAAAATCATAATAATGAATAATTTGAAAATCAAATTATCATTTAGCCAGTCATTACGCGCTCCTTCTTCTAGAATATATTCCAAGGTTCCCAAAAAAATAGCCATAGTAATGAGACCTAACCAGTCGAATTTAGATAATAAAGAATGATCAGCTTTATCAAAATCGATTAATTTCCAAGATAAAATTGAGATAATAATTCCGCAAGGAACATTCATAAGAAAGAGCCAGTGCCATGATAAGAGATGGCAGATGTAACCTCCTACTGTTGGTCCAATAGTGGGGGCTAACGTTGCTATTAATCCAACGATCGGGATAACAACTGGACGTTTAGACGGAGGAAAAAGTATATAGGAGGCAGTAAAAACGCTAGGGATAATACCTCCACCAATAAAACCTTGTAGAGCGCGGTATACAATCATCTCTCCAAGAGATGTTGCTGTTGCGCAAAGAATAGAGGTAATTGTAAATCCAATAGCTGAAATGCTAAAAAAAACGCGTGTTGAAAGCAATCTCCCCAAAAAACCAGAAAGAGGCAGCATGATGACTTCAGCAATAAGGTAGGAGGTCTGAACCCATGAAATTTCCTCAGAGCTTGCTGAAAGACCAGATTGAATTTCAGCTAAAGAGGAGGCAACGATTTGGATATCCAATATAGCCATGAACATACCAAAGGCCATAGCCATAAAAACTAAAACGTTGCGGAATTCTATACGCTCTTGAGAATGTGTAGGCTCTGGTATGGAAGATGTCATAATGCTAAGACCACTTGTTTTTTATAAAAGGTTTTTATTTTGTATAGCGTGTATCAATTTTTACTGAAACGCTCATTCCTGCTCGGATATGACCAGTTTTTAGCGCTTCTTCTGGAATAGAGATGCGCACGGGAATGCGTTGGACAATTTTGGTGAAATTTCCGGTGGCGTTTTGTGGAGGTAAAAGAGAAAAAATAGCTCCTGTTGCAGGTGCGATAGAAATGACTTCTCCTGTAAAAGAATCTTTCTTGAATGCATCAATGCTAATATAGGCCATTTGTCCAGCGTGGATATTCTGCAGCTGTGTTTCTTTATAATTTGCTTCAATATAAAGTGCATGTATAGGGACTAACGCTGCAAGATGTTGACCATTCATAACAAAATCGCCTGTTTTTGCAGTTAGATTTCCAATAATTCCGTCGAATGGAGCTCGTATAGTTGTTGAAGCAAGATCACGCTCTGCTTTAGTGCGCATAAGTTCCAGGTTTTTTGTTTGACTTTTTATTTCATTTAACTGCGCTTCTAAGACGTGAATATTCGCGTGCGCTGCGGCTATTTGTGCTTCTGCCCGGCTGACATTGGCATTAGCTTGTTCATAAGCTGATTTAGCATTGTCTACATTGGATTGGGAGATGTAGCGATCAGCTTTAAGTTCTGTTGCTCGTTGCAAAGTAAGCTGTGCATTTGTTGCTATTGCTGCAGCTGCAGATTTTTGAGCTTTGGCATCATCTAAAGCGCTATGAGCTGCTACAATCTGTGCT
>NZ_CP200034.1:0-990000 GCF_053793825.1 Bartonella sp. B30(2025) | reverse complement strand
GATCCCAAAACAACCAGGATGTTGGCTTAGAAGCAGCCACCATTTAAAGAAAGCGTAACAGCTCACTGGTCTAAATAAGGGTCCCTGCGCCGAAAATGTAACGGGGCTAAAGCCATACACCGAAGCTGTGGATTTACTCTTATGAGTAAGTGGTAGCGGAGCGTTCCGTAAGCCTGTGAAGGGAGACTCGTGAGAGCTCCTGGAGGTATCGGAAGTGAGAATGCTGACATGAGTAACGATAAAGGGAGTGAGAGACTCCCTCGCCGAAAGTCCAAGGGTTCCTGCTTAAAGTTAATCTGAGCAGGGTGAGTCGGCCCCTAAGGCGAGGCCGAAAGGCGTAGTCGATGGGAACCACGTTAATATTCGTGGACCTGTGGGTAGTGACGGATTGCGTGTATTGTAAGGTCTTATTGGATTGATCTTGCAGTGAAGCAGTTCCAGGAAATAGCTCCCACATATAGACCGTACCCGAAACCGACACAGGTGGACTGGTAGAGAATACTAAGGCGCTTGAGAGAACTACGTTGAAGGAACTCGGCAAATTGCACGCGTAACTTCGGAAGAAGCGTGACCTTTTAGCGGGCAACCGTTAAAAGGTGGCACAGACCAGGGGGTAGCGACTGTTTACCAAAAACACAGGGCTCTGCGAAGTCGCAAGACGACGTATAGGGTCTGACGCCTGCCCGGTGCTGGAAGGTTAAGAGGAGATGTGCAAGCATTGAATTGAAGCCCCAGTAAACGGCGGCCGTAACTATAACGGTCCTAAGGTAGCGAAATTCCTTGTCGGGTAAGTTCCGACCTGCACGAATGGCGTAACGACTTCCCCGCTGTCTCCAACGTAGACTCAGTGAAATTGAATTCCCCGTGAAGATGCGGGGTTCCTGCGGTTAGACGGAAAGACCCCGTGCACCTTTACTATAGCTTTACACTGGCATTTGTGTCTGTATGTGTAGGATAGGTGGTAGACTTTGAAGCAGGGGCGTCAGCCTTTGTGGAGTCATCCTTGAAATACCACCCTTACCGATATGGATGTCTAACCGCAATTCGTTATCCGGATTCGGGACCGTGTATGGTGGGTAGTTTGACTGGGGCGGTCGCCTCCTAAAGAGTAACGGAGGCGCGCGAAGGTAGGCTCAGAACGGTCGGAAATCGTTTGTTGAGTGCAATGGCATAAGCCTGCCTGACTGTAAGACTGACAAGTCGAGCAGAGTCGAAAGACGGTCATAGTGATCCGGTGGTTCCGTGTGGAAGGGCCATCGCTCAACGAATAAAAGGTACGCCGGGGATAACAGGCTGATGACCCCCAAGAGTCCATATCGACGGGGTTGTTTGGCACCTCGATGTCGACTCATCGCATCCTGGGGCTGGAGCAGGTCCCAAGGGTATGGCTGTTCGCCATTTAAAGCGGTACGTGAGTTGGGTTCAGAACGTCGTGAGACAGTTCGGTCCCTATCTGCCGTGGGTGTAGGAATATTGACAGGATCTGTCCCTAGTACGAGAGGACCGGGATGGACGTATCTCTGGTGGACCTGTTGTGGCGCCAGCCGCATAGCAGGGTAGCTATATACGGACGAGATAACCGCTGAAGGCATCTAAGCGGGAAACTTACCTGAAAACGAGTATTCCCTGAGAACCGTGGTAGACTACCACGTCGATAGGTCAGGTGTGGAAGTGTGGTAACACATGAAGCTTACTGATACTAATAGTTCGATAGGCTTGATCGTTCCCATTACCTATATACATTTACTTCATATCGCAGTCTTAGATTAGCTTCTCATCGTTCCTATGTATTTCGCTGACTCGGTGGTTATAGCGGAGCGAACGCACCCGATCCCATCCCGAACTCGGCCGTGAAACGTTCCAGCGCCAATGGTACTTTGCCTTAAGGCACGGGAGAGTAGGTCGCTGCCGGGTCTGCTAAGTGCATAGGAACTTTCTCTTACAAAATCATACTAAAACGAAAATTCGTAAAAAACGTTTAAAACGTAAATAATAAGCTTAATTTAAGGCTAATGGCGCGGGGTGGAGCAGCCCGGTAGCTCGTCAGGCTCATAACCTGAAGGCCGCAGGTTCAAATCCTGCCCCCGCAACCAAAATCTACTTATTCGATCTGACAAAAAAAATCCATAAAATCTGAAAAATAGAAAAACTATAGAGGCTTGCAAAAAGAAAGACCTGAAAATAAAATTGGCACACTTCAAATAAAATCACAATAATAGCGAAAACAAATAGCGCAAACATGATGAATATAACGCGTGCTGAACCAGAAAAAAATGAATCAAGCGCTTGATGTTTATCAAATACAACATACATGCTTAACCCAAAAATACCAAAACAGATCAAAGCATAAATCATAAACCTGATATCTAAATAATAAAATGCTGCTCCATATCCAGTAAAAAAAAGCCGCACAAATTGTGCAGCTCCCTTAAAATAAAAAAATTGAAACTCTATTAAAATGCTAAATAACTAAGGTATCGTGACGACTCCGGTAGCCATAATAACCAAAAATACTCGAAATTATCCCGCTAAGCAAACTACATAAAAAAAACCACCAGCTACAGATCTCTTATAATTGTGTATTAAAATTTGTCTCTTAAGCTGTATTAAAATTATATTAGCATGATAATTAGCTTCATTTTTTATTCATTTTGGGAACATAATTATAAAAATTGCATTTTATCTCCAATATTATTCAAGGAGATAAAGATATGGGAATCCGCATTTCAAGAAATAGCTTTGATACTTATTTCTTAAAAAAAACATTAGCAGAAACAGAGTATCCTTTTTTTCATACATCTATTTCATGGTCAGCTATTGTTGCTGGATTAGTGACAGCATTAGCTACTTCAATTTGCTTATCTTTTTTAGTAGCAGCTTTAGGGTTAAAGCAAATTGATCTCTATTCTTCGTCTCCTTTTGAAGGTGTTTTTTCATCCATTGGTACTGGCTCCCTTATTGTTATGCTGCTTAGTCTTGCAAGTGGTGGCTTTGTCGCAGGACGTTTTGCAGAAACATCAGGAGCATTTCACGGATTTTTGACTTGGGCTTTATTAACGCTTATTATCGCAATTCAAGTCGTTTTTTTAGCTTCGAGCGCAGCCAGCTTAGGCACTAAAGCCGTGATAGAGAGTGGTTCTGCAGTACAGCAAACTATAACAGATGATGTTCTTCCTGTTCTTTCAAAATTGAGTAGCGAGAGCTTTGAAAATTTTGTGTACCAAAAAGACGGTAAGGAAGTGGATTTTAGTAAACTCCAAAGTGAGCTGCGTACATTCCTTAATAAAAGCGATATTCCTGCTTTGGATCCAGACCACTTAAAGCAGGTTTATAATGCAGCTCTCAAAGATATTGGTTCTGCAATAAATGCTTTTAAGAATGATCCTTCTCATTATCGCACATATCTTAAAAATTTAGCTGAGCGTCTTTCGGATCGTGTACAATCTATCACAGAAAAGATTGATCGCAATGATATCATCAACGCTTTTATGAACAATGGTATGACGCGCACTGAAGCAGAAAAAACAACGGATCAAGCACTTGATGTTTATCAAACGGCACAAACAAAAATCGAACAAGCAATTACTACTTTAGAAAAGCAGATAGAGACTTTATCTAAGAAATTAGACAAACTTGCAGAAGATGTCCGTGAAACTGCTGATCAGGCTGCTAAAACAGCATCACACATTAGCTGGTGGAGTTTTATTGGAAGTTTGTTTGGTGCTATTGTTTCCAGCTTTTTTGGTTACTATGGTTATCAAAGTCGTAAAATCATTTCACATATTTAAAAATACTTTTTCACAAAATATAAAACGCTTAGAAAAGCTGCACTAATTGTGCAGCTTTTGTTTATAAGCTGCTTTTATTGTTTTATGGAATAATAATTGCATATATTACCTTATGCTATGTATGGTGTCGTCTTGAAGGAAAATCATAATTTTCATGTTTAGTTTTATTGTGCAGAAGATTTTAATGAGGCAAAACTCCTTTACTGGCGCTCAGAAATGATCATGATTTATCTATGGTATTAATAGAGCCTTTCGAAAACTGAAATTTTAAAGAACATACAATAATGTGGACGCATTGTGCTGATTCATAGAACTAGAAATCAAAAAATTTGCACTTGAGAAAAAACTTTATTTACAGAAGTAAGCATGCCTTGCGTAAAATTTTTATGTAATTCTAACAAAAAGGATAAGCTAGCATTTTCTATAGTATAAGAGATGCGTTTTGCTAACAGATTTGTTTCCATATAGTGCATGAGCTGTGAGAGTTTTATTGGCTGCATACTGTTATTAAAGAATATTATTTTATGTTTTTTGAAAATAAGCCGGTAAAATCGTCCAAATCCAACATAGAGTAGAGAAGCAGCATGCTTAAACATAAAAATATTATCTTATATGATTGAAGATAAAGGATAATTTTTTTATTAAGTTATCATTAATCGAGAATATAAGAAATTTTGTTGCAGCTTCGGTGCAATAGGTTAAAATTGGTTATCTAACACTTCCATTATGTTCATAATTAATAGAAGTAAAGCGGATTTATCTTTGTAATAATTATACTTAGTTGTCGTAGAGTGCTGTTTCTAAGGGTAAGTTTTTTGTAATATAAATCTGTGTAATGTCATTAATGAGATATTGATCAGATTAATGATCTCAGAATTTCGTTTTTATACTATAGCTTAAATAATAGTAATATTATTCATGTATGCTTTGCTGTTATGTTATTGTCTTTAGATATATCGCTCATTTTTACTTAGATCTGTGTGTTAATATCAATATTAAAAAATGAACTGCGTAGATACAGATGATTTTTGTCATACGGCAAAAAGCCGTTTTATTTATATATTTTAATTGCCGATTTTCCTAGAAATTTTTTATTGGTACAATCATGCAAATATGGACAAACAATAAAAGGTATCTTGTTTTTCAAGATGAGCTTTTGATTATTTTGATCTGATGTTTTAGTAAATAATACAGCATTTCTAAAAATAAATATAAGTTTGACTGATTTTTCATGCATATGCATAAAGCAAAAAAAAATAGCTTTCTTCGCTACAGAGATAGTGACAACTTATTTAAATGTATATAAAGAGAGTAACATTATTATAGGGAAGAAAATTATAGGTGGAGATTTTGGGAAAAATTTGCAGAATCTCTCCTATTTTCGCTCATACACTACAATTTTAGTGAGCACTTTTAGGGGAGAAGTCTTTTAGCCAATCATTGAATATTAAGCTTTATAGGAAAAAAATGTATTAGAATATAGAGGGATTTATAGCTTGACTATTACACAAGCTTGTAAAACAAAAAGAGCAAATGGTGTAAAGCCACATATTGTTATTATTTCACCTGTAATGTCGCTCTGGGATAATGGAGCTTTTTGTACTCCTTTTCAAAAGCTATGCATGGAAAAAGGGTTTCATGTTACTCCATTGGATATATTATCTCTATTTTCCAGTGGTTCTGCAACAGAGGTTATTCCTTTAATTACAGAAAAACTCAAAAATCGTTTTCAAGAACCTTTGTTGCTAGTAGGCTTTTCTACGGGTGGAACATTGGCACAGATTTTAGCCGCACGGCTTCCAAATATACGAGCTGTGCTTGCTGTGAGTGCACCAGGTTATCCCGATTTGCTTTTGCAACAGCGATTGAAGTCTGTTCTTAGTTTATTGGACGATGGTGATATATTGGGGGCTCTGGAAATTTTGTACGCTTTTGTGCAACCTATCGGAGAAGCTGTAAAAAAAATACAGATAAAGATCCCTGATGATAAAAAAAATACGGCGCTTAAACGTATGCAAAGGGGATTTCGGTTTTTGTTAGAAATGGACGCTCGCAGTGAGATCGTAAAATATACCGGAAAATTTTTAAGTTTGGTAGGAGAGAAGTCGCAATTGGCAACTATAGATAATCAAGCTCAAAGCCATCATTTAAACCATGAATATAAGATTATTCCGAATGCTGGGATGTTTCCATGGCGTGATAATCCTATCGCGACGCATGAAATTGTTAATGAATGGATCAGCAAAATATGAAAAAAAAAGTTCTTGTATTACCGGGAGATGGAATAGGACCAGAGGTTTGTGACGCTGCATTGACAGTTTTAAAGCAGTTTAAGTTACCAATTGAATTTATTTACGGAGAGATCGGTTGGGAATGTTGGAAAGAGCAAGGATCTTCTATTCCCAAAGAAACTTGGACAAAAATTGCTGAAAGTGATGCTATTTTGCTCGGTACTGTCACGAATAATGGCAGTAAGACCGTTTTAGAAGAACATGCATCACACTTAAAAGAAAGTGAACCTACATATATCTCCCCTGTGATCCAACTTCGCAAGAAATTAGATTTATTTGCCAATGTTAGACCTGTAAAATATATTACTGGCTCGAAGAGACCATTTCATTTTTGTATTATTACAGAAAATACGGAAGGCTTATATTCAGGATTAGATTTTCGTGGTATAACCGCTGAAGCTGCGACATGGTTAAAACATCCAAATTTAGAAAAATATAGTCTTAATGATGCTGCGTGGACAGTGCATTTGCGAACACGCTTTGGTTTAGAGCGATTATTTGAATATTCTTTTTCTTATGCACAAGCGCATGGAGTTAAACGGATTACTTTTGCTGATAGATCAAATATGAATACTATGCGAGAAAGCGGTCAATTTACTCGAGAAATTTTTGAACGTATAGCACACAATTATCCAAAAATTGAAGCGGAAATTCAAGATATTGATACAGTGGTATCGTGGCTTGTAGACAAACCAGAATATTTTGACATCATTGTTGCTGAAAATGTATGTGGTGATGTTTTATCCAATCTTGCTGCGGGGCTTATGGGAGGGGTGGAGTTTGCGCCGAGTGCAAATATAGGAGATAAAATTGCTTATTTTGCACCTGTTCATGGGAGTGAACAGCACATGGCTGGACACACCCAAGCAAATCCTTCTGCTATGCTGTATACGACTACTTTACTTTTAGATTATCTAGGTTTTAAGAATGAAGCACAACAATTATCTCATAGTATTGATCAAGTTATTCGTTCGCAAAAAAGCATAGCGTGTGATTTGGGCAAAGTAGCGTCTACACGTAAGATGGTTAATGCCGTTCTAGATACTATTGCTAACCCGATATCAATTTGTCGTGCAGCTATTATCACTATTGGTGATGAACTGCTTTCTGGCCAATATCTCAATACGAATTTACAGCATTTAAGTCAAAGTTTAGAAAAAAGAAATATTCAAGTAACACGTCAGTTCGTTTGTGCTGACCAGCTTCATCAGATTATTGAGACAGTAGTTTCTTGTATTGGGCAAGAGGATCTTATCATTTTAAGTGGAGGATTAGGTCCGACATCCGATGATAAAACACGCGATGCTATTGCTCAAGCAGTCCAGCTCCCATTAATTCATAATGAAAAAGTTTGGCAAACAATAAAAGGTCAATTGCAACAGTTAGGTATTACACCAGATAAAAATAACGCTCGTCAGGCATTATTTCCTGAAAAGGCAAGTGTATTAGATAATCCTTCTGGTACGGCACCTGGTTTTTATTTGTCGCATGGGAAAAGCCATATTGTTGTTTTACCTGGTCCTCCTATACAAGCGCTTTCACTTTTAGAACATTATTTAGAAAAAACAGAGCATTTAACCGTATCACGTGCTAAGCATGTGTGGACTTTAATTGGGGCTGGAGAAAGCGAAATTGCCAATTGGATTGATCATTATTTTGCAGATGAGCTATTTGAACGGCATTTTGTTTGGAGAAGTCCTTATGTTATTGTGCAACTTATTGGTCTATCATCTACGCCCTTAGCACAACATTTAATCGAGAAATTTGAAACTCAATTTTGTCAATATTTGGTTGGTGCAGAGGTTACCACCGCTTGCGAGAAATTAGCAACACAGGCAACAGTTCGTTGGTCTACGAATGATCAGTTTCTTTTGGAATATTTGCAGCCAACAGAAGAAAATATAAAAAATCTTCCACAAATTGAGGCTGAAGTTAAGTTATCTCCTTCTTTGGAGACAATAAAAGAACAAAAAGAAAATCTTGGTCGTGCTACAATGACTGTGCAGGTTAAAGGATATGAGGAGATTCATATCACCTTTTCATATACAAGACCGCTTTTAGATGTGTCCTTAAAGGAATATGCAGCTTGGTTGATCATAAAAAGCTCTTTGCAAAATGATCATCCTATGAACATACAAAAGCACTGATTGCATTAGAGATCGCTACTATTATGAATGCTTGAAAAGGACTTTATGTGTAAGCAGTTTTAACCAATATTTTCCTACGATTAAAAGATGTTAACACATTGGATCACTATTTTTTAGAGTATGAATGAAGTTTTGCATTATAAAACAAAATCTTTGCAAATATTTGTAATGATGTGGTTAATGTGCGCGTTGAATTTATTATTATAGTCTGATGATAAAAGTAAATGATATTATCTTCGTTGGAGAAGTAATTCTTAGCATGTTTGAGATAAGTGAATTGGTTTTTGGAAGAATTCTTACAACAGGCAATGCAACTAGACAACTTTTAAAAATATTCTCTAATTGTTTAGCATATAATTTACAGTTTTAAATCAGAACAAAAATCAATGATATAAGTGTCTTTTCATTTTTTTTAAAAGAGAACAATTTATAGAGCGTATTGCTTAAAAGTGATGAGAGATAGTGCTTAAAAAGGACACATGGGCTCAGTTTTTATTGTAAAGCAAAGTAATATACAAGAAAATCTTGGTTATCTTATCATGTGTTATGGAAAGAAAAGTTTTAAACTTTTTTGAAAAAAAATACGTCAATGAACAGCTATTCGCAAATATATAGCATTCATTTTATTGTCAATAAATTGCCATAAAACCTCCATAAAGATGCCTCGAACAACTTTATGCTGTTACCAAAGTAGCTCAATATCATGTTTAATGTAGAGTGATGCGGTGCTACGTGTTTTGATTGATTACAAGGAATGGTTGTTTAGTGTGTAAGGCGTGAAAATGTTTAATTAATTAGAGGTTTTGCTACGCTTTTAATTATTTTTGATGAGCAATTTTGTGAGCATCCATTTGGGAGAGTAAGCGGCTTAGAGGGACAATGTTTATGTCCGCAAAATTGCTTTGCTGGTCGTGTATAGAGAGTTAAAATTGGTATGCATTGTTGGTAACAGCTTTAACATTTGATGACTATTCGATTTTCACACAAATGTTACGATCTCAGTATCCAGGATATGAAGCTGTATAGCAAGAGTTTTCAAGAATAGTGTCAGCGTTCATTTCGTGTTCCTTCTACTGTGATGTGCGGTAATATTAGTGAATTAGATAAAAGGAAAGATTTATGTATCCGATTGATTATAACAGTTATCGTTCTGTCAAAAGCTTTAATCGTCGTATTCGTTTTCTTATTATGCATTATACTGCGATTAATTTTGAGGAGTCTATTATAGCTCTTACAGGAGAAAAAGTGAGTTCTCACTATCTTGTTCCCGATCCATCAGAGCAGACATATATTGAGGCAGGATTTAAAGATATGCGTATCTTTAATCTAGTTGATGAAAACGAACGAGCATGGCATGCAGGTGTGAGTTCATGGGCTGGGCGCAGTAACTTGAATGATACATCTATTGGGATTGAAATAGTGAATTTAGCAATTGAAAAGGGGGGAAAGTTTGTATTTCCTCCTTATAATCCAATACAAATTGATGCAATTAAAGAGCTTGCGTTGAATATTCTTCAACGGTATCCAGATATTATGCCGACTTATGTTGTTGGCCACAGCGATATAGCGATTGGAAGAAAGGTTGATCCAGGCGCAGCTTTCCCATGGAAAAAACTTTATGAAGCTGGTGTGGGGGCATGGTATGATGATGAAAAAAAATGTCACTATATTGGACAGTTTTCTAAGGAGCTTCCAGTTAAAGCAGATGTCTTGGATAAATTGAGACGCTACGGATATGATATTTCAATGGCTGAAACTGATGCTGGATATAATGCTCTCATTAAGGCATTTCAGCTTCATTTTCGTCAAGACAATTATGATGGTATTTTGGATGCTGAAACAGCAGCGATACTTTATGCATTGGTAGATAAATATTTTCCTTCAAATTAGCTTAAGTAGGTATCATTTTACCAGAGTAGATTTTTTTATTGACAGTATGTTGTAGTTCTTTGCTAATGAAATTTGTATAAAAATGGTTCTTATGTGCATGGGTAAAGTTGCATAGAGTATCTATCTTTAGTGCGAAAGGACTAGGCAAAAAAATACAATATGACATATAGAAAAATTTAAAATTTTGTTTTTCATTGTAATGCCACGGGCAGTTTTCAAGAACTATAAAACTCAAGATGTTGTGTGCAGTGCAAAGAGATATATTTAAAAAATAGTGTATCAAGAAAGAAACATTCAATTTATTCTTACCCATTTACAATGTAAAATGCGAAAATAGAGATTATCAGTTTTGTATTTATATTTTATGGAAAAAGCTTAATGATAAAGATGAGAAGAGGATATATACTCTGGGGAAAAATGCTCTTCTCTTCACGTACTTTAAGATTTTATTTGAGCATAGTTGTTTTGACTAAGTTAGTGTCTATTGTTTTTTTAGATGTATGCAATTTATCTTAGATTTTTTCAAGGGTATGAGCCAAAACTCAACAAAGCCTTGTTTTAGTAATTATAAAATAGTCTCTGTTGCTTAAATTATATCAGCAAAAACTTGTAAAACACACTTATCAGCACTTTCCTGGTTATTTTGCTTGGAAATATTCCTGAAAAGCAAGAAGCTGTTTTTATCCAGAAAAAAGAGTAGTGTGTAAATATATAGAGAAAAAGATGATGATATGCCATCATAATTATCACGGATGGCTTTAAAATAAAAAGCTGGTAACTTACGCTACCAGCTTTTAGAAGAATAATTGAAGAAATTAGAATGAATTTTGGATACGGACTAGAAAACGTAAAGCATGTTTTCCATTCAGAGCATTTGTATACGTTTTACTGTCATCCACATTCTTGAAAGTACGATTATCGTTCCAAGCAACATAAGCTAGCTCAGGTGTAAGAACGAGACCTGGAACGAGCGTATATGAAACATTTACAGAAGCCGCAAAAGTTTTTACCGCACTATAAGAAACCTGAGCGTTCAAGTTCATTTGTGGGTTAATTTTATAAGTTGCACCAGACCATGCAGCCCATTTCCCGCCCCAGTTTGCATAGATTGTGGTATTTTGTCGTGACAATACAGTACCATCTTCTCCTTCTGTTGCGTAATAGTCAACGTTATTTTTATAGCCACCCATTGCCCATAGATTTAAATTATCATTGATATTTAAATCGACACGCAATCTTCCAGCCCATTTTTTATAGTAAGAGTCATGAGCAACAACCGTTGAAAAACCACCCCATTTTTGCATAAATTTCAAACCAGCAACAAAATTAGGAGTGTAATCTTTTATTTGTTTACTTAAATCTGGTAAACCATCATCGGAAATGTTAGCAATTTTGTCATTTTTATTGACGTAAAAATATTCGTTTTTAATACCTGAGGCATTTCCTAGTTCAAGTCCAATAATAGCAGAAAAACCACCTTCGCCATTAAAGGTATAAGAAATAAAGTTTGTTCGCGTAACACCAGATGGATCTATGCCATCATCGTTTATAACATTACCATAGCCACCAGTCCAATTGTTGAAAATGGTATCATCAAGACCTACGCGAAAGCCACCAAGTTCGAGGTAAGCAGCTGAAAGTGTTGCGCCGGCTTTGTCTTTACCATTACCCCATTGCGAGTAAACTCTTGCATATGAACGAAGTGTTCCAAATTCTGTTTCAGAAGCGGTTTGAAAAGCAAGAGTAAGACGTGATGATGCGCTATAGGTTTTTCCACCTTCTTCTAATTCTGAATCTGTTATTGCATCAATATTATCGCCAGCCATAAGATCAGCGCGAACACTTCCTGATAGACGTACACATGTTTCCGTTCCTGGAATGTAAAAATACCCCTTGCCATATGCATCGCAAACACGCACATATTTCATAGGCTCAGCTTTTGCAGAAGGTACAGAAGTTGCGTGTGCTCCCGCAATTGTTAAAAAAACTGCTGTGGAGCCTAAAAATAGGGATCTGATATTTATCATATTGGGGTCTCCAGTAGAAGATAATCTAACTTTGTTTAAAAACTCAATTAATTTATTTTATTAAGAACATATTGAAGTTCAAAAGAGAATCTTTGCAACTGCCTATACTAATTTTTGTTTATATACAAATATGAAATTGTCTTTTTGAATGATATTCATGTGTTATTCAATGCTAAGTTGTAAAAAAGTCACAGTTTTATTCGCTAAATCCTTATCTTATTGAAATAATGATAAAGAAAAATATTCGATATTTTTGAAAAAAAAGTGAAAATGTCTTGAACTTTCTTTTGATACCGTTTATTCACCAATCTTGGAGAGGTGGCCGAGTGGTCGAAGGCGCTCCCCTGCTAAGGGAGTAGGGCTCAAAAGGCTCTCGAGAGTTCGAATCTCTTCCTCTCCGCCATATATTATCTGCAGATTTTATATTTTTAAAAATTTTGTAAATATAGCTGAAAGCATTAATATTGCTAAAAATTTGTGTGAGTAAAAAGTCGCTTGTTATTTTAATTTAGCTAAAGGGTAGACTGTGAAGTCTAAAAATAAGTATATAAACTGTTTATTATATTTCATTGTTATATGAATATTGCCTAAAAGAGTACTCGTTTCTTTTTTCTTTAAAGTTTTTATACAGTTAAATAAGAGTGTTGCTTATCTTTTTTATGTAATAACTAATTGTTTTATTGTAATTTATTCTTTCTTTTTCTGTAATTTTGATCCCAGATAAAAATATCTTCAGTACCGTTTAAAAGGTGATTTTTAAGAATATATGGGATAAGTGATTTGTCTTAGCAGTCAAAATTGGTCAAAAATAAATATGTTGAAGGAATGATTTTATAGTTTATCAAACAGCGTCAGATTAAAGACGTTGAGTTTTTATATTTGATCTGAAATCAAAGGTGCTGTGAGATAAGAGTATCGCCTGTGATGATGATGTCTTTAAGAGAAACAAGATTTAATCTGCAGCTGGTTGTGAATTTTTAGGCTAAAGGATTAGTCTAATTCGCAAAAGAAAATTATAGCAGATTGGTCGGTGACGATCTTTATGAAAGATTGCTTTATGTGCTTTTAAGACAAAAATAAAGTAACTGAAGAATGAGAGGAAAAGCTGCAATATGGTTTGCATTTCTTGAGTTATACGTTTTTCTTACATTTGGAGATCTAGCAGTTAATGAATTAAATCGGTTCTATGTGATAGAAAATGTTTTTCTCTTGCTTATTCCATCATCTGTTTTTTTCAATAAAAATTGTCGCAACATTCTATAATGTTTTTAGCTAGATCACATATGACATAACAGTAATCAGGAACTTCTCCTAAAAGGATATTGGGCGCCTAGATGAATCTGTTATTTTACCTTTTCGAATTGTTTTTAGATAAGTTAAGAGTTGATGAATAGGATTTTTGTTGGAACCATCTCCATTGAACGTTTAATTCTTGTGATCGTGAGAAACGCTACAGGTTTATTATCTTTTTGTTTGAGATCAAAATAGGAGAGTCATACAAATTTAAAACACATATATCAGGTTTTGTTCTGCTTGTTGAATCTGTTATCTGGTTTTGATTTCTCATAAGATCGAAGCTAAATACGCATGAAAAACATTAGCTTTTCATCTATCAAACATAAATGACAGTTATTCATAGCAATAGTGTCAGAAATTTCTCTATTGGCACAATAAGGCGATAAATAACATTTTCTTTAACATACTTTTTCTTACTTTGATTACTGGTGTTTAAAAGATCTTTGAAAAATAAGAAAAAATCATTACACTGTTGGTGCCCAAAAGAGGACTCGAACCTCCACGCCTTGCGGCACAGGTACCTGAAACCTGCGCGTCTACCAATTCCGCCATCTGGGCTATAAAATTTCATCTAAGCTTACGCAGCAACTCTGTCAATAAAATTATGAATTCACGTTTCAGTTGAAAATTATTCAATGAATAAATTGTGTTTGTTACCGTTTTCAAAATTTAAGATGATAAGATTGTTTTTGATGAAATTGTTAAATCGGAATGAAATGTGTAAATAATAGGGATACCAGTTGCTAATTCCTGAGAGACAATTTCTTCGCTATCTAAGCCTTCAAGTGCCATAATAAGAGCACGAAGAGAATTGCCATGGGCTGCAACCAAAACAGTTTGAGAGCGCAGAATGTGAGGTTGGATATGGTAAATATAATAAGGCCAAACGCGTGCACCAGTATCACGTAAGCTTTCTCCATTAGGTGGTGCAACAGCATAGGAACGGCGCCATATTTGTACTTGTTCTGCTCCCCATTGTTGGCGTACTTCATCTTTATTTAAACCCGATAGGTCACCATAATTACGCTCATTTAATGCGGGGGTTTTTATTAATTGCAAATCTGGTTGCTCCGTTTGTTCTAAAATGTACTGGGCTGTTTTTTGTGCGCGTTGTAAGGCAGATGTATAAGCAATATCAAATTTTAAACCAGCTGCTTTGAGATTTCTTCCAGCTGTTATTGCTTCTGCACAACCTTTTTCCGTTAAATCTGGATCTTTCCAGCCAGTAAAAAGGTTTTTAACATTCCATTCACTTTGTCCATGACGGATTAATACCAGTGTGCGTTCCATTATGAATTTCCTGCTTTAACTTTTGATGATGGTTTATTATTCATCGTTCAATCCTAAAACATCGAGCATTGAATAAAGACCTTTTTTCTGATTTTTGGCCCATAATGCTGCTTTTAATGCACCATTAGCAAAAATAGAACGCTCTTGTGCTAAGTGTGAAAGAACAATGCGCTCATTTAAGCCAGCAAAGGTAACACTGTGGTCGCCAATAACGGTTCCACCTCTTGAACAAGCAAAACCAATAGTGCCTTTTTCACGCTTCCCTGTGTAGCTACTACGTTCATTAAGACTAACATCCTTTAGCATAACATTCCGCCCTTTAGCTGCTGCATTGCCAAGAAGAAGAGATGTTCCAGAAGGGGAATCAACTTTGCTGGCATGATGCATTTCGTAAATCTCAATATCAAAATCTTCAGGTCCTAATGCTTGGGCAGCTTTTTGTACAAGACTTGCTAAAAGATTAACTCCAAGGCTCATATTTCCAGATTTTACAATAGTGGTGTATTTCGCTGAATCTGCAATTTGCGTTTCCTCTGTTTGATTAAATCCAGTTGTCCCAATGATATGAATCAAGCCTTTTTGAGCAGCATGGTTGGCATAGAGAACACTGGCTTGGGGACGAGAAAAATCCAAAATCCCTTCTGTATTAGAAAAAGCACTTTCGGGATCATCAGTAATACGAATGTTAAGAGGATCTGAACCAGTTAATTTGCTGATATCTTTTCCTACAAAGGGCGATCCTTCACGGACAAGCACAGCAGAAAGTTGTACATCTTTTCTATGTTGGATAGCTGTAATGAGTTCACGCCCCATTTTTCCATTTCCACCAACAACTGTAAGTCTCATATTCCTCTCCTTATAATACTTTATTCTCTGAATATAGGAAAATTTTCTTTTTTCTTAATGGTTATCTTTTCACATAAGAGGAAGTTTTAATGATTCATAGTTATTTTATAAGAGGTTATTTAAAAAATGCATGCGTTATCTTGATAAAATAGATTAGCACAAATGGAGGCGTAATAAATTTTAAAACGCGCGTTTGGAAATACTTTAAGAATCATACATTGTATGTAAGCGCATAATTTTTTGTAGTGGAGATGTTAAAAGCTTTCTTATCTACTATAATGTTGTTTTGATTTCCAAAGGAAAGATGTTTAAAAATCAAGATCTGTATAATGAGGGCTAGCTGCAATTCCTCGAATGCGATCCGTTAAAAGAGAACGAAAAGAGGGCCGTGATTTAATTCTCATATACCAGTCTTTGGCTGCTGGGGAATGTTCCCAATCAATTTCTCCCAAAAAATCCAGTACAGAAACAGTAGCAGCAGCGGCTAAATCTGCGTAGGATAACTCAGAACCAACTAACCAGTCGCGAGATGCGCAGAGCCAATTAAGGTAATTCATATGCGGTGAAATATTAGCACGTGCATTGCGCAAAATTTGTGAATTTGGAGCGCCTCCACCAATAGCTAGCGGCATTTCACGCTTATAGATTCGTTCTCTCACAATATGGCGTGTGGCTTCATTTTCAAATTTATTTAAAAACCAGTCGTTGAGACGTCGCACTTCTGCACGATCTAAAGGATTTGCTGGAAAAAATTTAGTCTCTTGTCGCAAACTTCCACGTGTTTCATCTAAATATTCAAAAATAACGTTAGCTCCTGATAAGGGAACTTCATTTTCAGCTAGAAGAACAGGGACATGTCCTGCTGGGTTAAGTAAAAGAAATTCATGTCTTCTTGCCCATTCATGTTCTTCAATCAGTTGCGTATTTACAGCGTATTCTCCAAGAACAAGACGTATAAAGCGAGAAGCAGAAGATAGAGGTGAGTGAAAAAGCGTTAGCATAATTTACACTATTAAATAGAGTTGATGAATTTTGCAAAAAGTAACAAACTCTACTTTATAAAGATGCTTTACTGGAAGTACAAGATCATGAACCGCTGTAAACAACCATATTTAATAATTAATAACAGAGATATACTTTGATTATAAGAAAATCATACTTTATTGTGTGACTGATTGTAAAATTGCAGCGCGCAATTCATCTAGACCTAATGCTTTTTCTGAAGATGTTACAAGAAGCTCAGGATAAGCTGCTGGATGTTTAAGGAGTGTTGTTTTCGTGACCATTACTAATTTTTCAAGCGCGTTTGATTTAACTTTATCACTTTTTGTCAAGACAATCTGGTAGGAAACTGCTGATTTATCAAGAAGACTGAGAACATCTGCATCATTCTTTTTGATTCCATGACGTGCATCAATTAAGACATAAACACGTTTCAGTGTAGTACGTCCTCGTAAATAGCTAAAAATCAGATTTGTCCACGCATCAACCATATTTTTGGGGGCTTCAGCAAAACCATAGCCTGGCATATCGACCATCGCTACAGGAGGAAGATCTTCAGATTGACCGCTAAAACCATCAGGTACAAAGTAATTAAGCTCTTGAGTCCGTCCTGGTGTATTCGAAGTGCGTGCGAGATTTTTTTGCTGAACAAGCGCATTTATTAATGATGATTTTCCAACATTGGAACGTCCTGCAAACGCAATCTCTGGAGGTCCTTCAGGAGGCAGCAGATGTATTGCAGGTACGCCACGAATAAAAATCCAATTGCGAGAAAAAATTCTAGAAAGAGAAGAACATGTTGTCATTCATGCATTTCTTTTTTTGGTGATTTTGTCCACATGGATTTCAAATTATTTAAAAGTTCAATTTTAACACCTTGGCGTTTCATCATGATACCTTGCTGAATCATTGATAATATATTGTTCCATGCCCAATAAATAACGAGACCAACAGGGAAGGAAGCTAGCATAAAGGTAAAGATGACAGGCATCCATGTAAAGATTATTGCTTGTGTTTGGTCTTGAGGAGCTGGATTCATACGCATCTGTAAGAACATTGTTATCCCCATGATGAAAGGCCATGCTCCAAGCATAAGAAATGAGGGAACCGTATAAGGCAAGAGTCCGAACAGGTTAAAAAGAGAAGTTGGATCGGGCGCTGCTAAATCTTGGATCCATCCAAAGAAAGGAGCATGCCGCATTTCAATAGTAATATACAAAACTTTATAAAGAGCAAAGAATATGGGGAATTGGATCAACATAGGCCAACAGCCTGCGAGAGGGTTGATATTTTTGCTTTTATACAATTTTATCATTTCTTGTTGTTGTTTGGCAGTGTCATTTGCATATTTTTCTTTGATTTCTTGTAGCATTGGCTGCAAGAGCTTCATACGCGCCATAGATTTGTAAGATTTATTGGCAAGAGGGAAGAGTAGTGTTTTTAGAAGCACTGTAACCAAAAGAATGGCAACACCAAAATTACCTGTTTTCTTATACAGTATATCAATGATGGCAAACATTGGCTTTGTGATGAAATCAAACCAACCCCAGTCAATTAAAAGAGCAAATTTTTTAATGTTTAATGCATTTTGGTAATGATTAATAATTTCAACTTGTTTGGCACCAGCAAAAAGATGATTCGTAATGGTTTTTGTTTCGTGTGGTCCGATAGTTAAAGGTGTGCCGAGCAAGTCAGATTGATAATGGGTGTTTAAACGATCAAAGTAAATAAAGCGACTAGTGTATTCTTTATCTTGTGGAGGAATAACTGTTACGGCCCAATATTTGTCTGTAATACCAACCCAACCTCCTGTCACTTTAGAAAAAGTCATACTTTTTTGACCATTCTCAGGGTTAGGGCTAAGCTCTGCCATATTTTTGTACTTTTCCGTTTTAAGCGTATCACCCGCAATTGCTATCATACCTTCATGTAGCAAATAGGTTGCGCTTGCATCTTCTGGCGGAGCTGCCCGTGCAACACGGGCATAGGAAGAAAGATAGATCGATTCGTTACTCTCATTGCTAATAGAATCTTTAATGGTAAACATGTAATGATCATCAACAGAAAGAGTGCGGCGGAAAATCTGTCCCTGTCCGTTATTGTAGATTAAAGTGACAGGTGTTGAAGGTGTTAGTGTCGTGTTATTGCCTTCTATTTGCCACTTAGTATCAGACTGGGGTAATGCTTTTTTTGAAAAAGAAGCACCTGTAAAACCAAACTCAGCAAGATAAGTTGTATTAAACCCTTTAGGGTTAAGCAGAGCGATTTTTGGTGATTGCTTATCCACTGTTAAGCGATATTTTGTGAGAAAAAGATCATCAAATTGTGCACCAACAAGATTAATGGAGCCTTCAAGCTCTCCTGTTTTTATCGCAATACGGTTTGTTTTAGCCAATTCAACGCTCCGAGTTTCAGGAGTCATTGGAGAATCAATTATAGGTACCGACCCATGCTCATATGTTGATGCAACGTTAGGGGAATTTTCTTCGATAGTGGAAAGTGTAGATTGCTGTTGTAACGACTTTTGAACATTCATTTGCTGTTGTTGCAGTTCGTTTTGTTTAGGAGCAATGTAAAGGAAATGCCATGCGATAAGCACTAAAAAAGACAATCCAATGGCGGTAAAGAAATTGCGGTTATATTCCATTCTCACTATCCTGTTGCCGTTGCTGATGTTTTGTTTTCGGCTTTGTCTGTATCCGTTTACTTAACTCGCTAATTAAAGACGTAAATGGTACGTGTAGTACATCTCGGTGGGCGACAATAACATAGTCTGTTCCTGCTTCCATGCTATCTGTTAAACCAACTCTAACCGCTTCACGCAAGCGTCTCTTGATACGATTACGCTTGACAGCATTACCATTTTTACGCGTGACAGTAAAACCTACACGCGCAACAAGAGGAGACTTCATTTTCACTGTCTGTTCACGAGGTTTAACTTCAAGCAAAAACAAAGGACCGCGTCGTTTTTCTCCTGTGCGTACAGCTAAAAAATCTGCTCTTTTACGGATACGGCAGGGATGTTTTTTTTTCATAAAAAACGTTTTTTAACTTTAATCAGTGCCTGAAAAGCAGGCATTAGAATTTCACAAAAAAAAATCACAAAAGAAAATAGTGAATATATTTAGCCTCTTGTGAAAAAAATGGCTAAGCAGATAATCGCTTACGTCCACGAGCACGTCTTGCTGCAATCACTTTACGACCACCGGCTGTTGCCATGCGAGCACGAAACCCATGACGGCGTTTACGAACAATTTTAGAGGGGTTGTAAGTACGTTTCATTTATTTTGATACCGCGGTGTGCGGCCCTTCTTATTTCTACAGGAAATTAGGCGTCAGATAAACAACCTTACTTCTATCAGACGATTGCCAATCCATAAGGAAAAACACCAAAAAAGTCAATCTCAGATTGTTTTTCTATTGCATCAAAAAGTACAAAAAAGTCAATAATGGGTATTCATTTTATATGTGATATTTTCAAGTTTCAAAAAATAATTATTAGCTAATTGGTTAAATTTAAGTTTATTTTTTTCACATCACAGACAAATAATCAGCAAAAAATGATAATAATTTATTGTTATGCAATTATAAAATGCATTATTTTGAACATATATTTTTATTTGCACTGTGAAAAATCCATTCTTTTTTGTAAGGTGTTTATCACAATATTCATGAAGTGAATGTATAACAAAACGCCATCTACGCTGGATTGGATTTTATAACAGATTTTATTATCAAAGTTCTCTATTTGAGATTGGTTTCGTATTTTGAAAAAAATGAGATATCTCTTTAGTCGCACTCCAAAATGGAAAACTTTTCGATAATTAAGTTTAATTTTTTAGCTTCATTGCTGTGTTATTTGGCATTTATTTAATAAAGAGGAAAGAGTGTGAATTTCGTCACAAGCGAGGCTATTCGCAAAGAGTTACAGAAAATTAAAGGACTAGATTTTGAACGTGATATTGTATCGTTGGGACTTCTTTCAGAAATATTAATTGTTAATGGTAAGGTTTTCTTTTCCATTACTGTTCCTGATGGACGTATACGGGAATTTGAATTGTTGCGTCGTGCGGCTGAAGAAAGAGTCAACGCTATGGATGGAGTTGAATCTGTTGTTGTTACACTTACGGCAGAAAAAAAAGCCAAGCCATCTTTGTCATCGCGTAAAGATGCGATTTTGTCTACGCGTAGACGCAAAGCAAATTCACTTCCTGCTAAAACAGCGATAGAAGGTGTACAACATGTCATTGCAATTTCTTCTGGAAAGGGTGGGGTTGGTAAATCTACCATGGCAATCAATATTGCCTTAGCTTTACAAGATTCAGGTTTTAAAACAGGTGTGATGGATGCAGATATTTATGGTCCATCTTTGCCGCGTTTAACAGGGCTTGTTAACGAAAAACCACAGCTAATTGGTGAGAAAAAACTTCAACCACTTGAAAAATTTGGTCTTAAATTAATGTCAATGGGATTTTTGGTTGAGGAAGAAAAGCCCATAGTTTGGCGTGGACCAATGGTGATGGCGGCTGTAACACAATTGCTAAGAGACGTTTCATGGGAACCGCTTGATGTCTTGGTGGTTGATATGCCACCAGGTACAGGAGACGCACAATTGACACTGGCACAACAAGTGCCATTAACGGGCGCGTTAGTTATTTCTACTCCACAAGATCTTGCTTTGATTGATGCTCGTAAAGCGATAGAAATGTTTATGAAGGTCGATGTTCCCATTTTAGGGCTTATTGAAAATATGAGTTATTTTATTGCTCCTGATACACAAAAACGCTACGATATTTTTGGTTATGGCGGTGCCCGTGCAGAAGCTGAGCACCGAAAAGTTCCTTTCTTGGCAGAAGTTCCGCTTGATGCCGCATTGCGATCTTCTTCAGATGATGGGGTGCCAATTTTTGTTGCTAACCCCAATGGAGAGCATGCAAAACTTTATCGTACAATCATTGATCAGATAAAACACAATTTTTTTTAAAATTGTGTTTTTCTAAAAGATTTTCTTAAGATACAATCACAAAAAACATAAAGGAATCTCGTATGGAAACGGCAGAAAGCGATCGTCTTATTGTTGGATTAGATGTTCCGAACGTGAAACAAGCGGAAAAATTGGTCATGCAATTGGGCGATCATGTCTGTTTTTATAAGATAGGCTATCAATTGGCTTTTGCTGGCGGCATGGGGTTGATTAAGGATCTTGTTCGAGCGCGAAAAAAGGTCTTCTTTGATATGAAGTTGCTGGATATAGATCATACCGTTGAAAAGGCTGTGGAAAATATTGCTAAATTAGGTGTTTCGATGCTAACGGTTCATGCTTATCCAAAAACAATGCAGGCTGCTGTTTCTGCTGCTCAAGGAAGTGATTTGTGTGTGCTTGGGGTGACGGTTTTGACGTCGATGGATGAAGATGATTTAAGAAATGCAGGTTATAAAGATAACGCAGAAAATTTAATCTTGAAAAGGGCTGAACAGGCTCGAAATATAGGAATGGGTGGAATTGTAGCTTCGGCTCTTGAAGCAGAAGCTGTGCGGAGAGTGATCGGTGCTGATATGTCTCTGGTTACACCAGGAATTCGTCCTGCTGGAAGCAATCATGATGATCAAAAGCGGGTTATGACGCCAAAACAAGCATTAGCAGCTGGGGCAAGCCATCTTGTTGTGGCAAGACCGATTATTCGTTCTGATGATCCTTTAGCAGAAGTGAAGAAAATTTTGGCAGAAATGGCCGATGATGATCATGATAAAGGTCTTGGAAAGATTGAGTAGTGAAGGAATATTTGGTTATGAAAGAAAGGTATGAGTGAAAAAGTATATTTTATAGGTGCTCATGCTTATTCTGCTCCCATTATAGAACCAGCACTTTATTTGGTAGCAACACCTATTGGAAATCTTGCGGATATAACAATTCGTGCTTTGCAAGTGCTTGCAGGAGTTGATATTTTGGCATGTGAAGACACGCGGGTAACACGTGTTTTGTTAGAACGTTATGGTATCCAGAAAAAAACATTTCTTTATCATGAACACAATGCGCAAAAAGCAGGGTCAAAATTACTAGCAGCTTTGGCAGAAAATAAAGCTGTTGCGCTTGTTTCAGATGCTGGAACACCACTTATTTCTGATCCTGGTTTTAAATTAGTAGAGCAAGCACGTGAAGCGGGTTATAAAATTGTTCCCATTCCTGGTGCCTCAGCTCTTTTAACAGCCTTAGTGGCGACGGGACTTCCCACGGATAGCTTTTTCTTTGCAGGTTTTTTAAGTGCGCGTAAGACACAGCGTCAAAAACGATTGGAACAATTAAAAACTATTCCTGCAACTATGGTTTTTTATGAATCGCCTCATCGTCTTGTTGAAACTCTACAGGATATGGTCTCTATTTTTTCAGCGGATCGTCCTGCTGCAATATGTCGTGAATTAACCAAAAAATTCGAAACAGTGGATGTTTCCAATTTAGGAAATTTACTTGAAAATTATAGAAATCAGTCACGGATTCGCGGAGAAATTGTTGTGCTTGTTGGAGCGGTATTTTCTCCTTTGAAAGTAATGAGCGACCAAGAAATTGATGAAATGTTATTAGAACTAGCGAATGCGCATCCTGCGGCAAAAGCAGCGGCAATCGCTGCAAAAAAAACAGGACTGAAAAAGCAGGAACTTTTTCAGCGGTTGACTCTTTTAAAAGGTGCATAAGTATTGTGCAAAAAGAGCGCAGACATAGACAAAAAGAGCGTAGGAAAAAGTCTTTTTATAGAGGTGTTCGTGCAGAAAAATGGGCAGCTTGGTGGTTACGTTTCAAGGGATTTCATATCGCTGAAACTCGTTTTAAAACAAAATGTGGTGAAATTGATTTAATTGCACGGCGTGGAAATCTTGTTTTAATTGTTGAAGTAAAAGCTCGTCCAACATTGGCTGAAGCTATGATTGCGGTTTCTCGAATGAGCGAGAAACGCATTGAGGCTGCAGCTGATATCTGGTTAACGCGGCAAAAAGATCGTTCTCTTTTATCTATACGTTTTGATTTGATTGCTATATCGCCTTGGCGTTTGCCTCGTCATATTCCAGCGTTTTTTATGTCCGATAAATGAGGTGCTCTCTATTGTCTTAACTATTAGGCAAAAACAAATAACAGCTTGGATATTATTATAAGGAATGAAATATGGACGATTATGAAAAATTTGCAACTAGTTTATTGATTGTTTTGGGAGCGCTGATTATTGGTGGTTTAATGGCAGTTCATATTGTACTTATGAATAAGCCAGGATTCTTATTTGCATTAACTGCTGCTATTGTTGGTTGGTTTTCTGCTTTTGCAGTTCTTTTTGATAAGCCAAAACTCTATTTGGGGTTGGTTATTCTTGCTGTATTATGCGTCGCTTCTTCAATTAGCATCTATGTTAGTTAAAATAAATAAAGCGTTGGGTAAGATTCTATTTAAAAGTATAAAAGCGAGGAATAGAAATGAAAATTGGCTTTTTAGGAACAGGTACAATTAGTACCGCAATGGTGGATGGCTTAATGGCGAGCACTTTTGAGGACTTTTCAATTATCATTTCGCCACGCAACGCACAAACAGCAGAACGTCTTTCGCGTAAATATGATAAAGTTACAATTGCTGAAAGTAATCAAGCGCTATTGGATGAGAGTGATTGTGTTTTTTTATGCCTGCCTAACCAAACTGCAGAAGAGATTTTGCGTTCTCTGCGGTTTCATCCAGAACAGCTTGTTGTTTCCGTTCTTGCTATGGCAAAAGCAGCAGAAATTGAGGAGTGGATAAATCATAAGGTTTATCGTGCTGTTCCACTCCCTTTTGTTGCAGAATGTAAAAATTTAACACCAATTTATCCCGATCATCCATTTTTATGCACTGTATTTAATGCTTTGGGTGGTACAGTGGTATTAGAGGCAGAAGATCAGTTTAATCTTTTTATGACGGCTGGTTCATTAATGGGAGTCTATTTTAATTTTATAGGAACAGCACATAAGTGGTTTGTTGAGAAAGGGTTAAAAGAACAGCAGTCAGCAGAGTTTCTTACCATGATGTTTGGTAATCTTACAGATGAAATGCGTAAAATTATAGCAACTGATCGTATTGCATCTCTTGATTTTGCATTGCTTGAAAAAGAGTTTTCAACAAAAGGGGGAACAAATGAACTTTTGTCGAATTGTTTTTCTCATCAAGGAGGAAGCACTGCTTTGATCACAGCTCTTGAGACCACTTTGAAAAAAATGAATGATTCGCGTAAAAGTTAAAGCTATTTGCTCAGTATTTTTGGTCTCAAAGTTGTAAGATATTGATTAATTTGTTCACATTCATATAGAGGCAAAAGCCATAAAATTTTTTGCCGGGCATGTCCAAGAACAAAGAGATTGATAGTTATGATTCTCTGTGGCGCACTAAAATGTTTAGTATTTGATTATTGTTTTGTCGTTGGGAGATAAAATATAACAGATTTTCTTTATCGAAAACTGCATATAGTGAGTCAAAGATTTTATTGTAGGTGAGATATCAAAGTGCATTTTACTTTATACAAAAATTATGCAGATTGATGGTTCAAAAAAATTGAGCTGAAGTGATTGAATTTTTTTGATCTAAAACTTTAGAAAAATGCAAAATTACTACATATTTGGATAAAGAGGGCCTTCACCGCCTTGCGGGCAGGTCCAAGTGATATTTTGATTAGGGTCTTTGATGTCACATGTTTTGCAATGGATGCAGTTTGAAGCATTGATAACATAAGTCTCGTAATCATTATATTCGAGCCATTCATAAACTGCGGCAGGACAATAGCGTGCAGAAGGTCCTCCATATACAGCGTATTCAGAGTTTTTTTGTTTTTCAAGTGAGGCGATTTTTAAATGAGAAGGTTGATTCTCTTCATGGTGCGTATTTGAAAGTGCAACACTGGAAAGACAATCAAAGGTTACAACACCATCAGGTTTTGGATAAGCAATGGGATGGAATTTTTTTGCTGGTTCAAGATATGCATAATCTGCTTTCTCGTGGGAAAGTGTTCTAAATAAAGAGAATCCAAACAGTTGTTGCCACCACATATCAAAACCGGCGAGTTTCATTCCGTATTTTGTGCCGTACTTTGTCCAGAGTGGCTTGACATTGCGTGCTTTGTAAAGATCTTTCCCAATAGGACTTTTGCGCCAGTGCATTTCTATTTCTTTTACTTCGTCATGGGCTCGTCCTTGAGAAAGAGCTAAAGCGATTTTATCTGCTGCTAGTATGCCAGATAAGATTGCATTATGTGATCCTTTTATGCGAGGAACATTGACAAAGCCTGCTGCACAGCCAATAAGTGCTCCACCGGGGAAGGTGAGTTTTGGTACAGATTGCCAACCGCCTTCATTGATGACGCGTGCTCCATAAGCGAGACGTTTTGCATCCTTGAAGATCTCATATAATTTGGGGTGTGTTTTAAAACGCTGAAACTCTTCAAAAGGAGAGAGGTAAGGATTTTTATAATCTAAGTGTACAACAAGACCAACAGAAATTAAATTATTTTCTTGGTGATAGAGAAAACCTCCTCCTCCCGTGTTATCATCTAGGGGCCAACCTGTAAAATGCTGAACTAAACCTTGCTTATGTTTTGCAGGATCAATTTCCCAAAGCTCTTTGATGCCAAGTCCAAATTTTTGTGGGTCACGACCTTTACTGAGGTCAAACTTCTGTATTATTTGCTTTGCGATTGAGCCACGTGCTCCTTCGGCAATGAGAACATATTTGGCCATTAAGGCCATCCCTGGCATATAATTTTCTCCGGGTGTTCCATCTTTGTTTAATCCCATATCACCTGTGAGAACACCAATGATTGCTCCGTTATCATTTTGGATGGTATGCGATACAGCAAAGCCAGGATAAATTTCAACGCCGAGTTCTTCGGCTTTTTTGCTGAGCCAGCGACAAACATCACCAAGTGATACGATATAGCAACCATCATTTGATAAAATTTTAGGGCGGAAAATGTTGGGAAATATTGTGGCGTGTTTTGGTTTTAGAAAAAAAAACTGGTCACTGGTGACAGGGGTTTTAAAGGGATGATTGAGCTCATTTTTCCATTCTGGCAAGAGGGTATCTATGCCGATAGGATCAACAACTGCACCAGAGAGAATGTGAGCGCCGACTTCAGCGCCTTTTTCAATGATTGTAACAGACAGTTCAGGATTAATCTGTTTTAATCGTATTGCCGCGGAAAGCCCAGCAGGACCAGCCCCTACAATGACAATATCAAACTCCATACTTTCCCGTTGATGTTGTTGAGATCCAGTCATAGCTTATAAAGCTTTCTCCAATTCAGGAATGATTTGGTGAAGATCACCTACAAGGGCATAATCAGCGATCTGCATAATAGGAGCTTCTTCATCCTTATTAATAGCGACAATGATCTGGGCGTCCATGATACCAGCTAAGTGTTGGATAGCACCAGAAATACCAACGGCTATATAAAGTTTAGGAGCAACGATTTTACCAGTTTGTCCAATTTGCCAATCGTTAGGAGCATAGCCTGCATCAACCGCGGCTCGGCTAGCACCTAAGGCTGCTTCTAGTTTATTTGCAAGGGGGGAAAGAAGTGCCATAAATTGCTCTTGCGAACCAAGACCACGTCCGCCAGATACAATAACACGTGCTGAAGTAATGTCAGGGCGATCACTTTTATTGGTATCTTCTTTGATAAAAGACGACAGATTTGGATTGGGAGCTGGCGTTATTATTTTAATAGGAGCGTTATTGTCCTGAGATGGGGTTTGATTAAAGCAGGCAGTGCGAACTGTTATCACTTTTTGACGATCATTGGTTTGTACAGTTTCGATGGCATTTCCTGCATAAATTGGTCGCTTGAAAGTATCAGGTGCAACAATAGCGATAATATCTGAGATTTGCATAACATCGAGGAGAGCAGCCACGCGTGGCATAACATTTTTGCCAATGCTGGTAGAAGCCGCCATGATGACTTCATAATCATTGGCTAATTGAATGATCGTATCTGCCACAGGTTCAGCAAGTTGATGAGCTAAATAATCTGCTTCAGCGACAAGAACTTGCCGTACACCAGAAAGTTTAGCACTTTTCTCAGCAAGTGTTTTCGTGTTTTCTCCGCAAATTAAAATATCAATATCACCATTAATCGCTTGAGCAGCGGTAAGTGCTTTTGCGGTTTCTTCTATATTATGTTCGGCTAATAAAAGAATTGCCATAGATTAATACCTTTGTATGCGTCGTTATTTTAGACTTATTTGTTATCAAATGTTAAATGCACTTTGCGCGCTTTAGTGCACTGACAAGTTCTGTTACATTGGCTACTTTGACACCAGATTGACGAGATTGTGGTTCTTCAACGCTAAGGACAGTTAAGCGCGCTTGCGTATTCACATGAAGATCAGCAAGAGCCTTTTTTTCAATGGGTTTCTTTTTTGCTTTCATAATATTAGGAAGAGAAATATAACGTGGTTCATTTAATCGAAGATCAGCTGTCATCACTATGGGCAGAGGAAGATAGAGGGTTTGTGTACCGTTATCCACTTCTCGAGTAACCGTAGCATGTCCATTGTTTAACTCTAGATGTGAGGCAAAGGTCGCTTGTCCCCACCCAAGAAGGGCGGCTAACATTTGTCCAGTTTGGTTGCTGTCATCATCGATAGCTTGCTTGCCTAAAAAGACCATATCTGGTTTCTCTTCATGAATCACTGCTTTGAGAATCTTTGCAATTGTTAAAGGTTCAAGTGTTTCTTCCGTAGCGACAAGGATAGCTCTGTCAGCACCCATTGCAAGTCCTGTCCGTAAAGTTTCTTGTGCTGCTTCTGGTCCAATGGAAATAAGAATAATTTCTGAAATTTTTCCAGCTTCTTTTTGAAGCACGGCTTCTTCTACGGCAATTTCGTCAAAAGGGTTCATAGACATTTTTACATGAGACAGATCAACTCCTGTGTGATCAGGTTTGACGCGGACCTTGATATTATAGTCAACAACACGTTTAACAGCGACAATTACCTTCATAATGATCCTCTTTGTTTGTATGACCACGAGTTTATAATAATCTTTAAAAGAAACCAAATCGTTTAAAGCTAAATTTTATTACAATTTTTTTCGTTATATAAGCTTTGTATACTTGCTTGTATTTTTTCATTATCGTTCTCGATTTACATTTTTCTTTTTTGCCCTTTTAATAAAACCTTGTTCATTTGCATAAAAAATTAATGATCATATTAAAAAAATTCAGTGTGTTTAGCATAGTTTCCGAGATAGTTTACAAAGGACGTCTGCAATAAGGATGGGAGCTGAGAATATTCTATATAAAATGGGAATATCATTTTTGGGTTCCACATACCCATTTGGTAACGGATATGTAGCACGTCCGTTCAGTGCAGTGCTATGATAAATAATAAAGTGATTTCTTCACCTAAATATGAGAAATAAGTAAATCAACAGTTATTTTTTTTAAATATTTTTCGTAATCTTTAAAGCTCTGTTTACGAAAATAAAGCATATTCCTCATTTATTTATTTGTGTGTTTCTCTTTCCTTAGAGAATATAAATGAGGGGATAGCGTCTGTGAATAAGAAAAATCATATTATAAAACATGCAGCGCACGATAAGTCTTCTTTTTCTACTGTTGGAAAAAAGGGGATTGTGGGTGAATCTACTGAAATAACAATGTCGGATATTGCTAAAAAATTACATTATGTTTCAGCACAATTGCAAATGAAACACCCGCTTCATTCTCAAGCTTCGCAGCGTTTGGCAAAAGATGATTTAAAATCTTATTTAGATGATATTAGTCGAGCAATTTTGGCTGAACATTACATACGTCGTCAGAAAGAGAAAACGCTTTTTGAGCATTTAGAGCAGATTAAAACGCTTATTAGAGATTTGCATAACGAAAAAGTAAATTTACAAAAAACGACCATAACAAATCCTGTGACTCGCGCAAAATCGTCCGATTCTATTGTGCATCATCTTGCTCATATGCCATGTGAAAAAAGCCAAGAAAGCGCGTCACTTCAAAAAAGACAAAATATTTTAAGGAAAAACACTGTACCAGCTCAAACGAATGTCCCAAATTCGTCGCAACAAAGTAAAAAAAAATCTTTGCCAACAGAAGTTTCGCAGCTTGTTGTAAAAGAGTCTAAAAATTTTGCAGCGCATTCTGTCGTAAAAGGAGTCCACTCTGATGTGCAAACATCTACTTATTGCATTAAAAATGATCAATATACGCTTCCATCACAAACAAAATTGTTGAAGTCTTTGTTTTTTTCACGCTATTCTGTTAAAAAATGGTGTACTCGTTTTTTAATTATTGCATTTATAGCTACGATAACGTTATGCTTCTATGGTTTTAGAGAAGCTCATTTTTTTAATTTTATGATGTTGTGAGTAGATGAATAGCACGTGGGAATGCGCAGTATATTATTTTTTGCGTACCGGTTTTTCAAAAACACAACAGAGATATAAAAAAAGAGTTTTGACATTATCCAAAACAAGCCTCAGAGTGCGTTGAAGGTTGTATCAGTGAGTATCTATTTACCAATTGCTGAAATGTCGCTCAATATGCTAATCTTGATTAGTATGGGGGTGGTTGCTGGTTTTTTTTCTGGTCTCTTTGGGATTGGTGGTGGTTTTTTAATCACGCCTTTTTTGATCTTTTATAATATTCCTCCTGCTATTGCTGTTGGAACAGGGGCAAATCAGATGATTGCATCCTCTGTAACTGGAGCGATTACACATTTTAGACGACGTACTCTTGATATTAAACTTGGCATTTTTTTGACGATTGGAGGGGGTATTGGTTCATTTGTAGGGATTCAGATATTTTCCCTTTTAAAAGAAATGGGACAGTTAGACCTTATCATTTCGCTTCTTTATGTGTTTCTTCTTGGAAGTGTAGGAAGTTTGATGATTATTGAAAGCTGGTTCGATATGAGAAGACGGCGCAAATCACAAAAAGTTTCTGTTCGTCTTGCTGGCAGACATAATTGGATTCATAAATTGCCGTTAAAGATGCGTTTTCGAACATCGATGATATATGTGAGCATCATTCCAGTTTTAAGCATTGGTTTCATTGTCGGGTTGTTATCTTCTATTATGGGAATTGGAGGAGGATTCTTTACTGTTCCAGCTCTGGTTTATCTTTTGCGTGTTCCCACTAGTGTTGTGATTGGAACTTCACTTTTTCAGATTACATTTGTTTCCTCCTTTACGACAGTGTTACAAAGCGTAAGCAATCAGTCTGTTGATATTGTTTTGGCTTTTTTGTTGATGCTTGGGGGAAGTGTCGGTGTACAGTATGGAATCCGCGCCGGACAAAAGTTAAAAGCTGAACAATTGCGTATGGCGTTTGCATTTTTAGTGTTGGTTGTGTGTATGCGTTTAGCTTTTCAATTATTTATACGCCCTGATAACCTTTTTTCTTTGGCTATTCTTACGGGATAAAAATGGGTAGACTCTTTCCTTTTTGCATATTTGCCAATTTGTTTTGTCTCATTTTTTTCCCCACGTGGGTGTATGCTGACAAAGAAGCTCCATCAGTTAATTATGAGACCCTCCAAATTATCGTAACAACCAGTACGATTATGGTTGATACACATTTTGATGGTCGTGATCTTTATATTGCCGGTGTTCTAGAAAATACTGATCCACTTTATTCTCGACAAAAACTCTATGATATTGTTGTTAGTTTGGAAGGGCAATCCCGATCAATGGTTATGCGAAAAAAGGAGCGCAATGCAGGGGTTTGGGTTAATGCAGATTCTCTTGTTTTTGAAAATGTTCCTCTTTTTTATTCAATGGTCACAACGCGTGAGGTTGAAGATATCACTAGCATTGAAAATTATAAACGTTTAAAGTTGGGATTATCTTATTTCCCATTGCAAACGAATGAGCAGAATCAAGAAAGAGTACAAAATTTTCGTGATGAACTTATAAAATTGCAAAAAGCTAAAAAACTTTATAGTGAAGAAGTGGGTGGTGTGCGTTTTGGCTCTGGTTCACTTTTTACAGCGCATTTTCAACTACCAGCAAATATTCCTGTTGGACATTATCAGGTTCGTGCTTATCTTTTTCGTGATGGACAATTTATTGATAGTGCGGAAACGAATCTTGAAATAGTTAAAGCGCATATTGCTTATACAATTTTTTATGGAGCTCATAGATATAGCTTTTTATATGGTATTATTGCGGTTTTTGTAGCTATAGTTACGGGCTTTGTGTGTCGTTTTATTTTTCGAAAAGATTAATGATAAGAAAGGTTATACAGAGGTTCTTTATTTTTTGCATTTTTTACAAAAAATACGTAAAAGAAAGAAAATAGGCAAAACAATAACCGCTCCCATTAAAGTAGTGTGGAATAAGTTTGTAAAAAAAGCGGCAAATCCTATTTCACATAAAAAATTTATTGTTTTTTGTAAGAGACTACGAGGGGTCCAGGAAAAAAAGTTCATCACGATACCAACGAGAAGTGAAATGATGAGCAATCTTACAAAAACATGCCTTAATGCACCTCTAAAAAATGAATGCAAAGAATTGAATGTTTTTTTCTTTTTGTTCATTTTATTATACTCTCAACTCTATTTTATTGTACTTCAGTTATAAAAGATATCATTGTTATTTCTATAAAAAGGACAATAGAGTCCTTTTTAATTCTTTCTCAAGTTTAGTGCCTTGTGTTATTCGTTTGTTTTTTTTGTGGCATTTCTTAATGTTTTCTTTTTTAATTTTCAAAGGGGTACGATAAATTTTAACGTTTTTTATAAGAGGTAAAATTTTTTGAGTGTATTGATAGTTTTTTCTCGTCTCAAGAGAGTCTGTTTTGTATAGAATATGATTTCAAAACATCCTATTTTATAAAGATATTTTTCATTTTTGTGAAGATATGTTTGTGCCAATATTAGGATTGAAGATTTTATTATCCCTAGAATTGAAAAAAAATGACAAATTTATTTTCTGAAAAACCAGTGTTCACAAATGTAGTGGAATTTAGTGTTTCTGAAATAGCAGGAGCTTTAAAACGCGTTGTTGAAGAAAAGTTTGGTTATGTGCGGGTGCGTGGAGAAATATCAGGTTATCGCGGTGCTCATGCTTCAGGTCATGCTTATTTTGCCTTAAAAGATGATAAGGCGCGGTTAGAAGCTGTCATTTGGCGCGGCGTTATGGAAAAGCTTAAATTTCCTCCGGAAGAAGGGATGGAAGTGGTTGCTGTTGGCAAGCTTACAACTTATCCTGGATCGTCAAAATATCAAATTATTATTGAAGCACTTGAGCCAACAGGAGTTGGCGCTTTAATGACACTTCTAGAAAATCGTAAAAAGCAGTTTGCGGATGAAGGTTTATTTGATGAAACCAAGAAGAAGCCTTTGCCTTATATGCCCAGAATTATAGGTGTTGTAACATCACCAACGGGAGCTGTTATTCGCGATATTATTCATCGTATATCAGATCGCTTTCCGTTACATATTTTAGTTTGGCCTGTACGGGTTCAAGGAGAAACAAGTGGGAAAGAAGTGGCTGCTGCTGTTGAAGGTTTTAATGCGTTGCCTGCAGGAAGTTTTATTCCAAAACCTGATCTTATTATTGTTGCTCGAGGAGGAGGAAGTTTAGAAGACTTATGGGGGTTTAATGACGAAGCTGTTGTTCGTGCTGTTTACGCATCGTCCCTTCCGGTTATCTCTGCTGTTGGGCATGAAACGGATTGGACTTTGATTGATTATGTAGCTGATTGGCGTGCACCAACTCCCACGGGAGCAGCAGAGAAGGCTGTTCCTGTTAAACTTGATCTCGAAGTGGAAGTGGCTTCGCTTGGTGCACGTTTACGCAAAGGAATAGTCCGTTATTTTGATTTTCATAAACAAAAATTGCGTGCAGTTGCGCGGGGTTTGCCAACAGCTGATCAGCTTTTTGCTGTTCCTCGGCGCGTTTTTGATGAAGTTTCAAGCCGGTTACAGCGTGCTTTTCATGTAAACTTTGATAAAAAACATTCTTATTTTTATATGCTTTGTGTACGTTTATCGCCACGTTTATTGAATGTTGAAAAAACACAACATAGTTTTAATGAAATTTCAAGTCGGCTACAGCGCGCCTTTCATGTAAATTTTGATAAAAAATTCTCTTATTTTTATGTGCTTGGTATACGTCTTTCGCCACGGCTATTGAATACTGAAAGAGTTAAGCAAAAAAACAAAGAATACACTGTGCGTCTCCGCCGTGCTTTTTTGCGCATTGTTGAAAAACAACGAGCTCAAGCAGAGTTAGCATTTAGACTTTTAAAAAATACATCATATCAAAGTATTTTAGAGCGTGGTTTTGTTTTGGCTTTGGAGAAAAATAATAAGCCTATTAAACGGTTAGTACAATTTCCAAAAACAGGATCAATAAATTTGCGTTTTTTTGACGGTGAGATCAGTGTTTCCCCACAGAATCATGATTCTAGTCGATCTCCAAAATCTAAACACATAAAACCAAAACAAGATGACCAAGGAACGCTCTTTTAGTAAACAAAATGTCATTCTTAATGAAGGGCTTCTTATGGGAGCGGATGGAAAAGTTCGCTGTTCGTGGGCAGGAACTGATCCACTTTATTGTGCTTATCATGATCATGAATGGGGAAAACCTGTTTTTGATGATTATCATTTATTTGAAAAAATTTGTCTCGAAGGTTTTCAGGCGGGGCTTTCTTGGATAACAATTTTAAAAAAAATTTCCTCTTTTCGAAATGCATTTGATCACTTTGATTTTGAAAAAATTGCGTATTACGATGACGTAAAGGTGCAAATATTGATGCAGAACAAAGGTATTGTTCGTCATAAAGGAAAAATTCAATCGGTGATTAATAATGCTATAAAAGCGCGAGAAATAGTGACAGAATGGGGTAGTTTGTCTGATTACTTCTGGTCTTTTCAGCCACCGCAGTCTGAGCGTTATGAAAAGGTAACTTTTCATATATTGCGGGATAATCCTATTACTCCCACCTCTATTCGTCTCGCAATAGATTTAAAAAAACGTGGTTGGACGTTTGTTGGTCCTACGACTTGTTATGCTTTTATGCAGGCAACAGGGATCGTTAATGATCACCTTGAAGGATGTTTTTGTCGTTAATCTTTTAATGCAATGGAATAAAAGATATTTTTATTATTAAGTGTTTGTTAATGCAGTATAAAAAAATGATGATAATGAAAAATTGATGTCAATCACTTAGAATACTTGTGTGACGCATTATTATCTGATAGCTTTCTCTTTAAACGCTGTTTTTATGTATATGTTTCAGCTTTTTAGATAAAAGGCTGAAGGGATTATTGGCTACAGTGCATAGTTGAAGCTTTAGCATTTGTCATTGAAGCCAGTGATATTGGTATATGGCTGTATGAGTACATAAAACGGTGGTAGAAGCCGAAATTAAAATTTGAAAAGATCGATTCGGCTTTTTATGGGGAGTAGAAGATGAACTTTAACTTTATCAGTAAAAGCGTGTGTTTAATTGTACACTTTTTTCTGCGTGATTTTTTTTCATGTTTCACTCACTACTCAATTCAAATCTGACAATACAAGAGGGATAGGTGTTTGCATTTTAAGAAGCTACTATTATTCTTTTACAATTCAATGAAATGAATGATCAATCCGTAGGTTTTCATGTAAAAATTTTATCTATGCTTTACATTTTTTATGATTGGTTTAAAGATAGTCTCTGCTTGTTGCGGCTAATAGGGGGATATTATAGAGTATAGATAAAAATTAATAAAATCATCCATATCGTTCGTTTTTTATGGTTTTATATAAGATACAAACTAGTGGATTGAAAATGAAACAGATATGTGCAGACTATTCATTATATTGGTTCAGTTTTGATTATGTTATTTAAAAATAATAAATTAATTAAGATATTATAAAGGGAAGAATTTATGAGTTTGAAGAAAAAGATATTGAGAGGGAGTATTTCTTTTGTTGCGGCTTGTATGGTTATGAATGCGTCTTTGCAACAAGTATCTGCAAAAACTCCTGCTAATACACTTGTGATGGCTTGGAATATTGATTCCATTGTTACGTTTGATCCAGCACAAATCAACGAAGTTATTCCAGCTGAAATTATTTCCAATCTTTGTGACAGTTTGGTTAGTTCTTCTCGAGATAATGCAGCTCAAGTGGTTCCATCTTTGGCAAAAAATTGGGATGTTGTAAGAGACGATCACAGCTTAACGATTACTTTTCATTTGCGTGATGGTTTAAAGTTTGATGATGGTCGTCCTGCAAATGCATATGATCTTCTTTGGAGTATGAAGCGAGTTATCAAATTAGGTATGAGTAATGCGGCGACATTTACTGATTACGGGATTACCACCGAGACAATGGATTCTGCTCTTCAAGCGCCAGATGAAAAAACTGTGGTAATGAAATTTGATAAGCCTTACCCAGAGGAACTTATTCTTGGTAATATTGGCGCTCGATATGCTACGACCTTGCTTGATCGTGAAACGATTATGCAAAATGAAAAAGATGGCGATATGGGAAATCGGTATTTGGCTAGCCATGTTGCTTGTGTTGGTCCTTATCAGTTGGCGAGTTGGCGTTCTGGAGAAGCGGCTTTATTGCGTGCAAATCCAAATTATTGGGGAGAAGCGCCCAAGATTAAGCAAATTTTAATTCGTCATGTTGCTGAGTCAGGGACACAACGCCTCTTATTACAAAAACACGATATTGATATTGCACGTAATTTGACATCTGAAGATTTAGAAGATGTTCAAAAAACAACAGATGTTAAAGTGGAAAGAATATTAAGGCCATCTATAATGTATTGGGGCTTTAATGTGACGAATCCTATTTTTGCTAACGAGAAGGTTCGTTTAGCAATGCGCTACCTTATTGATTATGAAGGTCTTGCAAAAACAACCCTTAAAGGAATTGCTGTTCCGCGTGCAAGTTTTCTCCCTCTCGGTACTTTAGGAGCTTTGAATGAAAAAGAAGGGCAACCTTTTAAAGTAGATTTTCAAAAAGCTAAGCAACTTTTGACTGAAGCGGGTTATCCAAATGGATTTGAGGCAAATGTTATAGTCGCAGAATCTTCTAGTAATTTGCCTATTATACAATCTATTCAAGATAATGCTGCAAAGGTCGGTGTGAATTTGAAAATTGAACGCTTAGGAGGCGCACAATTATTTTCAAAAGTTTATGCGCGCTCTTTTGATACTGCTTTTGTTGGTTGGAGTAATGATTCTGCTGATCCTCATACAATGGCTTTACGTCTTATTTACAACCCTGATAATCGATTTGAAGCTAGAAATACAGCTTATCCAAGTTGGCAGATGGGGTATCTTGATGTAAATATGAATCAAGAGGTCTATGATGCCTTATTTGCAAAGACCCCTCAAGAAAGAGCAAAAATATATGGTGATTTGCAGCGTGAACTTATGAAAAAAGGACCTTATGCGTTCATTTTCCAAAATTATAGTGTTGTTGCTATGTCTCCTGTTGTCAAAAAATGGGTTTGGAACAATGCTCCGCATATTTTTTATAGCGCAATTGAGAAATGATGCACTTTTAATGCATAATACAGAAAAAATGTAGTATGACATAAGTAATGCTTCTGTTCCCTGCATAGCAGCAATTCTAGAACCATCTAAAATAAGAAATTGCAGGGAACCCATATGTTGCTTACTATTGGTGCAATTTATAATAAGGGAAGTAGTCTATATTTATCACCATTAAATAGTTTTGGGAGATTTCTGTTTGGGTGGTTAAAGTGGTATAGACTTCAAAATTCTATTTTAATGAGAACTAGAATAGAAAAGTTATAAATATTTTGCGTATCATATGCTCAAAATAAAAAATGGGGGAAATGCAATGCAAAAGCTAAAAGCTTTTAAAAGGCTTTGCCTTTTATTAGGTGGGATGGTTTTTGTTAATGAGTCTACATCCCCAGCATTGAGTACATCATTGCCAGATACATTGGTCATGGCATGGAATATTGATTCAATCAGTAGTTTTGATCCAGCACAATCACTTGAGAGTGTAATGAGTGAATTATTGCTGAATATGTGTAGTGCGCTGGTACAATATGATAAATCTGATGCTACAAAAGTTCGTCCTGCGATGGCTCGGTCTTGGGATGTTTTCGATAATGGTAAAAGAATAGTTTTCCACCTTCGTGATGACTTAAAATTTAATGATGGAAGAGCAGCAACAGCACAAGATCTTGCCTGGTCTATGCAGCGTATTGTTAAATTAGGGTTTAGTTATGCTCGGTTTTTGGTAGATTACGGATTTACTAAAGATAATATCGAAACAAGTATTCAAGCTTTGGATAATAAAACGCTCCAATTAAAATTAGATGAGCCTTACCCTGTCGAGCTTATATTGACTATGATTGGTCAGTCCTATGCTTCTGCTTTACTTGATCGAAAAACGATTGAAGAAAATAGTGTTAATGGTGATATGGGAAATAAATATTTGGCAACCCATTCAGCATGTGTTGGTCCTTATAAATTGGTGCGCTGGACACCAGGAGATAGGGTTATATTAGAAGCAACCCAACATTATTGGGGAGAAAAGCCAAAAGTTCAGAAAATTATGATACAGCATGTAGCTGAATCTGCAAGTCAGCGATTTCTTTTGGAAAAAGGTGATGTCGATATCGCGCGTGATCTTTCTTCAGAGGATATTTTGGATATTGAAAAACAAGAGGGACCTATCAAAATTAGTCGTGTTTTACGACCACAGTCTGTTTATTTATCTTTAAATAATAAACATGCGATTTTAGCTAATGAAAAAGTAAGATTGGCACTTCGTTATTTGATTGATTATGAAAATCTTGGAAAAACTGTTTTAAAAGGTATAGCTATTCCACGTGCAAGTTATATGCCATTGGGCATTCCAGGAGCTTTAAATGAAAAAGAAGGATTGCCATTTAAATTAGATTTGGAAAAAGCTAAGCAGTTAATAAGTGAAGCTGGCTATCCTAACGGCTTTAAAGTTAATTTTTTAGTTGGTAGTCTTCCTTATATGTCCCCTGTTGCACAATCTATCCAGGAAAATGCACGTAAAGTTGGTATTGAACTTATAATTAAAAGAATGGCACAAAATCAATTGTTGAGTCATGTCCGTGCTAGAAATTATGATATTGCTATTATGAGATGGGCGAGCTATGAGCTTGATGGACATCCTGTTTCATTAAATAGTATTTTTAATCCTGGTTCAGCATCTAAAAAAAAATACAGTATATATGGTGCTTCGCGTTCTGGTTATTATGATGAAAAGGCTAATAAAATGGTGATGGATGCCTTATTTGAGCCAGATCCCAAAAAGCGTATCGAGCGATATCATGCTTTACAGCATTATATGTTTGAGCATGGACCTATGGTTTATTTATTTCAGACATATTATACCGTTGGTATAGCGCCTACAGTTAAGAACTGGGTTTGGAATAGCTATAGAATTTATTACAACGATCTAGAAAAATATGCATAATCGCATGGATGAAGTGAGCTCTATGTCTATAAACAGAAAAAAATCATATTTTGAAAAGTATTTTTGTACTATAGGGTCTATATATCAATTTGTGGATTAATACTTGAAAATATGCTTTTGAAGGGTCAGTAACTATGATCGTGCTTTTAAGGAATGAAATAAAAGGATTAGGGTTTTCTCGCGTACTAAAATTTTCAAAGGATAAAATACAATGCAAATTTAAAAGAGAGAAAAAAATCAAAAAGAACAAGTCATTTAAAAAATTTTGTCTTTTATTAGGGATGGTAGGTTTTTTTAATGAATCTATATCCTCAGCATTGAGTACATCATTGCCAGATACATTGGTGATGGCATGGAATATTGATTCAATTAGTAGTTTTGATCCAGCACAGTCATTTGAAATTGTAACAAGCGAATTATTGCTGAATATGTGTAGTGCGCTGGTACAATATGATAAATCTGATACTACAAAAGTTCGTCCTGCGATGGCTCGGTCTTGGGATGTTTTCGATAATGGTAAAAGAATAGTTTTCCACCTTCGTGATGATTTAAAATTTAATGATGGAAGAGCAGCAACAGCACAAGATCTTGCTTGGTCTATGCAGCGTATTGTTAAATTAGGGTTTAATTATGCGCAGTCTTTAATAAGTTATGGATTTACCAAAGATAATATCGAAACAAGTATTCAAGCTTTGGATGATAAAACTCTCCAATTAAAATTAGATAAGCCTTACCCTGTCGAGCTTATATTGACTGTGATTGGTCAGTCCTATGCTTCTGCCTTACTTGATCGTAAAAGGATTGAAGAAAATAGTATTAATGGTGATATGGGGAATAAATATTTGGCAACCCATTCAGAATGTGTTGGTCCTTATAAACTGGTGCGCTGGACACCAGGAGACAGGGTTATATTAGAAGCAACCCAACATTATTGGGGAGAAAAGCCCAAAGTTCAGAAAATTATGATACAGCATGTGGCTGAATCCGCAAGTCAGCGATTTCTTTTGGAAAAAGGTGATGTCGATATCGCGCGTGATCTTTCTTCAGAAGATATCTTGGATATTGAAAAACAAGAGGGACCTATCAAAATTAGTCGTGTTTTACGACCACAGTCTGTTTATTTATCTTTAAACAATAAACATGCGATTTTAGCTAATGAAAAAGTAAGATTGGCACTTCGTTATTTGATTGATTATGAAAATCTTGGAAAAACTGTTTTAAAAGGTATAGCTATTCCACGTGCAAGTTATATGCCATTGGGTATTCCAGGAGCTTTAAATGAAAAAGAAGGATTGCCATTTAAATTAGATTTGGAAAAAGCAAAGCAGTTAATAAGTGAAGCTGGCTATCCTAACGGCTTTAAAGCTAATCTTTTAGTGAGCAATTTGCTTTATGCATCACCTGTTGCACAATCTATCCAGGAAAATGCACGTAAAGTTGGTATTGAACTTACAATTGAAAAAATGGCACATACTCAATTATTGAATTATGTGCGCAATGGAAATTATGATCTTGCTATTATGAGGTGGGGGAGTTCTGATCCTGATGGGCATCCTGTTTCATTAAATAGTATTTTTAATCCTGATCCAACATTTACAAAAAAGTACAGTATGTATTTGGCATGGCGTGCTGGCTATTATGATGAAAATGCAAATAAAATGGTGATGGATGCTTTATTTGAGCCAGACCAAAAAAAGCGTATCGCGCAATACAGCACTTTACAGCATTATGTTCTTAAGCACGGTCCTATGGTTTATTTATTTCAGCCATATTATACCGTTGGTATGGCGCCTACAGTTAAGAACTGGGTTTGGAATAGCTTTAGAATTTATTATGATGGAGTAGAAAAGTAAGCTCAATGACATGGATAAAAATTGTGTGTGGTATTTAATTACAGTTTGTTTGGGTGTGTGGCGGGGGAAAACGCCATGCTCATATTTTAGTAAGTGTATAGGATCTATAAGATGACTTTATCATTTTCAGAAACTAATGTAACAAACTTCTCAAGGCAGAGAAGTTTGTACTTATGGACCTTTTGTTTAAAGGTATTTAAGTTATTGATTTCGATATTTATAACATTGCTTGGCTTAGTGACCATTACTTTTTTTATTGGTCATATTCTTCCTTTAGATCCTGTTCTCTCTATTCTTGGTGATAATATTAGTCAAGAAGCTTATGATGCAATGTATTATAAGCTTGGTCTTGATAAGCCATTGATAGTTCAATATTGGAATTATCTGCGTGATGTATTTTCTCTTAATTTGGGAGACTCATTAACTTCTGGGCGTCCTGTCTTAGAAGATATTGCACACGTATTTCCTGCAACGTTAGAGCTTGCAACAATTTCTACTATTTTAGGTACAAGTTTAGGTATTCCGCTTGGTATTTTTGCAGCAATGTATCGTGATTCATTCATTGATCATTTTGTTCGTGTTTTTACGCTTCTTCGTTATTCAACACCAACTTTTTGGCTTGGGTTGATGGCGTTATTAATATTTTATGCTAAGCTTGGTTGGGTTGGTGGTCCTGGGCGGATTGATTTTATTTATGAATATTCTTTTGAACCAAGAACTGGATTTTTTCTTTGGGATACTGCTCGGCAGGGGCAGTGGGAGGCTTTTCGCAATGCTTTCAGCCACATTATTACTCCGGCCTTAATTTTAGCTCTTGGTTCTATGGCTTACATCACACGTATGACTCGTGGATTTATGATTGAACAGCTTAACCAGGAATACATTATTACTGCACGTGTGAAGGGATTATCTTGGATGCGAACGGTTTGGGGGCATGCTTTGCGCAATGCTGCTGTTCAGATTATCACTGTTGTTGCGCTTTCTTATGCTTCTTTATTAGAAGGTGCTGTTTTAACAGAGACAGTTTTTGCTTGGCCTGGTTTTGGGCGCTACTTAACGAGTGCTCTTTTGGCTGGGGATATGAATGCAGTCGTAGGGTGCACTTTGATTATAGGATTTATCTTTATCGCTATTAATTTATTTTCTGATTTTCTTTACAGTATATTTGACCCGAGGACACGTTTATGACAACAATTAATCATCATAATTTGCAATCATCATTTTCTTTGAGAAATTGGTTAAATGACCCTATTCCAAAATCAATAATTCAAGCAAATGTACAAAAAATTTATTACTCAGCAATAAAATTTTCTCATAATCTTTCGGCTGTTTTTGGTTTGATGATTATTCTTATTATTGTCTTGTGCGCGATATTTGCTCCTTGGATTACTTCTTATGATCCTTTGAGTAATGATCTGTTGCATCGGTTGCAACCACCATCTATGCAGCATTATTTTGGAACAGATGAGCTGGGGCGGGATATCTTTAGTCGAATTGTTTTTGGTACACGAATCACGCTTTATATTGTTTTTCTCACCACAATTATCGTAGGTCCTATAGGATTGATTGTTGGTACTGTCTCTGGTTATATGGGGGGGGTAGTTGATACTGTTCTGATGCGTATCGTCGATATTTTTCTTGCTTTTCCAGGTTTGATTTTAGCGCTAGCGTTTTCAGCGGCTTTTGGACCAGGGATTGAAAATGCAGCTATTGCGATTTCAATTGCAGCGTGGCCACCAATAGCACGTTTAGCACGTGCTGAAACTTTGACCATACGCTCCTCTGATTATGTCTCAGCAATCCGATTGCAAGGCGCATCTATTTGGCGAATTATTTTGTTTCATATTGTCCCTATGTGTATTCCCTCGGTGATTGTACGATTAGCATTAGATATGTCTGGAATTATTTTGACAGCTGCTGGTCTTGGTTTTTTGGGACTAGGCGCACAACTACCAAGCCCTGAATGGGGCGCAATGCTTTCAACCGGTCGTGAATTTATGATGACAAGTTGGTGGTTAGCAGCGGTGCCAGGTTGTGCAATATTGCTTGCAAGCCTAGCTTTCAATCTTTTAGGTGATGGACTTCGTGATATATTGGATCCACGTAATGGCTAAAAAAATATTAGAAATAGAGAATTTGCGTATTGCTTTTCCTACAACGCGTAGTGCTACAGAAGTTGTACGCGGCATTAGTTTTTCTGTTGGAAAAGAAAAAATTGGAATTGTTGGCGAGTCTGGGTCTGGAAAATCAACGACTGGACGCGCAATATTAAAATTAAATCCAAAGTCAGCAATCGTTAAAGCTGATAAAATGTACTTTGATGATATCGATTTGCTAAAAGCAAATGAACAGCAAATGAGAACTATTCGTGGAAAACGTATTTCGATGATTTTACAAGATCCTAAATATTCGCTTAATCCATTAGTGAAAATTGGGGATCAGATCATGGAGGCATATCGTATTCATTATCGTGTTTCAAAGACGGAGGCATGGGAAAAAACAATTTCTATGTTAGAATCTGTTCATATTCGTAATCCTGAACATGTTATGCGACTCTTTCCTCATGAAATATCAGGAGGAATGGGACAAAGGGTTATGATTGCAATGATGCTTATTCCTAAACCTGATTTGATTATTGCAGATGAACCAACTTCTGCACTTGATGTTACTGTGAGATCTCAAGTCTTATCAGTGTTGGATGAGCTTGTGACAAAATCTGGAATGGGGCTTATTTTTATTAGTCATGATTTAAATATGATTGCAGATTTTTGTGATCGTATTTTGGTGATGTATGCTGGTCGGATATTAGAAGAATTGCCTGCGCGTGATTTATCATGTGCATGTCACCCTTACACTCAGGCTTTATTAGAGAGCTTACCGCGGCTTGATAAAACAGTAGATGTTTTGGCGATTCCTGAGCGTGATCCAGCTTGGCTAGATGGTCCAACCATTGTTAATGGTGTTGAAGGGGGGATGACATGAACCGTTGTCAAAATATTATTGATGTTTCTAATTTATCTGTAACCTTTGAGCATGGGCATAAAGCAATAACAGTTGTTAAAGATGTCAATTTCCATATTAAGCGTGGTGAAGCTTATGGCTTAATTGGTGAATCTGGATGTGGAAAGTCAACAATTTTAAATGCATTGGTAGGGCTTATTTCTCATTATAGCGGGGACTTTATTTTTCATGGAGACAAAATATTACAGAAAAGAAGAAAAGATCTTTTACGGCGTATTCAAATTGTTTTTCAAGATCCTTATGCTTCACTTCATCCAAGAAAAATGGTTTACACTGTTCTTTCTGAATCTCTAAAAATCCATAATATGGATAATCGAAAAGAGCGGATAAAAAATGTTTTGGATTCTGTTGGTTTGAATTCTTCTTTCCTTTACCGGTATCCACATGAGTTATCCGGAGGGCAGCGTCAGCGTATTGCTTTAGCGCGCGCTTTGATTATTGAACCAGAAGTTTTGTTACTTGATGAACCAACATCTGCTTTAGATGTATCGGTGCAGGCTGAAATTTTGAATTTGTTGAAGTCATTACGAGAAAAGCATCAATTGACTTATTTGATGGTATCTCACGATCTTCCCGTTATTGCTCATATATGTGAGCGTGTTGGTATTATGCACCGAGGAATTATTCTTGAAGAACTGAGCAATAGTGATCTACGCCATTTACGTGCAAAGAATGATTACACAAAGGTATTTTTTGAAGCCAGTATCGATCCCATAATTCGCAAAGAAGAAAGAGAAGTAAGAAAAGAAAGAGCGTAATATTTTTTACTCTTGAGAAAATAAAAAACTATGTACATGCAAAGGAGTACAAGAGTTTATTTGTTTCTGTTTTTTAGTGTTCTCTAACATAAATTTTAAAGTGTTGATTAGCGCTACTAAAACAGAAAGTTATCAATTTTTGAGTGCCTATTTGGATATCATTATTTTATATTGAACATAAGTATTTGTTTTATTTATTGCGTGGTAGATAATAGTTATATTTGACTGTTCATAGAGTATCACGCAATATTTAAATTTATATTCTTACATTTTTTATATTTTAAAATAATAGAATTATTTTTGAAATTTAGTTTATAAATGTTATTAAAACAATTTTCTTGTTTTTACTTTGTATTATTTTAAGTGTAAATCGTATTTATATATTATAATTTATTATATATAAAATATAATTAAATTTAATATTAAATGTTTTTATTATTAATAAGTATATGATAATAAAATATAAGTATCAATTGTAATTTTTTGTTATTTTTCTTGATAATCTGAAATTAATTTCAGTAAGAAGATTTGTACATTTTTCAAATTAATCTTAATATTTTTGTATTTTATTGGAGCAGAAAGAGTAAATAGTAACGTGTTTTCATTTTAAAATATTGATGTTGCGAAAATACTTTATCAAACAATATGTTTTGATATACAATATTATTAATATAATTTTTTGTTATATTCTATGATATGTTACTTATACTATGGTTTGTATGATTTAAAAAAAGAATGTATTATATCATTTTATGAAAATGGTTTTATTTTTAACGGATTTTAATATTTTATTTGTATTAACATTTTTATTCTTATAGAAATACTTTTCTATTGTTCAGTATAACAAGTATAAGTCTCTATATAATTATTTTAAGTTTCTATTCAATTACGTAACTGTGAATTAAACTATTACATAAAACTTTATTATTTTTTATGAAATAAATTATTTCATTATTATAATAATGTAGATTTAATAAGTCTTATCATAATTATTTTTAATTACACTATATACCATTTTATTTAACATTAAGTCGTGTTTTGTCATTTTACAAGTAGAGAGAAATAGCTTTAAAAAAAACTGTTAAAGAAATATTATGAAGTGTAGAACAGCTTTTAGAAACTCTATAAAATCAATTGAAAAAATAAACTATTACAAAATTCAGTAAAAATTATACAAAAAAACATAAAATTTTCAAAATACGTTATACATAAAGAGGAAAATGGTAGCGGAGGAGGGATTTGAACCCCCGACACAAGGATTATGATTCCTCTGCTCTAACCTACTGAGCTACTCCGCCACAAAAAACAAGTATCTCGCGACGCATCTTATCCTTTGGCGATATAAGAGGTAGAATAGTGATATGTCAAGCATAGTTTTTAAGCTTTTCTCTTGTCATTCTACTTTATCCTCGATATGGAGTAGATGGAGATATATTTTTTTTATGATAGGGTGGGGAAAAGCGTAAGAATGTTGCCACGTGTAGCGGTTTTAGGGTGTGGAGCATGGGGTGGGAATCATATACGAACACTTCATAGTCTTGGAGTTTTATCAGCTGTTTCTGATATTGATTTTAGTCGTGCTAAAGATTTTGCTAGCGTGTACGATGTAGAGGCTATTGCACCTGATGGTCTTTTTGTTCGTGATGATATTGATGCGTTAGTGTTCGCATTACCTCCGCAATTTCATACAGAAAATGTGTTACGTGCTATTAAAAGTGGCAAAGATGTTTTGGTTGAAAAGCCGATTGCCTTGAATGTAAGGGATGCTGAACAGCAAGTTCAAGTCGCTGGTGAGTATGGGCGAATTTTTATGGTAAGCCATATTTTGCGTTTTCACACGGCTTTTGAGAAAATGTGTGAATTAGTAGCGGTAGGAGAACTTGGCGATGTGCGGTATATTTATTCTCATCGATTAGGATTTGGAAAGTTTCATACACAAAGTGATGCTTTATGGGATCTTGCTCCTCATGATCTCTCAATGATTTTGGCGTTAACAGGGTGTGAACCTTCTAAAATTCAGGGAGAAAAAGCTGCTGTCATTGATAAGCTTGCTGATTTTGCTCATATTCATATGACTTTTCCAAATGGTATACGTAGTCATCTTTTTGCTTCGCGTTTTAGTCCTTATCGTGAAAGACGTTTAACCGTTGTCGGTACAAAGGCTGCGCTTGTTTTTGATGATATGGAGCCTTGGAGCCGTAAATTGGCACTGTATCGTTTTTCTATTTGGAAAAATGGTGAAGAGTGGGCGTTTGAGAATGATAAGCCCAATTATATTGGTCTTTGTGAGAATTTGCCGCTTACTTGTGAATTACAGCATTTTCTTCATTGTATAAAAACACGTCAATTACCCCGTACCAATGGTAATGAGGCTATTGCTGTTTTACGGATTTTGGCTGCTGCCAGTGTTAATAAAGAATAAACAGTGCTTTGCACTATTGTAATTATCGGGGGGAGTGAATATGCAATTCATAGATCTTAAGACTCAACGTGTACGCATTGAGGACAAAATTCATGCTGCAATTACAAGTGTTGTCGAGAGTGGAAAGTATATTTTAGGACCAAAAGTAACAGAATTTGAAGAACAATTGGCAGATTATCTTGGTGTAAAACATGTGATTGCGTGTGCTAATGGAACTGATGCTTTAAAAATGCCACTTATGGCTAGAAATATTGGTTTGGGTGATGCTGTTTTCTGTCCTAGCTTTACGTTTTCTGCAACGGCTGAAGTTGTTGCTTTAGTGGGAGCTGAACCTGTCTTTGTTGATGTTCTGCCTGATACATTCAATATTGATGTTGAGAAGTTGTATGATGCGATAAATATGATTAAAAAAGAAGGGCGTCTCAAACCAAAGGCTATCATTGCTGTTGATTTGTTTGGGCTTCCTGCCAATTATTCCCAGATTACTGCAATAGCAGCAAAAGAGAATCTTTTTGTTATTGAGGATAGTGCTCAATCGATAGGGGGGAGAAGTGGTAATGTTATGTGTGGAGCTTTTGGTGATGTAGCTGCAACCAGCTTTTATCCTGCAAAACCATTAGGATGTTATGGTGATGGAGGTGCTATGATGACCAATGATGATGATTTAGCTGCACTTTTACGTTCTATTCTGTTTCATGGCAAAGGTGAAACGCAATATGATAATGTGCGTATTGGTATAAATTCGCGTCTAGATACAATTCAAGCAGCAATTTTGCTAGAAAAGCTTGCTATTTTTGAAGATGAGATGGAAAAACGTGTGGCAATTGCACAATATTATTCTGATAATTTAAGAGATATTGTTACAGTTCCAGAAGTAGATGAGAAAGACCGCTGTGCTTATGCACAATATACCATTAAGGTGAAAAATCGCGATAAATTAAAAAACTATTTGCAAGAAAACTCTATTCCTACAATGATTTATTACAAAACGCCATTACATCAACAGCCAGCCTATAAAAACTTTCCCTATGTAAAGGGATCTCTTTCTGTTTCAGAATCTCTGGGAGATTACGTTTTAAGTTTACCTATGCACCCTTATTTAACACAAAATGAGCAAGATACAATTATTCAACGGATAAGAGATTTTTATCATACTTCATAAAAATGTCTTTATCTTTAAAGTGATTTAAGAAAAAAGTCTTCTTGTTATGTTCTAGAAGAACTTTTTAGGCTAAAGTCAGAATTATAAAAAGTACTTTGTTCATAAAGTCAGTTTATATGAAGAGTCTATCTTACATGCGTTTTGAATGCGATTTATGTAGTGGACGCTTTAGAGGTGTGGGCGATTTTTTGTCGAATACAGGATGCTAGATCATTTTTGCTTTTAGAGTTTTGTATCAATGTATTAATAGGGGAAGATGGACCTTCTTGTAGAGCGACTTGGGCGGCTAGTGTTGCAGCTAATTCTTTTGTTTCTTCGCGCAGTTCATCCATGATTTGAGGAGTAGCAGAATTCTCAGATTCATTGTTTTGAATTTTTTCTAAATGCTGCAGATTTTTTTCTAAACGCTGCAGATAGTGTGTAATTTTCTCACGCATAGTTTTGATTTCCGTTATAAAATTATTTTTTATATGTGCGTCTTGTGCATTTTTTATTGTGGTAGATTCCTTTTTATGAGGAAAAGAAGCAGTATATTGCGTGTGGAAACATAATCGATAAAGCTGTTCTGTTGTTTGGCTAAGTTGTATTTTTTGTTGAGCGTATTTTTCTTGCAAAGAGTCATATTTTTGTTCGTTACGCACTCGTTCTACAGCATGCTGAGCAAGAAGAAAATCATAATTTGCTTTCATTTCAGTAACAGATGATGGAATTTGTGCAGAAATGAATTTATGTGCAAAATAGACAGCTCTTCTCCAAATAAGAGGAGAAAAAAGTACTAATAGCCAAGAAATGGAGGCAACTCCAAGAATAAAAAAAAGAAGTGATTGAATAAGCATAAGTGTCCCCCTTTAAATGAAGCTCCATTTAAAATGGATTCCACGTTGGTGCTGATGTTAATTTTAAATATCCGACGTTAATGCCAAGGCGTGCACCAATTCCTGTACGAATTGGAATTAACAAGACATTTTTCCGTTTTAAAACATGAAAACCAACTCCTGCAATTAAGTAGGCCGAACCTGAAACACCTCCATAGCGTCCCCACAAATTATTTATATTTTTAAGATCATAAACTAAAATCATTAAGCGTGAACCTTGACCACCGAAATCCCATCCAACAGAAGGACCTTGCCAAAAAACTTTATGCCGACCATGAAGTTTGGTAAAAAGCTGTCCTTCTCCATAGGTTAACCCTGCAAAAAAAGCGCCAGAAGCTTCTTCGCCTAAAATATAAGCATTGGGATAACCATATTGCGAAAAGATGTTTTCAATTGCAACTGCTATACTACCTGCAGTTTTTCCAAAAAAAATATGACCAGAATCAATAATTTCTTGCAGAGAATAATGTGGCCCATTTTGTTCTGTTTGCTGAGGTTGGGTATAAGATTGGATATGCGGATGGGTATGAGGTTGAATATAGGGTTGAGAGTATGCGGTATTCATCGTTATGAATAAAAGAAATATGAAAAATATGCCACCTTTGTATGAGCGCAACAAGAGAGAGAGAGTCATGAGATGTTCCCTTTTATTAGTTATAAACAAAGAGATAATATAAAAAAATAATATTAAGATTTTTATTTGATTCAAATAAAAAATAAAATGCAAGCTTATTTAAATTGCTGAATTTATTTTTAAAAAATTTATCGCATTTGTTAAATTTGCATGTATGTATGAGATATTAAGACTTTTTCTTTAGAATGATATTATTTTAAAATCTGGAGTGATCAATAATTATGACGTTAGCTGTTTCTTTAAAGTCTATAGATCTTGCCGCTATGCTTTGTAGCCGAATTTGCCATGATTTGATTTCACCCATTGGTGCCATTCAAAACGCAATGGAGCTCTACGATGAAGGAGGAGCTGAGGAAGATGCTTTGCAATTGGTACGTTGGTCTGTTGCAAGTGCTTCTGCATGTTTACAATTTGCACGATTAGCTTTTGGTTTTTCAGGAACTATTGGATCCCAAATAGATACGCGCTCTGCTGAGAAAGTTGCTGAGCAATATATGAAGGAAGAAAAAGCGGTTTTAAAATGGCAAGTTCCCGCGCTACTCTTACCCAAAGATGAAGTGAAGCTTTTGCTTAATTTATTATTGATTGCAAACGCAACAGTTTCGCGTGGTGGTGAAATAATTGTTACAATTTTGCAAAATGAGAATAAACAGACTTTTCGATTAGAGATTCACGGCAAAACTTTACGTATTCCTTCTCCTTTCCTCGAATTATATCACGGAAAAGTACAAGAAGAATTTATCGATGCTCATGTAGTTCAGTTTTATTATACGCTCTTACTTATTGAGATGACAGCGATGAAACTCAACATAGATGTAAGTGATAATTGTGTTATTTTAGAAAGTGAGAAGAATTTTTGATTCAGGTAAAACAGTTTAAATTATATCATTATACCTGAGAAAAAGAATCTTAGATTTTATTGGAATGAGGGAAAATCTTTTAATCTCTTAGGCTGAAGAGGTTTTTTATAGAAAACCTTTTTTGTTCGTTTTTTTAATAGAGGATAAAAAAAATCCCGGCCCGCTCTCCGAGATTTTACAATATGTATTTCATTGCGTTTTAAGCGGTTTTGCGTACATTTTCCTCAACTGGATCACGTAAGACATAACCGCGTCCCCAAACTGTATCAATGTAATTTGCACCAGAAGATACTGCTTCCAATTTTTTTCGCAATTTACAAATGAATACATCAATAATTTTTAGCTCTGGCTCGTCCATTCCACCATAGAGATGATTGAGAAACATTTCTTTTGTTAGTGTAGTCCCTTTGCGTAGAGATAACAGTTCTAGCATTTGATACTCTTTACCCGTTAAATGAATAGGGTGTCCTGCAACTTCGACTGTTTTCGCATCAAGATTAACGACAAGATCACCAGTAGTAATAACTGATTGTGCATGACCTTTAGAGCGACGCACAACTGCATGAATACGTGCAACTAATTCATCTTTGTGGAAAGGCTTTGTCATATAATCATCGGCACCAAAGCCAAAACCGCGCACTTTATCTTCAATGGCTCCCATGCCAGAAAGAATAAGAACAGGAGTTTTTATTTTTGCTAATCTTAATGTTTTTAAGACATCGTAACCTGACATATCAGGTAAATTAAGGTCAAGCAAGATAATATCATAATCATAAAGCTTACCTAAATCGACACCTTCTTCACCTAAATCTGTGATATAAACATTAAAATTTTCTGATTTCAGCATTAACTCAATGCTTTGAGTGGTTGCTTTATCATCTTCAATTAACAATACGCGCATCTTAGATCCCTCACTTCGCTCCTTTGGAATCAAGCGGAGCTGTTTTGTTTTATAACAGTGGATAAAACCACTGTTTATAAAAATGATTCATAAAAACAGACACTTAGTTATTACAAAGAGTCCATAAATATTTCAGCAGTACGCGTAACAATCACCACTGAACTTCCCAATTTACGATAACTTCTTACTATGTACGATAGTGGTTAACAAAACATTTTTATTTTTAAAAGAGGTTAACAAAATTATTTTTTAAAAATCGTATATTTTGAAATTTATTAAAAAAATAAACTGTTTTGTATACAGTAAGTTTTCTGTACCATCTTCACGCATTTTCTGATTTAAAAAAAAATTATAATATTTGACAATTTAATTATAGTGTTTGTTTACCGAGCTTTAAATTTCTTCATTTTATAACGGAAGTGAAATTTTATAGTGGGGACAAAAAGTAAAAGCATGATTATTATTTTTAAGCAGATTTTATGTTTGCAGATGCTTTAATAGAAGTCAAGAAAGCTATAATTTCACTAAATAATAGTTTGTTTTTCTTAAAAGATGCAACTAAAAACATGCGTAATAATGTGAATGCGAATGTGGGGTTGGCGCAAGCAAGGAGTAATGAGTATGAAGTCACGAAAAAGTCTGGTGCAATTAAAGACGTTTCAAGTACGTGAGAAGCGTCGTGAGATTGCACAGCTTGAAATGATGATCACAGAATTTGAGAGAATGGTGCTAGAGCTAGACGAGCAAATTACGAATGAAGAACGTAAGTCTGGAAATAGTGATATTCATCATTTCGCGTATTCAGCTTTTGCACGTGCAGCACGGCAAAGGCGTGATAATCTTATAAATTCAATTCGTGATTTGCAGCTTAGAAAAACAGATGCTGAAATTGCTCTTCATGAAATCGATACAGAGTTGCAAAATGCACAGCCTTTAAAAGTGCGGAAATGTGCAGTAGCCGCAGATGATGAAAATGTTTTGATACAATCTCGTTCTATGACTAGATAGTAAAAGCAGTTATTTAAGGATGAATTTCTTTTAATTTATGTATCAAAATAAAAAAAACAGCCAAACTTTGTAAAGTCGTGGCTGTTTTAGATAGCGTTTTAAAGCTGTTGTCCAAAATTAATAGCAATTAGTGCCTATAATTTTGGATTTTAGTTGTTCGCAACCCAGCTAAACCGTGCTCGTCGATTAAACTCTGCCATGAAAGAAATTCTTCTACAGTCAAACTATAGCGTTGGCATGCCTCATCAAGACTTAGCAATCCACCTCTGATAGCTGCAACAACTTCAGCTTTGCGACGAATCACCCAGCGTCTTGTTGTTTTCGGAGGGAGATCAGCAATTGTGAGTGGACTTCCATCCGGTCCAATAACATATTTTATTTGTGTTTTTATCAAATCAGTCATGCTACCCTTCTACCTTTTCGAGGATTTAACTTAATTGATAAAACATGAACTTTTAAAAAAAGCTAAACGCGTTATACTTAAATAGAAAAAAATGAATAAAATAATCCACTAACTAAAAGATATGGTATAAAATGAAATAGTCTATTGTGATGTTTTCATATAATTTTTAATAAAAGAGCAAAAAAATATTTTTTATATTTATTTATCTTCGTCTGCTTTTCAGCATCAGGCTATTGGTTGTGGAAAGAATAAAAAAATAATATAAAAAGATGATGAAGAGCGATCACAAAATATTACCTAATATAGTGCACATTTAAAATAGAGAATGAATTTATGTCTTTAAATAGTCTTGATTTGCCGGGACGTCCTGAAGATTCTCGGATAGTTGTTGCAATGTCTGGTGGGGTTGATTCATCAGTTGTTGCAGGTCTTTTAAAAAAAGAAGGTTACAATGTGGTTGGAATTACATTGCAGCTTTATGATCATGGTGCTGCAACACATCGCGTAGGTGCATGTTGCGCTGGTCGAGATATTGAAGACGCACGTCGTGTGTCAGAGATGTTAGAAATTCCTTATTATGTGCTTGATTATGAGAGACGATTTCGTGAAGCTGTGATTGATCCTTTTACAGAAAGTTATGCACACGGAGAAACACCAGTGCCGTGCGTAGCGTGTAACCAAACTGTCAAATTTGCTGATTTATTAGCAACTGCACGCGCACTTGGTGCAGATGCTTTAGCAACAGGTCATTATATTCGTAGCCGTTCTCATGGTGTACATCGAGCACTTTTTCGCCCTGTTGATTCTGAGCGTGATCAAAGTTACTTTCTTTTTGCGACGACACAAGAGCAGATTGATTATTTGCGCTTCCCTCTCGGGAATCTGCCTAAAGCACGTGTTCGTGAAATAGCAGCAGAAATGGGGCTTGTTGTTGCCAATAAGCATGATAGTCAAGATATTTGTTTTGTGCCGCAGGGAAAATATTCTGATGTTATTACAAAATTACGGCCAGAAGCAGCAAATCCTGGGCTTATTGTGCATATTGATGGAAAAATTTTGGGCAAACATTCGGGAATTGTTAATTATACTGTTGGTCAACGCCGTGGTATTGGTGTAGCGACGGGTGAAGCACTTTATGTCATTTATCTCGACGTGGACAATGCGCGTGTCATTGTTGGTCCACGTGAAATGTTAGAAACGCATAAACTTTTTTTGCGTGATGTAAATTGGCTTGGTGATGAGTCGTTGGATAATTTTCCTTCCGGTGGTGTTGAGGTAGCTGTCAAGGTTCGTTCAACACGTCCTCCACATCTGGCACGCTTACATTATAAAGATGGAATTTTTTCTGTTGATTTGTTGGAGCGTGAAAGTGGTGTGGCTCCAGGGCAGGCATGTGTTTTTTACAACGAAAACAGTAATGACGCACGTGTTTTGGGAGGTGGATTTGTTACGCATTCAAAACGTGCGGCGGGTGCTGAAATGATGTTGCAGCGTGTTTTATGTAACTTAGAAACAACAATGACCCCTCCTTCCGAGTTTAGAACAAAAGTTTCTTAAATAAAATCAATAGTGCTCATAGAACGTTTTTTTAATTATGCGTGTTATCGCTTTTAGAAAAGTTTATTAGGATCAGCAAAGTGTGCTAATGCGAGACTGGATGCTGTGGCAACATTAAGACTGTCAAAGCCGTAAGCCATAGGGATACGCAGACTTTCTGACTGTTGCAAAACATGAAGTGGTAGGCCGTTGCCTTCTGTTCCCAAAATAAGAGCTATCTGCTTTTTTGCTTTTGCTTGCTTGAGGGTAAGTGAACCAGAAGGGGAAAGCGCATAAAAGTGAAAATTCGCATGACTTAACACCTTTATAATGCTGGTTATATCAGCGCCTTGTGTATAGGGTACTTTTAGAGCGGCACCCGCAGAAACTCTAATTGATTTGCGATAAAGAGGGTCACAAGAGGTTTTATCGATAATAATGCCATCACTGGCAAAAGCAGCTGCGTTGCGAAAAATTGCTCCCATATTATCATGATTAGAAATACCACATAGAACCAAAATTAAAGCTTTTTCTGGAAGATTTTGCAAAAAAAATTCCAATGATGGGAGCGTTTTGCGTCTACCGATACCAAGTATACCACGATGAACATGGAAGCCTGCAATATCATCCATAATTTTTTGTGGAACACAGTAAATGGGGCATGTTGGCCGTGTTGCTTCTAAAATAGGCATAAGACCAGGAAGACGCTTTGTTTCTGTGAGTAATGAGAGAGCAGAAAATCTTTTGGAATGCAAGAGTGCTGATAAGATTACTTTGCCTTCAGCAATAAATTGATGTTGCCGTCCAACAAGATCTCTTTCACGAATGTTGTGATAGTCTTTCAGACGTGGATCATCAGCTTCGTAGATTGTTGTGATATTCAAGTTCATCGGGGGACTTGTAACGTTATTTTTTCTAAATTGCTAGATTTTTTCTAAGCTGCGGAATGTAGATCATTGACTTGTTTTTTTAAGAAAGAAAAAATTTACCATTTTTAACTTATGGTAGAATTCTTGTTGACATAATACAACCATAGGTATAGTGTAGCAAATACCAGGTGCGGTGCAAGACATTGTATTCGTACCGGCACGGGGTCTTAGGTCCCCGCTATTTCCTAAGCCCTGTGCGCCTTTACTTGCTAAGGGAAAAGAATCTGGGTTCCCCAATGCCCAGATTCTTTTTTGAATTTTGTTCCGTTTTTATTCCTGTTAATAATTTCAAAGTTTTAGCTTTTATAATATTTGAATATAAGGGTGTTGTTGCGATAAAATGCAGAAAAGACTTTTCGTGCTTTTCGCGATTACATTTATGGTTGTATTCTTTATCAAAAAGATTGAGAGTTGATGTGTGAGCGCCGTGTATTTTCATGACAATAAAAATATGAAAAAAGAATAGATAATTTTCTTAGGGATTGCTTGTTTTTTTTAAGAATATCTACGTTATGAGATTTATCACGCTATGGTAATGACGTTTTTTAAAATGACAATAGAGAGAGGGATGAAACCGTCTGATTGTATTTAAAGTTTCTGTTGTTTTAAGTAAATATGAAGAAGATGTCAGAACATCATGGATATATAATTAAAAGTGTTATGACTATCCGGTTTTAAAAAGAGTGCGTGCGGTTATGAAGGCAAAAATCAATATACAAAGCTTAACTCTTTATTCTATTTTTGTTACTTGTGTTGTTTTTGCTTTGAAATATTGGGCATATTATATCACTGGTTCGGTTGCACTTTATTCTGATGCGTTAGAATCAATTGTAAATATGCTTGCAGCATTAGCAACGTGGTTGGCTATTAAAGTAAGTATGAAGCCGGCAGATCAAGACCATCCTTTTGGGCATTATAAAGCAGAGTATTTCTCTGCTATTCTTGAAGGGATATTGATTATCGTTGCGGCAATGATGATTTTAAGAGAAGCATGGTTAGCTCTCTCGACTGCTGAATTATTGCAAAAACCTGGAATATGGCTCGTTATTCATATTTCTGCAAGTGTTATAAATTACGTATGGGGTTGGATTCTCATTAAGCAAGGAAAAATCTATCGCTCACCAGCTCTTAAGGCTGATGGAGTGCATTTCATAACGGATTTTTTTACTTCACTTGGTATTTTAGTTGGTCTGATTGCTGCTTTTATAGGGGACTGGGCTATTCTAGATCCCATTTTAGCAGTCATTGTTGCTGTTAATATTCTTTTTCAGGGAGGAAAGGTAATTAACAATGCTGTTCAAGGGTTAATGGACGTTGGCGTTGAGTTAAGCGAAACCATAAGGATTCGTGATCTGATTTCCGCAAATGCACATGGTGCGCTTGAAGTACATGATTTACGTACGCGTGTTGCTGGCAGAGTCACTTTTATAGAGTTTCATTTGGTTGTGCCAGCTATAATGCAAGTAGGAGAAGCACATCAGATTTGTAATAAAATTGAAAGCGTACTTGAAGAAGAGTTTGACAATGTACGTATCTCTATTCATGTAGAACCTGAAGATGAAGCTAAATTACCTCCCGGTACAACGGCTATTCCTTTTATATAAAGATTTTTTGTCAACTATTTTAAAGATATTTTTTGGGGAACGAGTCCAGCGTTAAAGATCAATTGTTTCGGTACATGCTATTTCATTGTTTTGATTGATAATATTATAACGCTGTAACTGGCAATGCCATTGATGATGAGACTGCTCAATAGCAAATAAGTTAAAACCAGCGGGAGGTTTTTTGTTACCAAAAGCTTGCGATGCGGAAGAAACTCCAACAATGGGAACTTTTCTCTTTTTCCCTTCGATAGTGTTTAATGTGGGCAGATGGGTGTGCCCGTGAAGAATAAGCTCACAGCCGTGATTTTTTATAACGTCTAGAAAACGTCCTATCCCCCATAATTTTTTATGCCAATAAGTTGCATGATGAAAGGGAGGATGATGTATCATTACGACACGAAAAAGGTTGCGTTCTGCAGCTTCATTGAGAAGTTTCGATAAAAGTTTCGCTTGCTTTTTACCAAAATATCCAGAAGCCTGAAAAGGAGGTGTCGCAATAGCAGAAGAAGCTCCTATAATAGCGATATTATCGCGAATGCGCATATAAGGAAAAGGAAGATCAGGTTGTTGAGGAAAATCTCCTTTAATCCAAGGTTGAAAGAGTGTACATGCTTTTCGGAAGGCTCCACGAACGTAAGCATCATGATTTCCAAATGTTAATGAAATGTTTTGAGGTTTCCCTTGGTTGAGCAACCAAGTATGTGCTTGCTCAAATTCTTTATCTAAGGCAAGATTGACTAAATCTCCAGAGATAACAATATGATCAGGGTTTTGCTGATTTAAGATATTTATTAAAATTTTTAAGACATTTGTTTCCATTTGTCCTTTACGTTTTTTTTGCCAATTAAGATAACCTGTAAGACGTTTACCCAAAAGCTCGAACAAGGAAGGTTGTGGTAAGGGGGAAAGATGTACATCTGATATATGAGCAAGATAAAACATAGATAATAGCATAGCGCTGAAAACAATTTAAGCAATAAAAAAGTATAGCAATACTTGTATACTGGAAAAAAAAGAGATTTCTTAATGAAAAGCAATTTATAAAAAATGCAGAAAAACTTTTATGAAATTTGTATTTTTCTTGATTTTTTAAACTGTTAAAAGACGAATAATACAAGCAATGTTCATTTTCGGTGTAAAATTTTCTACACATGGTAATAGTGGACGCGTCTAGTAAAGAAAATTTTCAAGATTTTGAATGGCTTTCACGATGCCACATACTGCTCAACAGGAAAAAACAGGTGATGAGTGCAAAAAGACCAGAAAAAATGGGAAAATAAGATACATTGATTAAACGGGTTTCCGTTGCATCTTTTAGAACAATTGAACGATCAAAAGGAGGAGTCTGTTCAGTTTTTGATCGAAGCAACTTGATGGGAGGAAGATGAATATCTTCTTTTCCTTCATCATGTAAGCGCACAATATGGCCGCCAGTGTGTTTACTAATAGGCTTTAATTTTTCCTCCGTTGAAATTAAGTCAAACAATTCGAGATTATTAAGTGCCCCCATGGAAGAAAGCACTGTAAGGTCATCGTTTTTGATGGTAAAAACCCCCATTTCATGAGTATTAACAGTCGCTGTAAAGACACCTTCTTTTTCTTTAGTAAAAGCAATAGTTTCTCTTTTTCCAGAAGGAAAGATGACTTCGGCTGGATTTGGTTGATCTTGAAGAGTTTGGCGACGAATAGTGAGATGAGGGTAGTTACTTGTAGCACTTAATTTTTCTTCTTCAAGCTCTGGTTCTTTCATAAGCCAATGAAAAATTCGACGATAAAGAGCTGCATAGGGACCTCCCCCCTCAAAACCTCGTGCCCAAAGCCAACTTTCGTCAGAAAGCAACATACCTACACGCCCTTTACCAACATGAGAAAGCAGTAAAAGTGGTTGTTCATCTGCACCTTTCATAAGTGCAGTAACTTCATTTGCATTTTGAATTGCAATTTGCCGTAGCCATTTTCCCCACTGAGTAGCTGGATAAGTAGGTGTTGCAAGATCTCGCGTAACAGGATGACGTTCGCCTTCACGTGTAATTTGTGGGCGAAAAGGTTTTTGAATAATAACACCATTTGGTAATGCAGGTAAAATACTTATCAAAGGCGTTTTGGCAAGCGAATGTTTTTGGGTAAATTCAGGTCCCGTTACCATAAGCAGTGCGCCACCATTTTTTACATATTGAGCGATATAGTCATAATAAATTAATGGAAAAACAGCGGAATGTTGGTATCCATCAAGGATAATGAGATCAAAATTATCGATATCTTCAACAAATAACTTTGTTGTAGGAAATACCACAAGTGACAATTGATTTAATGGCGTATTATCGGCTTTTCCGGGAGGACGCAAAATAGTAAAGTGAACGAGATCAATATTCGAATCTCCTTTTAAAAGATCTCGCCATGTACGCTCACCATTATAAGGTGCTCCTGAAATGAGGAGAACGCGTAAATTTTCTCTTATACCTTCAATAACGGTTGTAGCGCGGTTATTCTCAAAGCTTAATTCACCTTTATGCGGATCGGTTTTTACTTGAATGATATTCTTTTCAGTGTGAGGAAGAGTAATTTCAGTTTGAAAAATGACGCCTGGGGTTACAGAATAATGGCCAACTTCTTGACCATTAACACTCACAGTAATGTTTGCTTGTACTGGCAAGAACTTTTGAGATTGTCCTTTATCTTCTATTAAAATAGAGAGCGTTTGTGGTCTATTGATTAGGGCAAAACGTGGAGGAGAAATGAATTTAATTTGACGATCAAATTCGTCTGGTTTTCCTGTTATGAGAGCATTGATAGGCGCTTTATGGTAAAGATCTGATATTGGTGGAATGTCATGCACTTGTCCATCGGTAATTAAAATTGTTCCTGCATAACGAGATGGTGGTATATCAGATGTAGCTTGTGTTAAAGCATGAAACAAATTCGTTGTAGGTGCATATTGATTATTTTTAAGTTTTCCAGCTTCAATGAAGCGTGGTTCAAATTGTGAATAATGGGCTAATGTGTCTGTTAATTTCTCAAGTGCTTTTTCGCTATCGCTTTCACGTGTGCCAAATGTTTGGCTTTGGCTGCGATCGATCACAACACCAACAGTGCTTTTGAGTGGTTCGCGTTGTTCTTTTATAATCATCGGGTTAAGTAAAGCGAGGATCAGTGAGGCTAATGCCATAAGGCGCAGTAAAGAACCTTTACGTTGCAGAATAAGACCGATAATGACAAAAAGAGTAGATATCCCCCCTAATAAGAGAATCCAAGAAAAAGGTAAAAAAGGCTGAAAAGTTAGGAATGATATCATTGCCTTCTTTCTCTATTAAAACGCTCTAATAGTGCAGGAACGTGAACTTGGTCTGCTTTATAATTTCCTGTGAGCACATAAATAACAATATTCAATCCTGCTCGAAATGCCCATAAACGTTGCATAGCGTCATTGGAAATAAGTGGATATTTCCACTTACCATTTTCATCTAATGCCCAAGCTCCAGCAAAATTATTAGCAGTTATAAAGAGAGAACTTACGTTATCACCGGTGGTGAGGAAATGTGTATTTTTTTTATTCATTGACGATGATTCAGCCCATAAAGGAGAACCGCGGTAGAGACCGGGAAAATCTGGCATAATGTAAAAGGAACGCGCAACAACATGATCAGAGGATGCTGGTTCAATAGTTGGAATGTTTAATCCTTTTAATATTGTCCGTAATTTTTGTGTTTCTGGTGTGGCATCCCCTTCCAGACTAAGATTAGCGTTTATTTGATCACGCGTATCAAATAAAACGGTTCCTCCATGTTTCATAAAATTATTTATTTTTTCAAGACTTTTTTGTGTTGGTAGGGGACTATTAGCATCGATGGGCCAATAAATGAGAGGATAGAAGGAAAGTTCATCTTTATCAAGATCAAGTGCTACCACAGATCCTGGTGAGAGCATTGTACGTTCTGCGATAAATTGGCTGAGAGCTTCCAGACCGCTTTTACTTGTCATATCAATTTCATGATTGTTGGTCACGACGTAAGCAAGATGCGTAGCACCCGCTGCTTGAACTAGGGCGTCATCATCATTTTTTGTTTCCTGTGCATGAATGATTGGCACATGTGAGAACAAGATGAAGAAACCTATTATGAAGGGAAAAAAGAGAAATACATTGCTTCGTTGACGAAGAAAAAAAGAGCCTCCCATCCATAAAACTAAAAAATTATCAAGAGCAAATAATAAGATGGCTAATCCTAGCAGTGGTCCAATAAGATGTTTTTCTTTTGTGTCATAAGAGAGGGGACTCGTACTTAAGGAGCTTGGTAATGGCGATTGTTTTATTAAATGTGCTGAATGATTCAAGAGATTAAGAGCGTAAAGATCGTTTTTTAAGCCGTAAAATCCAGGTGGGGTATGATAAGAAGGCAAAGGAGAGCTTTGTGCATCAATAACAAGGGGAAGAACGTAAGATGGTGGTGTTTGCAGCTGACCATCACCACTCAGCGTTTGCCAAGGACGCTGTGCAACTGTAGTGTTCACTTGTGTTTGTTTTTTGTTTTCATAAGGGCTGATCGTTATTAATTTTTGCAACATTTGTGCAAAAAAACCAGAAAGTGGGAGATTTGACCATGTGATGTCAGGCATAATATGAATAAGTATGAGGGTGCCTTTGCCACGACCTGCTGCTGTGATCAGAGGTGTTCCATCTGCAAGACTGAGCCATGTTTTTTCAAAAAGATCTGAGCTTGGTTCTGCTAAGATTTGGCGTGAAACTGTAACGTCTTCGGGAAAAGGAAAACCAAAGAAGATACTATTTTTTGCAAAAGGTGCAAGTTTTTGTGGCTGAGCCCAAGACATAGCACTCCCCAGCAGACGTTTGCCAGGACGCAGTGGCACTGGGAGTAGGCTATCATGATGTTCTGTAGCACTCAAATTGTCTCCCGCAAAGCGGATGAGTGTTCCCCCGTTATTCACGAAATCAGATAGCTTTTGTTCTGCTGTTTGTGACATATTGACAACGTCACCCATAATAAAAACAGAAGGGTTTTGTTGAAGTAAGTGATCAATATCAGCTGAAAGTTCTCTTCCTCCTGCTGTTATAAGCTGTGTGTGACCTTGCAATGCTTTTATAATATAATAAAAAGGTGAAAGCAGGGGCTGTGCCATTTCATTGATATTTGGTGATAAAAGGGCAACACGGTTTACGCGATAACGGCTACCAACTAGGAAGGTTGCTGCGGCATAAGCGTGGTTTTCAATTTTTATTGATGCTATATCATTGCGTAATTCAAGGGGTAAATTAAAAGGTACAACAGCTGTTGTTTCTCCTTCAATAAAGTTGTTTGTAAAACTTCCAAGGAACTGATTATTTAAATCATAAAGGTTCAACCTGATTGCATCTTCACCGTGTGAGGTTGCACGAATGATGTGCGCTGTTATATTTCCATTTTGATTATTTAAGGCTGTTATGCCAATTAGATCAGAAATATCAGTTGAGTACCACAAAAATGTTTTAGATTTTAATTGTTTAATCAGGGCAAAAGCCTGATCATCTTCGTTTGTTTGTAATCCATCACTTAAATAAGCAATATCAAGCAGTTGTCCTTTTGTCGCTTCAATAAGTTTTTTAAATGCTTGTACACGGTTGACCGGCAAAGGTTGAGGTTGCAAATGCATTAAATTCTGTTTTACAGCTTCTGCAGGTAAAGGGTCAATATTGGAAATATCATTTTCAGCAGTAACGAGAAAATAAACATTTTTTTTGTGCTTTTCTGCTTGTGTCAGGATGGTTTTAGCAACAGCAATACGTTTTTTCCATTCTTTTGCAGACGCCCAACCATTATCGATGATGAGTGCAAGAGGTTGAGGTCCAGAGAGTACAATGGGTTTTTGATTCCAAGTAGGCTGTGCCAAAGCGATAATAACGAGCGCTGCCATAGTTAAGCGTAACAATAGTAACCACCAAGGTGCATGGTTGGCGGATTCTTGCTGATTTGTTGGTTTAGGCAAAAAGCGTAAAGGGGGGAAAAGCTCTTTACGTGGAGCAGGAGGCATGACTCTTAGAAACCACCAAATGGCTGGTAGGAATAAAAGCCCTAATAGAAGCAGGGGAGCACCAAAACTCAAAGTGACCTCCTTGCGGAAGAGGAAGAACCGCTCATGTTATTTATAAGTTGTAAAATAGTTTTTGTTAAGGACTGATCGGTTGTACTTACTTGATAGGTCCAGCCTTGGCGGATACAAAAATTTTCTAATTCTTTTCGTCTTGCGTTATATAGTTTGCAATATTGCTCACGTAGGTTTTCTGCTTTTTTCAAAATACGTTTTTCTTGTGTTTCAGGATCAAGAAACTCTGTATGCCCTGTGTAGGGAAAATCGGTTTCTGCAGGATCTGCAACCTCGATCAAATGAGCCGTAACCTGTTTTGCAGATAAAATTTTAAAATCTTGAATAATCTTTTCAGGAGCATCGAGAAAATCACTTATTATGATGACATGTGAAAAACGCGTGATAGTTGAAAAATCTGGCAATGGATTTTCTGCTTGATAATTTGTTAAAGCGAGCGCCATACGTTCTACGACATTAGATGTTATCGTAGGAGGCATTAAATTGGGGAGGGCTACATGCTCGCCACTTCGTGCAAGTAGTGTTGCTAATGCAAGGGCAAGAATAATGGCATGATCACTCTTAGAGTTTTCAGAAAAGCGTGAACAGTAGTGCATAGAAGTGCTTTGATCAGGCCAAATCCAAACTGTTTGTGTCATTTCCCATTCGTGTTCACGTAGATAAGTATGTTCATCACGTGCTGAGCGTCGCCAGTCAATGCGTGTAATGGATTCTCCTTCAACATAAGGACGAAATTGCCAAAAATTCTCTCCGTTACCGCGTTTACGTCTTCCATGTCCTCCTTTTATCAAGGTATTAGCGATAAAGCGTGCTTTTAAAAGAAAATATGACATTTTTGCTGCATCTTTATGCAACTTGGTAGCAAGTGACAATGGAGATTTTTTTACAGCTTTTTTGCCAATAGCCATTAGAGGATATCTTTCACAAGATTTTCGATAATATATTGTATGCTTATATCTTCAGCGCGTGCGGAAAAATTAAGCGCCATGCGGTGTTGTAATACGGGTTGAGCCAGTTGTTTAACATCATCAAGAGAGGGGGCTAAACGTCCATGATAAAGAGCACGTGCACGCGCACAAAGTGAAAGTGCTTGCGATGCCCGAGGACCAGGACCCCAAGCAATGTAAGTGCTTGCGAAGGTATTATCTTTATGGGGGCGGGCTGAACGAACTAACTTTAAGATGGCTTCTATAACATTTTCGGAGATAGGCATTTTGCGCACAATTTTTTGAATTTTTTGCAGTTTTTTTGTCGATAAAATTGGTTTTGCGTTTTGTAATTTTTCTGCTGTTGTTTCTAAAATAATCCGTCGTTCTGTTGTTAAGTCAGGGTAGTCAATATCGATTTGCATCAAAAAACGATCCAATTGCGCTTCAGGAAGTGGATAAGTTCCTTCTTGTTCCAGAGGATTTTGAGTTGCAAGTACATGAAAAGGTTTTGGTAATTTATAATGTGTGCCTGCAACGGTGACATGATATTCTTGCATAGCTTGTAAAAGAGCTGATTGTGTGCGTGGAGAGGCACGATTAATTTCATCTGCCATGAGCAGTTGGGTAAAAATAGGTCCTTGAATGTAACGAAAAGAACGTTTTCCGTTTTCATCTAAATCCATAATTTCAGAGCCAATAATATCCGATGGCATTAAATCGGGTGTAAATTGAATGCGTTTTTCGCTAATTCCTAGTACTGTTCCCAATGTTTCAACAAGGCGTGTTTTTGCAAGCCCTGGAACTCCAACGAGAAGAGCATGACCTCCAGCTAAAATAGCGGTTAAAGCATATTCAATGACGTGAGCCTGTCCAAAAATAACTTTATCAATTTCTTGTTGCAGGGTATCCAATTGTTTGTGTGCTTCGTCAATATCATCAATCGTTATTTGATCTTCATTACTGATATTGGCCTTCTTAATAGAATTGGATAATGTATCACTTTGACTCATGTTTTTTCCTTAAGGCATTTATCGCAAAATTGATGATTTTTTGCATAATTTTTTTGCATAATAATGGACATTCTATAATTTGTAGCAGAAAATGAGGAGAAAAGAAGCATAATATTTTTTGCTTTTATGTACGGATAAAGACCCTATTTTTGAGCATCTAGCTTGTATTTTATAAAATGAGATATAATGAGGGGTTTGCTTGACAAGGATGTCAGTCTAAATAGGCTATTAAGAGTGTGTTGTGGTTTGTTTAAAGGGATAAAGGGTGAGCATAAAACCAAATTTTAAACATGTTGATTGGTTACAGAATAGTTCCATCCAAACACTACTTCATGTCTTGTCTTTAGAGAGTGAAGAAGCGCGTATCGTGGGGGGAGCGGTGCGTAATCAACTGCTAGGACAACCTATTAGTGATATTGATATTGCGACAACCTGTTTGCCACAACAGGTCATAGCGCGTGCGGAAGAAGCAGGATTTAAAACTGTTCCTACAGGTGTTGCATTTGGTACAGTGACCGTGGTTTCTAAATCATGTTCTTATGAGGTTACAACACTCCGCTCTGATGTTGAAACGGATGGTCGTCATGCAAAAGTAGCGTTTGGTCGTGATTGGGAAAAAGATGCTGAACGACGTGATTTTACTATTAATGCACTTTATTGTGATGCTGCTGGTAAACTTTACGATTATGTGGGGGGCTTAAACGATATTGCTAACTGCACAGTGCGGTTCATTGGTATTCCAGAAAACCGTATTTGCGAAGATTATTTGCGTATTTTGCGCTTTTTTCGTTTCTTTGCATGGTATGGGGCAGGGAGACCTGATGCAGAAGGATTAAAAGCGTGTGTTCGTTTCAAACACGGTCTGAAAAAACTTTCATCTGAACGTATTTGGGGGGAAATGAAAAAACTGCTCGCTGCTTCTGATCCAACACGCGCTCTTTTATGGATGCGCCAAAGTGGGATTTTGACCCTCATTTTACCAGAGACAGAAAAATGGGGCATTGATGCAATCCATTCACTTGTTAAAGTAGAACAGGCTCTTGGGTGGAAAGCGGATCCATTGTTGCGGCTAAAGAGTATTCTTCCTCCTGATCCCATACGCCTTGATGAAATGGTACATCGTTTGCGTTTATCTAATAAAGAAGCGATGCGATTAAAAAAATGGGCCGAATTGGAAAAGATTAGCCAAGGCAGTTCAGATAATTTTGTGCAAAAACTGATTTATTTACATGGCCGACAACCAGTTTTAGATCAATTATCTTTATCTATAGCTTCCGCGCATGATGATGCGCAGGAAAAAAGCAAGGCTTTGCAAGAAGCAGAAGGTTATATAAAACTTTATCAGCTTGCTCAAAAATGGCAGATTCCAACTTTTCCTATCAATGGTAAGGATTTGATAAAAAAAGGTTTGGAGAAAGGCGTGTTTATAGGGCAAAAGCTTAAAGAGCTGGAAAAAATATGGATTGAAAGCGGATTTTTAATAGATCGCAATGAATTATTGAAAAAAATTAACTTATAATATTACTTGTATTGATAACAGAAATGAGATGAAACTTTAGTGTATTGTGGCTTCGATAGTTCTGTGTCACTTTTTTAAAAGTTGCTTATCATGAACATTGCACAAGAATATTTATATTAATAGTTGGAGAGTTTTATATTTTTTCATTATATCCAATTTGGCGCAGTGCTTCTCCTGTTGTTAGGGCTACGCTCATTGCAATATTAAGAGAGCGTGCATGGGGTTGCATGGGAATTTTTAATGCACAATCAACATCTTTACAGACATAATCCGGAACGCCTGCCGATTCACGACCAAAAAGCAAAACATCATTTTTTTTATAATTCATATCTGTATAATGCATGTTTGCTTTTGTACTTAAAAGCAAAAGACGACGATTAAAATATTTCATTGCGGTTACAAAATGTTGCCAATCAATATGTCGTTCCAGTGAGACATATTCGAGATAATCCATACCAGCTCGCTTAAGGTTGCGATCCGACAGATTAAAGCCAGCAGGCTCAATAATGTGCACATGTAGACCGAAACAAGCACTGAGGCGTAAAATTGTTCCGGTATTGCCAGCAATATCAGGTTGAAAAAGAGCAATGTGAAGTGTCATGTGCTGTATATTATGGTTTTTTCTTTATAATGAGTAAAGGAGCTGTATCGACTATTTTGGAAATATGATTTTGAAACATATAATTTTTGTACTTGTCTGTCCTTTCTTTTAAACTTTAAAAGAAAATCCCTTCCTTTCTTATACATAAAAATTTTGCAGGACGTAAAAAAGTTTAGATATTTAATGACATAGAATGATCTTCTAAGCATTGAAGAATAAAAATTATATGAAGATTTTATAGCTGATTTCCGCATAAAGTATGATGACAATATGAAATGAAGCTTTTTATAAAAAAATTTATTCTAGTTATTGTGAACTATAAAATACGCATTTTTTCGTAATTTGAAGGTATTTTGTTGTAATTTAAATGCAGATTAAAGCTTTTTCCACCGATATAATGTGGGAAAATAAGAAAAGTTTTTAAAACGCGCTGGTTTCCTATAACAGAGTGTTTCTTAACTCTGTTTTATTTATGCAAAAAATTTGATGATGCGCTTATCTTTCAAATTTGTCATTGATAGCGTGTATGCATGCAATATGTGTTCTGTTTCTTTCCTTTCTTATATGACTTGATAGTCTAGGTGATAACAGTTTTAGAAACAGGATATCAGAAGATAGCTAGAGAGTATAAAATTTGCCGAATAGTTATAGGTCTCACTTTTGCTTCATTGCAAATGATATTTGGGCATTTTTTATAATAGATTTGTTTAGAATAAAGGTAAAATTTAAAAAAAGTAAACATTATGCATATGGCATTTTTTCTTTTTTGATATGGGCATATGATCTATGCAGAGAAATGTGTAAAAAAACAATCTCTATATTCTCTTATGTTTCGTTATTATGAGGGAAAATATGTGTCATAGATTTGCATTTATGGCTCTAGAGAAAAAATTTTAGGATAAGAAAAGATCGAGGAAGAGAAAGTAAGAGTTCTTGATACGAGAAAGAGCATAGGGAACAAATCCGATGATAACGCATTGAAGTTTTATAAAATAAAAATGGAGATGTTAATAAAATGAAGAAAATTGCATTTGCTACTATGTTAGCTGTGATGGCTTCTACTCAGTCTTTCGCAGCTTTTTCTGAACCTGAAGTAATTACTGCAAGTGGTGTTGTACAGGTTACTTCGGCTATGTCTGCACATTATATTACACCTTTAGCAACTGATTTTGTTGCTTCAAGCCTTATTGGTGCAAAGGTATATAACATAGAAAATGAACACATTGGTGAAGTAAAAGATATTATTTTGCGTGAAAATAACATTGCAGGATTTGTTATTGGTGTTGGTGGTTTCCTTGGTATAGGAGAAAGTTATGTGGTCGTTGATCCAGAAACAATTCAGATGACGAATGACTATGGTAAGTGGAAACTTACTACGAATGCGACAAAAGATTCTTTAAAGGCAGCTCCAACATTTAAATATGAAGGACGTTGGGCACGCTGATTTTGTGTTTTAATTCTCTACAAATAGAACAGTCGCTATCATAAGACGGTATGATGGCAACTGTTTTTTGCGCAAAACCTCTGTTAAAACCTCTGTTGAAGGTTTGATAATAATTTTATATGTGAGACTGTTTCATTTTCTTTAAGATCAAAGATTCAAATAAAGTGAACATTAGACATTATGTTTAAACAACATGATATCACCGTCTTGTACGATGTACTCTTTGCCTTCATCGCGGACTTTTCCGGCTTCTTTTGCGCTGTTTTCTCCACCTAAAGCAATATAATCATCATAGCTGATGGTTTGTGCACGAATAAAGCCGCGTTCAAAATCTGAGTGGATAACACCAGCTGCTTGGGGTGCCTTGGTGCCACGCACAATTGTCCATGCTCGTGTTTCTTTAGGTCCACATGTAAAGTAAGTAATTAAGTCTAACAAATGGTATCCTGCACGAATAAGCCTGTTTAGCCCCGGTTCAAAGAGTTCTAAGGCATTAAGATATTCTGTGGCTTCTTCGTCACTTAGTTGAGCAATTTCAGCTTCTATAGCAGCAGAAATGATAATGCTTTGAGCATTTTGCTCTATTGCCATTTTCTCAACCATTTTGGTCAGGTTATTTCCATGCGTAGCATCATTTTCATTTACATTGCAAACATAGAGCACAGGTTTAGAGGTTAAAAGATTCAAACTATCTAGGATATAGCGTTCATCAGGAGAGATATCTTTGAGCAATAACCGAACAGGACTTCCTTTTTGTAGCAGATTTAATGCTGCTTCCATTACGGGAAGAATTGCTAGTGCTTCTTTATCTTTTCCAGTTGCGCGTTTACGAATTTGTGTGATTCTTCGCTCAAGACTTTCAAGATCTGCGAGCATAAGTTCTGTTTCAACAGTTGTGGCATCAGAAACAGGATCAATACGTCCTTCTACGTGAGTAATATCTTCATTTTCAAAACAGCGTAAAACATGAAGAATAGCATCAACTTCACGAATATTGGCTAAAAATTTATTACCTAAACCTTCACCTTTTGAAGCACCACGTACGAGTCCTGCAATATCAACAAAATTAATGCGTGTGGGGATAATCTCTTTTGAACCAGCGATTGATGCGATTTTTTCCATACGTAAATCTGGAACAGCAACTTCGCCAGTATTGGGTTCAATTGTACAAAAAGGATAGTTAGCAGCTTGCGCTGTGGCTGTTTTTGTTAACGCATTAAAAAGGGTTGATTTACCAACATTAGGTAAGCCAACAATACCACACTTTAAACCCATGAGCTGTCTTCTTTTCTATTTCTTTTATGGTTGAGATAATGTTTTTTTTTATAACATATTTTAAAAAAGTTATAGTTTCTAGTTGCGGCAAAAACACAAAAAAAGTTATGCTAAGAAATAGTTAACTTTTTATCGCCATATTCTAAATACTTTTTATCTTAATCATGGTAAAATTTTAACTTAATTGTTAACAACTTATAAAACTTTTCTTAATATACAGATTTTTATGATGAATTAATCGGGGAAAATATGAGAATATTGTCTCGTCGTATTTTTTTTATGCTAACTCCTTTAGCTTTAGCTGCATGTGTTACGAATCCACCATTAGATATGTCAGATATTCCTTATCAGCAACATTGGTATGTTCCAGCAGAAATGCAGGACTTGTATGGACCTGTGATCAATGAACCTTATCCATTACCGGCTGCGGATCTTTCCACAATTGATCCCAAATTTTGGCGTCAGGAAGTCATTTATCATACATCTTATCCCCCTGGTACATTGGTTATAGATACTCAGAAACGTTTCCTCTACCTCATTGGTGAAGATGGAAAAGCTATGCGTTATGGTATTGGTGTTGGTAAGGAAGGGTTAGAATTTGAAGGTGAGGGCATTATACAGCGTAAGCGTCATTGGCCTAGCTGGGTTCCAACTCAGGCAATGATGAAGCGAGAACCAGAACGTTATGGACATTTAGGAAAAGGAATGCCGCCAGGACCTGAAAATCCACTAGGGGCACGGGCACTTTATCTTTATAAAAATGGACAAGATACACTCTTTCGCATTCACGGTTCAAATGAAGCTTGGTCCATTGGTCAAGCTGTTTCAAGCGGGTGTATCCGTTTACTCAATCAAGATATCATTGATCTTTATGATCGTGTTCCTATTGGAGCGCGCGTCGTTGTATTACAAAATCACGAAAATACATCTAGCACGTTGAATCAACAATCAAGCTCTAGTGATCCACTCTTATCAACTATCTATTCAAAAGGATAATTTTATTTTGTAATTTTTTCTTACTATTGATTTATTTTCTTTAAAAAAGAAACTGTGCAAAAATTATGTCTTTAAGATGTTGTCAGGAGGTAGTTGGTTATTGCAGTTTTTTGTTTTTCATTGTTTGCGATATTTTATCCAAAAATGAACTGCTATTGCCGTTTATGAGAAGAGTAATATTTTTTGCAAGCGTATCTAATAGAGGGAGTAGCCATTGTTGGTCAGATTTTGTAAAATTTCCTAAAACATGTTGAGTGACAAGATCTTTAGAACCAGGATGTCCGATCCCGAGTCGGACACGGCAATAATCAGTGCTGCAATGAGAATCGATGGATTTTATACCGTTATGCCCATTACTGCCTCCACCAATTTTTACACGCACTTTTCCAGGCTGTAGATCCAATTCATCATAAATAACAATCAAGTTTTTTGACTCTAATTTATAAAACCTCAAAATTTCACCAATAGCTTGTCCAGAACAATTCATAAAAGTTTGAGGTTTTATGAGAAGGGTTTTTTTCTCATTTATAAATCCATTAGAGATTTCGGATTGGAATTTTTTTGACCACGGAGAAAAAGGAAAAGATTGGTAAATAGCATCGATTGCCATAAAACCAATATTATGACGGTTATTTTGGTAATGCGAACCAGGATTGCCAAGACCAACAATAAGCCACATTATGTGCCTTTAGTAAATGTTATATGTTTAAAAATATTTAAGTAATGGCGGGAATTTCTTCCCGTCATCTTAAGTTTACTAAGATTTTGTATCGTTTTCGATACTGTCTTGTTTTGAGGTTGCATCACTACTCTCTAAGTCAGCAGGAGCTGCAATGGTTGCGATAGTGAAATCTCTATCTTGAATTACTGGTGTAACACCTTCTGGGAGTTTTACTGCTGAAATATGGATAGAGTCACCAATAGAGCATTCAGAAAGATCAATTTCAATTGCTTGAGGAATCGCATTTGCTGGAGCAGTACATTCAATTTCATGGCGAACAATATTTAAAACACCCCCTTGCTTAATACCAGGAGCAATATTTTCGTTAAGAAAGTGTACAGGAATACTTACTTCCACAACGGATTCCGCTGAAATACGCAAAAAATCCACATGCATGGGGAAGTCACGGACTGGATCGAGTTGATAATCTTTTGCAAGAACCCGAATTTTCTTTTGACCAACAACAATTGTAGCAGTTGTTGTACGAAATCCCCCGGCGTGAATTTTGTAAAAAATTTCTTTATAGGGAACTGCAATTGCCAAAGGCGGTTGTTTGTCACCATAGATGACAGCTGGAATGAGACCGTTGCGGCGTAGTTCACGGGAGGACCCCTTACCAACCCGCTCGCGTATTTCGGCCTTAAGAGTATAGCTTTTGCTCATGATTTAGGTCCTTTGTACATGATTGGAGATTCATTAAAACTAATAGTAGTTTTTATATGAATATGAAGATATGCGCTTTAAGAATTAGCGATTGCTCCATTCTGCGTTGCCTCCAAGGGTGTCTACGCAGAAGACTACTCTATAGTTCAAACCTTTTAAAGTTTCAAGAGTTGTGGGAAAAATTCAGGATTTCTATCGTTAGGAAAGAAGAAATGTTACAAGTTTTATAACAGTTGGGGAATCAATTAATACGAGCCTATGTATTTATAATAGGATACTGGAGACGTTCATGAAGGTTGAGATTGCCTTGGGTGAGGTGTCGGAATCTCGTGCTTTGCACAAATCGGTGCCAGCACTGATTGATCTTGAAGAACTATTGGCGACACGTCTTTTAGTGCAGGGAAATTCTGGTTCAGGAAAATCACACCTTCTTCGGCGTCTTCTTGAACAAAGTGCTTCATGGGTTCAGCATTGTGTGATTGATCCAGAGGGTGATTTTGTAACTTTGGCAGATAAATTTGGTCATGTTGTTGTCGAAGCTGAACGTAGCGAACAAGAATTAACGCGAATTGCTCATCGGATTCGTCAACATCGGGTTTCTGTCGTGTTTAATCTTGAAGGTTTAGACAATGAACAGCAGATGCGCGCTGTTGGTGCTTTTCTTGGAGCCTTGTTCGATGTGGAACGCGATTATTGGTATCCTATGCTCGTTGTCGTTGATGAAGCACAGTTATTTGCACCAGCTGCAGCAGGGGAAGTTTCTGATGAGGCGCGTAAAATTTCACTTGGTGCTATGAGCAATCTTATGTGTCGAGGGCGTAAACGTGGTCTTGCTGGTGTCATTGCGACACAGCGTTTGGCTAAGCTTGCCAAGAACGTTGCTGCTGAAGCTTCAAATTTTTTAATAGGGCGAACTTTTTTAGATATTGATATGGTACGTGCTGCCGATCTTTTAGGAATGGAGCGTCGCCAAGCAGAAATGTTTAGAGATCTTGAACGTGGTCATTTTATAGCTTTAGGTCCCGCTTTATCGAGACGTTCCTTACCTATCATCATTGGACCTGTGGAAACATTGGCACGCTCTTCCAGCCCAAAACTTATGCCACTTCCCATAGAAAGGGATGATGTAAAGGAGTTAGTTTTTACGGTTTCACCAGATGAAATTTTAAGTCCATCTAAATATTCACAAGAGCCTGTAAAAAAACAGTCTGTTCATGAAATGCTAGAAGAGGCTGTGCACAAAAAACAAGAACTGTTGGAAGAAGAGCCAAATTTATTTTCTGAATTTTCTTCTGCTGATCGCAATATGCAAGTAGAGCGCGTTGTTCGTGAAATTGTGGATGATCCCGATGCTGCTTATCGTTCAACAGCGGTACTTTATCAAGATTTTTTGGTTCGTTGTCGTATTCATGGTATTTTAGGAGTTTCTCTTAATCTTTCGCAATTTCGGCGCAAATTGGCTATTGCCCAAGCTGCTATTGATGAAGAAACCGCTGAAAGTGAAAACTGGAAACGTATTTTACAGATTTCAGAAAGTTTAGAAGATGATATCCAAGGTATTTTCTTAAATGTGGCACAAGCCGCCCTTACTGGAAAACCCTGTCCATCAGATGCTTTTTTAGCACGTCTTTATGGAACTCATTCTCTAAGTCGTGTACGTTGGCTTTTAACGCACTTCGAAGAACGCGGACTTGTCGTGATTCGTACACATTTTGGTGGTCAACGTGTTATAGCCTTTCCTGATATTGGTATAGAAACAGCACCAGGGGATCCAAAATCTTCAGTTTAATAAAATAAACTTGAGACAGACTGTTCTGCTGCTGTTCTTGCAATGGCTTCCCCAAGCAAATCGGCAATTGGCAAAACACGGATATTATGCGCATTCTCAATTTCTACTGTCGGCATAATCGAATCGGTTATAACTAATTCTTTCATTTCTGAGTTTTTAATGCGTTCGATAGCATTTCCAGAAAGAACACCGTGCGTAATATAAGCTGTAACACTATTTGCGCCGTGTTTCAGTAGAGCACTTGCCGCATTGCAGAGGGTTCCACCAGAGTCAACAATATCATCGAGCAAAAGGCAATCTTTTCCAGAGACATCTCCAATGATATTCATGACTTCTGATTCTCCTGGACGTTCGCGACGTTTATCAACAATAGCTAATAAACTGTTCAAGCGTTTAGCTAAAGAGCGTGCACGCACTACACCCCCTACATCAGGTGAAACAACAATAACATTTTCAAGAGAGTAATGTATTTTTACATCGCGAGAAATGACTGGAACAGCATAAAGATTGTCTGTTGGGATATCAAAAAAACCTTGAATCTGCCCTGCATGAAGATCCAATGTCAAGACACGATTGGCTCCTGCCTCAGTAACCAGGTTAGCAACGAGTTTTGCGGAAATTGGAGTACGTGGACCAGGCTTTCGGTCTTGACGAGCGTATCCAAAATAGGGAATTACAGCTGTAATACGGCGCGCTGAAGAACGACGAAGCGCATCAATCATGATGAGCAATTCCATTAAATGATCGTTTGCAGGATAGGATGTGGATTGTAAAACAAAAATGTCCTGTCCTCGAACATTTTCTTGCAATTCTACAAAAATTTCTTGATCAGCAAAACGCTTAACCGTTGCTTTTCCTAAAGGAATATTTAAATATGTTGCAACTTTTTCCGCAAGGCGTGGGTTGGAGTTACCGCAAAAAAGTTTCATTGTAGAACCTCTGAATAGTCATGACCGCGTGTGATTCAGTTTTTAACTTTTTATTATCAGATTGCAAGAAAACTCTCATAAGAGTGCTACAATTTTATGTATCATTATTAACAGGACTTAATTTTTAAAAAATTTTTAAGTTCGAAGAAAAATAATCCATCCTGATTAAAATTTTTTGCAATCGCTTTGTAAAAACAGTTTCAGAGTTAGCAATATTTATCTGTAAGGTAAATGAGGAGAGCAGATTAAACTAAAATATTTTTTATAAATTATTGCAATTAAATCTTAAAAACAAAAATAGACGAAACCACCTTTTCTTTTAGATGAATTCATAGTTGATTGTATAAAAGAAAGTAATCATTAGATTTATTTTTTTAGAACAATAGCAGAAATTTGTCGTCCATAATCTGGTTCTTTGCGATGCGTTGCACGGCGATAGGAAAAAAAACGCTGTTCATCTTGGTAAGTGCAAAGCTTTACGCAAGAAGCATTGACTTTTGCTTTCGTAAGTTGATCCATAATGAATGTCCATAGGTTAAAGCTAAAGCAATTTACTTGATCTGTTTTAAAAAAATATTTTTGGAATTTGCTATTACAATTGAGAAATTGATCATAAAACTCACTTGTCACTTCATAATGGCATGGTCCAAGACAAGGTCCAAGAACTGCTGTTATTGATTGCCGTTTTGCACCTTGCTCTTCCATAACAGAAATTGTTTTTTCTACAATTCCGTCTAAACTCCCTCTCCAACCAGCATGCGCAGCAGCGATAACACCTGCTTGCGGATCAGAAAAAAGAATTGGACCACAATCTGCGGTCAGAACGCCAATGACTAAATTTTTGGTGGTTGTAACAAGAGCATCAGCCTTAGGCGGTTTCCCAGGGAAGGCTTGATGAACAACAACGACTTCGCAAGAATGTATTTGGTCGACAGTGATTAAATTTTGTACTTCAACACCAAAGTAATCGCTGATTAAAGCGCGATTTTGTGCGACATGTGCAGAGTTATCATTTGAACCTTTTCCTGTGTTAAGACTTTGATAAATCCCCTGTGAGACACCGCCCTGACGTGTAAAAAAGCCATGCCTTATCCCTTGTATGTGTAAATCAGAAAGATTTTTTGCCAGTATGGGGTTAAGGACAGGCTGCATAAAAACTCCTTAATTCCTTATTGGATTTTTAGTCAATAATAATGGTGTGCGAGATGCTTGTATTTGTCAATATATGTTATTTGGGGCAGTTAAAATTTAGGAGGCAAGGGGATCTTTTTATCGCTTATGTGTAAAACTTTAAACAGTTTTCCCATTTTATCTGGACCAGCTAATCGTTCAACATCTTCGCGTATTTTATTTTGTAACACAGTACTTTTGTTGGTTCCAAGCTGTTGTGCGCGCTCCAATAAACCCATTTTTAAAAGAAAGTCTCCTTGTTCCAAAATTTCAGCAAAACAGCTTTGTTCAAGGGCTATCATTTTTAAAGGAAAAAAGCTCACATGTGATGTGAGATCATGTTCTCCTGGAGCATCAAAGATATCACGAAATTTATGTTTTGAGACAGCTTGCAATGTATCACCAAACGCAAAATCAGAAGCTCCATAGTCAATAAGTAAAGCAGAACCTTTCATTTGCAATAAACGGTTACTGATTTGATGTACCAATTGATGTCGTGAAGGGGAATGTTCAAAAATTGTTCCATCAGGGATATTACAGCTGTAAGATTGTAAATAAGAAAAGGGAGGAGTACATTGTTCGGCAATAAATGTGAAGTTTCCATCTTTATTAACGGTAATACGGCGTTCTCTCCATTCTCCATCAAGTTTAATATATTGGTTGATGGGGAGTGCATCAAAAAATTCATTGGCAATCAAGAAGAGAGGTCCTGAAGGGATTTGATCAAAGTTTTCAACGCTATTTATCTGTTTTTTATAAGATGCAAGGCGATTTTTTTGTTCTTTTGCAAGATGTTGACTTATTTCAATAAGAAAAACTTCAACGGCATTGAATGCTGTGGTACATAATTTTTGAATGGTACGTAAAATATCATCCATAAGAGTTCCACGTCCCGGACCCATTTCAGCTAAAATGAAAGGGCGAGGACAATTATGGAGCTTCCAACTTGCGAGGGTCCAAATGCCGATCATCTCTCCAAACAATTGGCTTATTTCAGGGGCAGTAATAAAATCGCCAGCGCGTCCAAAGGGTGCTTGTGTTTGATAATAGCCAAATTGAGGGTCTGTAAGTGCCAATGTCATATATTCATTCACAGTAATTGGCCCATTAAGTGCAATAATCTTTTTAATTTTCTCTTTGAGTGTGCTCATTATTCTGGAGGTGAAGATTGATGCCTGAAAGCTTTAAAAATGAGATAAAAGCCTAAAAAAAACATAGGTAAAGACAAAGCCATTCCATAGGTAAATCCAGTGGAATGAAAAAGTATAGAAAACCATTCTGGGTCTTCTTGAGGAGCACGATAGAGTTCTGAAATGCTACGTGCTATTGCATAGCCCATAATAAATGTTCCTGCTACAGCTCCAGGGCGTTTGAGTGCTTTGAAGAAAAAAATAAGAACGAATAGAATGATAAAAAGAAGAAACCCTTCCATGAATGCTTCGTAAAGTTGGCTTGGATGGCGTGGTAAATATTGAGGATCTTGAGGGAAGCAAACTGCCCAAGGTACGCTGGTAACATTGCCCCATAACTCTTGATTAATGAAGTTGCATATTCGTACAATGCCGATACCAATAGGGGCGCCCGCAGCGATGATATCAAACATTGCTAACATCTTGATATTATTTTTTCGAGCAAACAAAATCATTGCAATGCAAATCCCAATAAGCCCGCCATGAAAAGACATTCCTCCATTCCATATGGCAATGATAGAACCTGGATGATTAAAGTAATAAGCCGGGTCCCATACAAGAACTTGCCCTAAACGACCACCAACAACAATGCTGATAACAGACCAAACAACAAAGTCTTCTATCTTTCCTTTATCCATAGGAGGTTGGTTTGCATACCATAGAGGTGCCCTTTTTAATAGCTGTTGCGCATACCACCAAGAAAAAAGAATGCCAACTACATAACCTAGCCCGTACCAATGGAGAGCTATAGGACCTAAACGAATAATCACGGGATCTAAAAAATCTGGAAAAGCAATAGCAGGACAAAAATTCATGAAGAAGCGCTTTAATATGTATAAGAATTATATGATGCTTAGGAATGACAGATGAATGTACAATGGTCAAGAGTCAAGAAAAAGATATATAAGAAGGTAATAATAAAGTCGTTGTTATTTATAGAATGTAAAGAGATAAATATTTATAGTGCAAAAGGAATATAAAATTTTTTTAATTGATAGAAAAAATATTGAATCTATGAAGTGTAAAGGAACAAATACGGTATCCAAATGTTATGAAAACGCGTTATAATATATATGTTAATAATGAAAATTAAAGGAAACCCATATGCGTAATGGATCAAACCGTATTCTTGATGAATTAGCAAAATTAGCAACAGATGCAGCTGATGTTGCCCAAGGCGTAAAACATGAAGCGGGAACAGCTTTTCGTTTGCAGGCTGAAAAGATGGCGAATAAACTTAATCTTGTTTCACGCGAAGAATTTGAGACTTTTAAGGAAATGCTGTTGAAGCTACATGATGATAATGCTGATTTAAAAAGGCGTCTTGATGATTTGGAAAAAGTGCAGACGCAAGAAGAATAAAATAGTTTTCGCAAAAAATGGTAGACTCAAAAAATATCCCCAATTTTTGAATGTGGTGCATAAATTAAAAAAATGCTTAATCTTGAGTCTGTTAGGACAGATTGCCCGTTTATTTTTTACAAAAAAAGCATTTTTTTGAATCAGGGGGGCTGGCACTATGAAATTGTATCAATACACTTAAAAATCTTAGTGATTCGTTTTAATTGCTTGGTTCGTTATCGAAAATGGGGAGCGTTTATCGTTTTCCAGTATCGGGTGGTGTTTTGCGTTTTTAGTGTGCATTTGTATGGCGTAAAGGCTGTCATTGTAGCAAAAGGTGCGACAGTTTCAGTATTTTGAGTTTTATTAACAACGTTTTTCATATTTATTGAGGATTCATGATGAGGCTTGCATTTTGCGCCACAGAAAGAAAAGAGCATCCTGTTGATTTCATTGAACAAATTGCTTATAAGCATGATTGGTCTTTTGAGCGGAATGTTGAAGATGAAATTAATGTTTGTGTGGAAGGGGCACGGACGAATTACCGCATTGCTTTTTCATGGATGGAAAAGCAAGAGGCTCTTCATTTAGCTTGTGCATTTGAGCTTTTTATCGATAATGCTCGAATAGCTGAAATGCATCGTTTGTTGTTGGCTATTAATGAAAAACTATTGCTAGGACATTTTGATTATTGGCAGGGAGACAGTTCGGTTATTTATCGGCAAGGACTTCTTTTGGCTGGTGGCTTGCATCTATCTCATATACAGGTTGAAACACTGTTGGTACATGCGCTTAAAGTTTGTGAAAGCCATTATGCTGCATTTCAGATGGTTGCTTGGGCTGGTGAAAGTGCTTACAAGGCACTGCAATATACTTTGTTTGAAACTGTAGGCAACGCTTAAGCTACTGGAGCGTGTTTGTTTAGAATTTGCTGTTCTATCCTTAATTTACAAAGTATTTTATTGATCAAGGGAAATGTCGATAATCAGTAGCACGTAATTCTCCTAATGGTGTCCACTGATTGAATATTGTCTTTATGGTTATATATTGATCTTGTGCAATGGAGAATGTTCAAGACTCGTGTCTGGTATTCATGAGTATTTTGATTTCGTATGTTCTCCAGTCTGCAAAATGGTTGAAAAACTTCTGTACGTGTATTGTTTGAATATGAAATCCATCTCTTTAAATAGTGGCTATAAAGATTTTTGTTGAGAAAGGGCTGTTAGCTTAAAAATGCTATTATAGTAAGATGCATTTGATACAAAATTGCTGATTAAGCGTGTAAGACATTGTGAGTATGTTTATATTTCTCTAGGCTTGTCAATATTATAGAAGGTTGACACTTATAAAGATGAGGTTAGCGGAAAAATTTTGTATTGCATAAGAGTATTTAAAGTAGAAATTCTAGCATTCTCAGTAATGTGAAGGGGAGTGAGGTGTTATGAAAAACTTGAACTTGATTGATAATGCTTTAAAATTTTTATAAAGTCTATTTTACGAAAATTTCAATTTTACAGAAGTTGCATTATACTGTCGAGCCGGCTATTTGTTTATTGAAGAGCTGAGAAGTATATTTAAAATAAGCAGTGTTTAACTTTTGAAAAGGATATTATGGGAAAGCTCAGTGTACATATTATCCCAGTTACACCTTTCCAGCAAAATTGCACTTTGCTTTTTGATACGAATCTTAAGACGGGTGTTTTAGTTGATCCAGGTGGTGATTGGTTTCGTATTCAAGAAGAAATCCAAAAGATAGGCATGACCGTTGAAGCTATTTGGATAACACATGGCCATTTTGATCATGTGGGGGCAGCAATGCAAGCTAAAGAGGCGCTTAATGTTAAGATTATTGGTTCGCATCGCGATGATAAGCCTGTAATGGAGAAAATGAATGAAAGTGCTAAACGCTATGGTATGACTGAATCTCGTATTTGTGTTCCTGATCAATGGTTGGAGGATGGCGCTAGTGTTAATTTTGCGGGACATGTCTTTAATGTTTTCCATACACCAGGGCATTCTCCTGGTCATGTTATTTACTTCAATAAAAAAGAACGTTTAGCTTTATTAGGAGATGTACTTTTTCGTGGTACTATTGGACGTACGGATTTTCCCTTTTGTTCTCATGAAAAATTAATGAAATCTATCAAGGAGAAGATTTTGCCTTTAGGTGATGATGTTCGTTTTATCTGTGGTCATGGTCCGGGAAGTTGGATAGGTTACGAGCGACAGTGGAATCCTTTTCTCCAAGAAATTAATAGATGAATAAAGACAAAAAAATCGCCATAAGGCGATTTTTTCGTCGCTAAGAATTTCTAAAACGCGTTTGGCGCAATAGATCAGGGGTTAATTTAATGGAGCATAACAAAAATGTTCTTTGCCATCATAACCTTTAAAGGTTCCTGTTTTTTCATTAAATGAACGATATTTACTTTTGCAGTATTGTAGCCAGCTCCAGTGAGATGGTGATGGCTGCTGGACAGTTTGGTATCCTGCTGATGGCTGTGCTTGATAAATGACTTGAGTTTGTGGAACTGCTTGATAGACGATTTTGCGTTCTGGTTGTGGTACAATTTGGTAAACAACCTGAGGCGCCTCTGGTTTCTTTAAAACATTACCCAGAAGTGCGCCTGCTGCAAGACCAAGAAGCCCAGCTGCTATAGTTTCTCCAGAGTCACCACGGTCTACATAGTGATGGTTGTGTACATGTTTATGGTGTTCTGTATGGGTATAATGATGTGTTTTTTCTTCATGATGTACTTGGTGACGTTCACGTCTAATATGTGTTTGTTCTTGGGTTGGGTGATGATGACCAAAAGCAGGATAAGAAGGACTGATTATTGTTGTGCTTGTAATACGTTCATCAAAAATTGATTTTGTATTTGCAAAAGTTGCACCTAATGGGACCATAACGGTTGCAGTTGAAGCTGCTAATAATACCGCTAGCTGAGAAAGTTTTTTCATAGCGACACTCCTTTATAAATTCATTATTTGCATCATACATATGTTAAACTGAATACAACCTGAACAATTTTAGACTTTATTGAGGCATAACGAATAAAGAGCAATTTAGTTTAGTTAAATTATTAAGTCATAAAATAAAATTTAAATTTTTATTCAAAATAGTACAACTTATTGAGACTAACTTACAGATATTATATTGATATTTATGACTTTCTTATTATTTGTATTAAAATTCTATAATAGATAATACTATATATTATTTGAATGATTGAATATGTATTTTTTAAGATATTTAAAGTTTAATATGATTTAATATTCATATTTTTGTTGTTGTATATTTCACTAATAATGTTTTTTATATTTATTTTTTGATTTATTATTTCTTGAAAATACTACATCAATAATTGTGCTTGTGAATCAAATGCCAGTTTAATGAAAAAAATTACTCTATAGTGAGTATATAGAGAAATCATTCATTATGGTGGGAGATATAATCGTTAGCAATTGTTAATTCCATTTTTTTTAGCTGTTTAATTTTATCACGAAGTTTTGCTGCTTCTTCAAAGTTGAGATCAGCTGCGGCTTCACGCATTAATTTCTCAAGATGTTGAATATGAAGCGTTAAATTATTGCCAATCATACTATTGGATGAGATAAAGTCAGGAATATTAGCCTGAACTTGATTATTTTCTTGTCCTGAATTGAGAATATCGTTGATATTTTTTTTGATACTTGTTGGTGTAATATTGTGTTTTTCATTATAGGCTATTTGTTTTTGTCTACGTCTTTTTGTTTCTTGTAAGGCGCGCTTCATGGAACCAGTGATTATATCTGCATAAAGAATAACACGACCATCTACATTGCGTGCAGCGCGTCCGATTGTTTGTACGAGCGAAGTTTCGGAGCGCAAAAAACCTTCTTTATCAGCGTCTAAAATAGCAACAAAGCCACATTCTGGAATATCTAAACCTTCTCGGAGTAGATTGATGCCAACTAAGACATCAAAGGTTCCAAGCCGAAGATCACGAATAATTTCAATACGCTCTAATGTATCAATATCAGAATGCATATAGCGTACGCGAATCCCTTGTTCATGAAGGTATTCCGTCAAATCTTCAGCCATACGCTTGGTTAGGACAGTTACCAATGTACGATAACCTTTTTGGGTTGTTTTACGAATTTCGTTTACAACATCGTCGACCTGTGTGTTAACCGGACGAACTTCTGTTGGTGGATCTATCAGTCCTGTTGGGCGAATGATTTGTTCAGCAAAAATGCCGTGAGATTGTTCTATTTCCCAGCGTCCTGGTGTTGCAGAGACAGCAATAGTTTGCGGGCGCATAGCATCCCATTCTTCAAATCGTAAAGGACGATTGTCCATACAAGAAGGGAGGCGAAACCCATATTCTGCTAAGGTAGCTTTTCTTCGAAAATCGCCCCGATACATGCCACCAATTTGCGGAATGGTTACATGGCTTTCATCGATAAAAACCAGAGCGTTATTTGGAATATATTCGAACAAGGTTGGTGGTGGTTCACCAGGATTTCGTCCTGTTAAATAGCGTGAATAATTCTCAATGCCAGGGCATGATCCTGTTGTTTCCAACATTTCTAAATCGAAAATGGTCCGCTGCTCTAAACGTTGTGCCTCTAAAATACGTCCAGCTGTATTTAATTCATTGAGGCGCTGAGAGAGTTCCATTTTAATTGATTTTATCGCTTGATTTAATGTTGGTCGTGGTGTGACATAATGTGAGTTGGCATAAATTTTAATAGATTGAAGTTCGCCAGTTTTTTGACCTGTTAAAGCATCAAATTCAGTAATTGTTTCGACTTCATCACCAAATAATGAGATACGCCAAGCACTGTCTTCAAGATGAGCAGGAAAGATTTCAATTGTATCGCCTCGGACACGAAAAGAACCACGAATGAAGTTAATGTCTTGTCGATGATATTGTTGAGCAACTAAATCAGAGAGCAGTTTTCGTTGGTCAAGTCTATCACCTTTTTTTATTTCGGAAGTCATGGTCGTATAAGTTTCTACCGAACCAATTCCATAGATACAAGATACAGATGCGACGATAATGACATCATCACGTTCAAGAACAGCGCGTGTTGCCGCATGGCGCATGCGGTCGATTTGCTCATTAATAGAGGATTCTTTTTCAATATAAGTATCAGAGCGTGCAACATAGGCTTCTGGTTGATAATAATCATAATAAGAAACAAAATATTCAACAGCATTGTGAGGGAAGAAGTTTTTAAATTCTCCATAAAGCTGTGCGGCTAGAGTTTTATTTGGGGCTAAAATAAGAGCAGGACGTTGCATTTTTTCAATGATTTTAGCCATTGTGTAGGTTTTTCCTGATCCGGTAACTCCCAAAAGCACCTGAGTACGCTCATTTTTTTCAATGCCTTCAACCAAAGTTTTAATAGCTTGCGGTTGATCTCCTGCTGGCTCAAAAGATGTTTCAAGTTGAAAAGGAATGCCACCTTCAGATTTTTTAGGACGGACAGGACGGTGAGGTGTCCATAATACACCGTTTTTAAAAAGAGGATTTCCTGAAGAAATGAGTGCAGAAAGAGCTTCAACTGTTGCTGTGACGCCATTTTTCATTCTTGCATCCTTTAGTATAAAATATGCATAATTTTGAAGAAAATATCAAATTTTATTACTTATTTAAACGAATAGAAAAGTATTATGTAGAAATTTTGTTTCAGTTTATTTGATATAATTTGATTTTGTAGGATCTTTAGATAATTTAAAGTATTAAATTAAATTTTAGAAAAGATTTTTGGTGTTTTACTGTAATAAAAACTATGTTTATTTTTAATTTTGTTTACATTATTATCACATTGAATAGATTACTTATTACAGCTAAATGACTATGGATAATGGCTGTGATTGGTGATTGAAAGCATCGTATATGTGTGATAAAGGTCACTTCCATTTTTAAATGCAAGATAACGAGATGAAACCCATCCTGTTTTGGTGTTATATTTGATGTAGCACCAATTTCCTTTACATGTTTTAACAAATACAAATTGTCCTGCAGGAATGAAACCAAGACGCGGAAACCGTATATTGGGGCCTGATCTAAAATTAAGATCGGCTATGACAAAAGCATCAGCTGATTTGACTGCTTTTATGGATAAAAAGAGAGAGCCAAACATAAAAAAAATTATCAATTTTTTCATTTTTTTTTCAGAGGACTCTTTTAAAGGTTTTGCATTCTTTTATTTTTATAAATATCTTCCTGCTAGAGGTATGATAAAATGTAAAATAATACAATTATTTTTTTCACATATTTTTTATTATAGTTATAGAGATTAAGTAAGAAATTCTTAACTTTCTAGGAAGATGGTTAAGCGCAGTTGAGTTTGTAAAATACTTTGTGTTCTTTTTTATTTTGATATGGAAAACAAGAATGCTGTACTATATAAAGCTATACTATATAACAAGAAATATGGTTTTCGGATTCCAAAGTAATTTTGGAAGCCGTTTTTTGTGTTTTTATTGAACCTTCCGTGTAATAGAAAGGGACGGATTATGGAAAAAGTTCCGATGACTACAGCTGGTTTTGAAAGTCTTAAAGAAGAATTGCGTTGGCGCCAACAACAAGAGCGTCCGCGAATTATTGAGGCAATTTCAGAGGCGCGTGCACATGGTGATTTATCAGAAAATGCTGAATACCAAGCCGCTAAAGAGGCACAAAGCCATAATGAGGGACGTATAAATGAACTTGAAGACTATATTGCGCGAGCAGAGGTCATTAATGTTTCGCGGCTTTCAGGGGCTAAAATTAAATTTGGAGCGACCATTCAGCTTTTGGATGAAGATACTGACGAAAAAAAAGTTTATCAGATCGTTGGCGACCAAGAAGCTGATGTAAAAACTGGTAAAATTTCTATTTCTTCACCTATTGCACGTGCACTTATTGGTAAGCAAGAAGGTGATGTAATTGAGGTTAACGCACCAGGTGGTGCGCATAATTATGAAATCATTCAAGTGCAGTATATATAAAATAGGATGGGGGGATATACGAGATGAGATTACTAATCTAAGAAATGAGCTATTTCTAATTGCTATGCGTGCACATTTGCAAAAAACGGATGTTATTGCTCCTCACTTTAAAAAGCGTTTATCAGGAGTGACGTCTACAATTATTCAACTTGTTCCGCTGCAGCGCAAACAAGGTGTACGTATATCTGTTGTAGGGGCAGGGTTGCCAAAAAGTTTACCAGCTCTTACTTTTAAAAACTTTTTTGGGCTTTGGAAAAGTCCCATAGATAAGCCATTTCGTATTTGGCATGCACGGCGCAATGTTGAGATGCTTTGTGGTTTTTTTTTCGCGATATTTTGCGGATGAAACTTAAGCTTATCTTTACATCGGCATCTCAACGTCACCATAAGCCTTTTACCAAATGGCTGATTGGTCGTATGGATAGAGTGATTGCAACGAGTGTGCGCACAGGAGCCTATCTAAATGTTCCTCATCAGGTGATTATGCACGGGGTAGATATTAAGCGGTTTTCACCACCCAAAACGATTGATGATCGTTTTTCTTCATCTGGATTATTAGGAAAGTATGCAGTGGGGTGCTTCGGGCGCGTGCGCTATTCAAAAGGTACAGATTTATTTGTAGATGCAATGATAGAATTGTTGCCGCGCTATCCTGATTGGACAGCGATTATTGCTGGTCGTACTACGACACAACATTACCAATTTGAAAAAAAATTACGTCAAAAAATTGCTGAATCTGGTTTAAGTGATCGTATTATTTTTCTTGGAGAAGTACTGGATGCACCTTTATGGTATCGTCGCTTATCGCTTTATGTAGCGCCTTCTCGTATAGAAGGTTTTGGTTTAACACCATTAGAAGCAATGGCTTCTGAGACTGCTGTGGTAGCGAGTGATGCAGGAATGTATAAAGAGATGGTTGTAGAAGGAACAGGAACGGTTGTTAAAACAGGGGATGTGCTTGCCTTAACAACAGCGATTGAATCTTATTTAGCAGATATAGATCATACATTAATAGCAGGAAAAAGAGCTTTGTCCCATGTTCGTACTCATTTCCCTTTGGGAAAAGAAGCAAAAGCAATTGGAAATGTTTATGAAGAACTGTTGGCTGAAAAAACATTTTAAGTTTATTCGTAAATTTATTAAAAATAAGAATAAAATAATCATTTTATAGTTTAATAGTATTTCTAATAAAGTATATACACTGATAATTTACTTTTATAACTTTTGTTTAAAAGTATAGATCAGTTATTAACTTATTCATATGGATAGATTTCTTAAATTGTTTTTCTTGATTCTCTATTAAAAGAAACAATGTATCTTTTAGTAAACAGTTTAGGTTCGTGTGTAATATCATATAAAAAACATTGATATGCTACAGCTATTTAATGATACGAATTCATAGCACTTCATAGATATATTAAGATAGGAGACAGTTGTTTATCGGATAAGAAATGCTTTGTAAAATAGAGTGTTATAAGATTTTTTATTTATGTAACGAGAGTAAGTATTCTTTGATGTTTTTTGATGTCGTTTACTTATTCAAAGCAATCATACTTAAAATAAAGACGCTGTGAACAACTATTTTCTTATAAATTTTATATCAATTAATAGAGCCATCGCTTTCAATTTTTTAAGAAGTTCTTTCACTTCATCATAATAATAAGCAAATTTTACGGTACGTTTCGATTATTTTTTGTTTATGCTGTTAGCATTTTATCATTACATAAATCATAAGTATGAAATTTATTCACGCCAAAAAGTGGGAATAAAAAGTACAAATATAGTTATAATTTCAAGACGTCCGGCTAGCATTAAAAAACTTAAAATCCATAAGGCACCGTCATTAATTGTAGAAAAATTGCCTGCAGGGCCAATAATGTCCCCAAAACCGGGACCAACATTTGAAAGGGCAGTTAAAACGCCTGTAAAGGCTGAAGTAAAGTCGAGGCCTGTTGTAAGTAAAAGCGCCGTGCCAATAATAAGACAGAAGGCATAAAGAAAAATAAAAAACAGCACTGCTTTAGCAGCATCATTCGATATATTTGAATTATCATAATGTGTTTTTACAATAATATTAGGAGAAAGAAGTTTTGTCATATTTGTCTGTGCTATACGCCAAAGGATAATGAGGCGATTGATTTTCACGCCACCAGAGGTTGAGCCGGCACATCCACCTGTAAAAGAAATAATGAAAAAAATCCCAAGCGCAAAAGGTCCCCAAAGTTGATAGTCTTCAGCACTATAACCAGTGGTGCTAATAATAGATGAAAGGTGAAAAATTACATCAAGAAAAATCCAATGAAAGGTACGATGATCATGCAATCGCATCCATGCTGCTAATGCAAAGCTGAAGATAAAAACGATATTCAAAAAGATAACGACTTGCGGATCAATGAAGCGTTTATAGCGTCCAGGAAGGACCAGTTTAACATAAAGCACGAAAGGTAAAGCGGAGAGTAGCATGAAGATTGTCGCAACAATCAAAATTGCTGGTTTATCCACGAAGTAGCCAAAAGAAGCATCATGAGTTGAAAATCCAGCTGTTGCGACTGTACTCATTGCGTGATTGATAGAGTCAAATAAGGTCATACCAGAGGCAAAATAGGAAAGCATACAGGCAAATGTTAATCCGACATAGGCTATGATGATTCCATTGGCAATTTGATTAATGCGAGGGAGTATTTTTTCGGATTTATCTGATGATTCCATATGAAAGAGCTGGACACCTCCAACACGTAGTGAAGGCAAAATTAATAAGGCTAAACCGACGAATCCAACGCCTCCAATCCAGCACATGATAGAACGCCATAACAAAATACTTCGTGACAAATTATCAAGACCAGTAATGACTGTAGAGCCTGTGGTTGTAATTCCAGAGACAGATTCAAAAATTGCGCCTGCCAAAGAAATTGGAAGGGAAGAGAGGTATAGAGGTAAAGCGCCCATGATACTTCCCGTTAACCAAAGGCAAGTTGTAAGCATAAAGCCAAGCCGTGCTGAAAAATGGCAGGTTGCACCTCTAGTTGCCAAAAGGATCAGTGTTGATAACATAGTCGTCATGACACAAGAATAAAGAAAAACATTCCCATCATGATTACCATCACGCAGATCAACACACGCTGGCAAAAGCATTGCCACTCCCATGATTAACGCAAAACGCGCACAGACATTGATGATAAATTGAAAAATGATTACACCCTATCTTTTTTTATCATAATTTTGTATTCACTAAAATCTATGTTTCTATATTGCAAGATAAAGCCTAATTTTACCTTAGGTAGGTCTGTTTGAGCAAATTTTAATAATAAAACCTTTTAGCAAAAAGTGAGAAAAACACATATGCACTATAATTTAATACACTATAAAATTTAAGCTATTGAAAAATGTTTTTTTAAAGGCGACATTCTACTATAATTTATAAAGTAATTTAGCGATGAAAATGAAAGGGATTCTATGACGCAACTGCATACTCGTCTGCTTATTCTTGGATCAGGACCTGCTGGCTATACGGCGGCGATCTATGCGTCTAGAGCAATGCTAAAACCTGTTGTGGTCACTGGATTACAGCAAGGTGGGCAGTTGACGATTACAACGGATGTTGAAAACTATCCAGGTTTTTCTGATCCAGTTCAAGGACCATGGCTGATGGAGCAAATGGCAAAACAGGCTGAGCGTGTGGGCACAAAAATGGTCTATGATGTTATTGTAAAAGCAGACTTATCAAAGCGCCCTTTTATTTTGTATGGAGATTCTGGAACACAGTATTGTTGTGATACATTGATTATTGCAACTGGAGCAAAAGCGCGATGGCTTGGCTTGGAAAGTGAACAGACATTTATGGGTGGGGGGGTTTCTGCTTGTGCAACATGTGATGGTTTTTTTTATCGCGACAAGGATGTTCTTGTTGTAGGAGGTGGGAATACAGCTGTTGAAGAAGCTCTTTATTTATCTAATTTAGCTAAAACCGTCAGCATAGTGCATCGGCGGGAAAACTTTAAGGCAGAAAAAATTTTACAAGATAGATTGTTAGCTTGTGATAATGTGCATATTCTGTGGAATCATGTGGTAGAAGAAATTGTTGGTGTTCCTGCCAACAATTCAACGGGAGCTGTTGTAACAGGGGCACGTCTTAAAAATATTAAAACGGATCAGGAGATCAAGATTGATGTAGATGGCATATTTATTGCTATTGGGCATGATCCTGCTGTTTCTTTATTTGAAGGACAATTAAAACAAAAAGTGGGTGGATATTTATGGACGGCGCCAGATTCAACAGCAACAAGCATTGCTGGTGTTTTTGCTGCAGGGGATGTTTCGGATGATACATTCCGCCAAGCTGTAACAGCGGCAGGAAGAGGGTGTATGGCAGCATTGGAGGCAGAACGGTTTTTAGATTTACAGATATAGAAAATTTAAAAAAATCGACACCTATAAAAAGCAAAAATATTTAAAGGAAAAATTGTGATGTCACCATTGGATTGGGATAAATTAAGAATTTTTCATGCTGCAGCAGAGGCGGGTTCTTTTACACGTGCTGCCCAAGAACTTCATTTATCTCAGTCAGCAATTTCACGACAGGTTTCGGCTTTAGAGCAGGATGTTGGTATGTCTTTGTTTCAGCGTCACGCACGTGGTTTGATTTTAACAGAGCAGGGTGAAGTTCTTTATCGTACAGCGCATGATGTTTTGATAAAACTTGAAAATGCGCGTTTGCAATTATATGAAAGCTGTGAAAAACCAGCAGGGCGTTTACGTGTTACATCGACCTTTGGAATGGGAGCAGGATGGCTTGTGGAGCGTATGCCTGAATTCCTTGGCCTTTATCCTGATGTCCGTATTCAACTTTTATTTAACGATGAAGAAATGGATCTAGCAATGCGCTATGCAGATTGTGCAATTCGCTTGCATCAGCCTCAACAGCCTGATCTTATACAAAAAAAACTATTTACAATTCATATGCATGTTTATGCTTCAAAAAATTATGTTGCAAAGTACGGTAGACCAGAAAAATTGTCAGAATTAGATACTCACCGTATTATTTCATTCGGTAAGCCTGTGCCTTCTTATTTATCTGGTTTAAATTGGTTAGAAAAGGCTGGAAGAAATGATGGATCTTTGCGTACACCAGTATTACAAATAAACAATATCATTTCAATTAAGAACGCGATTATACATGATCTCGGTATTGCTGTGCTTCCTGATTATATCGTGGATAATGATGAGCGTATTTTGCGTCTTTTTCCAGATATGACCGATATTCCTTCTTTTGATACATTCTTTTGTTATCATAATTCTTTGAAAAATTTAGCAAAGCTCAATGCTTTTCGAGATTATATTTTTCTGAAAGCTCGCGCGTGGCCTTTTTAGTAACATAGTGATGCTTAAGCTATGTGATTATTGCATGGCAGATACGCATAAGTTATTATTGTGCTTTTTTATATAAAATGACATAAAGTGTTATCTCTTGATTATGTTACCTCCCATTGCATTGTCTTGAGTATTCCCTTATAAAAGCCTATCAGATTGAATTTATCTCTGAAGGTCTATGAAATTTGCCGGGCATTGGTTTGTCCGGTTTTTTTTTGCTTTTATATCTAAAATAAAAATTGGTACACCTTAAAAGACTAAGAAAAAAAGCTTACAGATATCTCATCATTTTTTACCAATATGCAGATATTAAACTAAAATAAGCACTATGAGGAGAAGTTATTATAAATAAAGATTGTAAAATAGCAAAATATGATAAGCTAACAGTATTTATAAGTGCTAAATTTTCAGCGTTATAATTTTAATTAAGATGTTTTAATCTTCACAGGCATATAACAATGTCCTTTTTATAACAAAATCAACATCAGTTATTTCTTAATCATAAACTTAAAATAGACAATGCCACCATTGCAGCATGGAAAAAAGAAACATGCATCGTGCTCATATCATTTTAAAAAGGTTGTGCATCATCAGTATGAATGAGGTATTTTAAAAATTGAGGTCTTCCTATGCTATCTATTTAGATACAATTTCATTAACAAAAATCTTTTACAGGGTTTTTGTCACAACTTAACTTGCAGAAAACACTATAAGAATGCTCTCACAACAACAAAACTGTCAAGATAATTATTTTCAACTTTTAGCGTAAATTATTACAAAAACGTTGGATACGTAAGCAAGCTTCTTCAAGTAATTTTTCTGATGTTGCATAAGAAATGCGAAACGCTGGTCCAAGTCCAAAAGCAGACCCATGAACAACAGCGACAGATTCTGCCTCTAAAAGAGCAAGTACAAAATCTTCGTCATTTGTAATAACTTTACCTTCAGGTGTCTTTTTTCCAATAAGTTCTGCACAGGAGGGATAAACATAAAATGCACCTTCTGGTGTTGAACAATTAATGCCAGGGGTTCTATTTAATAGGGAGACAACGAGATCTCGACGTGCTTGGAAGATGCTTTTATTTTGAATAATAAAATCTTGCGGTCCATTAAGTGCTTCAACTGCTGCCCATTGAGAAATAGAACTTGTTCCGGATGTTTGCTGTCCTTGAATGATGTCCATGGCTTTAATTAATTGTTGTGGACCGCCTGCATAACCAATTCGCCAACCAGTCATGGCATAAGCTTTAGAAACACCATTCATTGTAAGTGTACGGTCATAAAGTTCTGGCTCTACCTGAGCTGGAGTGACAAATGTAAAGCCTTCATATGTCAAATGTTCATATATGTCATCGGTAAGAATGTGCACATGAGGATATTTCACCAAGACATCCGTTAACTTTTTTAATTCATCATGTGTATAAGCAGCACCTGATGGATTGGAAGGAGAATTAAAAATAAACCACTTGGTTTTATTGGTTATAGCAGATTCTAAATCTTGTGGTTGAAGTTTATAAAAGAACTCAGCTTTTGTTTTTACAAAAACGGGTGTTCCTCCGTTAATGGCAACCATTTCTGGGTAACTCACCCAATAAGGAGATGGAATAATAACTTCATCTCCTTTATTTAAAGTTGCCATCAAGGCATTGAAGAGGATTTGTTTTCCTCCAGTACCAACAATAATTTGCTCTGGTTTATAAGTGAGATTATTTTCCCTTTTAAATTTTGCAGAAATTGCTTGGCGTAATTCTGGAATCCCAGATATTGGTGTATATTTTGTCTCACCCCGTCGAATAGCTTCAATTGCAGCATTTTTAATATTATCTGGTGTATCAAAATCAGGCTCTCCAGCGCTCAAAGCAATGACATCACGACCTAATGCTTTTAAATTACGTGCTTTTTGAGAAACAGCGATGGTTGCAGAAGGTTTTATATAAGAAAGCTTATCGGCGATAAAGGCCATAATTTTAATTCCTCACATAGTATAGGTAAATAACTGCTGATTCAAAAATATTTTATAAAAGGTGACGTTGTATGCAATAACAAATTATAAAAAAATCTTATTTCAACTCAAAATTCCATATTGTTACTCTGTGGACTTTTATAAAAAATAATTTTTTAACGATCGATAAAATTGAAAGACAAAGAACAAGAGCATTTTAAAAGCCATTGCAAAGCTTTTAATAGTGTTTGGTATAGTAAAATCAATATTGTATAAAGATCAATACATTGTTTCAAATAGCAAAAAACCCTTACCTTCGTTAAATGAGTAAGGATTTTTCAATGATATTAAATGGTTCAAATATTAAAGAGCTGTTAAGTTGCTCGCCGCGAATTTTCCTGAACGACGATCTTGCATAACTTCATAAGAGACTTTCTGTCCTTCCTTGAGATCGCTTAAACCAGAGCGCTCAACAGCAGAAATGTGTACGAAGACATCTGCACTTCCATCACTGGGTTGAATAAATCCGAAGCCTTTTGTAGCGTTAAACCACTTAATTGTTCCTGTAGACATAGGAAACTCCTTAAAATAATAATTACTACATACTGAAATAAAATTTCAGCATAAATTTAGATCGAAATTAGGTGGAGAAAGTCTCGTCAAAAGCGCGCATTGCATACAGCATGCTACACAGGGAAGAAAGTTACATAACCGAAAGTCCGACGGAAAAAACAGTAAAGAATTTTAGGAAAAAAAGCAAGTCCTAATTGGTATTTTTTATAAAAAAAATCAAAAATAGTGCAAATAATAATGGCATAGTAAAAATTTTACATGAAGTAACTTTGTAGTGAACGTACTTCGAGATTGCTTTTTTTGAGTGCTTCTATAGCGTGTGCTGCAGATTCAGCGCCAGCTGTTGTTGTATAATAAGGAACTTTTTGCATAAGTGCTGCCTGACGCAATGATTTAGAATCTGAGATAGCGCTGGCAGTATTTGTTGTATTAAAAATTAGATGAATTTGTCGATTACGAATCGCATCTTCAATATGAGGGTGGCCTTCTAGTACTTTATTGATTTTTTTTGCTTTAATATTATGCTCAGAAAGGAATTTTTGTGTTCCAGATGTTGCCAAAATAGAAAAACCAAGTTCCATTAAACGTTTCACGGGGGGCAAAATGCGTATTTTGTCTTCATCTCTCACAGAAACAAACAAAGTTCCTTCTTGTGGAAGTTCAACACCAGCTCCAAGCTGTGCTTTAGCAAAAGCAAGCGCAAATTCATAATCAAGTCCCATTACCTCCCCAGTTGAGCGCATTTCTGGGCCAAGAAGTGTGTCGACACCTGGAAAGCGAGCAAAAGGAAAAACAGCTTCTTTTACGGCGATTCGTTGTTGTTGTTTTTGAGACGGTGGTCCACCATAAGCTTGAAGGGCATTTTGGAGTGTTTCTCCTGCCATAATACGTGCAGCTATTTTAGCAATTGGACGACCAATTGTTTTGGCAACAAAAGGAACAGTTCGCGAAGCACGTGGATTAATTTCTAAAACGTAAATTATGTCATCTTTAATGGCGTATTGTACATTCATAAAGCCACGAATATGAAGTGCTTGTGCTAACGCTTTAGTTTGACGCTCTAATTCAGTGACTAATGTATGTGAAAGTGTATGTACTGGTAGAGAACATGCTGAATCACCTGAGTGGATTCCTGCTTCTTCAATATGCTCCATAATACCAACAACCAGCGTTTCTTCTCCATCACATAAACAATCAACGTCAACTTCAATTGCTTCTGTTAGATAGGTATCAAATAAAAGTGGATTGTTTCCAAGCAATGTATTGATCTGTCCAGTTTTGTCGTTTGGATAACGGGCTTTGATATCTTCCGATATTAATTCAGGGACGATTTCGAGCAAATAATTCTGCAAGCTGCGCTCATCGCGGATAATTTGCATCGCACGTCCTCCTAGCACATAGGAAGGGCGTACCACCAATGGAAAACCTAATTCATGAGCGATAAGGCGTGCTTGTTCAATTGAATGGGCAACACCATTTTTAGGTTGTGTCAAATTAAGTTTGAATAGCAATTTTTGAAAGCGATCTCTATCTTCTGCTAAATCAATAGCGTCAGGTGATGTTCCTAAGATGGGGATATTATGTTTTTCTAGTGCGCTTGCCAATTTTAGTGGTGTTTGTCCTCCAAATTGAACAATGACTCCAATCAATTCACCTTTTTCTCGTTCTGTTTCTAAAATGGCGAGAACGTCTTCTGTTGTTAAAGATTCAAAATAAAGACGGTCAGACGTATCATAATCAGTTGAGACAGTTTCAGGATTACAGTTAATCATGATAGCTTCAAAGCCTGCATCACGTAGTGCAAAAGCAGCATGACAACAACAATAATCAAACTCAATCCCTTGACCGATTCGGTTTGGTCCTCCACCTAAAATAGCAATTTTTTTACGTTCAGAAACTTGTGCTTCTGAGCGTTGTACACCTGCAAAGGGTGCTTCATAGGTTGAATACATATATGCTGTTGGTGAAGAAAATTCAGCCGCACAAGTATCAATACGTTTGAAAACACTTTTAACATTGAGGGATTTGCGCAAAGCTGCAATATCATCAGGTTCTTGTTTTGTAAGAGTAGCTAAGCGTGCATCTGAAAAACCCATAGCTTTCAACATGTGGAGATTATTTGCATCTTGGGGCAACCCATGGATGCGGATGCGTTGTTCCATTTCAATAATGGAGGCTATTTGTTCTAAAAACCAAGGGTCAATTTTGCTTATTTGGTGAATTTCACTTAAAGGTAAGCCCATCCGCATTGCTTGAGCTACATAGCGCAGACGATCAGGGCTTGGTATTGCAATGGCGGAGCGTATAGAATTTCTTTCATCGCCCTCAGCATGTTCAGGAATCACAATGTCATCAAGACCGGTAAGACCTGTTTCAAGCCCACGGAGTGCTTTTTGTAATGATTCTTGAAAAGTGCGTCCAATGGCCATTACTTCTCCTACAGATTTCATTGCTGTAGTTAAGACAGATGATGAACCAGGAAATTTTTCAAAGGCAAAACGAGGAATTTTAGTAACGACATAATCAATAGAAGGCTCAAATGATGCTGGTGTTGCTCCGCCTGTAATATCATTTGTTAATTCATCAAGTGTATAGCCAACAGCTAATTTAGCTGCTATTTTGGCAATGGGAAAACCTGTCGCTTTTGAGGCAAGAGCGGAAGAACGGGAAACACGAGGGTTCATTTCAATAACAATTAAGCGACCATTTTCAGGGTTAACGGCAAATTGTACATTGGATCCCCCTGTTTCAACACCAATTTCACGCAGGACTGCTATTGAAGCGTTACGCATGCGTTGATATTCTTTATCAGTTAAGGTGAGGGCAGGGGCTACGGTGATGGAATCACCAGTATGGATACCCATAGGATCAATATTTTCAATGGAACAAACGATGATACAGTTGTCATTCTTATCGCGAACAACTTCCATTTCATATTCTTTCCACCCTAGGACACTTTCTTCAATCAAAACTTCTGTTGTTGGCGAGGCTTCAAGCCCACGTTCAATAATTTCATAAAATTCAGAGCGATTGTAGGCAATTCCACCGCCAGTGCCACCAAGTGTAAATGAAGGACGGATAATAGCTGGAAGCCCGATGATCTCAAGAGCTTGAACCGCTTTTGCAGTAGCATGTGCTATATAACGTTGTTTACGATCATCTTGCATGTGACGCCAATTTTGCTCAAACTCTTCTAATGCTTTATCTAGTGCATCTCCTGAGAATTTAGCTTTAATTTGATTGCGTTGTTTTGTGTATAGTTGGCGATTTTCTTCTTTAAGTTCAGTTGCATTGGCTAACATAGAACGTGGTGTTTCCAAACCTATTTTTGCCATTGCTTTTCTAAATAGGGCTCGGTCTTCAGCTTTATCAATAGCATCAGCATTTGCACCTATCATCTCAACATTATAGCGATCTAAAATTCCCATACGCTTTAATGATAAAGCGGTGTTAAGTGCTGTTTGCCCTCCCATAGTTGGGAGAAGGGCATCTGGGCGTTCATGAGCGATAATTTTCGCAACTATTTCAGGAGTGATAGGTTCAATGTAAGTTGCGTCAGCTAAATCTGGATCTGTCATAATGGTGGCGGGATTTGAATTCACCAGAATGATGCGGTAACCTTCTTCTTTTAATGCTTTACAAGCTTGTGTACCAGAATAGTCAAATTCACATGCCTGACCAATAACAATAGGTCCTGCTCCAATGATAAGAATAGATTTGATATCTGTACGTTTTGGCATGTTTTTTCCTATAGACAAGCATTTTTGCACTGCAATTGTGGCAGGCAGAGTATTTTAATTTTTAAGCTAAATACAGTTTTATAGATTAATAGATAAAGAAAGTAAGCTATAAAATGCCTTTTTTCCATGTTTTTTTATCAAGTAGATATATTTTCTGTAATGAGTAAAACATAAACTGATTGTTTAAAATTTTGTAATCTAGCATAAGTCGTTTGTAATATGATGGTAAACAGAATGCACTTCTTTCTTTTGTTGCATTCATTTTTTAGTTTTATTTTGGTGCTGTATCATCCTTTGATTATATAGGATTTTATAGAGAGTCGGAAGAGACAGAGTTAAGATGCTCTATTGTTAAAATTATCTATAAGGATGTATTCAAAATTTTTTTGAAGTATATCAGAAGTTAAGCAATTTAATGATCAGGATGAAGTGAATAGTCGTTATTTTTAAACTTTACATTTTAATTATGCTTTACCTACAGAATTACTTTCTGTTTTTGTAGGTAAGAACTCTAAAACCTTTGAAGAACAGAGACTATTTTTTTTAGGTACTTTTTTATCACCGCAGTAAGAGTACTTTTAAAAAATAAAACCTTAAAATTTTAATGAATAAATGAAAGTAATAATGAAAAAAATGAATACAAAATTTTTAAATTAAGATGCTTTTTTATAATCTATAATGAGATTACAAAAACGTTGAAAGAGATAGTGGCTATCTTGTGGTCCAGGGGAAGCTTCAGGATGATGTTGAACAGAGAAAACAGGCTTTTCAATAATGCGAATACCACAATTCGAGCCATCAAAGAGAGAGATATGCGTTTCTTGAACATATTTGGGTAAGGTTTTTGTATCTACCGCAAAACCATGATTCATTGACACAATTTCAACTTTTCCAGTAGTAAAATCTTTCACAGGATGATTAGCACCGTGATGTCCTTGATGCATTTTGATGGTTTTAGCTCCAACAGCAAGTGCAAGAAGCTGGTGCCCAAGACAGATACCAAAAATTGGTATATTACTCTTAATGAGTGCTTGGATGGTTGGAACAGCGTAATGAGCTGTGGCAGCTGGATCTCCTGGTCCATTTGAAAGAAAAATACCATCAGGTTTCAATGCAAGAATTTCCTCTGCACTTGTGTCTGCTGGTACAACAGTTATGCGTGCACTTTGTGCAGCTAAAAGGCGAAGAATATTACGCTTAATACCATAATCAATTGCAACAATGTGGAAATTGTGCACGTCATTTATACTATAACCCTTATCCCACCCCCATGGTTTTTCGTTCCATTCTCTTGATTGTTTTGATGTTGCTTCTTTTGCAAGGTCAAGATTGATGAGACCTGTCCATTTTTGTGCGCGCTTTTTTAGAGCGTCGATATCAAAGTTTCCATCTGGGTCATGAACAATAACGCCATTCAGTGCACCTTTTTCGCGAATAAGGGCTGTCAATGCTCGTGTGTCAACACCACAAAGTGCAATGATTTTACGTGTTTTGAGCCATTGATTAAAATTTTTATGGGCACGATAATTTGAGGGATGAGTAATGTCTGCTTTAAAAACAGCACCAACGGCTCCGTGGCAATTAAGAGGTGTAAGATCTTCAATATCTTCACTATTCGCACCTACGTTTCCTATATGAGGAAAAGTGAAGTTAATAATTTGTTGCTTATATGATGGATCTGTAAGGATCTCTTCATAGCCTGTCATGGCTGTATTAAAACATATTTCTGCTTCAGCAATACCTGTTGCACCTGCTCCTTTTCCCTCAATAATTGTTCCATCAGCCAGTACTAAAAGGGCTGTAGTCCTGTTTGCACTCCAAGGAATGGGAGATAGGATCATTTCTGTCATAGTATGTGCCTAAAATTTGTTATTTGAGAGATACAATGACCAATATTATACAGAACACGCAATGATAACGGATGTGCTATATTGCCTATTGTAATGTTTCTCTTAGGAGAAAGAAGTATAAGTACATTCTACGAAGAGGTAAAGTCCTGTTTTAGAATTTTTTTAAGACAATATTAATTGTTTTTTACGTGTCACAAGATATGCCAAAAGCTGATGGTGTTATTTTTATGCTTGAATGCGAGCAGATGAACTTATGTTGTATGATAAAATTGATGAGGGGTGCAAAATTGTTTTAAAAGTGAGAGAACGTGGCGCATCTTGTTATATTTATTGATGCTTTGATTAGGAATTGTAATCTTTTTATTATGTGAAAAAGAAAAGAATAGAGTTTTTTGCTCACTTCGTTAAAATTTAAAATTCTTGAATAAAATAATATGAAGAGATGGTGTGCATATTTATAACTATAAAGAATAAGACAGGATGGTATGAGTGAAGATAAAACCAAGAGAAAGTAATAATTATTCATAAATGTCTTTTCTTCTAGTTTTATAGAGGAAAATTAAACAGTTCCTTTATAAAATTTTGACGCAAACAAAAATGCAAGAACTGCGTGATGTGTAATATAGATATTGGTAAGCGGTAAGGTTATTGTGTGATTAAGCAGAAAAAGTGAAGTTCTTTAAGATGAAGTAAAAATAACCTGTATCAAAAATTGTAATAAAGCTTCATAACCTGCAAAGAATATCTAAAAATACTTTTATTCTTAGCATCGTATTATAAGATGGGTATAGAGGAATAGGATTAGCAATATTCATAGAACAAAAATAATAGTTTAGTTTAAGTGGGAGAATTTGTAATTTTTGCGCTGGTGGATAAACGAAACATCTCCTGTCTGTTTTTCGTTATGTTTTTTTATTTGTGTTTTCCCTTGGGATAAGATTTGTTTTGTACAGAGGTGAAGATGATAAAAATAGCTCAGTTAGTAACAATGGTTTACCGGCTAATCTTAGACGGGAGCGGCGTGCCCACAGTGTATTTTGTCGACCGATATGAATATAATCGCGAGTCAATTTGTTATTACTGAATAAATATCGCCCTAGTGGCACAGTCCCTAAATGCATTAAAGCTTGATTGTGATCAAATAGGGTCTCTTGTGGGATCACAGTGCGCCCGAAGAGCCAAGGTTGATTATCTCCCATAAGTATAATTTCGCGTAGCCAGTAACTTGCACTATCTGGTAGATGTTCAGCTTCTTCTCCTAGGTTATCGCGTGTAATAAAACCTTCATATTGTGGTTCGACACGTATGCAAGTGCAGTAAGTTTCAAGTCGACGTGTCATGGATCCTTGTTCCATGAGCCAATCTCTTATATTGGCTGGAATTGGAGGATCTTGATCTGATAACCATTTAAGAGATGGCAAGATAGAGCCTATAAGATCAGATGTCATTTTTTCCGTATCGAAAACTGTATTGCATGTAGTACGTTGAATAATAAGACAGACATCATTATTTTAGTGCAGAAATATAAATGCAACAAGATTCTAAAAAAACACATAAAAGAGAAACATGCTTCTTTTTAGAGTCTATATTTTTGCCTCCTGTTAATATTAGAAAAACATTGTTTCAGCTATAGATTCAAAAAGGCAGTGAGGTTTTCTGTAAAATGGGACTGTTTGTGAAATATTGAAATATATTGATTCAATATTGTGCGAAGAGAGTGTAGCATTAAAAACAGTTTTACTTAATACTACTTAATTAGGCTGTATTCCTGCTATCGTTGTTTTAGAAAGATGAGATACTTTATGGTTGTCTCACTCTATCAAAATTTTAATTGTCAGTAAACATCGCGCGTAGCGATCACATATTAAAATATGGGTAATATTTTAATATGTTATTACAGAAATAGCAGTTTATATTACGTAAACGCCAGTATAGAAATTACTGCAAAATGAGAATGCTATTTTATAATATGGAATCATGGTAAGCAATGATTTGCTAAAGATCTACCAATGCTTTCTTTAACGATAGCATAAAGATCATCAAAAGAAGCGGTGGGTTAGTTTAGGTGCTAAAGACTGTGGCTAATAATGGTCACAATCTCTAAGGTTATAGTGCAAATATTTCAAAACTTTAAAAAGACATTTATAAAAAAACGAGTAAACGTTTTATAACTAAGCTTTTGGATGCATCTCTATGAAAATGTAGGTTTCAATAAAGTCTGCAATGCTATCGCTAAGCTAATTAATAAAATTAATGTCTAACAGTTTCTCAAAATTTAGCTAATGCAGCTGCAACAATTGTTCAGAAAATGTTCGTAATATTCTTTGCTTAACTTGTTAAGATTAAAATATTGTGTCACCCGATCGACAATACTGTAGGCAATAATGCCTGCAATATAGTTAATGTTTGTATTTTTTATGCTTATTATTTCTTGCATGAAAATCATTCATTTTTTCATGTAAGGAGTCAAAAGTCATGATTTTGCTGTTTGTTATCCAGAAGGATTACATAGGCGAGAATTTTTAAGAAGTCCCTGTGCTTCTAAAATTGGATAGATCATTGAGGTTAAAAGGGAATTAATCTGTTTCAGATTGCGTACGGTATCTAGATGAAGACTAGATGATTCTACATTTTGAAATTCATTTTCACTAAGACACTTAAAATGTTTGAGACTCATCTCTTTTTCTAAATTTCTAAGCTGGTCTTTTTTTTGCACCAACAAATGCGCAGTGTGTGTATCACGCGAGACAAGAGCATTAAATGCGATATGCGCATTGGCTAAAACAATAGCGTGAAAATGAAGTAAGTCATTCCATCCATCTTTGCTGAATTTTAGATCTTTTTTCTGTTTCTTTTTAACCAGTGTAAGCATATTATGGATAATAATATCTCCTGTTTGATCCAATTTTATACAGGCATTTAAAAGTTCTTGTGTTTGAGCCGCTTCTTCAGCGGATAATTTCTGTCCAGCTAATCGTGCAAGGTAAAGTTTGATTGCTGTATGCTTTTTGTCTAAAATGAAATTAAGGTGGTTGAGTTCACGCATAACCTCAGGATCAGGATTCTCATAAAGTTCCATAATTTTTTCTAACATGATATCGACAAGATCACAAATATGGATAACTTCACGCATGACGTTAGAAAGTGCTAAAGTTGGACGCTCAATAACGCTATCATCAAGAGCTGTTTGATCAGATAAATTGATAATTTTATTGGTTTGTGCTTTTTTTGAACTCACATAAATGATTTTAGTTGTTAGTTTTAAAATCCATTTTGACAATGGTATTCCAGCAAAAAGGATGAGAACATTAAAAATAATATGCGCATTAATGACTTGAGTAGGGGCATCATAGCCAAGCCACGTGATTGGTGGCTGAAGAGAGAGAAACAAAATAAGGATAAGAATTGAGCCAGCTCCGCGCATAAGTAAATTTCCTAATGGAACAATACGAGCACGAGGAGAGGCATTGCGTGTTAAAAGTGGAGCTATGAAAGAAGAGCCAAAGTTAACACCCAGGACCATTATGACACACAATTGAGCATGAATAAGGTCATAGTTAGCAAAATTAACCAATAGAATAATCCCAGCGATGGAAGAATGTAAAAGATAGGTCAATATTGCTGCTAATAAAAAAGAAGATACAGGATCAGTTGAAAGATAAGCAATGATGCTAGGCAAAATTGCACTATCACGTAAAGGTTCTGTAGCTGCACTGATCATTTGTAAAGAAAGAACTAAAAGACCAATACCGATGATAATTCGTCCTATTTGACGCCAACTACGTTTTTCAGTTGCCATGAAAATAAAAGTGCCGATTAAAAGACATAGCGGCACTACAAGGGTAAGGTTATAGGAGAGGATTTTAATAACCAGTGCTGATCCTAATTCGCCTCCACGCACAGCCAGAAGTCCAGCTAAACCAGAAACAAAACCAGAATCAACAAAAGAGCCAACAAGAAGCGTGACCGCTGTCGAGCTTTGCAGCACCATTGCTGTAAACAGTCCAAAACTTACAGCGAAAAATGGATTAGACATGATGTAGCGCATTTTTAGTTTTAGCCTATCTCCATAAGCACGCTCAACACCTGTGCGCACCATACGTGTGGCCCAAAGAAGCAAAGAAATAGCACCTGCAAGATGAAGGAGTACCAATGAACCATTCATGATACTGTTTTCTTTCTATTGTTATGGATATGGGTTAGTCTAAAATTTGCTAAAAAATTTATCATTCCACTTTATTTTCAAATGCTTGCATAATATCATTACCACTTGGATTTTGAAAAACTTTTAGACCAAAACTGGGAAGAATGGAATAAAGATGATCAAAAATATCAGACTGAATTGTTTCATAATCTGACCAAACAGTTGTATTCGTAAAGCAATAAATTTCCAATGGTAAACCGCTTGATGTAGGAGAAAGTTGTCTCACTATTATGGTGTCGTTTTGTTTAATATGTGAATTTTTTTCTAGATATGATAAAACATAAGCACGAAAAGTTCCTATATTGGTTAAGCGGCGCTTATTTACAGACACATCTTGATTCTTATCTAATTGAGCGTTCCATTCATTAATTTGTGGTATTTTTTGCGCTAAATAGCTTTCTAACAGGTTAAATTTAGAAAGATATTTTTGTTCTTTTTCTGTATGAAAACGGATACTTAACTGATCAATAAATAATGATCTTTTAATGCGTCTTCCTCCTGATTCTTGCATCCCGCGCCAATTTTTAAAAGAATTGGTCACAAGCTTACGGATAGGGACTGTTGTGATTGTTTTATCAAAATTTTGAACTTTGACAGTATGAAGTGCAATTTCAATAACATTACCATCTGCACCTAGGTCAGGGATTTCAATCCAGTCGCCAACGCGTACCATATCGGTAGAGGAAATTTGGACACCTGCAACAAGAGAAAGCAGTGTGTCTTGAAAAATCAACATAAGGACAGCCGCCATTGCACCAAGACCAGAAAAGAGAATAAGAGGTGAGCGGTCAAGCAATGTTGCGACCATTAAAATGGCAGCAATAGCAAAAAGCGCAACTTTAGCGATTTGAATATAACCTTTAATTGGTTTCAGTTTTGCTGTTGGACGCTGTTCATAAATTGTGTTAATAATATTGAGAAGAGCCGAAGCCGTTAAGGCGACGATAAAAATAATGAAAGCATTAGAAGCATTGCGGATAATAATGCTGAGTGTGTCAGGCAACATTGAGATAAAATCAATACCGATTGAAAGAAGAAGAGCTGCAATGATATTTGCTATATAGCCAATGATCTGCTCAATATCAGTAGTGGTATTTTTGGGCAGAAAAGAAGCCAGTTGTTTTGTTCCGTTGACAAGTAAGTTGCGTGCTAGCACATTGGCTAAAAATATTGTGAAAGCAAGAATAATGAGCCAACAAGTGGCTTCTAGCCATGGATGTTCAACAAGAAACTCAATCACTTTTATCTCCATTTTTTAATTACAGATGCGGTTGATTCTTTAAATTTTTTAAATCATTTAATTTTTAGCCATTTAATATAATTTTTAGTCATTTAATATGAAGTATTGGCTTTATGTTTTAAAGCCGTTAAATATGCAAAAAGAATTTTACAACTCTGTGAGAGATAATGCGTTTTCCGTCTGACTTCCTTGATGAAATTCGTGCCAGGTTACCCATTTCGGCTGTAATTGGCAAAAGGGTGACATTTGATTCTAAAAAAAGCAAGCCTTCACGAGGAGATTTTTGGTGTTGTTGCCCGTTCCATGGTGAAAAAACACCAAGCTTTCATTGTGATGATCACAAAGGTCGTTATTATTGTTTTGGCTGTGGTGTGAGTGGTGATATTTTTACTTTCCTTTGCGAGCTTGATGGATTGCACTTTTCAGAAAGTGTAGAGCGTTTAGCTGATTTTGCGGGAATAAAATTACCTGTATTTGATCCCCAAAGCTATAAACGTCAAATGGAAAAAGCTGACCTTTATGATGTTATGAAAATAGCTACGGATTTTTTTCAATATAGTTTGAGAGAAAAAAGTGGGGAACAAGCACGTCGTTATCTTGATGAGCGTGGCGTAACGCCAAAGCTTGCAGAGCGGTTTCGGATTGGTTTTGCCCCAATTGGGCGTACAGCTCTGAAAGAAGCTTTAAGTTCGCGCGGTATCTCAATAAAACAAATGGAAAATTGTGGGCTTCTGACATTGAATGAAGGAAGTGCAGCTGCGTATGATCGATTTAAAAATCGTATTATGTTTCCTATTGAAGATTTACGTGGACGTGTGGTGGCTTTTGGTGGGCGCGCATTAGATAAGAATACGTCGGTAAAGTATCTCAATAGTCCTGAAACAGAACTGTTTCATAAAGGAAATATTCTTTATAATGCAGCAGCTGCACGTAAAAATAGTTTTTTAATTGGCGATAATAAAGTTCGTTCACTCCTCGTTGTTGAAGGCTATATGGATGTGATCGCATTAACTAAAGCTGGTTTTGAAGGGGTGGTTGCGCCTTTGGGGACAGCGTTAACAGAAGCTCAAATTAATCTTCTATGGCAGATGGGGGCTGATCCAATTTTATGTTTTGATGGAGACGATGCCGGCTTAAAAGCGGCTTTTCGTGCTGCTGAGCGTGTTCTTCCTCTTTTAAAGGTTGGGGTATCTGTACGCTTTGTTTTGCTGCCACAAGGAAAAGATCCAGATGAAATTATTTGTTCTGGTGGAGCAGAGCTTTTTGCTACTTGTTTGCAAAAATCAATTTCACTCATTGAGCTTTTGTGGCAGCGTGCTACCTACGGCAAACATTTTGAAACTCCAGAAGCGCGCGCAATGTTGGAAAAACAACTCAAACAGCAAGCTTTTATGATTAAAGATGAAGATATACGCCGCTATTATTTGCAAGATATAAAAAAGCGGCTTTTTAATTTTTTTCGTCCATCTTTTTCAACAAAGAAAAGGGCAAGAGGATATGATCAAAATCAAATAGATAAAGTATTTAAAAATCAATCTTTTTCTACGTTAGCAAATTCTGACATGGTACGTAATTCATCACGCTCTCTTCCTTTACGTGAAGCTGTTATTTTACTTATCTTAGCGCATTATCCTGAATTATGGTACGAGAACTTTGAAACTCTTGCTGAATTAGAGTTACAAAATACGCAATTAATGAATTTTTATCAATCGATGTTAGAAATTCTTGGAAGCCGGCAGTCTCATTGTAAAGAAAAAATGATTGCATCTTTAGAAGAAAAAGGGTTAAAATCCTTTTTGGAGCATATGAAAAATTTAGTGAAAAATGTTGGTATGCATATTGTTTTTTCTGAGGGGAACATAGAGGATGCCCGTGCCGTATTAAAACAAGCTCTCTACTTGCATCTTCAGGAATACCACCTACATAAGAGATTGCAAGATATTGAAGAGCAACTCATGAAAAATCCTAATAGTGAGGTTTTTGATCTGCTTCGTGAAATAAAAGTTGAACTAGAGCAGATGCAAGCAACAGAAGCTTTAATTGAAGGATTTGGAAGTTGGTTTAATGAAAAAATAGATGGGAATAAGCAAGATGAAATAAAATGATTCGCTTTTTTGTAGCGAATCAGTCACCTAGAGCTAAGTATTGTAAAATTGGTATGGAGTGTGTCGTTTTTTTAATGACAGTTAGATTTTGGAAAAAGCGGGAAATTGGTTCTTATTATATGGTGCGAAATTTTCTCAGAAAGGCTGAGAGGTGTCGGGGAAGCTTCTAGGGGTTTTTCCGTGTTTTTGTGTGAATAAAGAGCGTGTGCGATATGTATTCTTTGTATTTTAATAGAACTCTCCTTTAAGAAGGGACGTACGAGGAGCTTCTAATATGCTAAGTGAGAATGCAAAAAAGCTGGTCACATGAAAGCTGGGTAAGTGATCAAGTGGAGTGAAAACGGTATGGCAACAAAAATTAAACGGAAAGATAATGTGGAAGTAACGAGCCAAGCAAGTATGGATCGTCCTCTTCTTGATTTTTCTGATGATGCCATCAAAAAAATGGTTAAACTCGCCAAAAAAAATGGTTATGTGACGATGGATGAACTCAATGCGGTTCTTCCTTCTGAAGAGGTAACGTCTGAACAAATTGAAGATGTTTTGGCGATGTTTTCTGAGATGGGCATTAACGTTGTAGATAATGAAGACGAAGTCGACTCCGAGCATTATGAAGAGGAAGTTGCTGGAGAGAGTGATGATTTAGTAGAAGCTACTAATTATGCTGTTGCAACGACTTCTAAACGTGAAGTATCAGATTCTATTGATGATCCAGTCCGCATGTATTTGCGCGAGATGGGAGCCGTTGAACTGCTTTCACGAGAAGGTGAAATCGCTATTGCTAAGCGTATTGAAGCAGGACGTGAAACAATGATCGCAGGGCTTTGTGAGAGCCCTTTGACTTTTCAAGCCCTGATTATATGGCGTGAAGAATTAAAAGAGCAGCGTATTCTTCTTCGTGAGATTATTGATCTTGAAATGACTTATGCTGGTCCAGAGGCTAAGCAAGCGCCCATCATTGAGAGAAGTGAAGTTGAGAAACTGAAAGAAGAAAAATTATCTTCTGGAGCGCATGAAATGGGGCTTCTTTCAGGAGATATGGGACTTGATGAAGATGATGATGAAGATGATGAGGCCAATCTGTCGCTCGCAGCAATGGAGAATGAGCTATGTCCTCAAGTTATGGAAACATTGGATTTCATTGCGGATACTTATGTAAAATTACGAAAATTACAAGATCAGCATGTTGAAAGCAGTTTAGCAGAGCGAAAAGAAGGGGCTCTTTCACCTTCTCAGAAAAAGAGATGTACCCAATTAAAGTGTGAGTTGGTTCAGGCAGTAAAATCTCTTTCTTTAAATCAAAATCGTATTGAAGCCTTGGTTGAGCAACTTTACGATATTAATAAAAGATTGATTCATAATGAAGGTAAATTGAAGAGGCTTGCCAATAATTATGGTGTTAGTCATGAAGATTTTTTAAAAGAATATCAAGGGCGTGAATTAGATGCGAATTGGGTTGATTATATTGCAACTTTATCGGGGCGAGGTTGGAAAGAATTTTCAACACATGAGGTTAAAGAGATTCAAAATTTACGCAGCGAAATACAAAATCTTGCACAAGAAACTGCTATTTCAATTGGTGAGTTTCGCAGAATTGTGACACAAGTCCAAAAAGGTGAACGCGAATCAACTATTGCTAAAAAAGAAATGGTGGAAGCTAATTTGCGTCTCGTGATTTCAATAGCAAAGAAATATACTAACCGTGGTTTGCAATTTCTTGATCTTATTCAAGAGGGCAATATTGGTTTGATGAAGGCAGTAGATAAGTTCGAGTATCGACGTGGATACAAATTTTCAACTTATGCTACGTGGTGGATTCGTCAAGCAATTACACGTTCAATTGCTGATCAGGCGCGCACTATTCGTATTCCTGTTCATATGATTGAAACGATTAATAAAATTGTTCGCACATCTCGTCAAATTTTACATGAAATTGGACGTGAGCCAACATCAGAGGAGTTGTCTAGCAAGCTTTCTATGCCGTTGGAAAAAGTGCGCAAAGTGCTTAAAATTGCAAAGGAGCCGATCTCACTTGAAACTCCGGTTGGTGATGAAGATGATTCTCATTTGGGTGATTTTATTGAGGATCGTAATGCATTATTACCGATTGATGCAGCTATTCAGGCTAATTTGCGTGATACAACGACTCGCGTACTTGCTTCATTAACGCCACGTGAAGAACGTGTGTTGCGGATGCGTTTTGGTATAGGGATGAACACTGATCACACATTAGAAGAAGTAGGACAACAGTTTTCGGTTACACGAGAGCGGATTCGTCAGATTGAAGCAAAGGCACTTCGTAAATTAAAACATCCAAGCCGTTCACGGAAATTACGCAGTTTTCTCGATTCTTAGAGAAGGTATCGTTTACTTTAAAGCGTATGGTTTTTTTTATGCGTAAAGTTGAGAGACGTGTCGCGTATGTTGCTTGGAAAAGACAATAATGCGACTTTTCAGTGATTTTGGAAAAATTCTCATATCGAATTTTAGGTTTTGATAAATGTGCTGTGATCTATGTGATCTATCAAGCTATAAAGGTTTATAAGACAATTTTGAAAAGAGTAACTGATGTTTGGAGTGTTATAATTGCGTGCACCTGAGAGTTTATTGATAGAAGTGATATAAAGTGTTGTTATTGTACGTTATTTTTATGGATGTTTTGTTGAAGGTCTTTACAAAAATGGTTGATATGATGTGAAAGGTATGTCCAAATTTTCATTTGGATTATGCTAAGGCCTGAAGCTGTAAAATATTTTAGACTCATACATTAGCTTGTTGTACGTTTTCAGTTACATAGCTATTTTAATGGATTATTTTTCATTGATACGAAATGTATGCTTGAGGTTTATTTCATTCCATTAAATTGAATTTTGTTTATTTTGCTTTTGAGTAGATTGTTTTTCTTAAAAAAGGTACTGTCGGTTTTATGAGTGAAGAGACACCTTTTTGGAAAGTGAAAAAGTTGGAAGAGGTTTCTGTTTCTGAGTGGGAGAGCCTCTGTGATGGTTGTGGGCATTGTTGTTTACACAAAGTAGAAGATGATTGTTCTGGTGATATCTACACGACTAGTGTTGCGTGTCATCTTTTAGACGGTGAGACTTGCCGATGTCGAGATTATGTGCATCGTAAATCAATCGTTCCAGATTGTATATCACTTGACATAGCAACGATCCGGACAGCTCGTTGGCTTCCGGAAACTTGTGCTTACCGACTTATTAATGAAGGAAAAAGCCTTCCGTGGTGGCATCCATTGGTATCAGGAAATTCTCAGACGGTGCATTTAGCACAATTTTCTGCACGCGAACAGATAGAAATTTATGACGATGAATTGTCATCTGAAGAAGATTATATCTACCATATCACCGGGCTTCTAAGTAAAGGCCGATGATGTGGTATTCTTCATATAATAGATTTTTTATGAGGCTTATTCGACAGCAAATGTCACAGTGATACCGACATGATAACTTAATTCACCACTTGAAAAATTTGTATTTGTATCATTTGTATCTGCGGACATTCTTGTTAGACGAGGTGTTGGCAGGTAGTTATCATTATTTTCACTGATTTTAATAATTTTTCCTAATTTTAAATGGGCTGTTTGTGCTATAGTTTCTGCTTTCTCAATAGCTTCAGAAACAGCTTTTTTTCGCGCTTCTTGATAAAATGGCTTTGTATCACCATTGATAAAGTGAATGCCACTAACGGAATTAACACCGAGCGCCATTGCTTGATCAAATATTTTACCAATTTTAGAAAGATCACGAATACGTACTGTTAAAGAGTTAGAAACATGATAGAGTTTCTCGTTTTCCTTTTTTTCGTTATTATATTTATCTTGGACGGATTGATAAATGGATAATCCTGATGTTTGCAAATCATTTGCTTGAATACCGCTATTTTTTAAAGCATCTATAATATTGTTTATAGCTTTATTATTAGTTGTTAATGCTTTTTGGGCAGTTTTGTGTTCAGTGACAACAGCTAGGTTAATAATTGCTATGTCAGGTGTTGTTTGACTTTCGCCTATTGCGGTAACTGTAATGGTTGAGTTTTTCGGTTTGCTATCTTCAGCGTGTGCGGTCAATGGAGTCGCTAGCAATGTGAATGCTACCATAGTTATAATTGGGTAGCCATTCAGTGATTGGAAAAGGGTTTTTTTCATTTCTATTCCTTTTTTTGCCGATTTATTATTTTGTTTGTTCATGTATCACTCTCTCACTTTTTAAATATATTGTAAAGAAGCTAGAATATTAGAAAAAATAGATGTGAATGAAAAAAAATAGCTTATAATTTAAGCGAGCTCTTGTATAACAAGATATTTTAGTTTAGAGAAGGACAGTCTGTGGGGCCTGTAGCTCAATTGGTTAGAGCCAGCGGCTCATAACCGCTTGGTTGGGGGTTCGAGTCCCTCCAGGCCCACGCTAACCCAATAAAATGGATAGTCTGTTGCAAGGTATGAAGAAATTCTGTAACAAGTGTCTTTTGTACATTTTTTCTATTCATCATTGATTTGAAGCTGATTTTATTCTTTATTTAATTTTTTTCTGAGAGAAAATTACATTCGGAAAATCATATATCTGGGTAGAAAATTATACAAAAAACAGTAATGAGGAATTGCATTTTCTCATTTGATCTCATCTTTTGCCACTTAATAAATAAAATCTATTATCAAACTGCACTGATGCGAGATGATGATTTGTGCCCTACCTATAAGGGAAGAGTGTGTTTTCTTTTGAAGATCAACTACTTAGGACTCATTTAAGTTCTTAAACAAAATTTACTTTATTCATTATAAAAATTCATCGATAAATTTATTGTTTTAGAATATTTGGATAGAAATGTTTATTTTGCGCAGAGTCACTTGTTTTTTTATATTTAAATAATTTTACTCCTCCGCGTTTAAATTAAATAAGAATTTTCAAATATACTTTCTTATAAGAATAAAATCGATTTATCTTCTTTTAAAATAAGGGCAATAGTATCACTGTTGCTTATTAGTAATTTAAATATAACCTTATGATTAATTTTAAATTGATTTTGTGAAGGCAATAAAAGAAAAGGACAATATCAGTGATAAAGTTAGAAAATACTTGCAAATCCCTCGCAGTTATACAAAAGTATGACTCTTTACCATAAAAAAACGCACCACCTTTTTGTTAAATCATAAAAAGGTGATGCACCTCATACGTAAAATAAATTTTTCTTTAAATAACAAAAAACACTAAACCCGTAATTCTCTAATAAGAGCCTTATGTGTAATTCTTTTGATATGTTCAATCTTCATAAGAGTATCCTGCTTTGTTGGATATCCTTTACTAGAAAAAGCAATCTTTTCTTCATCTCTTGAGATTAAACGCCAGTACCATTGATTGTGAACTCCTTGAAACACTTCAAAATACATGCTTCTTACCTCATAAAATAGCTTACAATTCACGGTATAAGTATCATTTGACCATGAATATTAAGTACATCTAAAGAATAAGTAGTCAACAGTTTTTTAAAATTTCATAAACTAAGTTCTAATATACAAACATCTACTCTCAACAACCGTAAAACGACTATTGATCTTTTACTGTCATTAGGAAAACATTTATTTCATTATAAAAGTGAATTCTACAATACAACTCCCATTCTCTACTCCGTAAAGAATTTAGGATGCCTTTTCTATTTTAGTAAAATTCAAGTTTACTTTTTATTCCATTCCCTTTGACATTGGCATTTACTGATTTGTGATAACCTCCTTTTGCGATATGCTTCGAATAAGTAAATCTATGAATAGACTAAGAGTATAGGAATTCGCCATTTTTGCTTTCATATCAATCAAAGAGGTTGATGTTTTTGAATTAAGGCTATCGGACGAACCCTGTGTTAATAAATATTGTTGTAATTTTTCATAAGAGCTTTCGATTTTTTCTTTGTTCAATTCCTTATTGCTATCGCTGTTGACAAGGATTTCTTCAAGTCCTTCAAGTTTTTTAATAAAATAATTCCAATCGAAATCACCTTTAGTATATTCAGTGTCAAACATTTTGCCTTGTCCAGTCAAAAGCCAATTAATATTGACCCCATACAATGTACGATATGTTTGCAAAACACTGAGATTTGGTTCTCTTTCCCCACGCTCATAGAAGGCAATGGAATTTTTCGTCATGCTAAAACTTTTAGCCAATGTTTCACGTGATGGATCCCCTAAAGCGAGGCGTACATAACGTAAACGTTTTCCAAATATAGTTTTTGCTTCAGTTTCAGGACGTGCCACGAATTATCTCCCTCAGTAAATCATCATAGTGAAAGCTATAGATGATAAATGCACACTGTGTATTAATGTCTCATTATGCAATGTCAATATTTGTAATCAATATTTAAACAATTTATAACATTTATTTCTTTTTATATTTAATTTTAGTGGGTAAAAAGCGATTTTCAATGTATTATTTCCTTTATTTGTATTATTTCTTTTATTATTGAATGATGGTGTTCATTTCGAATAAAAGGTGCTCTTATCTGATTCTTCACTTGTTTTTTAGGAAAAAGATTTCATATAAATAAACTCGCTGTGTGCATTTTATTATTATATGAACAGATCATTTTAAAATGTGCTAAAATGGATTCAAGAAAGATTTTGAGGAATGACCATGGCCCTATTAGGCTGTTTTAAATGGGCTTTTTTTTTTACAATTGTTGGCATTTTTGCAGGAGGGGTTGTTGGTTGGTTTGAAACAGGAAATATTGTAGGTTTTTTTAAATATCTTTTCATTTGCTGTGCTTTAGGAATTTTAGAAATTTCTTTATCTTTTGATAATGCTATTATCAATGCACGCATCCTTGAGAACATGAATCCATTGTGGCGCCGTCGTTTTTTAGTATGGGGTATTTTAATAGCGGTGTTCGGGATGCGGATTATTTTTCCATTGTTGATTGTTGCTATTGCTATTTGGATTAACCCCATCGCCGCAATGAAATTGGCAATATGGGAACCACATCAATATGCCGCAATTTTAACGAATGCTCATGTAGGAATTGCCGCTTTTGGAGGAACTTTCCTCATGATGGTTGGTTTAAAATATTTTTTAAATCCTGAAAAAGAAGTGCATTGGTTAACTTTCATTGAGAAACCAGCGAAAAAGCTTGGAACATTTGTTGGGATTGATATTGCAATTGTTTTGATTCTGATCCTATTTTTTTTAGGGCAGATTATAACAGAAGATAAAATAACCTTTTTATTGGCAGCTCTTTATGGACTTTTGACATTCATTGCAGTTGAAGCTGTAAGCTCACTTCTGGATGCTCCTAATGTTGCTGTATCTGCAGTTATTAAAGGAGGAGCAGGTTCATTTCTTTATCTAGAAATTCTGGATGCTAGTTTTTCTTTTGATGGTGTTATTGGTGCTTTTGCTTTTTCACATAACATTTTTATTATAGCAATTGGCCTTGGTATAGGAGCACTTTACGTTCGTTCTATGACTATTATGTTAGTCAAGTCAGGAACATTATCGCATTATCGTTATTTGGAACATGGTGCTTTTTATGCAATTTTGATACTTGCAGTTATTATGTATATGCAAATCATTACATCAGTTTCTGAAGTATTAACGGGCTTTATTGGTGTATTTGTTATTGGAATGGCATTGTATTCTTCTATTCGCGTTAAGCATGATTCCTTAAAAAAGCAAGTTGTGTCCAGATAAACAGTTTTTATTATTATCATTGTAATCGTTAAGAAAAACGATAAACTCTAAGAAGCCATCAAGAGCTCTATGCCTGTCTCATTCATAGTTTTTAGTATTGTGTTAAGCGACCCATTTAGATCAATACCAGCACAGGCATTGAGTGAAACGCTAACTTTAAAGCCGCATTCTACAGCATGGAGTGCGGAAAATCCGACACAAAAATCTGTTGCTAAACCACACATTGCTAGCTTTGTAAAACCATGTTCTTTAAGATAAGCATGGAGACCTGTTGGAGTTTTTTGATCATTTTCAAAAAAGGCAGAATAGCTATCAATCTTTTTATTATAGCCTTTTCGAAGAATAAGTTGTGCTTTATCAGTTCTGAGAGATGTGTGAAATTCTGCTCCTTTTGTTCCTTGTATGCAATGATCGGGCCAAAGCGTTTGGACCCCATAATCAAGCTTAATTGTATCATAAGGTGCTTTCCCTGGATGAGACGAGGAAAAACTGCAATGATTTTGGGGATGCCAATCTTGGGTTAAAATCACATTATCAAACTGATCGATAAGATGATTAACTGCAGGTAAAATGATATCACCTTGTGGGACTGCAAGTGCTCCACCTGGCAAAAAATCATTTTGAATATCAATGACGATTAAGACTTTTTTTTCCATAAATACATTCCTATAAAAGATTCCTTCTATTTTGATGAAGGATTTCTTCTTTGTAATGATTCTTGAAGATTAGATTTCATTTTTCAGATTTGAAATAATTTGATGAAGGTTGGTGCTGTTTTTGTAATCATTAAGCCAAAAAACTGGGAGCGATAAGTTTTTACAACTTATCTTATAGTTTTTCACTAACTCTAACCATGTGCCAATGGAAAGCGCATTGTAATTGCTATTAGTAATATGCTCGTGTAAAGATTTAATAATCATAGGGCTTGGTACATCAGATCCCATAAGACGACGGTCATTTTTTAAACGTAATTTTAGCCACATTAATGCGGGGGGTGAAATCCATTGCTTCCTATGACACAAAAGCGCTGAAAAAAGATGGGGATTTTTGACTGCGTAATGTACAGCCCATAAAGCCAGAAAAGAAGGGGCGTAGAGAATTGGTTTTTGTTGTGGGACTACATTACATTGATAGGTTGGATGAATACGATAAAAACATAATATTGTATTTGGTATAGAAAGGAGAAAGGACGTCTGATGACATGTCTCAGGTATAGCGAAAAAAATTTTTTTCTTGCTTTGAAGAGGTTTGTTTTTATGCATTCAGAATTGTAGTAGGGCTTGTGAGAAGAGAAAAAATGTATCAGTATAAAGTTAATAATTTTTAGTAACGCAACTGTTGTTATCGCGAAATTAAAGAAAGTAAAAGTATTTTTTAAAATTCTAACCTTTAAATACTTAAAAAAATAAAGAGAAATTTATGGCACGTCAATTTATTTATCACATGGCTGGACTTAATAAAGCTTACGGCAATAAAAAAATTTTAGAAAATATTCATTTATCTTTTTACCCAGATGCAAAGATTGGTATTTTAGGGCAAAATGGTGCAGGTAAATCAACCATTTTACGTATTATGGCTGGGCTAGATAAAGAATATACAGGAGAAGCATGGCTTTCTGAGGGAGCACGTTGTGGCTATCTTCCGCAAGAGCCTGTTCTTGATACCAGCAAAGATGTGCGTGGCAATGTAATGGAAGGTGTTGCGGAGAAGCAGGAAATCTTGAATCGTTATAATGAATTGATGATGAATTATAGCGAGGAAACAGCGGATGAAAGTGCACGGCTTCAAGATATCATCGATAATCAAAATCTTTGGGATTTAGAAAATCAAATAGAAATGGCTATGGCGGCTCTTGATTGTCCACCAGCAAATGCGGATGTAACAAAACTTTCAGGAGGTGAAAAACGGCGTGTTGCTCTTTGTAAGTTGCTTTTATCCAAACCTGATTTATTGCTTTTGGATGAACCAACAAACCACTTGGATGCTGAAACGACAGCTTGGCTTGAGAGGCATTTACGTGAATATCCAGGCGCTGTGCTTTTGATTACGCATGATCGTTATTTCCTTGATAATGTAACGGGTTGGATATTAGAATTAGACCGCGGTAAAGGTATCCCTTATGAAGGAAATTATTCTGCTTATTTAAAGGCTAAAGCTAAACGGATAGCTCAAGAAGGCCGTGAAGAAGCTGCTCGTCAACGTGCATTAGCGCGTGAACAAGAATGGATAGCATCCAGTCCAAAAGGGCGGCAAGCAAAGTCAAAAGCTCGTATTAAGGCATATGATGAGTTAGTTCGAGCTGCACATGAACGTCGCCCTGGAGAGGCGCAAATCATTATTCCTATTGGCGAAAGGTTGGGGCAGGTGGTTATTGAAGTTGATAACTTAACCAAAGCATATGACCAGCGTATGTTAATAGATTCTCTTTCTTTTAAGCTTCCTGCTGGTGGGATTGTTGGAGTTATTGGTGCTAATGGGATGGGAAAAACAACTTTATTTAGAATGTTGACAGGGCAGGAGCAACCAGATTCGGGACAAATACGAATCGGAGAAACTGTTCAAATGAGTTATGTTGACCAAAATCGTGATTTATTGGCTGGTGACAAAACTGTTTGGGAAGAAATTTCTGGCGGAAATGACATTATCAAGTTAGGTAAATATGAGATGAACAGTCGCGCTTATTGTAGCGCATTTAACTTTAAAGGTGCAGATCAACAGCAAAAAGTAGTAAATTTGTCAGGAGGGCAGCGTAATCGCGTACATTTGGCTAAACTTTTAAAAGAAGGAGGGAATGTTCTGCTTCTTGATGAACCAACCAATGACCTTGATACTGAAACGTTAGGTGCATTAGAAGATGCATTGGAAAACTTTGCTGGTTGCGCTGTTATTATATCGCACGATCGTATGTTTCTTGATCGATTAGCGACTCATATTTTGGCTTTTGAAGGTAATGGTCATGTAGAATGGTTTGAAGGTAATTTTGCTGAATATGAAGCTGACAAGATTCGCCGTTTGGGTACAGATGTTCTTAACTCTAAACGTGTGAATTATAAACCGCTTACGCGATAGCGTTTTTTATTTAATTTGAGCTTAAATTTAAAAAAATCGATGGCATAGTTTGTTTTTTATTTGCTTTATTTTTAAGGGATATGTGCCATATTATGATGCTTTTATTTGCCGTGTTTAAGATAAAAAGCGGGTAGAATTTTTTTTGTTATATTTTTCATAGAGCAGACTTATGCTTTAGAAATGAAAAAATGGTGGATTATACGGACGCAGTTTATTGCTCATATAATCCACAATAAAGATTTAAAGTACTGTGTAGATGATATAAAGTAGTGCATTGAAAGCAATTTCTGCATGAAAATGAATTTTTCTTAAGCTTACAATTCATATTTTATATTCTTATTAACCACATTTCAAATTTAATTATGGTATGTGGTGGATAATTATTGTGTTTCTTGGATTGGGCTTTCTTACCGATGTTAAAACGATAAAAGTTATGTATTTTTTTAAATTTCTAGAGAAATAAATTTAGCAGTCAATCTTTTAGTCAATTATAATGGAAATTTAAATATAATGGAAATTTAAATATAATGGAAATTTAAATATAATGGAAATTTAAAAAGCACTTATTGGTGCGTTCAAAATAAAATTGCTCCAAATTGGATCATTTTTCGCTTTATTTTGCCAATATTTTGACACTTTTAAGTCAATTTGCAACTTTTTTATATTTTTTTTACAAAGGACAACAAGAAATTCTTGTTGTTTAGAATATTTTATTTCATAGCAGGAGTGCATCGACTGTTTAGTGGATGCAGCGACGATCAGGGAACCTCCTCCCCTCCCCCCGCGTGGATCCCTTAGATTGTCTGGCCTGACTGAGGGAAACCTCAGCCGGGCCTTTTTAGGGCTCATAAATAATAGACTTAAAGAATGGTGAGTAGCGGGTGAGATGCAGAGTAAAAAATGTAATAAAAAACGTTTATGAGAGATATTAGATGTCATTGAAGGGAGGTTTATACGATAATTAAGAGTGAGGAGCTTAGTGTGCTGCAGAATTTGTAAATGAAGTTATTATTTGCGAGTAAAGTAATGAAATCTTCTGGGCAGCGTAGTATATTTTTGATTTTGTTTGTGTTTTTACTTTTTGGGGGAAGGTTTTTTGTTTTTCGGGATGGGGGAGAGCGTGGTTTTTTACTTTCTAAGCTGTTTTCTTTTAGTCAAGCTAAGGTAGTTCCTGTAAAGGAGAGTTTGACAGAAGGTATGATCTTGGAAAGATTGTTAATATCTTTTCCCGATCTTGCTGTGAGACTTTCTAATTTAAATCCTCAGCAAAAAGAACAAGCAGTTAAGCTTATACGTCAAAAAGCAATTACTGCCGCTTATGCAGACGGTTTAAGCGATGAGCACGCGCAAAAATTTGGTAAATTTGTTGCTGCTGTTATATCGAAAGTGACTTCCAATCCTTCCATTGGTGATGAATATTTTTAGTTTTTCATAAAATTTTTGTTAAGTTTTTATTGACTCAGCATTTTAATTATGTTTTCTACACTGAAAACGTGTAGAGGAGAAGTATATTTCTAAATTTTGTAATATTTGTGTTAAATGTGAGTAAAAAGTTAGATTAATAAAGTAGTTCTTTTTACCAGTTTTTTCGTATTTATTTCTCTGTTTAAAAATTGCTGTGTTATTGTATAGATATATTATTTCCTACAAAATGATTAGTTTTTGAAGAGAGTATTTTCTTCTCTGTAGGATGCTGAGAATATTCTGATTTTGTTAAGTATGGTGCTATTGAGCGGCATTTTTATAAAAACTTGCTCATTGTGTTTGCTATTTTTATGATGAGAGATCTAACACATTAAGTGTCTAATAAATATGCATAGAAATAATAAAGTTTTTCAAAAGTTTCTTATCGCTAAAAATTACTAATATGGCAGATGTGTCAATATAAGTAGCTTGTATATTGTATAGTTTTAATTTGATACATGAAAATTTGTGTTGTAGATTTTTACTTTTCAATATTTGATAAAATACAATTTATATATTTAATAAATTGATTATTTTTCTTTTAACATGAAAAATGAACTTGAAATTTTCTTTATATTTTCATTTTTAGAACACTTTTTGGCTTTTTTTTACATATAATACATCAACAAAGCTATTGTAGTTGTAATTTAGGAAGGTCTTATTGAAGAGAAAGAGAATGAAATTTTTAAAGATCCTTTTAAGTGCGGCATGCGCTGTGTTTTTGGTGATTGACATAAGTATAGCGCGTGCAGTGTTAAATACTGTAAAAGATTCAAGCGAAAATTTAGTAAGTGTTGCTTCTAAAGTGTCTGCTCGTCCTTATGAGTCTCTTATTAAGAAATTCGCGAATAAGTATAATGTTCCCGTTAATTTAGCGCATGCTGTTGTAAATGTTGAAAGCAGTTATAAAGCATATACAAAAGGAGCGGCTGGTGAAATAGGTCTAATGCAAATTAAACCATCTACTGCACGGGGATTAGGTTTTAATGGTTCTGTGAAAGAACTTTACGATCCTGCAACTAATCTCGAATATGGTATGCGTTATTTAGCACGGGCATATCAATTAAGTGGCGGTAGCACATGCGGAACAATTCTTAAATACAATGCAGGTCACGCTGCAAAGAAAATGAATTCCACTTCAGCAAAATATTGCTCAAAAGTAAAAACTTATCTCGCCTCATTAAAATGATAATATCTTTTAAGGTTAGTCAGTTTTTTATAAGATTTATAAAATATCTTTATAGAGCTATTTTCATGGAATAAAAAATGTTTTATAAGTAGCACGTCAGTCGGCCGGGCAGCCGCGCTTGCTCAATGCCTAAAGGCGGTAAGTGAGGAAAGTCCGGGCTCCATGGAAAAACGGTGCCGGGTAACACCCGGCGGGGGCGACCCTAGGGAAAGTGCCACAGAAAGCAAACCGCCTATTTTTATAGGTAAGGGTGAAAGGGTGGGGTAAGAGCCCACCGCACATTCAGTAATGAATGTGGCAAGGTAAACCCCACCGGGAGCAAGACCGAATAGAAATGACGTGCAAGATTTAACTTGCAGCCAGTTTCCAGGTGAGTCATTTGGGTAGGTTGCACGAGGCGGATGGTAACATCCGTCCCAGATGAATGGTTGCCATGTAGAGTGTGAACTTTACCATACAGAACCCGGCTTACAGGCCGACTGATATTTCTGTAATTGGTGTTATACACGTCTTGATTATGAAGATTTGTGTCTTTGTTTGCGTACTTAGACAGAAAATGCTTTTTTAAAAATCATAACATTTTTTTAAGCATAATACGTTAATATGTGTGTCGGATCAACTTTAGCTTTGTGTCCGTTCATTATAATAGTGATAGGATCTGAAAGTTAAAGTTTTGGGTATCATGACATGAGTTATTATGAATAGCTATTGATTTGAAAAAACATAAAGCAAGACGAATTATTTTGAGACAACAGAATAACAGAGCTGAGCGCCATATTCCAGTGTTATTACAGCAGGTTTTAGCTGGGCTTGCACCGTTGGCTGGAGTAAAGATAATTGATGGTACCTTTGGTGCTGGTGGTTATACGCGCGCTCTTTTAAATGCAGGCGCAGATGTTATTGCTCTTGATCGAGATCCCCAGGCTATTCGTGAAGGACAACCGCTTGTTGATGAGTTTTTTCCACGACTTCGTTTGGTGCAAATAGAATTTTCACAGTTGGATCGCGTAGTTCAAGAGAAAGTAGATGCAGTTATTTTAGATATTGGTGTCTCTTCAATGCAAATTGATGATGCTGAAAGAGGATTTTCTTTTCAAAAAGATGGTCCATTGGATATGCGAATGGCGCAGACTGGTTTTACTGCAAGTGAGGTTGTGAATAATTTAAAAGTAAACGAGTTAGCTAAGATATTTAAAATATTAGGAGAAGAGCGTTATGCAAATCGAATTGCGCGAATGATTGAGCAACGCCGCTCTGTTCGTCCTTTTTTACGCACAGGTGATCTTGCTCATGCCATTGAAACATTGGTAGGTCGTAGTCCAAAGGATCGTATTCATCCTGCAACACGTGTATTTCAAGCACTTCGCATATATGTTAATGATGAAATGGGCGAGCTTGCACGTGGTTTATTTGCTGCTGAGCGTGTTTTGAAAGTAGGAGGTCGTTTAGGCGTAGTGAGTTTTCATTCTCTTGAAGATCGCATGGTTAAAAGATTTTTTTCTGCTCGTTCAGGAAGACGAGGAGGATCACGTTATCTTCCTGAAGTAGAAACACCACCAGCGACATTTTTTCCTTTGTTCAAGGGGGGAATAACAGCAAGTGAAGAAGAAATAGAACAAAATCCTCGTGCACGTTCTGCAAGGTTGCGTATTGGTGTGCGTACTAAAGCCGATGATCTTGCTGCAGATATGAAATTATTTGACTTGGGTGAGATTATTCGTTTTGAAGGTGACAAAAAATGACAGTTTTTCGCACCTTGGATATGATTTTAGTCATGCTTATGATTTGTATGGCAGGTTTTACTTATAAGGTGAAATATGATGTGCAAAAACGTATGAGCGAAATTCATAGTCTTGAACAGAAAATTTTAGCAGAAAAAAATATGGTTAGTTTACTTCATGCTGAGTGGGCTGTAATGATAGAGCCTTCGCGGATGCAGAAACTGGCAAAGCGTTACCATAAAGAGCTTGAGTTAGAAATAATTCAGCCTCGACAAATCGTAAAGTTTGAAGATATTCCGACACGTGTGCATGAAGAAATCGAAGAAATTATTCAAAAAAATACTGTGAAAGAGAGTAAAGAATTTTTAGCAAATAATGCAAATAATCATGTCTTACGTATAGATGATATTATTCAAAAGGGCGTACAGTGATAAATCTATCATTTTTATTTTCGCGAAAAAAAAATCGCTTAAATAATAAGCTAAATATTCATAATCTTTCTGTTGACCGTCTATATTCTATTCGTGCGCGTTTGCTTCTTTCTTTGTTAGGTTTTTTTACTGTGTATAGCGTTATGGGGGTGTGCCTTATTTCTTATGGATTTCAAGGTGGGCAGATTGAAGAAGCAAAAGGTCCAGCAGTTCTTCAATTATCTGTTCGTCCCGATATTATTGACCGTAATGGGCGTTTATTAGCAACGGATATTAAAACCTATTCGCTTTTTGCTGAACCACGACGCATTATTGATGTGGATGAAACAATAGAACTGCTTTCAACAGTTTTGCCTAATCTTAATTGGCATGAAACTTATAAGCGCTTAAAAAGAAAGACTGGTTTTTCTTGGATACAACGTGGATTAACTCCAACGCAAAAGTCGCAAATCATGGCGCTTGGTATTCCAGGTATTGGTTTCCGTACTGAAATTCGTCGTTTTTATCCAGGTGGCTCTGTAGCTTCGCATATTCTTGGTGTAGTTAATGTTGATAATCAAGGTATAGCGGGTATGGAAAAATATATTGATGATTCCGGTTTAAGCATTTTGCGTGCCGCTGGTCTTGCAACTGAATCGTTATTAAAGCCTGTTCAGCTTTCACTTGATATACGTATTCAGACAATTGTACATGATGAATTGATCCAAGCAATGAAGCGTTATAAAGCAATCGCTGCTGGAGCAATTATTTTAAATATTCACACGGGTGAAGTTTTGGCTATGGCATCTTTACCTGATTTTAATCCTATTAATCCTGTTGATGCTTTAAAAAGTGATCGCTTAAATCGGATGACTGCTGGCGTGTTTGAAATGGGATCGATTATTAAAAGTTTTACGACTGCGATGGCACTTGATTCAGGTATTTTTCATTTAAACAGCATCATTGATGCTTCACAACCTTTGCAAGTAGGTCGGCATTATTTTATTCATGATTTTCATGGAAAAAATCGTTCTTTAAAATTATGGGAAGTTTTTATTTATTCTTCTAACATTGGTTCTTCTAAAGAGGCATTAGCGATAGGGGTTGATGGGCATCGTAACTTTTTAAAACGGTTAGGTTTACTCGATCGTATAACAACTGAATTGCCTGAAGTTGCTCATCCTGTTGAACCGCGTCATTGGCATGATATTCATTCTATGACAATTTCATTTGGGCATGGTATGGCAACAACGCCTTTACAAACAGCAGTAGGCGCTGCTGCTTTAATGAATGGTGGTTGGTTGATTACGCCTACCTTTTTAAAACGCACAAAAGCACAAGCTTTAAAACATGCAAAGTCTGTTTTGAAACCTAAAACAAGCCAAGATATGCGTTATCTTTATCAATTAAACAGCAATATTGGTTCTGGACGTAATGCTAAAGTAGAAGGATATCGGATTGGTGGTAAGACGGGGACAGCTGAAAAAGTTGAAAATGGAAAATATTCTAAAACAAAAAATTTAAATAGTTTTCTTGCAGCTTTTCCGATTGAAAACCCTTCTTATGTGATCTTAACAATTATTGATGAACCTAAGCCTGAAGATGGGAAAAAATCGGCAACAGCAGCGATGAATGCAGGACCAATGCTTGCTAATATTGTTCGCCGTTCGGCTATCTTTTTAGGAATTAAACCAGATTTTGAGAAAGAATATGAAACAATTTTAAAACCTAATGGTGATATGAAATTGTTAAAACAATAGTAAATTAACATAAAGATAGGTGTTAGAGCATGCTACTTGGGACATTGTTTCCGGAATACATCAAAGATGAATGTCTTGGACAGATGGAAATTACAGGAATCAGTGCGGATTCTCGACTAATAGTGCCGGGTTATGTTTTTGTGGCTATTCAAGGAAATAAGGGAGATGGCAGAGAATACATAAACGATGCAATAAATCGAGGTGCACGAGCTATTGTTACAGATTATAATTTCACTCTTGATAATTTATCTGTTCCAGTTTTACGTGTTGTAGATGTCCGTCATAGTTTAGCGGTAGCAGCTGCACGCTTTTATGATCTTCAACCTGAAACTGTCGTAGCTGTGACAGGCACAAGTGGAAAGACATCGGTTGTATCTTTTGCTCAGCAAATTTGGACATATGCAGGGTTTTGTGCCGCTAGCATAGGAACAGTAGGTGTTGTTTCTCCAAAACGGAATGATTACGGATCTCTTACAACCCCAGATCCGATCATTTTACAGCATTTATTATATGAAATTGCAAATGAAGGTGTTACGCATGTAGCTCTTGAGGCATCTTCGCACGGACTTGATCAAAGTCGGCTTGATGGGGTCCACTTTGCGGCAGCGGCTTTTACGAATTTAGGACATGATCATATGGATTACCATATGTGCGTGGAGGATTATTTGCGTGCTAAAATGAAGTTATTTGATACGCTTTTGCCGCAGGATTTTCCCGCTTTAATTTTTGCAGATGATGTTTATTCGCAACAAGTTATTGAGTATGTTGAACGGTCACACCGCCGCGTATTAACAATAGGACGCAAAGGGAAATTTATTACGATTAATCGTGTTGAACATCAACGTGCTAAACAGTCTGTTGAGTGTCGTATGGGAAACAATATTTATGCTTTTAATTTGCCTTTAGCTGGAGATTTTCAAGTAGCCAATGCACTTATAGCTGCGGGGCTAGCAATTGTGACGGGAGTGTCTCCTGAGAAAGTTTTTCGTTCTCTTGAAAATTTACGAGGAGCACCTGGACGGTTAGAATTGGTGGGAAAAACAAATCATAATGCTCCTGTTTATGTAGATTATGCGCATAAACCAGAAGCTTTGGAGCAAGTATTGCTTTCGGTTCGTCCTTTTACGCAGAAGCGTCTCATTCTTGTTTTTGGCTGTGGTGGTGATCGTGATAAAGAAAAAAGACCTTTAATGGGCAAAATTGCAGCGAATAAGGCTGATATTGTTATTGTAACTGATGATAATCCTCGCACTGAAACACCAGAAAAAATTAGAAAAGATATTTTACAAGCAGTACCAGAGGCAATAGAAATAGCAGATCGGGGGGAAGCAATTTCTTATGCAGTAGGACTTCTTGAAGCTGGAGATACATTGATTGTAGCTGGAAAAGGTCATGAGGATGGTCAAATTATAGGGCAAGAAATCTATCCCTTTTCAGATCGTTTGCACGTGCTTTCTGCTTTAAAGGAAAGAGAGTAATGATCGCGCTATGGGATAAACAAACACTGCTGACTGCGATGAAGGGCTTTACAATTGGATGCATACCAGAGACGTTTTCTGGGGTTTCTATTGACAGCCGAACGCTTGTAAAGGGCGATATTTTTTTTTGTATAAAAGGCGATCGCTTTGATGGCCATGATTTTGCTGCACAAGCTTATGCACAAGGTGCTGGAGCTGTTGTTATTGCGCAAGATCATTTACCTGAAGTAGAAAAGTTATCACTTCCATTCATTGTTGTTCCTGATGTTCTGCAAGCATTAGAAAAACTCGCACAAGCTGCACGTAAGCGCTCAAAGGCTAAGATTATTGCTATAACGGGTTCTGTTGGGAAAACAACAACAAAAGAAATTTTAAAACAGACACTTGAAACTGTTGGAAAAGTTCATGCTAATCCTGCTTCTTTTAATAATTGTTGGGGGGTCCCGCTAACTTTGGCGCGAATGCCTGTTGATAGCGATTATGGTATTTTCGAAATTGGTATGAATCATAAAGATGAAATTCGTTCTCTTGTTAAATTGGTTCATCCACATGTGGTTTTGATTACGCAGATTGCCGCTGGGCATATGGGATTTTTTAATAATCTGGAGGAAATTGCAGATGCAAAAGCTGAAATTTTTGAAGGGTTGGATGAGGATGGCATTGCCATTTTAAATGCAGATAATAATTTTTTTTCTCATTTAGCCTTAAAGGCAAAGCAATGTGGTGTGAAAAAAATCTTAAGCTTTGGTGAGATTAAAAATTCTGATTATCAGGCAAAAAATATACATCTTTTCGCAGATTATTCCTCTATGATTTTACGTGTTGGGGAGCAAGATAGGGTAATTAAAATTGGTGCTCCTGGACGACATATTATACAAAATAGCTTAAGTGTTATTGCTGTTTGTGATGCTATTGGTGTTGATTTAGAACGTGTTTTACTTTCTTTCCGCCATTTTTTGCTTCAAAAGGGGCGCGGTGTTCGTTATCGATTGTCCTTATCAAATGGAGGTTCATTTCATTTAATTGATGAAAGCTATAATGCTAATCCCGCTTCTATGCGTGCTGCTCTTGATTTGCTGGCTATAGGGGAAATAGGACCATGTGGTAGGCGAATTGCTATTTTAGGAGATATGCTAGAATTAGGAGCTTATAGTGAAAAGCTTCATCGTGATTTAGTAAAACCAGTATACCTTTCTGGCGCTAATCCGGTTTTTTTATTTGGTGAGGCTATGAAGTTTTTAGCTACTGATCTATCCCCATACGTTAAGGTTTATTATGCTGAAAATGTTGAAAAAATTTTATCTCTTATTTTTGCAGAAATTTCTGATGGAGATCTGTTGATGATTAAGTCATCTCGTAGTCTTTATGCATCAGATATTGTGACTGCATTGCTTGATCGCTATAAAGTGTTTTCTTTATAATTTTAGTGGGTTTTTTTTACATTATGATGCTATTTTTTTCTTTGCTTAGTGATTGGCTTCCAGGCGTTAATGTTTTTCGTTACATTACTTTTCGTACTATTGCAGCTATGCTTACATCGGGGCTGATAGTGTTTTTGTTTGGTCCTAGCATCATTACCGCTCTTAAATTGCGACAAGGGAAAGGGCAGCCGATTCGAGCCGATGGTCCTCAAACACATTTTAAAAAAGCTGGAACACCTACTATGGGTGGATTAATGATTTTAACTGGTGTTATTATATCGGCTCTTTTGTGGTGTAATTTATCAAATGTTTATCTTTGGATATCATTGTTTGTTATGCTTTGTTTTGGAGCGATTGGTTTTTATGATGATTATCTTAAGGTAACAAAACAAACGGAGAAAGGATTTTCTGGTAAAGCACGACTAAGCTTAGAGTTTTTGATTGCGATGGTTGCTGCTTTTTGTATTTTGCAAATTGGCTCTTCTGAATTAGCGTTACCCTTTGTGAAAGACTACTTTATTAATTTAAGTTGGTTTTTTATCCCTTTTTCTGCTTTTGTTATGGTCGCAACTGGTAATGCAGTTAATGTAACTGATGGACTTGATGGGCTTGCTATTGTTCCTGTCATGGTTGCCGCTCTTTCTTTTGCTTTAATTGCTTATCTTTCTGGTAATATAATTTTCGCCGATTACTTACAAATTCATTATGTATCAGGGACAGGTGAATTAGCTGTTTTATTGGGAGCTGTTGTTGGTGCTGGTCTTGGATTTTTATGGTTTAATGCACCTCCTGCGGCAATTTTTATGGGAGATACCGGTTCATTAGCGCTTGGAGGATTGTTGGGTGTTGTTGCTGTGGCAACCAAGCATGAAATTGTTTTGGTTTTTATTGGTGGGCTTTTTGTTGTAGAAGCATTCTCCGTTGTTATTCAGGTTGGTTATTTTAAATTGACAAAAAAACGTGTATTCCTCATGGCGCCAATTCACCATCATTTTGAAAAAAAAGGCTGGACAGAAAGCCAAATTGTCATACGTTTTTGGATCATTTCAATTGTTTTGGCTTTGATTGGTCTTTCAACACTTAAGTTGCGGTGAGATTGTGATTTGTGTTGAGTGTTTTAAAGGTCAAAAAGTAGCTCTGTTTGGATTAGGACGGTCAGGAATAGCTGCAGCGCAAGCATTGATAAGTGGCGGTGCAGAAGTGGTTGCATGGGACGATAGTCCCTCAGGTGTGAAAACAGCTAATGAGGCAAATATTTCAACCAAGGATCTCCAATATGAGGATTGGTCCAAATTTGTTGCATTGATTTTAACGCCTGGAGTTCCTTTAACTTATCCTAAACCTCATTGGGTTGTTGATAAAGCGCGTCAAGCAAATGTAGAAATTATCGGCGATATTGAATTATTTGTTCGCGCGCGTAACCATTTTTTACAACATTCTGGCTTGCATGATAAGGATGTGCCATTTGTTGCTATTACGGGCACAAATGGGAAATCGACAACAACAGCTTTGCTTACCCATTTATTAAAAGAAATGGGGTATGATGTACAGATGGGAGGAAATATTGGAACTCCAATATTATTGTTAAAGCCATTTGTGAAAAAATGTATTTATGTCATTGAGTGTTCATCATTTCAGATTGATCTTACACCATCTCTTCAGCCGACAGTTGGTATTTTATTGAACTTAACACCAGATCATATTGATCGCCATGGCAGCTTTGCTCACTATGTGCAATCTAAGAAGTATTTGGTTTCTAAAGCACGCCATGCTTTTATTTCAATTGATGATATAGCTTGTCAGGATTTGTATCAAAAATTGATTGATAAAGGTCGCCAAGTTGAGCCAATTTCTAAGAATCATTTTATTGCAAATGGTTTTTATGCAGAGGGGACAAAACTTTTTTCTGCTCGGCATGGAAAGTCTCATATGCTTGCAGATCTTGCCCATATAAGCACATTGCGCGGTAGTCATAATGCACAAAATACTCTTATGGTATTGGCAACATTGCAGGCTTTAAAAATTACGGATCCATATCTAGAAAAGCATTTGGCAAATTATAAAGGATTAGCGCATCGTATGCAGCAGGTGCGTAAAATTGGATCAGTTTTGTTTATTAATGATAGCAAGGCTACCAATGCAGATGCGTCGGCTCCTGCACTTTCTGCCTTTGATGATATTTTTTGGATTGTTGGAGGGCAAGCAAAGAAAGGAGGAATTAATACTCTGAAAGGTTTTTTTCCTAAAATTCGGAAAGCCTATTTAATTGGGAGTTCAGCAGAAGAATTTTCTGGTGTTATTGGATCTGCATTTCCTTTTTCTATGAGCTTAACTTTAGAAAATGCGGTGCATGAAGCAGCTATAGATGCGGCTTGTTGCAAATTAAAAGAGTCTGTTGTTCTTTTTTCACCAGCTTGTGCAAGTTACGATCAATTCAAAAATTACGAAATGCGTGGAGACGCATTTATTTCTTTTGTTATGCAGTTAAAAGAAACATAAAATATAAAAAAAAATGATTGTATGTTAACATTCCAGAATCCTTTTTCGTATATTTAGGCTTTGAAGTGCTTGCTAAAAAATAAGCAAATCATGTCACTTTGAATAAAAAATATTGAAGGATAAAGTGGGTATGATGATTACACGTGCAGATCGAGATCCTATTGCTAATTGGTGGTGGACAATTGATCGTTCCATTTTTACTGCTTGTTTGATGCTGATGGGAATTGGGATCATGTTGTCTTTTGCAGCAAGCCCTGCTATTGCAAGAAAAATCGGAATTGCTGATAGTTTTTATTTTGTTCGTTGGCATATCATTTTTAGCATTCTAGCATTTTTTACTTTGATTACTATATCTTTTTTTTCTCCTCGTAATATCCGTCGATTATGCGCTCTTTTGTTAGTTGTAATGCTTGCTCTTATGATTGCAACTTTATTCTATGGTCCAGAATTAAAAGGAGCACGGCGGTGGATTCGTGTATTTGGTGTTTCTATACAGGCTTCTGAGTTTATGAAACCAGCTTTTATCATTATGTCGGCTTGGATTTTTTCAAAACAGGTAAAATGTCAGGGTATTTTCAATTACATGTTAGCTATTTTGCTTTACGTTTTTTGTAGCGTGCTTCTCATTTTACAGCCTGATATTGGCCAAACACTGTTAATTAGTGCTGCGTGGGCTGGTTTGTTTTTTGTTACAGGTGTATCTCTGGTCATTATTGGATTATTTGTCGCTGTAGTTTTGATTGGACTCGTTTTAGCGTATTTTTTTCTTTATCATGTGCGTGAACGGATCAATGGTTTTTGGACAGGTAAAGGTGATACCTTTCAAGTAGATGTAGGACGTGAAGCTATTTTAAATGGTGGCTGGTTTGGTCAAGGTCCAGGTGAGGGAGTCGTAAAACGTATCATTCCTGATAGTCATACAGATTTTGTATTTTCTGTTGCTGCTGAGGAATATGGTATCATCCTCTGTTTGTTGATTTTGGTGCTTTTTGGTTTTATCGTCACGCGTGCACTTTATATAGCAATAAATACGCGTGATACATTTACACGTTTTGGTATTACTGGCATAGCAATGATGATTGGTTATCAAGCAGGAATTAATATGGCTGTGAATTTGCATTTGATGCCTCCTAAAGGCATGACATTGCCATTTATTTCTTATGGTGGCTCATCTATGGTAGCAATTGCTATTTCTATGGGTATTTTGCTTAGTTTAACACGTCGTTGGCCAGAAGCACGTCTTTCAGCTTTTTCTTCATCAGTTATTCCGGATGCAACTTATGAAAAATAAAAAGGTTATTGTGTTAGTTGCTGGTGGTACAGGGGGGCATCTTTTTCCTGCAGAAGCGCTTGCTGTTGAGCTAAGGAAACGTGGGTATGATGTTCATTTAGTAACAGATGAAAGGGCAAAGAGTTTTGTACGTTGCTTTGACGAAGGGCATGTTCATATCGTTTCATCAGCAACATTTGCAAGGCGTTGTCCTTTTGCATATATAAAAACATTTTTGACATTGTTAAAGGGAATAGGGCAGTCTTTAGCGCTTTTTTATAAATTGCGTCCTGTTCTTGTTGGTGGATTTGGTGGTTATCCAACAGTTCCTCCTCTCATAGCGGCTTTTTTTATGAGACGTATAACATTTATTCATGAACAAAATGCTGTTATGGGGCGTGCCAATCGTGCATTGGCGCCTATTGTACATGCGATAGCAGGCGGTTTATTGCCGCAAAATCGTGTTTATCCCCATAAAACTCTTCTAACTGGTAATCCTGTGCGTGATGCTATTCTCAAAGCAGCAGAAGTCTCTTATTGTCCCTCTGTTGGTAAAAAGCCATTTCACTTTTTAGTTTTTGGTGGAAGTCAAGGAGCTTCTTTCTTTTCGCAAATTGTTCCAGAAGCAGTTGCTTTTCTAAGTGATGAGATCCGTAAACGTTTGCGGATTGTGCAACAAGTTCGGGGTGAAGCTACAGAGTTGACAAAAATTTATCACGATCTGGGCGTGCAAGCAGAAATCTCTCCCTTTTTTGATAATATGGCTGAACATATGGCGCGATCTCATCTTATTTTATCGCGTGCAGGTGCTTCATCTGTCTGTGAAATAGCAGTGATTGGTCGTCCTTCTTTGCTTATTCCATATCCTCATGCCTTAGATCATGATCAAGCAGAAAATGCCGCACTGCTTTCTGCTGTAGGGGGAGCTAAAATTATACCAGAAAAAGATTTAAGTGCACGAAAATTAGCATCTCTCTTAACGTATGCTTGTTGTGAACCGCATTTGTTAGAAAAACAAGCTCTTGCTGCGAAAAAGGTTGGGCAACTCTACGCAACCATTCATCTTGCTGATATGGTAGAAGCATTGATTGCAGGACGATCGCTGTCGGATATTAAATCAAATATGAAAAAAGAGGAGTCTTTTAATGAAAATGCCGCTTAATATAGGTCTTATCTATTTTGTCGGCATCGGCGGGATTGGTATGAGCGGAATTGCGGAGGTGTTGCACAGTCTTGGCTATAAAGTAGAAGGATCTGATCAAGTTGATAATGCAAATGTTAAACGTTTACGAGATAAAGGAATTCAAATCCATATAGGTCATCATGCAGACAATTTAAAGGACGCAGAGGTTGTTGTTATTTCTACTGCTGTAAAAAAAACAAATCCTGAATATATTGCTGCGAAAGAAAAGCATTTGCCGATTGTAAAACGTGCTGAAATGTTGGCTGAATTGATGAGGTTTCGTCGGGCAATTGCTGTTGGTGGTACGCATGGAAAAACAACAACCACATCAATGATTGCAGCACTTCTTGATGCTGGACATTTTGACCCGATGGTGATTAATGGTGGGATTATTAATGCTTATGGAACCAATGCTCGTATGGGCGATGGTGATTGGATGGTTGTTGAAGCTGATGAAAGTGATGGTACATTTTTAAAACTTCCCGCTGATATTGCTGTTATTACAAATATAGATTCTGAACATTTGGATCATTATGGTAGTTTTAATGCTGTTCGAGATGCTTTTAGGCAGTTTGTAGAAAATGTTCCATTCTATGGCTTTGCTGTTTTATGTCTTGATCATCCAGAAGTTCAAACATTGGCTAGCCGCATTGATGATCGTTGGTTAATTACGTATGGAGAAAATCCACAAGCTGATGTTCGTTTTTTTAATTTGTTGATGGATGGTCAAAAAACGCATTTTGATGTTCTTATTCGGTCGCGAAAAACAGGAAAAGAAGCAGAATTGAGAAACTTGGTTCTGCCAATGTCTGGGAAACATAATGTTTCTAATGCAACTGCGGCGATTGTTATTGCTCATGAGCTTGGAATTTCAAATGAAGCTATAAAAAAGGGTTTGGCAGCATTTGGTGGAGTGAAGAGGCGTTTTACGCAAACAGGAAGTTGGCGTGGTATTAAAATATTTGATGATTATGGGCATCATCCTGTTGAAATAAAAGCTGTCTTACGTGCAGCTCGTGAAAGCACAAAAGGGCGGGTTATGACAGTTGTACAGCCACATCGCTATTCACGTTTACGTGATTTATTTGATGATTTTGCAGCCTGTTTTAATGATGCAGATACCGTGATGATTACACCCGTTTATGCAGCTGGGGAAGAACCGGTTACTGGCTTTGGCGCTGGAGAGTTAGTAGAGCATATTAAAATGGCAGGTCATCGTGATGTGCGCCTAGTGAACTGTTTAGAGGATGTTGTTTCAATTGTATCTACATTCGCTAAGTCTGGTGATTATGTTGTTTTTCTTGGTGCTGGCAATATCACACAGTGGGCTTGTGCATTGCCTAATAAATTAATGGTACTTGATAACAATGATAAATTTTCAAGTAATTAATGGTGAGGCGCTGTTAGCGCAGTTACAGCCAGTATTGGGTGGGATCAAGGGGAAGCTTACACCTAATGTTGATATGCGGAAAGTAACATGGTTTCGTACTGGTGGGTTGGCTGAGCTTTTTTATCAGCCTGCTAATGAAGAAGAGTTGGCTTTTTTTCTTCAAGTTTTACCTGAATGTGTTCCTATAACAATTGTGGGAATTGGTTCTAATCTTCTTATTCGTGATGGGGGTATTCCTGGGGTTGTTATTCGTCTTTCGGCAAAAGGTTTTGGGCAAGTGCAGCAAGTTTCTCCGACGCGTCTTTTCGTTGGCGCTGCAACAGCGGATAAACATTTAGCAGCAGCAGCTTTAGAGGCTGAAATTGCAGGTTTTCATTTTTATCATGGGATTCCTGGTGGTCTTGGTGGAGCACTAAAAATGAACGCAGGAGCTAATGGCATTGAAACAGCTGCACGTGTTGTTGAGGTTTATGCGCTTGATCGTAAAGGACAGCGTCATATTTTGAGTTTGGCGGATATGCGTTATTCTTATCGTCACTGTGATGTCTCCGAAGATTTTATTTTTACAGCTGCTTTGTTGGAAGGGCAACCAGGAAAGAAAGATGATATTCGTGCTGCCATGGATGAAGTTGCTTATCATAGGGAGACAGTACAACCTATTCGCGAAAAGACAGGTGGATCAACTTTTCGCAATCCAAAAGGGGCATCTGCTTGGTATGTTATAGATAAGGCAGGATGTCGTGGTTTGCAGATTGGCGGTGCGCAAATGAGTGAAATGCACTGCAATTTTATGATCAATACGGGCAATGCAACAGGTTATGATCTAGAAGCATTAGGTGAAACAGTGCGTGCGCGTGTTTTTGCTCACTCATCTCATTTATTACAATGGGAAATACAGCGTATTGGCCAATTTGAGCAAGACCGTATAGTTTCTTTTTTTGATCATATTCGTTGATTTTTTGAACATAAAAAAAATTCACGAAAAAAAAATGAGTCATTTCAAAGAGATAATCAAAAAAATTCTTTAAGAATCAACAAATTAACAGCAAGACTCTTGCGTCATGCGTTTGAGTCTGATTCATTAGAGGAAATGCTAGATTGTTGATTCGCAAAGATAAAACTTAATTTCTCCTGTATATGGTGTTGGTGAATTCTATGTGGTCTATATGTAGTATACAAAAGGGAAAAGGTCGTTATGAAAGATAAGCATGTAGCTGTATTGATGGGAGGGTTTTCTTCTGAACGACCTATAAGCTTGTCTTCAGGTTCTTTTTGCGCAGATGTTCTTGAGGCTCAAGGATATCGTGTAAGTCGCGTAGATGTTGATAGTCATATTGCTTCTGTTCTTGAGCAATTGCGTCCTGATATTGCTTTTAATGCATTGCACGGGCCATTTGGTGAGGATGGACGTATTCAAGGTATTTTGGAATATTTAAAGATCCCTTATACGCATTCTGGAGTGATGGCATCAGCATTGGCAATGGATAAGGGGCGTGCGAAAATTATTGTTGTTAACGCTGGTGTTTCTGTCGCACCTTCTTGTGTTATGAGTCGTTTTGCGGTGGGGAGAAAACATCCTATAGAGCCTCCCTATGTGATTAAGCCTGTGTGTGAAGGGTCGAGTTTTGGTGTCACAATTGTGGAGGGATACGATACTTTGCCACTGCATAAAATTGTGGGGTCTGAATGGACTTATACGGATGAGGTCATCGTAGAAAAATATATTCCTGGGCGTGAATTAACTTGTGCCGTTTTGGGAAATGAAGTTTTGGATGTTTGTGAAATTATACCTGATCAGCGTTTTCAGTTTTATGATTATGAGTCAAAATATAAATCTGATGGCTCTCTTCACATTTGTCCTGCGCAACTTTCACCAAATATTTACCAAAAGGTGCAAGAAATGTCTTTGGCGGCGCATCGAGCGATAGGTTGTCGAGGCGTTAGTCGTTCTGATTTTCGTTTTAATGAGGAAGCAGAAGAGTTGATTTGGCTTGAAATTAATACACAGCCTGGCATGACATCAACGTCTCTGTTTCCTGATATCGCGAAAGCGAGTGGTCGTACTTATAGCGATATCGTTCAGTGGATGGTGGAGGACGCATCATGTATGCGTTGAATATTAATAGAATAAATGTTCAGATGGTGTTTTTTGTGCCCATTTTTTCACGTCTTTATCGTCGTTTTTTTTGGTTTATGTTTAAGTTTGTCAATATTCATGTCCCTCGTCATTTGGGTTCTTTTGCTGTTGTATTTCTTTTCTTTATAACAGCGCTTTACGGAATCTTATCAAGTGGTAACGTAGGGACAATTATGACAACGACAATGTCGGACATTGGTTTTGTTATTACTGATGTTGATGTGCATGGCAATAAGCGTGTCAAAAAACAAGAAATTTTAAAACTTTTAGGGCTTGATGTTTCTCCATCGATATTTATTTTTGATGTTGGTGGGGCACGTTCTGTTTTAGAGCGGCAAGTTTGGATTCAGTCGGCGATTGTTCAGAAGATTTATCCCAATCGCTTGCGTATTTCAGTTGTGGAACGTGAACCGTATGCAATTTGGCAGCATGATGGCATGATGGATATTATTGATAATACAGGACGTGTGATAGTGCCTTTTCAGGGAGGGCAAGTTCAAGATTTGCCTCTTGTGGTTGGGCAAGGTGCACCCAATTTTGTCAAAGCATTTATTCAAGCTCTTTCAGCGTACCCGCAGATATATGATCGTGTCCGTGCTTATGTTCGTATAGGTGATCGACGTTGGGATCTTATTTTGGATAATGGGATACGCGTTATGCTGCCTGAGAATGGTGCACTTAGAAGGCTTGCTTCTCTTATTGAGGCGGGTCAGCTGCAAGATCTGTTTTCGCGCGATATTTTAAGTATTGATTTGCGTCTTCTTGATAGGGTTACAGTTTCTTTATCAGATGTAGCGTTGGAGCGTCGTAGTGCTACTGTGGAAGAAGAACGCATTTTAAATGCGCGTAAGGTAGGGGGGCTATAATGTTTTTAGGATCACATCATGCAGGGGGACGGAAAACACGTTTTCTGACAGTTCTTGATGTGGGGTCAAGTAAGGTTGTTTGTCTCATTGCTTGTTTACGTCCTTTGAAAAATGCACAACATTTGCATGGTCGTACACATTCCATGGAAATTTTAGGTTTTGGAGTGCAGCGTTCACGCGGTATTAAATCTGGTGTTGTAATGGATATGCTTGCGGCGGAACAGTCAGTACGGTTGGCTGTTGATGCAGCAGAGAAAATGGCAGGCTTAGTGGTTGATTCGGTGATTGTGAGTTTTTCATCTGGTCGATTACAAAGCGCTCTTATTAATGGTATGGTACATCTTGATGGTCGTGAAGTTACCTCGCGTGATGTGCGTATGGCGTTAGCGGATGTTTCGCGCAAGGCTTTTGATGTTGAGCGTCATGTTTTGCATTCCGTTCCGATATCTTATGTATTGGATGGAGATAAAGGAATCTCTGATCCTGTTGGGATGGTGGGGGAATTGCTCGGTGTAGATGTTCATGTTGTGACCGCAGAAACAGCAGCTTTGCGTAATTTAGAAACTTGTATTAATCGTGCTCATTTGAGTGTTGAAGCAATGGTTGCAACACCATTAGCAAGTGGTCTTGCTGTTTTAATTAATGATGAAGCGCGTTTAGGGGCAGCATGTATTGATTTTGGTGGTGGAACAACAACATTTTCAGTGTTTTTTGAGGGAAAATTTGTTCACGCGGATTCTCTTGCGGTCGGTGGGCGTCATGTGACTCTTGATGTTGCACGCGGTTTTTCTACGTCTATTAAAGAAGCTGAACGTTTAAAAGTTGTTTATGGTTCGGCGCTTTTGACGAGTGCTGATGAACAGCATATGATTAATGTGACAGAGCTTGGCAGTGAGTTTCGTGAGACCCAATATCCGCGTGCTGTTCTTTGTCGTATTATTCGTGTACGTGTTGAAGAAATCTTAGAAATGGTACGCGATTGTCTTAATCGATCTGGCTTTGGTCATATTATTGGGAAACGTGTTGTTTTGACTGGAGGGGCAAGTCAGCTAATAGGGCTGCCAGAGATGGCGCGTACTATATTAGGAAGAAATGTTCGTATAGGAAGACCTTTGGGTATTTCGAGGCTTCCTTCTCTTGCAAAAGGGGCGGCGTTTTCGTCTGCTGTTGGGCTATTAATTTATCCGCAATTAGTGGGTTTTGAAGAGAAAACTGTGCAGGCGGCAGTAAATCATTCATCGATGAGCACGCGTGGATGTTTTCAGCGTGTTGGTCAGTGGTTGCGTGAGAGTTTTTAAGTGTGTTTATTCAGGGTTAATTTTCATCGCTTGGGCTTGCGATGTCTTATGAAAAGGAAAAGAAAATGACGATTAATCTGCATCGGCCAGATATCGCGGAATTGAAGCCACGTATTACCGTTTTCGGTGTAGGCGGTGGTGGCGGGAATGCCGTGAATAATATGATTAATGCTGGTCTTCAGGGAGTTGATTTTGTTGTTGCTAATACGGATGCACAGGCTTTAGCAATGTCAAAAGCTGAACGTGTGATCCAGCTTGGTGCAGCAGTGACAGAAGGTTTGGGTGCAGGTGCTTTACCAGAAGTTGGGAGAGCAGCTGCAGATGAATGTATTGATGAAATTATCGATCATCTGGCAGATTCCCATATGGTTTTTATCACTGCAGGTATGGGAGGTGGCACCGGAACAGGAGCAGCTCCTGTTGTTGCTCGTGCAGCGCGTGAAAAAGGTATTTTGACTGTTGGCGTTGTGACAAAACCATTCCAATTTGAAGGTGCTCGTCGTATGAAAACAGCAGAAGCGGGTATTGAAGAATTGCAAAAATCTGTTGATACATTGATTGTTATTCCCAATCAAAATCTTTTCCGAATTGCCGATGAAAAGACAACTTTTGCTGATGCTTTTGCTATGGCGGATCAAGTGCTTTATTCTGGTGTAGCTTCTATTACAGATTTGATGATTAAAGAGGGGCTTATTAACCTTGATTTTGCGGATGTTCGTTCTGTGATGCATGAAATGGGTCGTGCGATGATGGGAACTGGTGAGGCATCCGGTGATGGTCGTGCTTTGGCTGCTGCTGAAGCTGCTATTGCTAACCCACTATTGGATGATACTTCTATGCGTGGCGCTCGCGGTCTTCTGATTTCCATTACGGGTGGTCGTGATATGACTTTATTTGAAGTGGATGAGGCTGCTAATCGTATTCGTGAAGAAGTTGATGCTGATGCGAATGTTATTTTTGGTGCGATTGATGATGAATCTTTGGAGGGCGTTATTCGTGTGTCTGTGGTTGCAACGGGTATTGATCGTGCAGTCAATGAGGTAGCTCAGCCTTCTCATCCTAAATTACAGAAACCTGTAACTTCTCGTAAAAGCGATGCCGGAATGCCACAGACTTCTTTTCACATTCATACCTCTTCTCAATCACGTTCTGAACCAATGAGAGAAGTGATGGAAACACTAGAAGCAGAAATGGAAAAAGCTCCTGAAGAGAAATTCCAGCCTAAAAGTCAGATTTTTGCACAGTCTGCGGATGCAGTTTTTGTACGAAATACAAATGCTTCTTCCTATGGAGCGGGTGTTCCACAAGGGCAGTTATCAAATGCGCCGCGTGCACAGATTAATCGCGTTTCTAATCATTCCTTGGCAACAGCAGTGAGCATGGAAGCAACGGCGCATACTCTTGATGAGATGAAAGGGATTATAAAACAAAATGAAAGGCAAGCGCAGGCTCGATCAACCCCAGTACGCATGCCTGAACTAAAAGATTTTCCTTCTGTTGCTTACAGCCAAAAAGAAAGGTCAGCTTCTATTGATCAGGGTCCTCGCAATCTTTGGCAGCGTTTAAAACAGAGTATAACATCCCGCGAAGAAACAGAACCGGAAGCTCGGTTGGAGCCTGCTGTAAAATCTCAGCAGCAAGACTCTTCTGTTTATGGTAAAAATTCTCAAGCGTTTCTTCAAGATTCTTCTGTTTATGTTCCACGTCGTTCTGGAGAGTTGCATCCATATGAAGCTCAGGAACAGCGTACTATAAGCGAAGAAGATCAGTTGGAAATACCAGCATTTTTACGCCGTCAGGTGCATTAATTAGAAGACGTTAGAAAAAGAAAAGTTTTTCTTCTTTTTTTGTGATAAGATAAAAGCTTCATGCAAATGGGCTGTGTTCTTAGTCTTTTTGTAAACCCGCTTATAATAGAATAGGTGGGTTTATTATTTATTTATATGTTTTATTTTCTATGTTTTTTTAAAATTAAAAAGTCTTAAAAAATCAATCAATTGATTATTATGAAATTTATGCAAAAATATCAGTTTACTCTTAAAAAGGCTGTAACATTTCAAGGGTATGGCGTTCACAGTGGTTGTTCGTCTATGATAAAAATTTTTCCAGCAGATGTTGATAGTGGTATTATTTTTAAACGTCGTAGAATAGATGGGACAGAACAAGTATTCCAAGCGCATGCATCGCAAATAGGAGCGGTTGAATTATCAACAACGCTTGGACATGGAGATGTAAGAATTGATACGATTGAACATTTAATGGCTGCAATTGCAGCATATAATTTGGATAATCTCATTATTGAAGTATCGGGGAATGAAATCCCTATTTTAGACGGTTCTTCATGGCAGTATTGCCAAGGTTTTGAAGAAGTTGGTGTTGTGCAGCAAGATGCGTTACGTTCTTATTTTTTTATAAAAAAGCCATTGCGTGTTGAAATGGGTGGTGGCAGTGCGGAATTTTTACCGTTTGATGGTTGTAGATTTGACGTTACGATCTCTTTTCCTTCCACTGCTATTGGTAAACAAAATTTTATTTTTGATCTTAATGCACAAGGATTTCGAGATGATTTATCACGTGCACGTACTTTTGGTTTTATTAAAGATGTAGAAAAAATGCGTGCTTCTGGAAAAGGGTTAGGTGCTTCTTTGAAAAACTCGCTTGTTATTGGTCTTGATAACAAAGTTATGAACCCAAGTGGCTTTTATTGGGAAAACGAATGTGTTCGACACAAAATGCTTGATGCAATCGGTGATACTGCTCTGCTCGGAACACCTTTTATTGGATTATTTCGTTCATATTGTAGTGGACATAGGATAAATTTGCAATTGGTTAAGGCTGTGTTGGAAGATGAATCATGTTATGAGAAAATTCACTTATAGGTATGAAAAAAGGTGAAAATACTTTATTGCGATCCATTTGATTTGTAAGGCAGATAATTGATCTCAGTTTATAAATGGGTTAGTTGGTTTTAAAGTGGTGTAGTATAAAGTTTTTTATAAATAATTTTTGCTATGAAGTGATATTCTCTGGAGGCCAAAAAAAATTATGACACAATCTCACATACGTATTAAAAATATGGCATATGGGAAATTTAATATTGTACGTAAAATATTTAGTAGGGTTCTTTTGGGGAGTACCTTTTTGTTGGCAGGTTGTTTATTTCAAGAAAAAAATACCCTTCCTTCATCCGCATATGTTTTATCAATCGATCCACCGGATGTTTTATATAATCAGGCACTTGCTAGCTTTAATAATGGACGGCTTGAAGAGGCGTCGAAAAAGTTTTTGGCGCTTGAAAAGCAGTATGCTTATACTGAATGGGGTCGTAAGTCTTTGGTAATGGGGGCTTTTACAAATTACCAGCTTGCCAAGTATGATGATGCGATTGGTATGGCTCAGCGTTATATCACTCTTTATCCAGGGGCTGATGATGCAGCTTACGCATATTATATTGTTGGTCTTTCTTCTTTTCGTCGAATTCCTGATGTTACACGTGATCAACGCGATACTAAGCGCGCTATCGCTGCTATGCAGCTGCTCATAGAACGTTATCCAGATTCTAAGTATGTTAAGGATGCTAAAGCTAAAATACGTTTTGGGCGTGAACAGCTGGCTGGTAAAGAAATGCAGATTGGCCGTTATTACGAAGAGGGTCGCAGGTATCTTGCTGCAAGTAGAAGATTCCGGACAGTAGTTGAAGAATATTCAGATACAAACCAAATTGAGGAAGCGCTTTTCCGCTTAACAGAGGTGAATCTTGCTCTTGGTTTAACTATGGAAGCTCAAACGGCAGCAGCTATTTTAGGACGTAATTATCCTAAAAGTCAGTGGTATAAATTGTCTTACAATTTACTGAAAAAACATAAAGTATTGCCACATGAACATAAATCTTCTTGGATTTCAAATGCATTGAGTGGTAATAAGAATAAGGTACAGTAATAGGAATAAGGCACGTTGATTTTAGATGCTGGTACAGCTTTCGATTCATAATATTGTTTTGATCGAAACGCTCGATATTCATTTTACGGCGGGTTTGTCGGTTTTGACTGGAGAAACGGGCGCGGGGAAGTCTATTTTACTTGATGCTTTGTCACTAGCACTTGGTGGACGTGGAGATGCATCTCTTGTACGTCATGGTGCAGCACAGGGACAGGTGACAGCTGTTTTTGATGTGCCTACTTCACATCCTGCACGTCACATTATTCGTGAAAGCGGTTTTGATGATACAGGTGATATTGTTCTGCGTCGTGTGCAATCAAGTGATGGTCGTAGCCGTGTCTTTATCAATGATCATGTCGCCAGTGTCGCATTGATGCGTAATATTGGTCGTATGCTGGTTGAAATCCATGGACAACATGATGATCGTGCGCTTGTTGATACTGCTACACACCGTCAATTATTAGACGCTTTTGGTGGACTTGAAAATGAAACGGAAAGTTTACGTCAATGTTACCAAATATGGCGTGAATTTGAAGAACAATTACAAAAACAGCGTCTTAAAGTAGAAGATGCTATACGTGAGACTGACTATCTTCGTGCTTGTGTGAAAGAGCTTGATAAACTTAATTTTCAGGTTGGTGAAGAAGAAGCGTTGTCTCTTCGTCGAGCTGATATGTTAAAGCTAGAAAAGATAGCGACGGATATTAAAGAAGCTGATGATCTTTTAAATGGGGCAAAATCGCCAATTCCCGTTCTTTCCAATTTAGTCAGACGTTTGGAGAGAAAAATGCCTGAAGCGCAAACACTGATTGCACCTGTGGTAAAAGCAATTGATGATGCATTGCATGCACTTGCTATAGCACAGGATGGGATTGATGCTGCAATGCGAGCGTTGGATTTTGATACTGGTGAATTAGAACAAGTAGAAGAGCGTCTTTTTACTCTTCGAGGGATTGCTCGAAAATATCATGTCGCAGCGGATGAGCTAACACAGTTACGTGATAAAATGGATGCTAAGCTTTCTGATTTTGAAGAAGCCCAGACTACATTAACACGTTTTGAAAAAGAAACGAGAGAAGCTAAAAAAAATTATGATACATTAGCGCAGTTACTGTCGATAAAGCGTCGAGAAGCAGCCAAGCGTTTATCTGAAAGTGTTATGGCCGAATTACCTGCATTAAAATTAGAAAAGGCAGAATTTATTGTTGAAATGCAAAGTGATGCTGAAAAACGTACGGCAGAGGGGATTGATCGTGTTGAGTATTGGGTTCGAACAAATCCAGGGACTCGTGCTGGACCGATGCTTAGTGTTGCTTCTGGTGGTGAACTTTCTCGCTTTTTATTGGCATTAAAAGTTGTCTTATCTGACTGTGGATCAGCTCCCACGCTCATCTTTGATGAAATTGATACAGGAGTCGGTGGGGCTGTCGCAGCTGCTATTGGGCAGCGCTTGCAACGTTTATCAAAAACTATTCAAGTTTTTGCTATTACACATGCACCACAGGTAGCATCTAAAGCGCACAGCCATTTTCTTATTTCAAAAGCGAAGAGTGGTAATGAAGAGCGTTTTATTACGGCTATTCATAAAATGGAAGAGCAGGAGCGTACAGAAGAAATTGCACGCATGTTGGCGGGAGAAAAAATTACTGAGGAGGCACGTGCAGCTGCCCAAAAGCTTCTTGCACAGGAATAGTTGATAAGCCAATAAATACCGACACTGGCGTGCGTTTGTGCATTTATTTGGTTTTATTTTGTAACACAAGAGTTGAAATTTTATGGCTGTGTTCATAAATTAGAATCGGTATTATGAATAAAAATGCAATGAAAAACTTAACTGCTCTTGAAGCAGAAAATGAATTGAAATGGTTGGCAAAAGAAATTGCACGTCATGATGTGCTTTATAATAATAATGATCAGCCTGAAATTTCTGATGCAGAATATGATGCACTTCGTCGTCGTAATGCGGAGATTGAAGCTCTATTTCCAGAGTTAATACGTTCAGATTCTCCATCGTATAGAGTTGGAGCACCAGTTTCTGAAAAATTTGAGAAGGTTGTCCACGCTCAGGCAATGCTCTCTCTTGATAACGCCTTTATTGCTGAGGATGTTAGTAATTTTGTTGAGCGTGTTCGTCGTTTTTTACGTCTTCCAGAAGCACAAGTTTTAGAAATAACAGCTGAGCCAAAAATTGATGGTTTATCTTTATCTTTACGTTATGAAAAAGGAAAGCTTGTGCGTGCCGCTACGCGTGGTGATGGACATGTAGGTGAAGCTGTAACCGTGAATGCACGTACAATTTCTGATATTCCGCAAGTTTTGCAGGGTGAATTTCCCAATATTATTGAGGTTCGTGGCGAAGTTTATATGAGACGGGAAGATTTCCAAGCGCTTAATGTCAGTCAACAAGAGAAGGGGAAGTTAGCTTTTGCTAACCCTAGAAATGCAGCGGCTGGTTCTTTACGTCAGCTAGATTCACGCATAACAGCTGGCAGGAAACTTCATTTTTTTGCTTATGCTTGTGGTGAGGTGAGTGAAACATTTGCAGAAAGCCAAATGGAAATGATGCAAAAGTTTCAAAAATACGGATTTATTATCAATCCATTAACAAAAGTTTTTAAGACGGTAGAAGAGATTATTTCTTATTATCATGATATTGAAGCGTGTCGTCATTCCTTAAGCTATGATATTGATGGAGTTGTTTATAAAGTTAATGATTTGACATTGCAAATGCGCTTGGGGTTTGTATCTCGCTCACCACGTTGGGCAATTGCGCACAAATTTCCAGCAGAAAAAGCGACAACTCTTTTGGAAGATATTGATATTCAAGTTGGAAGAACTGGAGCATTAACGCCTGTTGCACGTCTTGCACCTATCACTATTGGTGGTGTGGTTATTACGAATGCAAGCCTGTATAATGAAGACTACATTAAAGGGATTGGCAATAAAGGTGAATCAATTCGTGAAGGGCGTGATATCCGTGTAGGGGATACTGTAATTGTACAGCGTGCTGGTGATGTAATTCCTCAAGTTATTGATATTATTATTGAAAAACGTCCAAAAGATTCTTCTGCTTTTGTTTTTCCTCATTTCTGTCCGGTTTGTGGGAGTCATGCTGTTCGTGAAGAGGGAGAGGCTGTACGTCGATGCACAGGTGGACTTATTTGCCAAGCTCAAGTGATTGAGCGTATTCGTCATTTTGTTTCGCGCAATGCCTTTGATATTGAGGGTCTTGGTAAGAAGCAGGTAGAATTTTTCTTTCATGTTCAAGATAAAACGCTTTGTATCCATACACCAGCCGATATCTTTACGTTACAACGACGCCAGGAAAACTCTCTAACACGCTTAGAAAATATGGAAGGTTTTGGTACCGTTTCAGTACGTAAACTTTATGATGCTATTAACGCCTGTCGAAAAATTCCTTTAAGCCGTTTTTTATTTGCGCTAGGCATTCGTCATGTTGGAGAGGTTAATGCACGGCGTCTTGCACGTGCTTATCAAAGTTATACTGCTTTTGAAACTGCAGTAATGGCAGCTATTATGCCATGCGATAAAACCGGTGAAGTGGGCAATGAGGTTTGGAGAGATCTTATTAGTATCGAAGGGATTGGACAACGGGTAGGTGCAGCGATTGTTGATTTTTATCAAGAAGCACATAACCGAGAGGTTTTATCTGCTTTGCTTAAGGAAGTAACGCCTCTTGATGAAGAGCTTTTTAACACATCTTCTTCGCCAATAGCAGGAAAAATAATTGTTTTCACGGGAACTTTAGAACATATGTCACGTGATGAGGCAAAAGCATTGGCAGAGCGATTAGGCGCCAAGACATCAGGCTCTATTTCTAAAAAAACAGATCTTCTTGTTGCAGGATTAGGGGCAGGGTCAAAACTGACTAAGGCGCAAGAGCTTGGCGTTGAGGTTATGGATGAGAATACATGGCTACAGCTCATTAAAGGACATCATATTTAAACTTTTTTCTTTCAAGGATGATGCGGGGTGGCGTATTATTCGTTCTGCATGAAGATTGGATATAATTTTTTTATGTATTGCAGCAAATATTGGTAATCTTTTTTAAAACTATTATAATCTGGTTTATTTTTGCAAAACAGTTTTATTTTTTAGATACAGTTTAATTGTTCCTATAAGGAATATTTTTGCTTTCTTTGAGAGTTTAAGTGGCATCCTTCTCCTTACGAGAGAAAGATGCTCCATGCAGCCTTATTGATTAAATTGGCATTGTTGCCTCTTTGATCCATTTTTTGTCTTCTTCATTTAAGTAAGGCGCGTTAACTTGATAAACATGAGCATGGTAGTCATTGAGCCATTGTCGTTCTTGCAGTGTTAAAAGCTCTGGTAGGATTAACCGCCGATCAATAGGGCAATTTGTGATTGTTTCAAATGATAGCATTTCTATATCGCCACCGTTGATTTTTTGTGCTGGTTTTACAATCATCAAATTTTCAATACGAATGCCAAAAGCACCTTCGCGGTAATAGCCAGGTTCATTAGAGATAATCATTCCAGGGATTAATTCTTGACTTCCACGACTTGAAACATTTTGAGGTCCTTCATGGACAGAAAGATAAGATCCAACGCCATGACCCGTTCCATGGGCATAATTAAAGCCTGCTTTCCACAACGCGATGCGTGCTAATATGTCAACATCTTGTCCGCGTGTTCCTCTTGGAAATCGTGCGGAGGCAAGAGCAATCATACCTTTGAGAACAAGAGTAAAACAGCGTTTTTCTTCTTCTCCAATATCTCCAATTGCCACCGTTCGTGTAACATCTGTAGTGCCATCACGATATTGTCCACCTGAATCAACAAGATAAAGCTCACCAGCATTTAGTCTTTTATTTGTTTTTGTCGTTACACGATAATGAATAATTGCACCATTTGCACCTGCTCCAGAGATTGTGTCAAACGATAAATCTTCAAGTTTTTCTCCCATTTCGTTTGCTGTCGTTATACGGAATTCTTCTAATTTTTTAGCAGATGAAATTTCATCCTGTGTGCCCGGTGTTTGTTTGTCTAGCCAAGACAAGAAACGAGTAAGTGCTATACCATCGCGCAGATGCGCTTTACGTGCCCCATCTAATTCTGTAGAATTTTTAACAGCACGTGATAAAGAAGCAGGATCGGTAAGAGAAATGAAAGAGCTCCCTTCTTCTTCAATAACTATGCGCAATTTTTCGCATGTTAGCTGTGGATCTAAAGCAAAAACTGTTCCCTTTTGAACGTAATCTTTGATCTTTGAAACTAATTGCTCTGGTTCATACAGTTTTACATAATTTTCCAAATATTGCTTCTGTTCTACTCCAAGTTTTTTGCTATCAATGAATAAGGCTGGTGTTCCTTTTGTAGGAATGAGAGCAAAACAAAGGGAAAAAGGGGTATTGGAAACATCTTTGCCACGTATATTGAATGTCCATGCAATAGAAGAAGGATCTGTAAAAATAAAAGCATCTGCGTTTGCTTGTTGTATATTTTTTCGAATTAATATTAACTTTTCATCTGTATTACATCCTGCGTATTTGAGAGGATGAATAGATAAGGCAGATTGCGGTAATTTGGGTTGATCATGCCAAATAAGATCAATAAGATTAGACTGAGTTGCAACAAGTCTCCCGCCTTCTTCCAATTCTAATGCTTTTTTTAACGCATCTGTCGCCGCAATGGTGTGGAGCCATGGGTCAAAACCAATAGAGAGCTTTTGCTTATTTTTTGCTAACCATTGTGATGGTGGGCAAGATATTAAATCTTCATAATCAAAAATACGAGGATCTGTTTGTTGGCGAACTTGGAGTTTATAACGTCCGTCTGTAAATATAATAGCTTTATTCTTTAAAATGAGGGCTATACCAGATGACCCAGTAAAGCCAGTCAGCCAGCGAAGACGTTGCGCATGTGGAGGAACATATTCTCCCTGATGCTCATCTGCACGTGGGACAAGAAATCCATCTAATCCAAGGCGATCAAGTTCTTTCCGAAGAGAGGCAACACGTTTTACAGCACAGTCTGGATTTGTTGTCACTTCAAAAGATTGATACATGATAACCCCTTTTTTTTATTTTAGATGTATAGTGACCCATTCTTGACGATGGTATGTTTCGATATGTTTTAAACCATGTTTTACATAAGCTTCTAAAACATAATCTCGTTGCTCTTCAAGAATGCCTGATAATATAAGCGACCCACCTTTTTGCAGTGCTTGTACCATTTCTTGTGCAAGCTCAATGAGAGGATTAGCAAGAATATTAGCGACAATGAGATCAAAGGGGGCACGTGATGCAATGTCATTATGGTTAAATCCCGTGGCGGTAACAGCTGTGATATATTCTTTTACGTTGTTGAGCTCGATATTGTATTGTGCAACTTGAATAGCGACAGGGTCAATATCAGTGGCAAGAATAGTAATAGGCTTGAGCATTGCTATGCCAATAGCAAGCACACCGCTTCCAGTTCCAAGATCAAGGGCATTTTTGGGATTTTCGTTTTGCACGACTTTGGCAATCATTTCTAAACAACCAGCTGTTGTTCCATGATGTCCGGTACCAAAAGCTTGATTGGCTTCAATTTCAATAGGCAAAACATGAGGTGGAATGTCATTTCGATTATGGCTTCCATGAAGGAAAAAGGGACCTGAACGCACAGGCGTCAATCCCTCTAAACTCCGCTGAACCCAATCAATGTTTGGAAGAGTCTCTCTGTGAATTTTATCAGGATCCACTGAAAAGATATTTGCAAGGCGTTTCAGAATATCCTCTTGGTGCTCTTCATCTACATAAAGAGAAAGCTCATATATAGAATTTTTTTCATCTATTTCTGTAAGTCCAAGAGGATATCCTTCTTCTTCAAAAGTTGTTTCCATAACAGTATAAAATCGTTCTGCATCGCTTTTGAGTGCGATATAACACAGACGAATCTGCTGAGACATATTGTTCTTTCTTTTAAGTGTTTATCAAATTTAATTTGAAACGAGTTTTTTAAGCTTGTTAATGGCAATTTCGTCTTGAATATCAGGGTCGATTTTTCCAGTTTCATAAGGAATAATACCTGCTAATTTACCACCTTTTTTTAATAAAAAAATTGCTGCTGTGTGGTTGTAGGTATAGTTTCCATTTGTTCCAGGCACTTTTTCAGCAACAATATTGAAAGAGTCTACCATTTTATGAACTTTTTCTGGATCACCACTGATTCCAATGATTTTATGGTCAAAATTACTAAGGTAATCACGCATTACTTCAGGTGTATCACGCTCAGGATCAACAGTTACAAACCATAGTCCTAATTTATCAGCGTCTGGACCAAGCTCTGTAAGCCACCGATCAAGATTAGCAAGCGTGATAGGACAACTGTCAGGACACATAGTATAACCAAAGAAAACAGCTGAAGGCTTGCTGCGAATATCATCTTCGGTAACTGTTTTTCCATTAGAATCTGTGAGAATAAAATTATCGCCTAACGGTTTATTTCTAAAGGCATCGTAAATGAAAACGCCAGCAAGAAATAGGACCGTTATTCCTAAGATGCGCATTACATTTTTCATAGTTTGACTCTTCTATAAAATATAAAAAACTGTAGTATTGATGACAGTTAATTCTGATTTTTGATATTGTAATCACTTTTATCCACTTAGTCTCTCATATTATCGATAAAAAAACAATTGATGAAAAGCGAATAAAATCTAAAAAAAAATTTCAATTTTGTAAGGTAAATCTCATATTAATATAGAGGGAATAAATATTAAAGGGTTATAAATTAAAGCGCCGTGAGCAAAATAAAGGAGAGAAAAATTTAATTGCATTTCATATGTGTGTAAATATATTAAAGACTTCTGTCGAATGCTTTTATATAGAAAAGCATGTAAGAGCGTTTTTTTCGATATGACTCAATGAGTTGTTCTTGAGGAAGAGATTTTACTCCCTATGGTTATTGTAGATGCTTTTGTCGGTCGATAATGGACAATATATTTTTTAATGAATGCACTTTACATATTGAAGTGTGGTTTTGTAAAATCTTCTCTTTTGGCTAAATTTATAAAGAAGAACAAGAAATATATGCGTTGGTAAGTAAAGTTTAACAATCGTAGCCTTACTACACACAAAAGCAGTCTTCAAAAAGCAATACTTTATTTGAAAAAGTGATTTTATTATACTTTAGCTAAGCTTTATTGACAAAATTATCTAGAACACGCTTTTCTCCAGACTTCTCAAATGTAATGGTTAATTTGTGTCCATCCACTGCTAAAACACGACCATAACCAAATTTAATATGGAAAACCCGATCATTAACTGAAAAATTTGAGGGTGCACTAGATGTTGATCGAGAAACTATTTCTCCTTCAATATCCTTTTGTCCACGTTTCCACCTTGGTGTTGAATAATCTTGATAAACAGAATCTTGATGCTTAAAGTACGATCTTCCATAGCCGCCATAAGAAGTTTCTTTTGCTATTATTTCTATGTGTTCTTGTGGTAATTCATCAAGAAAGCGAGAGGGAATTGTAGATTGCCAAAGTCCATGAATTCTTCGATTAGAGACGAACCATATATGCAGATTTTTTTTTGCTCTTGTTAGTCCTACATATGCTAATCTCCGTTCTTCTTCTAGTCCTGAGCGAGCACCTTCGTCTAATGAGCGTTGATGAGGAAAGAGCCCTTCTTCCCAACCAGGAAGGAAAACAGTTTCAAACTCAAGCCCCTTGGCGGAGTGAAGCGTCATAATATTGACAGCATCCATATTTTCATTGCTCTCAGCTTCCATAACCAGTGCAACATGTTCTAAAAAGCTCTGAAGACTTTCAAATTGTTCTATAGAACGAACCATTTCTTTGAGGTTTTCTAATCGTGTTGATGCTTCTGGTGAACGGTCTTCTTGCCACATAGCTGTATAGCCTGATTCATCAAGAATTATCTCGGCAAGCTCTCTGTGAGGTGTGTTTTGCAGCATATTTTGCCAGCGGCGAAAATTTTCTATAATGTTTCGTAAAGCAGTGCGTGCTTTTGGTTTTAGCTCGTCTGTTTCGATGATTTCAGAAGCGGTAGCAAAGAGGGGTATAGAACGTGCACGTGCACTCTCATAAAGATGACGTAAGGTTGTATCTCCTAAGCCACGCTTTGGTGTGTTGATAATGCGTTCAAAAGCTAAATCATCTGCTGGTTGAACAACAACGCGCAAATAAGCCATAGCATCGCGGATTTCCATTCGTTCATAAAAGCGTGGGCCACCAATAACGCGGTAATTTAATCCAAGTGTTACAAAGCGATCTTCAAATTCACGCATTTGAAATGATGCTCGCACCAATATCGCCATATGATTTAGTAAATGTCCCGTTCGTTGCGCTTGCTCAATTTCTTCTCCGATTGCGCGTGCTTCTTCTGGTGAATCCCATGCGGAATGAATTTTAACTTTTTCTTCTTGAGTATTTACTTGATCAGAAAAAAGTTCTTTTCCAAACCTTCCTTGATTATGGGAAATTAAATGAGAAGCAGTTTTTAAAATATGTGATGTTGAGCGATAATTGCGTTCTAAACGGATAATTTTTGCAGAAGGAAAATCTTGTTCGAAGCGCAATATATTGTCGACTTTAGCTCCACGCCACCCGTAAATGGATTGGTCATCATCTCCAACACAACAAAGGTTTACATGTTGTCCTTTAGGACGTCGCGCTAAAAGACGAAGCCAAAGATATTGCGCTGTATTTGTATCTTGATATTCATCTACGAGGATATAGCGAAATTTAGAATGATATTCTTTGAGAACATCTGGATTATTTTGAAAGATAGAAATAGAGTGAAGCAGCAAATCACCAAAATCACAAGCGTTAAGACTTTGTAAGCGATTTTGATAGCTATGATAAAGTTTGCGTCCCATACCATTGCCAAAGGAATGTGCATCACTTTCTGAGATACGTTCTGGTAAAAGCCCTTGATTTTTCCAAGAATCAATCATTATTGCAAAGCTACGTGCTGGCCAACGCTTATCGTCTAATCCTTCAGCTTGAATAAGTTGTTTTAAAAGACGAATAACATCATCGTTATCAAGGATTGTAAAATTTCTTTTTAAATTAACGAGTTCTGCGTGGCGGCGCAAAATCTTTGCACCAATGGCATGAAAAGTTCCAAGCCAAGGCATTCCTTCAACAGTTTCACCAATAAGTTCGCCAATACGCATTTTCATTTCGTGTGCTGCTTTGTTCGTGAAAGTTACAGCAAGTATCTGTTTAGGGAAGGCAAGTTGAGAGCGCAAAATATGAGAAATGCGGGTAGTCAAAACACGTGTTTTCCCAGTTCCAGCACCCGCAAGAACCAAGAGAGGTCCTTCTGTATTTATGACGGCCTGCTGTTGTTCAGGATTGAGGTTTTCTAAATAAGAAGCATCATATTGTGTTTTTCTTATAGTAGCGTTATTCGTACTTACTTCAGGGCTGTTTTCATGCTCACGAAGAGAGGACGCATCTTCAAAAAACGGTATATGATCGGAAAAATGACTCATCGTACCTTATTTTGTAGTACTTTTTTTCTTTAAGCGCTATAAAAAACTCTCTCTCAAGAAAACTGTAACAGTTTTTTTGATCAAATAGAAGATAAAAACCGTAAAAAAATGGAATATTAAAGAGTTCGATTAAGAACACTCTGGAGTGCATAAACGCGTAATGAGGCTGAAAGATTTATCTGTGGGGGTCTTTTTTTATCAATATCAGCGATAATAAAAGTTAAAGATTTTCCCTTTTTACGTGCTATAGCCTTAAGAACTTCTATAAATGATTGTTCTAAAGATACGCTTGTTGAGTGTCCATCAATACGAACAGATATTTTTTTTAAAACTGTTTTTGACCAATCAATAAGATCATTTTCATGCATGCTTTTTTACTCTGATTCATTGCGGCATAAACGGTTTTGATTAAGAAATTTTTTGGTTTTTAAGGATCTCTTTTGTTCAAATAGCTTTTCAGTTTTTGTTCTTCCAAATCGGTAGCGATTTTCCTCCGCGTGAATGGCTTTTTCCACACGTTTTTTTTGTTTTCGAAAATGGCGAAGGTTAATAAGTTCAACCATGGATAAATCTATTTATTTTTTCTAAAGGAATCTAAGGAAACGACATCAGCACTTTGTTTGGTATCGTTATTTGAAGGTTCTTTATTGGTTTTTAAATTTTTCTCTTTTGTTGGTGTCTCTTCTTGCTTTTTCTTGTTTGATGGAACAGTAGGAGAGGCGCTTACAGTATTTTCTGAATTGCTATTCTCCTTAGCAATGGAATTTGAAGGTAAATCAAATGCGGCTTCAAATGCTGCTATAGGGTCATAAAATATTTGGATAGCAGTAAAAGGGATCACCAATTTTTCACTAATTTCTTTAAAAGAAAGTGTGACTTCGAAAGCTGTTTCTAATACGCTTAAATCTCGGAATTGGTGTTGTAGTACAATTGTCATTTGCTCTGGATAGCGATTTTTTAACCGATTAGAAATTTTTACTCCCGGTGCATTTGTCAAAAAAGTAATAAAGAAATGATGATTGCCTGGGAGTCCTGCTTTGGCCACTTCCAATAAAACTTTCCGTATAACTCCACGCAGTGCATCCTGAACGAGAACATCGTAGCGGATTTGATCTTTAACCATCAAAGTTTATTCCTTTTGTTTTAAAATGTCACTGAACATGAACCATTACTGTACAATGAATGTTTTCTTAAGCTAGCAATATTTTATATATTATGCACTTAATTAATTGATAAAAACACAAAATTTTATGACCAAAAGATTAATCAATAACACTTAATGTAATAGTGAAGGCTTCTGTTGCCAGGTGCCTCCGAACCCCGCTTAAATCTGCGATGATTTAAGACTTAGTTTGAAACATTCGCACCGCATTACGCAGCGAGACGTGCTTCCGCATAGTTGTCATTTGCAACTACTAAGTTAGTCCGATAACGGTGGTACAATGCCGGGTAAAAAAGCAATCTTTACGCTCTTGTCGATCCTATTTCGCCCCCATCAAAATATAATTTTTTGATTATATTTTGGTGGAGGCGCCGGGTACCGCCCCCGGGTCCAATGAGTTTATTTCATTGTTCATTTATTACCATAGCTGGTAAGCCAGCTCTTTAAATATAGATGAATAATAGTCTTAGGAAAAGGGGGGTGTTTAATATTTTAAGTTCTCTCATTATTTATTCAGCTAAATGAAATGATTAAAATATAGGCTATCAATTATTGGAAAGGGGATATAGCGAAATGATAAATGATTTGGAGATATTAAATTATATGATCAAAAGCCTGATACAGATGCAATAGAACGGTTTCGTGATCGCTTATCTTTAGTAATGAAGAGGCAAGTTCATCATTCGTTGCGACGTCAGATAGACAAGAGTTAGAGCGTGTTAAAAATGGATTCGCAACATATGAGGAATTGATGTAGGAAATGCTAAGAAAGCTATCTTAAAAATTGCAGATATATTACAGATATAATATCTGAAAGTTGGAGGAAAAGCCGTATAATTTTTTATTATTTGGTAGCTAAGCAGTTAAATGCATTTAATAAATTATAGATAATATTAAAATTGTTTCTAAGCAATTATGATAAAAAAGTATAAAAACAAAAGCCCGAAAAATTGGGCTTTTGTTTTTGAAGTTTAGTATTTAATACATATCTTTGTTTTGAAGATGTCCTTCTGTTTTGACATTTGGAACAAAGAGAAGTGCAATGAATGCTAAGATCATTACACCAGTTATGTAGTAATAAAAGATGGATTCATGACCAATACTTTTTAATTTAAGTGCTACGGATTCAGCCGTTCCACCAAGCAACGCGTTGCCAATAGCATGAGACATTCCAACACCAAGTGCTCGTACTGAAGCAGGAAACATTGCTGATTTTACAACGCCAGAAATGGATGTATAAAAACTCATAATAAAGAAGAGCCCAACAATAGTTAATAAAGCAATCAATGGGCTATTAGTGTTTCCGATAATTTTCATTCCGGGAAACGTAAAGATAGTTGCTAATATACTCCAAATAATAATGACAGTTTTTATTCCAATTTTATCTGCTAAGATTCCACATAGAGGTTGGATTAGCATAAAAATAAAGAGTGCAATAGTCATTATTGTTGTAGCAGTGTGTTTATCAAAGCCAGTTGTCGTGATCAGATATTTTTGCATATAAGTGGTGTATGTATAAAATGTGAGCGATCCTCCAGCAGCAAAAATAACAATTAGAAAAAAGGATTTTCCATGATGAAAAAAAAGTTCTTTGAAACTTCCAGTTTGTTTTTTGGAGCGGCTTTCTTTAGTGGTTGTTTCATGAAGTGAGCGACGGAGATAAATTGCAACAATTGCTGTTATTCCACCAATAGCAAAAGGAATACGCCATCCCCATGCCTTTAGCTGATCTTCTCTTAAGTAAGTCGCTAGAGTAAAGATAACAAGACTGGCAAAAAGCTGACCAGCAATAAGTGTTGCGGATTGAAAAGAAGCAAAGAGCCCGCGATGGTTTTTAAGAGCTATTTCGCTCATATAAGTTGCAGCTGTACCATACTCACCACCCGCTGAAAGTCCTTGCAGCATACGTAATAAAAGTAGTAAAATTCCTGCAGTTGCTCCAATGGTTTCATAAGTGGGCAGTATAGCAATTAAAAAAGAACCACCACACATCATAAAAATAGAAATGAGCATTGAGCGCTTTCGTCCATAGCGATCAGCAATAAATCCAAAGAGCCAACCACCAATTGGACGCATAAAAAAACCGATAGCAAAAACAGCGGAAGATTGAAAAAGCTCCATGACAACATCGCCATTTGATGGAAAAAACTGCGATGAAAAATAGATAGAAGTAAAAGCATAGACATAAAAGTCATACCATTCTACTAAATTGCCTGATGCGCTTGATATGATAGATAAAATACGTTTTCTTGTATCGTGCGTCTCTAAAACGGCTTGATTTTGCATAAGAATATTCTCCCCTTTTTTTTACACATTATTTGTAATGCTTTTTTATATAAAAAATTCCATTGCATTGTATTCTAAAAAAGGAGGTACAGCATTTTATCTTTTACGTCAAAAGTTAATAATTTTATGAAAATTTTCTATACAAAAATTGGAAATGCGTGATTCAAGTCGTGTATCTTAGAGTTTTTTTATTATTCTTTTTCTTTGTATAATTAATAAAATGAATTATCAGGTTTATATAAAAATTGACCTCAATTTTTAATATTAGGTTTTAATGATAGAGTTGATTATAAAAATTAAATTAAGTTTGAGCGCGGTCAATTTTGGTAGAAAATATGTTTTATTTACAAGCTATTTTGGAGGGAGAAACAATTAAAAGATTGCATGTTTTTTTGGTTTTTGATGAGCTTTTATGGTCTTTTAGAGGCAATATAAATACTGTATATTTAAAAACGCGAGATTAGTCTTTTTAAGACGAATAATTTGATGTTAAAAGACAATTTTTTGAATGATATTATATAGATTAAATTTTCACTTTTTATAAAAATACTAGTAAAATATTTGTTTTTATTACAGATAAAATTTATAATTAAATTATTATGTTAAGTTTAGTAGAAATTTCTATTTTAAACATTATAATTTATTAATAAAGACTAAAGAAGAGCAACATTATATAACAAGTTTTACTTTTTCCAAACTTTTAATATTAATAAAAATAAATCGAATATTTTTTAGCTCAAGTGTTATGAATTTAGTAAAATAGAAATAATATATTAAATGCTCAGTTTAACAGCTTATACTGCAATAGCGATTCCCTGTCCCTTTATAATAGAGAGAACTTTAGGATAAGATTTATAGGGATCCATAACAAAAAAGCTCAATAATTTGAGCTTTTTTGTTTAATATAAAAAAGTTAATGAATATTATCTTTTTGAAGATATCCCTTTTTTCGCGTATCTGGCATCAGGACAATTGCGATAAATGCGATGACCATCATGCCCATTATGTAAAAGTGGAATACGGATTCATGTCCCATTTTTTTTAATTGGAGTGCTACAGATTCGGCAGAACCACCGAAAAATGCATTGGCAATAGCATAAGATAGTCCAACTCCCATTGCTCGTATTGAAGTTGGAAACATTTCTGCTTTTACAATACCAGAGACGGATGTATAAAAACTCATTATACAGAGCATTCCAATAATGATGAATAGTGCAACCCATGTATCATTAGTACTAGCAATGACTCTGAGTGCAGGAATTGTACAAATGATAGATAAAGCACTCCAAATAAGTAATGAAGTTTTAGTTCCAATTTTATCTGCTAGAGAACCAAATATGGGTTGGATTAACATAAAGACAAAGAGTGCGACAGTCATTATTGTTGTGGCAGTGTGTTTATCAAAGCCAGTTGTCGTGATAAGATATTTTTGCATATAAGTGGTGTATGTATAAAATGTGAGCGATCCTCCAGCTGTAAACCCAATAACTAGAAAAAAAGCTTTTCCGTGATTACATAGAAGTTCTTTAAGACTACCAGCTTGTTTCTTAGCACGACTTTCTTTTGTAGTTGTTTCATGAAGTGAACGACGGAGATAAATTGCAACAATTGCTCCTAATCCACCAATTGCAAAAGGGATACGCCATCCCCATGCCTTTAGCTGATCTTCTGTAAGATATAATGCTAAAACAAACATAACAAGGCTGGCAAGAAGTTGACCACCGATGAGCGTAGCATATTGAAAAGAGCTAAAGAAACCACGACGGTTTTTGAGAGCAACTTCACTCATATAGGTTGCTGTTGTACCGTATTCCCCACCAACTGAAAGTCCTTGAAGCATACGAAGTAAAAGGAGCAAAATTCCTGCTGTCATTCCTATAGTTTCATAAGTAGGAAGTACAGCAATCAAGAAAGAGCCACTGCACATCATAATAACAGAAATGAGCATTGAGCGTTTTCGTCCATAACGATCAGCAATAAATCCAAAGAGCCAACCACCGATTGGACGCATAAAAAAACCGATAGCAAAAACAGCGGAAGATTGAAAAAGCTCCATGACAACATCGCCATTTGATGGAAAAAATTGCGATGAAAAATAGATAGAAGTAAAAGCATAGACATAAAAATCATACCATTCTACTAAATTGCCTGATGCACTTGATATGATAGATACAATACGCTTTCTTGTGTCATGAGGTTCTAAGGTTGCTTCATTTTCCATATGGTTATCCCTCTAATTTATTCACATTATGCTCATTTTGGGGGGCTGTTTACAGTATTTTACGTGTGACGTCAAAAATTTAATAATATCATCATAATTCTCTCGGCAAGATATGAGAAATAAAAATTTCAAGTTGTATATTTATAAGTTTTATATTCTTCTCTTCTGTGATGCATGAAGCAGGTTGTCATCTTATATAAAAATCTGTCTCAATTTTTAAATTAAGATATTTATCATACAAATCAAACAAGCGAGCACGATTAATTTTTTGCTATTGTAAAGGGATGTGAATGATAGGTTGTTTTTTCTTTATTGATAAACGAGTAAATTGTATTTGTTCTTCATCCTTATGAGCTTTTGTGGTTTTCTTAAAAGTGATACAAATGTTGTATGGTTGAAAAAATATGGTGTATCGATTTGGGATAAATGAGGTGATAAAAATGAGGTGATAAAGAAGAAAAGCTTTGTGCTATCTACAGCTTTAATGTTGTTCTTGGCAGTTCTTGAGAGTTGTTATATTGCTCACAGTATTAATTTTTTAATTAGGATTAAGATGGTTATTTTTCCTAACGTTATAAAAAATAAAAAGGTATATTTTTGTTAAAAACATCAGATATTTTTCTGATTTTTTGCTCTCTGTATTGCTGCATTAAATAAAAAGGAGAGATCTGCGTATTTATAACAATGTCCGTTTATTTTTTGTAACGCACATTACAATGGAAAGCATTGTTTTTGTGGCATTAAGGATTTTAGGATAAAAACTTATTAACTCTTGTTTTTATAGGAAATGCGTAAACAAAAAGCTCAGATTATTGAGCTTTTTGTTTCATATAAAAAAGTTAATGAATATCATCTCTTTGAAGATATCCTACTTTTTGGACATTTGGCATTAAGACAATTGCGATAAATGCAATGATCATCATGCCAATGATATAATAGTGAAAGGCAGATTCATGTCCCATTTTTTTTAATTGGAGTGCTACAGATTCAGCAGAACCACCAAATAATGCATTGGCAATAGCGTGTGCTAGTCCAATTGATGTGGCGCGTATTGAGGCTGGAAATAGTTCTGCTTTTACAATACCAGAGACGGATGTGTAAAAACTCATAACACAAAGCATTCCAATAATAATAAATAGTGCAGCCCATGTATTATTAGTACTAGCAATTACTCTGAGTGCAGGAATTGTACAAATGATAGATAAAGCACTCCAAATAAGCATTGAATTTTTTATTCCAATTTTATCTGCTAGAGAACCAAATATTGGTTGAATGAACATGAAAATAAAGAGTGCGGCAGTCATTATCGTTGTAGCGGTGTGTTTATCAAAGCCAGTTGTCGTGATAAGATATTTTTGCATATAAGTGGTGTATGTATAAAATGTGAGCGATCCTCCAGCTGTAAAGCACATAACTAAGAAGAAAATTTTTCCGTGATTGCACAAAAGTTCTTCAAGAAGTCCAGTTTTTTGTTTAGAGCGGCTTTCTTTAGTAGTTGTTTCATTAAGCGAGCGACGGAGATACATTGCAACAATTGCTCCTAATCCACCAATTGCAAAAGGGATACGCCATCCCCATGCCTTTAGCTGATCTTCTGTAAGATATAATGCTAGAGCAAATATAACAAGACTGGCAAAAAGCTGACCTCCAATGATTGTTGCATATTGAAAAGAGCTAAAGAAACCACGACGATTTTTGAGGGCAACTTCACTCATATAGGTTGCTGTTGTACCGTATTCCCCACCAACTGAAAGTCCTTGAAGCATACGAAGTAAAAGGAGTAAAACTGCTGCTGTCATTCCTATAGTTTCATAAGTAGGAAGTACAGCAATCAAGAAAGAGCCACTGCACATCATAATAACAGAAATGAGCATTGAGCGTTTTCGTCCATAACGATCAGCAATAAATCCAAAGAGCCAACCACCAATTGGACGCATAAAAAAACCGATAGCAAAAACAGCGGAAGATTGAAAAAGCTCCATGACAACATCGCCATTTGATGGAAAAAATTGCGATGAAAAATAGATAGAAGTAAAAGCATAGACATAAAAGTCATACCATTCTACTAAATTGCCTGATGCGCTTGCTATGATAGATATAACACGCTTTCTTGTGTCATGAGATTCTAGAGTATTGTTCCCCATAAGTTTGCTCCCACCTTATTTATATTTAATTATAGATTATGTTATAATATTGCATCATATGCGATATGCGTCAAAACTATGTAATTTAATTTATATTTACTGTACATAATAACATTTGCTGTATAAGAATATTTTCTGTCGACGTTGAAGCAGAAAATATTGAGAGATAAAATTGATTGTGATATCCGTATGAAACCTTACTTAGATCTTTTATCGCATATTTTAAATACAGGTATTGACCGTATGGATCGGACAGGTGTAGGGACTCGGTCAATTTTTGGATATCAAATGCGGTTTGATTTACAGGCTGGTTTTCCTTTACTGACAACAAAGAAAATGCATTTACGCTCGATTATTTATGAGCTTTTGTGGTTTCTCAAAGGTGATACGAATATTGCATGGCTGAAGAAACATGGTGTGTCCATTTGGGATGAATGGGCTGATGAAGAAGGAAATCTCGGTCCTATCTACGGTTATCAATGGCGTTCTTGGCCAGCTCCTGATGGGCGCTGTATTGATCAAATCAGTGATCTTTTGAGTATGATTAAGGAAACGCCTAATTCTCGTCGTTTGATTGTATCTGCATGGAACCCTGCGCTGACAGAAGAAATGGCTTTACCACCTTGTCATTGTTTATTTCAATTTTATATTACTGATGGTAAATTGTCCTGCCAACTTTATCAACGTTCAGGAGATGTTTTTTTAGGTGTTCCATTCAATATCGCATCTTATGCATTGTTAACGATGATGGTTGCACAGGTCAGTGGACTTAAAGCAGGTGATTTTATTCATACTCTCGGAGATGTTCATCTTTATTCTAATCATTTTGAACAGGCTAGATGCCAATTGTCTCGTACACCAAGTGCTTTACCGTTCATGCGTATAAATTCAGAGGTAACAGATCTTTTTTCTTTTAAATTTGAGGATTTTGAATTACTTAATTATAATGCGCAACCACATATAAAGGCACCGGTGGCAGTATGATTTGTTCAATTTGTTTAATTGCTGCTGTTGCACAAAATGCTGTTATCGGTCGCGAAGGTACAATGCCTTGGCGTCTATCAACGGATTTAAAACGCTTTAAGGCTTTGACATTAGGCAAGCCTGTAATTATGGGGCGAAAAACTTGGAATTCTATCGGTCGTCCTTTGCCTGGACGAACAAATATTGTCATTACACGCAATAGTGCTTTTACTGCTGAAGGTGCTATTATTGCTCATTCTTTGTCTCAGTCCCTTTCTATCGCGAAAAAGGTAGCTTCTCAAAGTGGTATAGACGAGATTTTTATTATTGGTGGTGGCGAAATTTTTCAACAAGGATTGAGTATTGCTAATAAAATACTTATCACAGAGGTTCTCGATTCTATTGAAGGTGATAGTTTTTTTCCTGTTTTTGATAAGGAAAAGTGGAATATAGTGCAAACACAATATATTCCTGATGGAGATAAAGATAGTCATCCGACACGTTTTGTTGTTTATGAGCGAAAATGATCATTTATAATTTTATAATATTGCAATATTAATTATAAGTGAAAGAGCATAATCGTATTGTAATCAGATAAAAGGCACCCTATAAGATCGAGTAAATGGTTACTATATGATGAGTATTTGTTACTAAATTTAAAAGAGGTGATAATGCCCTGGACGAATCAAAATGGTGGTGGGCCATGGAGTGGCGATAAAAATAAACTTGGTGGTGATAGAAAAACACCAGGAAAGAATCTCTTTGGTTCTGGCAGCAATAACGGGGATGATAAGAATCATAATTTTGATGATATCTTGCGTAAGGGACAAAGTCAGCTCAAACAGTTTGGTGATGGTGGTCTTTTTGTTTTGTTGTTTTTGATAGTTGTATTTTTTTGGTTATACCAGTCTATCTATATCGTTCAGCAAAATGAACAAGCAGTAGAACTGCGTTTTGGAATTCCTAAAGAACAAATTATCGGAGATGGATTGCATTTTCACTTTTGGCCTATTGAAACCTATATGAAAGTACCTCTAACAGAAAAAACAATCGCGATTGGTGGACAGCCTGGTCAGGCACAGCAAAGCGAAGGTTTAATGCTTTCAAGTGATCAAAACATTGTTAATGTTAACTTTTCCGTTTATTATAGAATTTCACACCCCAGTCAGTTTTTATTCAATGTGAGTGATCAAGAAGGAACAGTTCGTCAGGTTGCTGAAAGTGCAATGCGTGAGGTAATTGGTTCTCGCCCTGTTGACGATGTTTTACGTGATAAAAAGGAAGAGGTTGCTGATGATGTCAGAAAAATTATTCAGATGACTGTGGATAAATATCAGCTTGGTGTTGAAATAAGCCGTGTATCGATTAGTGAAGCAGCACCTCCTACGAAAGTTGCTGCTGCCTTTAATTCTGTCCAACAGGCAGAGCAAGAACGTGGACGAATGATTGAAGAAGGGAATCGTGTACATTTTAATAAAATTGGTTTAGCTAATGGTGAGGCTTCACGCACACGAGAAGTGGCAAAAGGTGAGAAAGCGCAAATGATTGAAGAGGCAACAGGGCGAGCTGAGCGTTTTGAGGCGATTGCTCGTGAAGCTGCTATTGCACCAGATGCGGTTCGCTATCGTCTTTATATGGAGATGATGGGACGTGTTCTTTCTTCACCAAGTAAGTTAGTGTTTGATCAAGTAAATTCTGCAACGGTACCTTATTTGTCGCTGAATGAGCTGCTACACAGCAATTTGTCAGAGAAAGCAACAACATCAGCGCGTTCTACAAAGCTATCAAACTTTGGCATTTCTAGGGGACAATAATCATGCAGCAATCTCGTTTTTTGTTTATCTTGAGCGCCATAGTCTTTTTTTTGGTATCCTTGTGGTTATCTATTTTTATTGTTTATCCTCGCCAGCAAGTGGCAATTAAACGCTTTGGACAAATTGTTAAAGTAGAACCTGAGCCTGGAATTTATTTTAAGATTCCTTTTTTGGACAAGATGGTTGTTATAGACAACCGGTTGTTACGTTACGATGTTCCTACACAATCTGTGCAGGTTCGCGGTGGTGCTTATTACGAAGTGGACGCGTTCTTTATTTACCGTATTGCAGATCCTAAGTTATTTTTACAACGTATTGCATCGGGACGTCCTCAAATTGCTGCACGTGAAAATCTTGCACCTCGTTTTATTGATGCTTTGCGTGCTGTTTATGGTAAGCGAGAATTTAAAGCGGCTTTGTCGGATGAGCGGGCTTCTATGATGACAGAAGTTCAGAAGCAATTTTCTGTAGATGCGGGTTCATTGGGGATTACTATTGTAGATGTACGTATTCGCAAAACCGATTTAACGGATGCTGTTTCTGAGGATGTATATCGGCAAATGGCAGCTGAACGCGAGGCTGCAGCAGAAAATATTCGTGCTCGTGGACAGCAAGAACGGGATCGTATCGTAGCAGAAGCTAATCGTAAGTATGAAGAAATTGTAGCAGCTGCAAAGCGTGATGCAGAAATTACGCGTGGTGAAGGGCAGGCTGAGAGTATTCGCATTTTATTGAATGCGCGAAAAATTAATCCATCTTTTTATGACTTTTGGTTGGCGATGGAACAGTATAAAAATCTAGAGCGTACTCCAATGGTGATTTCACCAAATGAGGCTTTCTTTTTTCATTTTCGTAATTCGCCACAAACAGATAAAGCATCTTTATCAAAAGTGAATAGGAGCTCATATAATATTGGTCATAACCCCTCAAAAGAAGAGATGAAACAGTAATTTTTTGATAGAACTTTCATAAAAGATGAGGTCTGTGATTTCTTTCTTTTATGATAAAAATGGTGTAATATCATTAAGACTACACTGATTTTGCATAAATGGATTAAGTAATGCTTTGTGTAGTATTGGTTAAAGGTATATCATGGATAAGAGTGCGTTTTTAAAGCGTTTTGCTCCCAAAGTTATAATTATCTATGTTATTTTATCTTTATCAGGATCAATGGGTTGGTCTGGTGTTGTTTCGTTGCAAAATACACCACTTTCTGTTCCAGATTTGGCTGCTGAACTTTTGAAAACGGTTGTGAATATTTCGACGGTACAGACAGTTGAAGGGACTGAGCAAGATGAGAATACTTCTGTTCCCATTATCCCGAAAGATTCATTGCTAGAAGAGTATTTTAGTGATTTTTTTACGCCTAAAGATGCTCAGAAAGGTAGCCAACTTCAGAAAGTTCGTTCTTTGGGGTCCGGTTTTGTTATTGATGCAGAAAAAGGACTTATTGTTACCAATTATCATGTTATTGTTGAAGCTGATGATATTGAAGTTAATTTCACGGATGGTACAAAACTAAAAGCAAAATTACTTGGAAAAGATAGCAAAACTGATTTGGCATTGCTTCAAGTAGAAACAGGAAGAAAAAAATTAACAGCTGTACGTTTTGGTGATTCTGAAAAAGCTCGTATTGGTGATTGGGTTATGGCAATTGGTAATCCATATGGTTTTGGTGGAAGTGTAACAGTTGGTATTATTTCTGCACGTAATCGTGATCTTAATGCTGGTCCTTATGACAATTTCATACAGACAGATGCAGCAATTAATAGAGGTAATTCTGGAGGTCCTTTATTTGATAGAGAAGGTCAGGTAATTGGGATTAATACAGCGATCATTTCTCCTTCTGGAGGATCTATTGGTATTGGTTTTGCTATACCATCTGATATGGCGCTTTCTGTTATTAATCAGTTACGTGATTTTGGAGAAATAAGACGCGGTTGGTTAGCTATTCGCATTCAACCTGTTACAGAGGATATTGCAAAGATTTTAAAATTAGACAATGCTGTGGGGGCGTTAATTGCAGGTAAAATAGAAGGTGCAGAGGTAGATAATAGCCAGCTGAAGGTTGGAGATATCATTCTTCGTTTTGGAAATGCTCAAATTAAAAACGCACGTGATTTACCGCGCTTAGTAGCAGAAAGTCCAGCGGGCAAGGTAATGGATGTTACAGTTTTTCGTAATGGGCGAGAAAAAACAGTAAAGGTTAAGCTTGGTCGTTTAATTGAGACAGATACTGATGAAAACATATCGGAAGAATCCGATAATGAAAAAAGTGATGCTCTATCTGAAAAGGCAACAATGCAATTTATGGGTATGACATTATCTGAGTTAACGAATGATTTGCGCAAAGATTATTCAATTACTGATAAGCTTAATGGGTTAGTGGTGACATCTGTTGCACAAAATAGTATAGCGGATAAAAGACGTATTCGCATTGGAGAAGTGATTGTTGACATTAATCAAAGTGCGATTACCACAATTGATGACGCCAAAAAACGACTTCATAAATTACGTGAAACTGGACGCAAAAATGCCTCACTAATTGTTGCTCGTCCAGATGGAGAGTTACGATTTGTAACGATCCAAATAGATTGATATGGCTCTATTTTGGAAGTCGTTTATTCATCAAAATATCTGCATATGAACAGCAATCTTAAGAGTATACTCGTGTTTTCTTCTATTTTGAAAAAATATGTATAAAAATACGATATTATTAAGAATTTCATATTTTTCTTTGGGTTGTATCTTTATAAAATGAAATTTATATAAATTTTAAAGGATGTTTTTCGTGATTAAGGTAATGTGCGTGCTTTACAGTCATTAAAAACTCTTTTAATTTCCTATACCACAGAAATTTTCCCCATATCCATCGGTATTGTGTCAGTTTTGTTTTGTGCATTATAGCAAAGAGTATTTTTCACCACATTACAAATATTTTGTGGCAGGTTTTTATTATGGGATAATATTATAGAAAAGAATTCTTTTGATACTTTTAAAAAGTTTTATGATGCTAATTTTATAATAACAAGGGTTAGAGAGCTTCTTTAGAGCACTATCTTATAAGTAAAAGGATAGTAATTTATATGGTTATTTGTAAAATTTAATGTCTATGATATTACAGATGTTATATAAAATTTATAATATATCATGGACATTGCAATAAATTACTTCTTTATAAACATAAGAAATTTTTATTTATGACACAAAGAACTATTACTTTGTTAGCAGGTCCTACTGCAAGTGGTAAGTCAGCGCTGGCATTAAAAATGGCACAAAAAAAAGATGCTGTTATCATTAATGCTGATTCTATGCAGATTTATGATGTTTTAAATATTTTAACTGCAAGACCAACAAAATTAGATACTGCAATTGTTCCGCATTATCTCTACGGTTATGTAAATCCTGCTGTTCACTATTCAGTAGGGCAGTGGTTAAATGATGTTAAAAAGCTTTTAAATACATGTACATCAAAATCATTGATTTTTGTTGGCGGCACCGGGCTTTATTTTCGTGCTCTTTTGGAGGGAATTGCAGAGATTCCTCATATTCCGGATGTTGTGCGGCAAAAATGGCGATTGCGACTTGATAAAGAAGGTGCTGAAAATCTTTATCGTCAATTATTGCAGGTTGACACTCTGATTTGTGAAAAAATTTCTTCGCAAGATGGTCAACGCATTGTACGTGCTTTGGAAGTCTATGAAGCAACTGGAAAAAGGTTAAGCTGGTGGCAAAAGAAAAAAACAACACCTCTCATTGCATCAGAACGTTTAAAAAAAATTCTTCTCATTCCACCACGTCAATTACTTTATGCTCGCATTAATGAAAGATTTGATCATATGGTGGAAGACGGGGTTTTAAAAGAGGTCATTGCTATCAAAAATCTTATGCTTTCTCCCTTATTACCGGCGATGAAAGCTATTGGTGTGAGTGAGTTGATGTCTCATTTAGATGGATATAAAAATTTTGAGGATGCGATTGAAACAGCAAAAAAACAAACAAGAAGGTATGCAAAAAGACAGATGACGTGGTTTCGTCACCAATTTGATAAAGAATGGATGCTTATTCCTTCATCAGAAGTACTGCAAAAAACTCTAAAATAGTTTGAAAAAAAACAAAATATTTTAAAGCGAGAGTTTTTAGAAGTATTATTTTTGATTGACGAGCAGTATTGATGAAATTAGATATTTTCAATATGAAAAATATCTTATAGTGTATGCTATATTTTAATAGGGGGATAATTACACAATATATATATTTGCGTGTAATAGGCTCTTTAAAGAGCCTTTTTTGTTATGCTATCAAATAGATGAGTGGGAAAAATGATAGATCATCCAAAAACAAAAGAAAGTGCAGACGGAAAAGCAATGTTAGGAGCTGAAATGGTTGTTCAAGCTCTTATTGATCAAGGGATTACACATATTTTTGGGTATCCTGGTGGGGCTGTACTTCCTATTTTTGATGCTCTTTATCAACAGGATGTACTTCAGCATATTTTAGTGCGTCATGAACAAGCCGCGGGACATGCCGCTGAAGGCTATGCACGCAGCACAGGAAAAGTAGGTGTTATGCTTGTAACTTCTGGCCCAGGTGCAACAAACGCTGTAACACCTCTGCAAGATGCGTTAATGGATTCTATACCTATTGTTTGTTTTTCGGGTCAGGTGCCGACAACTGTGATTGGGACAAATGCTTTTCAAGAAGCTGATACAATTGGTATTACAAAGTCCTGCACCAAACATAATTGTTTTGTTAAAGATGTAAATGACCTTGCAGCGGTTATTCATGAAGCCTTTTATATTGCTCAATCAGGACGTCCAGGTCCCGTTCTGATTGATATTCCTAAAGATGTTCAATTTGCTTCAGGTATTTATAGAGCACCCCAAACGCCAACATCTGTGCATTCTTATCCTAAACCAAAAGAGGATACTGGAGCTATTGAAGCTGCTGTTTCTCTTTTGGCAGAAGCAAAGCGTCCTGTTATTTATTCTGGTGGTGGTGTTATTTCGTCTGGTTTGGAAGCTGTACGATTTTTGCGTGAGTTTGTTACATTAGGAAATTTTCCAATTACTTCAACATTAATGGGGCTTGGTGCATATCCAGCCTCTGGTAAAAATTGGCTTGGAATGCTGGGGATGCACGGAACTTATGAAGCTAATATGACAATGCATCATTGTGATGTTATGTTAGCTGTTGGTGCACGTTTTGATGATCGTATCACGGGGAGGCTTGATGCGTTTGCACCTCATGCTCGCATTATTCACATTGATATTGACCCTTCTTCTATTAATAAAATAGTAAAAGCAGAAGTTCCTATTGTTGGTGATGTGGGTTACGTTTTAAAAGATATTATACGACATTGGCATCAATCTCATGCTGTACCAAAAAGAGAAGGTTGTGATGCGTGGTGGGATCAAATTAATCGCTGGAGAAATCGCAACTCATTAGCATATGCTGAAAAAAAAGATGTTATTATGCCGCAATATGCTTTGGAACGGCTTTATGCACTCACTAAAGATATGCATGCTTATATCACAACTGATGTTGGACAGCATCAAATGTGGGCTGCACAATATTATCATTTTAATGAGCCAAATCATTGGATGACTTCTGGGGGACTTGGAACTATGGGATATGGTTTCCCTGCTGCCGTTGGTGTGCAAATCGCGCATCCTGATGCGCTCGTTGTATGTATTTCCGGTGATGCTTCGATACAGATGAATATTCAAGAACTTGCTACTGCGGTTCAGTATAATGCTCCTGTCAAAATTTTTATTTTAAATAATCAGTATATGGGTATGGTTCGTCAGTGGCAACAATTATTGCATGGCAATCGTCTTTCTCATTCTTATGTGGAAGCAATGCCAGATTTTGTAAAATTGGCGGAAGCTTATGGAGCAATTGGTATACATTGTTCTCAAGTAGATGAACTTGATAGTAAAATAAAGCAAATGATTGATTGTGATAAGCCAGTTCTCTTCGATTGTCGTGTTCATAATTTAGAAAACTGTTTTCCAATGATCCCATCTGGGTGTGCGCATAATGATATGTTGTTGCCTGATGAAGCTAGCGATGAAGCTGTTGCGAACGCTATCCCTACTGAAGGACAAATTTTTGTATAAGACATTTGCAGCGATGATGATAATGACAACGATATGGGATATGGGGGTTCAATTTTCCTTTTTATTATTTTGTTGTTTTTAAGATATTGGAATAAAGATTGATATTAAGCTGTGTGAATGAGATTCCGTAGTTAATTTGTGCTTTTCATATTTAGCTACGGAAGAGTGTGTTTTGTTCAAACAAAAGTAGGATTTATCTAAGTAGCGGATATAAAGTTTGTACAGATTCAAATTTTACATTCCAAAAGTATTTTATACAAAATCGTGAATATGGCGATTTATGTTTATATGCTAAGAGTGCCTGACTATCAGTATGTCCAGAATTTTTGAAGAAAAACATAGCTTTTTTCTGATTGTTGCTTTGTTTTCAAAACACTTGCTCTTTTTATGCGAATCTTATTTTGATAAACTATGCAGTTGTCACCAGAACAAGATAGGGCATTGAAAGCTGTTGCTGCTTGGTTAAAAGATGGACATTCTCCCATTTTTCGTCTTTTTGGCTATGCAGGAACGGGAAAAACAACACTTGCTCGCTATTTTGCGGAAACAGTTGATGGTTCAGTTCAATTTGCTGCATTTACGGGTAAAGCAGCACAGGTTTTACGCTCTAAGGGTGCAAGTAATGCTTGCACTATCCACTCTTTGATTTATTGTCCGCGTGGTGAGGAAGAAGTTGCTGATGAGGTTACGGGGAAAAAGTCTATTGCGCCAACATTTGCGTTGAATAGAAGGAGCGCAGCTGCACAGGCTAAACTCATTATTGTCGATGAGTGTTCAATGGTGGATGAACAATTAGCACGTGATTTAATGAGTTTTCGGACACCAATTCTTGTTCTTGGGGATCCAGAACAATTGCCTCCTATATCAGGAGGAGGTTTTTTTTCTAATGGTGAGCCAGATTTTTTGCTTTCAGAAATTCACCGACAAGCACGCGACAATCCGATTATTCGTTTAGCTATGGATGTGCGTGAAGGGCGTGATATTGCCTATGGCGATTATGGGAAAGCGCGTGTTATCACCCGCAAAGAAGTATATCAAAAATTGGTTTTGGATGCTGATCAAATTTTGGTTGGGATTAATAGGACGCGCCACCTTTATAATAAGCGTTTGCGTGAGCTAAAGGGATTTATGGCAGATTATCCACAAGCTGGAGATAAACTTGTTTGTCTACGTAATGATCCTGCTAAAGGGTTGTTGAATGGCTCTTTATGGAAAGTTATGACTTCACAAAAGGAAACTGTTAAGCCAGGTATTAGTCTTCTCGTGATGTCAGAAGAGAATGAGCGAAGAGTAACAAAGATTAAGCTTTTAAAAGCAGTATTTGAGAGTCCCGATAATGAAGTTTCATGGCAATTAAAAAAGAGATATGATGATTTTGATTATGGGTATGCATTAACTGTCCATAAAGCACAAGGATCTCAATGGGATAATGTGGTTTTATTTGACGAAAGTTTTGCATTTCGTGATATGTATACGCGTTGGCTTTATACTGGAATCACACGTGCGGCAGAGTGTTTGACGATTGTTCGATAAAGCAAATATTTTATTATCAGGAATTGCTTTTTTTCTGCCTTTAGAATTATGTATGATAATGGGAGTGGACATGGCAGTAAAACTTTCAGTTAATCTCAATGCTGTAGCTGTTTTGCGTAATCGGCGGAATCTTCCTTGGCCAGATATCAAAAACATTGGTTATATAGCACTTGCTGCTGGAGCAGCAGGTTTAACAGTCCATCCGCGACCAGATGAGCGGCATATTCGTTTTTCTGATTTGCCAGACATATACAGTTTGATTAACAGTACGTTTCCCACCGCAGAGTTTAATATTGAAGGTTATCCAACTGATAAATTTTTGAATTTAGCAGAAAAATATGCTGACCAAATTACTCTTGTTCCTGATGATCCAACGCAATCAACCTCTGACCATGGTTGGGACTTTGCTCATAATGCTGAGTTTTTAGCGCCTATTATTCAACGCTTAAAAGAAAAAAAAATTCGCGTGTCTCTTTTTGCAGATCCTATTGCAGATAATCTTGATATTGCAAAAGCAATTGGTGCTGATCGCGTAGAATTTTATACTGGACCTTATGGTGGAGCGTTTAAAGATAAAGCAATGCAGGATAAAGAATTGGATAAGTTAATTTTAGCAGCAAAAAAAGCTAAAGAGCTGCAATTAGGGATCAATGCAGGTCATGATTTAACGATTACTAATCTTGCAGATTTTGTTAATCATATTCCGTGGCTTGATGAAGTTTCTATTGGTCATGGGCTTATTGCTGATGCGTTAGAATATGGAATGCATACGACTGTAAAACGTTTCCTTCAGTTATTATAATGAGTTTGCTTTTTCTTAAACTTTGTAAATGTCATTTGATAACGTTATAACAGCTTGAGTAAGAGAATTATCATATATGTTTTATAAATAATATCTCTGTCTTAAGGATGATGTGTTGATTGAAAGTTTTTTTGCTGACCTCGTTTGTGAGCTTTTGTGTGATTACTGTCATTGTGAGAACGCTTAATTCTTTTTATGTAATCTTTTACTTTTAAATGAAGACGAAAAAGCCGAATTTTGAGAGTGTTGTTTTATTAAAAAACTGTGAAACAATCTGCGTAAATAATGTTTTTGTTGCAGGATATATGAAATTGATTTTTTATATTTTTGTATGAAAACGCGAAATTACAGTGTTTATTTTTATAATTTTCTTTGCTATCTTTTTGAACCTTGTTCATGTTCAATTGTGCATTAAGCGTTTTAGTTTTTTAAGAGCTCAATTGCTAATTATGCAAAACGAAGAGTAAAATTTTTAAATATATATTTTTTATCAGTACTGTTTTGTATAATGCGTTGTTTTTTTTAATTGCAGCTAAAATTTACTTTTTTTTCAAAAATTGGGGGGAGTATAGTTTTTTAACGAAAAATGCAAATTTAAAAAATTATTTAATTCCCATGTTATTATAAAAAGTAATTGTGTTACTCATTATGCGCAAGTCTATAAGGGAAAATTTTTGCTTTTATTCAGTAAAAATATTTAAAATTTATCTTAAATGCAAATGTAAGGAAGTATTTTATGCATGTTTATTATGATTGTGATGCAGACGTTAACTTAATTAAAGAAAAAAAAGTGGCAATTGTTGGTTATGGTTCTCAGGGGCGTGCGCATGCTTTAAACTTAAAAGATTCCGGTGTAAAAAATGTGCGAATTGCTCTGCGCTCAGAGTCAAAAACAGCTAAAAAAGTTGCTGCAGATGGTTTTGAAGTTGTTAGCGTTGCTGAAGCAGCAAAATGGGCGGATCTTATTATGATGGCTACACCTGATGAGTTACAGGCTGATATTTATAAAGAGCATATTCATGATCATTTGCGCGAGGGAGCAGCGATTGCTTTTGCACATGGTTTAAGCATTCATTTCGGTTTAATTGAAGCGAAGAAAACTGTTGATGTTGTGATGATTGCTCCTAAAGGTCCAGGACATATTGTGCGTAATGAATATCAATATGGCGGTGGTGTTCCTTGTTTAATTGCTGTTGCACAAAATGCGTCAGGGCATGCTCACAACACAGCACTGTCTTATGCATGTGCCATTGGTGGTGGGCGTGCTGGTGTTATTGAAACTACCTTTAAAGAGGAATGTGAAACAGATCTTTTCGGTGAACAAGCTGTTCTTTGTGGTGGACTTGTTGAGCTTATTCGCGCAGGCTTTGAGACATTGACGGAAGCAGGTTATGCGCCAGAAATGGCTTATTTTGAGTGTTTACATGAAGTTAAAATGGTTGTTGATCTCATTTATGAGGGTGGTATTGCAAACATGAATTATTCTATTTCCAATACGGCTGAATGGGGCGAATATGTATCTGGTCCACGCGTGATCACTGATAAAACTAAAGCAGAAATGAAGCGTGTTTTAAAAGATATTCAAACGGGTAAATTCACATCAAATTGGATACAAGAATACAAGGCTGGCGCTGCCAATTTTAAAACCATGCGACGCATAAATGACAGCCACCCCATTGAAGTGGTTGGTGAAAAGCTTCGTGCAATGATGCCTTGGATTAAGTCTAACGCTTTGGTTAATAAAGAACGCAACTAAATTTTAATGAAAGTTATATACAAAAGTATAGTCATTACTTTATAAAAAAAAGGGGCAGAAAACTGCCCTTTTTGTTTATTTGTATAAGATTTATTTTTGTTTTTCGAAAAAGTTTCTTTTTCCAAATATAAAATATATGATCCCTAAAAAAATAAACCATAATGGGGTGTATTTTAATGCTATTAAAGTATCAGGCTCTAACGTCAACAAAAAGATAATGAAAGCAAAGAAGGCTAAAATAATCCAACACATAATAGTGCCTCCTGGCATTTTGTAGATAGATGCAGCATGTTGCATAGGACGATTGCGACGATAAGTGATATAGCTAATCAAAATTATAGACCATACAAATATGAATAAGATTGCTGCAATGGTGGTCACAACCGTAAAAGCATATATGATGTTTGGAGACAACGATGAAATCGTATATCCTAATAAAATGCATAAGCAAGAAAAGATAAGTGCATTGGCTGGAACATGGTTTTTGGAAAGTTTTGCAAAAATACTAGGAGCACCTTGTTTAGTTGCAAGCCCATATACCATGCGGCTGGTAGAAAAAATGCCACTATTAGCAGAAGATGCGGCTGATGTAAGGACAACAAAATTGACCAAGCTAGCAGCTATAGGGACGCCAGCAAGCCAAAACATAGCAACAAATGGGCTTTTATCTGGACTAATCTGTTCCCAAGGTGTAACTGACATAATTACAACAAGAGAAAGTAGATAAAATAGCATAATACGAATAGGGATCGCGTTAATTACTTTTGGTAAAATTATTTTAGGCTCTTTGACTTCAGCAGCAGCCGTTCCAGCCAATTCTACACCAACAAAAGCAAAGATGGCAATTTGAAATCCAGCAAAGAAACCTGTGATCCCTCGAGGAAAGATATCTCCATTGTTCCAAATATGTTTTAAAGAAGCAACATTTCCATTTGGAGAGACAAAACCGGTAAGGATCATAGAAAATCCAACAACGATTAATGCCAAAATTGCTATGATTTTAATAAGACCAAACCAAAATTCGAGTTCACCAAATAGTTTTACAGCTAAAAGATTAAACATTAAAAAGAAAATAATAGCAATGAAAACAATAAGCCACGGGCTAAATGAAGGCCACCAAAATTGTGTATAGTTTGTAATGGCAATAACCTCTGCAGTTCCAGTTACAATCCAACATAACCAATAAGTCCAGCCAATACAAAAACCTATTCCTGGACCTAGTATGTCAGCGGAGAAATCAATAAAAGATCGATATTGCATATTAGAGAGTAATAATTCTCCCATAGCGCGCATAACAAAATAGAGGGCGCTGCCTATAATAGCATAGACTAATAAAATTGAAGGGCCAGCAACATGAATTGTTTTTCCTGACCCCATAAAAAGACCTGTTCCTATAGCACCACTGAGAGCTATAAGTTGTACATGACGAGTTTCCAATCCGCGATGCAATTTTTTACGATGATTTTTATCTAAATTTTGTTTATAATCCATTTTGGGGAAATTCCCTTTATTCTTTTAAGACAAAATTATGCTAAAAAATGTCATTCTATATATGAATGCAGAAATAAGAGTAGGTTGCAAAGAAGAAAAACATTTTTAGTGACTCTCATAATTTCAAGCAAGTTATGCTAGAAAACGTTGGAAAGCAATAGTAAGATTATTTATTTCAGTGGCTGTAAGAGCTTTTGTTTGTTCATTAATGCTTAGGCAGTTTTGTTTTATAAGATTGTGTATTACTTACTGTATGTATTAGAGAGAAATGTAATCTAAAAATGAAAAAAATTGAAAAGAGGATATAGTTTTTACGCAAAAAAATATGTTATAATTTTGTTTATTTTATCTCTTAATAATGAATATAAACGGATGCTTAACCTTTATTTTGTAGTACGTTAATTCATTAAGAGTTTGATTCCTTAATTAATGATTTTGTGAAAATATTATATATGAATTTTGTATTAAGATCATTAACCTAAGGCAGAAATTATAACGGTTTGTCATGAGTACAATGATAATCACTTAAAAGTTTCATTTTATCAGTAAACTATTTAATAGTTCACATGAAAATAATTAAGTGTCTTGCTATTTGAAAAACATAATTTCAAATGTAAAATAAAAGGATGGTAATATCATTTTTTTTATATGAGATTGATGATTACAAATCTTTTTTAGATGTGTAAAGCTGAAAAACTTAGTTTTAAAGAAGCTATCAATTACATTTTGTGTAAAAATATTTATCAAAATATCATTTAATTACAATATATTATAAATGAATTATTATATATTGAATGAAGTTTAACTGTAAGTGTTTATTATAATAAACTCCATTTAAATCTTTTTTGTCAGGCATTTCTGCATATACAAGAAGATTGGTATGCTTGAGCAATAAACCCACAAAAATATGCAACTAAAATAAGTAAGCAGCATATATGCCGAGCAATTCAATGATGAACACTTTTATACCAACCTTATAAACTTTCTTAAATAATCAATCTACATGAATTCTATATGTTCTTGAAAGTTTATTATTACAGTCTGAAAATCGGACTAAAAATTGAATAAAAGAATAGTCATTTTCAAAAAACTATTTCAAAAAAGACAAAATCTAAGACTTTAACAATATTAATGATTAGCTTACCTTAGCACAGAAAAAAACTGTAATGGACTGATCTTAACGAAAAAGACGACAGACACATCACTATTTCATTAAATGCAGAGAAATAATCAACTTTATAAAAGAGAACTTTTATTATAAAAATAATTTAAAGAAGGCAATAATTTTAGTAGTATATTCTATTCCATCACTCGTTTCTTTTAGAAAATTTAAAACTTGGTCTTTGTGTTTAAGACAATTTATCCATTCTGCTTGAAGAACAGGACAAACAGATTTTTTATTCTCTTCTGTTAACGTATCTAAATCAGATAATTTTTCACAAACAATTCTAGGGAGAGTGTTGCTCTTTATCTCATTGCGTACAGAAAATACGTTTTCATGGGCTTCTTCATTAATAAGGTAAGGAGAATGAGTTGAATAAATCACCTTATTTTTACTTGATTTTAATAAATTTTTTAAAGAGCTCAGAACTTTTTTTTGTGAATCAATATGTAAATGACTTGCTGGTTCATCTAAAAGAAAAACGATCCCATTTTTATTTTTATTCGACTTTGCACGAATTTCAGTAAGAAGTTTAAAACAAAAAAACCAGCGAAATCCTTTGCTTTTTTCATGTAAAGAAAAATATCTATTATTGGATAAAATATGCAATTGGAAATCCATAGCCCAGTTATTGTTATTATTGACTCTTTCTAAAGAATAAAAATCAAATTGCTTTTCATTTCCATTGATATCTGACCAATTTTCTCCAATGACCGAATTTAAATAAGAATTAATAGCGCTTAAATTTTGACGAACAGCATCTTCATCGGTGTAATCAACGATGCTTTTTTGAAAATCAATGTTACAATCTAAATTGTCATAAGAGTCATTATGGTTATTTTTATAATAACACCCTATAAAAATATCATTGATAATTGCTTGCCATTGGCGGTTTTTTTCTGATTTCAGAAATTCGTCATCTTGAATAGTAAGACCAGAACTATCGGTAAAAGTACTTTTCAAAAATCTGATTTTATCTGGAACTTCACAAATAAAGTCACCATGATAGATAATTTCAGGTATAGATTCTTTTATCCATTCCAGAATTTCATTTTCTTCTTGTACTTTTCTTCCATTGATTAATATGGAATGATCGTAGCATTTACTATTACTAAAATGATAAACAAACGATACTTTGAATATTTCATTATTGTCTGAAGCGTTTGCTTTAGAACTATTTTGTTTTTTTATCTGTGTTTTTTCTTCGTCTTCTCCATAAGCAAGATATGCTGTTAAAATAGTATCCTTATTAAAATAAGGCGCTTTAGGACGTATAGAAGTAATAGAATTCTCGTTTAATTTCTCTCCAGAGCAAAGGCGATAGATTAAACGAATACCTTCAAGAATTGTTGTTTTTCCCGCTTCATTATCTCCGATAATAACGAAAGGAAAAGATGGATTTCCATCTGTCATATCTATTTTTACAGGATCTGAAATTCCTCTAAAGTTTTCAAACTCAAATGCAGTAAATTGCATATTTATAAAATTCCCAATATATATTGTTAAATTTGTTTTGATTTTTATAATCACTATCATTCTAAAGCAAGTTGTTTTCAATTTTTTGATTTATTTTTTTACTTTTTGAATAAAAAGTTGTGAATAAATGAATGGGTATTTTTGAATGTAATTAAATTAATTAAAATTATAAAAATGATTTAAATATAGGCGGATATTTTATTTTTTATAATTATGAAACAAGATACAGTAGAGGCTGTTTTTAGGAATAAACAGAGCAAAAAATATACTGTAATTAAGGGAATAACAAAAAATAAAGAGAGAGTTATTTTTTATTGGATGACATTGCAGTAATATAATTATTATGAAATTATGTCATTAGAAAATATTTTAGAATTGTACAAAAGAAAATTGTTCAATAGTTTTCTTTTGTATATTAAATTTTGATTTATTATATATGTTGGCAACGTATAGCAATTTATGTACGAGTGGCTATATTATAAATATTTTTGCAAAGAAGACATAAAAATGAATTTGATATTCTGTTTCTTAGCGTGCGGTTTTTTGCAAATGTTAATAAAAATAGTTCTGATTTTTACCTTTAGATTACCTCACTGAGTATCAAAGATGATTATGAAAAGTTTATTTGAATGAAAGTATGATAGAGAAATTTCATGTTTCTTGCGTAATTTAAGCAAAGAAGAAGTTTTTTAATAAAGGAAAGATTTTGTTTTTCCTTAAATGACGTTTCAAAGATTCGAAAAGTTTCAGCCAATTTAATAGAAAAGATTATTACATTTTATGTCATTGCTTTATCAAATGATATAACCGTAACTTAAGAAACGGATCATTAAAAATTACACTTGTGTAAAAGAGAATTTTTTATGTACATGAGTAGCTTATAACAATTTTTGAAAGTCCTTTTGAGATAAAGATTAATACAAAAGTTAATGACAATTTATAATCGAGAAGATGACAAATAACCTCAAAAATGCCATGTGTTTATCTTTATGAGATTATATTTTAAATTTTTGATCCAGTTTATGCAGGCGAACAGGATTTCATACGTTGCAGAATATTAATTGTAAATTGCAGGATTCAGGATACAATGTTTGCGAGTGTATGATGTTACCTTAAATTGTTTGGAAATATCACCTTGATCTAGATAAAATTTTTAAGTCCGCAATACTTCTTTTGGTTTGTGGAGGATCTTCTATATTAAAACAGAAGAATGACTTCATAAAATGAGTGCTTTCTCGAATATATAGCTGTGACTACATTAAGATCAAACAGAGACATATATCTGTTTTTATAGAGAGTTGCCATTGATGTTAGTTTAAACGGAAAAAATAAATGGCGTGCACAAAATGATTGTAGAGATTGTAAATGAAAGCTTATGCTAAATATTTTTTTACCTTGATGGTTATCTTATTGCAGAAAAAAATACAGAAATACCATGAAGATAAAAAACAGCCTTAAAAGATCACTGAAAATCTTTTAAAAAAGAAATCAACGTAAAACCTATTATTTAAACAGATTTGTTTCTCTATAATAAAAAGACGATAAATTATAATCTCACTGGTGGGTGATGAGGGAATCGAACCCACGACCCGCTGATTAAGAGTCAGCTGCTCTACCGACTGAGCTAATCACCCACGATTTCTCAAAAGGCAAGAATGAGCGGTTCTATAACGTTCCTAAGAGAGGATGTCTAGATCGTTTTATAATTTTTTGTATAAAATAACACATATCCTACCTAAATTGGCTGTGTGGTTAAAAATGTAATACTCCCTCTTGATCTTATATAAAAATAGAACCATTATAGGAATCTCAATAAATAAATGTTCTGATTGTTATGCGGAATTCTAGTTGGAGGATTATCGAGCGTAATGCCCGAGCAAAATTCAGAGAAACCTTCTTGTCGTTGCAAGAGGTGTGGGTTGCTATTCTGTTTTATAAATTTTATAAATAGCACTGTATGTTCAAGCGATGCCGTGCGGTTTTTTGCTTTGAGATTCAAAATGTTTACATTAAATATGATTATAAATTCTACGAATGAAAGCTCATGAATTTATTTTATCAATTACGCGCATTGAAGCTTTTCAAAATCTTCTTAAAGGGTGAACTGTGATGGAGTGGATCGTTGATCCCTATGCGTGGTTTGGCTTGGTTACGTTAATTTTTCTAGAAATTGTTTTGGGAATAGATAACCTTGTCTTTATTGCAATTTTAGCGGAAAAATTACCAGTGCATTTGCGTGATCGTGCACGCTTAATAGGCTTAGCCTTAGCACTAGTTATGCGGCTCTTCCTGCTTACAGTTATTGGATGGGTTATGAATCTTGATACAATCATTTTTTCTATCTCATCTTTTGTATTTAGTTGGCATAGTATCATATTAATTTGTGGTGGGGCTTTTTTACTGGCAAAAGGAACATTAGAGTTGCACGAGAGATTAGAAGGTGCAGCAAACGAAAAAGAAATAGGTTTTACCTATGCTGTTTTTTGGCAGGTCATTATTCAAATTGTTGTACTTGATGCAGTGTTTTCCCTTGATAGCATTATTACTGCAACAGGTATGATTGTCAAAGAACAAGTAATGGTTATGTATATAGCTGTGATCATTGCTATGGGTGTGATGATGTACGGGTCTGGCGCATTGATGCGTTTTGTTAATCGCCATCCTACTATTGTAATTCTTTGTCTTGGCTTTTTGATGATGATAGGCTTTTCCTTGATTGTTGAAGGTTTTGGCTTTCATATTCCAAAGGGGTATTTATACGCGGCTATTGGTTTCTCTGTTCTCATCGAGGCTTTTAATCAAATAGGGCGTCATAATCGTGAAAAGATGATTACGACAAATGATTTACGCAATCGAACAGCTGATGCTGTTTTGAGACTTTTAGGGGGTGGAAAAAAAGACGGAAATCTTGGTGAGACTGTAGATGTTATTGCTGAACAAGCTGCTGCTTCAGAAATTTTTCGTCCAGAAGAAAAAGAAATGATTCGTGGTGTTCTTGATTTAGCTGATCGTCCTGTTCGTTCTATTATGTCGCCACGTAATGAAATTGAATGGTTAGACTTAAACGGCGATGAAAATGAAATGCGTGAAGAATTGCAACAAGTTAAACACAGTCGTTTAATTCTTGCCCGTGAAAAAGTGGATGAATTTGTTGGTGTTGCTTTAACAAAAGATCTTCTTTTGAATTTGGCTGAAGGAAAAAAGATCAATTGGAAAAAAGCTATGCGTGAACCACTTGTGGTGCATGAAAATACAAGTGTTTTACGATTGATGGAACAGTTGAGGCATTCTTCGATTCAGCTTGCAATTATCGTTGATGAGCATGGATCTTTTGAAGGCGTTGCAACACCTACGGATATTCTTGAAGCAATTGCGGGTGATTTTCCTGATGACGATGAAGAACCAGTAATAGCAGAGCAGCTTGAAGATGGAAGCTTTCTTGTTGAAGGATATGCTGACATTCGCCGTCTAAGTGGCTATCTTGAACGTAATCTTGTTGATGAAGCAGATCGTTATACTACTTTAGCTGGATTTATGCTTTGGCGTTTTGGTTACTTGCCAAATGAGGGCGAAAGTTTTGAGACGGATGGCTTATGTTTTAAGGTTGTTGAGATGGATCGCCGAAATATATCTAAAGTTCTTATTTCTCGACTTACTTATCCGGAAGACATGAATCATTTAGATAAGTAAAAAAGTAAGAAAATTTGTTATTAAGCTATAAGATCACTGTAGAAAGCATTGAAAACTTAAGAATCTTGGTTGTTTGTTATTTTGCTATTATTTTGCATATGTCCAAATATATGGTGCACTTTATGTGCGTAAACTAGTATTATTAATAAACAAAAGAAATCTTCATTTGTATAAGACAAAAGGGTTCTAAAAAATAGCGCATAATAATTTATGAAATGGCTATTAATTAAAAAAGGTGATTGTATTTGCACTCGTTGGTCATTTTTAAGGCATGCACATTTTGCAAAAATTTTTTCTTTTTTATTAACTGCATAGGGAAGGTTAATGCAAAGAATTTCAAAAAAAATTAAAACATCTGTATATTTTTTATATATTTAGATTTAACAAATTTTATATTAAAGCAATTATAAATAATTAAAAAATGGAATGCTACATTAAAGAAATACAATCAAATGTTCATTGCCACTACGTTGATTTTTGGTGAAGAAGTAAACTTTACACAGATACTCTTATTTATACACGCGCAAAAAGGAAGAAAGTGAATCTTTCTTTATTTAAAGTGGTGTTTGGTGTGTTCGTTTCCAATATTGTCGAAATTCAAAAATTGCTACAACGAATAAAGAGATAATGAATGGTATAATCAAGTAAAGCATTCTAAATACAATGAGCGCGACGATAACATCAGTTGGGTTTATATTGGGCATACCTGTTATAAAAAGAGCTTCAAGAACGCCAACGCCTCCTGCTGGAGCATTAGAAAGAAGGGTAACAGTGAAGGAAGCAAGAAAAACGCCAAGCACACAAATAAAAGAAACATCAGCATTATGAGGAAGTACAGCATATATAATTCCTGCGGCTCCTAAAAGCTCTAAGGGGCTAATGAGAAGCTGTTGGATGACTATTTTTATCCGTGGGTAAGAAAGTTGAATTTTTTTCCCCAAGCGTAAAGGTTTTAATTGAAGCCAGCTGCCAAAACTATAAAGAGCTACAAAGCTGAGTAAAATTGTACCGATCATTGTCCCAAGCCATGCAGGAAGATTATGATAAATAATAGTGATAATTTTGGGTTGCAAGATCAAAACAATACCGGAAAGTAAGATTGTACCTATTACGAAAGTAAAAGAGCAGAAACCGACCAATATTGCAATTTCTGTGCCACTTAATCCTTTTGTTTTATAGGCACGATAACGCACGACAGCACCAGAAAGAACTGAAGCGCCAATATTATGAGAAAGTGCGTAAGTAGTAAACGAACATATAGCGATAAAAAACCAAGAAATCTTATGACCTAGATGCTGTAAAGCAATTCGATCATATCCGGCAAGCGCAGCATAGGCAACAAGAGAGCACAAAATGGCTAATAGCCAGTTCTGTCCACTTACATTGCTTAAGCGATCTAATACATCATTAAACGAAATGGCAGACAGTTTTATATAAAGAATGCGGATAGACACTAGCATTGCTAAAATACCGATCAGTGGCCATATAAAATGCTTTATTTTCATGCTTTTCTATCCGCTTTTGTTTTCTATTTATGTTTTTTGTAAATTGGGTTCGTCATCGTTTTTACTAAGTAAAGGTCGCTGTTCAGTTATATATCCAATAATACCGTTTGCGATTTCTTCATCATCTGTTACTACAATGTTCGCTCCCAAATCAATGAGATATGCTATGTCAGAATCAGACGATGCATGGGTAACTATTGGAATATTTTTTTCAGTAGTACGTATATTTCTTATGCATTGTCCTATTTCAATGGTATTATGCATTGTAATAACTATTTTTTGTGCGTTATTCACATTTGCTGCATCCATTATTTCTTGTTCAACGATATTTCCACAAATTGCTTCAATACCATCTGCAATTGCTTTATCAGAAAGACGTTTTGATTCTTCTACTACAACGACAAGTTTTCCTTTGTCCATTAAAGATGATGCGACGTATTTACCAACACGACCATAACCAATAATTACAATATGGTTAGTTTTTGATGTCGTTGGCACAAATTCTTGGTCAGAATGATTTGAATCAATATCAATGATCGTTTGTATGTTTTCCGAATTGGCAGGCAGATTTTCTAGGTATTGTTTAAGTCTATCAGAAACAAGAAAAACAAGAGGATTAAGCAAAATAGATAGAATCGCCCCTCCAAGAATTAATTCATGAGCGTTATTGTTTAAGAGTCCAAAACTTGAACTTAATCCTGCAAGAATGAAAGAAAATTCTCCAATTTGAGCAAGGCTGGCAGAAATGGTTAAAGCTGTTTTATTAGAATAGTGAAATGCTTTAACGATGAAAAAAGTAACAACAGATTTTCCTAATACGATAATTAACAGCGTTGCCAAGAGCGGAAAGAAATTTGTTAGTATTTTTCCTGGATCAAACAACATTCCCACAGAAACAAAAAAGAGAACAGAAAATGCATCCCGCAGCGGTAAAGATTCTTCCGCAGCGCGATGACTTAATTCTGATTCACTCATAATCATACCTGCAAAAAAAGCGCCAAGAGAAAGAGAAACCCCAAACAAATGTGCTGCCCCAAAAGCTACTCCTAGTGAAATAGCAAAAACACTAAGACGAAATAATTCACGTGATCCTGATTGTGCACTTACTTTTAGTAACCACGGAATAACACGTCGTCCAATGATCAGCATGAGAGCGATAAATATAATAACTTTTAGGATTGTGAGTACAAAAATTCCTTTAATATCTAAGTTTAACCATTGAACAAGAGGATCAATAGCTTCTTTTGGGTTGTTTCCAAAGATATTTGCTAATGATGGGATAAGAACAAGTATGAGGACCATGGCTAAATCCTCAATAATCAACCAACCAACAGCAATGCGTCCTTTTTCTGTTTCCATAAGATGGCGTTCTTGTAAAGCACGCAGTAAAATAACGGTACTTGCTGTTGATAGGGCCAGACCAAAGACTAAGCTACTGCTAAGCTCCCATCCCATGATCAGACCAAAAAGAAAACCTAAAAAAGTAGAAAATGCCATCTGTGCAATAGCTGCAGGAACAGCGATAGCTTTAACAGATAAAAGGTCTTTTAATGAAAAATGCAATCCAACACCAAACATAAGCAAAATTATACCAATTTCAGCAAGTTGGTTAATAATAATAGAATCTACTCTAATTCCACCTGTATTGGGGCCCACAATAACACCAGCTAATAAGTATCCCACGAGCGGTGAGATATGCAAACGATTAGCGATCATTCCCAAAAAAAATGCTAAACCTAAACCTGCAACGATAGTTGTAATAAGTGGCGTATCATGGAGCATGTTCTTTATGACTCTTTTCAAAAAATGAACTGGTTTAAATGAGCATTAATCCATATTCTAAATAGAGCACAACATACCATATGGATTAACGCGGTATTATCTTCATTCTTTATTTAATGCTTATACGACGATTTCGTTCATTCCACCAATTCCCAAGTATTAATAAAATAGGAGCAGCAATAAAGATGGAAGACGATGTCGCAATAATAATTCCCGCAACCATGGGGAATGCAAAATTATGAACAGCACTTCCACCCCATATTGCCATAGGCAACATAGCTAGGACTGTAGTGGTTGATGTAAAGAGGCAACGTATAAGAACTTGATTAATTGAGAGATCTATCAGTTCACGTAACGACATTTTTTTATAAAGACGCATATTTTCACGCATTCGATCATAAACAACAACTTTATCGTTTATAGAATAACCAACTATTGTTAAAAGGGCAGCAATAGCAGTTAGATTGAAATCAAGTTGAAATAAACTAAAGAAACCAACCATTTTTGTGGTATCTAAGATGAGTGTCACAATTGCTCCAACAGCAAAAAACCATTCGAAGCGGAACCATATATAAAGCGACATGGCAACTGCTGCTAGAATAACAGCAATAAATGCGGCTGAGGCAAGTTCGCCTGAAATTTTAGGACCAACAACTTCTATTTGATCAAATGTGGCATTCGGATAGATATTTTTTACAGCTGTTTTGACTTTTTCAATGGCGTTAGTTTGTTGTGCTTCACTACCATTTTGTTTTTGAACACGAATCATAATTGTATTTGGGTTATCAACATTTTGCAGTGTTACTTCACCTATATTGAGAGTAGCAAATTCTGAACGCAGCGTTGCTAAGTCTACTGGTGTTTTTGTGCTAACAATCATTTGGCTACCACCAACAAAATCAATTCCATAGTTTAAGCCAGGTTTAAAAAACAGAAAGATTGAAGCAAGCGATAAGATTATTGATAGACCGATTCCTATGAAGCGTGCTTTCATAAAATGAAAAGTTGTATTTCGTGAAATAACATTCAAAACAGAATGAAAATGTAAAGTTTTAATTTTCCATTTACGAACTGCCCAAATCATAATGAGGCGCACAATGGTGATATTCGTGAACATGGAGATGATAATACCAAGCAGCATTGTTACAGCAAAACCGCGAACGGGACCAGTACCAAACCAAAAAAGTAAAACAGTTGCAATAATTGCCGTCACATTTGCGTCAATAATAGTTGAAAAAGCGTGTTTAAATCCGCGATCTAAAGCAGCAAAAGCGCTGATCCCTTTTTGACTTTCTTCGCGGATACGCTCATTAATTAAAATATTAGCGTCAACAGAGATACCAATACCTAAAATAATACCAGCAATACCCGGTAATGTGAGTGTGGCATCTAGAAGACTGAGTGCGGCAAATGTTAAAACAGTGTGTAATGCCAGTGCTATATTCGCAATGGTACCCCAAACTCCATATAGAAGAAACATGAAAATTGTAACAAGAATAAATCCGATAACGCCTGTATAAAGTCCCATTTGGATGGCATCAGCACCAAGATTTGGACCTACGGTTTTTTCTTCAATTACAGTAAGCGGTGCTGGTAAGGCACCAGCGCGTAGAAGAGCAGCTAAAGTTGATGCTTCTTTTGTATCAAAATCCCCTGTAATTTGTCCTTGTCCATTAGGAATAACACTGTTAATCACTGGAGCAGTTAAAACTTTGTTGTCAAGAACGATTGCGAAGGGGCGGTTAATATTTTTTCGTGTTATATCGGCAAATACTTTTGCACCAGCGGAATTCAGAGTAAATGAGATGATAGGACGTCCTGGAATTTGTGGGTCAAAGCCTGCTCGAGAATCCTTAAGCACATTTCCATCTAAAGCGATTTGATCATAAATTGCATAAAGTTGTGTTTCATCAGTATATCCAGGAAGAATTGAAACGCCGATAGGTGGGTTATTAATATCGACATTAGAGGGCACAAGATGAAAGGTCATTTTAGCTGTTGTTCCCAAAAGATCACGCAGCTGCTTTGGGTTTTGTAAACCTGGCAATTGAACCATAATACGAGCAGTTCCTACCTTTTGAATGGCAGGTTCAGCGACACCAATTTGATCTATTCTGCGCCGAATAATCTCTAAACTTTGTTCAATAGCATTGTTAATACGATCTTTGATGCTTGATTCTGTTGGCACTACACGAATAATTTCATTTTGTGCATTAATAATAATATCATTGGTTGTAGTTCCAAAGCTGCTATATATGGGAGTTATCAATGTTTTTAAAGCAGAGATAGCTTTTTCATTTTGTGTTGGATCAGAAAGAATAGCAACCACGCTATCTTCTACGATACGGACACTAGACGTGCGAATTTTTTTCTCTCTTAATGTATTACGTACATTGTCCAAAAGTGTATGTAATTGGTCACGCTTCAATGTTTGAGTATCTATCTCAAGTAAGAGTGAAGAACCTCCTTGAAGATCAAGACCAAGTGTTACACGGGTGTTAGGTAAAAAATTTGAATTTTGAACCTGTTCTTGCGAAAATAAATTCGGTAAAGCAACATATATGCTGCCTAAAATAATAAAACAATAAAGGGCAGTTAGCCAACTAGGTGTACGCATGATATATTCCGCTAATATACAATCCAAAAATTATTAAAGTTAAAGACAGAAACAATATGAGAGACGGTGTTATAGTTTAAAAAATAGTAGGAGGAGCACGTTTACTCAAAAAATATTGCGTTTGAAAATCACTGATAAGCAAAATGTATTCTGTATGAAAGATTATAAAATTTTTTTTTACAAATGTTGTAACATTTAACAGCTTATGTTCAATTTCTAAGTCAATTCTATTGGGTTTAATTATATGGCTGATATGTGATTGCTTTGTTGAATAAGTTCGCGCTTCTAAATTATCCATCAATGACATACCAAAGCTGGATAAAAGAAACCAGATCATAAAAGAGAGAAAATTTTCTTTTTTGCAATATAGACGCAAAAAAAACATGCTCAAGTGCCTTTTATCCTATTATTTTTCATTTTACTTCTTATCAGCATTATAAGGTGAGGGAAAGCGTTTATAAGATTAATTGCAAAAGTTGAAAATATTTTATTCATTCATATTTAAAGGGAGTGGTTGATCGCATTTATATTTAAGGCAGATATGTATTTATTTTTTAAAAAAAATTACGCATTTTTTTTTTCATTTTTGGGATAATTGTTGTCTTTGGCTCTTGTGCATGGGGGAATTCTGTATCACAAAATACGGAAATTAAACAGTCCGTTACTGTGCATTCAATTGATGAAATTATTCAAAAACAACAGCTCATTATTAAAGCTCTTAAACAAGATACAGAAACTTTAAAAGAAGATTTTAAAAATAAATCAGAAGATGAAGATTCTTTGGCAAAATTGCGGTTACGAGCGAAAGAAATTAGTCAACGTTCTATAGAAGCAGCATTTGCTTTGCGGGCACCTCTCAATGATATTAATGCACTTCTTATGCAGTTGACAGAGCCTAGTGATGATTCCAAAAATTTAAAAATTCAAAGTGAGGAACGTAAGAATCTTATAAGTCAAAAAGCTGCGATTAATAATGCAGTGATGCGATTTGAAGAGTCCTTTTTAGCTGCAAATAGAATAGCTGGACTTGCTATTTCTCAATCTCGGGAACTTTTTAAACGTCAACTTACGCACAGATTTGAATTTTCGATAGAGACAATCAAGTATTTTGTCGAAAAAACTAAAGAAGCTCTTTCTGAATTTACTTTGCTGTTCAGTTTGTGGTGGAAATTTGTATTTTATTTAAAGCCTCTACAATTATTTCTTTCTTTGGTGATTCTATTTTTTGCTGCTCTTACCTTTTCTTATTTTAATCGTAAAGCTTTTGCACATATATACTGGCGTATTACCAAGGGAAATGAAGAAATATCTTATTTACAGCGTTTATTAGTTGCTTTTATTTCCGTACTTCTGCCTTCTCTTATATGTGTTATTTGCGTTTATCTTGCGTTTTTTTTGTTTCACAGTTTTGGTTTGGATCGAGAAAAATTAACAACAATCTTCCATACGGTTGGACATCAAATTATTTTAGTTTTTTTGATAAATCGTTTAGCTGTTGCTCTTTTATCACCAAAGATATTACATGTGCGTCTTCTAAATATTGCGCCGTCAACAGCAAATCAATTGGTGATTTTGGTTACTATTTTAGGTGGAATTTTAGCGTTTGATGCTATTTTTGATAGTATCTATCAAGTGGTCTCCACTTCTCTTTCTCTGACAATTTTTAAAAGTTTCATTGCTGTTTTTCTTGTAGCAGTATTGCTACTTATAATTTCAGTTATACCTTTACGATTTAAACGTGGATTTCCAGGTGAAAAAAAAGAACCGTTATTTTGGCCATTTTATATACGCGTTCCCATTTTTATTTTGGGATTATTCCTTATTGTAGTAGATTTTTTGGGTTATATTGGCTTAGCACGTTTTATTATGCAACAAATCGTGATCGATAGTGCATTTTTGGTTTTAATGTATTTGGGAATAAAAAGTGCTAAAGCTATTGGATCCAAGGGACAATTTGGGAAAACAAGTGTTGGCTATGCTTTAAGGCAATGGCTGCATTTAGAAAATAAAACAATGGACCAATTAGGAATTGTGAGCAGCGTTTTTCTCAATTTTGTCGTTGTCATTTTTTGTGCTCTGCCGCTTCTCATGCAGTTTGGATTTTCGTATTCTGATTTAAAAGCTATATTCTGGCAGTTGATGACCGGTTTTCAAATTGGAAATGTCTCTATTTCTTTAATTTCTATCGTTACAGGAATCTTTTCGTTTGCGGTTTGTTTTTTCTTTATCCGAAGATTAATCGGGTGGGTGGATGATGCGGTGTTGGTACGTGGAGAATTTGATTCTGGGGTACGTAATTCCATAAAAACTGTCATCAGTTACGGTGGTGTGGTTATATCTGCTTTGGTAGGATTATCAATGGCAGGTTTGGATCTCAAAAACTTTGCACTTATTGCTGGTGGGCTTTCGCTTGGTATAGGCTTTGGTTTGCAAAATATTGTTCAAAATTTTGTATCTGGACTTATCATTTTGATTGGAAGACCATTTAAATTAGGTGATTATATAGAATCTGGATCAGTAGGTGGAACTGTTAAACGTATCAGTGTACGTGCAACAGAGCTTGAGACATCTCAACGTAAGACTATTATTATTCCTAATTCAAGTCTTATCAATAATAATGTAATTAATTGGACTCGCTCTAGTAAAGTAGGTCGAATTGATATTCCATTTTCTGTTTCATCTTATATTGTTCCTGAGTTTGTTATTAAAATTTTGTTAGAGACGGCTTCTGCTACAGAGGGGATTTTAAAAAATCCTGCACCGCGCGTGAATTTCACTGCATTTGATAGTAAAAAACTTTCATTTACTTTGGTTCTTTATGTGCCAGATATTACCTCTACTTCTACGGTAGCTAATGATCTTCGCCTGGTATTATATAAACGTTTTGCTAAAGAAGGGATATTAGAATGCTAAAATATATATATGTTTTTATTGCTATTATGTTGTTGGATATTTTGTCTATGATGGCTTTTGCCGCAACTGTAAAAAATACTGATCCAGAGACGCAATCTCTTATCGTTGTTGAAGGAAGTACAATTTCAAATATTTCTTTAAATAGCAATCAAGTTACTACAGTTTGTATGAATGGTTGTTTTATTACTTTTCCAAATAAAGACCATTTTGCGATAAAGGCAGACGATAATATAGAAATCAATGATGGTAGAGTATTTTTTAAATAAAATAGTTTAGAATATTTATTTAAAAGAGCAGCATTTTATGTCTGTCAATTCATAATAGCACAATTGAAGAGCTGTTCATGGAATATATGATATTTTAGCAAAATTAACATTAAGTCGTGAAACATATGTGACTTTATTGAAAGTATTAAAAAATATATGTTTTCAGTGTCGTAACATTTAAACCTTTTTATAACCTAATACCAAAAGGTATTTTTGATATTAAATGTACTATAGTTATTTAGTAGGCACCTTTGTAAATGGAATGATTTATGTGTATTACTTATGACATGAAGCTTTCTATTCTAGTTTAATCGTATTTGTTACGACAGAAAGTCTTAAAATATGAGTGCAATGGATCTTGATAAAAACTAAGACATTGTGCTTGTATTCATTTATCTTTCCATAAAGTGTTTTTAACAATATTCATCAATATCAATTTGATCAAAACATACCAGCGTTATATTTTAGATAGAATTTTATAAAGTGGACTGTAAAGTCGTCTGTTTATTCTGCGTTTTTTTGCGGTAATTTGGATAAAAATGTATCATAATCTAACATTTTCAGAAAACGTGATAAACTTTATGGATAAAGTTTCAACTTTTTAGGCAACGTCTGATTATTAGTACCTTAGAAATGACAAAACTATTTGAAATATCAAACTTTGATATATTTACACTAAAGAGATGTGTATGCGATTTTGCAGTATAGTGTTTTGCAGCATTTTGTATAATATTTCTATTTTAAAAAAAACAATAGCGTTAGCATTGAGGTATAGTTTTATGAATATTAAATATTTAATGACAGTATCCATTTTTGCTTTTATTCCGTTATTTTCTGCACGGGCAGCAGATATAGTGGCTACTAGTCAGCCAAAGCAGATGGTTACGCCAATTATTACTTCTCCAGCTTTTTCTTGGACAGGTTTTTATTTAGGGGGACAAATTGGTGGATTTTCGAGTAAAATTTCTGCAATGAGTTATAATCTTGATTCCACTATATTACCTGTCGCGCTTGCCGAGCAACACAAAAAGGAAAAATGGATTTCTGTTGATAAAAAAGATTTACCTGAGCTTTCTGGTTTTATAGGTGGAATCTATGCAGGTGTTAATGTTGATTTTGGTACGGATTTTATCGTTGGTGTTGATACGGATATTCTTTTGTCTGAACGCAAAGATACAAAAACTATCAAGTTAATAGACGGTTCATTAGACGATGGTGAGCATTTAACTTTTAGTCATACTTTAAAGCAAAAATGGACTGGAGCTACGCGGGTGCGTGTAGGATATTCTGCTGATTGTATTATGCCTTATATCGCTGGGGGAGTTGCTTATGGAAATTTCCAGAATGTTTTATCGGCATTGTCTGTAGAAAGAAAAGAAGAAGAAGTAACTTCCATTAAATTAGATGATACAAAGATGATGATTGGTTATACTCTTGGTGCGGGTGTTGATTTTGCAGTGACAAATAATGTTATTTTGCGTGCAGAGTATCGCTATTCAGATTTTGGAAAAAAGAAGTTTAACGATATTGTTGAGCTTGATTATAAAACGAATGATTTTCGTGTTGGTGTAGCTTATAAATTTTAATGATTAGGAATTATGTTTCTAAAAGGTTCCATCTATGATGGAGCCTTTATTTTTTTCTATGATGCTTCTTTTATAGAGAAAATTATTATTGATAATTTAAAATTTTATTTTCATGATTCGTGATGTTTATTTTTATACATTTTCAATCTATGATAAATCTTAAATTATGAATATCTGAATTTTATAAAGAGTAATAATATACAATGTTATTATTTTTTAAATGTATCTATAAAATATTTAATGCATATATTTGTTATCATATTGCATAAAATAAAAATGTGAACTGACTTAATTATTAGTTTTATAAAATGAAGTTTTGATCTTATTTTTCAATAAAATACTATAATTTTTGTGTATAAAATATCATTTTGTCAAGTATTTATGGTTAATAAAAGTTTAAAAGTGATTAAAAACTGTTTGCTAATATTAAATTTTAATATATCATAAAATACATATGCAGTTTTGCAGCATAAAATTTTACAGCGTTTTGTATAATATTTTATATGTTTAAACAATAGCTTGAGGTATAATTTTATGAGTAGAAAAGAATATTTAATAATAGCGTCCGCTTTTGCTTTTATTTCAACTTCTGTAGCACAAGCAGCAGATATAATAGTTCCTTATAAATCAAAAAATACTGTTTCATCAGTTATTATTTCTCCAGCTTTTTCTTGGACAGGTTTTTATTTAGGGGGACAAATTGGCGGTTTTTCAGGTAGACTTTCTGCGATTGGTCGTGATGTAGACGATCCTTTCTTATTTGATGTAAATGATCAGGATACAAAATGGTTTCAAATTGAGAAGAAAAATTTGCCTGAACTGTCTGGTTTTATAGGCGGTGTTTATGCTGGAGCTAATGTTGACATTGGGCAGGGTTTTATTTTGGGGTTTGATACAGATGTCCTTTTATCTGAGAAAAAGGGGACACAGAATGTCGCCGTTCCTCAAAAGCGTCTTGATCACAGATCTATATTTGATCAGGATAGTAGTGAGAAGGGAACTAAAATTGATGATTTAGCAAAACGAATGCTAAGGCAATCATTAAAGGGTGAGACAAGCACAGATTCTTATAATGGTGTAGAAAGTTTTAAAGAGACTCCTAGAAAAAAAAAGGGAGAAAAGCCTTTAATTTTTAGCCATACTGTAAAACAAAAATGGGTTGGTGCTACACGGGTGCGTATTGGTTATTCTTCTGGTTGTTTGATGTCTTATATTTCGGGGGGGATTGCTTATGGGCATTTCCAAAATATTATATCAGCATCGTTGAATGAGACAGATGAAGTTGGCAATAAATTAGACGATACAAAAGCAATGGCTGGTTATACTCTTGGTGCGGGTGTTGATTTTGCAGTGACAAATAATATTATTTTGCGTGCAGAGTATCGCTATTCAGATTTTGGAAAAAAGAAGTTTAGCGATATTGTTGAGCTTGATTATAAAATGAATGATTTTCGTGTTGGTATAGCTTATAAATTTTAATCATTAGAGAATCACGTCGCTAAAAGGTTCCATCTTATTATGGAGCCTTTACTTTGGAGGCTGTAAACACTTTTTTTTGTAATAAAAACGTTATTGCTTTTTGTTATAATTAAAGTGCGAGAAGCAGTTACGGAAGTTTTTAATTTTATAAATGAAATTATAAATCAAAAATTCTTTTCATTATTTGCATAATCAAGATATCAGCTCAAAAAGGGGTGTGATTCGAAAGCAGTCATCATAAAATTTTTACTTTGTGGCATTATATAATAATAATTTTTATAAAAAGCTGCTTTATTATTATACTATTTAACTTATTCAAAAATAAGGAAAAAATTACTTAATGATGGTGCGGACGGCGTGCACCATTTTTCTCCTTCCTTTAGAGTTCTCTACAATATCAGGTGATAGCGTCTTTTATCTTTTTTATATTTAATAACTAATTGTTTTTATTGTAATTTATTTTTCATATTATCTTTTATATGCAATTTTGATACCAGGTGAAAGCGTCTCAAGCGCGACTTAAAAGGTGGTTTAGAAGGTGGTTTTAAGGATAAGAGTACGTGATAGGCTGTCTGTCTTAGCAGTGAAAAATTTGTCAAAAGGTAAATATGCTGATGGAGCAGGTTTATGGCTTATCAAAACGGCATTAGATCAAGGGCGTTGGGTTTTTAGATTTGATCTTAATAAAAAGCGCCGTGAGATGGGGTTAGGCTCCTGTGATGATGTATCTTTAAAAGAGGCGAGGCTTAAAGCCACGGCTTGCCGTGAACTCTTGAACCAAGGAATTGATCCAATTCGTGAAAGAAAAAAAGAAAAATTACAGCGAGCTGGTGGTGGTATTTCTTTGCGAGAGATTGTCTTAAGTGCTTTTGAAGCGAAAAAAAGTGAATTGAAAGGTGGTGGGAAAGCTGCAAGATGGCTAACACCTCTTGAGTTGCATGTTTTTCCTAAACTTGGTGATATCGCAATTAACGAATTGAGTCAGGTTGATATAAAAGAATGTGTGTCTCCTATTTGGAAAACAAAAAACGAAACAGCAAGCAAAGCTTTGTCTCGCTTGAATATTGCTATAAAACATGCAGCAGCACGTGGTATAGATGTTGATATGCAATTGGTACCAAAAGCAAAACGAAATGGCTTTTTATTTGTTGGAAATTCTGGAAAGCCTATATCTGATGCGACACTTTCTAAATTCATGAAAGATAGAGGGATTGATTATAGACCTCATGGTTTCAGATCAAGTCTTCGTGATTGGATAGCAGAAACAACGTCTACACCATTTGAAATTGCAGAAGCTATTCTTGCTCACTCGGTAGGGAATACAGTCACAAAAGCTTATATGAGAACTGATTTTTTAGAACAGCGACGTGTTCTTTTAGAGCAGTGGTCATCTTTTGTGACTGGTGTTAATTAGTTACGATAATAGCGTTGATAGTTTTAATGAATCTCTTTCGGTTTTCTTCGTTTCAATATAGCGATCAATTTCTACGATATCCCATTTTAAATACCGTCCCTCTTGTATTGGTTTAGGAAAAGCTCCAGCTTTTACAAGCTCTCTAATATATGTCATCGACATTCCAAGATAAATTGAAAGGTCTTGTATATTAACAAGTCGTTGTAATCGCATTGACAATAAAGCTTGTTCAAATAAGCTTACTTTTTCTATTGAAGCGTTTAATTTTTCTTCATTCATTTGGAGCTTTCCTTTCTATATGTTGAAAATGAGAAAAAGTGGAGGACTAGGAGATGTTTAAATAGCGCTCTCACACTTTAAAAGTTTATAAGTTCATTTTTAAATGTGTTTAATTTCATATTGCCAATCTTGTAATTGTGTAAGAGCCAAGGCAATTTGTCCTCGATGACACATGCACACATCAGCTTCAAAGCAGGTGATTGCAATACGCTTTTTAGCTAAAAAAATTTGATACAATTTGTCTATTGCACAAGAGTTATTCTTAAGAGTTGTATTTTGGTAATCTTCAAAAAGAAGCTCGTAGTCTTGTTGTGTTTTTAAATTTCGTCGCTTTTCAGAGACAATTCCAAGTTCAGGAATGTGCATATATTTAATATCGAAGCTTTGTACAGCTTTTTCTAGCTGTGTTTTTGAGAATCCCTGTTTTCTGCTTACTGGATTTTTACGAACATCACACAAAGTTTTAATATTATTTTCCATGAGACATTTGAGATAATCGTTAAGAGATTTTTTTTCATATCCAATAGTAAAAAGACAAAGGCTTTCATCTTTAGCAGGGATGGTATGCTGTTCATGTTCCATATTTCATTTCCTAAAGAATTACACACATGTTGAAAGTTTTTGTGAAAGGGTGGGGGTACTCTAAGGGAAGGAATAACACCCCCATAGTGTTTAAGCGGCTTGAGTCAATATCTGCTGCATGTCTTGCTCTATCTTTTCTAAAAACGCTTCGACAGCTTTGTTTATGTGTTCGATTTGCTTTTCATCACGGTATATGCGTCGTATTTTGAGGCGTAAATGTGATGATTGGTCAGTAAAGCGTGGATCATAGCTTACAAAATCACACCATTTACGCTCCGTACAAGCCATTTGGAATTGCATTTGTGCGATATATTCAGGCTTGATTTCGTTATCGATAAAAAAGCGGATGTGGGTTGTTGATCTTGGACATTTGACTTCGATTAAGCCATGTTCTCCAACAAGACCATCAGGGCTTGCTCCAGCCATTGCAATTGTTGGATGCGGTACAAAACCGCACTTTGTTATATTGGCATCATAAATAAAGCTATATTCTTTGATTGCATCATCTTCATGCTCGATACCCCATCGCATATCTTCACTTTCATAATATGGGTTTGTTTCTCCCGTTAAGCGCTCTGTAAGGAGTTTGATTTTGTATTCATCATATTTGCTTGTGGGTAATCCTTTGGCTGTTCGATTGGTGACGCTGTAGACGTTTGAGGCAGTGACTTTTCCTAATCGTGCTTGAAACCATTCTGCTGTTCTTTGTTCCATATTACACTGCCGTTTCTTGTTTTTGCAGGATTTGGTTCATATTCAGCATCTTGTATAGAGGCGTTTTGTTGTGCTTGAGCTATTTGTAAGCGTTGTTTTCTTTTCAAACCATCCAAAACAGTTTGAGCTTTTTCATGAGACAGATCGCTAAGCCCTTCGACTTTTGCAAAAGAAAGTACGTTTTCTTTCTTTGTTTGTGTTTGATCCATTAATTCCTGAATTTGCATAAGCATTTCATTTGAAATCTGTTGACTTTGTGTGTTGTGATTTGTTCTGTTAATACGTGCGGCTTCGTCTTCATCGTAAATGCCAGACAACCCAAAAGCATAGCGTGCACATTGTATGGTAGCTTTATGACGCAACATGCGAGCAGGGTACTTTATCCAAATATCTGTGTTTTGTTTACATTCTGACAAATATTCGGTGACCTCTATAGGATCTTGAATGTTTTTTTAACGGATGGAACATTTGATAGCAACCAAATTGCCATTGTTGTCGAGTTGATCGTGGAAGGTCATACCATCAAAGTTTGGATTTGCTTTAATGATCTTAATCCATCCATCAATGGAAACGATAGGCATGATCCCTCCGCCTTTTTTGGGGAAGGCATAAATTTCTTTTGTGAGAGGATTAAGTCCGTAAGTATTGGCAACACAAATAAAAGCAGTGAATTCTTCATTAGAAAAAGGAAATTTATTACTGGTACAAGTTTTGATGATTGTTTCTCGAAATTCGTCATGGGAGAAACCATATTTGTGTGCCATGAGTGTTAATGGAGAATTGGTCATTTAATATCCTTTTATATGTGCTTTGTCTTTGTAATTTTTGAGAAAGAATGCTGATGCGTTTTGTGGTGATTTTGTTGAAGCCAGCATTTTTTCAGATGTTATAATGAGGCTTTGCATCATCGCTTCCTTAATTAATAAAAAAAATCAAGGACTGGTATAATGCTCTGTTTTTGTTTCTGTAGCATTTTGCTTTAGCAATTTTCCTTGCTGTGTAAATTGTGAAATAACGATTATTGATTTCATCTGTTTCTATTTTTAGATTTTGGATAAACTTTTTTCTATTATCTTCTTGTTTTGTAAAAACGAAATGCACATCCTCTTTCAGGTTATGTTCTTCAATACAATCATTAAACCAAGATGAAAAATCTTGTTTCAATTCTAAGAACTTATACATTGCATGGGCATTGACCATTAGGATGTAACCACTTTTGTGTTCTACTTCGTTTTTGGGTATGACACATCTTTCACCCTCTTTATTTTTGGCATAACTGTTCATAGATTTACTTTCGTTAATGAGATTGATGGAGAAAAAAGGGGCGCTCTTAAAACACCATTAGATTACGTCGCAAAAGCGTAGACGGTGCTGTTGTTCATAAGTGCCGTACATTGCATCTTCATATTCTTGTTTTGCTATTTCATCCAACAAGTTATCATATACTGTACTGTCTAAAACAAAGTCGTGATGTATATTTTTTTCAAAGAATATACTTTCATGTTCTTTAAGATAAATTTCAGCAATATCTTCTGAGATATCTTACAACGATTAATTGTTGGTTCGATACGGAAAATCTGTACAGCGTTATTAACACTATCAATAAAATCAATAATGTCTTTTTCTTCGTAGAATGGTCCCGATTGTGCGATGTTTTCTAACTCATCACGGCACATAACTAACAAAATTTCATCTGAATTTATAAAAATTGGCTTTTTCATAATTTCCCCCCTCTAAAGCCGCTTGGAAATTGTTTGTTTATAGTTTATGGAAATATAAGTACATAATGTACTGAAAGTAGCCAAGTACATTATGTACTATTTTAGAAAAATAAAATAATAACGATGAAACGTGAACAATTAAGATTATGACACAAGGAGTAATTAATTGAAAAATGACACGGCAGCAAAAGGATGCTAGCTGAACACATTAAGTATGTGCCTTTTACTTTTACTAGCATATTGCACAATTCAGATAGTTGATGAATTAATAAAAATTATTAATTTTTTCGGTGAAATTCCACCCTTTTTGGTTGAGATATCTGAACAATTTATTAGTCTTTTTCAAGTGAAGCCTGAAGTTCAACAAGCTATTTTAACGATTCTTCAGAATTCTGACCAATCAGATAAAGCATAATAATCGCGTTTACATGTCAAGAACAGTACGTCGTACACGACCTATTATAGAAATAGCACCTTCAAGTTTTGGAGCTTTTATTGTTTTGTCGTATGATGCGGGTTGAAAAGGAGGAGTATCATTAGGTCTGTATCGTTTATATGTTGCTTGTCCAGATTCATCTGCAATGATATAGCAGGCATTTGGTACAAGTTTTTTGTCTTGTGTATTCACAAATATTATAGAATCTGGGGGGCTAATTTTATTCATAGATGCACCATCAACGCGTAAAGCAATCCATTTGCCCGCAGGCAAATTAACGGCTTCTGCTATTGGGTAATCTGAAAAATCCATTATACCATCTTGCTCACTTAATTCTCCAGCGCTGATCCACGATATTAGAGGAACGTTTGTAATAAGGCTAGGATTTTCTAGATCAGATTCACCATACAAAATCCATCCTGGGTCGACATTAAATACTTGTCCATAGTGTACAGCCATTTGACGCGAAATAGCTCGATTTCCATTTTCATTACTATTTAAAGTATTAATATTGATACTTGGTATAGCGCGTGCAGCCTCAGCTGGTGTTTTGTACCCAGCATTTTTACGTGCTATTTTAAGTCTGTCTTTTGGTAAGTAAATCATGCGTATATTATCCACGATTTTTTATGCAATTTGTACGATTTTTGTATTGATTTAAATGTGTACATAATGTACTGTTTATATTATGAATAATTTCTCTGTTAAAAATTTGATTGATGCTTGGGAATCTATAAGCCAGTTTGCAGAACAAATTGGATGTAGCTACGAGGCTGCTCGTAAAATGCGAGATCGAAATAGAATTTCTCCGAGATATTGGAACACAATTATTCAATTATCTAAATCCAAAAGTTTATCTTGGGTTACGTTGAATTGGTTTCTTCGTACATATGAGAATACCCCCCACACCGCTTCTCTTTTAATGGAAAAACAGAGGAAAGATATGCTTTCTTCAGTAGGAAAATTTACTGCATTGGATGGATCAGAGTCAATAACGCCTTCTTGTATGGATAATTCTATAGTTAACAACGAGCAACAGCACAATTCACACTCTTAAAGTGAGGAAAAATAAAGGAAAGGAATAAGTGGATGAGTCAAAGCGTAATGATGGGAATATTAAACGTCACGACCGTGTTTTCTTATGCGTGGATATTCTTTTGCGTTTTGCAATATAGAAAAGAAATTAAAATTCTTAGGAAAGGGATTGAGGAAAAGCGAGAACTGCTTGAAAAATTAGTTACAATACTAAAGCACCATACAGATTGGCTAGAAGAGATATCATGGAAAATAGAACAATTCAAACCAAGATTTTTTCTCACTTCACCAGAATTTAAACTCCGTCCTGGTGTTGCTATTCCATTACATCATCTGGATATGGAAGATCAATCTTACAAAGAATTTTTACGCAATATAGCTACGGGAGAAACTCCCTAGCAATAATTTTATCATACGTTTGTCTTGAGTGTGACGATGATGTCCAAAAAGCAGCAGTGATTAATTCATCTGGATTGTCTTGTAAGGTGTATTCAAGTGTAAAATTCGCAACGTTTTGGGTTTGATCCTCAGGACAGGTTACTAGGAGATTGAAGACAGTGTATTTTCCAACAGGTATAACAAATAAATTTGAGGAAAATTTTTGCGTAGTATTAGATTGTATATCTTTTGGATATAAAGCAATGGCTTAGGAGTTGTTCTATTAATTACAACAATAGTGCCTAAAGTATCAACTATATACTTGGCAAAGGGAATAGCTATTTCACAAAATGCAAAGGGACTTTTTTCAGTTATTTGTATATTTCTTATTGTAATATTTTGTGCTGCTAAATTTGTAATATGTAGTCTTATAGCAATATCTGCAATGCCTTTTCGCATTTCTAATAAATCAAAGTCTGCCTCAAGATGTAATAGTGATTCCAAATCACGCGTGTTTTTATCTTTTAATAAAATTCCGATATGCTTTTCTGAATATTTTGCAAAATTTTCAAGAGCTACAGTTTGTCTTTGGTTTTCTGTAAATTGTTTTGTTACCCACTTTCGATCTTCTTCTCGGATTTTGGCGGTTGTTCTGCGGTCTTTGCTTCTCACAATAAGCGCCGCCATTCCTGTAGCTATTGTAATGACGATGGAAGCAACTACGGAATTGTCATTTATCCAATGTAGCAAGAATGTAGCTTTATCAATTATCCATTCTTGCATCGTGTTTTCCCTCGCTTTTTTAGAATCAGTGAAAGGGTATTTTTTCAAAAGCATTTATGCAAGAGAGCCAATTTAAGCGCTCCATTACACACACCAATACACTACAATTTTCAGAGGGGATTATGAATTCTTTACAAACCATTCTTTGCCTTGATCTAGGCACCAAGACAGGCTGGGCGATTTGTGGTGCAGATAACCACATAATCAGTGGAACAGCCAATTTCCAACCACGTCGTTTTGAGAGTGGGAGAATGCGTTATTTGCGCTTTAAGCAATGGCTTACAGAAATCATGATGGCAGCAAGCCAAATTGATGTTGTGTATTTTGAAAAGGTGTGTCGCCACAGTGAAGTGATACCGATGCTGCGCATATTTATGGCGGATTGTTGGCAACCTTAACAGCTTGGTGTGAACATCAACAAATTCCTTATGATGGTGTTCATGTTTGTGCAATTAAAAAAGCGACGACAGGGAAGGGGAATGCCTCAAAGGAAGAAATGATAAAGGCGGTTCGTCCTAAAAGACATGCGCCACAAGATGATAATGAAGCAGATGCTTTAGCAATTTTACATTTAATTAAAGAGAGGGGATAATCATGTCTAATGATATGCCATGGTTCAGATTCAATTTATATGACTGGATCAGCGGTACAGATGGAATGACATTGGAGCAAAGGGGCGTTTATATTACTCTTCTCGTGCGCATGTATGATAAAAAATCACCAATTAAAGAAGATTATGAGACGCTTGCACGTACCTGCAATTGTTCAAAAAAGAAGTTTGTAATCATCGTCGAATATTTAATGAGAAATGATAAATTGATCCAAACAAATGAAGGTTTATGGAGTTATCGTGTTGAAGAAGAGCTAAAAGAGTTTATCGAAAAAAAGGAGCACATATCGCAAGTCCGCAGTGAAGCTGGTAAAAAAGGTGCACAAGCAAAAACACATATAAAACAATCAATTAATAATTTTGCTGAAGCAAACGGTAAGCAAAATCAAGCTATAAAGAATAAGAATAATATATATAAAAAAACTAATACTATCGTATTAGCAAAAAAAGAAAATTTCGAAGATTCAGAAACTGCTCTTTCTGTTCACGAGCAAGAGGGGTGCGATATGTTCGATACGCTTTCAGCTCAAAACGAAATTTCAGATGCAAGCAGTTCTCCAGAAATCACTAACGTTGTGAATTTACTTCCCATTCATGAGCAAGAGAACATTTCTTCACAAGCTAAACGAGCTAACATTGATCGAGGTTGTCGGTTGCCTGATGATTTCGAACCTGATTACGATTTTGCAATTCGGGAGGGTTTGCTTCCAGAGCAGGCTAAAATCGAGAGTGCAAAATTTCGAGATTATTGGAATGCCAAGACAGGGAAGGACGCGACCAAACGTGATTGGCCAGCGACATGGCGTAACTGGATTAGAAATTCAAAAAATTACGGAAATAGCAAGATAGGTAGTAATCATGGCAATTATCCTCAAAGACAAAAAAGTGTTGGCGAGCGCATCGCAGACAGCATCCTTGATATCGGAAATCGAGGTTACTTTAAAGAACATTCGTGCAATGATAGCTTCGGAATTTCCTCTAGCTTTGAAGGATGGTAGTAAGTTAACCAAGCAGCAGGAAATGCTTGCTTTAGAGGCTTATGATCAACTTCGGGAACTGTTTGCGGTGAAAGCCGAAAAAGAAGACATTGCAAAGGCTATTCGTATGCTCTCGTGTGGATTGAAAATAGCGCAAAATGCAGATCATGAGGGGATAGCACTGACCTATGGAATGGTTCTCGAAAATGTTTCGGCATGGTCATTGATGAAAACGGTTAAGCGAATTTTGTGTGATGAAATAGATGGTTTATCCGATACGTTTTTCCCAAGTACTCGCGAGCTTGTGAGACTGTGTCGTGATTTGGAAGCCAGCCTTTTAACCAGAGCGAGTGTTGTTCGCAAAGCTGTTTTGAATACACGTAAAAAGACGATGAAAGAAAAAATAGCGAGAGAGCATTCCCGACCATTTACGCTTGTTCAGGAGCAAGAAGGAAAAATAACAAACTAGTAAAAGTGTTGATCGTTTTGTATTAGGCATACGTTTAAATCAATAAAAAGGCACCATACAGAGCGATTAAAGAATTTTTTGATCATATGCATTAAAATAAAAATGGCTATTTGTGGTCAAATTTGTGGCAAATAAGCCTATCGATAAAATTAAGGATTAAAGCATGGAAATCTTAAAACATCTGTTCTCAACAAAACGTAAACAGCCAATACAAAAAAAGTTTGTTGCAACAGCTATTGGCCATGCACCTTGGGGGCTTGGTTGTGCTGAATATTTTTATAACCTTTATGAGTATGAAGATGGAGCCAGAGAATATGAGGAGTTTGAAGGCTGCAAACACTATGAAACGCTAGAAGGAGCGAATTTCAGTACTGAAGCGCAAGTAAAAGCGTGGTTTTATGGGAGTGCACTGCCCAAAGCTGTTCTTAACTATGAGCCACTCATAGATGAGATTAACAAAGATATCAAAAAGTTATCGGAAACTATTAAAAAATTATCGAAATCTGCTGAGAAATAAACATGTTTACAATGAAGAAAACAACAATTTTATTATATGGCATCGGGTTTATAGCACTTATAGCTTTGTCTTTTTTGGAAATAGAAAAAAACACTGACTTTATTCAAGGCGTTTTAACATTTGCATCTATCTTTTTAGTAATAGTAACAATCCTTTGTGCAATCTTATGTAATTCTAAACTTCCGTCAAAATTACATTTTGATCCAGAGTACCAATATGAAAATACAACATCTTGGAATATCATAACATCTGATTTGCATTTATATATGCATCAACTTTTTCGTTTAATTGTTTTGGCGCTTGTGACATTAATTTTTTCATACAGTCCTAAGACAGATATTTCTTTTCTCTCTGCTTTTGGGGATGAAGCCCACTTTTCAGCAAATACTCTTCTTTGGCATATTTTGTTGGTTTTTGTCGTTTATGTTATGGCTCGTACATATAGATTAATAGATAAGCTTATTAATTTATTACGGTCATGCGCTCTGGATTCTGCATAAAATTTCTCATTTGATCCACCATGCGTTTGTAGCAGTCAAGTACTATCAATGAGCGCTGTAAAATATAATTTTATATATTAATAATTTATAATATCACTTTGAAAACATTAGAAAAATATAAGAATTTATGTTAAAATAATGTTCGTAAAAACGTAAATTTAATGGATATGAAAATATGCTCAATAAAGTGACGTTAATAGGGTATCTTGGTGCTGATCCTGAAAGTAAAACAATGCCTTCTGGTGTTGAAGTGGTCAATTTTAGGATAGCAACTTCCGATAGCTACAAAGATAAAAACACCAATCAAAAAATAGAGAAAACGGAATGGCATTCCGTGGCGGTTTTTAATCCCCACATTGCAAAGATTGCCCTTCAATATCTTAAAAAAGGCAGTAAGGTCTATATCGAAGGGCGATTACAAACACGTAAATGGCAAGATAACAAAAGTATTGAGCGTTACACGACAGAAGTGATTGTACCGCAGTTTAAAGGTGAATTGTATTTGCTTGATGCAAAGAAAGAGAGCGATACCTATGTCACTGCTCAAAGTTATGCAGTTGCTTCAGGTGCTGCTGATTATAAAACATCTGTTAATGACGACATTCCGTTTTGATTGAAAAAATATGGCAAAAAGAAAAAAACGAGCAAAACGTGGACGACCACGGATTGAGGGACGTATGAGAGAAAAAAACGGACGTATTTCACGTGCAAAAAGACCACGTGAAGCTATTGATAAATTAACAATTGCAATGCGTGCTAAGCACTTTGGGTTAACTGTAGAAGAAGCAAAAAATCCACTTTCTGGCACTTATATCGGGAGACTGTGTTTGCTCGGATATAGACAAGACCCATCAGGCATTAGCCAAGACCAGTATGATGCTGCACAGAAGTATCTTGAAGTTAGAAATGATTACCTGTGTGCAAAAGGTTTGCCGAGCGGCTATTATGACGATTTTATTCCATTGTCAGATGAGGAAGCACAAGAACGGTGGATTCAAAAAGCAACCGATCGCTATGAAGATATGAAGGAAGCTATAAAAGAAGCACAAGATTTGTATCACCAACATAATTTTTATGCTGCACTGCAATGTCTTGTTATCGAAGATCAATCATTGTCGTATCTTGTACATTCACTGCGTATTATTCTTAATGTGCTTCATAAATATTTTGCGCAAAGCCGTAAAGTATACAAATCTCAAGCAGCATCCTGAATATCAATGGTAACTTCTTTTCCAAGAGCAAGAAGAGTAAATGCGAAGACATCTAATTTTATTGCATGGTTTAAACCTAATAATCAGTTAATTTGTATTAGATGGGGTTAAAAAAAATGCGTAAGATTAGCTTTGCAGGAAATTCTTTGGGTCGTAAATTATGCGTTGCAATAGCAAACTTGCCTTTAGAGAATTTCTCTTAAATTATAATTCATTTTATTATTAAAATTTAAAGCATTGAGCGTCGATACAATAATATATTTTCCATAACAAAAAACACTTCTTTTTAGAATCACTGTTTCAACGAAATTTCACTTGATATTCTGTATTATCGCTATGTTTTCCTAAAATAGAGGTTCAGTAAATTTTATGCGCCTACTTTTACGTATCCTTCACAAAATAGCTGTATTTTTTGATAAAGGATACGTTAAACTTATAAGAATAAGGGTTATCAATTTTCGGTATTTTTATGGAAATACAGTTAATTGATAACAGACATAGTTAAAACCAGACAGCTTTTGAGGCTGTCGTAGTATAAATTTTAGGACTAAGAAAAAATAAGATTAAATTTTACATACCAAATAATAAACATAAGTTATATTCAAAAGCATACTCTTGCATAAATTGATAAGTTGCTGTGTTTGCGATTTCGATATTCTCAGCTGTTTTCACCATGATTGTTGAGTAGGTGCCACGAGATGAAATACTATGTCCACTTTTATTATGCATTAATGTTGTCTCTAATGTAATTTCTTCGGTAGAATATTGGACAAGTGGATTGTATACGAAGAATCCGTGTTTTGAGATCAACGGCATGACCTCTTTTAATATACCATCTTTGAGATAGTGATATCCTCTGCCTGTGAATGTTGGCTGAGGTTCTCTGGTAAATTCTGGCAATTCATTTTTTAATTCATTAAGTGAATTTATAAATGTAACATGCAAACAATGTTTTCGTTGTATATTGTGGTAATCTACTGCTATTTTTAGCGCTCCTAAAGTACTAGCATTGTCTTCAAATCCTTTTTTTAAAGTTTCTTCTACGATAAAAGGCAGTGTCAATTCGTCATGTATTGCATTTATAGTATTATTCATGGGGAGTTCTTTCTTATTTTAAAATTGCAGCTTTCAAATTTCAATTTTTGCGTTATTATCAATAAATTTAATAATTATCAATTTAATAATAATGATATATAATTTGAAGAAAATTTTTGTAATTTTTTATGAAAAAGGGTGCGTTTTTCACTGTGCTCATTTCGATTTCATTCGAACTCATATTCAAGCTCATATCATCTTGCTTTTGGAAATCGTTTAGGGATTCAGTTTGCTTACATTTTTACGCGTTTAGTGTCTGCTTCAACAATCTGTATTTCATTGCAGCTTACGAGTATGTACTTAACTATTGTTTGTGCTAATTCATAAGAAAACAAAATAAAAAATAATAAAAAAAGACTCTGTAAAAACTTAATAATTATTTTTAATAATATTAATTTTATGTAAAATAATATTTAAATTTTTATTATTTTTTAGTATTTTAAAATGATTCATATTTTATCAAAAAATCAATTTTGAATGCTTTACTATGCTAACATATATTTTTTGTTGTGGATGAAGTTTAAGAATGGTATCTACAAATTTTAGTTTTTTAACACTGAAAAATTAGATAAAAAATAAAAAAAATACAATATTTAGATTTTTTTGTTGACATGGTGTAAAAAATCGTATTTAATGACATGTGCGGTACTAGTTTTGTTGTGTCCAGATTTTAGATTTTCCCTTAAAAATTTAGAAAAATATTAAGCCTTTAATGTGGCTAGAGAGCCTGGTTTTCTTAGGAAAACGGGCTGTTTTTTGTTTCAAGCAACAAAAGCGAATAAATGACCAGTTATGTCATTAAATGTCATTAAATAATTCATCAAAAGGAGTGGCTATGAAAGTAGTAATCACTAAACCAATGTGTGTGTTGGGTGACAATAAAAGTATTGTTCGTTTTGAGCCTTCGGTTTTAGATAATCCATTCGTTGAGGTTTCTCATGCAGTTTATGCTCGTCTTAAACGGGCTAATGCTGCAAGGCTTTATCAAGAGGATGAATGTGTAGCTTCTGGTAAAGAACAACAGTTTGATGAGCAAAAAGAGAATACAAATATAAGCGAACAAGAAGCTTCAGAAACAGCCGTTTCCGAGAAGCCTAAAGCAGTTAAAGCTTCTAAGCCATCAACGGATTTTCCAAAGAAGGCTTAGCATTTGAAGTTAACTATTCATCAAAAATGGTATCTTCAGCAAGTTGAAAATACTTTTACCAGTCTTAAAGCGCCACGTCTTAATTGGGCGCTTCGTAATGCTGTAAACACCGCAGCAAAACAGGTTGAGCGTTTTACAGAACGAAAAGTTTCTGAAGTTTCATCAGCTCAAGTAAAGCGTGTTAAGAAAGGTGTTTACATAAAATCAAAAGCAACAACACAATTTCCTGAAGCAGATATTATTGGTTCAGGGACAGCATTGCCGCTTAAATTTTTTAAAGCAAAAGAAACAAAGCGCGGTGTGGTTTATACAATGTTTGGAGCAAGAAAGATTTTGCCTCATGGCTTTATAAAAGGTGGGACATTTCCCCAGCGTGTTAATTTAAGGAGAGGAGGGGGGAATGTTTTCCAAAGAGCTGGGGGAGATCAATTCCCCATTGAAAAACAAGAAGGGATCTCCATTGCAGAGGTCATGTCTAATCCAGAAATTGCCAATTCCATTGTACAACATGCCAATGAAAGATTAACAAAAAATATACAGATACAACTTGCTCGTCAGGAATATGCTGCAAAGAATAAGGCTAAAGCACGTTCTAAGTGATGTCTATGTGTTGTATGCAGTGATTATAATTTTTAAGACAAGATTATCGATGATAATTCGCTTTTTTCATAAAAAAAGTCAATAAAATCAATGCAAAAGGTACTTCCAGGCGGGTTGGACTTGTTGCGGGGCAGCCCAGCGCGAACCATCGCTAGCGACAGAATTTTAAAATTGACTGTGCATTGTACATGTAAGTTATTGAAAACAATTAATTTTAATGTGCAGACTGTACAGTTTTAATGTGCACAGGCTGTACAGTGTAGATTATTTTAAACGGAAAGAAATTTTGTAACATTCAAAATTCAATAAAGCTGTACGAGAGATCGGACTATTGCGGAAAATTTGGGACTGGCAGCAAATTTATAATTCCATGAGGTGCCAGAGCGACATTTAATCCGACATCCTTGGTATGTGAGATTTGCTGATGCAATTTGCGCCCAAGCAATTCGTTCATTTTTTTTAGGAGTTTCAAATATAATGGCTTGGTTTGTTACCAAAAGACGTCCTATAGATTTGTTTTTTTTACTGCTAGCAAAGGTAACATTTTGTTGCATTCCCAACAATTTTTCATTGTGTGCTAAACGATAATTATTTTTGTTAAGCTCTTGAAATAGTTCATATGCGTTAAGTTTTTGAAACACTTCACACGCTTCTGAAAAGCTAGAGGGAAAAGGATATGGTCGTAATGCTGAAACTTGTTGTTCAAAATATTTTTTTCGTTTGTGTTGTCGATAATTATAAAAAATGAAAAATGTAAAAATAGCGAAGGATATTAATAACAACCATTCCAAAAAGCTTAATTCGTTTTTATGATTGGAGCCTATATGACTTATAGTAATAAATTTTATTATCATACATCCAATAACTAATAAAAAAATGAAAGCAAGGATTTCAATTCCATTTTTTCGCATCGATTTTGTAAACAATAATATTGTTCCAGTAATAATTCCACCTATACAAATTAAATTTATAATTATGCTTATATATACATATATTAAGTATACCATTTTTCTCGTCCGTAAGTAAAATATGAAAATTAACTATAATGTTTACAATAAAATAACAAGTAAAGACACACTTATATATTTTTAAAATAGTTCTCTTCACCTATTGACAATATGGCAGGAACATGCCTATTGTTGAGTCAGGTGCGTAAGAAACACTTTAAAATACACAGCGGAAGATTGCCGAAATAATCTTTTCTCCGCAAATTGAAAGATTTTGACTCATTATATGCTTGTAGCATATAGTGGCTTTGTCGGGTGTGGTTATGCCATAAAATACCCTTTTATGGGGAAAGCATAACGACGGACTGTGTACCGTGTTTCTTAGCACCCGACATCCCTTTAGGGTGTCATTAAGAAACGTCTAACTACACAGGAGTCCCTTATGAATACTTTCATGAAAACTATAGAAAGTGCCAGTAATGGTGCTGCGGTTCAGACTATGTCGAGTCGTGAAATTGCGGAGTTGTGTGACAAACAACATGCACATGTGATGCGTGATATTCGAAAAATGCTTGAGGAACTTAACCAATCCAAATTTGGATCGGTTGATTTTAGTGGCACTTACGTTGATGGAAAAGGTGAAATACGCTCTTGTTATAATCTTCCTAAGCGTGAATGTTTAATTCTTGTGTCAGGTTACAGTACGACACTGCGAGCAAAGATAGTTGATCGTTGGCAAGAATTGGAGAAGCAAGTATTAGCACCACAAATTGATTATTCGGATCTACGCACGATACATCAAGCTTTATTATTTTTATTCAAAAATAATTGTTCAATGAACTTTTGGGAATCTTTTGAATCCATTGCTAGCATACGATTCGTCGTAATGGTAATGTGAACAGATTCTTCTAAACGAGCAAGAATTTCACCCGTAAGACTACGATGGTTTGCTTCAGCAAACTCTTCCAATTGATTTTTCAATTCAACTGGAATGAGAAATTTAAATTGTACACGATCTTTTTTTGTCATGTACCTAAAATACACTAAAAACACACTTGACACAAGGTACCTTTATGGTACTAAATATGTGCATAGGAGGTGAAATGAAAACGATCCAATATAAAATAAATATGCCACATATGTTAAAAGAGTGGTTGTTTGATCGGGCGACAGAGAATGATCGCTCTCTTTCATCTGAAATAATTAATATTCTTAAAAAAGAAAAAGCGTTAGAGCATAAGTCCGCAAAAACTCACTCTAACGCTTCACATATAACCAACCTGAAAGAGGTTAATAATAATGGATAGCACATACTTAGCTATCGATAAAGAGCAATTAATCAAATTAAGAGAAATAGAAAACGAGCCTCGTGTCCGAGATATGGATTTAGCAGAGAAATTAGGGTTTGTTCGTACACGTGACATTAGAAAATTAATTACAAGAAATATGCAAGAAATAGAAAGGTTTGGGACGTGCGCCACAGTGGCGCAGGTAATAAAAGGCAACCACGTAATAGAATATTGGCTTAACGAAGAGCAAGCATTATTGATAGCGACATTATCGAATACAGAAAAATCTTCTCAAGTCCGTTATATGCTTATTAAGTTATTTGTTGCATGGCGTAGAGGCGAGATAAAGCAATCTCATGTTCAATCGATTGACTATTCCAGTCCTGAAGCAATGATTGGCTTTTTGAAACATCTCCAAGGACAGATAGAACAAAAAGACACGATCATTGCTAAATTAGAACCGAAAGCAAAGACACTTGAAGGCTTAACACGTTCTGATGGTTTGTTTGGTCTGACAGAAGCAGCAAAGGTATTAGAGGTACGACCAAAAGATTTAATTGATTATCTGCGTGGAAATGATTGGGTTTATCGGCGCGCTCCAGGCTCTCCATTATTACCTTATCAAGACAAGATCAAGAAAGGTCTCATGGATTGCCCGACCATCACGATTCAAAGATCCGATGGCACAGAAAAGGTCTTGCCTTCAACAAAAATCACCACAAAAGGATTGGCATGTTTGAGAGAGCAAATCCACGGAGGTGTACAATGAATATTAATATCGATTCTTTGTGTGATTTGTGGATAGCGTTGTTTAAGCTTTGCAATCGTGATGGTGTTGTAGATGAAGAATGTAACGCTATAGTTAACACCATGAGTGTGGTAGAAAAAGCTTTGGTTTCAAAGATCAAGAAAGATGCGTATATTGTTAAGCTTTTAGTGGTTCTTACAGACTTTGGGGATTCAGAGTTTCCTCGTGGTATCGATCCTTTGTTGAAGGCATATGATCCGAACTTAAAAAGCTCGCTTAAGAAAGTGGCTTAACTTGAAAGGAATATGATCTATCTTCCCATCTTCACAGGTGGGAAGGAAGTTAAATCATACGTTTAAATTTATTGATTTGGCAAATTCTCCTGCCTTTTTTGATTGCAAGACATTTACGTCGTAAGCAGCTTGCGTATTAAGCCAGAATTCAGCCAGTTAAGTTATAATCAGTAAGATCAGCAGTATCAACAAAGTTTTCTGCTTCTGCATCCGTTTTAAAAACAGGCATTTGTTTTAATTTTGAAGTTCTCATAAAGGCTGATTTTCTTTTGGTGCATGTTAGCGGTTGCTCATAAGACATATCCACAAAATATAACAAAATCAACTTATTGAACAGGAACCTTTATGCACCCGAGAGAGACGATAAGAGAGATGTTTATTGCCTTGATAAAGGCAGCAAAGACAATTGCTGGTGAGCGTGTTTTCAATATGCGGGACTTTAATTTTTCTGTTGAGACCATGCCTGCCATTAACGTGTCTACACAAAATGAAACACTGGAACAGGGGCATGATTATGGATTGCGGCGACGTGTTTTAACCGTTGATGTTGAATGTTACGCAACACAGGAAGAGGGAGCGCGCTGTGTTGATCAGTTGGCATGGGAAGTTGAAAGCATTTTTCATGCCAATCCTCATTTAAACAACACGGTTGAGAGTTGTCGGTTACAGAATATTGCTTTTGCCTTTGGTGATAACGGTGCTGTAGCGCTTCATGGTGCCATTTTAACCTTTGAAGTCACATATGTAACGAATATTTCTGAGACCGATGAAGGAAGTATAGAGGCGAGATTTGTTGAGCCTTTTGTTGGTTTTGATCCCGAAACAGGGAGAGAAAACGAAGATAAATATCAAAAGATTGAGGGGTTTCATGCTTGAGAGACGCGGCAAGGAAATCAACGATCTTAAGCGTCGTGTGGCGAATATGGTTGTTGTAGGAAAGATTAGCCATGTTGATCATAAGAATGCTCGTTATCGGGTGAGAAGTGGTGCTTTGGTCAGTGACTGGATTCCAGATACACAAGCGCGTGCTGGAAAAACCTGTTCTTATGAGGGGCGCGATATTGGCGAGCAAGTTGTTGTTGTGTCGTCATCGGGGGATTTATCGCAAGGGGTGATAGTTGGCTCCATTCATACCGATGAGACCCAAGCAGCGGATAAAGGAAGCATTCATCGAACCATATACCCTGATGGAACGACCATTGAATATGATGATGAACAGAATACTTATGCCCTTTCTATTCAGTCAGGAGGCAAGTTTCTGCTCACGATTTCTGATGGCGTTTCCGTTAAAGGAGAGGGTGGCATGTTAGAACTTACAGCTCCTGATGGTCTCAAAATTGTTTCAGAAAGTGATGTGAGCTTAAGTGCAGGGGGCAATCTTTCTTTGAAAGCTGGCGGTCATGTTTCAATAAATGGCAGCTCTTTAACCCATAACGGTAGAAATGTAGGCGCATCTCACGTTCATAATGGTGTGGCTTCTGGTAGTTCTATAACAGGAGTTCCGATTTGACCATAGGAATGGATCGGAACACAGGACAGCCCTTATCAGGCATTGATCATTTGCGTCAATCAATCCTTGATATTTTGTCCACACGGATTGGGTCTCGTGTGATGCGGCGTGATTATGGTTCACGCGTTCCTGAGCTCATAGATGCGCCTGTGAATGATGCTTTTGCGGTTTCGCTTTATGCAGCTATTGCGGAGGCTTTGGATCAGTGGGAACCGCGTTTTCAATTGAAGGAAATTGATTTGCAATGGGTTGAGGCTGGAAAAGTTTCTTTGTCATTTTCAGGGATTTATTTGCCTTCAGGAAAGCCCATTGTCATGGAAGGATTGCTAATAAAATGAGTGAAGCACTTACCAAACCTGAAATCATTTCGGAACTTTCTTTTGAGGAAATCCGTGCAGCCTGTCTTGCTCATTTAAAAGAACTTTTGCCCGAGTATACGTTTCTTGAAAGTGATCCGGCGATAAAAGTCATTGAGGCTTTCAGTTATCGAGAATTGCTTTTAAGACAACGCATTAATGAAGCCGCACGCGATAACATTCTTGCTTTTGCAACGGGCGCTTCCCTTGATGCTTTGGGAGAATGGCACGGTGTTTACCGAATGAAAGATGAAAGTGATGATAGGTATCGTGAACGCATTAAACTGCATGCTCGCAGTGGTAAAGGTAGCGGTACAGAGCCCTATTATAAATTTGTGGCTCTGTCAGCAGATAACCGTGTTAAAGATGCTATTGTCTATCGTAATGGGAAAGATCCAACGATTCATGTTGCACTTTTTGGCAATAATAAGCAAGAAACAGCCAGCCCAGATCTTTTAGAGAAAGTCTCAGAAGCACTTCACGAAAAAGATGTGATTATGACCAATGATACGATCATTGTTCACGCGGCTGTAGCAAAGGTGGTGGATTTGGAAGCTGATGTTTGGCTGTTACCAGAAACGGCACTGACAATTTTAGCACAAATGGAAGAAAACTTAAGATCAGCATGGAGACAAGAACAAATGCTTGGTCGCGAATTAAGTTTATCATGGTGGGTTTCAAAATTGATGATTGGTGGTGTGCAAAAAGTTATTGCTCTTGAACCAATGGAGGATATTGCTGTTTTAGATAAAGAAGTTTTGTCTGTTGGAAAAGTCACGTTAAACTTCAAAGGTCGGGCACGCTAATGGTTGGATATTTGCTTGCCAGCAATGCGACAGAATTTGAAAAATGTCTTGCCGATGCTTGCGATTTTCATCAAGATGTTGATGATATTATTTGGGGGATTTCACGTTTAAAACTTACTGTATGTTCCTCTCGTTTTTTGCCATGGCTGATTGAGGAATACGGGTTTGGTGAGTTAACACCTTATGTACCAAACCCTTATGATTTGCTTGATAAAGGTTCCAAATGGCAGCAGGTGCGTGGGTCTATAGCAGCCCTTGATAGTGGACTAGAATGGTTGGAGCTTTCAGCCCGTTTTATACCAGCATGGGCAGGGCGTGTGTGGTGGAATTCCTTTCAGCTTGATTTTGACAGTTTACCTGAACAAAGCCAACTTGAAGCAATTTGTGCGATTATCAATCTTTCTAAAAGTTTGCGTTCTGATTTTAGACGTGCCGTTTACGGTTATAGCGTTGGGGCTTGTGAAGGCAATATGTCGAGATTGAACAATGCGCTGCTGGATCGCGAGAGTGGTGTGCGCATGACAACAAGCGATACATTGTTTTCTTTTGGACAAGATGTAGACATCACTCACACCCTTCGTAAAGAAGAAGGTCAATTGATTGGCAATTGGATAGAGGATCCCGATGAGGAGCTGAGTTGGGAAAAGCTCCACTATTCATGGGATGGCGTAAACTTTTCTTGGAGTTTTATCACGCGGCATGAGCGTAATATCTTTTTGGCACAGTGGTTTAGAAATCGAACTCTTTATCTTGTTTTGAGAGATAGCGAGGGTACAGTTATTGGCATTCGCAGATGTAACATTATACAGCCTGTAGAGCAGGCATTAAATGGAGTTTACAGTCATTTAGGTGAAAACTTTAAGCCTTCGAGTGCAGGCGCAATGGTCTTGTTGGCTGCACGTACAGATTTCCATAACGTTGATGATAAGCAAGTCGCTTCTGTTTCTGTTTTAGTTGATGCGACTCCAGCAAAACACGTCCCTTTAGGAAAGCTTTGGTTGAGAGTTGATGAACTCATTGGAGGCGTTGAGATTATAAAAACACCTGTCAACATTCTTTTACGCGCAGATGTTCGCACACAATTCAAAATTTTATTGAGGTTTTAAAATGAAGCATGAAAGTGGTTTACCCTTTGCGATTGATAGATCTGTGGGCATGGATGAGCAACAAAGTGTTGTGTTCTACGGAGAGCGTCCCTTTCTTCAAAGTGGCGAATTAAATGAGGTTCAAACAATCATCAGAGGGCGTCATGATCGTTTGGGACGATTGGTGGCTAAAGAAGGCGATCGCATTGAGCGTGCTGATGCTTTCGTGAATAAAGACAGCCAAACTGTCACGTTAACGGATGGTAAGATTTTTATTGCGGGTGATATTTTCCCAGTCTCACGAGCTGTTTTGGAAAATGTTTCGATGGTTGGTCGCATGGAAATTGGTGTAAAACTTCAAAAAAAGTGGATTACACATGAGGATGACCCTCAGTTATTGGGTCAAGTTCCAGGGACATTATCAGAAGGTGAACCAGGGGCAGCGCGCGAAACAGTAAAGCTGGTCTGGGCACTCAAAGATGATACCCAAGAAGGTTCTTTTTATCCTGTTTATGTGCTGCAAGATGGTATTTTGATTGATCAAAAATCGCCTTCTTTGCTTGAGCCTGCTATGCAAGCGATTGCTACCTATGATCGTGCACACGGTCATTATATTGTCAATGGTTGCCGTGTTACAGCTTTGGGCAAAAAGGAACAGAGCCAAGTTTTCAGTATTCAGGAAGGGGAAGCCAATATTCATGGTTTTAAACGCAAACGCCTTGCGGCTTTGAGACATGAGGAATTAGAGGATTTTTCTGAAGGGGTTGTGCCAAGTGAAACCCATATTTTTTCAACAAAGCAAGGGGAAACAAGTTTTACCTTTAAACCTTATTACTTTCCTGTTGCAGCCATTCATTCTCTTTTGCTGACCAAAGAAAAAACCGCCCATGTCACACGTGGGGCGATCGCTTCAGGACGTGATGGTGTGCCTGATAAAAGTATCACATCGTTTATTAAAGTCATCCAAGGAGACAAGGAATTTAAAGAAGGCACTGACTTTAAAAAAACGGGCGATACAATTGATTGGGGGCTGGCTGGTGATGAGCCGCTTTCAGGCAGTACTTATTATGGTCATTTACCGCTATCGAGCGCAAGTCATTGCTGATAAAATCACAGCGCAAGAGATTACTATCTCAGATGGCGCACAAGGTGGTGATATCATTGTCAGTTATACTTATAAATTACCACGAATTGATCGCCTAGGATTGAATGCACAAGGCACAGTGGTTTACATCAAGGGGGTTTCAGCCGATGATCCCATGGCACCGAGTGTGCCTGATGATGTGCTGTCTTTGGCTACGATCACCAATAATTGGATGGATTTACCCATTGTCAAGAATGATGGCACCCGGGTTGCCCCCTATGATGAGATGTGGCGCTATTTCCAGCGTGTTCTCTCCCTTGACCGTCTCATGCAGTTAGAGCGGATTAAAAGCAATGTTGATGCAAAAGAGCCTGTGGCAAAAAAGGGTATGTTTGTTGATCCCTTCCTTGATGATGCTTATAGAGATGAGGGAGTTTCACAGACAGGAGCCATTGGAAACGGCATTTTGCAGCTTGCCATTGAGCCAACATTTTATACTGCTACTTTAAAATCTCCTGTAACGCTTGATTGGGAAAACGAAGTCATTATCGCACAAGAGTTGGCAACGGCTTGTGAAAAAATCAATCCTTATCAAAATTTTGCACCTCTGCCGGGTATGGTAACACTGACACCAGCGACAGATTTTTGGCACGAACAGCGCACAGAGTGGCTTTCTAGCGTAACCAATCAACTGTTTACGGGGAGATCCCAAAAAAGTATCACGACTACGGAAGTGAAAAATGTTCTTGTTGATGCACATCAAGAACAAATAGATTTTTTAAGACAAATTGATCTTGATTTTAAAATTGAAGGTTTTGGCAAAGGAGAAATTTTGGAAAGCCTCACCTTTGATGATGTGGATGTTTTGCAAAACAAGCATTTTGTTGCCGATACCAAAGGTGTCATTGAAGGTACATTTACTATTCCTGAAAATATCACTGCAGGCACGAAAAATATTGTGGCGAAGGGCAAAGGGGGAACAACTGCAACGGGTCTTTTTACAGGACAGGGTGTGATTGATGTACAAGTTATGCGGCGCACCACAACGGTGCGTATCTGGACAAAATCTGACCCACAAGCGCAAGTGTTCATTCCCGATGAAACACGTCAAGTCACAGCTATTGATTTCTACCTTTGTAAAATTGGTGATCCTGCTCATGATTTGGTGATTGATTTAGTGACCACAGAGAACGGATACCCCACAGCCGATGTCCAAGCACAAACATCCTATTCCATGAAAGAAGCCAAGGAGGGCTGGGCACAGGCACGCTATGATGTGCCGTTAACGGTTTCTAATGATCGTCTTACGGCTTTTGTTATTAAGACTGATGATGGTCATCATGCTATCTCATTGGCAAAGCTTGGAGGTTTTGATGAAGAAAAGCAAAGAGTTGTCTCAAGTCACCCTTATGTGACAGGTCCACGTTTTTCTTCTGTTAATGCGCGAAGTTGGACAGCTCATCAAGACGAGGCTTTAACCTTTCGGGTGTTAGCAGCACGCTATACGCAAACAGAAAAAACTGTCAATTTAGGAGAGTTTGACCTTGTTGATTGCTCAGATTTACAAGTGCGGGCAGCGATTGAATTGCCTTCCAGTGATTGTTCTGTCGTGTTTGAAATTGAAAGAAACAATGGCACAATTTACCAATTACTTCCGTTTCAATTGCTCAGTTTAACAGAATATATCAGCGAAAAGGTTCAGTTGCGCGCTATTCTCAAGGGGACTGAAAAGCTCTCGCCTGTTTTGTTTGCTCCTGTTGAACTTATTGCAGGGAAAATCCACAAACAAGCCACTTATGTGACCCGTGCTTTTGCCTTTGGAGAACGGTCAAAGCTCACCAGCTATATTAAAAGCTTTTTACCAGGTGGAGCGACCTTCAAAATGGAGATCCAATTTGATGATGGAGCTTTTATTCCGCTGACGTTGGAGGAGACAGAACAACTCGCTGAGCCGCTTTGGACGGAACGTAAATTTATCAGTGATAACAAAACAGCTAAACAGGCACGCTTGAAATTCACACTGACTGGTGGTCCCGCATCAAGATCGATGGTGCGTGATTTTGGCGCAGGTATATTATAATTGGAGTGGAAAATGGCAAAAACAGAAAAATTGAATTTGGAACTTCCTCAAGAAGGGCGCTTTATCAGCGCTGAATTTCCTATCTTGCGTGAAAATTTGACAAAAATTGATCAAGCAATTGCAGATATTGAAACACAAGTAAAAGAAAAAGCACCTTCACAACATGTACATACGATAAGCGATATCACAGGTCTTGAGACAACTCTCAAAGGCAAGATGCCTGCGGATAAGAGTTTTGCACTTTCTGAGTTAGCAGATGTCGAGGGTGCACAAGATGCGGCTAATAATTATGTTCTCTACAAGTCAAGTAACAATAATTTTACCTTTGGTAGTGCTAAATCGCTTTTAGGTCCTCATCAACATAAGACTGAAGATATTGTTGGGCTTGAGGAGAATTATTGCACAAAAGAAGAATCTTCAGCGACACTTCAGGAAATATACCAAACAATGAAGGCAATTTTCCCCGCTGGATTCATTGCCACATTCGCCATGCAAGAAGTGCCAAGCGGTTGGCTCTTATGTGATGGTGCGACCTATGAACGTGAAGAGTATCCACGATTATTTGAGGCAATAGGCGATAAATGGGGAAAAGATAGCGAGACAACCTTTAAAGTTCCTGATTTGAGAGGGATGTTTTTACGTGGTTTTGATAATGGTCGCGGTTTAGATCCAGAGAGAGATTTTGCAACCGAACAAAAAGACAGCATAAAATCGCATACGCATGATTGCATTCTTGAAGAAGCGGGCGAGCATTCCCATAATTTTCAGTATAATGGAGTTAAACAGCTTTCTAATTATGCTGGTGGATGGAATGATCTCAATTTTGTAGCGGTTGGTAAGTTTCACTATGCATCCATAGAAAACGTAACAAAACCTGCTGGTGCTCACACGCACAAAGCAACTCTTTCCCCAACGGGTGAAGCAGAAACGCGACCTGTTAATGCAACAGTTGTTTACGCCATAAAATCATGAGGTTTACTGATGAGTAGAATATTAATGTCTTTATCTATTTTAGCATTTGTAATGTAAGCTATTTGTTGACATTTATAATGATCGACACTATATATGGGTATGATTAAAACGTTTAAAAGCAAAACATTGGCTGAATTATTCAAAACAGGAAAATCATCCAAGATTGATAAGAAACTTGTAAAACGTATTATTGTTCGTCTTGATCGTTTGGATGTTTCTGAAAGACCAGAGGATATGAATCTTCCAGGATTTAACTTTCATTCTTTGATTGGATATTCACCTACCCGTTACACTGTTCACGTTAATGGACCATGGTGTATTACTTTTGAATTTAATACATGCCACGCTTACCGTGTTGATCTTGAACAATATCATTAAGGATACGATTATGAATGATATTCTTGCACAAAGAGATAAGAACCGTTGCCCTTCTCATCCAGGTGATTTACTGGCAGAAATTATTCCTGAAACTGGCAAAACAAAATCAGAAATTGCGCAAATGCTTGGTATCTCACGCCAGCATCTTTATGATATTCTGAATGCAAAAAAACCAGTTTCTCCGTCTCTTTCAGCTTGCTTGGGGAAAATGTTTGGTGATGGTGCTGCTGTCTGGTTACGCATGCAAGCAGCTTATGACGCTTGGCATGCTGAGCATGAAATCGATGTTAGTAAAGTTCCGACACTTCACACTCTTTGATTTCTTTGCGGCTTTTTGCTCTAGAGCAATATCTTAAGTTTTTCAGAAGGAGTTTTTACCTATGAGTACATGCAATCCTAATCGCTGTCCTTCTCATCCAGGAGAAATTTTAGCTGAAGCTTTAGAAAATTTGGAGATAAGTAAAACTGAAATTGCTCGCATTCTTCAAATATCATGCCAGCATTTGCATAGTATTCTTAAAGGGATGCGTCCTGTTACGGCAGTTACAGCTGCGCGTATAGGCAAGCTTTTGGGTAATGGACCAGCTCTATGGTTACAGTTGCAGGCGAATTATGATACATAGCATGCACTACGAGATATTGATGTTTCTTCCATTCCAACGTTGACAGCTAACAAAGCAGATACGCAAATAGAACATAACCGCTAGAGGCTTGTTCTAATAATATCGAACAACGTTACCTACTTTCAACATTTGCATCATCGTTTAAAATATCATCTAACCCACGATCTAAGTCGTCTAATATATCTTTTGGTGCGTCTGCATAGATAAAAGATTGTGCAGCAGAACGGGATTTTATTAATTCATTATATAAATTGATGGGGAGCATAATGATCTTTTCACGTCCCCGTTTCGTTAAAGCTACAGGCGTGGACATAGCTTCATCTAAAATATTGCCAGTCCCGCGGTTCACATCTGTAAAACTGTATTTTTTCACTTCTCTCACCTTTTCCATAAAAGGGACGTTCTCGATAGGACTGCTCTCAGCGATACTCACATCTATGAGCTGCACGTGTGCAGCTCATAGATGAGCGCTAATGCACACAATGCATGCAATACATATTATATGTATAATATGTATAATGTCAAGTTTTTCTCAAGAGCGACGATCCAATCATTATTTTTCCCATTCATTTCATTAGCCAATTATTTAAAGGAGCATAAAAAAATGGCAGCAGGCTTTTTACATGGCGTTGAAGTTATCGAGTCCGATGACGGTACGCGCTCACTTCGTACGGCTCAATCAGCAGTGATCGGAATTGTGGGCACGGCACCAGATGCGGATGCGGGGGCATTTCCGCTCAATACCCCGGTTTTGGTTTCTGGTTCCCTTTCACAAGCAGCAAAGCTTGATAAAACAGGCAAGCGGCGAGGCACTTTACCCAATGCTCTTGATCTGATTTTCAAGCAAGTGGGTGCTATTGTTGTCGTTGTGCGGGTGAAGGAAGGCGATAACGAACACACAACCCTCGGCAATGTTCTTGGAGGTGTTAATGCCAATGGTGCTTATGAAGGTGTCCATGCTTTGATTGGAGCGCAATCCATTGTTGGACAAACACCACGCATTTTAATTGCCCCAGGCTTTACACACAAACGTCCAGTAACTCTTAGCAAGATTAATGTTACGAACCAAGGCAGTGGTTATAGTCGAGCAACGGTTAAAATTACAGGTGGTGCTACAGCAAAGGCGATTATTTCAGATGGAAAAATCACGTCTATTGTTATTAAGGACAATGGTACTGATTACCAAACATCACCAAGTGTGACAATTGAAGGTGACGGGGCAGGTGCGACAGCTAAGGCTGAAATCAAAGCAACGTCTAATCCTGTAGCCGCGGAGCTTCTTGGCATTGCAGAGCGGTTGCGTGCCATTGTGGTTATTGATGCACCAAACACGACAGATGAAGCAGCTTTTGCAGTCGCAAAGGATTTTGATTCAAAACGTGCGATGATTATTGATCCCTTTGTCACTGTGAATCGTGATGGAAAAATTCTAGCAGAACCAGCGAGTGCAGCAGTTGCCGGTGTTATTGCTAAAACAGATTTCACCCACGGCTTTTGGCATTCTCCTTCCAATAAAGTCATCAATGGGATTGTTGGTATAGCGCGCCCAATTGATTTTTCCATTGGTGATAGATCTAGCCGCGCGAATCTTCTTAATGAGCAAAATATCACAACCATTATCCGCGAAAATGGCTACCGCTTGTGGGGAAATCGTACGCTTTCAAGCGATATAAAATTTGCTTTTTTATCGGTGGTGAGAACTGCGGATATGATTAACGATGCCATTTTGCGCGGACATTTGTGGGCTGTCGATAGGAATATCAAAAAAACCTACATGAGTGATGTGAGCGAAAGCGTCAATGCTTATTTGCGTGATTTAAAAGCACAAGGGGCAATTCTGAGTGGACGCTGTTCTCCAGATCTAGAGCTGAATACAGCAAGCGCTATCGAAAGCGGAAAAGTTTATTTCAATGTTGAATTTACACCAACAACCCCAGCAGAACATATCACTTTCCGTTCGCGAATTACTCATGATTATTTAGAGGAGATTGCTTGATGGCTGTACCAACTTTACCAAGGATTTTGAAATATTTTAACATTTATGTCGATGGCATTCCTTATCAAGCAAAGTGTGAAAGCGTGACTTTACCGAATTTGAATCTCGTTGTTGAAAGTTACCGTGGCGGCGGCATGGATGTGCCCATTGAGTTGGATATGGGACTTGAGGTTTTAACACTGACCATGACGATTTCTGATTGTTCTCCAGAGCTTATGGCGCAATTGGGACGGTCTGATGTTGACATCTCTTTGCGAAGTTCGATGCAAGCGCAAGGCACACCAGCAGAAGGGGTTGCGATCACTATGCGAGGGCTTTGCAAAGGCTTTGAAATGGCAGAATGGCAACCAGGCAGTAAAGCGACTTCTACAGCGACATTCACATTGCATTACTTCAAATATGTTCAGAAGGACGTTGAGATTGTCGAAATAGATGCGATCAACATGGTGAGAAAATTTAATGGTGTCGATCAATTAGCAAAACACAGAGAATTTTTAGGATTATAAAAATGGCAACACAACCAAGCATTACCCATCAATTACTTGTTCCCGTTAAATTTGAAGGAAAAGAACACACAAAAATCACTTTACGGCGTGCCAAAACAAAGGATTTGCAAGCGATTGATAAAAAGGAAGGGATCGAGCAAACGATAGCAATGATCGCGCGTCTTTCTGAATGGCCATATGAAGCGGTTGGAGAACTGGATATTGAAGATTTGTCGAGCATTGGAGAAATTTTGGAATCTTTTATCAAGCGGCGGGATATCTCGACTGGGAAACCGCCGCTAAACTCATAGCAGATATTGCCATTGTTTTTCACTGGTCACTTTCAGACATGCTGGAAATGGAACCACAGGAGTTAATCTTTTGGCGCAAGAAAGCCGCAGAAAGGTATAAAACAAAATGAGTAAAAAAGTTGCTGATGCAAAGGTAAAATTAACGCTTGAAGATAAAATCACTGCACCTCTTAAACGTGTACAAAAGAAGTTTAGAGAGTTGTCAGAGAAATTATCGCATAAATTGAGTGTTCCTCGTTTTTCTGCTGCGGTAACAAAGATGACGGCAAGCCTTAAGGGTGTTCAAGGCGCCCTTAGCACTGCGGCAAGTCGTACAGCGGTCTTTTCTGGTGCTTTAGGTATTGCTGGTGGTGGTTTGGTGGCAAGTTTAACTGCTGTCACTGTGAAAACCATGCATATGGGGGATAGTCTTTATCATGCGTCACGGCATTTAGGCATGAGTGTTGCAGCGCTTCAGTTATGGGGCGATGCAGCAGACAATTCGGGGACTTCTGCTGAACTCTTTCAACAATCTTTAGCAGTGTTAAATAGACGTTCTGCACAAGCATATGCTGGGCAACGAAGAGGCATGATGGGATTTGAGGCACTTGGTATTTCTGTCAAAGATGCCTCTGGGAAACTTAAGTCAAATTCAATTTTGTTGGAAGAAATCACCGACAAGATGAGCAAGATGCACAATCAAGCACAAAGACAACAGATTGCGGCTCTGCTTTTTGGTGGGGATGGGAAGGAAATGGCTGCTATGCTCTCACAGGGCATGGGAAAAATCAAAAGTCTTTTTGCAGATGCGCGAAAAGGAAAATGGATGATAGGTGCCGATGTCGCACGCTATGCAGCAGATTTAAGTGATAAGCTTGGTGCTTTTAAGAGTCAATTAGGAGGAGTTGCCAGTTTTATCGGGGCGCGTTTCATGCCTATTATGAGTGATTTGATTGATGCTTTTTCCGCATTGATTGATGAAAACCGAGAACTCATTCAAACAACTGTTTCTCAATGGGCGAAAACTTTAAAACAAGTGCTTAAAGATTTGCGTGATCCTACTTCTGATTTAAGACAGGGCATCGCAGATATTACCGAGAGAATAAAAGGCTGGTTTAAGTGGATGGAGCCGTTGATTGGTGAAATCACTCTCTTTAAGATAGGTCTTGTGGCACTTAGCGCATTCATCTTTGGACCACTCATTGCATCGTTAGCTGCACTTGGAGCAGCGTTTGTCACGCTTGGTTTTACTATAGCAACGATGCCTATAGGCTGGATAATCGCCGCAATAGTAGCGCTTGCGGTTTCTTGGTATTTTCTTTACAAGCACTGGAATAAAATCATAGCGTCTCTTGGTGCGTTATGGAATTTTCTCGCAAATACAATCAGCGGATTTGTTGATTGGTTTTGTGGGCTTAGTTTGGTCAAAGCAGGCGCTAACCTGATTAGTGGGCTTTGGGAAGGCATGAAAAGCGCATGGCAGACAATGTACAATTGGCTTAGCGGTGCGGTTAAAAAATTGACCAGCTGGATGCCAAATTGGATGCAAGAAAAGCTAGGTTTTAGCGCTACAATCAACGAAAATTCAACGGAGACTATTAAAAATCTTACTGAAGAAACTAGTGCACGCGTAAAGAGAATAGCCGATGCAACAGTTGTTACCAATACTCCACCTAAACAACAAAACAGTAATCGCTCAATTGAAACGACAAAAATAAAAACTGAAGCTATTAACATTTCTGAACCAATCATGGTTCATAAGCCTTCTGAAATAGATGCTTCTATCACGATTAGCAATTTGAATATTTCGGGGGGAAGTGGCTCTCCCAGTGACATTCATGCTGCGGTCAATCAAGCCCTTGAACGTCATGCTAGACAACAGCGCTTAGCGATTGCTTCGAGTTTTTCGGATTAATTGTCATGATGTTGGCTTTGGGACACTTTATTTTTTCGGTGGAAACGGCAGCTTATCAAAAACTTGATCTGTTTTACGATGTTCCATGGGTTGAGCAGGGGCGCTTGGGGAGAAAAGCCGCACTGCAATTGCCAGCCGTTGCAAACGCAGAGTTTTCCCTAACAGGTGTGGTGTATCCAGACTTTAAAAGTGGGACTAGACAGCTAGAACAATTGCGGCGGATGGCGCATAACGGTGCACATATTCTTGTGACGGGACAGGGGAGAATTTTAGGGAAATTTGTCATTCTTTCTGTTGAGGAAAAGCAAAGCTTTTTCCATAAAAACGGTACTCCAAAGAAGCAAGAATTTACCGTGAGATTAAAAGAATACGGAGAAGATGGAGGGGGTTGGTGAGTGATCTTTACGTAACCAAAGAGGGTGACATGGTTGATGCCATTTGCTGGAAATATTATCCCAAAGGTCAGCAAGCCCTTGCCGTTGAGCGTGTTTATGCTGCAAACTATGGTCTTGCAGATTATGGAGCAATCTTAAAAGCAGGGATAACGATCATTTTACCTTCTCTCCCTTATCCAAAAGCCACACCAGTGATCAGAATCTGGGGAAGCAAATGAAGCCTTTTTGTAAAGTGATGGCTAATGGTAAAGACATTACAAGCTCTTTAATGGATTATGTTTTGTCGATTGAAATTACCGATGAAGCAGAAGAAAAAAGCGACCGCATCACCATAGAGCTTGATGATCGTGCAAGGGAAAATGATAATGGCTTTCTTGATATTCCTTTGATTGGGACAGTTCTTTCTGTCACTCTTGGCTATGCAGGGGGAGTGATGCGTGATATGGGAACCTACTTGATTGATGAAATATCGGTAAGCAGCCCACCGCAAAGTCTCAGTGTTACAGGGCGTGCTGCTTCAATGAACACCTCCTACAGAACACCCAAAAGTCAATCTTATCACCAACAAACATTAGGCAGTATTATCCAGGAAATAGCACAGCGCAATGGCTATACAGCAAAGGTTGATCCCACTCTTGCCAAGATTGTTGTGCGTCACATTGACCAAACAGCGGAAAGTGATATGGCTTTTGCTGCACGCCTTGCCGCAGAATATGACGCTGTTGCAAAGCCTGTTGATGGGAAACTTGTGCTTGCCAAGCGCGGGTTTGGTAAAGCCATAACGGGTGAGCCACTTCCTATCGTTTCCATCAATGAGAAAATGTGTAGCTCTTGGGATTTTAAGTACAGCGCACGTGAGGAAGCAGGGGCAGCTAATGGCTTAGAAATAGATGTGGGTGACGATCAAAAAGCGGCTGCCAATGCACGAGCACCAGAAGAAATCGGGGAAGATGAAAACTTTATCCATATGGATGAAGGAGAGATAAGCGAAAGCTCTACATCACTGAATCTAAAAGAAACAGAACAAACACGTGAACAAGAGGAAGAGAAAAAGGGTGGTGTTCTTGCTGCTTATTATGATTTACGCAGTGGTGAGAAAAAAGAAGTCAAAGTTGGGAATGCACCCTTTCATGAATTAAAATATACCTATCATAATCAATCAGAAGCGGTTGCAGCTATTGCTTCTTATCGTAATAAATCATCACGTGGGAAATCAGTCTTTTCGTGTAGCATGGGTGGGAATCCTCTCATTCAAGCAGAAGCAAAGCTTGTTCAAGAACCGCCACTTCGACCTTATATCCCAGCAGAATGGCGCATCAAAAGTGTTAAGCACAAATTTGATAAGATAGGCGGGTATATCACAAACATAGAATGTGAACTCTTTGATGGAGCACAAGAAGATGCTGCGGGAAACGTCGCAAATACACTGCCCGATAAGGATGACATGATTGATCCCAACGCTCCACCTGACGCATCATATGATGAAGACGAGAACACTATTCATATGGATAAGGAAGATATGTGAGAGAACGAGCTAAGAACTATAAAGGATTTCATTTAAAATAAAAGTGAGTAATCGCTTGAAAAGCTACTATCTAGATTTGACTATTCTAAATTTAAAATAATTTCATTACTCGCAAAATTAAGCACATTAAATAGAAGTTAGAGCATGTTGAAAAATGTCATGCAGATATGCGTTTGAAAAGATAGCCATTTTACAAAAGGCGTTATTCATTTTTGATTTAAACCATGACAGTTTTTTGCTCAATACCATTATTGAAATTGAAAAATACGAATGTGTCCGTTTAGAAAATAATTTGTTGAAACAATCCTCACAGAAAATGGTGTCTTACAGATTTTTGCTGCTTAATAAGCAAATAACAAGTAAAATAGTGATAATGCTATTTCTAATTATCGCTATTTTAAATCTCTTTGTATTATTGTGGCTTTTTAAATTTAGATGAATCTGATTTATTAGATGAATACCACTCAGTTAATGAGTTAAAATAATTTTGACACTGATTATTGAGGATACAAAATGAGTCCACAAGCCTACAATAAATTGTTTGAATCAAATATCAATCGCTCATTTAAAATAGGAAGTTTAAAATGATTAATACTATTAAATTAGAAACTATTTTAAAAGATTCACAATATAAAATAACTCAATTTACTCAAGAACAGATAAAAAAATTGGAATCTAGAATTATTGCTAAAGAACAAAAAGATAAAATAGTTTTTTTTATTAATTGTAGTATTAGAAATAAAGAAATTAAGCTTACTCCTGAAGAAGCTATTAGACAACTTTATTTATCAACTTTAATGGATAAATATAACTATCCATTAGATCGCATAAAGGTTGAACATGTTATTAATTTTGGACGTGAAGAAAAACGTTCTGATATTGTTATATTTGACAAAAATAGTATTACATCACCATACATTATAGTTGAATTAAAAAAACCAAAGCTTAAAGACGGCAAAGAGCAATTAAAATCTTATTGCAATGCCACAGGTGCACCTATTGGGGTTTGGACTAATGGAGATTCTATTTCATTTTATCATCGAAAAGATCCAAACTATTTTGAAGATATTTCATGTATTCCAACAGACAATGAAAAACTCTCAGATATTCTCAATAACCGCTATAATATTGACGATTTAATCTACAAAGACAAGTTAGTGAATGAACGGAAATCGCTCAAAGATCTGATTTTGGAAATGGAAGATGAAGTTTTGGCAAATGCTGGCGTAGATGTGTTTGAAGAGCTATTTAAGCTGATTTTTACCAAACTTTATGATGAAATGCAAAGCGGACGAGATAAAAGCCGTTATCTCGAATTTCGTAATAATGGTGACACGGAAATTGAGCTGAAAGTTAAAATTCAGCATTTATTTGAAAAAGCGCAAAGAAAGTGGGAAGGTATTTTCTCAGAAGATGCTAAAATTCAGCTTACTCCATCGCACTTATCTATTTGCGTGTCGTCTTTACAAGATGTAAAATTATTTAACTCTAACCTTGATGTAGTAGATGAAGCTTTTGAATACTTAATTAATAAATCCAGCAAAGGTGAAAAGGGGCAGTATTTCACGCCACGTTATGTAATTGATATGTGCGTAAAAATGCTCAATCCAAAGAAAGAGGAAACTATTATTGATACAGCTGCTGGCAGTTGTGGTTTTCCTGTGCATACCATTTTTCATGTTTGGGAGCAAATTCTCAAAGAAAAAGGTTTGCACAAAAACCATCTTTTTACCATAGAAGATAAGCCGCTGGAATGTATTGATTATGTTGTGAGTAAAGTTTTTGCCATTGATTTTGACGAAAAAGCCGTGCGTGTCGCTCGCATGCTTAACCTGATTGCAGGTGATGGACAAACCAACGTTTTACATTTCAATACTCTAGATTGGGAACGTTGGGACGAAAAAACCGAAGATGAAAGCTGGCGCGATACCTACGGAACAGGTTGGAAGGGTTTACGCAAATTGCGTAAAGAAAAAAACCGCAATCGTGATTTTCAGTTTGATGTGCTAATGGCAAATCCACCATTTGCTGGGGATATTAAAGAGAGCCGCATTTTGGCAAAATATGAATTAAGCAAAAATTCCAACGGCAAATATTCAACTAAAGTTGGACGAGATATTTTATTTATTGAACGCAATTTAGATTTTTTAAAAGACGGCGGGCGTATGGCGATTGTATTGCCACAGGGGCGTTTTAACAATAGCAGTGATAAAGCTATTCGTGAATTTATTGCCAAACGCTGCCGTATTTTGGCTATTGTAGGCTTACACGGCAATGTTTTTAAACCGCACACAAGCACGAAAACCAGCGTGTTGTTTGTGCAAAAATGGCACGATAAGCTTTGCCCTAAAGTAGAAGATTACCCAATTTTCTTTGCCACCATGCAAGAATCAAGTAAAGATAATAGTGGTAATAAAATATTTGTCCACAACGCAGATGGTACGCCTGTTTTAGATAGTCATGGTCACTTAATCGTTAAACATGATTTATTTAATCACGATGGGCTAACTCAAGATGGTATTGCTGAGGCCTTTATAGAATTTGCTAAAAAAGAGAAACTGTCTTTTTTGGGAAAGGATTAAGCCCCTTTGATAACTTAAGATATCAAAAGTTATTGGAGGGGCTAGAAGTTAGTGAAGTCCTACTTAGCCATATAGATTTAGGTGACCGTTTTGATGCAGAATTTTTTGCTAAATCTGATTTAGAAATTGAAATAAAGTTAATTAAAAAAAAATCTGTTGAATTACGCACATTAGGAGAGTTTGTTGCTAGTGCATTTTATCCGTCGGCTACACACTTATATGAAATTGGGAATACACCATTTATTCGTTGTGTAGATTGCGTTAATTTCCCAGTCATTACTCAGTATCAGAACGATTTATTTGAAAAATTGCCGATGTCGTTCATTACGGAAGAAAAAGGGATAAATTTATTAAATAAGAATGATATTGTTATTACCAAAGTTGGAACACCAAGCTATGCGAGTATTATTTATGAACACGAGCAAGTAGCATTATCTCGAACAGTTTTAGGTATGCGAAATATCGAAAAGGTTGATCCATTATACCTTTTAATTTTTTTGCGTTCTAAATATGGTTTTTCTCAGTTACAAAGACATAGGGAATTAACAATTCAGTATCAGCTCACTCTTGAACGAACTAAACGAGTATTGGTTTATCTTGCAAGCAAAAATATTCAGCAGGAGATTGCTAATTTAGCTAAGCGTTCTATTGAATATTTGACAAAAGCAAGATTAGCAACATTAGAAGCAGAAAATTTGCTGTTAAACTGTTTGCACTTGAGTGATTTTACTCCTCCACGACAAACAGTTAATATCAAGCTATTTTCTGAAAGTTTTAGGTCTTCAGGGCGGTTAGATGCAGAGTTTTACCAACCTAAATATGATTACCTGATACAACAATTAGCAAAAAGTGAAAATGCTATGTTAAAAATGCTTGTTAAAATCAAGAAATCTATTGAGCCAGGTTCAGCGGCTTATGATAAAAATGGCTTGCCATTTATTCGTGTATCAGATTATGATAAATTCCAAATTACTACACCTGCGAAATATCTTTCAGATAATTACTACGCAAAAAATAAGATGTTATTGGAAAATTTAATGCCGAAAAGAGATACGATTTTATTTTCCAAGGATGGTACAATCGGGATTGCTTATTTATTGACAGAGGATTTAAAAGGTGTAACTTCTGGAGCAATTTTGCATTTAAACATTAAAGACAAGCGAGTTTTGCCAGAATATTTAACGCTTGTACTAAATTCTCCTGTTGTACAGATACAAGCTGAACGTGATGTAGGTGGTTCAATTATTCCACATTGGCGAAAAGAAGAAATTGAAAATGTAATAATTCCAATAATTTCAATGGAAACTCAGATCAAAATTGCTACCCTAATCAAGCAATCTAACCGCTTGCGTGCAAAATCTAAAATTTTATTAAAACAGGCAAAAAAAATTGTAGAATTAGCGGTTGAGCAAGATGAAAATACTGCTTTAAAATTCATATGGGAAATGCACCAATCAGCGTCGTATAAAAAGGATAAATTATGAAATTATCTAAGACGGTTATGAGAGAGCTGGAACAGTTTTATATGTTTTAAAGTTTTGTATAATTGTTACATAATAGCCCAGCTCAGATTATGTTTAAAAAGCAAAGGCATTTGAAGGATTAACATGTTCTGATGGTTTGTTTGGTCTTCAAGAAGCAGCAAAGGTATTGGAGGTACGACCAAAGGATTTAATTGATCACTGACGTGGCAATGACTGGGTTTATTGTCGTATGTCAGCGGGACGCTTATTGCCTTATCAGGACAAAATTAAAAAAGGTCTTATGGATTGCCCAACTATTACGATTCAAAGACCTGATGGTACAGAAAAAGTCCTTCCTTCAACAAAAATCACCACAAAAGGATTGGCATGTTTGAGAGAGCAAATCCACGGAGGTGTACAATGAATACGAGTATCGACTCTTTGTATAGTTTGTGGATGGCACTGTTTCAGATTTGCAATAGTGATAGCGCTATGGAAGATGAGGAACATAATGTTTTGGTTAACACCATGGGCGTAGTAGAAAAAGCTTTAGTTTTAAAGCTTGAGAAAGAAGCTCCACACATTATTAAGATGTTAGCAGTTCTCACAAATTTTGGTGTTTCAGAGTTTTCTTACCTTCTGAAACCTTTGTTGAAGGCATATGATCCAAACTTAAAAAGCTCGCTTAAGAAAGTGGCTTAATCTTATAATGCAGCTTATCGTTTTCCATTGTTAAAGATGGGAACAATTAATTTTAAATGTATCAATCAGCTCCGCGTTTTGCGGGGCTTTTTTTATGGAGGGAAAAATATGCGAAAAATATCCAAAGAAGGGTTTGCTCTCATTAAACAATGGGAAGATTTGCGCTTGCAATTTTATCAAGATGCTACCGGTATATGGACAATAGGTTATGGTCATACAAGTAACGCTGGAAAGCCTTTTGTACATAAAAGTATGAACATCACTGAAAGAACAGCAGAAGAGATTTTATTTCAGGACTTAAAACAATTTGAGAAGGCTGTTGATCAAGCAGTTGCCGTCTCTTTAACTGATGCGCAATTCGCAGCGTTAGTATCCTTTTGCTATAATAATGTAGGAATAAAAGCGTTTTGCAATTCAACATTGCTCAGAAAGCTTAATAAGGGTGATTATGAAGCAGTGCCATTTGAATTACAGAAATGGACGAAAGCAGGGGGAAAACGTCTGCAAGGTCTTGTAAACCGCCGTGCAGCAGAAGCAGAGGGTTATGGGCTAAGGGCTCTTATGTTTGCTCAAATTATCAGGCAGTAGAAACAAAAGAACCAACAGGTTTTATCAAAGCAGAAGCTTTAGCACCGATTATAAGTTCTTTTTCAGGGCTTGGAGGCTTATTAGCGGGCAATGGTCCAGTTCAATGGGCATTCGCTGTTATTATGGTTTTAGCGGCATGTGCAGGTGTTGTTTTTGTTGCCAAACGTTTTCGTGAGCAACGTTTATGATCTGGCGGATAAAGAAAAATCTTATACTCATTGTAGCAGCTTTAGCTGCTTTTTTTATGGCTATAGCAAAAGCTTTTTACTTTGGAAAAAATTCTGAGCAGCAAAAGCAAACAAAGAAAGCTTTAGAAGCAGCAACAATACGACTTGAGGTGGAAAATGAGATTAACAAGAAAAGTGATGTTGATGTGCGTGCTGAGCTTTCTCGCTGGGTGCGTGATGAATGAACGTTCAATGTGTGTTGGCTGGATGCTAATTTACTTGGAAAAGCAAGATGTTACGGCAATTAGTTCTGGTTTAGCAAGAGACATTTTAAAGCATAATAAACAAGGGGAACATTTGTGTGGGTGGAGACATGGCCAGAAGAAAAATTGAAAAAATTACAGAGCTAACGGATGCAGAAAAAGAGATGCTTCAAGAGATGATTGTCATTTACCAAAGTGTGAAAATGATGTCTCGCTTTATGAAATGGATCGCATTCATCATTTTTCTATTTATTCTTGAATTTTCGCGTCTCATAGAAGCAATGGATAGTATCTTTGCACATCTAAAGCAGTGGTTTTCAAAGAGTTAAAAAATAAAGATCAAAAAATTTTATTTTATGTTTAACTACCTATAAAAATATAAAATACTTAATTAATATATTAAGTTTGCAATATTATACATATAATTAAAAGTAAAAATAATAATATAAAATATTATTTATTAATAATTAAAATTATATTTATATAATATTGCAATTAATTCCCATAAAATTAAAAAATATAAATAAAAATATATTATTATTTTATAATTTATTGTAAAATATAAATAAGATGTAATTGTTTAATCTTATTTAATACGAAAAAATCTTGATTCAATACTTCATGTTTGTTCGTCCTTAAAATCTCCAAGCAGCAAAGCTGTGCTTTAAAATATGAAAAAGTGTGAAGCAATAATGGATATAATTCATTCAGAAACATTAAAATTGACCAATCCTGTCACACCAGCTTCTCCTTATATTGGCGGTAAAAGAAGATTGGCTAAAACCATTGTTAAAATCATTGAAGACATTCCTCATGATGTTTATGCAGAACCTTTTGTTGGAATGGGTGGGATTTTCTTTAAGAGAAAATTGATTCCATCTGCTGAAATCATCAATGATTTTTCAGGCGATGTAGCAAATTTTTTCCGAGTGGTGCAACGTCATTATCAGCCATTTATGGATATGCTGAAGTTTCAGATCAGTAGCCGTTAGGAGTTTCAACGCTTTTCTCGACAAGACCCAAATGATTTAACTGATTTAGAGCGTGCTGTTCGGTTTTTATATCTACAACGATTGAGTTTTAGCGGTAAGGTGACTAAGCGCACGTTTTGCGTTGAAACGAGCCGTAGCGCACGATTTAATTATTTTAAAGTTGAAGCGTTATTAGAGCTTATTTACCGCCGCTTGGCAGGGGTTACAATTGAAAATTTAAACTGGCCAGACTTTATGCTTCGCTATGATAATCCAAACGTCTTGTTTTACCTTGATCCGCCTTATTGGGGTATTGAAGGTTATTACGGCAAGGATTTGTTTAAGCGTGAAGATTATCAGACGATGGGCATGATTCTTGCGCAATTAAAGGGGAAGTTTCTTCTCTCTTTAAATGATGTACCAGAGATCAGAAAAACCTTCAGTCAATTTAATCTAAAAGAGGTTGCTACATCTTATACATGTGGCGATTCAAATAACGCTATTGCTAAAGAGTTGGTCATCACAAATTGTGATTTTTAGAAAAGAAAAAAACCTTCTTCACGGGAATTTAAAAGTCCCTTTTAAAAAATTAGGTTGATACAAACCTAGTTTCAAGCAACATCAAAAAGAAATATTGATTCGTAATTTTCTATAGTACGGTTCCACCTGATAGCACTATAACGACATAACGAAAGGTGGTTTAGCTTTTTTTCAATTTTTAATAACCATTTGAAAAATAAGGAAAAATTGCCATATGGTTGGTGCGGACGGCGGGACTTGAACCCGCAAGGTCTTAGACCGGCAGATTTTAAGTCTGCTATGTTTACCGATTTCATCACGTCCGCGATGAAGGGTCCTTCATAAGCTATATTTTTTATTGAATCAAGAATTAATAATAAGTTATTTTTAAAGTAAATTTTTATTGGTAATCACTGATTTTATAGCTAAAAGAAATTTATGTAATATTGATGAAATATGAAATGATTTGTTTTAATGAGTGAATTTATTCAAGATGTAACTAGAGCTACAAGTGCTTTGCGTAATGTGTTTGTTGAAACACCATTGCAAAAAAATGACTTTCTTAGTCAAAAGTATGACGCCGACATTTATTTAAAACGTGAAGATTTAACGCCTGTGCGATCATATAAAATTCGCGGTGCTTTTAATTTCATTTCGGGAGTACTGGGGCAGACTTCTGAAAATTCTACATTCATTTGCGCATCAGCGGGAAATCATGCGCAAGGTGTCTCTTTTGTTTGTCGGTATTTTAAACGTAAAGGCGTGATTTTTATGCCGGTGACAACTCCGCAGCAAAAAATTGATAAGACATGCGTTTTTGGTAAAGAGTTTATTGATATTCGTTTAGTTGGGGATACCTTCGATAAATGCTATGAAGCTGCACGTGCTTATGCTGCTGAAAGTGGTGGTATTTTAGCTCCACCTTTTGATGATATTCGCGTTATTACAGGGCAGGCGACAGTCTTGTACGAAGCTGCTTTGCAATGGGAAAAATTGAATGGAAAAAGCGAGCCAGATTTAATAATTGTGCCTGTAGGTGGAGGTGGTTTAGCAAGTGGTGTTAGCATGTTGCTACATGAATATGGTTGGAAAACAAAGATTCGTTTTGTTGAGCCCCAAGGAGCTGCAAGCCTATTGGCTTGTTTAAAAAGCGGAAAACGTGTTAAACTGGAAAATATTGATACATTTGTAGATGGTGCTGCTGTAGCTGAAATTGGTGCGTTAAATTACGAAATTTTGAAAAAGTTTTCACCAAATTCTGTCATTACAGCGCCTGAAAATCGTGTTTGTTCGACAATGGTTGAAATGCTTAATGTTGAAGGCGTAGTTCTTGAACCAGCGGGTGCGTTATCGATTGATGCTCTTAACAGTATTCCTTCTCATGAATTGCAAGGCAAAAAAATTCTTCTCGTTATTTCAGGTGGAAATTTTGACTTTGAGCGTTTACCAGAGATTAAAGAACGTTCTTTGCGCTTTCAGGGATTAAGAAAGTATTTTATTTTTAGCTTTCCACAACATCCTGGTGCTTTGCGCCATTTTCTTGCTCAATTGTCACCGGATGATGATATAGTGCGCTTTGAATATTTAAAAAAATCAGCTAGAAACTTTGGTTCTGTGTTGATTGCAATTGAAACAAAAAAATACGATAATTTTTGTCTTTTAGAAGAAAAATTTAAAGTGTTAGGTTGGCGCTATCGTGATATTACTGATGATAAAACGTTGTTTGACTTTGTTATCTGAGAAGATGATTTTTTGTTAAAATAAGAGATATGAAAATGAAGTTGACTTTTTATTTTATGGTAAGTTTATTTTTGTTTTTTAACATTAGTGAACAAAGTTTAGCATCTGAGTTTACAACAACACAAAAGACTCATCTTTTGAATTTAATTGTTGATGTGAATAATGCTGTAAAAAATAGAAATTTTGAAACTATTTCTGCTCATATGCCTAGCCGAATTTATAAAGAAATGGCTCGTCGATTAAATACAACAGAAGATAATTTACGCCATAGTTTTCTTGAACATTTGCGTGCCCAATTTAAAAATTTACCTTCTGATGCTTACCATTTGGATGACAAAAATATAGATTATTTGAAAACTGATAGTGGTACTTTTTATGCGTTGATTCCAACTGTGCTTGAGACAAAAGATCGCATTATTCAATATAAAACTTTGGCGATTTTTGATAAAAACCAATGGCATTTAATCTATGGAGGTCAGAAAGCTGTACAAAATCCAATTTTCCTCGAAATTTATCCTGATTTTAGCAAGGTTCATTTACCAAAAGAAACAGTAATAAGCAAATGAGTGGTTAAAGCATTCTTATTCTTATTTAATAAATATTTTTTTATGCTTGCTTTTTTTCCTAATCCAATGATACTGGAAAAAAGTGTTTAACTTGAATGATCCGCTTTTTATAAGTTGGATCTGTGTGCTCGTTTGATTTTATGTTTTTTTTATAGGATGCGTGATCACAATTTTCAGCGCTGTTTCCAATAATCTAAAATATTAAAATCCTTATTATGCAGATTCTCAAATAATGAGGTTCGGCATGTTGTTTATTTATTGTTGTTGAACTGAAGAAAGATGTTATTTTGGGCGTAATAAATAGAGATAATAGTTTTACAGAATTGGGTGTATCTGAACTTTTGATTAAAAATTTACTTATTTCTGGAATGAGTCAACCTAAACTTATTCAAGAGCAAGCTATTCCATTAATGTTGAATGGGCGCGATATTTTAGGTATTGCTCAGACAGGTTCTGGAAAAACTTTGGCATTTAGTTTACCTGTTTTGAGCCAAGTTTTGACTTTGGGAAATAAACGCCGTCCTAAAACTGCTCGAGCTTTAATTTTAGTTCCTACGCGCGAGCTCGCCGTCCAGATTGATGAAACAATTCGCCTTGTTGCAAAAGGAACGCATCTTTCAACATGTCTCATTTTTGGTGGGGTATCACGTTTAAAACAAATTAAACGTATGCAAGCAGGTGTTGATATTTTAATAGCAACGCCAGGTCGTTTAATGGATCTTGTTCATGAAAAATGTGTAGATCTATCTCAATCTCGATTTTTTATTCTAGATGAGGCTGATCGCATGTTAGATATGGGTTTTATTAATAATGTGCGACAAATTGCAAAACTTTTGCATAAAGAACGTCAAACAGCGCTTTTTTCTGCAACAATGTCGAAAGAAATTATTGCGCTTACAAGCAATTTACTTAATGATCCTGTAAAAATAGAAATTGTTCCTCAAGGAACTACTGCAGCTGAAATTACACAAAAATTGTATTGTGTTCTTACACGTGAAAAAAAGAATGTTTTAGGTCAACTTTTAACAAATCCAGATTTTTCTTCAGTTATTGTTTTTACTCGAACAAAACGCGGTGCTGATACGGTCACACGTAGTCTAGAAAAGATGGGGTATTCTGTTGCGACGATTCATGGAAATAAATCACAACATGCTCGGCAAAGTGCGTTAAGGGCTTTTCGTGAAAAATCAGTGCAAATTCTGGTTGCAACAGATATTGCTGCAAGAGGTATTGATATACCTCAAATAAGTCATGTTATTAATTACGATTTACCAGATGAAGCTGAAAGTTATGTCCATCGCATTGGCCGTACAGGACGTAATGGCGCATCTGGAGATGCTATTACGCTTTTTGATGAAACGGTGGAACGGGTGCGATTGCGTGCTATAGAGCGTTTGATTTGTATGAAATTAGTGCGTGAAGATATTCCAGAACAGTTTGCTGAGTTTCCAGAACAATTGTGTGGATCGAAAGATGAATTGGAAGATAGAAAAAAGAAAAATAGTAAAGGGCCGCATTTAAAGAAAACTAAACGTCAAAAGCAAGTTTTAAGAAAAAAAGATGGTGTTATACAACGACAGAAGGAGAAAAATTCTACATCTCTAAACGAAAGACATAAAAAAGCTAAATCGGCGGCAAAACATGCAAAATCACACCGTTTGCGCAAAACAGCGAAGAAAGCGGCTTAGATAAATTTAGTTTTAATTAGAGGTAAATATATTTTCCTGTTTTAATTTTTATAAAAAACAAAAGTAGTAATTTTTTTCGAAGCAATATTCATGGCGCTTTTTGATTTATAATGGAAAAGAAGCTATCGTTGATAAAAAATTGTTTCATATAACATGCAAATAGGTCGCAGTTATCTTACAGCCCAAACTACTGTTTTTTAGTGCTTTAAATGATTTTTATGAGATAAATTTCCAAATTCGATATTTTATACAAAACATTGTTCTTTGAATAAAAAACATTTCTCAATTATTAATTAAGCAGCAAACACTCCGAATCTACAATTCCAGTTCTCTTCTGTAAATCGCATAAAAAATTATGAGAATAAAAACCCAACTTATTATGAGTCTTAAAAAAAACTCTAATAAGTGGCTCCCCGGGCCGGATTCGAACCAGCGACCAACCGGTTAACAGCCGGTTGCTCTACCGCTGAGCTACCGAGGAATGGCTCACTACTTAACTATGCAAGCTATAGCAAAGCAATATTGATTTGCAAAGGGAAAAGTTGTTTTTTTTAAAAAAAAATCAAAAATTGTATAAGCATCAGAAAAAAGAGAAGAAGAAATTTCTATAGCTTGACGAATGAGCTGCCTTCCCTTATGGAGAATAATATATTTTTGGGTGAGGCCTCGTGGCAGAATGGTTTACGCAGAGGACTGCAAATCCTTGTATCCCGGTTCGATTCCGGGCGAGGCCTCCAGCCAGTTTTAATTAAAATGGCTTGCAGGGGGGTATATTTCAGAAAAATTTTTTCTTCTTAATAAAAAAGCTTTTATATTGGAAATAGCACGATACAATTAGAATTTAGTGTTGATTGTGGCGTACTTTTTTGCAAAACTCATTGCAAGAGGTTTCATCTCTTAATTATTGCTGCTTTTGCACGTTTCTTATTTGTATGTGAGGGAAAAATTGGTTATGATTGCAAATTTTGCAGAGCTTCGCCGCAAAATGGTCGACAATCAAATTCGTACGGTAGATGTGACGGATTTATCTGTTCTTAAGGCATTTTTAACTGTTCCGCGTGAGGATTTTGTACCAGAAGATCTGAAGGCTTTAAGTTATCTTGATACTGATGTGACTGTATATCCAGCGCAAAATGGGTCACCTGCGCGTTATTTAATGAAGCCTGCATCTTTAGCAAAATTATTACAGCTCGCGTCTATAAAATCATCTGATATTGTTTTAGATATTGGTGCCAATAGTGGATATTGTGCGGCATTGCTTTCAACATTTGCAAGGTTTGTGGTTGCGTTGGAAAGTAACAAAGCTCTTTCAGGGCAAGCGATTAAGATTTTAGAATGTCATCATTATGATAATGTTAGTGTCGTTCATGGTTCATTAGAAAAGGGGTATGCTATTGAGGGACCTTATGATGTAATTTTTATTGAAGGAGCTGTTGATTTTATTCCTAAAAATATATTTGATCAAATGAACGACGGTGGGCGTCTTGTTGTGGTTGAAGGACATGGAAACGCTGGTATTGCGCGTATTTATTTCAAAAAAGATGGGATTGTTTCAGTGCGCTGTGCTTTTAATCTTGCTGTAAAGCCACTTCATGATTTTTTAAAAGCATCTGATTTTGTATTTTAGTGTCTATTTTTGTAGATAAAAACATAGTTATAATAATTTTTAGGGGTTGTTGTTGTGTTCAAAATAAACAAAAAAATTCAAATATGTTTGTTGTTTATATCGGGTGTTTTGGGGTCAAAGTCAGTTTATGCAGAGACTTTGATGGATGCTTTTTCAAAAGCGTATATACAGAATCCTAAGCTGAATAATGAACGAGCAGCTGTACGCATAGCTGATGATGATGTAGTCATTGCACGTTCAGTATTATTACCACAAGTTGAAGGGACTGGTAATTATGGGCGCAGTAAACCTTTGATGGGTCCTTATAATACTTCTGGATCTATAGGAATAAGGTTAAATCAGCGATTATTTGACGGCTTTATTTCGCTAAATACATTTTCTTCTGCTCAGGTTAAGTTGCAAGCACAACGTGAATATCTTCGTAATATTGAGCAAAATGTATTTTTAGAAACTGTAACAGCTTATGCTGACGTATATAAAGCACGTCGTATTGCTGAACTTCGGAAAGAAAATTTGTCTGCTCTTGAAGAGCAAGTTCGTTCAAATAAAGCAAAGCTTGATGTCGGAGAAGGAGGGCGTGTTGATCTTTCTCAGGCGGAAGCTGCGCGTTCTGTAGCAGTTTCAGAACTTAGTTTGGCGCGTGCTGATGTAAAATCAGCAGAAGCTGTTTATAGACAAGTTGTCGGCTCTGATCCTGAAAAGTTACAACATCCAGCAGCGGCAAAAGGGTTGCCTATAAATCTCGATATTGCTCATAAAATTAGTGTTGTTATGCATCCAGCAATTCTTTATGCTAAATATTTAGTTGATGCAAGTTTTTATAATGTAAAAGCTAAAGAAGGAACATTGCTTCCTAAAGTTGATTTGTTCGCAACAACGTCCTACAATCGCATTTATGATGGTCCTGGAAAAGATGGGGTTTCTAAATCAGTGGGTTTATCATTGAGTGTTCCAATTTTTGAAGGTGGACGTACATCTGCACAAATTCGCCAATCGAGAGAACAACTAGAGCAAGCTCATCTACAGTTAAGTTTAGCTCAGAGCAATATAAGGCAAACACTTACTTCTGCATGGTTTCAGTTAGAGAGTGCTCGTGCATCAGTCATTGCTTATAATAATAGTGTTCGTGCTGCTAAAATTGCTCTTAAAGGACGTGTTCAAGAAAATCGTGTAGGACAAGCAACTACACTAGATGTTTTAAATTCTCGGACTCAGTTGATTAATGCACAAATTGCGCTTGCAATAGCAGAACGCAATGCTGTTGTTGCAAGTTATGGTGTTCAATCTTCCATTGGTAAGTTAACTGCAAATTATTTAGGTTTGAAAAATATTCAACATGTTCAATAAAGGTGTAGTTTAAACATTTTTTTATTTGCAAAAGGGCTATATAACAGTTTTTAGCGTTTTGGAAAGTATAACGGTTAAGGTTTATAAAAAATAAAAAAATTGTGTGTAGCATCATTTTCATGACAAAGAGGTGTGTTTATATCATAGACCTTTTACTTACATTAAAATATATTGATTCTGTTTGTTGTTGCGTCTCTTTGAAAGGTTTTAAGTATGGTACAGAGTTCAAGCGTGTTACGTGAGCCAAGTATGGATGAGATTTTGACATCTATACGTGAAATAATCGAGGAAAATGCAGTGCATTCTGATTATCTTTCAAATGAAGGGGTTGCAGTGAATAATGCTTCTATAGATCGTTCAATCGCAGCTTCAGAGAGTGTTTATGACGCGACATTATCAGTTGATGATGCGATGAAAGCTTTGGCTGATCGCATTGGGCTTTCTTCTGATAATAGGGATTTTTCTTCAACACAAGTACAAGAGAGTACAGAAACAGGAAATAATGCGATTGGTATGGATAAGCGAAATATAAAAAAAACTTCTGAAGAACAGCATATTTCTCAGAAGAAAGACGAGTTTAGTGGTGAGGAAGTTGTATCACAGTCAGAAAATATGGCTTCTGGTCATGTGGATCTGCCTGCATATTGTGCTTCTTCTGCAGAAAAAATTGCAAAGGATGTTTTGCGCCCAGCTATAGCTGAATGGTTGCAGGGTAAATTACCTGTTTTGTTAGAAGATATTTTACGTGAAGAGATCGTAAAGGCAATTAAGAAGACATCTTAATTATTTGTTCTATCATTATTTTTTATAAAAATTTTATTTGCGATTTGCATGGTCGGTGCGACTTGGCTAAGAGTATGATGAGATTTAAATCGTACGTTGGCATTTATTAGCGGTATTGTGGGTGATTGGGTGGAAATGTTAGAAAAAAACTATGATGCTGCTTCTGTAGAAAAACATATTGCGAAAAAATGGGAAGATCGTGGTGCTTTTGCCGCTGGAATGGGGGCAAAAATAGGTGCTGAGTCTTTTTGTGTTATGCTTCCGCCTCCTAATGTTACGGGATCACTTCATATGGGGCATGCACTTAATACAACAATTCAAGATATTATAGTCCGGTTTCAACGGATGCGTGGGAAGAATGTGTTGTGGCAGCCTGGTATGGATCATGCAGGGATTGCAACGCAGATGGTAGTTGAGCGTCAACTTGCGGAGTATAATGAGCCAACGCGTCAAGAAATGGGGCGAGAAAAATTTATCGAGCGTATTTGGGAATGGCGTCATGAAACGGGCGGAGTGATTGCCAACCAATTACGGCGGCTTGGTGTTTCGTGTGATTGGTCGCGCGAGCGGTTTACGATGGATGAAGGGCTATCTAAAGCTGTCCTTGAAGTCTTTGTTACACTTTATAAGCAAGGATTAATATATAAAGATAAGCGTTTAGTTAATTGGGATCCCAAATTGTTAACGGCGATTTCTGATCTTGAAGTTGAACAAAAAGAAATTAAAGGTCATTTGTGGCACTTTAGATATCCGCTTGAAGGAAAAACTTTTGATCCCACTGATGCTACAACTTTTATAACAGTAGCGACAACCCGTCCGGAAACAATACTTGGTGATACAGGAATCGCGGTTAACTCTGAAGATGATCGTTATAAAGATCTAATAGGTAAAAATGCTATTTTACCTCTTGTTGGTCGTAAATTATTAATTGTTGGTGATGTTCATGCCAATCCTGAAGAAGGAAGTGGTGCTGTAAAAATCACACCTGCACATGACTTTAATGATTTCGAAGTAGGGCAGCGCAATAATTTACGCTTGATTAATATTTTTACACAAAAAGCTGAGATTTTTCTTCGTGAAAATGAAGCATTTTTTGATGGTCTAACTTTATCAGATGAATTAAATTTATTAGTGGAAAATTTGGATGGGTCTGATCGTTTTGTTGCACGAAATCAGATTGTTTCTTTGATGGAAGAGGGCGGGTATTTAGCAACTATTGATGATCATATACATACTGTTCCCCATGGAGACCGTGGTGGCGTGCCTATTGAACCGTTCTTGACAGATCAATGGTATGTCCATGCTGCAGAATTGGCTAAGCCAGCGATAGAGGCTGTACATCAAGGAAAAACGCAATTTATTCCGGACAACTGGAAAAAAACTTATTTCAATTGGATGCAGAATATCCAACCTTGGTGCATTTCTCGTCAATTATGGTGGGGACATCAGATTCCGGCTTGGTATGGTCCTGATGGTAAAGTCTTTGTGGAAAAAAGTGAAGAGGAAGCTTTCAATGCAGCTTTATCTCATTATGGTGAAGAGGTTAAGTTAACCCGTGATCAAGATGTCTTAGATACTTGGTTTTCATCAGCCCTTTGGCCTTTTTCAACGCTTGGATGGCCTGAAAAAACAGCTGCTTTAACGACTTATTATCCTACATCTTTAGCTGTAACCGGATTTGATATTATTTTTTTCTGGGTTGCTCGTATGATGATGATGGGATTGCACTTTATGGGTGAAGTTCCTTTCCCAACAGTTTATGTGCATGCTCTTGTAAGGGATCAAAACGGCGCAAAGATGTCAAAGTCTAAAGGAAACATTATTGATCCATTAGAACTTATTGATCAATATAGCGCAGACTCTCTTCGCTTTACTTTAGCTATTATGGCAGCACAGGGACGTGATGTAAAGCTTGATCCTTCTCGTGTTGCAGGTTATCGTAATTTTGCTACCAAATTGTGGAATGCTACTCGATTTGCAAAAATGAACGGCGTTAAGCACAATCCAGATTTTAAACCAGAAAATGCAAAAATTACGCTTAATCGTTGGATTTTGACAGAATTATCTAGAACTGTCTCAGCCGTGACGAGTGGTATTGAAAATTATAAATTTAATGAAGCTGCCAGTACACTTTACCGATTTATTTGGAATACATTATGTGATTGGTATTTAGAACTGCTTAAACCGGTATTTCAGGGTTCTGATGAAGACGCTAAAAGTGAAGCGCAGGCGTGTACTGCTTGGGTTTTAGATGAAGTTTATAAGCTCCTTCACCCTTTTATGCCTCATATAACAGAGGAGTTGTGGTCTCTTACTGAAACGCCAAACATCAAGCGTGAGGATATGCTGGCACTGACTAGATGGCCAGAGATAACGCTTACAGATGAAGATGCTGCTGCTGATATTAATTGGCTTGTTGATATTATCACTGAGATTCGTTCTGTACGTTTCGAGATGAATATTCCAGCCGCGACGCTAGCACCTCTTGTTATTGTAGAAGGAGGGAACGTAATTCGTGAGCGTGTACAGCGTTATGAGGCTATTCTTAAAAAGTTAGCACGTATTGAAACAATTAGTTTTTCTGATAAGATTCCAGCGACATCTGCGCAAATAGTTTTTGGAGAGGTCACTTTTTGCTTGCCATTAGGACAATTGATTGATTTGGAAGCTGAGCGTGCTCGCTTGATAAAAAGCATCAATAAAATTGAAAAAGATATTGAAAAAGTATCGGTTAAATTAAACAATCCAAAATTTGTAGAAAATGCAAAACAAGAAATTGTTGAGGCGGAACGAGATAGGGTTGCGGAACTGTATGATGCTAAAAAGAAAATATCGCTTGCTTTAGAGCGATTAACTTAATTGCAGTTTTTTATTTTATTCTTCTAAAAAAGTGGAAGATGTTTATACTGTGATGTTGATGAGATTGTTAAAAGTGATCTTTTTATAGTTGCCTTTATATTCCTTAGCTTATTGATGTTATTGCTAATTCTTTTTTTTAAAATCAATTTTTTGTGCAGGTTTTACGTAAATATCTCTTATTAATTATAAGAGAGATAAAATGACGAGATAACGTACATTTTGATATAATATTTTTGATAATTTTCATTAATCTACTCACTTTATTACCTTTATAATTTAAAAATGTCTCGTTTTTTGTAAACGAGAATATTTGTTTTCATAAACAATTATGGCAGATATAACAATTAGAAGTGAGATAAAATGAAATGATTTGAATTGATAAATGGGCTAAAATTATAAAAAAAGTCTTGTACTATATTATTTGTAGAGAAAGAAATTTATTTCTGCTGTTTGTACAGTAAATATAAAATAATTGATAATTTATAGTAAACTGCCGATTGTTGATTTAATTTTTTGATGCAGCTATTTTTATGTTGATTGTGGCTATAAAAAACATTCCTAAACAATGAGAGAGAAAATTATAAAAATGGTATGACTATTAAAGTTGTTTACAATTTTTTTAATACATTATTAAAAAAATAATAATGCTTATTGTCGCGTATGAAAAGGTGATGATAAAAAAATCAAAATTGAACCCAAAATGCAGCATGTATCATTTTATGTGAATCTACGATACGCGGCAATACTGTTAGTAAACTTGCTTATACATTAAGATTATTTTTAAACATATCACTATTATATCGTTTAATATATCTAAAAATAAAGACTGAAGCCTTTATATTTTAATCTTAAAAAAAAATGGATTTGATAGCCATAATGCATTAATTAATTATTGAGTGAGAACTTTAGATAAAAATTCTTGCGCACGTGGTGTTCTAGCTTGAGGGTCAGAGAAAAATTTTTCAGATGAACAATCTTCAAGAATTTTTCCTTGATCCATAAAAATAATACGTTCTGACACTTTTTGAGCAAATCCCATTTCATGAGTTACACAAATCATTGTCATGCCTTCTCCGGCTAAGCTGATCATTACATCTAGTACTTCACCTACCATTTCAGGATCTAAAGCAGATGTGGGCTCGTCAAAAAGCATAATAAGTGGATCCATAGTTAAGGCACGTGCAATAGCAACGCGTTGTTGTTGACCTCCAGAAAGTTGACCAGGATATTTATCTTTATGTTTAACGAGTCCAACGCGCTCAAGATATAATAATCCGTGTTCTATCGCCTCTTTTTTGCTACGTTTTAAGACTTTAATTTGTGCAATTGTTAAATTTTCCATAACAGATAAATGTGGAAAAAGCTCAAAGTGTTGAAACACCATTCCTACATGGCTACGTAATTTAGGTAAGTTTGTCTTTTTTGAATGAACTGGTACGCCATTAACCCAAATTTCACCTTTTTGAAAAGGTATCAGGGCATTAATAGTTTTAAGAAGTGTTGATTTTCCAGATCCTGATGGACCACAAATGACAACAACTTCTCCTTTATTAATATTGGTTGTGCAGTTTTTTAGAATATTAACTTTACCATACCAATTGGAAACATTTTTTATTTCGATCATATGAGTAGACATTTTTTTTCCTATTAGCGAATAATGGATATTTTTTTCTGTAAGTACAAAACCATCTGCGACAATGTAAAACAGATCACAAAATAGAAAACAGCTGCTAAGATATATGCTTCTTGTTTTACACCAAAATTGTTTGCAACAATATCAAAGCCGTTCAAAAGACTGTTACCACTGATTGCGTAGACAAGAGTTGTATCCTGGAAAAGAATAATGATTTGCGTTAAAAAGATTGGCAGCATATTTCTAAAAGCTTGGGGCAGAATGACAATGAACATATTTTGCCAGTAAGTCATTCCAAGAGCTTGCCCTGCATATTTTTGCCCTTGTGGAACTGAATTGATTCCAGCACGTATAATTTCAGCAAAATAAGCGGTTTCAAATGCACTAAAGGTAATTAATGCTGATTTATTTGCACCGATTGATGTACCAGTGATAAAAGGTAAAAGTACAAAAAACCACAAGATAACCATGACAAGCGGTATTGAACGCATGGCAGTTATGTAAATTATTGCAAGTGCAGAAAGTAATTTAATAGAAGAAAGCCGCATCATTGCTAATAATGTGCCGAAGATAAGTCCAAATACTGTAGAAAAAATGGTTAACAAAATGCTAAAAATTAATCCTGAAAGAATATAAGAACGAAATACATCGAAAGTAAAAAATGAAAAATCAAAGTTTGCGAAATTAAAAAGCGAATGAAGTTCAAACGGAGAGTTTATGAAATTTGTCATATTCAATGTCCCTCTGCTTGAAAACTAGGAATTTTGAGCATCTGTTCAATTGTTGTCATAATAATAAATATGCATAATGCTACCAAAATATAAAGAATAGTGACAATGAAGTAGTTTTCGTAAACATGACTTACTTCTTCAATTGTTTGGTATTGGAATTGCATCAGTTCATTTATTGAAACGGCAAATGCTATAGACGAATTTTTTACAACGCTCATTGCTTCTGAAGTAAGTGGTGGCATGATTGTGCGCATGGCACGCGGTAATATAATATAGCGATAAATTTGATAAGTCGTAAATCCCATTGCCATAGCTGCATCGCGCTGTCCAGAAGGTATTGATTCAATTCCTGAGCGAACTTGTTCTGCAATGCGTGCAGATGTAAAAAATCCCAAAGCACATATTATTAATAGAATAGATGGTAAATTCATTGCTGGTGGATAAATTTCAGGTACAACAAAATACCATAAGAATACTTGTACAAGTAAAGGGATGTTGCGCATAATTTCTACCCAAATGCCTCCAATGGTGCGAAATAGGCAACGAATCATAGAAGTATTTGGCAGAGTACGCATTGTTCCTATAATAACACCAAAAACGATAGCTAAGAGTAGCGAAGAAATAGATAGTATAACTGTATTTTTTAAGCTATCGAGCAGTGTATCTAAATAGGTGTGACTTATACCCGGCGTTCCCAGACATCCAGCTATCCGTGTTTGATTAAGATCATCTGTACAAAGGAAAGAAAAGTCCATCATTTAATATTTCCCAAACGTAGTTATATGCAAAAGCTACATTTCTACAGTCTAAAATTTGTTGAAAAATAAACAAATTTTAGACGCACTCAATTTTTAAAGAGTATGATTACGCTTTCCAAATTTTATAAACTATTTTCTACGTAATCTTCACGAGGCATACTATTTGGGTTTTCCCAGGCACGCTTTGTTGATTTTGACAAAGGAAGATTGACAATAACATTTGCAGGAGGGATCGGTTCCATAAACCATCTGTTATAAAGCTTTTCAAGCGATCCGTCTTGAATTTGGCGTATAATGTTTTCATTGATTGTTTGCTTTAAGTTTTCGTCATTGAGTCTGAGCATACAGGCAATAGGTTCAACAGAAAGCACAGTATCGAGAATGATATAATCAGATGGATTTTTAGACTTAGCAATATGTCCTGCAAGAATTGAAGCATCCATAATAAATGCATCTGCACGACCTGATTCTAATAACAGAAAACTGTCTCCATGATCTTTTCCTTGAACGACACCAAAATGAAAATCTTTTGCTCGCTGATTTTTGCGGAGCAGCTGAACGGAAGTTGTACCAGTGGTTGTTGCGATTGTTTTCCCATTTAAATCGTCAAGGGATTTAATGTTAGAATTTTTCTTTACAGCAATCCGAACTTCTTCAACATAAGTGGTGTAGGCAAATGCTGCGTCTTTGCTACGTGCTACATCATTTGTTGTTGAACCACATTCAAAATCATAGGTACCATTCTTGAGTAGCGCAATTCTATTTTGTGATGTGATGGGTAAATAATGAGTCTTAATTGGTTTTCCAATTTTTTTTGAAATGTCATCAATAATGCGTTTTGCCATTTCTGTGTGGAATCCCACATATTCTCCATTACCAAGCGCATAAGCTAAGCCTGATGATTCACGAACACCTAAAGTAATCGCCCCTGTTTTTTTTATTTTCTCAAGTGTATCATTGCTAGCTTGTGCAAAAGTTGTAAGTCCTATAGCAGTAGCTGCCATAAATATTAACAGTAATTTTTTCATTATTCCCCTCCATTTATTTTTTTATTATTTTTAATAATAAATTCGTATTGTGTAACATATTTATTACTTAAATTGCCATGTTTTTTTACTTTATGAATGAAAGTTTTAGAGGTGTACCTTAATTAATTAAAATCAAGATAGATCCAAACAGGAACATGGTCTGATGGTTTTTGGTATCCCCTTACTTCTGTTTGGCTATACGCACAAATAAGTTTATCAATGGCTTCTGGTGACAATAATAAGTGATCTATGCGAATACCGTTATTTTTAATCCATGCCTTAGCTTGAAAATCCCAAAAACTAAATGATGACATATCTGTAACGCTGCGAATAGAATCATAAAATCCTAAATTAATAATGCGTTGGAATGCATGTCTTGTCTGTGGGAGAAATAAGGCGTCATTACTCCATTCTTGAGGTTTTTTTGCATCCAATGGAGTAGGTATGACATTATAATCTCCAGCTAAGATAGTGGGTTCTTCATATGCAAGTAATGATTTTGCATGTGTATAGAGTCTTTTCATCCATTCCATTTTATAGAGATATTTTTCACTATCAATAGGATTGCCATTTGGAAGATAAAGGGATGCAATACGAATGGTTCTTTTATTTATTGAATAAACGGCTTCGATGTAACGTGCTTGTTTATCATTATCATTACCGGGTAATTGACGGATAACTTCATCAGGTGTTTTTTTAGAAAGAAGTGCAACACCGTTAAACCCTTTTTGTCCGTGAGTTTCTATGTGATAACCTAAATTTTCGATTGCATTGCGTGGTAAATTTTCATCGGTACTTTTAATTTCTTGTAGACAGACTATATCAGGCTGATTTTGCTTTAACCATTTACATAATGTGTCATGTCGCGCTTTTATTCCCGCGATATTCCATGTTGCTATTTTCATGGTGTTTGCCTTAGATAACCAGTTACATAATTTGTTAAGTAGCTACGTTGACGTAGCATGATAGTGCCTTTAGTATGTTGTTACTCTTTAAATTATTAGGTACAGATGTTACTATAGTAATTTGATTTATCAAGATTTCCTATAAAAGCTAATTTAAAATATTGTAATCATAATATTAATTTATTTTTTGTAAACTTTGTGATGTTTAGTTCTTGACGAATGTACATGTTCTCGTTATTAGAGGATATAGCAACCGATGTTAGGGTGATTGAGTTTTAAGTATTTGTGTGGATATCACCTCTAACAGAGTTTTTAAAATAAAAAAAATGCCAGTGCAAAAGGATATTGCCTTCTCTGCTTTTACTAGGGTAAACTGTTTCCTTACAGTCATGCCCGGTTTTTTGTATGAGTTTAATTTTTGTTCTGGTTTATTTAAAAAAGATGGAAGTGAAAAGCTTAAGTGAATAAGACGAACGTAAAAAAGAGGAAGGTCACATGCCTACCGTAAACCAGTTGATTCGCAAGCCACGTGCGGTCCCTGTTAAGCGTAACAAGGTTCCTGCTCTTCAGGCAAATCCCCAGAAGCGTGGTGTTTGTACACGTGTTTATACAACGACACCTAAAAAGCCGAACTCTGCTCTTCGCAAAGTTGCTAAGATTCGTTTAACAAATGGGTTTGAAGTGATCGGTTATATTCCTGGTGAAGGGCATAATCTTCAAGAGCACTCTGTTGTGATGATTCGTGGTGGTCGTGTGAAGGATTTGCCAGGGGTTCGTTATCACATTATTCGTGGGTTGCTTGATACTCAAGGTGTGAAAAATCGTAAACAGCGTCGTTCGAAGTATGGCGCAAAGCGTCCAAAATAATATTGAAAGACAGAGCTAATGTCCCGTCGTCATAGAGCAGAAAAGCGTGAAATTAATCCAGATCCGAAGTTTGGTGATTTGGTTATTACAAAATTTATGAATGCCATAATGTTTGATGGAAAGAAATCGGTTGCTGAGCGTATTGTTTATGGTGCGCTTGATGTTGTGGAGAGTAAAGTAAAATCAGATCCTGTGGCTTTGTTTCATAAGGCGTTGGAAAATGTTGCGCCTCATATTGAGGTCCGTTCGCGCCGTGTTGGTGGAGCCACTTATCAAGTTCCGATTGATGTTCGTCCAGATCGTCGTCAAGCGCTTGCTATTCGTTGGTTGATTACAGCGGCGCGTGGGCGTAATGAAACGACGATGATAGATCGTCTTTCTGGTGAACTGGTGGATGCGGCTAATAATCGTGGTTCTGCGGTAAAGAAGCGTGAAGATGTTCATCGTATGGCTGAAGCTAATCGTGCATTTTCTCATTATCGTTGGTGAGTGTGTTTTCTTAAACTAAGGCAAGTAATAATGGCTCGCGGATATAAAATTGAAGATTATCGTAATTTTGGTATTATGGCGCATATTGACGCTGGTAAAACCACTATGACTGAGCGTATTTTGTTCTACACTGGTAAAAATCATAAAATCGGTGAAACGCATGATGGTGCTTCTACGATGGATTGGATGGAGCAAGAGCAGGAACGTGGTATTACGATTACATCTGCAGCGACGACAACGTTTTGGGAAGGGCGTGATGGTCGGAAGCGGCGATTCAATATCATTGATACTCCAGGGCACGTTGATTTTACAATTGAGGTTGAACGTTCTTTGCGTGTTCTTGATGGTGCAATAGCGCTGTTGGATGCGAATGCTGGTGTTGAACCTCAAACGGAAACTGTTTGGAGGCAGGCGGAAAAATATCGCGTGCCGCGAATGGTTTTTGTTAATAAAATGGATAAAATAGGTGCAGATTTCTATCGTAGTGTAGAAATGGTGGGTTCACGATTAGGGGCTAAAGCACTTGTTTTACAATTGCCGATCGGCGCTGAAAATGACTTTGAGGGTGTTGTTGACCTTATCGAGATGCAGGCATTGAGATGGGATGGTTCTATTGGTGCTTCTGCGGTTGTAAGCGAGATTCCTGCTGATTTAAGAGAAAAAGCAGAAGAATATCGCGAAAAATTAATTGAGACGGCTGTTGAGATTGATGAATTAGCGATGGAAGCTTATTTAGAAGGGGTGATGCCTACTAACGAGCAACTTACTGCTCTTATTCGCAAAGGAACGGTAGAGGTTCAATTTCATCCGGTTCTTTGTGGTTCGGCTTTCAAGAATAAGGGAATTCAGCCACTTTTAGATGCTGTTGTTTCTTACCTTCCTTCTCCGGTTGATGTGCCAGCGATTAATGGTATTGATGTAAAAACTGAAACTGAAACAACGCGTGAATCTTCAGATGATGCCCCACTCTCTATGTTGGCTTTCAAAATTATGAATGATCCTTTCGTTGGGTCATTGACTTTCTGTCGTATTTATTCTGGTAAAGTTCAAAAGGGTGTTTCTCTTGAAAATACTGTAAAGAGAAAAAAAGAGCGTTTAGGACGTATGCTTCAGATGCATTCAAATTCTCGTGAAGATATTGAAGAAGCGTTTGCGGGTGATATTGTCGCTCTTGCAGGGCTTAAAGAGACAACAACGGGTGATACTCTTTGTGATCCTTTGAAGCCTGTTATTTTGGAGCGAATGGAGTTTCCTGAGCCTGTTATTGAAATTGCAATTGAGCCTAAAACGAAAGCAGATCAAGAGAAGATGGGGATTGCGCTCAATCGTTTAGCTGCGGAAGATCCGTCATTTCGTGTTAAGTCTGATGAAGAATCTGGGCAGACGATAATAGCTGGTATGGGTGAGTTGCATCTTGATATTATTGTTGATCGTATGCGGCGTGAGTTTAAAGTTGAAGCAAATATCGGGCAGCCTCAGGTAGCTTATCGTGAATCTATTACAAAGACTGCAGAAATTGATTATACTCACAAAAAACAGTCTGGTGGTGCTGGACAGTTCGCTCGAGTAAAGATTATCTTTGAGCCTCATGATGGTGATGATTTTATTTTTGAATCAAAAATTGTTGGGGGATCTGTTCCAAAAGAATATATTCCAGGTGTTCAAAAAGGAATTGAAAGTGTTATGGGGTCAGGTCCTCTTGCAGGATTCCCTATGCTTGGTGTAAAAGCTACTTTAATTGATGGCGCCTATCATGATGTTGATTCTTCTGTTTTAGCATTTGAAATTGCTGCTCGGGCAGCTTTTAGAGATGGTGCTAAAAAAGCAGGTGCGCAGCTTCTTGAGCCGATTATGAAGGTAGAGGTTGTTACACCAGAGGATTATGTGGGTGATGTTATTGGTGATTTAAATTCTCGTCGAGGTCAAATTTCAGGAACTGAGGCGCGTGGTATCGCAACTGTTGTGAATGCGATGGTGCCTTTAGCGAATATGTTTGGGTATGTAAATAGCCTTCGTTCTATGAGTCAGGGGCGTGCTCAATATACAATGCAGTTTGATCACTATGAGCCTGTTCCTTCGGCTGTTGCTTTGGAGATTCAAAAGAAATATGCGTAATCTTTAATTACGTAGTTTGTTTTTTTAACTTAGTCCTTAATTTGGACAAAAAATGGAGAGCTCAAGATGGCAAAGAGCAAATTTGAACGTACGAAACCGCACGTTAATATTGGTACGATTGGTCACGTTGACCATGGGAAAACTTCGTTAACAGCAGCGATTACGAAATATTTTGGAGAATTTAAAGCGTATGATCAAATTGATGCTGCGCCGGAAGAACGTGCGCGCGGGATTACCATTTCTACGGCGCATGTTGAATATGAAACAGAGAATCGACACTATGCACATGTTGATTGTCCGGGACACGCAGATTATGTGAAAAACATGATTACGGGAGCTGCGCAGATGGATGGAGCAATTTTGGTTGTTTCCGCAGCTGACGGTCCAATGCCTCAAACACGCGAACATATTTTGCTAGCACGTCAGGTTGGTGTTCCTGCGATTGTTGTATTTTTGAATAAGGTTGATCAAGTTGATGATGCTGAACTTTTGGAGCTTGTTGAGCTTGAAGTTCGTGAGCTTTTATCAAAGTATGATTTTCCAGGAGATGAAATACCGATTGTAAAAGGTTCAGCATTGGCAGCTCTTGAGGATACAGATAAAAGCATTGGTGAAGATGCAGTTCGTCTTTTGATGAGTGAGGTTGATAATTATATACCAACGCCGGAGCGTCCTGTTGATCAACCTTTCTTAATGCCGATTGAAGATGTTTTTTCCATTTCTGGTCGTGGGACAGTTGTTACTGGTCGTGTTGAACGCGGTGTTATCAAAGTTGGTGAAGAAATCGAAATTATCGGAATTCGTCCCACTTCTAAGACGACAGTTACAGGCGTTGAGATGTTCCGTAAGCTTTTGGATCAAGGGCAGGCGGGTGATAATATTGGTGCACTTCTTCGTGGTGTTGATCGTGAAGGGATTGAGCGTGGTCAAGTTTTGGCAAAGCCTGGTTCAGTTACTCCTCATACGAAGTTTAAAGCTGAAGCTTATATTTTAACAAAGGATGAAGGCGGTCGTCATACACCTTTTTTCACCAATTATCGCCCACAGTTTTATTTCCGTACTACGGATGTGACAGGTATCGTTTCTCTTCCAGAAGGGACTGAAATGGTTATGCCTGGTGATAACGTTGCCATGGATGTCTCTTTGATTGTTCCGATCGCAATGGAAGAAAAGCTTCGCTTTGCTATTCGTGAAGGTGGTCGTACTGTTGGTGCAGGTATTGTCTCTAAGATTATTGAGTAAATAATAATTGTTGAGGAATGTCTTTAATTTTTTAAAGATGTTTTGAGTGACGGGAAATAAAGAGCATGAACAGTCAAAATATTCGCATCCGCTTAAAAGCGTTTGATCATAGAATTCTTGATGCATCGACGCGTGAAATTGTGTCGACAGCTAAGCGTACCGGTGCTAATGTCCGTGGTCCCATTCCGCTTCCAACGCGGATTGAGAAATTTACGGTTAATCGTGGTCCGCACATTGATAAGAAGAGTCGTGAGCAATTTGAAATGCGTACACATAAGCGTCTTCTTGATATTGTTGATCCAACGCCGCAAACGGTCGATGCGCTTATGAAGCTTGACCTTTCTGCTGGTGTGGATGTTGAGATTAAGCTCTGAGGTTTGAGGACAGAAGGAACAGACCCGATGCGTTCAGGTGTAATAGCACAGAAGCTGGGCATGACCCGTGTTTATAATGATGCAGGTGAGCATGTACCAGTAACAGTACTTCGTTTGAAGAATTGTCAGGTTGTAGCTCAGCGAACAGTTGAAAAGAATGGTTATACTGCTGTTCAGCTAGGTGTAGGCTTCGCTAAAGTTAAGAATGTTTCGCGAGCTCTTCGTGGACATTTTGCTAAGGCTTTTGTTGAACCAAAAGCTAAAGTGGTAGAGTTTCGGGTTACTCCCGATAATCTCCTTGATGTCGGCACTGAGATTACAGTGGAACATTTTATTCCAGGGCAAAGGGTCGATGTGACAGGCACGAGTATAGGTAAAGGTTTTGCTGGTGTTATGAAGAGGCATAATTTTGGCGGACATCGTGCTTCACATGGTAATTCAATTACACATCGTGCTCATGGTTCGACAGGTCAATGTCAGGATCCTGGTAAAGTATTTAAAGGCAAAAAAATGGCTGGCCACATGGGTCAGGTGCGTGTAACAACGCAAAATATTGAAGTTATTTCTACGGATGTTGAACGTGGTTTAATTTTAGTGCGTGGTTCTGTTTCTGGTTCTAAAGGGGCATGGATTTTAGTGCGAGATGCTGTAAAAAAACGCCTTCCTGATAATGTGCCACGACCTGCTGGTATTCGTCAGCGTATAGAAGAAAAAACGGAGATGGTTGCTTCAGTAACCGAAGCCTCTAAATCTGAGGGGACCGAATAATGGATCTTATAGTTAAAACTCTTGATGGTGATGAAGCTGGTAAATTAAAGGTTTCTAAGGACATTTTTGGTCTTGTTCCTCGTGAAGACATTTTGCAACGTGTTGTTCGTTGGCAGCTTGCTCGCCGTCAGCAAGGTACACATCAATCGCAAGGTCGATCTGATGTGTCGCGAACTGGAGCAAAAATGTTTAAACAAAAAGGAACTGGACGTGCTCGGCATTCTTCTGCTCGTGCTCCGCAGTTTCGAGGTGGTGGTAAGGCGCATGGCCCAGTGGTACATAGTCATGCGCATGATCTTCCTAAAAAGATTCGCGCGCTTGGATTACGTTTTGCTTTATCATCAAAATTGAAAACAAATGATTTGATTATAGTAGATGACTTAAGTATTAGTGATTTTAAAACAAAAGTGCTTGTCTCGAATTTTTGTAGACTTGGTTTCAGTAATGCTTTAGTAGTTGGCGGTCAAGAAATTGATGTTAACTTCTTTCGTGCGGCATCTAATATTCCTAATATTGATGTTTTGCCGATACAAGGAATTAATGTTTATGATATTTTACGTCGTAACAAGCTGGTTTTATCAAAAGCAGCTGTTGAAGCTCTTGAGGAGCGTTTTAAATGACAGATCTTCGTTATTATGATATAATTATTAGTCCGGTTATTACTGAAAAGTCGACTATGATTTCTGAATATAATCAAGTTGCTTTTAATGTTGCGTTGAATGCGACAAAATCTGAAATTAAAGCTGCTGTTGAAGCGCTTTTTAATGTTCAAGTTAAAGCAGTTAATACGATAGTTCGTAAAGGTAAAGTGAAGCGTTTTAAAGGCATTGTTGGGAAGCAAATTGATGTTAAAAAAGCGATTGTGACGCTTGCTCATGGTCAATCTATTGATGTTTCAACAGGTCTTTAAAGAGGTTCGGAGATAAAGATAATGGCACTTAAGCATTTTAATCCGACTACTCCTGGACAGCGTCAGCTTGTTGTTGTGGATCGTTCTGATCTTTATAAGGGGAAGCCTGTAAAAACATTGACTGAGGGATTATCATCAAAAGGTGGACGTAATAATCGTGGTCGAATTACTGCTCGTTTTCAGGGTGGTGGTCATAAACGTCGTTATCGGTTTGTTGATTTTAAGCGTCTAAAACGCAATATTTCCGCAAAGGTTGAACGTTTAGAGTATGATCCAAATCGTACTGCTTTTATTGCGCTAATTCGTTATGAAGATGGGCAATTAGCTTATATACTTGCTCCACAACGTCTTGGGGTTGGTGATTCTGTTATTGCTGGTTCAAACATTGATGTTAAGCCAGGTAATGCAATGCCACTCAGCAATATGCCGGTAGGTACTATAATTCATAATGTTGAGATGAAGCCTGGGAAAGGTGGTCAAATTGCACGTTCTGCTGGGACTTATGCACAATTGGTTGGACGTGATCAGGGGATGGCTATTCTTCGTCTTAATTCTGGTGAACAGCGTTTAGTTCCCGGTAGTTGTTTTGCAACTATAGGTGCTGTTTCAAATCCTGATCATGGGAATATTAATAATGGTAAAGCTGGTCGATCACGTTGGCGTGGTAAGCGTCCACATGTTCGTGGGGTTGCTATGAATCCTGTTGATCATCCACATGGTGGTGGTGAAGGACGTACATCAGGGGGGCGTCATCCTGTGTCTCCTTGGGGTAAGCTTACAAAAGGTAAACGTACACGTTCTAATAAAGCCACTGATAAGTTTATTATGCGTACGCGTCATCAGCGCAAGAAATAAGAGAGGTAGTCTGGAGTGGTTCGTTCAGTTTGGAAAGGTCCGTTTGTCGACGGCTATCTTCTTGAGAAGGCAGAAAAAGTGCGTGCAAGTGGACGTCATGAAGTTATTAAGATATGGAGTCGTCGCTCTACTATTTTACCACAATTTGTTGGTTTAACTTTTGGTGTGCACAACGGAAATAAGCATATTCCTGTTTCTGTTTCTGAAGAGATGGTTGGACATAAGTTTGGTGAGTTTGCTCCAACTCGGACTTATTATGGGCATGGTGCAGATAAGAAAGCGAAGAGGAAGTAAGGATGGGAAAGTCCAAGGTTGCGCGCCAGCTTAAAGATAATGAGGCAAAAGCTGTTACTCGGACAATTCGTGTTAGTCCACAAAAGCTTAATTTGGTTGCTGCTATGATACGTGGTAAGAAAGTTAATGTAGCATTGGCTGATTTAACGTTTTCGCGTAAACGTATTGCTGGGACAGTTAAAAAAACTCTTGAAGCTGCGATCGCAAATGCAGAAAATAATCATGATCTTGATATTGATTCATTGATTGTCGCAGAAGCCTATGTTGGAAAATCTGTAGTGATGAAGCGTTTCCATGTTCGTGGTCGTGGACGGACTAGTAGAATTGAACGTCCATTTTCGCATCTTACTATTATTGTTCGTGAAATTACCGAAAAAGTGGAGGCCGCATAATGGGTCAGAAGATAAATCCAGTAGGTCTTCGTCTTGGAGTTAATAGGACTTGGGATTCTCGTTGGTATGCTGATAGTGGTGAGTATGGTGTCCTTCTTCATGAAGATTTAAAGATTCGCTTATATGTACTTGAAGAATTGAAGCAGGCTGCTATTTCCAAAGTGGTTATTGAGCGTCCTCACAAAAAATGTCGTGTTACAATTCATTCAGCTCGTCCTGGTCTTATTATCGGTAAAAAAGGCGCTGATATTGAAAAGCTTCGCCGGAAGCTTTCTGAAATGACGAATGCGGAGACTTCATTAAATATTGTAGAAATACGTAAGCCAGAAATTGATGCAACAATTATTGCGCAATCAATAGCTCAGCAACTTGAGCGACGTGTTGCTTTTAGACGTGCAATGAAGCGTGCAGTTCAATCAGCTATGCGTCTTGGGGCAGAGGGTATTCGTATTAATTGTTCCGGTCGTCTTGGTGGCGCTGAGATTGCACGAATGGAATGGTATCGTGAAGGTCGTGTTCCACTTCATACTTTACGTGCTGATGTAGATTATGGTACAGCAGAAGCGAAGACTGCTTATGGTATTTGTGGTGTTAAGGTTTGGGTTTTTAAAGGTGAAATCCTTGAACATGATCCTATGGCTTCAGAGCGTCGAGCTATAGAAAGCGATCATTCAGGTTCATCACCGAATCGTCGCCGTGAAAATACTTAGTTTTGTGGTCGAACTAAAATTTGGAGTAGAAAGTAATGTTGCAGCCAAAGCGCACAAGGTTTCGCAAGCAATTTAAGGGTCGTATTCACGGTGTTTCTAAAGGTGGTACAGATTTGAATTTTGGTGCTTACGGATTAAAAGCGATCGAGCCAGAGCGTGTTACAGCCCGTCAAATTGAAGCGGCACGGCGTGCCATTACACGTTATATGAAGCGTTCTGGTCGTGTGTGGATTCGTATTTTCCCAGATGTTCCGGTTACATCTAAGCCGACAGAAGTTCGTATGGGGAAAGGTAAAGGAGGGGTAGACTATTGGGCTGCTCGTGTTGCGCCTGGACGCGTCATGTTTGAGCTTGATGGTGTACCTGAAAGTGTGGCGCGTGAAGCATTAAGATTAGGTGCTGCAAAATTACCTATTAAAACGCGTTTTATCCAACGTATTGCTGAGTAAAGAGGGTATGTGATGAAAGCTGCACAGTTACGGGCACAAACGCTCGATCAGATGAAAGATGAGTTAGCTAAGTTAAAAAAAGAGCAATTTAATTTGCGTTTTCAAAAAGCTACAGGTCAATTGGAAAAGACTTCACGTATTAAGCAGGTTCGTCGTGATGTTGCACGTGTTAAGACTTTTATTCATCAAGAAATAAATAAAGGTAAGGTTTAAAGGAAGTGAAAGATGCCTAAGCGCGTTTTACAGGGTGTTGTCATCAGTGACAAAAATGAGAAGACTGTAGTCGTAAAAGTGGAGCGTCATTATCCTCATCCGCTTCTTAAGAAAACTGTCAGAAAGTCTAAAAAATATCAGGCGCATGATGAAAAAAATCAATTTAAAGTTGGGGATCAAATTTTTATTCAGGAATCTAAACCAATTTCAAAAAATAAGCGTTGGATTGTTGTTGAAGACGGTGTAGTGTAGTTAATTATGTTTATTTTTGAAATTTAGCAGTGGTTTTTTCTGTTGGTAAATTTAGAAATAAGTGATTTTATCATTATTTGGCAAATTGATCCGTACGTTTTTGGAGTGTGTTCGGATATAAGTGTTTAGAAAAGGTAGCCAGTCATGATTCAGATGCAAACAAATCTTGACGTTGCAGATAATTCTGGTGCCCGTCGTGTTATGTGCATCAAAGTATTAGGTGGTTCAAAGCGAAAGTATGCTTCGGTTGGTGACATTATTGTTGTTTCGGTTAAGGATGCTATTCCTCGTGGTCGCGTCAAGAAAGGTGATGTCATGAAAGCTGTAGTGGTTCGTACTGCTAAAGATATTCGTCGTGCAGATGGTAGTGTTATTCGTTTTGATAGTAATGCTGCTGTTTTAGTTGATAATAAAAAAGAGCCGATCGGTACACGTATCTTTGGACCGGTTCCTCGCGAGCTTCGTGGTAGGAATCATATGAAGATTATTTCGCTCGCTCCTGAAGTATTGTAAGGAGTAAGTGTTATGCAAAAAATACGAAAAGGTGACAAGGTTATTGTTTTATCTGGTAGAGATAAAGGAATTAGGGGTGAAGTGATTAAAGTTCATCCGAAAGAAAACAAAGCTCTTGTTCGAGGAGTTAATGTAGTTAAACGTCATCAGCGTCAAACACAGAAGCAAGAAGCTGGAATTATTTCTAAGGAAGTTCCAATTCATTTGTCTAATTTAGCGATTGCTGATCCTAAAGATGGTAAGCCCACACGTGTGGGTTTTCGTATGAATGCTGATGGTAGCAAAGTTCGTTTTTCCAAGCGTTCAGGAGAGTTAATTAATGGCTGAAGTAAAGCAAGAGCCGCGCATGAAAACGCATTATTTTGAAGTAGTTCGTAAAGCTCTTCAAGAAAAGTTTAATTATAAGAATGAAATGCAGATTCCGCGGCTTGATAAAATTGTAGTTAATATGGGTGTTGGCGAAGCGACAGCTGATTCTAAAAAGCCTTCTATTGCCGCAGGGGATTTGGCTTTGATAACCGGTCAGAAAGCGGTTGTTACTCGTGCACGCAATTCTATTGCAAGCTTTAAAGTTCGTGAAGGAATGCCGTTGGGTGCTAAAGTTACGTTGCGTAAGGACCGTATGTTTGAATTTTTAGATCGTCTAATTACGATTGCGTTGCCGCGAGTTCGTGATTTTCGTAGTCTGAATCCAAAAAGTTTTGATGGTCGTGGTAATTTTGCTATGGGTCTCAAGGAGCACATTGTATTTCCAGAAATAAATTATGATAAAGTCGATCAAATTTGGGGTATGGATATTGTCGTTTGTACGACAGCGAGGACGGATGATGAGGCGCGTGAATTGCTACGTGCTTTTAATTTTCCGTTTCGTTCGTAACGGCAGACGTAGTGAGGTAAGATTATGGCCAAAGTAAGTGCTGTTGAAAAAAATAAGCGTCGTAGAGTAATGGCAAAACGCTATGCGGCGCGTCGTGCACGTTTAAAAGTGATAGTTATGAATCAAGAAGTTCCACTTGAAGAGCGTTTTAGAGCTTCTGTGAAATTAGCGAAGTTGCCGCGTAATTCTGCGAAGGTTCGTGTACGTAATCGTTGTGAAGTTTCTGGTCGTCCAAGAGCTTATTACCGTAAGTTGAAAATGTCGCGAATTGCGTTGCGTGAACTTGGTTCTTTAGGTTACATTCCTGGTATTGTTAAGTCTAGTTGGTGAGGAGAGATTGCTTAATGTCTATGTCAGATCCTCTTGGTGATATGTTAACGCGTATTCGTAATGCGCTTTCCCGTAAAAAAGGCAAAGTAGTTACGCCTGCTTCTAAGCTCCGTGCACGTGTTCTTGATGTTCTTCAATCGGAAGGTTATATTCGTGGATATCATCAGATTGATGTTGGTGATGGGAAATCTGAAATTGAAATTGAGTTAAAATATTTCGAAGGATTAACTGTTATCCGTGAGATTTCTCGCGTGTCAAAACCTGGGCGTCGTGTATATGTTTCTGCTAAATCTATTCCTCAGGTAGCAAATGGTCTTGGTATTTCAATTTTATCTACTCCTAAGGGAGTTATGGCAGATCATCAAGCGCGTGAACAGAATGTTGGTGGAGAGATTCTTTGTCGTGTTTTCTAAATAGTTTTGAGAAAACAGAAGAAAAATAGGTAAAACAATGTCTCGTATTGGAAAAAAGCCCATTTCAGTTCCTTCTGGAGTTACTGTTTCTGTTGAGGGACAACTGGTTAAGGCAAAAGGCCCGAAAGGTGAGCTAAGCTACGTTGTAAATGATGAAGTTTTAGTTAAACTTGAGGAAAATGTTGTGTCGGTTACGCCACGTGACCAGTCAAAAGATGCTCGTTCTAAGTGGGGAATGTCGCGTTCAATGATTGAAAATATTTTTTGTGGTGTGAAGGACGGTTTTGAAAAGAAACTTGAAATTAACGGTGTTGGTTATCGTGCTGCTTTACAGGGTAAGGACATTCAGTTATCGCTAGGCTTTTCACATGATGTTATTTACAAGGTACCATCTGGCGTTGTTGTAACGGTCCCCAAGCCAACGGAAATCGTTGTTTCTGGAGTTGATAAGCAGCAGGTTGGACAAGTTGCTGCAGAGATTCGTGAATATCGTAGACCTGAACCTTATAAAGGTAAAGGTGTTAAGTATGCAGATGAGCGTATCTTCCGTAAAGAAGGTAAAAAGAAGTAAGGATTTTGCATCATGGTTTCGTCTAAGGATATTATTCAGCGTCGTGCACGGCGTGTTCGTCGTAGAATTAAAATGGTTTCTAATGCTCGTCCACGGCTTAGTGTTTACCGCTCAAATCAAAATATTTATGCTCAAATTATTGACGATTCTCGTGGGTATACGCTTGTTTCAGCATCTACTCTTGAAAATGATTTAAAAAAATCTTTAAAGAGTGGTGCTGACAAAAAAGCTGCATTTGCTGTTGGTGCATTAATTGCTGAGCGTGCAAAAAACGCTGGTGTTAATGAGGTTATTTTTGATCGTGGAGCATATGTTTATCATGGTAGGGTGAAGGCTTTGGCTGAAGCTGCACGTGAAGGCGGTTTGAACTTTTAAAGTGTTTTATTTGCAAGTTTTATTAAAAGCTTCTTGAAATGTTTCGTAGAAGTTTCTTTATTTTTATATTGGAACTGTATTGCGTGCTTCCGGAAAAGAAAAAGGAATGAGGAATGGCACAAAAAGAGCGTAATGAGCGTGATGAGCGTGATACTGAGTTTGTTGACAAGCTCGTTCATATTAATCGTGTTGCTAAAGTTGTGAAGGGTGGTCGGCGTTTTGGTTTTGCTGCTCTTGTTGTTGTTGGAGATCAAAAAGGACGTGTTGGTTTTGGTCATGGTAAGGCGCGTGAAGTGCCTGAAGCTGTTCGTAAAGCTACAGAAGCTGCTAAAAGTGGAATGATATATGTTCCTCTTCGGTCTGGGCGGACGTTACATCATGATCTTGAAGGATCTCACGGAGCTGGTCATGTTTTATTACGTTCAGCATCAGCAGGTACTGGTATTATTGCTGGAGGACCGATGCGCGCTATTTTTGAAACTCTTGGTGTGCAGGATGTTGTTGCAAAATCTTTAGGATCTTCAAATCCTTATAACATGGTACGTGCAACTTTTGATGCGTTAAAACGTCAAATGCATCCTAAAGATATTGCTGCGCAACGTGGTATAAAATATTCTGTTTTGCAAGCGCGTCGTCAAAATTTGATTGATACGGAATAATGGTTTCTGAGGTAATAGAAAAGGAATTTATAAATGGTTCAGAAAAAATCTCAGAATAGTAGAACTATAACGATAGAACAGATAGGAAGTCCAATTCGGAGACCGCGAATTCAGCGTGCGGTTTTAAAGAGTCTTGGATTAAATAAAATGCGGCGGCGGCGTACTTTAGAAGATACACTTTGTGTGCGAGGTATGATTGCTAAAGTTCAACATCTTGTTCGAATTGTAGATTAAAATTAAGGGTCGCGGGAGTATAAAATATGAAACTCAATGAACTGCGTGATCGCGAAGGTGCAACAAAAAATCGTAAACGTGTTGGACGTGGTATTGGTTCTGGTGTTGGAAAAACTTCTGGCCGTGGTGTTAAAGGACAAAGATCTCGTTCTGGTGTTTCTCTTAATGGTTTTGAAGGTGGGCAGATGCCCATTTACCGTCGTTTGCCCAAGCGTGGGTTTAAGAATTTTTTTGCTAAAACTTATAATGAAGTTTCGTTAAATCGTATTCAACGAGCAGTGGATGCTGGTAAATTGGATATTGAAAAAGAGGTTGATGTTCTTGCACTGAAAAAAGCTGGAATTGTTCGTCGTGTAAAAGATGGAGTTCGTATTCTTTCTGATGGTGAATTAAAAGCAAAGATTACGTTTAATGTTTCTGGTGTTTCTGACGCTGCTCGTGTCAAAATTGAAAAAGTTGGTGGTCAAGTCATTTTTTCTGATGTAGCTCAGTAAATTTATTTTACATGAATGGTAGTTTAAGAGGGGAATATTCCTTTTTAGGAATATTAGTTGTGGAAGATTACTTAATTTTTTCATTTATTTATACATGACGGTGTAAATTTTAGAGTTTCGCTTCTATATTAAAAAAAATGAAGTGTAGCCTGGAGACGTTTTATGGCATCAGCGGCAGAGCAATTTGCTTCCAATATGAATTTTAGAGCTTTTTCGCGTGCAACCGAGTTAAAAAAGCGGATTTGGTTTACTTTACTAGCACTTCTTGTGTATCGCTTTGGTACATATGTTTCTCTCCCTGGTATTGATATTGATGCTTTAAGGCAAACTTTTGAGCAGCATGCATCTGGTGTTTTAGGGTTGTTTAATATGTTTGCTGGCGGTGCTGTTGGGCGTATGGCGATTTTCGCATTGGGAATTATGCCTTATATATCAGCGTCGATTATTGTGCAATTGTTAACTTCAATTGTTCCTTCTTTGGAAGCTCTAAAAAAAGAAGGTGAGTTAGGTCGTAAGGTTATTAATCAATATACTCGGTATGTTACAGTAATATTGGCAATTTTGCAGGCTTTTGGTATTGCAGTTGCGCTTGAGTCTGGTATAGGAACAGAGTTTCAGATTGTTTTAGATCCAGGTCTTATGTTTCGTGTTTCATCTGTTATTACGCTTGTTGGTGGAACGATGTTTTTAATGTGGCTCGGTGAGCAGATGACGTCACGGGGTGTTGGTAATGGGGTTTCTCTTATTATTTTTACGGGAATTGTAGCTAATTTTCCTTCTACTTTTGCTCAGCTTTTGACTGCACATAGCCAGGCTGATTTATCAACTTTTTCATTAATAGGAATCTCTATTATCACTGTCTCCGTTATAGTTGTTATTGTTTTTGTTGAACGTGCACAACGACGAATTCTTATTCAGTATCCAAAACGCCAAGTCGGTAATCAAATTTTTCAAGGAGATATGTCACATCTTCCTTTAAAATTGAATACTGCTGGTGTTATTCCACCAATTTTTGCTTCATCTTTATTGTTGTTGCCTGCAACAATTAATAATTTTTCTGATGAAATGCCATATTGGATTCAAGCTATTTCTTATTCTCTTGATCATGGGCAGCCGCTTTACATGATCGTTTATGCTATTTTAATAGCGTTTTTTTGCTTTTTTTATACAGCCATTGTGTTTAATCCAAGTGATACGGCAGATCAATTAAAAAAGCATTCTGGTTTTATTCCAGGAATTCGTCCCGGTGAACGTACGGCTGAGTATATTGATTATGTTTTAACGCGTATTACTGTTGTGGGCGCAATTTATATTATTTTAGTTTGTTTGTTACCTGAGTTTATGATTTCTGCTTTGCAAGTTCCTTTTTATCTTGGAGGAACGTCTTTGTTAATTGTTGTTACGGTTACACTCGATACAGTCGCTCAAATTCAGGGACATCTTGTGGCGCATCAATATGAAGCTTTGATTAAAAAATCAAGGCTTCGTGGAGGACGAAGAAGATTATGAGAATTATTCTTTTAGGTCCTCCTGGGGCTGGGAAAGGTACACAGGCTAAAACTTTAGCAGAGGAATATAATATCCCTCAATTATCAACAGGTGATATACTGCGTGAAGTTATTGCTAAGGGAACTGACTTTGGTAAAAAAGTTAAAACCATAGTGGATTCTGGTGCTTTGGTATCTGATAGCATTGTTAATCAAATTGTATCTGATCGTATTAATGAGGGGGATTGTGTAAATGGTTTTGTATTGGATGGATATCCACGGACTGTGGAGCAAGCAGAGGTTTTGCAGCAAGTTTTACAATCAAAAAATATGAAGCTTGATGCAGTTATTGAGTTACTTATTGATGAAAATGCGTTGATTGAGCGAATGAATAGACGGATTCAGGAGACAATTGCAGCTGGTGGAACGGTTCGCTCAGATGATAATTCCGTTTCTTTTGCAAAGCGGTTAGTGGAATATCGTGAAAAAACAGCTCCTTTATCAAAATTTTACTCAGAGAAGGGGTTATTAAAAGAGGTTAATGGAATGATAGATGCTGCTGAAGTGTCATCCGTGATTAGGAAAATTCTTAAAAACTCTTAAATTAAAATTTTTTTTCTGAAAAAAAATGAAAAGAGTTGACTTTTGTGGTAAAATTTATCAAAAGCGGCTTTAATTTTTTTTACTAAGGTGATAAGTTAAAAGTGTGTTTTGTGCCGAATTGATTTTTTTTCTGTAAGGTGCATTAAGTATTTTATGATTGGTTGTAATATAATTAAGGAGAATAGGCGTGGCTCGTATTGCTGGCGTCAACATCCCGACAAATAAGCGTGTGGTTATTGCACTTCGGTATATTCATGGGATTGGACGGAAATTTGCGCAGGAAATTACTAAAAAGGTTGGTATTCCTGAGGAGCGTCGTGTTCATGAGCTTTCAGATACGGAAGTATTGCAAATCCGTGAAGCAATAGATCAGGGTTATCAAGTTGAAGGTGATCTTCGTCGTGAAGTTGCTATGAATGTTAAACGTTTGATGGATCTTGGTTGCTATCGGGGATTGCGTCATCGTCGTTCTTTACCTGTTCGAGGACAGCGTACGCATACAAATGCACGTACGCGCAAAGGTCCAGCGAAGGCAATTGCTGGAAAGAAGAAGTAATAGTATCTTCTAAAAGATATATTTTAGGTATTCTGTCTTTGTTTAAGATTTTAAGTAAGGATGGAAAAGGTGGAGCTGCTGGTGTTACGGCGGTGAAGAGATCGTAGAAAGGAAGATTATGGCTAAGGAAGCCACGCGTGTTCGTCGTCGCGAACGTAAAAATATCTCATCGGGTATTGTGCATATAAATTCAACATTTAATAATACGATGATAACTATCACTGATGCGCAAGGTAATACAATTGCCTGGTCTTCTGCTGGTGCACAGGGATTTAAAGGTTCTCGTAAATCTACGCCTTTTGCCGCTCAGGTTGCGGCAGAGGATTGTGCTAAAAAAGCACAGGAACACGGGATGCGGTCGTTAGAGGTTGAGGTCTGTGGTCCTGGGGCAGGTCGTGAATCAGCGTTGCGTGCGTTGCAGTCTGTTGGTTTTACAATCGTTTCCATTCGCGATGTGACACCAATTCCTCATAATGGGTGTCGTCCGCGGAAAAGACGGCGTGTTTAAATTGGGTATTGTTTTTCATTATCAGAGCTTTCTCTGATGTTCAGATTGTTCGCTACGATTGGATGGTAGCGTAGCTGTAAGAACGGGAATAAAAATATGATCCAGAAAAACTGGCAAGAACTTATCAAACCTAATAAGATTGAATTTTACGCGCATGATAATCCAAACATCTCGAGTATGGTTGCGGAGCCTTTAGAGCGGGGATTTGGTTTAACATTGGGAAATGCGCTTCGTCGTGTATTATTATCATCTCTTCGTGGTGCTGCTGTTACTGCTGTGCAAATTGATGGTGTGTTACATGAGTTTTCATCAATCCCAGGTGTTCGTGAAGATGTTACAGATATTATTTTGAATATCAAGGAAATTGCTATTCGTATGGGAGAAGAAGGACCTAAGCGTGTAGTTGTTTACAAAGAAGGTCCCGGTATTGTTAAGGCAGGGGATATAAATGTTGTTGGAGATATGGAAATTTTAAATCCAGAGCATGTTATTTGCACCCTTGATGAAGATGCTGAAATTCGTATGGAATTTATTGTTAATACAGGGAAGGGATATGTTCCGTCTGATCGTAATTGTACAGATGATGCGCCAATAGGTCTTATTCCTGTTGATAGCCTTTATTCACCAATTCGCAAAGTATCTTATAAAGTAGAGAATACACGTGAAGGTCACGTCTTAGACTATGATAAATTAACGCTGACTGTTGAAACGAATGGTGCTGTTAATGGAGAAGATGCGGTCGCTTTTGCTGCTCGTATTCTTCAGGACCAATTATCGTTGTTTGTCAATTTTGAAGAGCCACAGAAGGAAGTTGTTGAAGAATCTGCTTCTGAACTCGCTTTCAATCCTGCACTTCTTAAAAAAGTTGATGAATTAGAACTTTCAGTTCGTTCGGCGAATTGTTTGAAGAATGATAATATTGTTTATATTGGTGATCTTATTCAAAAAACCGAATCTGAAATGCTTCGGACACCAAATTTTGGAAGAAAATCATTAAATGAGATTAAGGAAGTTTTGGCATGTATGGGACTCCATCTTGGTATGGAAATTCCTGCATGGCCACCTGAAAACATTGATGATCTTGCTAAACGCTATGAAGATCAGTATTAAAATAAGATTTAAGGAGAAAACTCATGCGCCATAATAGGTCGGGACGTAAGTTGAATCGAACTGCTAGTCACCGTAAAGCGATGTTTGCAAATATGGCGGTTTCGTTAATTGAACATGAGCAAGTTGTGACGACGCTTCCAAAGGCAAAAGAAATTCGTCCTATAGTTGAAAAATTGGTTACACTTGGTAAACGTGGAGGTTTGCACGCTCGTAGACAGGCAATTTCGGCTATTCGTGATGTTGGAAAGGTCGCAAAATTATTTGATGTGCTTGCGCCGCGTTATGCAACGCGTAATGGGGGCTATTTGCGTATTATGAAAGCAGGTTTTCGTCCTGGTGATAATGCTCCTATGGCTGTTATAGAGTTTGTTGATCGTGATGTTGATGCAAAAGGTGCTGTCGATCGTGCAAGAATTGAGAATACTGGGAAAGAAAAAGAAGTTTCTTAATAAGTATTTTTTCTTTTAGCTTTTAGAAAAACCGTCTGAAGAAGACGGTTTTTTTATAATTTTAAAATAAAATATATTTAAATGATACACATAGGAAGAGATTTATATGATTTTGTATAATATTGAATTATCTAATTTTTATGACATTTATCTTCCGAATAGATTGTTTTTATTCTAAATTGTAAACTCTAGTTAAGTTATTAAACTTCTATAGGAAAAATTTTTATCCTAAAATTAAAAAGTGTGTCAGTTTTATAAGGAATGAATAATGAAGAATTTTCTTTTTGTGTGGCTTTTAGGAGTTTTTATCGCGCAAACATGTTTTTGTTGCGCATATGCGAAAATACCACAAACACAATCAGAAATTACTCTTTCCTTTTCTCCTTTAGTAAAAAAAACTATTCCATCCGTTGTAAATATTTATGCTGCTCGGCAAATTAGAGCGCGTTCACCCTTTGAAGGGGATCCATTTTTTGAGCAATTTTTTGGTCGTTATCAAAATCATAGACCTTTACGTAAGCAGTTGTCATTGGGATCAGGAGTGATTGTTGATAAACGAGGTTTGATTGTTACAAATTATCATGTCATTAAAGATGCTAATGAAATTAAAGTTGCTCTTTCTGATGGGAGAGAATTTGAGAGCAAGGTTATGCTAAAGGATGAAGCGACTGATATTGCAATACTCAAAATTAATGTGAAGAATATTGAATTTCCAGCACTTCCTTTAGGGGATTCTGATGCGGTGGAGGTTGGTGATATTGTTCTTGCAATTGGTAATCCATTTGGTGTTGGGCAAACAGTTACGAGCGGTATTGTTTCTGCGCAAGCGCGTACACGTGTTGGGATTTCTGATTTTGATTTTTTTATTCAAACAGATGCTGCCATTAATCCGGGAAACTCTGGTGGAGCTTTGATTAATATGAAAGGACAATTAATTGGGATTAACACAGCTATCTATTCGCGTTCAGGTGGTTCTGTAGGAATTGGTTTTGCTATTCCAGCAAATCTTGTAAAAGTAATGCTTGGTACAGCTGATCGTGGAGGAAAATATTTTGTTCCACCTTATATTGGAGCATCTTTCCAAGCTGTTACACCTGATATTGCAGAAAGTTTAAATTTAGAACAGCCTTATGGTGCCCTTATCGTTGAGATTATCAAAGATGGTCCTGCTGCAAAAGCAGGTTTGAAAATAGGTGATGTTATTTTGAGTGTACAAGGGATACGAGTTGATAGTCCTGATATTCTTGGATACCGCCTTATGACAGCTGATACAGGACAAAATCTTGCTTTAGAGTACTTGCGAAGTGGAAAGATTCTTAAAACAAAAGTAACTGTTTTATCAGTTCCAGAAACTGCATTTTTAAAATCTGAGAAAATTATTAATAAAGGTCCGCTTTTTGGTGTAGAAGTATTAGATTTAACACCGCAAAATAGCCGACGTTTTCATCTTCCTGCGAGTGTGAAAGGCGTTGTAATTGCTGATATTGATGAGATGAGCAATGCTGTAGAAATTTTTCGTCCTGGGGATATTTTGCGTGTTGTTAATGGACATAAAATTCAAACAGTTAGTCAGTTAAAAAAGCTTCTTATGCAAGAGCGCCCACATATTTGGCAATTAGAATATGAACGTGATGGTATGTATATTCGCCAATTTTTGCGCTGAGGTTTTTTTTGAATAAAGATTTTTTCACTTCATCTTTTGATCTTCATGTTGATGAAAATCGTCCACTAGCAGAGAGAATGCGACCTCGTTCTCTTTGTGATGTAACAGGACAAGATCATTTAATTGGAGAAAATGGTTTGCTTTCGCGTATGGTAACAGCGGGTTCATGCGGCTCAATGATTTTTTGGGGACCTCCTGGGACGGGAAAAACAACAGTTGCCCGTTTATTAGCGCTTGAAACTCATTTTGTTTTTGAACAAATTTCTGCTATTTTTACTGGAGTTGCTGAGCTTAAAAAAATTTTTGAAAGAGCACAGACTCATTTTATGTCTGGAAGTCGAACGCTTTTGTTTGTTGACGAAATTCATAGATTTAATCGTGCACAACAGGATAGTTTTTTGCCTGTAATGGAAGATGGGACTGTGATTCTTATAGGTGCAACAACTGAAAATCCTTCATTTGAACTTAATGCTGCGCTTCTTTCTCGTGCACGTGTTTTAACATTTTTGCCTCATGATAGTAAAAGTTTGGATGCTCTTTTGAAGCGTGCTGAAGAATTAGAAGATAAGCCTCTTCCATTGGATGATGATGCCAGAAATATCTTAATAAGAATGTCTGATGGTGATGCGCGGGCAGCATTGACATTGGCAGAAGAAATTTGGTGCGCTGTACGTCCAGGAGAAATTCTTGATGCAGCAGCTTTGCAAAAGATTATTCAGCGTCGTGCTCCAATTTATGATAAAGGTCAAGATGGCCACTATAATCTCATTTCGGCATTGCATAAAGCAGTTCGTGGTTCTGATCCTGATGCTGCTCTTTATTATTTGGCACGTATGTTTGATGCGGGTGAAGATCCTTTATATATAGGACGGAGATTGATCCGTATGGCTGTTGAAGATATTGGCTTAGCAGACCCTCAAGCTCTTGTTATCTGTAATGCAGCAAAGGATGCTTATGATTATTTAGGATCACCTGAAGGAGAATTAGCTTTAGCGCAAGCATGTATTTATGTTGCTACCGCACCAAAATCGAATGCGGCATATCTTGCTTATAAGACAGCTATGTCTTGTGCTCAAAAAAATGGCTCTTTGCCTCCTCCTAAGCATATTTTGAATGCACCTACAAAATTTATGAAAAATGAAGGGTACGGTCATGGTTATCGTTATGATCATGATGAACCAGATGCGTTTTCAGGACAGGATTATTTTCCTGAAAAACTAGGACGTCAGATTTTCTATCATCCACAAGAACGTGGTTTTGAGCGTGAAATTATCAAGCGCCTTGAATGGTGGAAAAAATTGCGACAAAAACGAAATAGTTGAAAACATATTTTTAAAATAAAATTTTAGTTTAAAAAGTTTATTATTTTAGCAATATTTTTATCCCGTTCTATCATTGATCGTAAGTTTATTAATAGCTTAGAAGAGCTATTTTAAATGCTTTGTATTCTGCATAAATAAAAAATTTTTTATTTTATATACCCAACAAGTTTCAAAATTTGATTGCAAGCAGTGTTTTTATAGCAAAAAGTTGCTTAAGCAGTTACATTAAGTGCATCGTTATATAGTTTTATTGGGATAACTTTTTATTACAAATAGTTTTATGATGAGCAAGAGAAGCTTATTTTTATAAAAATTAAAAAGGTATATTCCATGCCGAATATTGAGAGTTAAATTGTTTTTTCTTTTGATGAAAGTTACAAGTGAATTAAATTTCTGTCCTTTACTAAAAGGTACTTTGTATCGTAAAAAAGAACGAAAACTTCTTTTTACGCACATTAATTAAGAAGGTGTGGGTACATATGGTGATAGCGATGGAAATAGTCTGTGAAAATCTAAATTCAACGCTTTAGCTCAATTAAGAGAACAGTGTACATTAGATAGTGGATTATTTTGACTTGATAAGGATATAGTTGTGGATAAAAAAAAAGCTCTAGATGCTGCTCTATCACAAATTGAACGTTCTTTCGGTAAAGGCTCTATTATGCGTCTTGGGCAAAAAGAACAGGTCGTTGAAATTGAAACAGTTCCAACAGGTTCATTGTCTTTAGATATTGCTTTAGGTGTAGGTGGATTGCCGAAGGGACGTATTATCGAAATTTATGGGCCAGAAAGTTCTGGAAAAACGACATTGGCTCTTCATGCTATCGCTGAAGCACAAAAAAATGGTGGGGTTTGTGCATTTATAGATGCAGAACATGCTCTAGATCCTATTTATGCACGTAAGCTTGGCGTGGATTTAGAAAATTTATTTATTTCTCAACCAGACACTGGTGAACAAGCATTGGAGATTACTGAGACACTTGTCCGTTCTGGTGCTGTTGATGTGCTTGTTGTCGATTCGGTTGCAGCCTTGACACCACGTGCAGAAATTGATGGTGAAATGGGTGATGCTTTGCCAGGATTACAAGCACGTTTGATGAGTAAAGCTTTACGAAAATTAACAGCATCAATTTTCCGTTCTAACTGTATGGTTATCTTTATTAATCAAATTCGTATGAAAATTGGAGTAATGTTTGGTTCACCAGAAACAACAACAGGCGGAAACGCTCTAAAATTTTATGCTTCTGTTCGTTTGGACATTCGTCGTATTGGGGCAATAAAAGATCGGGATATGGTTGTTGGAAATCAGACACGTGTTAAAGTAGTAAAGAATAAATTAGCGCCTCCATTTAAACAGGTTGAATTTGACATTATCTATGGCGAAGGTATTTCCAAATTAGGCGAATTAATTGATTTAGGAGTTAAAGTTGGTATTGTAGAGAAATCTGGATCGTGGTTTTCTTATAATTCTCAACGCTTAGGGCAGGGGCGTGAAAATGCAAAACAGTTCTTGCGTGAACATGCAGAAATAGCTGCAGAAATCGAAATGGCTTTGCGTCAAAATGCTGGTTTAATTGCGATTGAATTGTTAGAAAATACAGGATCAGAAAATATAGAACATGATGAATTAATGTGATGGGGTTATTTCTTTTAAGTAGAACCCTTTCATTTAAAGTTTAGACGTATAAAATTATTTATTTTTCAATATTTTTGAGAAGACGTTTATATTTTTAATTAAATGGACTCTTTAAAACAGCGAAGAGGATATTTAATTGAGGATGAATTCTTTTTCGTGCTGTATTCTGCAGGTATAAATATGAATAGTGTTAATAGCATCCGGTCAACTTTTCTGGACTACTTTCATCGTAATGGGCATAAAGTTATTCCTTCTAGCCCTCTTGTTCCACGTAATGATCCCACACTCATGTTTACAAATGCAGGAATGGTGCAGTTCAAAAATGTTTTTACTGGATTTGAGCAGTCTGCTTATAATCAAGCAGCAACTGCCCAAAAATGTGTTCGTGCAGGTGGAAAACATAATGATCTTGATAATGTTGGCTATACGGCACGCCATCATACTTTTTTTGAAATGTTAGGGAATTTTTCTTTTGGTGATTATTTCAAAGAAGAAGCAATTTTTTTTGCATGGGATCTTTTGACAAAAGAGTATGGTCTTCCAAAAGAGAAATTGTTGGTAACAGTTTATTATACTGATGAAGATGCTGTTAAATTGTGGCGTAAAATTTCGGGGCTTCCAGATGAAAAAATTGTTCGTATTGCAACGACTGATAATTTTTGGGCGATGGGAGATATAGGTCCCTGCGGTCCTTGTTCAGAAATTTTTTATGATCATGGTGACAAAATTTTTGGAGGTCCGCCCGGAAGTGCTGATGAAGATGGTGATCGCTTTATTGAAATTTGGAATCTTGTCTTTATGCAGTATGAGCAAACAAGTAAAGGAGAGCGTATTGAGTTGCCTCATCCTTCTATAGACACAGGCATGGGATTAGAGCGTATTGCTGCTGTTTTGCAAGGTGTTCATGATAATTATGATATAGATCTTTTTCGTGCATTAATTGGTGCATCACAAGAGCTAACAGGGGTTAAGGCGGCTGGTGATTTTGTGGCGAGCCATCGTGTTATTGCTGATCATCTTCGTTCATCTGCATTTTTGATTGCTGATGGTGTTCTTCCTTCTAATGAGGGGCGGGGATATGTTTTACGTCGTATTATGCGTCGAGCTATGCGTCATGCTCATCTTCTTGGTGTTAAAGAGCCATTGATGTGGCGTCTTTTGCCTATTTTAATTTATGAAATGGGACAAGCTTATCCTGAGTTAGTACGTGCAGAATCTTTGATTTCAGAAATTTTGAAATTAGAAGAAATACGTTTTCGCAAAACTCTTGAACGAGGACTTAATTTATTGGATGAAGCAAGCACTAATCTTAAAGAAGGAGATCATTTTAATGGAGAAGTTGCTTTTAAACTTTACGATACATATGGTTTCCCGCTTGATTTGACGCAGGACGTTCTTCGGCGTCGTGGAATATCTGTTGATGTTGATGCTTTTGATAAAGCGATGGAGCGTCAAAAAGAAGATGCTCGTGCTAGTTGGTCTGGTTCTGGTGAATCTGAAACAGAAGCAATCTGGTTTTCTCTTCGTGATCAGGTCGGAGCTACAGAATTCTTAGGCTATGAAACAGAAAAATCCGAAGGAATTATTACAGCTCTTTTGCATGATGGTAAAGTTGTTGATCATATTTCTTCAGGGCAAAAAGCCATGATCGTGGTCAACCAAACACCTTTTTATGGCGAATCTGGCGGACAAATTGGTGATAGTGGTATCATTTCTAACGAATGTTTTGTTTTTGAGGTGCATGATACTCAAAAAAAAGGTAACGGCATTTTTGTTCATATTGGAGAAGTTAAATCTGGTCAAGCAAAGATATCTGATTGTGTCGAGTTAACCGTTGATATTGTTCGTCGTAAAAAAATTCGTGCAAATCATTCGGCTACCCATTTGTTGCATGAAGCACTACGTCAAGTATTAGGGACTCATGTTGTGCAAAAAGGTTCTCTTGTAACGCCAGATAGGTTGCGATTTGATTTTTCTCATCCAAAAACAGTTTCTGCACAAGAGCTGAAAAAAATAGAAGATTTAGTAAATAATATTGTTTTGCAAAATAATGAGGTGATAACACGTCTCATGACAGTGGATGATGCAATTTCGGAAGGAGCAGTAGCTTTATTTGGTGAAAAATATGGTGATGAAGTTCGTGTTGTTTCTATGGGGGAACAGTTAAACAAAGAAAAATTAAAAAGTCACTGGTCAGTGGAGCTGTGTGGAGGTACACATGTAAAGAGAACAGGGGATATAGGTTTGATCCATATTATTTCTGAAAGTTCTGTAGCTTCTGGAGTTCGCCGTATTGAAGCTTTAACGGGTGAAACTGCGCGTCTCTATCTTAGTCTCCAAGAAGAACGGATTCATAAAATTGCTGATCTTCTAAAAATTTCTGCTGTTGATGTGGAAGAACGCGTACATGGATTGCTTGATGATCGCCGTAAACTTGAAAAAGAGCTAAATGAGGTGCGCAAAAAAGTTATGCTAAGTGGCGAGACCTCGAAAGGTGGTCAAAAGGGTATTATTATTGTCAATGGCGTTTCTTTTATGGGACGTGTTGTTGAAAATATTCCACCGCGAGATCTAAAAGCGGTGGTTGATTCTGCAAAAAAACAGATAGGCTCTGGAGTGATTGCTTTCATTAGTGTTTCGGAAGACCGCAAGGCAAGTGCTGTTGTCGGTGTTACTGATGATTTAACTGATAAGGTGAATGCTGTTGATTTAGTGCGGATTGTTTCAGGCGTTCTTGGTGGTCAAGGAGGAGGAGGTCGTCCTGATATGGCACAAGCTGGTGGTCCTGAAGGGAATAAAGCTGATGAAGCTATTATGGCATTAAGAGCTTTCCTTGAAAGATAATTTAAAATTAGTTATTTGCATTGTAAGGTTTCTAAATTTCGTAAAAAATAAAATTCTCCTGTTTAGGGAGTGCATTTTAAAAGATTGGATGCCATTTTATTATGTAGTAGTTTTATGCAAGAGAATTACTTATCAACTTTTATTGTAAAGTGATAAATTGTTATTCAACAGTTTTAAATATCTTGTGGAAGACAATACATTTATCAGGTAATTTTGAAGTTTTTTTCAGCTAAGTGTCCATTAATGTAAGAGCATAGCGAATTGTTGAAAAGCGATTTTCTATAACGGAAATGATGCAGTTTTAGCTTATAATCTTAAGAACATCTTTAGCTTTAGATTCTTCCTGAATAAAAAAGTAATGATTGTTTTCTTTAAGATCTAGATGGTTTCATTCAAGGTGAGAGCTGGGAGCATTTTTAAAAATGGCATGTGCAATTGCTAATCATTGTTTTCTACCTAACAATTAACGAGCATGGTTCGCTAACTGACGTATTGTAGCGATCTTCTTTTCAGAATATAATCAAAGATAACGTGTCTTTTAGCCGTTTCATGAAGTTCTTTATCTGTTGTGATAGATTTTTTATCGAGATAGTGTTGCTAAATTGCGTTTTATAAGTGCAATGTCTTGAAAACTGTGGTTAAAGATTTACAGAATAATAAAGCTTATGCACTCTTTTCTTTTATAAATTATAGGCTTTTAAAACAAAGACATTAAAATTGAAACACTGACATGCTTAAAATTATGATGGTAGTGTTTTACAGAGACTATCAGTTTTTTTGTTTTTAATGCGCAAACAATATACAAATGATAGCCATGAATAAATAAGATATTTAAAAGGATATCAATTTATATTTAAAGCTAAGAGGCAGCGGAAGATAAAGAATTTAAAATGGTTCAAAGATGTTAGCGCATAAAATAAAGCTATATGGTTGTGTAGAAGCGATGGTAGCTAATCGTGCGAAAAGCATTGGGAATTTTGTGTTGTTGGCAATAGACTTAAGGCGTGCTGAGAATACGTTTGTATATGTTTGTGCAATTTAGTTAAGATAGCTACACAGATGTCTCTGTCTAAATGGTCAACATCGTGTGTGTAATAGGGGAGATAAGCAATAATATGAAAGATACCACGAGATACCAAAATTATGAAAGTAAAAACAATCTTTAATTGATTTATAACGGTGCCAATAACGCATTTGAATAAAATAGGTTCTACAATTATAATGACAGCTCACATAATATTTGAGCGGTGAGAAAATGCGATTTTGGATATTAACTTTAATGTTATGGGATAATGCTGATTTTATTTTATAATGTCGAGATCTTTACGTATATAAATGTAGGGCACTAAAACTAGTAATGTAAATTTGATGGCTAGGAAACTGTTATGGCAGACGTAGAAATAAAAAAGGTTGAAACAGATGAAACTGGAATGCGCCTAGATCGTTGGTTTAAGGCACATTACCCAGGGCTTGGATTTGGATCTTTACAAAAATTGCTGCGCTCTGGTCAGATACGGGTTGATGGAGGTCGTGTAAAAGCAGATACACGTCTTTTCATGGGACAATCTGTTCGCGTTCCACCATTAGCTGTTAATGACAAAGAAAATTTTTCTGTAACAGATAATACTATTCGTGGACAAGATGATGAAATCATTTTGAAAAAAATGCTTCTTTATGAAGATGCAAAAATTTTTGTTTTTAATAAACCGGCAGGATTAGCGGTACAGGGTGGTTCTGGTGTAACACGCCATGTAGATGGTATGCTTGAAGTGTGGCGCAATAAAAAAGGTGAAAAACCACGTTTGGTACATCGCCTTGATCGTGAGACGTCGGGTGTGCTTATTGTCGCTCGGTCAAGGGGGACCGCACAAGCTTTAACTGCTGCTTTTAGAGCGCGGGAAACAAAAAAAACTTATTGGGCTCTGGTTCGGGGGGTTCCTAAAAAAAAGCAGAATAAAATTTCAACATGGATGGTCAAAGATATAACTGAGCAAGGCGATAAAATGCGTGTTTGTGAACATGGAGAACCAGATGCTAATCATGCAGTTTCTTATTATCGTGTTTTAGATACTCGGGGACGAGCTCTTTCATGGCTTGAAATGGAACCTTATACGGGGAGAACACATCAGTTGCGTGTACATGCTGCTCATATGGATCATCCCATTATTGGTGATTCAAAATATTTTTTCTCTGATAGTAATTGGAGTTTACCAGGAGGTATTCAAAATCGACTTCATCTTCATGCCCGTCGTATTCGGATACCTCATCCTTCAGGAGGTATATTGGATGTTGTCGCGCCTTTACCACCTCATATGGTACAAAGCTTTAATCTCTTGGCTTTTAATGAAATTGATGGTGAGACAGAATAATGCAAGAAATGTTGGCTGCTTTGTTGCATTTTGATAAAATTGATAGACTTAATTATTATCAATGCTTCTTCTGGCTGTTATATTGCGATATTGCGTCCATTTTATAAAAAATATATGCAGTTTTTTTTCAAAAAAAATCAATAAATTTATAAAAGTCTATAGGTAAAATGATATGCGTGAAATTTTAGACAATTTTGATACACCTTTGAATAACAATCATACTGTTGGTGAAACGCAAAAATTGTCACAACATACTTTACCTAAACGATTTTATAAAGAAGTAGAAATTGTATGTGAAGAGATTGGATTCTCTATATTATTGGATAAAGCTCCAGTTAAAACACCAGCGAGGCGTCATTTGATTGTACCAACAGAATCATTGGCGATGTTAGTAGCACAAGAATTTGATAATCAAAAAGAGGTTATCAATCCAGTAAAAATGCCGATTACACGTATTGTTAATACTGTTATTGATGGCATAATGGACGATATGCAAGCTGTTTTTGAAGATTTATTACGTTTTGTTACATGCGATATGATTTTTTATCGCGCTCAAGCACCAAAAGAGTTGGCTCAACGACAATGTGAACATTGGGATCCCTTATTGGATTGGGCGGAAGAAAAACTTGGTTCACGCTTTAATTTGACGGAAGGGATTATGCATGTTGAACAACCGCGAGAATCTATTCAAGCAGTGAGCAATTATTTGCGCAAGATAGAATCTCCCTATATACTTGCTGCACTTCATACAATGACAACTTTAACAGGCTCAGCTCTTATTGCTCTTATAGTGTTTGCAAACAAAATTGATCTAGAGCATGCTTGGAACATTGCGCATTTGGATGAAAATTGGGTGATGGAGCAATGGAGTGCCGATAAAGAAGCAATGGAACGTCTGGCTTATAAAAAAGCAGAATTTAATGCTGCCGCTGCAATTATTAAGGCTTGTTTGTTGTAAAATTAAATTTTCTTCTGCTCGATATGTGCATTCGTTTTTTCAATGTAATGTTTTGTGATATTTTGCAGTTGCTCTTCATTTATCTTAATTTCTAATGCTTCATTAGTGTTAGTTTAAATTTGTTTTTTCATTTACATCAACAACGTTTTATTGATTATTGTAAAGGTAGAAATAATCTCGGTTTAAACTTCTTACATTATAAAAGATAGAAAAAAGGAAGGACTTAGGACACCAAAATTTTGGTAATGGATTTAATAAGTTTTAGCTGAATATACTGAGAGTATATAGCATTCCTTTAAGATGAAGAAGTGTATTAAAAATGGAGATTTGGAAATCTCCATTTTTAAATTGAAAAAATAGCTTATTTTTCAAACAGAATAGTACATATCAAACTCGATGGGATGAGGGGTGGTTTCATAACGCAAGACTTCCTGCATTTTTAACTCAATAAAAGAATTAATTTGATCATCATCAAAAACATCACCCGCTTTCAAAAAGTTGCGATTTTTATCAAGAGCTTCAAGAGCTTCGCGCAGGTTTCTTGCAACTGTGGGGATTTTTTGTAGCTCTTTAGCAGGAAGATCATAAAGATTTTTATCCATAGCATGTCCAGGATGAATTTGGTTGTTTATACCATCAAGACCAGCCATTAAAAGTGCGGAAAAAGCCAAATAGGGATTTGCTGTTGAATCTGGAAAACGAATTTCCACACGTTTTGAATTTGGTGAAAAGCTTATGGGAATGCGGCAAGAAGCAGAACGATTGCGTGCAGAATAAGCAAGAAGAACAGGAGCTTCATAACCGGGAACCAAACGTTTATAAGAATTGGTCGATGGGTTAGTGAAAGCATTGAGTGCTTTTGCATGTTTAATAATACCACCGATAAAAAAGAGACAGGTTTTTGATAATCCAGCATATTCATTTCCTGCAAAAGTTGGTTTCCCATCTTTCCAAATGGACATGTGTACATGCATACCTGAGCCGCTATCACCAAAAATGGGTTTTGGCATAAAAGTTGCTGTTTTTCCGTAGCTATTTGCTATTTGATGTACAACATATTTAAAGGTTTGCATATTATCAGCTTCGCGAACTAAAGTATCAAAACGAATGCCCAATTCATGCTGTGCTGCAGCCACTTCGTGATGATGCTTTTCAACGCGAATACCTATGTTTTTTAATGCTGTGAGCATTTCAGAGCGCATATCTTGGCAAGAGTCTACAGGGGGAACAGGAAGATAACCCCCTTTCATTCGTGGACGGTGTCCTAAATTTCCCATCTCGTATTCAGTATCATCATTTGAGGGAAATTCACTTGAATCGAGTTTAAATCCTGTATTGTAAGGATCGACTTTGTAGCGCACATCATCAAATATAAAAAATTCCGCTTCTGGACCTACATTAATGGTGTCCCCAACACCTAAAGATTTCATATAAATTTCAGCTTTCTTAGCAATAGAACGAGGATCTCTGCGATAAAATTCTCTAGAAATAGGATCGATAACATCACAAAACATGGCTAAAGTAGATTGAGCAAAAAAAGGATCAATATGTGCTGTTTCTGGATCTGGCAATAATACCATGTCAGATTCATGAATTGTTTTCCATCCAGCAATTGAAGATCCATCAAACATAATGCCTTCACTAAATATATCTTCATTCACTTCTACAATGTCCATTGTGATATGATGCAACTTTCCCCATGGGTCGGTGAAGCGTAAATCGATAAAACGTATATCATTTTCTGCAATCTGTTTAAGAATATCTGATGCGGTAGTCATATTTCATCCCTTTATTGGACTGAAGTGGGTAAAAAAAGGTAAAAAATTGCGAATGTTAAAGAGCATCATTTTTAGATTCACCAGTGCTGATACAAAACAATGGAAAAAACATTTTTTATCTTCAACATATTTTATTTGAGCTGTTTTGCATATTATATTGCTGGTTTAATTTTTCATCGGTAATAATAACTATAGTTTTTATTTTGATGAACAATAAACAATATATTTAGTATTGTCGTAAAGTTCATGTGCTTTTTACATTGAAAACTCTCTGCTTTTACTATGATCATATCATTTTTAATATGATTCTTTCATTTATTTCACCAAGTTTAAAAAAATTACAATATCTTTATTTTTTTAGATTGCACTGCATTATATTGGAAATAAGGATATGTTAAACAGATACTTCCTATATAGAACAGTTAAAATTATATAATCATATAAATTTTGAAAATATTCTTTCATAATAGAATAAAATATTTTTATTTACTTTTTATTTATCATAATGTATTTTACAATTTAATTATTATTTATAAATATTTTGATGATATAATAGTTAGCGTAATAAAACTTCTTTTAAAAATTTTCCAGTATAAGATGCGGAAATATTAATAATATCTTCAGGTCGTCCACTTGCTACAACTTCACCGCCGCGATCGCCGCCTTCTGGTCCTAAATCAATAATCCAGTCAGCTGTTTTGATTACCTCAAGATTATGTTCAATGACTGCAATTGTATTCCCTTGATCAACGAGTTCATGCAACACTTCAAGAAGTTTGGAAACATCATGAAAATGTAAACCGGTTGTTGGTTCATCCAAAATATAAAGTGTATGTCCCGTTGTTTTGCGTGAAAGCTCTTTCGCAAGTTTGACACGTTGAGCCTCACCACCAGAAAGAGTTGTGGCCTGCTGTCCCACTTTGATATAACCAAGACCAACTTTGATGAGGGTTTTCATTTTATTATGAATAGCGGGAATGGCTTGAAAAAATTCTTCAGCCTTTTCGATTGTCATATCTAAAATATCTGCGATAGATTTTCCTTTAAATTTTACTTCTAATGTTTCTCTATTATAGCGTTTTCCTTGGCATACATCGCAAGTAACATAGACATCAGGTAAAAAATGCATTTCAATTTTGATAACTCCATCACCTTGACATGCCTCGCAGCGTCCTCCTTTAACATTAAATGAAAAACGCCCCGCTTTATAACCGCGTGCTTTTGATTCTGGAAGTTCAGCAAACCAATCACGAATCGGGGTAAATGCACCTGTGTAAGTTGCAGGGTTAGAGCGTGGAGTACGACCAATAGGTGATTGATCTATATCTATAACTTTATCGAGAAATTCTAATCCTTCAATTTTATCGTAGCTCGCTGGGTTGTGATGTTTCCCCATAATATGGCGTGATGCAGCTTTGAAAAGGGTTTCTATAAGGAATGTTGACTTTCCTCCACCTGAAACTCCTGTTACGCATGTAAAGGTTCCAAGAGGGATACTCGCACTAATATTTTTGAGGTTATTGCCTTTAGCGCCTATTACTTTAAGCATCTTTGATTTTGATATTTCTCTTCGTTGAGTTGGTACTGTGATTGCTATTTTTCCTGACAGATATTGGCCTGTAAGAGAAGTTGGATTTTCTATAATTTCTTGAGGTGTACCTTGAGCTATAACTTCTCCGCCATGAACGCCTGCAGCAGGACCAATATCTACAATATGGTCTGCAGTAAGAATAGCATCTTCATCATGCTCAACAACAATAACTGTATTTCCCAGATCGCGTAGATGGTGCAGCATTTTTAGAAGGCGTTCATTATCGCGCTGGTGTAAACCGATAGATGGTTCATCTAAAATATAAAGAACACCTGTAAGACCAGATCCAATCTGGGATGCTAACCGAATACGTTGACTCTCCCCACCTGAAAGTGTCCCTGAATTTCGAGACAGGGTAAGATATTCAAGTCCTACATGATTTAAAAAGGCTAAGCGTTCTCGAATTTCTTTTAAAATACGAACTGCTATATTACGTTGTTTTTCGGTCAAATATTGATGAATATTGGCAAACCAGTTATCTGCTTTTAAAATAGAAAGTTCTGATATTTGTCCAATGTGCATTCCATGAATTTTAACAGCCAGTGCTTCTGGTTTTAAACGGTAGCCATGACATGCTGGACAGGGCGAAGAAGACATATAACTCTCAATTTCCTCACGTGACCATGCAGAATCTGGTTTTTCCCATCGCCGTTGCATATTTGGAATAACACCTTCAAAATATTGAATTATTTTATCTACATCAGAATCATTTTTATGATTAGAAAAAACGTTTTTTTCTTTTATGCCATACAAAATGGCATGTTGTGCTTCAGTTGAAAGTTCATGCCATTTGTCTGTGAGCTTAAATTTATAAAATTTTCCCAATGTTTCTAAAGTTTGATTATGAAAAAATAAGGATGATTTAGACCAAGGAGCAATTGCTCCAGCTTTTAAGGTAAGATTTTTATTGGGTATAATTTTTTCTGGATCAATTGTATTTTTTATGCCTAATCCATCACAAATAGGGCAAGCACCAAAAGGACTATTGAATGAAAATAATCGCGGTTCAATCTCAGGAATAGAAAACCCAGATATAGGACAGGAAAATTTTTCCGAAAAAATCAATCTTTTATGGGTTTCATTTTTTGATCTATTGACAGATTCTCGCGTCTTCTCTTCTTGTTCCAAAGGTTGATCTGCCATTTCAGCAATGGCAATTCCATTTGCTAGCTTTAAGCACGTTTCTATACTATCAGCCACGCGAGATGCAATATCATCGCGTACAACAATGCGGTCAACAACAACATCTATATCGTGTTTATATTTTTTATCAAGAGGAGGGGTATCGGGAATTTCATAAAATTTTCCATCAACTTTGACACGCTGGAATCCTTTTTTTAAAAGTTCTGCTAGCTCTTTTTTATATTCTCCTTTTCGTCCTCTCACCAAGGGAGCCATAATAAAAACTCGCGTGCCTTCTGGTAAATCCATAACTAGATCTACCATTTGACTTATTGTCTGGCTTTCAATAGGTAGTCCTGTGACTGGAGAATATGGAACACCAATACGTGCGAAAAGAAGACGCATATAGTCATAAATTTCTGTGATAGTTCCTACCGTTGAGCGAGGGTTTTTGCTGGTTGTTTTTTGTTCAATGGAAATAGCAGGCGAAAGACCATCTATTCGATCAACATCTGGTTTTTGCATCATTTCCAAAAATTGACGTGCATAAGCAGAAAGGCTTTCAACATAACGGCGTTGACCTTCAGCATATATTGTATCAAAAGCTAAGGATGATTTGCCTGATCCAGAAAGTCCTGTTATCACGATCATTTTATCACGAGGGAGATCTAGATCAATATTTTTCAGGTTATGTTCACGTGCGCCGCGAATAGAAATATATTTTTGATGGGGCATGTTTATCCCTAGCATGTGTGATAAAAGTTGAACATTTAAAATTGGAATATAATTGTTTATTTGTCATTATACTCTTCTTAATTATTTAATAAGAGTGGAGGTTGCAAATTTTGTAAAAGAAGGTGAAGATAGCAGCATTTTACTTTTAGTAATGGAATAGACCATATGTTTTTCCATTATTTTGTATAATAACATATTTTATAATTTTGGAGTTTATACTATGGCCGGCAGCCTTAATAAAGTTATTTTAATTGGTAATCTTGGTGCTGATCCAGAAATTCGTCGTTTAAATTCTGGTGATCAAGTGGCAAATTTGCGTCTTGCTACTTCGGAAAGTTGGCGTGATCGCACTACAAATGAGCGTAAAGAGCGTACAGAGTGGCATAGTGTTGTTATTTTTAATGAAAACCTTATTAAGGTTGTGGAGCAATACGTAAAAAAAGGGAGTAAAATTTATATTGAAGGTCAATTGCAGACACGCAAATGGCAAGATCAAAATGGCAATGATCGCTATACAACAGAGATTGTTTTACAAAAGTACCGTGGTGAATTACAAATGCTCGATGGGCGTGGGACAGCTAGTGGAGAGCAATTACATGGGGCAAATCAGCAAAGCAGTAATTACAGTAGTGGTAACTTTGATGATAGTCATTCAAATCAAAGGAATGCTTTTAATTCAAATAATGACTTTTCGGGAGAAAGCTTTTCACACAAATTAGATGATGATGTCCCTTTTTGATAATATTTTAAATTTTGCTATTATCATTTTTTATTTTATGTTTCGTGAATTACTTATTTAAATTTTTTAAAACTCATGAGGGAGTGGTTTATTTGTTTGCAATTTTTAGTACAATAGGTAAGTAATTTATTTGAATCTTGTTAAACTTCTCCTTCATTATGGAGAGAAATTGGTGTTTTGACGCATTTTTATATATAAAAGTAGAGTGAAGTGATTCTTTTTTTGAAAGTCTGAAAACTGTGACTGATCTTACTCCACTACCAGAACATGATGCATTAAATGGTGTTGAACCAGTTAGCATCATCGATGAAATGCAACGCTCTTATCTCGACTATGCAATGAGCGTGATTGTTTCGCGTGCACTTCCTGATGTGCGTGATGGTCTTAAACCTGTCCACCGGCGTATTTTGCATGCTATGAATGAGATGGGGCTTTCTTTTAATAAGCCTTATCGTAAGTCTGCAGGTGTTGTGGGTGAAGTTATGGGAAAATTCCATCCTCATGGAGATGCTTCAATTTATGATGCGCTGGTGCGGATGGCACAGGATTTTTCTTTGAGAAATCCATTAATTGATGGTCAAGGAAATTTTGGCTCTGTTGATGGTGATCCACCTGCTGCAATGCGTTATACAGAATGTCGTTTAGAAAAGGTTTCAGAAGAGCTTTTAGCTGATATTGATAAAGATACTGTTGATTTTCAGGATAATTATGATGGACGTGAGCGTGAACCTGTAGTTTTACCAGCACGTTTCCCTAATCTTTTGGTTAATGGATCAGGTGGTATTGCTGTGGGAATGGCAACCAATATTCCTCCTCATAATCTTGGTGAGGTTGTTGATGGTTGCATCGCTTTGATTGACGATCCAAATATAACTCTTGATAAAATGATTGAAATCATTCCTGGTCCTGACTTTCCTACTGGCGGGATTATTCTTGGTCGTTCTGGTGTTCGTTTAGCTTATGAAACAGGACGAGGATCGGTTATTATGCGTGCTAAAGTCGATATTGAAGAAGTGCGTAATGGTCGACAAGCAATCATTGTAAGCGAAATACCTTATCAGGTTAATAAAGCAGCGATGATCGAAAAAATGGCCGAATTGGTACGGGATAAACGCATTGAAGGAATTTCTGATTTGCGTGATGAATCTGATCGTGATGGATATCGGGTCGTTATTGAATTAAAAAAAGATGTGGTTGCAGATGTTGTTTTGAACCAATTATACCGTTATACGCCACTGCAAACTTCTTTTGGTTGTAATATGGTTGCGTTAAATGGGGGCAAACCCGAACAGATGACGCTGCTTGATATGCTTCGTGCATTTGTTTCTTTTCGAGAAGAGGTCGTAAGTCGGCGAACAAAATATCTATTGCGTAAAGCACGTGAACGTGCACATGTTTTGGTTGGTCTTGCTATTGCTGTTGCCAATATCGATGAAATTATAGCCTTAATTCGCAAAGCACCTGATCCACAAACAGCACGCATACAGTTAATGGACCGACGTTGGCTCGCGGCTGATGTGGCGCCTTTAATAAAACTCATTGATGATCCTCGCCACATTATCCATGAGGATAATACTTATCATTTGTCTGAAGAACAAGCACGCGCTATTTTAGAATTACGTTTGCAAAGATTGACAGCGCTTGGACGCGATGAAATTGCTGATGAATTAAATAAAATTGGAGTAGATATTACCGATTATCTTGATATTTTGTCATCGCGTTCTCGCATTATGAATATCGTTAAAGATGAACTAACAGCACTTCGCGAAGAATTTGCAACTGCCAGGCGCACAGTTTTTGGTTTTGGTAGTGCTGAGATGGATCATGAAGATCTCATTGCATCAGAAGACATGGTGGTAACAGTTAGTCATAGTGGTTATATTAAGCGTGTTCCCCTTAATACGTATCGTGCGCAGCGACGTGGTGGTAAAGGGCGTTCTGGCATGTCGACAAAAGATGAGGATTTTGTAACGCGTTTGTTTGTGGCTAATACGCATACACCGGTTCTTTTCTTTTCATCTCGGGGAATTGTCTACAAAGAAAAGGTTTGGCGTTTGCCTATTGGTACACCCCAGTCCCGCGGACGAGCTCTAATCAATTTGCTTCCTTTACAGCAGGGTGAGCGCATAACAACTATTATGCCTTTACCAGAAGACGAGACGAGTTGGAGTGCGTTGGATGTTATATTTGCAACGACGCGCGGCACTGTGCGTCGTAATAAATTATCCGATTTTGTTCAAGTTAATCGCAATGGTAAAATTGCCATGAAACTTGACGAAGAAGGAGATGCAATTCTTTCTGTAGAAACTTGTACAGAAAATGATGATGTCGTTCTTACAACTGCTAATGGACAATGTATCCGTTTTCCAGTTACTGATGTTCGTGTATTTGCAGGGCGCAATTCAGTAGGGGTACGTGGTATAAATTTAGCTAAAGGTGATCAAGTTATTTCGATGACTATCTTAGAGCATGTAGAGGCAACTTCGGTTGAACGTTCTGCTTATGTTAAACGTGTCATTAGTGAGCGTCGTGCAGTTGGTATGGATGCTGAAGATGTTTCAGCTCTTGATGAAAATGATGAGGGCGCTGAAATGGAGTTAACAGATGAGCGCTATGCAGAGTTAAATGCGCGTGAGCAAATGCTTTTAACAGTAAGTGAGTTTGGTTATGGAAAGCGATCTTCTTCATATGAATTCCGCATTTCTGGGCGTGGTGGAAAAGGGATTCGTGCAACAGATCCATCTAAAACGGCAGAAATTGGTAAGTTGGTCGCGGCTTTTCCAGTAAAAGAACGAGATCAAATTATGTTAGTTTCAGATGGGGGACAGCTTATTCGAGTTCCTGTTGATGGTATCCGTATAGCTGGTCGTTCAACTAAAGGAGTCACAATCTTTAATACAGCTGCAGGAGAAAAAGTTGTTTCAGTTGAACGTATTTCTGAATCTGAAGATGATGTTAACGATTTAGGCAATGAATGTGAAACACATTCTAATGCAGTTGATATTAACGAAGATAAATAATATTTGAGGGTAACAAAGTAAGGTGATGAGAATTGCTTTTTATGCGGGTTCCTTCGATCCTCTTACCAATGGTCATCTTGATGTTTTGAAAGGTGGTTTAGTTTTAGCTGACAAGGTCGTTGTAGCTATAGGTGTGCACGCTAAAAAAAGTATGCTCTTTAGTTTTGAAGAGCGTGTTGATTTGATTATGCAAGTAAGACAAAATTTGCTAAAAGTAGGTCCTGATAGAGTACAAGTTATTTCGTTTGACAATCTTTTGATTGATAAGGCACGTGAAATTGGTGCTTCATTTCTTATTCGTGGATTGCGTGATGGTACTGATCTTGATTATGAAATGCAGATGGCTGGGATGAATGGTATCCTAGCTCCTGAATTACAAACTGTTTTTTTACCAGCGAGTGTTTCTGGACGTGCGATCACCTCTACGCTTGTGCGCCAAGTTGCTTCTATGGGAGGGGACATTTCACCCTTTGTGCCTCAAAATGTTGCACAAGCTTTACGCTTAAAATTTCAATCTTTAAGGAAAAATGATAGTGTATCTTAGAATTTTTACCATTTTAGCATGTGTTTTTTGCTTCTTTTCATTTAGCGCTTTAGCGAATGATTCTAATCTTCTTGTGTTATCTCTTAAAAATGGTGATGTGATTATTCGTTTACGTCCTGACTTGGCTCCTAAACATGTTGAACAAATCAAAAAATTAACAAAGGAAGGTGCTTATAATAATGTTGTCTTTCACCGTGTTATTCCAGGTTTTATGGCACAGACTGGTGATGTAAAATTTGGAAAAAAAGACAGCGCAAGTTTTGATCTTAAACGCGCTGGTATGGGGGGATCAGATTATCCTAATATAGAAGCAGAGTTTTCAAAACAGCCGTTTAAGCGCGGCATTGTTGGTATGGCACGTTCACAAGATCTTGATTCAGCAAATTCTCAATTTTTCATTTGTTTTGATGATGCTGATTTTTTAAATGGTCAATATACTGTTGTTGGAGAAGTTATAAAAGGAATGGAGATTGTTGATAAAATTAAAAAAGGTACCGCAAGTAATAATGGATCTGTAAAAAATCCTGATGTGATTAATGCAGCCTATTTACAAGCTGATAAGTAAGACGAAGGAGTTGGCCATATGGCAGAAACTAAAGATTTGGAAAATACATTAATTCTTGAAACAACAAAAGGCAGAGTTGTTATTGAGCTTTTTGCTGATTTAGCTCCTAATCATGTTGCACGTGTTAAAGAACTTGTGCGCGAGGGTGCTTATGATAATGTCGTTTTTCATCGCGTTATTGATGGCTTTATGGCTCAAACTGGTGACGTTCAATTTGGAAAAAAAGATGGAGAAAAGTTCAATTTATCACATGCTGGTATGGGAGGGTCAGACAAACCTGATTTAACAGCAGAATTTTCGAATCTTTCCCATAAACGTGGTACAGTTTCTATGGCTCGTAGTCAGAACCCAAATTCTGCTAATTCACAATTTTTTATCTGTTTTGCAGATGCTCCTTGGCTTAATCGTCAATATTCTATATGGGGGCAAGTCACTGAAGGTATGGAAAATGTCGACCAAATTAAGCGTGGTGAGCCTGTTTTAGATCCTGATGTAATCACCAAAGCAGCAATTGCTGCAGATATCCAATAATATGAAACATTAAAAAATAATTGTTTCTTAGAGCTGTTTTCAGTTTTGTTAAAACTGGTCTGAATTTTGTTTTTTATGCAAAAAACTTAGCTCTCAGTTACTTAAGCGTAATAAATTAGATTAAGACCAGTTTATTGAAATGAAAACATTATTTTTTTTTATGCTTTTTAAAAACAAAAATAACGAAATTAAAAAAAATTAAATGGACAGGAACGCTATTAATTTGGAATCCATAAAAAATTATTAGGTATGATGATCGAATTTTTTATTGATATCATTGTTTTCTTTTATGTGAAATTTTGTTTATATCTTGTATCATATTGTTCTAATATGTCATTAAAGTTGGATAACAAATTGTAAAACTCTGTTTGTTTGTGCAAAAAATGTAACAAAGTGATACGTTTCAATCTTTATTTGATTAAGAAGTCGCTAGATATAAAAAAATTTTACCTCACACATAAGTATAAAAGTCTTTTATCTGTAAAAGTGAAAGGTGTCTGTGATCGTGCTTATTCAAGCGTCAATATCCATTTGCTTAAGCATTTTTTGCAGTAAAAGCATGTTGAAATAAAGTTATTGTTATTGAAACATGGCCTTCGTAGTTATCGGACTCTGTAGTGAATGAGAGTAGTCCTCGTAAAGCATTTGGTTGTCGGATACTGCTGATGTTTTGATGAACTTGGATTATTGCTTTTACTGTAACAATGTCTTGATAATAAATACTTATTTAATTTGTTTTTTTGCGCTGATTATACAGTATTTAGCGAAGAGAAAATCAATTCATAAATTTATTACAGTTCTATTAAGAATAGGGTATGTCTTTGTCTTTTTATAGCAAGATGAATTTCTGGAATCAAAAAAGTGAAAGTTATGCTACAAAAATTTCATTATAGAAAAATTGCTCAAGATGGATATGCACGGCGAGGTGAAATTATAACGGGACGTGGACGTATTAGAACGCCTGCATTTATGCCTGTTGGGACGGCAGGTACTGTTAAAGCCATGTATATGGATCAGCTACGCACTCTTGGAGCAGATATTATTTTGGGCAATACTTATCATTTAATGTTGCGACCAGGTGCTGAGCGTGTTGCGCGTTTAGGAGGCTTACATAAATTTGCACGTTGGTCTGGTCCTATTTTAACAGATTCTGGTGGATTTCAAGTTATGTCTCTTGCGGGAATTCGTAAAATTACGGAGCAGGGGGTTGTTTTCCGTTCTTATATTAATGGAGCATATTATGACATGAGCCCAGAGCGCTCTATTGAAATTCAAGGGCTTCTTGGCTCAGATATTCAGATGCAGTTAGATCAATGTATTGCATTGCCTGCAAGTGAAAAGGATATAGAGGCTGCTATGGAGCTTTCATTGCGGTGGGCTCAGCGCTGTAAAACGGCTTTTGGAGATCAGCCAGATAAAGCTATGTTTGGCATTGTTCAAGGTGGTGATAATATGAAGCTACGTGAACGATCTACTCAAGCATTGAAAGAAATGGATTTGAAAGGCTACGCTATTGGAGGACTTGCTGTTGGTGAACCGCAAAGTGTTATGATAGATGTATTGGATGCCACCTGTTTGATGTTGCCAGAGGATAAGCCACGTTATCTTATGGGGGTAGGTACACCTGATGATATTTTAAAAAGTGTTGCTCGTGGTATTGATATGTTTGATTGTGTTTTGCCAACACGTGCAGGACGCCATGGTTTAGCTTTTACGCGCTTTGGTAAAATTAATTTACGTAATGCACGCTATGCAGAGGATCCATATCCTCTTGATCCACAGTCGCTTTGTCCTGCTGCATATGATTATAGTTGTGCCTATTTACATCATTTGATTAAATCTGGTGAATCTCTTGGTGGAATGTTATTAACATGGAATAATCTTTTTTATTATCAACAACTTATGCAAGGAATTCGTGATTCTATTGAAGCAGGATGTTATGCTGATTTTTGTGCTGAAACGAGCGCTTTATGGATGCAAGGACGCAAATTATAATGCATAGGATATTTTTTCATGTTGCTTCATTTACCATTTTTATTAAGATTTTTTATTATAAAACAAGAGTCTTAATAATGTTTTCTAAAAGCATAAAACTGCGCTGTCCTGAAAAATGGATGCGCAGCTTTATCAATGCATATTTTTTTGCTGTTGCATTCTTAAACAGAAATTATTACCTCGGTACGCGCTACCTGATCCGAAAGAAGACAGTTTTTTCTGTTTCTAATTATTATCATTTAAATCAACAATGTTAATGAGGAGTTAGTAAATCTTTAAATAAGTATGAAAATTGTACCTTTACGAAGTATTTTTTATTACTAATAATGAAATTTTATAAAATATGCCAAGGTAATTTATTCGTGAATAGAGTGGTTTTAAGTCGTTCATTGTTTAATTGGAGCTGTATAGGATTTGATGTAAAGATAAAAACTATTCTATCTCAGCTTATGTAAAAAGAGTTTACAGTAGGATGAAGATTGAAATGAAAGAACAGTTTAATATTATAAAATGTTGAGTTTATTTTTATTAGAGCAACATTTTAAGAATTTAAATGTCGTTGAGATTGCAACTATTGTATCTGTAAGAGAGTTTCAAACTTTGTCTATAAATATTATACTACTATAAAAATTTTTAAGATGTGGCTTTTCCCTATAAAAACCATGGATATAAAAATTCTCTTAGTCTATTTATGCATATCGTATTATAGACATCACGATTAAAGTATCGTTATAAAAAATAGAATAATGACAAACTTTCATAAAAAAAATGCTTTTTTGTCTTTTGAAATTGATTCTAAAACCCGACATTTGTCAATTTTTTCTCTTGCGGTAGGGGGCTTTGCTATTGGTACTGCTGAATTTGTTGCAATGGGTTTACAGCCAGAGATGGCACAAAGCTCATCTGTTGATATTCCAACAGCTGGTCAATATATTTCTGCATATGCGTTAGGCGTTGTTATTGGAGCACCTCTTTTAGCGATTGTAACAGCTAAATTATCACGTAAGATTGTTTTGATAGGATTGATGTTTTTTTATGCACTAGCAAATATTGCCAGCGCCTTTTTTTCTGATTTTAACATATTAGTAGTATTGCGGTTTATTAGTGGTCTTCCACATGGAATTTATTTTGGACTTGCAACTATAGTTGCATCTTCAATGGTAGAGATAAATGAACGTCCAAAAGCTGTTGGCAGTGTTATGCTTGGCTTAACAATTGCGACGGTTTTGGGAGCACCAAGTGCAACTTGGATTGGGCAGCTTGTTGGCTGGCAGATTGCCTTTGTTCTTGTAGGTATTATTGCGTTATTGTGTTGTTTTCTTATTTGGAAATTTTTACCTTCTGTTTTGAATGTTCCAAAAACAAATTTTCTACGTGAATTGAGTGCATTAAAGCATAAGCAAGTATGGTTACTCTTGGTGATGGTTGCGGTTGGTGCATCAGGATTATTTTCTATTTTTACTTATATTAAATCAACATTGATGCATGTTTCAGGCGTTTTGCTTGATTGGGTTCCATTTATTATGCCATTAATTGGATTGGGAATGGTTGTTGGTAACTTTTTGGGACCTAAATTGGCAGTTAAAGTTGGTATTTCGCCGATGATCTTTTTTTCTATGCTTTGGAGTGCAAGTGTTTTTTTCCTTTTTTTCTTTTTATCTTACACTCCACTAACAGCAGCATTAGGGTGCTTTCTCGTTGGGACCTCTTTTGCATCTATGCCTTCTATACAAACAAAAGTTATGGATGTTTCTGTGCATGGACAGATTTTTGCAGGTGCTTTAATGCAGTCCGCTTTTAATATTGCTAATGCTCTTGGGGCAGAATCTGGAGCTTGGGTTTTAAAATTAGGCTATAGTTATGAATATACCGCTATTTTAGGGGGTATTTTAACTCTATGTGGATTATTGCTTTTTTGTTTTTCATGGTACATAGAAAAACGTGATCAATGTTTAAAATTATGAATAAAAAGAGTCATTAGTTATTTGAATGTCCAGTTGGGTTTTTCAATATGCTGTGGGAAACACGTAGAGAAAACGGAATACCGAGACAAAATAAAAGACTGAGGAGTATTACAAGAAGGGCTTTTGCTGCAAAAATCATTCCAACTACTCCTCCAGGATTAAATAAACCAGCAAAATTCGTTATTATTCCTGCTAGTGTTGCGCTTAAAGCTGCTGAAAATAATTGCACAGAAGTGATGGATTCGCTAGCACGCAAAGCGTCTTGATCACTTGCACATTGTAGGATTCGGGTTAACAAATGCGGCCATGCTCTACCGGCACTAATTCCGATAGAAAATAATGCTAAACAGATGATGAAAGTATATTTAGATGTAGTAGTTTCTGTTGGGACAAGCCATAAAAGAATACTTATGCTAAAGAGGCTTAATATGGGAGAATATATAATAATGTTGCGAATTTTTTTTATCGATACACCAACACTTGATAAAGAACCACATGTCCAACCAAAACTTATTAACGCTGCCATATAACCAGCAATAAGAGGATTTTGTCTATGAAGGACTTGAAGAAAAAGTGGCAAGTAGAGCTCTATACTATAGGCTACTGTAGCTATAATGAGTATTAATGAATAAATAGAAAAAAACTCGGAAGAGAAGGAAAAGGTTTTATGCGGCAACATAGGATGAGGTGTGTATGTTTCAATTTTTGCTAAAACAACGAGGAGACTAAATCCGATAACTAATCCGCAAACTTGCGCAGCTGTAGTATTCAAAGTGCTGCTAACAGAAATGATAAAAATCAGTAAAACAAGTATACAAAGTTGTAAAAGAGGCAATGGAGATGTTGGCATATAATTTTTATTTTCTTTTGGTAATACTTTCAGTGCTATGAGTGAGAAGATTATTGCTAATGAGCCTACTATCCCAAAAGATGTTCTCCATACGCTATATTGTACAGACATGCCGCCGATAGCAGGTCCTAATAAAGTTGATACCCCCCACATTCCAGAAATAATGCTAAATGCGTATGGCCATAAAGACGGACTAAAAACAATACGCACCATAGAGTAAGAGAGAGATAACAAAGAACCGCTTCCGAAACCTTGGATAAAGCGTCCTATTAAAAAAAACAGTATATTTGAAGAAACACTACATATAAAGGAGCCAATAGCAAACGTAATTCCTGCTATGACATAAGCTTTACGAGGTCCTATTTTTTCTAATATTTTAGTTGAAAGTGAAGTACCAAGAAGCGAAGCTGTAATGAAAACAGTAGCTACCCAAGAATAATACAATTCAGCGCCAATATCCTTCATAAGAGAAGGCAAAATAGTGGTTACAATGTAAACGTTAACAGCGTGTAGTGCAACACCGCCCGTAAACGTTAAAGAACGAATACCATTTTCCCCCCGTAAAAGTGTAGACCAGTCCTGTTTCTTCACCATTTTTACTATGTAGTAGAGAATTGACTTTTTATATTTATAAAGCAGTTGTTTAAATTTTCCAAGGGCAGATCCAAAGCTCTTTTTTTGTAGAGCTTTGGAATTGAAATAATCCTATCAATTGATCATTGCTTTTTTGAGATTTTCATCGACTTTATCAAGGAATCCTGTTGTTGAGAGCCACTTTTGTTTCGGTCCAATCAAAAGAGCAAGATCTTTAGTCATAAAGCCTTCTTCAACCGTTTTAATACAAACTTTTTCCAATATTGTGACAAAGCTTTTTAATTGCTCATTGTTATCGAGTTTTGCACGATGTGCTAAACCACGCGTCCACGCAAAAATAGAGGCAATAGAATTTGTTGATGTTTCTTCGCCTTTTTGATGCTGACGGTAATGACGTGTTACTGTACCATGTGCAGCCTCTGCTTCAACAGTTTTGCCATCTGCTGTCATGAGAACAGAAGTCATGAGCCCAAGTGAACCAAAGCCTTGAGCAACGATATCTGATTGAACATCACCATCGTAATTTTTACATGCCCAGACATAACCACCAGACCATTTAAGTGCAGAAGCAACCATATCATCAATCAAGCGATGTTCATAATACAAGTTACATTTTTCAAATTCATCTTTAAATTCTGTATCAAATATTTCTTGAAAAATATCTTTAAAGCGTCCATCGTAAGCTTTTAAAATGGTGTTTTTTGTTGAAAGGTAGACAGGAACTTTTCTTTGTAGTCCATAATTAAAGGATGCACGAGCAAAATCACGGATTGATTCATCAAGATTATACATAGCCATAGCAATACCTGAACTTGGGGCATCAAAAACCTCATGTTCTATAACTTTATTGTCATCACCAACAAATTTAATAGTCAATTTTCCTTTACTAGGAAATTTAAAATCGGTTGCTTTATATTGATCACCAAAAGCATGACGTCCAATAATGATTGGTTTTGTCCAGTTAGAAACGAGGCGAGGAACATTCTTGCAGATAATAGGTTCGCGAAAAATTGTGCCTCCTAAGATATTGCGGATTGTACCATTGGGTGATTTCCACATTTTTTTTAGATTAAATTCTTTAACACGTGCTTCATCAGGAGTGATGGTTGCACATTTCACTCCAACCCCATATTGTTTAATCGCATTGGCAGCATCTATTGTTATTTGGTCATTGGTTGCATCACGATTTTCTATGGAAAGATCATAATATTTTAGGTCAATATCAAGATAGGGATAAATAAGTTTTTCTTTGATATGTTTCCAGATGATACGGGTCATTTCATCCCCGTCGATTTCAACAATGGGATTTTCTACTTTGATTTTTATCATTAGAAGTCCTTTTTTTTAGTGATATTATTTTCTACACCTTACATTTTCAAAATTCTCATGAAAAGTAAAAAACAGGAATGATAGTGGCGTATTCAAAGGTAATACTATTAAGATATATTTATCAATAGGATGTAAAACTGTTTCATTGAAAAAAAATTAAAATAAAGCTGTGTCACTTATGGTGAGATTATAGCAAGTCAATTATATGAAATGGAAATAGATATTAATGACGATGTAAAGTTTAAGCTACTTTTATAATTTGTAAGATTTTATTTAGTTATTTAGTAAAATTATAAATCTCTGGTCGTTTTTTTATCTAAAATTACAAAGTGTAAATATTCTCAACAAGCGCGTTTCTGTAACGCACGAATTCTAACTCATTATGAAATGATAAAAGAGATCAATCATACAGTAATTTTTATAATTTTTTATACAATACTAAAAAATTGAAAATAAAAATACTAAAAAAATAATAATCTGAATAGTTTTTAAAGATGGCAATAAGTTCATTTTTATTATGTCAATCAACTCCGCGTTTTGCGGGGCTTTTTTTATGGAGGGAAAAATATGCGAAAAATATCCAAAGAAGGGTTTGCACTCATTAAACAATGGGAAGATTTGCGCTTGCAATTTTATCAAGATGCTACCGGTTATGAACAATAAGTTATGGTCATACAAGTAACGCTGGAAAGCCTTTTGTGCGTAAAGATATGAGTATCGCTGAAAAAGTGGCAGAAGAGATTTTATTTCAAGATTTAAAACAATTTGAGAAGGCTGTTGATCAAGCAGTCGCTGTCTCTTTAACCGATGAGCAATTCGCAGCGTTAGTATCCTTTTGCTATAATGTAGGAATGAAAGCGTTTTGTAACTCTTTCAGGGCTTGGAGGCTTATTAGTGGGTAATGGTCCAGTTCAATGGGCATTCGCTGTTATTATGGGTTTAGCAGCATGTGCAGGTGTTGTTTTTGTTGCCAAACGTTTTCGTGAGCAACGTTTATGATCTGGCGGATAAAGAAAAATCTTATACTCATTGTAGCAGCTTTAGCTGCTTTTTTTATGGCTATAGCAAAAGCTTTTTACTTTGGAAAAAATTCTGAGCAGCAAAAGCAAACAAAGAAAGCTTTAGAAGCAGCAACAATACGACTTGAGGTGGAAAATGAGATTAACAAGAAAAGTGATGCTGATGTGCGTGCTGAGCTTTCTCGCTGGGTGCGTGATGAATGAACGTTCAACGTGTGTTGGCTGGATGCCAATTTACTTGGAAAAGCAAGATGTTACGGCAATTAGTTCTGGCTTAGCAAGGGATATTTTAAAGCATAATCAGCACGTATCCAACTACCATCGGCAATATCACTCTCTAAACCCGCTATAACATCTTTTAATTCTTCAGGAGTGAATTCTCTGTCTTCTTCTAAATTTGCGCTGGCACCTTCCAGCGACTCATTTTCTACATCGCCTTCTTGCATTGAAGAAGAGGCAACAGCCTTAAAATCACTGGGTTTCATAGTATTAATCTCCAGTTAGTAATCAATGCTGGATATAATTGATTTATATTTTGGTAAAATAATGTCTAAAGAAATGCTTCAAGAAATACTCATTTGTGCTAGAAGTTCAAAGTGCTCTCTGCTCTCGAGCCTATTATCCAAAATAAAATATAACTCAAAAAGTAAGTTTTTCATTGGCTATGCAATAACTTAATGATATTGCTTCTGGTGTGAAGGGGATAGTTACAATTGCGAATTCAAGATATTATTAGAAAAGGATAACTGTTCCTGAAAATATTGGCATGTTAAAAATTTTAATAATTTTTACAACATGACTTAGAAAAATTTTTCCCAAAAAAGGATATGCTTTATAAAGGCACGTTTTAAAAGCCTATTCCCTTACCTTTATTTACGTATCCCGCACCTGGAAAAAAATACACAAAATCAATAAGATATTTGTAACAAAAAACAACATGGTACGCCCAAGGGGAATCGAACCCCTGTTTCCGCCGTGAAAGGGCGATGTCCTAACCGCTAGACGATGGGCGCAAACCAATGATGAAGCTTATAGAGAGGATATTTCTACTTCGCAAGCCCTATGCGCATTTTTTTTTAAAAAAATTTGTTTTATTGAATTATTTTTGAAGATTCCTATATAGCCTTCATCCAGGTTATTTTCTTTTCTCAACTTTAATATCAAAAATACAATGAGATGAGTGGAGGAGAGTTTTAGTGCTAGCACAACAATAATTGGATGATATTTTTGATATTTTTGTTTGAGGAATCAGAGAATGATAAAATCAATATCTTTGATGTGGCGGATGTCTTTCTGTACTATTTTACTCGTTATTGCGGGATGTTTACATGATGAAAGTACAACTTCTCATATTGAAAGTTCTTCACTTACTCAGAGGTCTTTTGTGACAAAAGGAGACAATAGTGTAAATTATCCAATAGGACCAGCAGGTTCTACAAGGCAACAAAGAGTTATTAACAATTATACGAGAAGTGAGGAAAATGTAAAAACTTTTTCTCGAGAAAAGGACTCAAGTTCATCATTCTCAGTGAAAGTTAAAAGAGACGCACATAATGTTATTGGAGACATATTAAAGCAGATTGAAAATCAGTAGTTATTTTTTGCTTATACTCACCTCCATGTGATTAAGAGAGAAATTGCTGATCTAGTTCAATAAGATGTTTTTAAGAGAGTTTTGATTTTTTGCTCATTTATGTGTTGAGGAGTAATAATCATTTAAGAACTACTACGCAGTAAGCGCAGGTAAGCATGGGTGATGTAGACGAGTGATAACTATAATAATGTGCTGATTTTTAAATTGTTATCGATGGGAAGAATGTGACACAATCTTATTTTTATAGCACTGTAAGATTGTATGTAGGCAAATCAAGTATTTGTGATTTATATTTTGATCTAAATTGTATTTAGGGAAAAATAGTTTTCTGAAACGTAAAAACTTTTATACTGCAATAGCTTTTTTAATCATAATAGCAGCACAATTTTTATTAATTAAAAGATTGTACTACATTATGCAATAGTGCTAATTTATGCGAACCCTTATTTTTAAGAATATGGATAAGTATGTTTTTTAAGCTTTTGTTTGAATAAACAAATGTGTTGCAAATGAGCCTTTTTCCACATAAACGATTACGGTTCTATCTGCATTGATTGTTGATAAACATCATTTATGCTGGTTCTTACATAATTTAAAATATTTTTATCATTAAGATAAAGGATAGGCAGTCTGAGTAATGGCAGAAGCTTTAAAAGTTGGTATTGGAGGTCTTGGTACAGTTGGTATTTCTGTTTTTCAGACTTTACGTGAAAAAACAAATAGTTTGGCATGCCGATGTGGGCGTCCTATTCAAGTTGTTGCTGTTAGTGCACGTGATAAAGACCGTAATCGTGGAATTGATTTAAGCGGTGTAAAGTGGTTCGATTCACCTATGGAAATGGCGGTTTCTGATGAAATTGATGTTTTTGTTGAGTTAATTGGTGGTGAGTCAGATATTGTACATGAGTCTGTTAAGCGAGCAATTGAAGCTGGACATCACGTTGTTACTGCCAATAAAGCACTTCTTGCTCGACATGGGGTAGCACTTGCACTTAGTGCGGAAAAAAAGGGGGTTTTTTTAAATTTTGAAGCTGCTGTTGCAGGAGGAATTCCTGTTATCAAAGCAATGAAGGAATCTCTTTCTGGAAATCATGTATCGAGGGTTTATGGTATTTTAAATGGGACCTGCAATTATATACTAACACGTATGTTCATGGAAGGTCTTTCATTTGAAGATTGTTTAGCAGATGCGCAAAAACTTGGGTATGTTGAAGCTGATCCATCTTTTGATATTGGGGGTCATGATACTGCTCATAAACTTGCTTTATTAACAAGTTTAGCATTTGGAACTGCTATTTCATTGGACGATGTTTATATTGAAGGAATCAGGAATATTTCACAAATTGATGTTCGTGTAGCTGATGAACTGGGTTATCGGATTAAACTTTTAGGAGTTGCATTAAAAACCGATTCCGGAGTTGAGCAGCGCGTTCATCCAACAATGGTCCAAACATCATCTATGATTGCACAGATTCATGGTGTGACGAATGCTATTGCTATTCAAAGCGATTTATTGGGTGAGTTATTGTTTTCTGGTCCTGGTGCTGGAGGAGCAGCAACAGCATCGGCAGTTATTGGCGATTTGGCTTATATAGCAAAAGCGCGTCCTGGTTTTCAGTATGAATCTGTTTTTGGTGTATCGGCACTGACACTTAATCCTCACAAAAAAGCGTGTATTACTAATCATGCAGGTGATTATTTTATTCGTTTGAGTGTTTATGATCGCGCAGGTGTTTTTGCAGCTGTTGCAAGGCATATGGCTGATAATCATATTTCTTTAGAATCAATTGTCCAAAAGCCTTTTGTAGAAAACAAAATTTTTAAAACAATTATTTTAATAACGCATGAAACAACAGAAGTAAATATACGACAAGCACTTACAGCGATTGAAAAAGATGGTTATCTTGTTGCAAAGCCTCAGTTCATTCGTATCGAACGCGCATCTTAAAATCGATAATTGAATCGATTATTTTTCTATAGTAACAGGAAAAGATAGTAATCTTTTCTCTTGTGGGAAGCTTTTATCTTTGCAAAAATCTTTATTCTTAGTATTAAAAAGTTAGTGCTAAATGTTTTTGACTAATGTTTATTTGGTAGGATTTTTTATATGCCCGCAGCTCAGAAAATTTTAAATGGACTTGATCGTATTCTAACGCTTGAATTGGTGCGCGTGACTGAACGTGCTGCTGTTGCAGCTGCGCACTGGTGTGGGCGTGGTGATGAAAAGGCTGCAGATCAGGCCGCTGTGGATGCAATGCGCCAAGAGCTTAATCGTTTGCCTGTTGATGGTACTGTGGTGATTGGAGAAGGAGAACGTGATGAAGCTCCAATGCTTTATATTGGAGAAAAAGTAGGTCTTCAGAATGGATTGCCAGTTGACATCGCTTTGGATCCACTTGAGGGAACTACACTTTGCGCGAAAAACCTTTCTAATTCTTTAGCGGTGGTTGCAATTGCTGAAAAGGGTAATTTGCTTTATGCTCCTGATGTTTATATGGAAAAAATTGCTATTGGTCCTGGTTATCCAAAAGGTGTGATTGATATAGATGCTAATCCTGCTGATAATATTCACGCTCTTGCAAAAGCTAAAGGGGTAACTGTTAATAAGATTACGGCTTGTATTATGGATCGTCCGCGTCATACAAAATTGATTAATGAAGTACGTGCAACGGGTGCGTCAATTCGCTTAATTAGTGATGGTGATGTTGCTGCTGTTATTCATACCACAGATCCAGATGAAACAGGTATCGATATTTATATGGGTATTGGTGGAGCACCAGAAGGTGTATTAGCTGCTGCAGCTTTGCGTTGCATAGGTGGACAGATGCAAGGACGTTTAAAATTTGATACAGAAGAAAAAATTGCACGTGCAGCTAAAATGGGAATTGATGATCCTCATAAAGTTTATACAGTGGGAGAGATGGTAAAAGGTGATGTCTTGTTTTCCGCAACAGGTGTAACTGATGGCAATATGCTTTCCGGTGTTAAATTTACTCCTAGCTGCATTCAGACGGAAACTGTTGTGATGCGTTCACACACAAATACAATTCGTAACATTAAAGCACAACACAGAGATCTTTCAAAATTTGATTGATATTGTTTCACTATAAAAAATAGAGAAGATCACTTTGTGATTACTTCTCTATAGAGTATTTTTATGGGTATGTTTTAATATGTTTCTACATTGTTATGATAATTGAACAGAATATATCCAGCTATTTTTATCTACTGTGTTTCCTCTTTGTAAGTCAACGAGTTGTGTGCGGAGCTGTTCTGTAACTGTTCCAATCATTTCATTTCCAACAACAAACTCTCCATCTTTGTATTTGAAGCGACCAATTGGTGTAATAACAGCAGCAGTACCACACGCAAAAGCTTCTTTAAGATAACCATTTTGTGCATCTTTTTTTAGCGATTCAAAAGAATAAGGACGCTCTTCTATTGTTAAGTCCATTTGTTGCGCTAATTTTAAAATTGAAGAACGCGTTATTCCCGGAAGAATAGTGCCATTAAGAGGTGGGGTTACAAGCGTGTTATTCTCCATAATGAAGCATACATTCATGCCTCCTAACTCTTCAATCCATTTATGTTCAACCATATCCAGGAAGAGTACTTGGCTACAATTGTTTTGTGTTGCAATGTTTTGTGCAAGCAAACCTGCTGCATAATTTCCACCACATTTCGCAGCGCCTGTACCACCTGGACCAGCGCGGCTATAATCTGTTTCAACCCATACGCTAACCGATTTTTCTTTTCCTGAAAAATATGATTCAACTGGAGAGGCTATGATACAGAAAATATATTCTCGAGAAGGATGAACTTTTAAAACTTTTTCATTACCAAACATGAATGGACGTATGTAAAGGCTCATGCTGGGATGATTAGAAACCCATTTTTGATCAATTTTTACTAATTGATTAACTGCATCTAAAAAAATACTCTCTGGAAGTTCAGGCATGGCTAACCGTCGAGCTGATTCCATAAAACGTTGTGCATTCGCATTGGGGCGAAATAAAAGGATACGTCCATCTTTTGCACGATATGCTTTTAATCCTTCAAAAATTTCTTGCCCATAATGCAAAACAGTGCTTGCTGGACTTATTTCTAAAGATTTGTATTGAGAAATAACAGCATTATGCCATCCTTTTTCTTCGGTCCATTGAATAATCACCATGTGATCTGTAAAAAATTGACCAAATCCAGGATTTTGTAAAATTTGTTCACGCTTCTCGTCCGACAGGGGAGAAGGGTGGTTTTCTATCTTAAATGGAAGAGATAATGTGGAAGATTTCATAAATAAAACTTTCTAAGTTATGTATTAGCTTTATGTATATTTTGCTAAAAAGTAAAAGATAATTTTATTATAAGTGTTTTTAAAATAAGTTTATTAATGTTGCTTTTTTTGAATATGTTTTCATGAATTCTCGTTTATCAAATAATCTGGAACTTTTATAACTAATTATTGTTATCGCTAAATAAGAATTGAGATCGATTTTATGATATATCACTTGAGTACGGAAGGTAAGAAATTAAAAAGAGAATTTACTATGAATAAAAAAGAACATCACAAGCATGAACAACGTATAGTTGCAGACAAAACAGACCGTCAAAGATATCATTCGATTTGGAAAGGCATTCTTGTTGTTATGTTAGTACTCATTGTTATTTGGTTTGTTTTCGGTTTTTTAGGATTTTTTTTCTAAAAAATCATTAAAGTGACGCTAACTTATAAGACTATAAAATAAAACGAAATAATATTTTAAAAAGCTTTATATAAAACGCTTTCAATATTCTAATATTTTATAAAAGTATAATTATAACATTACTTTTATTTTATAAACAAAAATCCCAAATAATCCATAATTAATTCTATTCTAAAATAAATAATAGAGTTTATTAAAATTATATCATCGTTTATTTAGCGTGTGATAAAACAATCTCCTCCAAAATTTTTAATACTTTCACAAAGATTTACAGCTTCATTACGGTTTTGTGTCTGAATACGAACACGATAATAAGTTCCTTTTCCCGTTATAAAAGCAGATTGAATATTTAAAGGACGAGAACCAATAAGATATCCAAACTTATATTTTATATTTTGTAAAGAATTTTGAGCTAATGTATAGGTTGGTTGGGAAGCAACTTGCACGTAGTAAATTTCTAAATTTTTTGTTGTCGCTTGAGCCGATGAGGTTGAAAAAGCAGTAGTATGTGCCGGTACATTTGAATCAAATTTTGTATTTGAAGGAATTGGTATAACCGAATTTTTAAGTTTATTCTCAATATCGCGAATAGAATCTATATTTTCGTTCATTTCATCGGCATCAGCAACAGTACTATATTCCATCGTGTTGTTATTTATATCGGAAAACTCTTGAGAATCATAAGATTCATCTGTGTGTTGATCTGCAGTAGTTTTGTCAACTACGTCAAAATCATTAGTATGATCTGTGTTTTCATGGTATTCTGGATCCGGTGTAATTGTACCGTCTTGTTTTACAATAACAGTTTGTACTTCTCGTGTTGGAACAGTATGTTTGTTAGCTTCTATAACAACATCTTCAACATCAGTGTCATCAAAAAAATCAGGTACAATGTTTTCCGAATCTTGTTGATTTAATGATGCTAAATCTTTAGGTGTTTCAGAATTATCAATAAGGAATTGTTGTTCTGTTTCTTGCTTTTCATTTTGTCCAGTTGTTTGATTATAAACATCTAGATTATGATCAATGACATTCTCAGTTTCATCCGCTTCTGGCTTTAATTTAAAAGGCGTATTATCAGCATGGATAATAAATGGCTCTTCATTTTTTTGTGATGACATAAAGAAATGAGAATAACCCCAAAAAACGATTATGACCAATGTAAGAAAAGCAATACCTCGTGTAAAAACTTGACTTCCAACAAAGTTTTTTAAAGCAGGAGTCGCTAAAGCATTAACGGGTCGTTCATTTATCCTCTTTTTATATGGTGAAGCCTTGATAAAAGAAGGGGGGTAATAGCCCATATTGTCAGCAGAAAAAGAGTCAGCATTCTGTTCTTGAGTATTTGCATGCACATTTTCTGTTGAATGTTGCATAGTTTTATGAAAAATTTCATTTTGTTTTTGTTGCGAAAAACTTTGCTCTGAAGCATTGCCTACACTAAAAACATCAGCAAATTCTTCTTTAAGGTTATCAACAGGTGCATCATATTTTGGAGCGGTGTAGGGAACTTCTGGAACTATGATAGTTCCAGTTTTTTCCACTGTTTCTTCTTCAAATTTATAAGTATCGACACTAGGAGGATAACTATCTCTACGGGTGTGGTCATCGGCGGAGAAATTATTCGCTTGTGTATTATTAAAATTATTTTGAGTATATAAAAACTCTCTTTCATTATTTTGATGCGAAAGATTATCTATGTTATTATTATGTTGTCCTTGAAGATCATTATATTCTGGATTTCTTGCATCATTCGTTTCTCGTTTTGAAAATCTTTCTTCAGAAAATTGAGAATAATCAGTAGCATGATCTCTACTTAAATTTGCTTCATCTGTTTGAATCTCATGTTGGTTACTTATGGAAGTTCTGTAAAGACTTTGGTGATCATCATACTGTTGTGATACATTCTGAGTATTTTGTTGTGGCGTAACTGCTTGTGAAAAAAATTGGCTTTGTTCATGAAATTTTGCAGAAGTAACAGTGTTACTATTTTGTACATTAGGCTCCTCAAAAAGCACGTTCTCTGATTGTGAATTAAAATCATCTTTTTTAAATAAAGGATCAAAGCGAGGCGATGTTGTTTCATTTTGAGGTTGTTGATTTTTTTGAATAGGTAATGGAGAAAGCGAATCTAAAATTTGCTCTTCATCATGATCTGCAAGATTGGAATGTACTTTCTCAGATAAAAAACTATTTTGTTCTTGGATGTTAAAAACATAAGTTGATGCAACATTTTTTAAAGATGCTTCATCGTTATTTGCGCGTAAATCCCATTGTTTATTTTGATCATCAATATTTTGATTATCAAACGGAATATTAGCAGCTAAATTACTTTCGAGTTCCTCTTCTAAAAAAGATAAATCAAAATCTTGATCTTGAAATGAATCTTGAGGAATTTGATGTACAGATTGGTCAGGCTGTAATGAAGATGGATTATCTTTATTTTTACTTTGTGTATTCGAATTAAAAATTCGCGTAAGTCTTTCTACAGGATCATATAATTCATCATCCTGATTTTGTTTTATTTCTTGAGGATTTTTGCGATCGTTATCGCTCATAACTTTTCTCACATCATGCTTTGCATTTAAATAGGCAATTATTTAATTTTAGTTTATTATATTTCTACGAAATATATACAAAAAAAATCAATAACATCTTCATTTTATTGATTTATAGAACTTTTTCAACGCATTTCTTCTGGTGCCTTTATTCCGACAATTGCAAGTCCTGAAAGTAAAACGTTCATTACAGCTTGTATTAATCCTAATCTAGCAAATGATAATTCTTTATCATTAGGCTTAATAAAGCGTAAATTAGAATTATCACTTCCTTTATTCCAATGCGAATGAAAGATTGAAGCAAGATCATAAAGGTAAAACGCTAATCGGTGTGGTTCTTGATGAATCACGGCTTGTTCAATGATACGTGGATATTCTGCAAGTTTGCGTATTAAGAGGATTTCATTGTCATCTATTAATCGATCAAGATATGTAATCATTACATCGTTTGAAAAGTTTTCAATCAGAAAAACTTCTTTTGCTTGACGAAAAACTGAATGACAACGTGCACTTGCATATTGTACATAAAAAATAGGATTATCCTTTGATTGTTCTGTTACTTTTGAGAAATCAAAATCAAGAGGTGCTTCACATTTACGGTAAAGCATCATAAAGCGCACTGGATCGGGGCCAACTTCTTCCACAACATCACGCAAAGTGATAAAGGAACCAGCTCTTTTTGACATACGTACAGGTTGACCGTTTCGAAAAAGTTTTACCAGTTGACATAAAAAGACACTTAATTTGGCTTTATCTCCAGAAATTGCTTTTGCTACTGCTTCTAGCCGCTTTACGTATCCAGCGTGATCCGCACCTAAAATATAAATCATTTCATCGAAATGACGGTTAAATTTATTATGAAAATAAGCAATATCGGCAGCAAAATAAGTGTAAGAACCGTCAGATTTAACTAAAACACGATCTTGATCATCTCCAATATGAGTTGAACGGAACAAAGTTTGTTCATTTGGTTCCCAATCTTCTGTATTTTGTCCTTTTGGTGGTGGTAACTTTCCCTTATAAATATAACCATTTAAAGTCAGTTCATTAATCGTATTACGTATAGCTTTTGCATTATCTTCATAAAGTGTTTTTTCAGAAAAAAAGACATCATGATAAATATTAAGAGAAGCAAGATCTTTTCGAATTATGGACATCATTGCGTCAATTGCACGCTTTTTTACTATAGATAAAGCTTCATTTTTATCCATAACGAGTAATTGATCACCGAATTCTTGGGCAAGTGATTGACCTAATGGTATCAAATATTCACCAGGATACAAGCCCTCCGGAATCTCATTAATTTTTTGCCCAAGAGCTTCTCTATAGCGCAACAATACAGAATGGGCCAGTACCTCAATTTGATTACCAGCATCGTTGATATAGTATTCTTTCGTAACATTATAACCAACAAATTGTAATAAATTAGCAAAAACATCCCCAACAACAGCACCTCTACAGTGTCCAACATGCATTGGACCCGTCGGATTTGCGGAGACATATTCAACATTAACATGTTTTCCCTGTCCTATAGGGGTATGACCATAAGAGGTGCCAAGCTCAAGCATGGATTTGATTGCATTTTGCCAAAATGATTTTGTAAGCCTGATGTTGATAAATCCAGGACCAGCAACCTCAATATTTTCAATAAAGGAATCATTTTTTAAAAAATCTATAATTCTTTCTGCAAGTGTACGCGGATTCAATCCAACAGATTTTGCAAGCACCATAGCTGCATTGGTTGATAAATCGCCATGTGAAGAATCGCGCGGAGGATCAACAGTAATTTTTGATAAATCTAAATCCTCTCCATTTTTTCCTTTTATATCAGATAATTTGAGTAACTTTTTAATTTTTTTCTCGAAGTCTTTAAAAACATTCATACCTAATTTCCAATAATATATTCAAAATCAATTAAACAAAATTATCTGTATGGTCAAATAAACGACGATGTTCGCGTAAAGCGTAGTGGTCAGTCATACCTGAAAGAAAATCAGCAATGAGACGTGCTAATTCTTGATTTGTTAAGTGAGTTGTTTTGATATGCCAGTTTTCAGGCATGAGATCAGGATTTTTATAATAACAGTCAAATAAGTTTTCTACAATATTTTTTGCCGCATTGCGACGACTGAGAACTTGGTCATGAAAATAGAGATTTCTAAACAGAAAATCTTTCAGTTCTTTTTCGTAGATCGCTATTGTGGGTGAAAATGTAATAATAGTTTGTCCTGCTTTATGTACGTCATCTATACTTGTTGGTTTGAGATATGCTAAATTTTTTTGCGATTGTTTAATAACGTCTTCAACCATAATTGTGATTTGCCTACGCACCAATTGGTAGCCGAGTCGCGTTATATCAAGTTTTGGATGTTCTTGTTTTATGTCTTTTAATAGTAATGCAGTTAGCGAAACTTGTTCAAACTGGTCAATAGTTAAAAAGTTTGAGCGTAAACCATCATCAATATCGTGAGCATTATAAGCAATATCATCAGCAATAGCAGCACATTGAGCTTCAAGTCCTGCAAAGCATTCAAGTTCAAGGTTATGTTTTTCATTATACTGCAGAATATCGAGAGGAACATTTTTTCCATGAGCATAAGGGCCCAAAAGAGGACCATTATGTTTTACAAGTCCCTCAAGTGTTTCCCAAGTAAGGTTAAGTCCATCAAAGTTTGCATAACGCTGTTCCAGCTTTGTAACAATACGTAACGCTTGTGCATTATGATCAAAGCCGCCGTAATCAGCCATTATTTCATTTAGAGCGTCTTCTCCGGCATGGCCAAAAGGTGTATGTCCAAAGTCGTGAACCAGAGCAATGGCTTCGGCAAGATCTTCATCAAGACGTAGCGCGCGGGCTAATGTTCGCGCAATTTGAGAAACTTCTATCGAATGTGTAAGTCGTGTGCGATAATGATCGCTTTCATCTGCAATAAAAACTTGTGTTTTATGTTTCAGACGTCGAAATGCATTAGAGTGAATAATACGATCTCTGTCTCGTTGAAAAGGTGATCGCGTGGCACTCTCAATTTCGGAAAATAATCTTCCACGGCTTGTTTGGGGATGAGCACTATAAACTTCTCGAGACCAATTGTTGATATTATTCCTTATCTCCATTGCAAGTCATCCATTTTTACCCTAAATTTAAATTAGTTTATTCTTAATCAACTTTTATTTGCTTTGGATACCTTTTCTTGACAGTTTAATGCAAGGATACATAAAAAATGAGTGTGGATATTTCAGATTGTGCTGCCAAGCAGATTGCACGGATACTTTCAAATGAACCAGATAAGATAGGGTTACGCATTTCTGTTGAAGGTGGGGGATGCTCTGGTTTTTCTTATAAATATAATTTAGTTTCTGAAAGTAAAGAAGATGATCTAGTGCTTCAAAAAGACGGAGCAACTGTTTTGATCGATTCAGTATCTCTTCCTTTTATGGATGGAGCCCAAATTGATTTTGTTGATGATCTTATAGGAAAATCTTTTCAAATTCATAATCCTAATGCTGTTTCATCTTGCGGTTGCGGTGTAAGTTTTTCAATTTAGATTAGTAGCTTCGTGATATTGTTTCTTGTAAAGCATATTATTTTATTCAATAATGCTAGAATGTTTTTTTTCATAAAAATATTCTGTCGGTCTTTGTGGCTATACGTGGCCTGTATCTCATTAATTGGGAGTAGTTATGCTTTTTCTGAAAAAGAGATAAAGCAAGATCATCAACAAAAACCACTAAAAAGTTTTATTATACGATCTCAAGAACGTGAAAAAGAAGATGTATTTTCTCAACCTAAACTAACGTTACATGCTCGATTAACTAACAGCGGCGAAAATATTACAAAAGGACTTATATGGCGTATTTATGCACCTATTATAGGAACCGATAATCAAATACCACTGATAGCGACTTTTGAGGGTGGCAGCGCACAGTTTGATTTAAAACCTGGCAATTATCTCGTTCATGTTTCCTTTGGTCATGCGACTGCTGTGCAGCGTATAAACTTAGAAAATGGGCAAAATCTTATCAAGAATTTTATTCTTGATGCTGGAGGTGTTATTTTAGATGCTACATTGCTTAATGGTACAATAAACAAAAAAGATTTACTTTTTACTATATATGAAGATGCTAAAGAAAATGATGATACTGGTGTTGTTTTATCAAATGTTAAGCCGCAATCAATTGTACGCTTAAAAGCTGGTCGTTATCATGTTGTTTCTTATTATGGTTCCATTAATGCTGTTGTTCGTTCGGATATACAAGTTGATGCAGGTAAAATTACTGAAGTAGCCCTTGAACATCAAGCTGCTCAAATTGTCTTAAAATTAGTACGCAAAGAAGGAGGAGAGGCATTAGCAGATACAAGATGGTCCATTATCAATGATGCTGGTGATATAGTCTACGAAACGGTTGGTGCTTACGTTTCGCTCGTGTTGTCTGAAGGCGATTATATTGCAATTGCCAAAAATAAAGATCAAATTTATCAAAAAGTTTTTTCTGTTGTTTCTGGTGATGATAAAGATGTAAGTGTTGTGGAAAGTATGTAAAATATTGACAAAAAAGCAATTTAAAGATTTTTTTTGGAAACGGGGATAAAATTTAGTCATGGAATTTTCAACAGTAAGTGTTTTTTTTGCTGGTGCATTGTCTTTTTTATCACCATGTGTTTTGCCATTAGTTCCTCCTTATTTGTGCTACATGGCGGGAATTGGAATTGATGATTTTCGTTCCAAAGAACATCAGGGAAAATTGTCTATACGTTTAGCCCTTTTATCTTCTGTTGTTGCTTTTATTCTTGGTTTTACAACTGTTTTCATTGCTTTAGGTGCTAGTGCAAGTACAGTTGGCAGATTTATCGGTTATTATCGTGATTGGTTTGCTATTATTGCTGGAATTGTTATCATTATTTTTGGTCTAAATTTTTTAGGTCTTTTAAATGTTGCTTTTCTATTTCGTGATGTGCGTTTTCACCCACACAAGATTTCTACTGGACCTTTAGGAGCGTATGTTATTGGTTTAGCTTTCGCCTTTGGATGGACACCATGTATTGGTCCAATTTTAGGTCCTGTTATAACGCTTGCTGGAACAAAAGAAACTGTAGGTGAGGGGGGCTTTCTTTTAGGCGTTTACGCATTAGGGCTTGGAGTGCCTTTTATTTTGGCAGCTTTATTTTCGAGCAGTTTTATGAAATTTTTCGGAATTTTTCGGAAACATTTAGGAAAAATTGAGAAAGTTATTGGTATTCTTTTGGTTATTACAGGAATTTTATTTTTAACAGGCGCTATGCAAAATTTTTCATTTTGGCTTTTGGAAAATTACCCTTCATTGGGTGATGTTGAAGCTATTAGTTGGCATGATGTTGTGAATTTTTTTGGCTTTGTTCGTTAAATTTATGTGTTTTTATGGCTAGAAATTGTCTTTCTATTATTCTTGCAGCAGGTGAGGGAACGCGTATGAAGTCACCTATTCCTAAGGTGCTTCATAAAATTGCTGGATTACCACTTATATGCCACGTTATAAAACAAATAGAATTGATAAATTCTTCACAATTGGCAGTAATTGTAGGTTGTGGTGCAACAGATGTTATGGGAGTAGTTCAATCCTTTTCAGAGAATGCAATGATTTTTGAACAGAAAGAACGTCTAGGGACAGCTCATGCTGTTTTAGCTGCTCGTACTGCATTGCAAAAGAAGGTAGATGATGTCCTCGTTGTTTTTGGAGATACGCCTCTGATTGAGCAAGCATCATTGTTACAAATACGTGCCCAACTTGCTGATGGGGCAGATATCGTGGTTTCTGGTTTTTATACAGAAAATCCAACGGGATATGGACGTCTAGTTGAAAAAAATGGCAGGTTGGTTGCAATTGTAGAAGAAAAAGACGCAAATGACGAAGAAAAAAAAATTTCTTTTTGTAATGGCGGAATACTCGCTATTAATGGGAAACATGCAATTTCTCTTTTAAGCAAGATTGATAATAATAATTTGAAGAAGGAATATTATTTAACAGATATTGTTTCTATTGCATCACGTGAAGGATTAGATGTTCGAATCGTTGAAGTTCCTTTTGATAATATTGTAGGAATCAATAACTGCTTTGAGCTTTGTAAGGCTGATTCTTTATGGCAAAAACGGAAAGCACATGATTTAATGTTATCTGGTGTTACAATACTTAAACCAGAAAGTATTTATTTTTCTTATGATACAGAAATTGAGCCGGGGGTAGTGATCGAGCCACATGTTTATTTTGGTCCGGGTGTGAAAGTACGATCTGGAGCAGTGATCCGTGCATTTAGTTACTTAGAAGGTGCTATTATTGGGCAAGATGCACAGATTGGTCCTTATGCACGTCTGCGATCTGGAACAGAATTGGCAAGGTCAGTAAAGATTGGAAACTTTTGTGAAATAAAAAAAGCTAAAATAGGAGAATCCTCAAAGGTTAATCATTTAAGTTATATTGGCGATGCAAAAATTGGTGCACGTACCAATATTGGAGCTGGTACAATTACTTGTAATTATGATGGCTTTCATAAGCACAACACTGTAATTGGTGATGACGCCTTTATAGGATCTCATTCAGCACTTGTTTCTCCAATCATTATAGAGAACGGTTCTTATATTGCTTCTGGCAGTATTATTACAGAAGATGTCCCTATGAATAGTTTAGCTTTGGGGCGTGCACGACAAGTGATAAAAGAGGATTATGCAAAAAAATTGCGTGCTCGTTTATCAAAGGATAAACTGGAAAAATGATCGTTTCTAAATTTGTTTTCTTTATTTTGTCGTGATTTAGTAATCGTTTAAGAAGCTTATTTTAAAATATCGCTGTGCTGTAGCATATTTGATTTATGAGATTACTCAAAATTTTGAATGGAGGCAGTTAAATTTTTTACGGAGTTATATAAATCTAAAACGTGGGTTGGAGCTTTTAAATGTGTGGAATTATTGGGATTCTTGGAAAGAGATGCGTTGTTTCTTCTTTGGTTTCTGGTTTAAGGCGTCTTGAATATAGAGGATATGATTCATCTGGAATTGCTACTGTACACAATGGGTGTCTTCATCGTATAAGAGCCGAAGGAAAGCTTGTTAACTTAGAAGAAAAATTAAAAAAAAACCCTTTAAAGGGAAATTTAGGGATTGGTCATACGCGTTGGGCTACCCATGGTGTTGCTGTGGAACGGAATGCTCATCCCCATATGACAGAACGGCTTGCGATTGTTCACAATGGCATTATTGAAAATTTTGTAGAATTGCGACAAGAACTGATTGAAGATGGTTATATCTTTGAGACAGAAACCGATACAGAGGTTATTGCTCATTTAATTACGCGTGCATTAAAAAATGGTCTTTCTCCACAAGAAGCAATATCGGCAAGTTGGAAAAGCTTGCAGGGGGCTTTCTCTATCGCACTTATTTTTGAAGGTGATGATAATCTTATGATTGCTGCTCGTTCTGGTCCGCCATTAGCGATTGGTTACGGAGAGGGTGAGTTTTTTGTCGGATCAGATGTAGTAGCTTTAGCACCATTTGTAGATCGTATTAGCTATATGGAAGAGGGAGACTTGGCAGTTTTTACACAGGAAGGGGTAACAGTTTACGACGCAAAAAATCAGCCTGTAGAACGTCCTATTGTAACATTATTTGAAAAAAATTTACTGGTTTCTAAGGGAAATCATCGTCATTTTATGCATAAGGAGATGTTTGAACAGCCTGAAGTTATTTCTCATAATTTAGCGCATTATCTTGACTTTGGAAACTATACGGTTCGCTCACTTAAAAATTTCATTGATTGGAAAAAAATTAACCGAATACTTTTTGCAAGTTGTGGAACGGCTTACTATTCAACCTTAGTTGCACGTTACTGGTTTGAGCGTTTTGCTGCTTTAAGTGTCGATAATGATGTTGCTTCGGAATTTCGTTATCGTGAGCCTCCTATAACTTCTGATATGTTGTCGATGTTCGTTTCTCAGTCTGGTGAAACAGCTGATACGTTGGCATCTTTACGCTATTGTCGTGAACATGGTGTACAAACAGCGACAATTGTAAATGTTGAGCAGTCAACAATGGCAAGAGAAGCTGACTTTGTTTTACCAACATTAGCTGGACCAGAGATTGGTGTTGCTTCAACAAAAGCTTTTACCTGTCAGTTGGCAACACTTGCTGCAATAGCACTGGGTGCTGCTAAGCAGCGTGGATATCTTTCAGAGAAAGAAGAACACCGGTTTGTTCAGCAACTAGCAGAAATTCCAAGAATTTTGAATGAAGTTCTAAAATTGGATAATAAAATTGAGCAACTTTGTCGTAATTTAATAAATGCAAAAGGTGTGCTTTATCTCGGGCGCGGTACTTCTTATCCAATTGCTTTGGAAGGTGCGCTTAAATTGAAAGAGCTTTCTTACATTCATGCTGAAGGTTATGCAGCTGGTGAGTTAAAACATGGGCCGATTGCGCTAGTGGATGAGACAATACCTGTTATTGTTGTGGCGCCTTATGATAGATGGTTTGAAAAGACCATGTCTAATATGCAAGAAGTTGCAGCACGCAATGGTCGTATTATTTTTATTACCGATAAAAAAGGGGCAGAAGCAGTCCGTCTTGATACTTTATCAACTGTTATTTTGCCAGATATTCCAGAGTTTATCGCGCCTATTATTTATGCTTTGCCTATTCAGTTAATCGCTTACCATACAGCGGTTTTATTAGGAACAGATGTTGATCAACCTCGTAATTTAGCAAAATCAGTGACGGTTGAGTAAAAAAATTATTTATGCTTTTGATGATTGCGGGATGATAATAAAGGTTAAACGAGGTAATAGAACTATCCGGTATCTAATGAATGCACATTACTAATACCAGTATCAGTAACGAATTTATGCCACAGTAATTATATTTAAAAATAGTTATGGCTCTAATTCCTAACGTGTTATTTAAATTTTTTGAAAAAAATAATATAACTTTAAAATATGTCTATGCCAAAATTACCTATGATATACTTATTTATCATGCGGTATAATCATACTTTTTTACAATTAATATATAATATAGGAGTTATATACATTAAAGTTGGGTGAGAATAAATTTGCTATGGTAGAGACCATAACTATAATTCTTTCGACCTTATTGTTGATTAGAGCATTGATAGCAGAAAAATTGATTTAGTTAGAAGCTTTATATGGCGTTCTTTTGTTTTTATTTTTGCAAAAGATAGGAACGCAATCTCGACTGCAACTCTTAGTATTAAAGTGGTTGTTCTGTAGAGAATATATTTATGATAATTCCTGATAAGGTGCTCCTAAAATTTTAATTGGGTTTACAAAACCTCTCATTCTAAATGCGCGTCCAGTATTGCTTCCTGTATATAAGCTTGGAATAGTGCTTAGACTTATTTGATAGGTTTTCTTTATTTCCAATTACTATAATTGTTTTTTTTTGTTTGTGGCAATACAAGCGAGTTTGGTAAATTGTCGATGACTGCTTCCTGACTTTACCCATATAATGTGGATATAGTTTTAAGCGAGATTCTGATTTTTGAATTATTCTAGATGAGTGTGCTTATTTATGGTGATTTTATGGAATGAATGATCCCATTATTAATGTTATTGTTATAATTGAGAATAATGTAGTCCATGTAATTATAGATGCCATAACTTCATAGTCTCCACCCATTTGTCGGGAAAGTATATATGCATTACCTGCACAAGGTACTGAAGAATATAAGATTGCAATGCATGCAGCAACTCCAGAAGTGTCTGTTGCTTTAAGAATTATAATTGTAATTATTGGCATAATAAGTAATTTTAAAGTGGTGGCCCACAAAATAGAAACCATTTTATGAACTTGCATAGATATAATCAATCCTGCTCCTACTGACATAAGACTTAGCGGTGTAGCAGCACCTGATAGGTAAGATAATAGTTGTTTTACTGGTTCAATAATATGAATATGAAATATATTCATTATGACACCAGCTATTGCTCCTATTATCAATGGATTTTTAGTGAGTGCTATTAATGCTCCTTTTATACTTTTCTTATTTCCTGTTCCGTAGTGATTCATTACCAAAACACTTATTATATTCGTTATAATAATCATATACGCAACAAAAAAACCAGATAAAGCTACTCCCTTATTTCCAAATAGAGATTGAGATAAAGCAATAAAAACATATGAGTTATAGCGAACTCCACCTTGAAATATTGAAGTCAATAATTCTGGTGTTTTACCTATTAAACCTTTCATTAAAAAAATTATTGCGGATACTAATAATGTTGAAGTTATAGTCGAAATTATTGGGTAAATGTTATTATCACTGCTAAAATTAGCTTCGCTGATGTCAAGTATTAGTAATGCTGGAAAAAAAACATAATACACAAATTTATCTGACCTTGACCAAAAGATAGATATGTCTTTTATGTAAATTTTAGAGAGATAGCCTATTACGATTAATAAAAAAATTGGTAGTATGGCGAAGAAGGTATTGATCATAGATGAGTCTCTTTTATAGTGAAAATACAGCTTTTAACTCTTTTAAGATTCCTGTGTTTCCATAGCCTTTCAGAGATAAATATTCGTTGCACCCATCGCAGAGGTGTATTTTTTTTATCAAATTTTGGTTGAAATTTGTCTCTTGAGTGTAATGAAAATTTGTTGTCTATATAAACTAGATAGATCTCCAGGACTAATATCTATAGCTATGGAATTTTTTTTAATTAATTTGTAAAAATTTTTTAGTGCTTTTTCTGCTTTAGTTGATGATGATTTTATCATTCCAGGATAAAAAACAGCACTAATATCAGGGTATTCGTGATCTTTAGATATTATAGGAACCAAAGGGGTTTCTTCATATTCTGGACTATTTGAAATCCTCCATCTGTAAGGAAGTTTTATATTGTAAAATTTGCTTGATAATGTATTAATATCTTCTTGAGAAAGCTCTTTGATAGATATTCTGGAGTCTGATATTTTCGTCAGTGGGCCTTTTGGATCTTGTCTTATGCCAAATAATAATAATCCCGTAGGAGATACATTTGTTTTTGAAAAATGTTTTAATGCGGCATTTTCAATGTGGAAATCAAGTTCTACATCGAAACCTATGCCTGTGTATTGACTTTTCGATTTTAGCTTAGGTATTAAGTTATTAACTAATTCCTTCCCCTCAAATTGAATAGAATATGGCTCTCCGATTAAAGATGCTATTCCTGTTAAAAAGTTTTCACTTACATTACCTGATTTTGCAGATGGTGTGTAAATGTCGGGATCAGGAGAAAAAAATATTTTTTTATTTGTTGGTGAATTTTTTATGATAATATAGGGTTTAGGCATCTATAGATGCTTTTTGTTTATTTAATTCCAACATTATTCTTTTTGACAAATGGTTTATCATTGCTATTTTTAAGCTATGTATATACTCATCACCGCCTTCTGGATCATACTCGATTTTATTTAATGCTTTGAATAATGTTTTTTTCTTTATCACTAAAATAAAAAGTATTTTGACAAACCACGAATTTATTCCTGCTTTTTTACTAATTAAACATAGTTTATGATAGTAATAATTTATTATTTATTAAAATTTAATAAATATATCATTAGTTTTATTTTTAGGTATTATTGTATTTATATTTTATTTATTAATTATTATTGATCTATTTTACTAAGAACAAATATTAATAAATTCCGTAATTTGGAAAATTAAATTACGGTTGAGTAAAAATGAGTTTGTGTTTTTAAAGCTTTGGAAGAGATTAAGGAAATACGTAAATAAAAAATATTAGCATTAAAAATATGCAAAATATTTATCAAAGATGCTTTTTTACATTATCCTGCACGTAACAGTCGAGTGGCATCATCACGTCCGAAAAGATTAAGCAGTATGCGTAAAGCTTTTCCTCGTTCTGAAGAAAAAGCGGCATCACGTTGCAAAAATAGGTGGGCATCTTTTTGTGCTATTAATAAAAGATCATTATGCGTTGCCAGGTTTGCTATACGAAATGCAGGTATACCAGATTGTCGAGTTCCTAAAATCTCTCCTTCTCCTCGTAAACGCCAATCTTCTTCAGCAATTTTAAAGCCATCCTCTGTATTGCGTATAATGTTAAGGCGCATTGCGGCCATTTTTGTTAGCGGATCTTTATATAAGAGAACACAAGAAGATTTTTTTTCTCCTCGCCCAACACGTCCTCGCAATTGATGCAGTTGTGAAAGTCCAAAATGTTCTGCGTGTTCGATAATAATGATCGAAGCATCTGGGATATCCACCCCTACTTCAATGACTGTTGTTGCAACTAAAATACTTGTGTTGCCACATTTAAAAGACTTCATAGCAGCTTCTTTTTCATCCGTAGACATTTTTCCATGTATCATACCAACACATGCTCCAAATCGTTCACGGAGAAATGCAAAACGGCTTTCAATTGAAGTAAGTTCAAGAGCTGTAGATTCTTCTACCAAAGGACATATCCAGTAGAGTTTTTCTTCTTTTTTCAATGCAACCGCAATTCGTTCGATCAGCTCATTAATACGTTTTAGAGAAAGCATTGCTGTAGTAATTGGTTGTCGACCAATTGGTTTTTCTACAACTTTAGAAACATCCATGTCACCAAAAGCTGTCAAAACTAATGTGCGCGGAATAGGAGTGGCCGTCATTACCAACATATCAGTTTTATTTCCCTTTGCTGTAAGAGCAAGACGTTGATGTACACCAAAACGATGTTGCTCATCGATAATGGCTAAAGCAAGATTATTATAAGCGACATTATTTTGGATGAGAGCATGGGTTCCGATGATAATAGAGATTTGTCCTGATAAGATATCTTTTAGAATCTGGTTACGTAACTTTCCTTTTTCTCGCCCTGTTAAAAGTATTGTTTTTAGTCCAATCTTTTCGGCAAGAGGTGCAATTGTGGTAAAATGTTGCCGAGCAAGAACTTCCGTTGGTGCCATTAAAGCTGATTGTCCTGAACTTTCAGCAACTTGTGCTATTGCCATTAATGCCACTATGGTTTTTCCTGCTCCTACATCACCTTGTAGAAGTCTTAACATGGGTTCTGGTGAAGCGAGATCACGTGCAATATCTTCTACTGCTTTTTTTTGTCCATTCGTAAGTTGAAAAGGTAAAGTTTTTAGCAATTTTTTAGTATAAATTCCTGTTGATGGGCGAGAAATCCCTGCAAGAGATTTTGTTTTTAATCGCACAAGACCGAGAGCGAGTTGACAAGCTAGCAATTCATCGTAAGCAAGACGTCTGCGTGCTGCACTTTCTAAATCTAAATCATTAGGATCTATAGGGGTGTGGATACGGCGTAATGCAACAGAAAAAGAAGGAAAATTATGCTGTTTTTTAACACTTTCCTCTATCCATTCTGGTAAAAGAGGAACACATTCAATGGCATTTCTTATTCCACGTCTCAATACTTTTGCTGATAGTCCAGCTGTAGAAGGGTAAATAGGCTCAATGAGTGGCATCTGATTAAATTTTTCGCTCAATACAATATAATCGGGATGCACCATTGAAAATTGTCCATAAAATCGTTCAGCTTTACCTGATACGATAACTTTTTTTCCTTCTGGGAGTTGTTTTTTTAACCAAGAACGTTGTGCATGAAAAAATATTAAATTGATTTTTCCTGTTTTATCGTGTGCGACGATACGATAAGGGGATTTGTTATGTCCAAGTGGTGGCGGTTGATGTTGATCAATAATAATTTCAAGAGTAACAGTAGTTCCTTCTTGTGCACAAGCAATGCTGGGGCATATTCTACGATCTATAACAGAGTGGGGCATTAATTGAATAAGATCGAGAATGGTGGGTTCACGTTGTGTAAGATTAATGTTTAAGACTTTGGCTAGTAAAGCACAGATTTTCAGATTAATTCCTGGAAGAGTACGAAGAGAAGAAAAAAGAGGACTAACAAGATTTGAATACATAAAAATTTAGCCTGCTTTTTTTATTTTTGTGAGTTTATTTATTATAATTATAAGAACTTCTTTATGAAAGTCTAATATGGAATATAAAGAAACTAAAATTGTCTTTTAGATATGTAAAAGAACTAAATTGGTAGATTGAGTATGATGAGTTAAAGCATCTGTTTACTACAAGGCAGATAAAAATTATTATTCGGCATTTATTTTTTAGTGAGAAATTGTGAGAGAATTAGAAAATACAATAGAATATGATAAAAGTACTCTTCCTCGCTTTATCCATTTGAGGGTTCATTCAGCATATTCATTGCTTGAAGGGGCTTTAAAAATCCCACAAATTATTCAAAGTGTAATTTCTGATCATGCTCCGGCAGTTGCTATTACGGATACAAATAATTTATTTGGTGCTTTAGAATTTTCTCAATACTGTATTTCTCATGGTATTCAACCTATTATAGGTTGTCAGCTTGCAATTGATTTTAGCAATGATAATGAGGGGTTGCGTTCGATTAAAGGGCGTGATTCTTCTGATTTTTGCTCTATTGTTTTATTTGCGGCTAGCGAAATTGGTTATGCCCATTTAGTTCGTCTTGTTAGTCGTGCTTATCTTGATAAGAGCGATACTGATCCTCCTCACATCAAAGCCGATTGGTTATTATCGCATAGCGAAGGGATAATTGCGTTGACCGGTGGTAGAGGGGGACCGATTAATTCTTTTTTGGAAGAGGGTAAAAAAGAACGTGCGGTTGAGTGTTTAGTTTATTTAAAAAATGTCTTTGGTGATCGTCTCTATGTAGAATTACAACGATATGGTTCTTATGATAGAAAAACAGAAGCCGTGCTTATTGAGTTGGCTTACGCACATGAAATTCCTCTTGTTGCAACAAATGAAGCTTTTTTTCTTAATAAAGAAGGATATGAAGCTCATGATGCGTTGATGGCAGTTGCAGAAGGACAAATTGTCTCTAATCCAGATCGAAAACGTGTAACGCCAGATCATTATTTAAAATCACAAGATGAAATGGTTGCACTTTTTTCTGATCTTCCAGAAGCTTTGGAAAACAGTGTTGAAATTGCATTACGTTGTCATGTTTCTACCCCCATACGAAAACCAATTTTGCCTCGTTTTATAGAACAGACTGCCAATTCAAATTTTACTTTAGAAGAAGAGGATAGTGAGTTATTAAATCAGGCTAAATCTGGTTTAAAAATGCGGCTTGAAACAATAGGATTAGCTGAAGGATATACGATTGCAGATTACGAACAACGGCTTGATTATGAAATTTCAGTTATTACGCGTATGCAATTTTCTGGTTACTTTCTTATTGTTTCAGACTTTATAAAATGGGCGAAAAGCCACGGCATTCCCGTTGGTCCAGGTCGTGGTTCTGGTGCTGGTTCGCTTGTGGCTTATGCGTTGACTATCACCGATATTGATCCATTGCGTTTTTCACTTCTCTTTGAGCGCTTTCTTAATCCAGATCGTGTTTCCATGCCAGATTTTGATATCGACTTTTGTCAGGAGCGGCGTGAAGAAGTTATACGTTATGTTCAAGAAAAATATGGTCGCGATCAAGTGGCGCAAATTATTACATTTGGTAAATTACAGGCACGTGCGGTTTTGCGTGATGTCGGGCGTGTTTTAGAAGTGCCTTACCGTCAAGTAGATTATCTTACAAAATTGGTTCCTGCTACACCTGGGATACAAGTCGAACTAGCTGATGCTATCAAAGATGAACCAAAATTTGAAGAAGAGAAGAAAAAGGATCCTGTTATTGGACGAACATTAGATATAGCACTTCAGTTAGAAGGGCTTTATCGTCATGCGTCAACTCATGCAGCAGGGATTGTTATAGGAGACCGTCCGCTGTCAGAGCTCATTCCTATGTATCGTGATGCTCGCTCTGATATGCCTGTTACGCAATTTAACATGAAATATGTTGAACAGGCCGGGCTGGTCAAGTTTGATTTTCTTGGATTGAAGACGCTTACTGTTTTAAAAATGGCAGTAGATTTTGTTGCACGAAAAGGAATCAAAATAGATTTATCGTGTATTCCATTGGATGATGAAGCAACGTATGCCATGATGACACGTGGTGAGACAATTGGAGTATTCCAAGTTGAAAGCGCTGGTATGCGTAAAGCACTGATAGGGATGAAACCAGATTGTATTGAAGATATTATTGCGCTTCTTGCACTTTATCGCCCTGGTCCAATGGAAAATATTCCAACATATAATGCACGCAAACATGGAGAAGAAGAAATTGCTTCTATTCATCCTAAAATAGATCATCTGCTTAAAGAAACACAAGGTGTTATTGTATATCAAGAGCAAGTGATGCAGATTGCTCAGGTGCTTTCTGGCTATTCGCTTGGAGAAGCGGATTTATTGCGTCGCGCTATGGGTAAAAAAATCCATGAAGAAATGCAAAAACAGCGCACACGCTTTGTGAATGGGGCAATTGCTGGTGGTGTAAAAAAGGATCAAGCTAATATTATTTTTGATCTTTTAGCAAAGTTTGCAGACTACGGTTTTAATAAATCGCATGCTGCTGCTTATGCAATTGTTTCTTATCAAACCGCTTATATGAAGGCACACTATCCCGTTGAATTTTTAGCGGCTTCAATGACTTATGATATGGCCAATACGGATAAGCTAAATGATTTTCGGCGTGAAGCATTACGATTAGGGATTAAAGTTATTGCACCTTGTGTACAAACATCACATAGTGTTTTTGAGGTTGGAGAGAATTGTATTTATTATTCTCTTGCTGCTATTAAAGGTGTGGGAGAGGCTGTTGTTGATCATATTGTCGCTCGTCGTGGAAATAAAACTTTTAAGGATTTAAAAGATTTTTGTGAGCGTATTGATCCTCGTATTGTTAATAAACGCGCAATGGAAAGTTTAATTTGCGCTGGTGCTCTTGATTGCTTTAATATTCCTCGTGAAAAGTTATTTGAGAATATTGAAATGCTCCATGCACATGCACTTCGTATTATTGAGAGCAATTTTAGCGGGCAGACTGATATATTTGGAATAACAGATGAGCTAAAAGATCCTTGGAATTTATCACCAGCAGATCCTTGGTTACCTGCTGAGAAGCTTTATCGTGAGTTTCAAGCTATAGGTTTTTATTTGTCTGCCCATCCTCTAGATGAGTATAAAGACATTCTTGTTAAAAAACGTATTCGGACTTGGATTAATATTTCTAATGAAATCAATGGGGAAGAAACTTCTATTAATCTTGCAGGAACGGTTGTGGCAAAACAAGTCCGTAAAACAAAGTCTGGCAAAAAAATAGGAATTATTCAGTTTTCTGATACAAGTGGGCAATATGAAACAGTTATATTTTCCGAAGCGCTTTCAGTTTATGAAGATATACTAGAGCCTGGAGAATCTTTTATTGTTACTGTGAATGCAGAAAATCGTTCTGAAGGGGTTCGTTTGCAACTTAATAAGGTTATATCTTTAGAAAAAGAAGCCTCAACGCATTATAAAATGATGCGCATCTTTATAAAAACAGTTGATCTTCTTTCACAACTTGAAGAAAATTTAGATTTGAATGGAAACGGAATAGTAAGGGTTATCTTGATTCAGGAGGATAGGTTCCAAGAAGTTGAAGTTGAGCTTCCCAAGCGATACAAAATAAATTTACGCATGAAAAGTGCTATAGAAATAATTCCCGGTGTTGTTAATGTAGAGTTGATTTAAAGAGATAATGATGTGGCAGAATGACGGTTTATTTTGGATGGTGTTTGCCTTTATTTGGAATTGAATATTTTTGTTTTGAATCAAATTATTAATTTATAATTGTTTTCTTTTTATTTTTAATGAGTTACAATATTTTTTTATGTAATAAATTAAAAAAAATGTTTATTTAAGTCACGGACATTCAAAGTAATTGGGTATATAAAATTACTATCGCATGCTTTTTTATTTCATTTTTTTTAAGTTCATAGCATCATGCATATAAAGCCAGTCAAGACCAGATATGATACTTTCCGGTGAACGAATTTTCATTATAAAATTACGCGCAATTGCTATGGGACCAGTTGCATGATAGATTGCTCTATTCAAATCCCCACGTTTTTTTACTGCTACAATGCGAGGGCGGCGCACTTTTTCATAAAGTGAGAGAGATTTATCGAGTGAAAGCTCTTTAAAAGAAAGTGCTTCTGCTAATGTAGCAGCATCTTCTATTGCCATAGCAGCACCTTGTGCTGCAAAGGGCAAAGCTGCATGTGCACAATCACCGACAAATACCTGTCGTTTCGAGCCTAAAAAACGATCATGTTTCATTTGGAAAAGTGGCCAATAACTCCATTCATCAATATAGTCAAAAATTTGCAAAATTTGAGAATTCCAACCTTTAAAAAGAGATTTAAGCTTTTCTGTTTCCCCTTTATTATTCCATTCTTTTTTTACATTTTTTCCATGAGTAATGGCGACAAAATTTACAGTTTTTTCTGATGATTGAATGGGATAGGCAACAAGGTGATTTTGGGGTCCCATCCAAGCAATAATTGTCTTCATATTTTGCAATAAAGAACTGTAATTTTGAGGAAAGTTTTTCAATTTTGTTGTTGCACGCCAAGCAATAAAGCCACTAAAATCTGCTTTCTCATTAAAGGGGGTCAATTGTCGTAATGTTGACCAAACTCCATCACATCCGATAAGCAAAGATGTCGAGTAAGATTTGTGTTGCGTTTGAATTTTTGCATCTGTTTTTATTGTTTTTATCTCAATATTGCTAGTTGTGTCTTGATTAAATGATACTACAGTTTCACCTGTTATATATTGGATAAGGGGATTTTCAATAACAGCGTTATGTAAAATTTTTTGTAAATCAGCTCGATGAATTGTAATATAAGGAGCTTTCCAATTTTGTTCTGACAAATTGATGAGATTGACACGTAGATGTGTTTTTAAAGATATTCCATCTCTTAATTCAAGAAAATGCGGTATTATTCCCACGTTGGTGAGCTGTTTAAGAATTCCCCAACGAGCAAGGATACGTGTTGCATTAGGAGTAAGTTGGATCCCCGCACCTACAACATCAAATTCTTTACATTTTTCGATGAGGGTGCTTGCAATTCCCTTTTGGGCCAGTGCTAAAGCTGAACTCAAGCCCGCAATACCCGCTCCGATAATTACTGGTGATTGTTGATTGATCATTTCATATCAAAAAGTATGAAAGCGTGTTATGGTTGATTGTTTGGATGGTAAAGACATCCTGTTGGTTTTGTTTGATTATATGCTAGCGAGGAACTATACCGATAAAGTGTTGAGCAATAAGGGCAAATTTTTTCATCAGCTGCTCCCATATCAATAAAAATATGAGGATGATCAAATGGTTGCGTAGCTCCTACACACATAAATTCTTTTACGCCGATTTCAATTATTTTATATCCAAGGTCATTTTGAAAATGGGGTATGTTGTGATCAGCCATGGTGTAAAACTCCGAATAAATTGCCCAATAAGCCATGATTTGGATTCTGCATCTTTAATTTTATTAGTTTGTAATAAAGATCATTTTAATGCAAGATGCTTTTTAAGAGAACTAGCAAACAGAAAAGTTTCTAATTTTAAAAAATATCACATATTAACATGAAGTAAGACTGGTTATTAATGTGCTGTTACGCTAAGACATGATAAGATAACAGGACATAATATTTACTATAAAGGTTTTTAAATTATAAAGGAAAAATAGCAAAGATATATGAAACAGAAGATAACAGATCAGATTTGTGTGCCGGATATAACAATGCAGAATCCAGCACGGTTTGTTAATCGAGAATTTTCATGGTTGCAATTTAATAATCGTGTATTGATGCAAGCCGCGGATCCTAAATATCCGTTATTAGAACGCGTGCGATTTCTCTCAATTTCGGCAACTAATCTTGATGAATTTTTTATGGTTCGTGTTGCAGGAATTGTTGCTCAAGTTCGTGCTGGAATTATAGAATGTAGTGCGGATGGGCATACACCACAGGAGCAATTGGATTTTGTGTTAGCTGAAGTTGCTCATTTGCAAGCTCATCAACAACAGGAATTATGTGCATTACGCAATGAATTAAAAAAGAATCATATTGCAATTATAAATTGTGATGAGCTTTCCAAGACTGAAAAAATATGGCTTGAAGAATATTTCAATAATACCATTTTCCCTCTATTAACACCTGTGTCTGTTGATCCTTCTCATCCTTTTCCCTTTATTTCTAACTTAGGTCTTACCATAGCAGTTCATTTATTGCGGCGTGGTGAACAATATCCTGTGGTCATGCTGTTGCGTATTCCCACTACTTTAAAACGTTTTATTTTACTTCCTCAAAAAGGTAATAATTTCCGCTTTATCGCATTGGAGGATGTTGTCAGTCTTTTTATTCATCATTTATTTATTGCTGATGAAATTAGCGGTTTTGGGATATTCAGGGTTATTCGTGACAGCGATATTGAAATAGAGGAAGAGGCAGAGGATCTTGTTCATTTTTTTGAAACTGCTCTTAAAAGGCGTCGTCGGGGGCAGGTTATTCGAATTGAATTTGATGCAAAAATGCCTAGAAATTTGAGACAGTTTATCATAAGTGGACTTGCTATTCCTGAAAATTATGTCAGTATTTTAAACGGATTGTTAGCGCTTAATATGATATCAGAAATTACATCTGTTCCGCATGATGACTTAAAATTTGTTCCTTATTATCCTCGTTTTCCTGAATGTATTCGTGAACATGATGGTGATTGCTTTTCTGCCATCCGTGAAAAAGACATTCTGCTTCATCATCCTTATGAATCATTTGATGTTGTTGTTCAGTTTTTACGTCAAGCTGCTTGCGATCCTGATGTTCTTGAAATTAAACAAACTCTTTATCGCACATCGAATGATAGCCCAATTGTTAGTGCTTTAATTGAGGCTGCTGAACGGGGTAAATCAGTAACAGCTTTGGTAGAACTTAAAGCCCGCTTTGATGAAGAAGCTAACATTCGTTGGGCACGTGATCTGGAGCGTGCAGGTGTTCAAGTTGTTTTTGGTTTTATTGCATTAAAAACACACGCTAAGATGTCACTTGTGTTAAGGCGTGAAGAAAACCGCCTTTGCCCTTATGTTCACCTTGGAACTGGTAATTATCATCCAGTTAATGCTAAAGTTTATACTGATCTTTCTTTTTTTACTACTGATGATGATATTGGTCATGATGTTGCATTATTGTTCAAATATATCGCTCAATATGAACGTCCAAATGAAGAAATGAAGATTGCTTTTTCACCGTTAACATTGCGTAATCGTATTCTTAAAGATATAGAGAGAGAAATTACCAATGCTCAGAAAGGTCGGCGTGCGGCTATTTGGATGAAAGTTAATTCATTGGTTGATCCTGAAATTATTGATTCATTATATTGTGCCAGTCAAGCTGGTGTACAAATTGATCTGGTTGTACGTGGTATATGCTGTCTCCGTCCTGGTATTTTAGGGATTTCGGATAATATTCGCGTAAAATCAATAGTGGGGCGTTTTCTTGAGCATAGTCGTATTTTTTGTTTTGGTAATGGTGAAGATTTACCGAATGAAAATGCGCTTATTTATTTTGGATCTGCTGATATGATGCCTCGTAATCTTGATTATCGTATTGAAATATTGGTTCCAGTTTTTAATAAAGCGGTTCGACAGCAAATCCTTTTACAAATTATGTTGGCTAATATTATTGATAATCAGCAAAGTTTTGATATACTAAACGATGGTACATCAAGACGTATAACACCGAAAAGAGATAAAAGTCTTTTTAATGCGCAGGAGTATTTTATGACTAATGCAGGTTTTTCGGGGTGGGAAAAATCTTTTAAGTCTTCTATTTCACATTTGATCGCGCTGCATCGTCAGCAAATTACATTTCATGAAGACTGAAATCTAATGACATATATAGATGCTCAAGGTCGGCTAAAAGGGCTAAAGCCTGTTGCTGTGATTGATATTGGTTCAAATTCTGTTCGGCTTGTCGTTTATGAAGGGCTTGTGCGTTCGCCAACGGTTTTATTTAATGAAAAAATTTTTTGTTATCTAGGTCAAGGTGTTGCAAAAACTGGATTTTTAGAAGAAAATTCAATCAAAATGGCCCTGTTAACATTAAAGCGATTTCGTGCAATTTGTCGACAAATTGGAGCGGATGAAATTTATACTTTAGCAACAGCAGCAGCGCGAGAAGCTAAAAATGGGTCAGCATTTATTAAAAGTGCTGAAGATATTTTACAAAATAAAATAGATCTTCTTTCGGGAAGTGAAGAGGCTGCTTATTCAGCATATGGCGTTATTTCTACCTTTTATAAACCGAATGGATTTTCTGGTGATCTTGGGGGTGGAAGTTTAGAGCTTATTGATATTTGCGATTCTAATGTGGGTGAGGGGATAACTTTACCATTAGGTGGGTTGTGGTTGCAGTATATATCAAATCACAATATTGCTGTGGCAACAAAGATCGTGCAGAAGCATCTTTATAACTCATCCATTGTACATAAAGATGTTGCTCGTTGTTTTTATGCAATAGGAGGAACTTGGCGTAATTTAGCAAAACTCCATATGGTGACAAAACAGTATCCATTACCTGTTATGCATGGTTATGAAGTTGATGCAGTTGAGATGGGAAGCTTTTTGCAGCTTGTTGCTAATGGCAGTATTGATGATATGCAAGGAATTTCGGCCATTTCAAAAAATCGCCGCCAGCTTTTGTCTTACGGAGCAATTGTTCTCATTGAATTGATTCAGTGTATGCGGTTTGAAAAAATAGTTTTTTCTGGTGCTGGAGTTCGTGAGGGTTTTCTTTATACACGGTTACCACAAAAAATTCGTACTTCAGATCCTTTAATTGCTGCATGTGCAGAAATGGCGATTTTACGGGCACGCTCACCAAAACAAGCGGAAGAACTCATTGATTTTACTTCTAATGCGTTTGAATCTTTTGGAATTTCAGAAACTGAAAATGAACGGCGTTATCGTGAAGCTGCTTGTCTTCTTGCTGATATTGGTTGGCGCATACATCCAGATTATCGAGGGAATGAAGCTGCTAGTCGAATCGCGTTGGGATCTTATCCGGGAATTTCTCATGAAGGACGTATCTATGCTGCATTAGTTGTTTTTTTTCGTAATACAGGTTTGTTTGCGAACGAAGAAGAGTTAACTTTTTTTCAATTAGCAACTCAAAATGTCATCAAGAAAGCACGTGTCCTTGGTGGGATTATGCGCATTGCTAATCTTTTTAGCGCTTCTGTTGCAGGAATTTTACCTAATTTATCGTGGCAAAAAAAGTCTGATCATGTGATATTGCACATCCCTGTGCGTTATGTTGATTTAATAGGTGAACGCCCTCTTGAACGGTTGCAGCAATTATCAAAAATAATAAACACGCCTCTTGCTTTTGAAAGTTCATGATTTTTTCCAACATCTTAAGAAAAAATCTAAGATAACATTATGTTCAACATTATTGAAATGTTCAATATTATTGAAAAAACTCTAAATTTTTCCATTTTTTTGTACTTTTCAAACAAAACAAAATTTTCTTATCTTGCAGATGGAAAATTAAATTTTTCTCTTTAAATTTTTATTTTATGTTGAATAAAATATTTCTTTTATCATTTTTTTCATTATACCAGTTTTCAGATGTAAATAACTGGAATTGTTTGAAGTTAAAGTTTCTTGGGGGTTACTTGTCCGTTATCAAAACACAATCCTATTTCTCCATTTAGCATTTGTTCAGCTTTTTTACCAAATATTTCATAGCGCCATCCGTTCATAGCGGGAACATTTTGCTTTGTACGACTATTTACAATCTTTTCTAAATCACTGGAAGTTGCAATGATTTTAGGTGCAATACCGTTTTCATGAGCAACAAGCTTTAGTAAGACTTTGAGAAGATCAATTGCCGCAGTTGCCGTATCGCTAATAGGATTATGTTTAGGCAGAGTGGGCAAAGCCGAATTATCAACTGCTAACCCTTCGTGGATTGCTTCAATCAATGTTTGTGTAATTGATAACTTATCCCAGTTTTTATTAAGATTGCGTAAACATTTGAGTGCAGATTCGTCTTTTGGCTGTTGGATTGCAATTTCAATAAGACAATCATCTTTTATGATATGGCGACGGGGAATATTATGTCTTCGAGCTTCACGTTCACGCCAAGCAGCTATTTTTTGTAAGACGGCAAGCTCACGAGGTTTTCTAACTTTTCCTTTTACTTTTTTCCATGCTTCATCTTCTGGTATATCATAAATTTCTGGCGTTAATAGAATTTTTATTTCATCATCCATCCAGTGTGTGCGTTTGTTTTCTTCTAGCTGCTTTTTTAATATAAGATAAACATCTCTTAAATAAGTTACGTCAGCAAGGGCATAAGTCAGTTGCTTTTTAGAAAGAGGGCGGTCACTCCAATCTGTGAAACGGGATGATTTATCAAGGTGATGTCCTGTACAGCGTTGTACAATTTGATCATAGGCAATAGAATCACCAAATCCACAAATTGCTCCGGCTACTTGTGTATCGAAAAGAGGATAGGGAATGACACCACCAAGATGATAAATAATTTCGATATCTTGTCTTGCAGAGTGAAAGACTTTGACAACTTTTTTATCTGTCATTAAATCAAAAAAAATTTTTAAATCAATGTCTTTTGACAAAGGATCAATAAGAGCCGTAACATCTGGTGATGCAAGCTGGATTAAGCATAGTTGAGGCCAGAAGGTTGTTTCGCGAATAAATTCAGTATCGACGGTTACAAAATCAGAGGTACGTAACGCAGCAATAGCAATTTCAAGATCTTTTGTTTGTGTAATAAGCTTCATGATTTTATCTATCCAGAAATATCTTTTTTTGTATTTTTTTTTAATCTTTATTGTCATATCTTGACAAATGGCTGCGAAAAAGCGTTTGTAGCGCATGTGAAATTATAATTAAAGGTAAAAACTATGCACCGTTATCGCAGTCATAATTGCGCTGCTCTCCGTAAATGCGATGTAGGAATACAAGTGCGTCTTTCAGGGTGGGTTCACCGTGTTCGTGATCATGGCGGAATCCTTTTTATAGATTTGCGTGATCATTTTGGAATTACACAAATTGTTGCTGATCCAACTTCGCCAGCTTTTAAAACGATCGAAAAAGTACGTTCTGAATGGGTCATTTGTGTAGACGGAGAAGTGCGTGCACGTTCTGATGAAGTTATTAATAAGACGCTTCCAACAGGCGAGATTGAGATTTTTTTGAAAAAGGTAGAAATTCTTTCAAAAGCTGATGAGCTTCCTTTGCCTGTTTTTGGAGAACCTGACTATCCAGAAGATATTCGGCTGAAGTATCGTTTTCTTGATTTACGCCGAGAAACTATGCACAAAAATATCATGCGTCGCACTGAAATTATTTCTGCTATCAGGCGGTATATGCAAAATAATGGTTTTACGGAATTTACCACGCCACTTTTGACAGCATCATCACCCGAAGGGGCACGTGACTTTTTGGTCCCAAGCCGCATTCATCAGGGAAAATTTTATGCATTACCACAGGCACCTCAGCAATATAAACAATTATTGATGATGTCCGGTTTTGATCGTTATTTTCAAATTGCACCATGTTTTAGAGATGAGGATCCAAGAGCAGATCGTCTTCCAGGTGAATTTTATCAATTAGATGTTGAAATGAGTTTCATTGAACAAGAAGATGTTTTTGTGACAATGGAACCCATTATGCGTTCTATTTTTGAGGAATTTGCAAATGGAAAGCCTGTAACACAAAACTTCCCTCGTATTCCCTATGATGAAGCAATGCAAAAATATGGTTCTGATAAACCGGATTTGCGTAATCCTATTATTATGGAGGATGTTTCTCAACACTTTTATGGTTCTGGTTTTAAAGTTTTTGCTCAGATTTTAGCAAATGATGAGAATGCAAAAGTATGGGCCATTCCAGCTAAAACGGGTGGAAGTCGTGCTTTTTGTGATCGTATGAATGGATGGGCACAAAGCGAAGGACAACCGGGGCTCGGTTATATTTTTTGGCGTGAAGAAGACGGAAAATTTGAAGGAGCAGGTCCTATTGCCAAAAATATTGGAGAACAAAGGGTTGATGCTATTCGTATGCAACTTGGTCTTGAAAGTGGTGATGCTTGTTTTTTTGTTGCAGGAAATCCGAAGTCGTTTTTACCTTTTGCAGGCTCAGCGCGCACACGAATAGGAGAAGAATTAAATCTTATTGATCGAGAGCGTTTTTCTTTAGCGTGGATTATTGATTTCCCATTTTTTGAATGGAATGAAGAGGAGAAAAAGCTTGATTTTGCACATAATCCTTTTTCCATGCCCCAAGGAGGGAAAGACGCGCTTGATTGTCAAGATCCGCTTACTCTTAAAGCTTTTCAATATGATCTTGTTTGCAATGGTTATGAAATTGCATCAGGTGGAATTCGTAATCACTCTCCAGAAATGATGCTTAAGGTTTTCGAACTTGCTGGTCTTTCTAAAGAAGTGGTAGAGGATCGTTTTGGTGCTCTTTATCGTGCATTTCATTATGGAGCTCCACCCCATGGTGGTATGGCAGCGGGTGTTGATCGTATTGTTATGCTTTTACAGGGCGTAAAAAATTTACGTGAAATTGCTTTATTTCCTATGAATCAGCAAGCATTTGATCTCTTGATGGGTGCTCCATCTGATGTTTCTGCAGCACAATTGCACGATTTAGGAGTTCGAATTGCTCCTGCTCCAAAAAATAATTTATAAAATAATGTATATTAAGGCATTAATGTTATTTTTATATGCGATTAATGCCTTAAAATTATATCAGTAGATATATTGTTTATAACAAGTTTAAATTGTGTACTGATTTTAATTTCCAAGTATTGTAAAAATAGTGAGCATATATTAGTATTTATAAAAATAATATATTTTTTATAAATATTATATTATTTTTTGAGTTTAAATTTTATAATTTTAAAATTATTTATATTATTATAACTTTATAAACAAAATAATTACTTTATTTTTTTTATAATTTTTACTTTAAAAAATTAATTGGTATATCATTAAGATTAATATTTAAATAAGTGCACAAACTTTTCAAATTGATATAATTATTTATTCATGTTTTAATTACGATATTTGTTTTATAAATTTGATTTTTAACAAAATTACTCAAGTTTATAAAAAATTGCACTTGAGAAATTTTATAAAATAGCTACTCGTTATTTTGAAAATTATTTTCTTAATATTATGTCTGATAAAATGAATTTACCTTTTGATGAAGAACATATTAAATCAATAGAGTTACGTTCTGCTTTACAAGAGCGCTATTTATCTTATGCGCTTTCTACTATTACTCATCGTGCATTACCGGATGTGCGTGATGGATTAAAACCTGTACACCGACGTATTATTCATGCGATGCGTTTGCTCAAGCTTAATCCTGGACAATCTTATGCTAAATGTGCGCGAATTGTTGGTGATGTCATGGGTAAATTTCATCCTCATGGCGATGCATCTATTTATGATGCATTAGTACGCTTGGCTCAAAGTTTTGCAGTTCGTTATCCGTTGATTGATGGACAAGGTAATTTTGGTAATATTGATGGTGATAATGCCGCTGCTATGCGTTATACAGAAGCGCGTATGACTGAAGTGGCTGCATTGCTGCTTGAAGGTATTAATGAAGATGTTATTGATTTTCGTCCAACATATAATGAAGAAGGAGAAGAACCTGTTGTTTTACCTGGGGCTTTTCCTAATCTTTTAGCTAATGGGTCATCAGGCATTGCTGTTGGTATGGCAACGTCTATCCCACCGCATAATGTCGCTGAGTTATGTGATGCTGCACTGCGTTTAATAGCTTGTCCCGATATTAATGATGAAGAATTAAACCAGTTTGTTCTTGGTCCTGATTTTCCAACTGGCGGTGTTTTGGTTGAGCCTAAAGAGAGTATTGAAGAATCTTATCGTGTAGGGCGTGGTTTTTTTCGATTACGTTCGCGATGGCATCAAGAAGATGGCAATCGTGGCTCTTATGTGATTGTTGTTACTGAAATTCCTTATCAAGTTCAAAAATCGCGCCTTATTGAAAAAACAGCAGAATTGTTACTTGCTCGGCGACTACCAATGCTTGAAGATATTCGTGATGAATCAGCAGAAGATATCCGTATTGTACTTGTTCCTAAAAATCGTACGGTTGATCCTGAACTTCTCATGGAGTCTCTTTTTAAATTAACCGATTTCGAAATAAGATTTCCTCTCAATCTTAATGTTTTATCTTTGGGAAAAATACCGAATGTTCTTTCTTTACGTGGATGTTTGCAGCAATGGCTTGAACATCGTCAAGAAGTTCTTATCCGTCGTTCTAGTTATCGTCTTGAGGAAATTGATTGTCGGTTAGAAGTTTTACGGGGATACCTTGTTGCATATCTCAATCTTGATGAAGTGATCCAGATTATTCGTGAAGAAGATGAACCTAAAAAAAGATTGATAGATCGTTTTAAATTAACGGAAAATCAAGCTGAAGCTATTCTTAATATGCGGCTACGTTCTTTACGTAAGCTTGAAGAATTTGAAATTCGGAAGGAATTTGAAGCTTTGGAAACTGAAAAAGCAAAGTTACGGAGTTTATTAAATTCTGATACAGAACAATGGAAAACAATTTCAGAAGAAATAGTAAAAGTCCGTAAAATTTTTGGTCCAGAAACTTCTATAGGAAAAAGGCGTACAACGTTTGAAAATGCACCGAGATATGCTGTTGATGAAATTCATCAAGCAATGATTGAAAGAGAGCCAGTTACTATTATTATTTCTGAAAAAGGTTGGATGCGTGCTTTAAAAGGCCATTTAAACGATTATAAAACGCTTTCTTTTAAAGAAGGAGATTGTTTAAAGTTAGCATTTCCAGCGTTCACTACAGATAAGATTGTTATGGTCAGTATAGGTGGAAGAGCTTTTACTATTAATGCTAATATTCTGCCTGGAGGTCGAGGACATGGTGAACCAGTCCGTATTTTGGTTGATATGGATGATGGAGATGATATTTTTACGGCTTTTGTACACAATACGCATGAAAAACGGCTTTTGATTTCGTTTTACGGAAACGGTTTTATTATTCCTGAAACTGAGATAATTGCGAATACACGGAAAGGAAAGCAAATTATGAATGTGAAGTCTCCTGACAAGGTTGCGCTTTGCATTCCGGTAAATGGCGATTACGTTGCAATGGTTGGAGAAAATCGTAGGATGCTTGTTTTTTCCACTCTAGAAATACCAGAAATGAATCGTGGTAAAGGTGTACGTTTACAGCGATATAAAGATGGTGGTGTTTGCGACGCTAAAACTTTCAATTTATCAGAAGGGTTAACTTGGCAAGATACTGCAGAACGCAATTTTAATCGCCAAGTTGATGAACTTACGGAATGGATAGGGGCACGCGGCGGAGTGGGGCGCTTAGTGCCTAAAGGATTTCCAAAATCAGGAAAATTTATGAATTAGAATTACTGCATTACTCTTTATAATTTAATGATAAAGAGTAATGCGTTTTATTTAGTTTTATTGTATAATTTAAAGTTTTAAAAATCTTTTTTATAATGCCATTTATTTCGAATGATATTGCTTAAAAAGATGTCCACGCTCTGCATATAAAACAAGAAGTATTGCAATAAGGCTTAAGAAGAAAAATCCTGCTGAGTTAGGGACTGTTGTGTTGTCAAATTGTTCTGCGATTATAAAGGCAAGACTTGCTCCAATAGAGCTTTGAAAAAAACCAGATACAGCAGATGCAGTTCCTGCAATTTCTCCTAAAGGTTCAAGAGCAAGTGTATTAAAATTGGCCATCATGCCTCCGCATGCAAACATTAATGTGCAGTATAACAACATATACAAAGGAAAAGAAACAGCACCATTAGCAAAAATTGAACTGACAAGCCAAATACATGAAACAATGCAAAATAAGAGAAGCATAGTATGAGAAATACGCCGCATTCCAAGACGTACAACAAATAGAGAATTTAAAAAAGATGATAGGACTTCAAATGCTGCTCCAGTTGCAAAGGCGATAGGAAACCAAAATCCTAGATTATAGATTCCTTCATAAACTTGTTGCGACGTATTAATAGAAACAAAAATACATCCTAAGATAATAGAAGCAGCAAGTGTATAACAAAAGCTAAAGCGGTTACTTATAACAAGCCAAAAGTTATGCTTGACAGATGAAAAAGAAAGAGAGCGCTTCGTATGAAGTGTTTCAGGTAAACGGAAATAAATCCAAATCATTAATCCAAAACCAATAGCGGCCATGAACGCGAAAATAAGTTGCCAATATCCGAACAATAAAATGACCTGTCCTGTTGCTGGTCCAATCATTGGAGCGATGAGGAAAACCATCATAACGATAGATATGACTTCTGCCATTTTTCTACCACTATAAAGATCACGTATTATAGAAACTGTGAGTACACGTATAGCTGCTCCTCCACTCCCTTGTAAAATGCGTAAAATAAGCAATGTAGATAAATTAGATACAAATGCAGAACAAACCGCTGCAAATGAATAAAAGGCAAGACCAACAAGAATGAGTTTTCGTCGTCCGTAACGGTCACTTATAGGACCAAAAAATATTTGTGTAAGACCATAGCTGATAAGATAAAAAGAGATAATATAATGCTGATAATTGTCATCAATAACATGTAAATCCTCTAAAATTCTGGACATGGCAGGCAGCATAATATCAATCGCTATAGAGTTAATTATCATGAGCGCGCCAAGAAGAATTACAAACTCTTTATACCCAATTTTCTCTTTGATTGTATCTATGTGTTTTTGTTCATCGATTGAGTATGACATACACGCCCTTAAAAAATAAAAAGACCTAATTAAGTAAGGATCAATAAAAGTTTTAAAAAACTGAAATAATTTATGATTGACTATTAAAAGGAATATTTTTTTCTTTTAATAGGTTTTGCAATTCATTGCTTTGAAACATTTCTTTAATAATATCGCAACCCCCAACAAATTCTCCTTTAATGTAGAGTTGTGGAATTGTTGGCCAATTTGAATAATCTTTTATTCCTTGACGTAGTTCATTGGAAGTTAAAATATTAACTCCTTTATAATTTAATCCTAAATATTTAAGAATCTGAACGACTTGCCCAGAAAATCCACATTGCGGAGCTTCAGGAGTTCCTTTCATGAACAGTACGACATCATTTTCTTTAATTTCTTTATCAATAAAATCATGAGTATCAGTCATTTTTATTCCTTAATATTGCGGATTTTGAAATGTTGTGCATTCATACTGACATCATTTTTTTAACTGTATTCACAGAATGAATGCAAGGATAAACTTTAGAATTATTTTGGAATGCTTGTTTGAAGCGCTAAAGCATGTAATACATTTCCTACATTACCTTTAAGAGCATCATAAACCATTCTATGTTGCTGAACACGGCTTTTCCCTCGAAAACTTTCTGAAATCACTTCTGCTGCGTAATGTTCTCCATCTCCTGCAAGGTCATGAATTACCACTTTTGCATCAGGAATATTCTCACGAATAAGAGCTTCAATTGCATGAGCATCCATTGCCATGGTTATTTTCTCCATTTACTTACTATTTTCGTAAAAATAGCATATAACGAATAGAAATGAATATCTATTTATTTTTCACCCATAAATTCTGGAAACCAGCTCTCATAAGCTTTCGTCAATTTAGATATGGAAAGTTGTAATACATCTTTTATATCAAGTGTATCGCCTTCAACTATACCAAGTTCTGTAATGGGGATTTCATTTATTTGTGCTAAATTTTTAAAATCATTAAGTGAATCGGGTTTAATAGCTAAAAGATAGCGCCCTTGATCTTCACCAAAAAGTTCAGCATGACGTAGTGATTTGTTACTGAGCTTTATTTTCATTCCTTTATTTGCTTTAATTACCATTTCTGCAAGCGCAATAGCTAACCCTCCATCAGAAATGTCATGAGCGGCGTGAACAAAACCACGATGGATAACCTCTCGAACAAATTGTCCATGCTTTTTCTCAATCTGTAAATCTACGGGAGGTGGTGCACCTTCATCAATATTCAAAATATCATGAGCATAGATGGATTGTCCTAAATGTGATCCGCAAGACCCAATTAAAACAACGCTATCTTCATTCTGCATCCCACTGATTGTGACCATTTTAGACCAATCATCAAGAAGCCCAACACCAGCTATTGTGGGTGTAGGTAAAATTGCTTCCCCATTGGTTTCATTATAGAGAGAGACATTTCCTGAAACAATAGGGAAATCAAGTACAGCACAGGCTTCACCTATTCCTTTAATGGCGAAAACCAATTGTCCCATAATTTCAGGTTTTTCAGGATTACCAAAATTAAGATTATCTGTAGCGGCTAGTGGCGTTGCACCTGTCGTACTAATGTTGCGCCAGCATTCTGCAACAGCTTGTTTTCCTCCTTCATAAGGATCAGCCTCACAATAGCGGGGTGTTACATCAGAAGAAAAGGCGAGGGCACGTTTATCATTGTTGCTTACACGAATGACGCCTGCATCACCTCCGGGTCGCACAAGACTATTTCCTTGTATAATTGTATCGTATTGCTCATAGATCCATCTTCGTGAACTTTGATTAGCAGAATTTAATAATGTAAGAAGGGCATCAGCAAGGTTTTCAACTTGCTCAACTTCTTCTGCTTTTAGAGTAGTTTTTTTAGCAGGCTCATTCCAAGGGCGGTCGTAAACAGGGGCTTCATTTCCAAGTTCTCTGATTGGAAGGTTAACGACTTCTTTTTCTTGATGAAAGACACGAAAACGTAAATCATTCGTTGTCTTTCCTATAATGGCAAAATGCAGCCCCCACTTGTGAAAAATTTCAGCTGCTTGCTTTTCTAATTCGGGTTTCAGAACCATGAGCATGCGTTCTTGGCTCTCAGAAAGCATCATCTCATAAGCTGTCATGTTTTCTTCACGAACAGGAACTTTATCAAGATTAAGTTCTATTCCTAAATTTCCTTTTGCTCCCATTTCAACTGCAGAAGACGTTAGCCCTGCTGCTCCCATATCCTGGATAGCAACAACAGCTCCAAGTTCCATTAATTCTAAACAAGCCTCAAGGAGACATTTTTCAGTAAAAGGATCACCGACTTGAACAGTTGGGCGTTTTTCGCTGATTGAATCATCAAATTCAGCAGAAGCCATTGTTGCTCCACCAACGCCATCACGCCCTGTTTTAGCCCCAAGATAAACAACAGGAAGTCCTACTCCTTGTGCTTTTGAATAAAAAATAGAATCTGTTTTTGCAATTCCAGCTACAAAAGCGTTAACAAGAATATTTCCATTATAACGCTCATCAAAATTTACTTCTCCACCAACGGTCGGAACACCAAAAGCGTTACTATAACCACCGATTCCAGAAACAACCCCAGAAACAAGATGACGTGTTCGAGGATGATTCGGAGCTCCAAATCGCAATGCATTCATGGATGCAACAGGGCGTGCTCCCATCGTAAAAACATCACGTAAAATACCACCAACACCTGTTGCTGCACCTTGATAAGGCTCAATGTAAGAAGGGTGGTTATGACTTTCCATTTTAAAAACTACACATTGTCCCTGACCAATATCAACAACACCAGCATTTTCACCAGGACCTTGAATGACACATTTACCCTCTGTTGGTAAAGTTTTCAGCCATTTTTTAGATGATTTGTAAGAACAATGTTCATTCCACATTGCAGAAAAAATTCCAAGCTCGGTAAATGTTGGTTCTCGACCAATTAAGGCTAAAATACGTTGATATTCATCTTCTTTTAGTCCGTGTTGCGCAATTAATTCTGGTGTAATGGCTATGTTATTACAAGGGTTCATGAGTATTCCATTTCGTCCAATTAATCGAAATTTAGCATTTTCATTATTATTAATTTAGTCACTTAGTGCATCAATGATTATGTTATTTGATAATGAAATCATTTATAAATGATAGGCTAAAATTTTAATATTCTTCGAGTAGATTCAAATACCAAAAGCAATTTTAAGACAAGTCTTTGCACGTTTAAAACAGTATAATACCTATTAGTATTTACAAAGAGCCTGGTTCATAAATTTATTACGTATAGTTAGGAGATAAAAATGATACGGACCTTTCATTGAAAAACGGTTGAGCAGCAGAATTTTTTTATCATCACCTGTTTGCCAATTCTAAAACACTTTGAAAAAGCAACAGACCATCATTACCACCATGCGCAGGTTCAATAAAGTTTTCAGGATGAGGCATCATACCAAGAATATTTCCGGCTTCATTAACAATACCAGCAATATCATTAATTGAGCCATTAGGATTCGTATTTTCTGCATAACGGAAAACAATTTGTTCATTGTCTTCCATTTGTTTTAATGTTTCACTATCAACAAAATAATTTCCATCGTGGTGAGCAACAGGACAGCGAATAATCTGTCCTTTAGAATAATATCGAGAAAACTTTGTGTTGGCGTTTGTTACTTCAAGTTTGATTTCACGACAAACAAATTTTAGTGAGGCATTACGCATTAAAGCACCAGGCAGTAATCCAGCTTCCAATAAAATTTGGAATCCATTGCATACACCTATTACTATGACACCTTTTTGTGCTTTTTCACGAACAACTTGTAAAACTGGGGCTCTTGCTGCAATGGCGCCACATCTTAAATAGTCACCATAAGAAAAACCACCAGGAATAACAATAACATCGACATCTGGGATTGTCGTATCTGTTTGCCAAACTTTAAATGGCTCAACTCCTGTCACACGAGATAATGCTGCAACCATATCCCGATCGCGGTTTAATCCAGGTAATTGAATAATAGCAGTTTTCATGGAGCAATCCGCTTAAAGGAGTTCTATAGTGTAGTTTTCAATGACAGTATTAGCAAGTAATTCTTTACACATCTGTTCAAGTTCTCGTTTTGCAGTTTCAGCAGGCATATCATTAAGTGAGATATCAAAAACTTTTCCTTGACGAATAGAATGAATATCTCTGAATGCTAAACTTTTTAAAGCACCTGCGATCGCTTCGCCTTGTGGATCAAGGACACTGCTTTTTAAAGTAACTGTAACGCGTGCTTTCATTCTTTATTTCCTATTGCTAAAAATGTTTCTCTTTTAAAGAGCAATATTTTGTATATGCGAAGTAGATGCTAAAAACGGCGACACTCTGTCACCTTATCCTTTATTTTACTAAAACAGGACCACTTGGTCGAGGAGGATCATTTTCATTAATAATACCGAGACGTTTTGCTACTTCTTGGTATGCGTCAAAAATTCCTCCCATATCACGGCGAAAGCGATCTTTGTCCATTTTTTCTTGTGTTTGCATATCCCATAACCGGGCAGAATCAGGTGAAATTTCATCTGCAAGAACGACGCGCATTGTCTCATCTTCCCATAAACGACCAAACTCCATTTTAAAATCAATTAATTGGATATTAACACCTGCAAAGAGTCCAGATAGAAAATCATTAATTCTAACTGAAAGTTGCATAATATCTTCAACTTCCTGCGGAGCTGCCCATCCAAAAGCAGTAATATGCTCTTCAGTTACCATAGGATCATCAAGAGAATCATTTTTATAATAAAATTCAATGATAGATTGTGAAAGAGGGGTTCCTTCTTCTAAACCTAAACGTTTGGAAAGAGAGCCAGCTGCAACATTGCGAACAACAACCTCCAGCGGAATAATTTCAACCGCTTTAATGAGCTGTTCGCGCATATTGATACGTTTAATAAAATGTGTTGGAATACCTAAACGACTAAGATGGCTAAAAATATGTTCCGAAATACGGTTGTTTAAGACACCTTTTCCGTCAATGATTTCATGCTTTTTTGCATTAAAGGCGGTTGCATCATCTTTAAAAAACTGAATATAAGTTCCTGGCTCAGGTCCTTCATATAGAATTTTTGCCTTGCCTTCATAAATACGATTACGACGATTCATCATGATTCTTTAATTATTTGAGAGATTTTAACAGTACTGATAAAGTAATACTATCCTAATTGATAAAAATTCTCAATGATTGCTACAACAATTCTTACAATTTTTATAATCTAAGTTTTATTAAAAAAATGAAGACAATATAAATAAGCACAAAAATAATTTTTGTGAAATTAAATTTTTGCAAAAAAATGAGCAAGAATCATAAGTCCCTCAGGCCAAGGTCCGTGTCCAGATTCTGCATTAATATGTCCAGATTGTCCTGCATCGACAAAGAGTGCCCCCCAATCTTTAGCAAGTTGTTCGGCTACTGAAAATTGGCAAAATTGATCATTGCGACTGGCGACAACTACGGAGGGAAAAGGTAATTTTTCACGACGGTATGGTCCAAATGTTTGTAAGTGTCGTGGACGTATTTTTTCATCGGCAACATCTGGGGGTGCTACAAAAAAAGCACCCAAAATTTTTTCTGAATTTTGTGCAATTGCATCAAGAGCTGTAGGAACACCTAATGAATGGGCTATAATAGCAATAGGTTTTTGCGCTTGTGCAATGGCAATGTTCACTTCATTAACCCATTCTTCGCGTACAGGCTTTGACCAATTGGCTTGTTGAACACGACGAGCTGTAGACAATTTTTGTTCCCAGCGTGTTTGCCAATGATCAGGACCAGATCCTTTATAACCAGGAATCATGAGAATATCGAGTTGATTTGCTTTCATGGTTCTTTTCTTTTACTGTAACACACTTTAAATTTTAATTATGGGGTAATAACCGTGATTATTCTCAAATATATGGGCATTTTTTTTAAATTGTATCATCCAAAAATACGCTTAAAAATCGTGTCGATATGTTTTGTGTGATAAGAAAGATCAAATTTTTCACGCAGTTCTGTTTCACTTAAAGTTTTTGCAACTTCTGGGTCGTTAAGTAACTCTTCTAAAAAATCTTTTCCTTGTTCCCAAACTTTCATCGCATTTCGTTGTACAATTTTATAAGAATCCTCACGGCTAATTCCAGCTTGTGTAAGTGCTAAAAGTACGCGTTGTGAATGAACAAGTCCACGAAATTTATTAAGATTTTTTTTCATATTTTCTGGGTATACAATTAAATTTTTAATTACGGATGTTAATCGGGCAAGGGCAAAATCAAGTGTAATTGTGGCATCAGGTCCAATATAACGTTCAACAGATGAGTGAGAAATATCGCGTTCATGCCAAAGTGCTACATTTTCCATAGCGGGAATTGTAAATGCGCGGATCATACGCGCTAATCCAGTTAAATTTTCTGTGAGAACTGGATTACGTTTATGGGGCATTGCAGATGACCCTTTTTGTCCAGGTGAAAAATATTCTTCTGCTTCGAGAACCTCTGTTCGTTGTAAATGGCGTATTTCTATGGCTAGTCTTTCAATGGATGAAGCAATAACCCCAAGTGTTGCAAAGAACATAGCGTGACGATCGCGAGGTATCACTTGGGTAGAGACAGGTTCAACATGCATTCCCAATGCTTTTGCTACATGTTCTTCAACGCGTGGGTCAATATTAGCAAAAGTCCCTACAGCTCCTGATATAGCGCAAGTAGAAATTTCTTCACGCGCAGCAAGAAGACGTTTATGACAACGGGAAAACTCAGCATATGCAAGAGCAAATTTAACTCCAAATGTTGTTGGTTCAGCATGAATACCATGACTACGTCCGATAGTAATTGTTTCTTTATGCTCAAAAGCACGTTTTTTTAATGCTTCAAGAAGTTGCTCTATATCTTTTAGCAAAAGATCACAGGCACGCATCAATTGAATATTGAATGCTGTATCTAATACATCAGATGAAGTCATCCCTTGATGAATAAAACGTGCGTCTGGTCCGATAAATTCAGCTAAGTGAGTTAAAAACGCAATAACATCATGTTTGGTGATAGCTTCAATTTCATTAATACGATTTATATCAAAATCGGCTGTTGCTCCTTTTTCCCAAATAACTTCTGCAGCTTTTTTGGGAATAATACCTATTTGAGCAAGCGCATCACAGGCATGAGCTTCAATTTCAAACCAAATACGATACTTGGTTTTGGGGGACCAAATTTTTACCATTTCAGGTCGGGAATAACGTGTTATCATAATTTTTTCCTTATTGTGAAAGAGTTGCAGCTTGGCGCAATGCGTTAATACGTTTTTTGTAAAGCTCTTTATTGCCGTCTTTATAAATTGCAGAGCCTGCTACAAATACATTTGCACCAGCTTTTGCAGTTATTCCGACTGTATCAACTGTGATACCACCATCAACCTCAAGATCAATAGGCCGGTTAGCAATCATACTTTTGACTCGTTTAATTTTATCTCGCATTTCTGGAATAAAATTTTGTCCACCAAATCCAGGGTTAACAGTCATGATAAGTATGAGATCTAATTGATCAAGTAAATATTCCAACACATGTTCTGGTGTGCTGGGATTAAGTGAAATTCCTGCCTTTTTCCCCATCGCTTTGATTGTTTGTATTGAACGATGAAGATGAGGAGTTGCTTCAGCGTGAATGGTTATAATATCTGCGCCAGCTTTTGCAAAAGCTTCAAGATAAGGATCTACTGGTGCAATCATCAAATGAACGTCAAATATAGCTTTAGTTAATGGACGCAGCGATTGTACAACACCAGGTCCAAAAGTGATATTAGGAACGAAGTGCCCATCCATAATATCAAGATGGAGCCAATCTGCGCCAGCATCTACAATATCTGATACTTCATGACCAAGTTTAGAAAAATCAGAAGCCAAAAGCGATGGTGCAATGAGGTAAGGACGAGGCATTAAAATCTCCTTTATTGGCGTTCTTTGTAACATGTCGTTTTGTGTATTGAAATATCATTTATATTATAATGAGAGTGTGTAAGAGATCTTTGGATTGAAGTTTTAAAATTTGTATAAGTAAAAGATATGTTAAATAATAAGTGCATTTAATACCCTAAATTCAAAATATTGTTACTATTTTTAGAGATAGAATGCCTCATTTTGCAGGAGCTGTGCACATTATGTGACGATGAATAACATGAAAGGAAAGCGTGGAGAAAACAGTTTCTAGTTTGTTGCTCCTGGTTAAAATGATTCACAACTCTTCTTGTTTGCTTAAAGCATCACAGTACTTATAAATTTTTTTATAGAGAATGCAAATTTTTGTATTAGTCGTTTTAGAGGAAGCATCGCTCATTAACTGATATTTTTTCTAAGCGTGGTAATTGTACAAATGTGGTAATTGTACAAATAATGCGTATATTAATTCATGATAATGATTGGATTGCACTTTATAAACAGGTCTCTCCAGTCTCTTTCAGATACTTTAGCATCACTTTGGTTGTTGTTTGATCCATTGTTACGAACATGCAACCGATTATGTTTTGATTGGCAGAATTGTTGTAATAAGTCGTAATCAAAAGGAATGCTTTAGTATGTTTGGATCGTGAATATCACACTCTACCTTTGTGAAGTTTTTCATTTTTTAATTTTGATAATTTTTTTGCTGTATTTCAGTTTTATCACAATAACAGGTTGTTTCATTGATATGCTATATCGTTCTTAATATTTGATTTTTTCTTTTTGTAAGTTTGTTGGCAGATTATAAAAAGGGTATTTATGGAAGGCTATGACAAACTTTACTACAGGGTATAATATACTATATAAAGAAGCGCTTAAAAATTTAAGTAATGGCTTTAAACATATTTTTGCATTGATTAATGCAGCACAATATATGAATTCGAGTGCATCATATATGGAGGTTTATGGCATGAGCGAACAGGTTGAAAGCCAGTATCATCCTAGTGAAGATGAGCCTTTTATGAATGAACGGCAAAAGGCGTATTTTCGTGCTAAATTGATTTCTTGGAAAAATGATATTTTAAGAGAAGCCCGTGAAACTTTAGAAAATTTGCAAGAAAATAGTGTAGGTCAACCGGATTTAACAGATAGGGCATCTTGCGAAACCAATCGTACTATTGAATTACGTGCTCGTGATCGCCAAAGAAAGCTTATTTTAAAGATAGATGCGGCTTTGGAACGTATTGATAATGGGACATATGGATTTTGTGAAGAAACTGGTGAGCCTATCAGTATAAAGCGTCTTGAAGCGCGACCAACCGCAGTTTTGTCGTTAGAAGCTCAAGAACGCCACGAAAGACGAGAAAAAGTCTATCGTGACGATTGAAATGGTTATAGTAACAAAGAATCAAAATATTTTATTCTATAATCGGACACTTTATTTTGGGGGGAGAGGGATAGATAAAGAGGGTTCTTGTCTACCTTCGATTTTAGCAGTGATTGCTGAATCTTCCAGATATTGATTTACAAAAAATGCAGAGGTATCATTATCCGTATGCTTTTCTTCAGGTACAAGAAGGGAAGCTTTTTTTGTTGAGTTATGATTTCTATCAGTTTCTATGTTTGTTGATTGTGTATTTTTTTTAAGCTTATCGATGCTTTTATGTGTAACACTGGGAGTACCTATAGTATTAGATTCTACAACAATATCTGTTTCTCCACCGATAAGAAGCAAATGTTCTGTATTATCCCAGCGTACCACAACAAGATGACGTGTACGATCGATAACGATTGTGTCGCATACGGTTAATCGTGATGGGTAATTTTTTTTATTGATCTTAAAACTTATTGTACGTAAACGACCTAATAACATAATGATTATAGAAATAATCGCTATTGTAGCTATGAAAAACGCAAGATTTATGATCATGTTAGTTGTGGGTGTGCCCATTTGGTTTATTAACCAGGTATACATGTCATGTCTCCCATTTTATTAACCTAGACATTATTTTTCATTTATATAAATTTGTAAAGATCATTTAAAAATTCACTTCAATAATATGAAGCATGATTTTTAAAAATTGAGTGATTTTTATTAGGTAAATATTATAGTGAATTTATATTTTATATTACTGGTAAATGATTATAGCATAAAAAAATGCCTATAATCGAGGCAAATAAAAATGAATAAAGAATTTGAAAATATTGAAAGAGCATTGTCTGCTTCTGGACATCGGAGAGCTGTGGTTTTTTGTGTTGGTTTTATTATCATCTTTTTGTTTGTTTTGGGATTTGTAGGCTTTTTTAATCAGCAGAGCTATTTTCAAACAGGCATTTTGATATCTTTTTTATCTTTAGCTATTATAGGTATTATTTCTTTGATTTTGATAGGAATGGGAATTTTGAAGTATACTGCGGGGCATGTCCGCGAAAGCTTTAACTTCAGCATTTTTAATAATACAGATGATGTAATTATAGTCTCTGATTTATCAGGTTTTGTTTATTATTCTAATCAAAATTATCGAAAAATTCTTACTTATAAGCCTGAAGATTCTTGTTATGTAGTTATTGCTAATCTTCCAGGGGCTGGTGCGCTTTCGTATCGCCTAAAAGTAGCTGCATCTAATAATCTTGCTGCACAGGAGAAGTTAAAAGTAGAGCATCCAATCTTTCTTCATTCAACACAAAAAAACTTTGTTTGGTATAATATTTCTGTTCAACCAATAACAATGCATCAAAAAAAATTTTTATTTTGGCGCATTACAGACATTTCTCATTTGCAAGAGTATCGTGAAACTTTTTTTTCGAATTTACAAGAAGCTATCAATCATTTAGATCAAGCTCCTATTGGCTTTTTATCTGTTAATACAAAGGGAATGATCCTTTATGCAAACGCAATTTTTGCTGAATGGTTTTCAATTAATTTAGCGAATTTTACTGTTGGTCAATATAATTTTGATCAATTATTTTATGATATTGAAGAGAATAATACGTGGAATGGTCTTTGTTTACAGCACAAAAAACATCAAAAATCAGGTTATTCTATACCTTATACGTTTTCTTTATGTTTAAATTCAGAGATTGGCAATAAAAAGATATTAAATTGTTTTATGTGTTCTTCTTCTTTAGAAGATGAAGCTATTTATCGTATTGTGATGATGCCGCAGCACATACAACAAGGAGAGGCAGATGATCCATTCAAATTACCAAGCCCTTTGGTAGGGTATTTTGATGCATGTCCTTTTGCAATAGCCGTAGTTGATCAAAAAGGACAAGTGGTGCATGCAAATAATGTTTTTTCATCATTAATGGGATGCGCAAAAAGTGCTGTGAATCTTTATTCTATTATAGCTGGTTTTGACCATGCACAGTTAGAGCGTGCATTTCAAAAAATTATCTTGAATAAAAATTATTCAGCTTCGATAGAAGCAGTATTAAAAAAGAATGAAGAGCGTCATTTGCGCCTTCATGTTATGCCTGTAACCATGAATCATACTGATGCATTACGAGATTTAGCGATTATATCTGTTGTAGAAATTACAGAGCAAAAAACGCTTGAAGATAAAATGATACAAAGTCAGAAAATGCAAGCTGTTGGGCAATTAGCTGGTGGTATTGCTCATGATTTTAATAATGTTTTAACAGCAATCTTAATGTCGTGCGATCTTCTTTTAAATACGCATCGAAGTTCTGATCCGGCACATGCAGATCTCATTAACATTAAAAACAATGTTAACCGTGCTGCTGCACTTGTGCAACAATTGTTAGCTTTTTCTAGAAAGCAAACACTTCGACCTGAAAAAGTTGACTTTACAGAACTTCTATCAGATATCCGCAATCTCATTTTACCACTTTTAGGCAATGATATTCAGTTAAAAATTATTCATGGGAGAGATTTGTGGAGCGTTGAAGTTGATCAAGCATCTTTCCAGCGTGTTATTATGAATTTAGTTATTAATGCGCGTGATGCTATGCCTGATGGTGGTGTTATTACAATTGCAACAAACAATATTACAAAGCAACAGAGTGCTGAATTTAGTTATATTGATTTTGTAATTGGTGAATATGTTCAATTAACAATTTCAGATACAGGAACAGGGATATCAGCTGCTATAAAAGAAAAAATATTTGAGCCATTTTTTACAACAAAAGAAGTTGGAAGAGGAACAGGACTTGGATTGTCAATGGTCTATGGTATGATTAAACAAACAGGTGGTTATATTTATTGTGATAGCCAAGAAGGAAGAGGAACAACATTTCATATTTTTCTTCCTCGTTATATTCCTAATATTGATAATGAGGTGTCTCAAAAAGTTGAAAAAATAGAGGAACAGGAAAAAAATACAGATTTGACAGGATCTTCGACTATTTTATTGGTTGAAGATGAAGATTCTGTTAGAATGGGAGAGGTCAGAGCACTCAAAATGCGAGGATATACTGTTTTAGAAGCTGCAAGCGGTGTTGAAGCACTTGCTGTTCTTGAAGAAAAAAAAGGCGCTGTTGATATTATCGTTTCTGATGTGGTCATGCCAGAAATGGATGGTCCGACTTTACTCAAAGAGGTCCGTAAAAATTATCCTAATATAAAATTTATTTTTGTATCTGGGTATGCGAAAGATGCATTTACTAAAAATCTTCCCCAAGATGCGGTGTTTGGTTTTTTATCGAAACCATTTACTCTCAAACAATTAGCTGTAGCAGTTAAAGAAAATCTTGCACAATAAAATAAAAATATACATTTTTAGCTTTTCAAATAAAAACATATGGATATTTTAGAGAGGTAATATAAGCCGTATAAAATCAGTAAACTGATTCAGCGTGATTAGACCTGGCATTTAAAAGATAATATATTTTGTATAAAATATCTTCATAAAACAGTGGTTTAAGTGCATTAAAATTTTTACAAATTTTAAGATTTTAGGAATTCAAAAATCAATCAAACTATAACATTAGAGCTTTTTAGCTGACGTATTCATAAAGAAAAAAGTTGTTGTTGTGCATCTGACATTATATTATTTCCTTCAATAAAGGCTTTTAAGGTTTCCGGATAAAGTTTATGCTCAGCTTTAAGTACTCTTTGTGCTAAGCTATCTACGGTATCATTGGCACATACTGGAACGGCAGCCTGACCAAGAATTTTCCCTGCATCCATATCTTCTACAACAAGATGAACAGTGCAACCAGTAATTTTAACACCTGCTTGTAAAACTCTTTCATGAGTCTTTAAGCCTTTAAACGAAGGTAAAAGAGAAGGATGGATATTTAGAATTCGTCCTTCATAAAGTTTTATAAAATGCGCTGAGACAAGACGCATATAACCAGCAAAACAGATGAGATCTGGCTGATATTGAGCTAAAATCGTAAAAATAGCTTCTTCGTGAGCTTCTTTTGTCAGGTACTTTTTTCGATCTACAATGTGAACAGGTAAATTATTATTACGTGCTTTTTCAATACCAGCAGCATGAGGATTATCACAAATTACTGCAATAATTTCAGCGGGGTATTCTTCTTGTTTGCTTGCTTTAATGAGGCAAGCCATATTAGATCCATTTCCAGAAATAAAAACAATAACTCGTTTTTTCATAAATGAAGCATACCTTTACAGATCACTTTTTTATCTTGGCGTTTTATTAAAGAGCCGAGCAAAGTAACACATTCACCTTGTGCTATAAGTGCTTGCGTAATTTTTTTAACTTCGTGTTGTGCTACGATAACGATCATACCAATACCACAATTAAATGTTCGTAACATCTCTTTTTCTTCTATTTTTCCCTGTTGAGCAATCCATGAAAAGACTGGTGGTATGGGAATAGCCGAAAGATTAATTTCTGCACAAAGAGAAGATGGAAGTACGCGTGGAATGTTTTCCCAAAATCCTCCACCTGTAATGTGAGCAAGAGCTTTAATTCCTTCGCAATTACGTAAAACAGAGAGAAGAGATTTGACATAAATGCGTGTTGGTGTGAGAAGCGCTGTACTAAGGTTCAATTTAGGATTAAAAGGAGCGGGATCATTCCATTTCATATTATCTTGTTGAACGATTCGTCTAACGAGAGAAAATCCATTAGAATGGATTCCAGATGAACTAAGTCCTAAAATGATATCATTTTCTGCGAGGTCTTTTGAAGGTAACAATGCGTTACGTTCTACAGCACCGACAGCAAAGCCTGCTAAATCGTAATCTCCTTCTGCATACATGCCAGGCATTTCTGCTGTCTCTCCCCCAATAAGGGCTGCACCTGCTTGCTGACATCCTAAGGCAATTCCAGAAACAATTTCGGCGCCTTGTTCAGGGTCAAGCTTTCCAGTGGCAAAATAATCAAGAAAGAAAAGAGGTTCAGCGCCTTGTACAAGTAAATCATTAACGCACATAGCGACAAGATCAATACCAACAGTATCATGGATGCCTGTTTCAATAGCAATTTTTAATTTTGTTCCTACACCATCATTTGCGGCAACAAGAATTGGATCTACAAAACCCGCTGCTTTTAAATCAAATAGTCCGCCAAATCCACCAATTTCTGCATCTGTCCCAGTTCGCTTGGTCGAGCGTATATAAGGTTTAATCTTTTCTACCATAGCATTGCCCATATTGATGTTTACACCAGCTTTTGCATAGGTAAGATTATGGTTAGATTTAGCGTTTAGGATATCTTGGTTGCTCATTGGAGTCTTTCTTAATAGAAAATCAGATTTTATATTATACACTGCCATGATAATATTATATTAGCAATGCCATGATAAAGTTTTCTCTGCAAGAGATATTGATATTTATCGTGTAAGAAGTGGATGAGTTTTGTTGACCCATGGGGCAGAAATTTATAATATTTTGTGAATTTTTTTGAGAATCTCTATGAATAAAATACCAGATAATTACGATGATTCTGCTTTACAGCTAATAAAAGAAAAAGTTAAAAAAAATGAGATACGGGGTCGCTATACGGCTTATGTGCCTGCTTATACTCAAGTTCCATTACCAAACAACATGAAAAAGCAACTTTTTTTCTGGCTTGGTGCGTTGTTTTTCTTTCTTCTTTTTATGTTTGCTTTTGCATCAATTTTGCTTCCTTTTGTAGTAGGGATTGTATTAGCATATTTTCTCAATCCAGTCGTTCAATTGCTTGAAAAAATTGGCATTCGTCGTGTTTTTGGCACTATTCTGATCACTTTATTTATTATTATTACTTTTGTTGCTGCTTTAATAATTTTAATTCCTATTGTCAGCGGGCAAATACAGCAATTTATAAGAGATGGTTTGCCAATTTATATTAATCGTATTCAGACTTTTTTTGTTGAGCATGATTTTGATTGGGTTCGGCGTTATTTTGGTAGTGATCCCTATAAGCTACAAGCTAATATTAAAGGAATTTTAGGACAAAGTTCTGATTTGATTACTTCTCTCTTGAATTCGCTTTTGCAGTCAGGAAAATCTATAATGGATATTGTCAGTCTATTTGTAGTGGCACCGGTGGTGGCATTTTATATGTTATTGGACTGGCCACGTATGGTAGTAGCGGTTGATTCGTGGATACCGAGGGACCATCTTGAAACTGTTCGCAGCATTTTTCATGAAATGGATAGAGCAATTGCTGGGTTTGTTCGTGGACAGGGAACTGTCTGTTTAATATTGGGCGTGTATTATATTGTTGGGTTGACTGCTACAGGACTCAATTTTGGTCTTTTGATTGGTATATTTATTGGTCTTATTAGTTTTATCCCTTACATTGGTGCAATGAGTGGCTTTATCTTATCTGTTGGTGTTGCATGGGTTCAGTTTTATCCAGATAATTGGAGCAGTATTATTATTATTATGGTTATATTTTTTGCTGGCCAATTTATTGAAGGTTATGTTCTTCAACCAAAACTTGTGGGTTCATCAGTAGGGTTGCACCCTGTGTGGTTGATGTTTGCACTTTTTGCTTTTTCTTCATTATTTGGTTTTACAGGTATGCTTGTTGCTGTTCCCGCTGCTGCTGCTGTTGGTGTGTTAGTGCGTTTTGCTTTGCACACTTATCTAAATTCTCAGATGTATTTGCAAAGTGGAAAGTTGGAGCAGGCAAATGAAGAAACGTGAAATACAATTGCCATTAAATTTTTCCGATACGTCTAATCCAGTTTTTCAATTTGATGATTTGGTAGTGACAGAGAGCAATCATATGGCTTTTCAGCTTATTAGCAATTGGCCAAATTGGGTTTTACCTATTGCCGTTTTGGTTGGGAAAAAAGGGTCAGGGAAAACGCACTTTTCTAATGTATGGGCACAAAAAGCTGATGCTTTGAGCATTCACCGAGATAAAATTGATCAGGTTGTTGCTACCGCTTCTTCTTCAGGAAGACCATTTTTAATTGAGGATATTGATGCAGATAAAATTAGTGAGACAGGGCTTTTCCATTTAATCAATAGTGTTAGACAAGCAAATCTTCATATGCGTCAAGCTACTTTATTGCTGACAGCATGTACAGTACCTTCTATGTGGCATTTGACGCTAAATGATTTAAAAAGTCGTCTTAATTCGGTTATGTTAGTTGAAATTAATCAACCAGATGATGCATTGTTAACGGCTGTTGCTTTTAAGTTTTTTTCAGATAGACAGATCATTGTTCATCCCGATACTATTTATTATCTTGTAAGCCGTTGTGAACGCTCTTTATTTTCATTAAAACGCATCATTGATTCTGTTGATCAGTTAGCCTTGCAAAGAAAAAGTAAGATAACACGCACCGTTATTGGTGAAGTTCTTGATATGCAAATACAGTAGAAAATATTATTTTTACGTAGTTAAAATTATTTAATCAAAATATTTATTTTTGTTATTATTTCTATAATATGATGGTGAGTGTTATCATCTGTTTTTTATCTTTACATGATAACATTTTTTATATCATCATGCGTCATATATCTCTTAATATCGTCGATGCAATTAAAGTACTTTTGATACAATATAAACAGGCTCAATTTTTTATAGGGAGATTCTATTTATTGGGTTTTATAAATTAATTTTTTGTGGATATCAGTTTAAATTTTCGTTAAAGAGCGAAAAATTTTGTTTATTTTTTTTATAAAGTTCTTTTTTGTAAAGAAATGAGACAAAATTTAAAAAAAATGTGTTTTTCTCTTGCACTTCTGCTGTGAAAATTTTAGTGAATGTTCATAAAACAATTACAAATGACGGAGCGTAGCGCAGCTTGGTAGCGCACCTGATTTGGGATCAGGGGGTCGTAGGTTCAAATCCTATCGCTCCGACCATACTTTTTAGTCTGTATGAAGTAGTGGTTTTATTAGATGCGTTTGGTAAAGAAGTTATCATGTCAGCATTGATTGGTTTAAAGGAAGATAACCATGGTTGCACGTATTTATAACCCCGCAAAAACTGCTATGCAGTCAGGGAGATGGGGAACTGTTTTTTGGTTTTTGCAGTATGAGCCAACGCAGGCAAAAATGCTTGAGCCTCTTATGGGATATACTGCAACGTCCGATATAAATAATCAAGTGAGAATTCGGTTTAATAGTAAAGAGGAAGCAATTGCTTTTGCACGTAAAAATGCTATCCCTTATCGTGTAGAGAAAGCACATAAACCGATTCGGCGTATTGTTTCTTATTCTGATAATTTCCGTAGTGATAGGTTGCAACCTTGGACACATTAGCGGGGGATACTATTTATAAAGTTTGGAAAATAATCAGTTGGTCCCGTAGCTCAGCTGGATAGAGCAACGGCCTTCTAAGCCGTGGGTCACAGGTTCGAATCCTGTCGGGATCGCCATATTTTTATACAATCAGAGAGCTTTGTACAACTCTTCTGATTTATATCGCTTTAGTTTCGCTTATTTGTTATTTGTGTTCTTTATTGATTGAATTAATAAAATCCAATTTCGATCAACCCGTTTCGTATATGGCTACTGTATTTATATTTGATCTAACACAAAAAGGGTGTTTATTCGCAAAAATTGTTGCTTGTGCGTTAATACTGGTGTTACAGATATTTTTTCAGTCTATGTCCTGATTTTTTATCTTTATTGTTCGTGTACTACAAATTTTGTAAAATCAATTACCATAGCTTTCTTTATTAAATTTTTTCTATTTTTTTTGCAGTAAATATTTTCTGCCAATCGATCTGATTTGAAAGAATTTATGTCAATTAAAAAAAATTATAACAGAATTCGTGTAAAGATGTTTTTTTGTTTTTTAGTGATGATTTTTATATTATACTTTTCCAATTAACACCAAAACTGCACGATTATGGTGCAAAGCAGCGTACAAAATCGTACACTATTCAAAACACGTTCACGCATATCATATTCCCATTGATTAATGGAAAAACCATTTCAATCTTTCAAAAAATATCTATTTTTTTACGAAGATATCGTCTTTTTTATCTATGATATCAAGAAGATGTTGTTTTTGATTTTTTTTAAGGAATGAGTAATTTGCAGGATCGACCACGTTAAATGAGGGCGTATATACTTATATTTCTTAGTTTTAAATACAATTTACTTGTGATGTTAATTATACATTTTTACTCTAATGCAAAATTGTTGTTGTAAAAGGCAGGGGTGCTTAGGGGAAAGAAGCACCCCCATAAGGTTAAATACTTTTTGTAAAGATTTGTTCCGTATTTTGCTTTATCTTTGTAAAAATATCTCATCCATTATGTTCATGCAAACAATCTGTTTTTCATTATGATATATGCGGTATATTTTTAAGATACAGGTGAGCTGATTAAGTATTACTAAACGCTGGTCTTAGCTTATAGAATAATATCATTTGGCATTCTTTGAGATTATTGAGATTGTATTTACACAAGATATTCAAGTATGACATCTTTTAATAAAAAACTTAATGATTATTGGTCTTGAACGTTTCATCTTTATTGGTTTCTAGGCTCTCATGTAACTATCAGGATTTGTTTGCCCTATTTTTATTGCTTGGATGGCATAAAATCTCATCTTATTACGTGTTGAGGTCATAAATGCGCTTATATACTTTTATTGCAAGTAGTCTTCTTTAGTTTATTTTATTTATATACTGTAAATATTTGATGCGATGAGTTTTTTATCATATTTAAAACCCTTTTGTGCTACTTTTTTCATATCATATTTGTTTTGGTTAGATTGGCTTGTATTTAATATCTCGGATATATGCGTACTTGAATTTTATATTGAGAAGTGTATTGTGGTCTTTATATTAGGCATTTGAGCCTGTTTCATTCATAAGTGTTGATTTTTAGAAATCCTTTAAAAAGTTTATATTAACGTTCAGATTTGTAAATATGAGTATCACTGAACGTTGATACATGGTTGAAAATGTATAACTCCATTGGATAATCTTGTTATAGTTCAGCTTGAGATGTAGAACATTCAATAGATCAATTTATGAGGCTGTGTAGCAAGTAGCAGAGGAGGGCGAAAGGTTTGAAAAGTATCACGTAAGCATCAGCTTATTCGTGGATGCTGAAATTAATACTGCAACTTCTGTACGTGAAAATATCAGAAACAGCATCGTTTATAAAAAACACATCGTTAATAATAAGTTACAACCTATAAATACGATAGTTACCAATATTATGACATCACTGAGAAAAAAATTCAGTACTTAAAATATGTTTTTAAGCGATGTCTATACATTGTACGTTGTGAATTTAATTTTTAGAACAAGATTATCGATAATGTTTTGCTTTTTTCTAGAAAAATCATGAAGGTGATAAGCAAAAGATACTTTCCAGAGAGTCCTATTGAAAGGAAAGAAAGAGCGTGAATGATAGCTAATGGTAGAATTTAAAATTGACTGTACATTGTATACACAACACATAAGCCATGTTAACATGTTAAGAAGTAGGCATACAATCATTCACATAAAACATTCAAAATAGGCAAAGTCCAATGAACAATAAGGTGGGGAAAATATATTGGTTCGTAGCTTTTATCAAAAATATAGGTATGTCTCCTTATGCGGCTGTTTCTTTACTTTAAATGGACAAATTTGATGAGGCTATCTTGCCGGTGGGTTAAATCAATAAAATTGTTGCCATTCCATGTAGTATAAAATTCGACAAAGCCTTTAAATCACTTTTAGTATCTGAAAATAAGAGGATTTGCTGAAAACATCGAGAATGCACAAGTTTTCCCTCATTTTTCGAAGGCATAAAAATATATTGAAAACTTTCTTTTCAATTTTTATATATTGATCAACAAACAAAAAAGTATATTTGGTAAATAGATAAGAATATTATATAGGAACCTATGATATTACATGGGATTTTTAAAGGATTATTTTTATTTTGTGATTTGTTTAACAGGTATCTAATTACCTTTTCATGTCATGCCGCAAGGTAGCAATATTAAGCAATAAAGTTCTCCAGGAAATTTTTTATCTGCTGGTAAAGTATTTACAATGAGATATAAAATTACTTTTAAGTTGATAGATAAGATTATTTAATGAATATTTTATCAAAATGCATATCATGATATAGAATACATATTGTTATTTTTTCATGACATGTTTTCATTAAAATTATAAGCATCTGTTTTTTCTACGAAAATCCTTAGCGCGAACAGTAGATTTATTGTTTTATTTTTTTATTTTGACTTTACATATAACACAAAACGAATTATAAAATAATCTCAAAATGAGATTATTGATAAATATCTCGCTTCAATTTTCAGTGAAAATGGAAAAAGAAAGTTTATAAAAAATCATGATTAAAGTCTTAAAATACCACACATGTTTATGTGCTCTTACAACATCTATTTTTTTTTTAGTGCCCAATATAGCTGTTAAGGCTCAAACTGTTAAGGCTCAGGAGGAGCGTTCATGTAATGCTTTATTGTCATTATATTCGTGTGATGCTGTTGTTTCGAGAGAAGATAACAGTGACTTTATTATCTCTCAAGACTTTAATATTGATAATATTATTATAAAAAAATCTGAAAATATTTCCATTAATGTAGGAAAAGAGGCCAGTTCAAATTCCCTGGAGACTTTACAGTTGAAAAAGTCTGGCACTATTATACCAGAGATTTTGACAAAACCGAATACAGCGGTTGTTTTGGATAGTGTTTCTGTTACTGGAAATGGAAAAAATACTAAAAAAGCCAAAGAAGAAAATAGTCACGGGAGTAGCGTGAACCGGGCAGTTAATGGTGTCAAGCAAGACGGCTTTCTTATCGTTCATAATAGTAAGGTTAATGTTAGTAATATTCATGGTTTTGCAGTTGAAGCTTTACCAACATTTGTTGACCCCAGTTGGAATTTAGCACACGATCCAAAGGATAAATCTGAGGTTTTTGTTGAAAATTCAAATATTGTTCTTAAGGGTCGGGGGGTTCATGGAATGCATTTTGGAGTGGAGAGTTCAGCAGAAGACTATATAGAAGGCGAGTTACTCATTCGATTAGGGGATTTCCAGTTTAAGAACTCTGTTTTAAAAGTTCCTGATGGTACGGCGGTTTATGCCGATGATGCCAGAAGGTTTTCTTATATCACTTTATTAGGGGGATCAAAATTTATTTCTGACCGGTTATTAGAGGTTAAGAATAACTCATTTATAATGGTTGAAGCTGATTCTTCTTTGCTTATAGGGGGAAGTTCCATTGAAAAAGATTCTTATGCTGAAATGAATTTATTCAATAAATCGCAGTGGACTGTGACACCAGGGAAAAGCAGTAATCAGAGAAACTCAGCATCTGTAGCTTCATCAATTTCACATTTGAGAGTTGTTAATAGTACTCTTTCTTTTAAGAAACCACAAAATGGTAAATATCAGACTCTTCATATTGGGATGTTTGATGAAGATTTTCCAAATTATGCTTACATTGCGAAGGGTAATGCGCGCCTTCTTGTAAATGCACATTTAGCTATAGATGGTAAAGATAAAGGGATAAAGACAGATAAAGTTTTGATTTATGGTGACGTTTATGGAACGACCAAAGTTTATATTGTAGAAGATTCAGGAAGCGAAAAAGTTTTTAGAAAAGGTGAGATAGGAGACAGACAAAGTGTTTCGCTGATTCAGGTTTATGGAAGAGCAAGTAAAGATTCCTTTAAATTACCGCTTGGTTATGTAGCCTTAAGAGGAGTACCTTATCGGTACAGCCTTCGTGCTTATGGTCCAGAAGAGGCAAAAGATGAAAACAGATTGATTAAAGAAAAGCGAGTTAAGGGGAGTCAAGACTTTTGGGATTTCCGTCTTGAAGCTGAGTATATAGAGCGTTACGCTCGTAATTTTTCTTCTCATCGTCCTCGTGTAATTCGTTCTGTTGGATCTAGTGATCATCCCGATTATGCTCTGGCTGGTTTAGATGATTCTGTTTTTCATTCTGGAGTAAAAATTAGGGCTGTTTTACCACAAATTCCAACCTATTTGCTTTTACCAAATGCTTTGTTTCATGCTGGTTTAATGGATGTTAATAATCAAAACAAGCAGTTGGAAACTATGCGTAAATCTATTGGAAACGTTTTAGAATCTTCTAAAAATTCTGCTTTTTTTGTGCGGGGTTATGGTGGACGCCATAGTTATGTTTCAGATTTATCTGCGCTTGAATATGAGTATGAAGGAAATTTGGATCATAATGCTGTAGAAACAGGCGTTTTGCTAGATGCAATTGAGAGTGCTCATGGCACCGCAAATCTTGGAATGATGGGAACTTATGGAAGAATTTCTCTGCAACCTCAGGATATTGTAGAAAGTAAAAAGAGCGCATTTAATAAATGGTCGGCTACAGCATATGGTAGCATATTGCATAATACAGGTTTTTATTTAGATAGTTTATTTTCTTACGGTTTTTTTAAAGGTGATGTTTCGATCCTTGAACGTGGAAAGACAGCAACATTAAAAGGGAAAACTCTGAGTGCATCATTGACTGGTGGTAAGGCATTTATGATAGGGGATAAAAGCCTTGTTTTAAATCCGCAAGTTCAAGTTGTTTATCAAAATCTGCAATTTGATAAGACGTCTGATATTGATGGTTTTGATATTGAGATGGCGACACCTGATCAGTGGGTGATGCGTGTTGGTGGGCGTTTAATTAAGACGCTTGCTATATCTGAAGCGGGGCGTGTTGCTTCTTTCGGTGGAAAGCTTCATCTTGTTCATAATTTTGAAAAAAATCAATTCGTGCATTTTAAAGATACGTTTCAGTTGGGTGCTTTTGGTTCTTTTTTAGAAGCTGGGTTGAGTTTTAATACTCAATTATCTCCAAATTTTGTATTCCGTGGAGATATGACTTATCAGCATCGGCTAAGTAAAGCTGGTTTTTCCGGGATGAGTTTCTCTGGTGGTCTTAGTTATCGTTTTTAACTATAACATGAAAGATAAGATCACTTTGATGTAATTATAGGGTGTTATGTGAAGTAATAAAAGTAATTTTCAGAATGTTATATTTTTATTGTTCAAATTTTAACTAAGTATTATCTTAGGTATTGTTTGTTTTCAATTAAAATGGGGGAGGATAACATAATATTTTTTAATATATTAAAATGTTTTGAATTTTTATTTACTTTTACAATGACTGTTTTTTCTTTTTTATAAGCTGTTAATATTAATGCCTCTGTACTTTTCTATTTCAGAGGCATAATTTTATAGTGGTAGTGATAATAATATATATTTATAAATAAAATATATTATTTAAAAAGCTTTAAGAAAAAATTTTTTATTACTATGTCTATTTCTGCTATAGGCATAAACTTTTGTTATAGCTATACAAAGCAGAGAATACTTATTAATGTTTCTCAGATAATTTTCTTTTGTAATAGTTTAGATTAAATATTTGTACATGGTGCGTATGTGTCATAAAGCGGAAACTTATTATATCTGATTCAAATCTTTAAAATATACCCAAGCTTCGCACTCAGAATGCAATTGTTAGCATGACAAAAATTAATAGAGCGTTACATGCTGTTCATGTATCAGGGGAAAAAACGGATATGTTTTCATTACTGCTGTAAATATTGATATTGAATCAGATAGTTTGAATACGGAAGAGATTGGTATTGTTAGAGGTTTTGGTACAATAGTTAGGATGTCAGGAAGTATCATCACAGTTAAAGAGGTGGCTTATTTCCAACACAACTTTGAAGGTGATATTTTTTTAGATATTATTGGTTATTAGGAAAAAAAGAGACGCTTCTAATTGAGAATAGAGATGCGGGTACGTTACCAAAGAATTTGAAAAATTTTTCAAGGTTTTACTGTTTATTTGAGAGATGATGCTGTGCAGCATTATTAATGCGGATGGTTTTTTCCCCGTGAGCTTTTCTAGTTTTGTAGACGGTATGGCAAATTATTCCAAGAATATCATTTAGAAACTTTCTAAGAAAAATTTCTTGAATAGGGTTTGACATTAGGCTTTGTACTAATGTTAGATAGGTAAAATGATATAAGAAGTGGTTATAGTTGACTGTTTTAATGTATATTTTCATCATTAAATAAATATTTTGCTAAATTGGATTTTAATACTGAAAACTCAAAAGGGGTGCAAAAAATCACAAAAATTAAAATTTCCAGTGAAAAGGGTAGGAGTCTTTAAAAATTTTAAGCAGTTGTTTTTTAGAGAGTAGAGGTAGATTTCCAGTAACTTATTTAAAGCACCACCCATCACTTTCAATCAAGCAATAAAAGATGGATTATTAGGCAGATTTAAAAAACAAAAATAATTAACTTATTGATTATATCGCATTACTAAAAACAAAACGGTGCCCCCAGAGAGACTCGAACTCCCGACCCCCTGATTACAAATCAGGTGCTCTACCAACTGAGCTATAAGGGCTTAACAATATGTGAGGTAGCACAAACTTACAAAAAGGAAAACAAAAAATTGTCAATTTTGTATAATTTTTTTAATTACATCACAGAATTGTAAAATAATCAGCTTTTTGTTCCTTTATTATCTTATATAATATTTTTTTCTATGCTTATACCATATTTAGTAGAGACTGTTAGTAAAAATGAGTCATTTTATTTATCATGTTACGAATCTGAAGATTCTTGCCTGTTAGAGAGGTATTGTTCTAACCAATGGATATGGTAATTACCATCCATAATATCTTGGTTATTAATCAGATCGCGAAAAAGAGGTAATGTCGTTTTGATTCCATCAACCACAAATTCATCTAAAGCGCGTCGTAAACGCATCATGCATTCTAAACGAGTCCGTCCATGAACAATCAGCTTTCCAATTAAGCTATCATAATAAGGTGGAATACGATAACCAGAATATGCACCTGAATCAACACGAATCCCTAAACCTCCAGGTGTATGAAAATGTGTAATTGTTCCCGGTGATGGTGTGAAATTAACGGGATCCTCCGCATTAATACGACATTCAATAGCATGGCCGAAAAAACAAACATTGTCTTGCGTAACTGAAAGTCCTTGGCCAGCTGCAATATGAATCTGTTCGTGAACTAAATCTATACCTGTAATTGCTTCAGTTACAGGATGTTCAACCTGTAAACGAGTATTCATCTCGATGAAATAAAATTCACCATTTTCATAAAGAAATTCGACGGTACCTGCGCCACGATACCCAAGTTCTGCGCAGGCATTTGCAACAATATTACCAATTTTTTCCTGTTCAATTGCATTAAGTGCAGGTGAATTAGCTTCTTCCCATATTTTTTGATGACGTCGCTGAAGTGAGCAATCACGATTTCCTAAATGAATAGCATTTCCTGCTCCATCGCCTACAATTTGTATTTCAATATGGCGTGGTTTTTCTAAATATTTTTCAATATAAACTGCATCATTACCAAAAGCAGCTGCTGCTTCTGAACGGGTTATTTTTAACGCTACAGCAAATTCTTGTTCAGAATGAACAACTTTCATACCACGTCCACCACCACCAGCAGAAGCTTTAATAATAACAGGGTAGCCAATTTCGCTCACAACACGCAAAGCTTCTGATTCTTCAGTAATAGCTCCATCTGAACCTGGAACTACAGGAATTCCAAGCTTTTTAGCGGTTTTTTTTGCTTCAATTTTGTCACCCATCATTCTAATATGAGCAGCTGTTGGACCAATAAATGTAATATTATGGGCCTCTAAAACATCTGCGAACTTTGCATTTTCTGAAAGAAAACCATATCCTGGATGTACAGCATCAGCTCCTGTGATTTCACAGGCAGCAATAATTTGCTGAATACTCAAATAAGAATCGCGAGCTGAAGGGGGACCAATACAAACGCTTTCATCAGCAAGACGAACATGCATTGCGTCAGCATCAGCGGTCGAATGAACAGCCACAGTTTTTATTCCAAGTTCTTTGCATGCTCGTTGAACACGAAGAGCAATCTCTCCTCTATTAGCAATGAGAATTTTCCGAATCATACTTGCCCCTCGCTTTATTCTACAACAATAAGTGGTTCACCAAACTCAACTGGTTGACCATCTTTAACTAAAATGGCTTTTACCGTACCGGAGTGTGGAGATGTAATGTGATTCATTGTTTTCATTGCTTCAATAATAAGTAATGTTTCTCCTTCAGAAACTCTTTGTCCTACCTCTACGAAAACTTGTGCACCTGGAGCAGGTGCAAGGTACGCTGTGCCAACCATTGGAGATGTTATTGCATTTTTTAGTTTATCTTCCGATAGAGTAGATGCTTCAGATTCTGCAGATGAAGAAGAAGCTATTTCTGCAGTTGAAGAAGGAGGAGTTATTGCAACAGTAGGATTCGAAATGGGAGGGCAGATTGTTTGTTCAGTAATGATTGAAGTGTTTTGACGTGATACACGAATACGAAGTTCGCCCTGTTCAAGTTCGATATTAGTTAAATTCGTGTCGTTTAAAATTTCGGCAAGGTCACGGATAATCTTCGTATCAATTGCATTATGTTTCATCGTATCCATTTTTTTTGTTGCCATTTTATTTTTAACTCCTTGATCCATGAAGAACTTCACTATTTAATTGCTGTGATGAAATGTCTCTAAATTGCGAATAGCCTTTTTGAGCTAGGAGAACTTATCTACTTTTTCGGTATTTATACTGATAGTATTTTGCAATTAAAAATCCATATACATTACAAAAATTGCATTTATAAACCTATTGACAAAAAAGAAAAAGTCTAAAATCATTTAATTTATGGTATTTTTATAAGACTTATGAGATAAAAAAGACACTCATTGTACATTTTCTATAGATCTTTTTAAGATTTCTTGGCTTACAGCTCCGACAAAGATTTCATTATTTATGATATAAGAAGGAGTTCCTGTAATATCTAGTGTAGAGACAATTTGAATATTTTCTTGAAAATAATTCTGTAGGTTAGGATCTTGCATTGCGTGGAGCAATTTTTTTTTGTTAGCTCCTAATGAAGTTGCGATTTTCATGGCTTTTGCTTCATTCGAGCGATTTGGGCTAGTTAAGAGTTCTTTATAAAATTGATAGTATTTTTCTGGCAATTGTTGTCTAAAAGCATAGGCAACAGTATGTGCTGCCATAGAATCATCCCCTAAAATTGGTAAATCCTTAATAATGACTCGTAAATCTGGATATTCTTTTATTAAATTCGTTATGTGCGTATATGATTTTTTACAATGGCTACAATTATAATCGAAAAAAACAACGAGTTCTGTTTTTCCATTTGGATTTCCAAAAACAGCATCATGAGGAGATTGAAAAATTTCCTTTTTTAGTAAATTAATAAGAGAAACTTGTTTTTCTTTTTGTTTTTTTAGTTTTTCTTGGAGAATAATCTGCATTTGTATCATAATCTCTGGATTAGTGAGTAAATATTCTCTTACAATATTTTGAATGTCGTGATCATCCGTATGTAATGCAATCTTTTTTTTCAGCTTAGATAAAAAGGTAGTGTCTTCTAAAAGTTGTGTCTTAATAGCTTCTAAATCCAAATGATTTTGTGTTTTCTCGTTTAATTTTGTGCTGGATGAAGAAGGCGAACAGATTAAAACGCTTAATATGGTTGTTGCTAAAATTCTTGCAATGAATGTCGTTTTAAAATACTGAGATAGATTAGTCATTTTATATTTTCTACCTTTACTGCAAACGTTAAAAAATTAGGTGGAAAGTATTGCGTGTACACAATAAAACATCTGATTATAATGTAAATTGAGTCAGTTGCAAAAAAAACATATTTTTTTTTTCATAAAAGAGTTTTATCTAATGCATATTTTGCTATCATTATGTTTTACAGTCTAAAAGTTTTTAATTTTTAAGATATTGTTTTAATTTATGGTGATGTTAAAAATATTGATACGCATATTTACTACGAAAAAAGTGCGTTAATAACGCGCTTGATAGAGTCTTAATATTGACTTTAAGCTACTGTTTTGTTGAGCACAGTGGAACGAAATAGATCTAATATGAAAAGTAAAATTATGAAAACCACAACGCATTATGATCTTTTTATCATTGGTGGAGGGATAAACGGATGTGGGTTGGCAAGAGATGCAGCTGGGCGCGGATTTAAAGTGGGCTTAGCTGAAATGAATGATCTTGCATCTGGTACATCAAGTGCATCAACAAAACTTATTCATGGAGGTCTTCGTTATCTTGAACATTATGAGTTTAGACTGGTTCGTGAATCACTAAAAGAGCGCGAGATTCTTTGGCGTATGGCTCCGCATATTGTACGCCCTTTGCGTTTTATCCTTCCTTATCATAAAAAATTGAGACCTGCTTGGATGCTGCGTTTGGGAATTTTTATTTATGATCATCTTGGTAGTTGGAATCAAAAGTTGTGGCGCAGTAAAACTGTTAATTTTTCAAAAAGTTTTGGTTCTACGCTTAAAGAAAAGTATCATAAAGGTTTTGAATATTCTGATGCACGGGTAGATGATGCACGCTTGGTAATTGCTAATGCACGTGATGCAGAAAAATTGGGGGCTGATATAAAAGTGCGGACAAGAGTTCTGTCTGTAAAAGTTGAGAATAAAAAGTGGCTTGTGGTTCTTCAAGATAAGTTAAGCGGGAAAGAGTATTGTGTCTCTGCCTCTTATGTTGTGAATATGACAGGTCCTTGGGCTAATCACGTTTTGGAAAATGTATTAAATTGTAAAGGATGTTCACCAGTACGACTTGTTAAAGGTTCTCATATTGTTGTTCCTAAGCTTTATGTTCATGATCGTGCTTATATTTTTCAAAATGAGGATGGGCGCATTATATTCTCTATTCCGTATCAAGAAAATTTTACATTACTCGGGACAACAGATTGTGAATATCAAGGTGATCCTGCTGATGTTTGTATTACAGATAAAGAAATTGATTATATATGTACCGCTGCAAGTGAATATTTTATAAAGCCTGTACAACGAGAAAATATTGTCTGGACTTATTCTGGTGTTCGTCCGCTATATAATGATGGATCTTCCAAAGCACAGGAAATTACGCGTGATTACGTTTTGAAAGAAGTAGGTAACGGGGATGCTCCGAGAATTCTTCATCTTTATGGCGGCAAGATTACAACTTATCGCAAATTAGCTGAAGATGTAATGAAATTTGTTGAAAAAGCGCTTGGCAAAAAAGGAGCGTCATGGACAGCAAATTCGACACTTCCTGGGGGTGATTTTCCATGTAATAAGCTAGATGCAATCGAAAATAAAATTGCTCTTTTAATTTCAGATTTAGACGATTTTACACATCGAAGGCTTGCTCGCTCTTATGGTTCCGAAGCGCTGACAATATTTGCTAATGGCAAGGCAGATAAGGGAAAAAATTTTGGACATGGACTTTATGAAATAGAGGTAAAGTGGTTAATGGAAAAGGAGTGGGCTCAAACATGTGAAGATGTGTTATGGCGTCGTTCAAAACTTGGTCTTTTGTTCAATAAAGAAGAAATTGAAGCACTGTTTACTTATATGCAAAGTAAACAAGAAACTACACAAAATTTGCAATAATCTAATTTACAAGACTTATATCACTGGAGTATGACATTTGTTTACGTCATAAATTGCAAGACATTGGAGAGAATTAAGTCATAATAATAGAATTATCTGAGATTTTGTATTATTGATTTGATTAAGAGTATTCTAAATGTGCAAAAATGGCATTTTTAAGTATAGTAAACATACTATCATTGAAAAGAGATGCTGTCGTTAATAAATTACTATAATGATATTTAAGCTTTATAGAATTATTTAAAATGAATAGACCTCTAGAAAAATAGCTTTGTTAAAAGCGACAATTTTTTTCAGTATGAATTGATTTTGATAAAATGTAAAATCAATTAAGGAAGTTAATGAATTAAAGAGCGTATTTTTACGTTTTTGGGGGGGGAAGAATAAAAGAAAATTTCATTTTCTATGAAACAGCAACTTATGTGGTGAAGAAGGGAGCAGTCTATTAATGGAAATACAAGAGTGAAGCTTTTATGGTATTTTATGGACTTCCGTCACCAATAAAATTTGCAGTAGCTCCAATGTTAGATTGGACAGATAGGCATTGCAGATTTTTTTATCGCCTTTTAACAAAAAAAGCGCTGCTTTATACTGAAATGATTGTAGCAGATGCTGTCATTCATGGTATGCGTGAACAATTATTGTCTCTAAATCATAAAGAGCATCCCATTGCATTGCAATTGGGAGGATCTGATTCAAAAAAGTTAGCAGAGGCTGCAAAAATTGCAGAAGATTTTGGTTATGATGAGATAAATCTTAATGTTGGCTGTCCATCAAATCGCGTTCAGTCTGGTGCATTCGGTGCTTGTTTGATGTTGCATCCCGATATTGTAGCAAATGCCGTAGAATCTATGAAACAAGCCGTCTCTATTCCTGTTACTGTAAAATGTAGGATTGGTGTAGATGATCAGGATGAAGAATTAACTTTAGACTTTTTTGTGGAACAAGTTTTGAATGCTGGGTGTGATGCACTCTGGGTACATGCACGTAAAGCATGGTTACAGGGATTAAGCCCAAAAGAAAACCGAGATATTCCTCCACTTAATTATAAAAGAGTATATAGGTTAAAACGCAAATATCATAATAAATTCATTGGAATAAACGGCGGGATTAAATCTATTGATGAAATTAAAGAACATTTAATTTTATGCGATGCGGTTATGGTTGGTCGACAGGTGTATTATAATCCAATTTTATTGAAGGATATTGATGAAAAGATATATGGTGACTCACAGAATGATCTTAGTGATTATGATCTTATTGAAGCTATGTGCGATTATTCTGCTCAACATATAGCATCAGGAGGGCGACTTTCTCATGTTACGCGTCATATGATTGGTTTATTTCATGGTCAAGATGGAGCGCGTCGATGGCGGCAAATATTGTCAAATGATGCAACGAAAAAAGATGCTGGTGTGCATGTTTTGAAAGAAGCTTTTTCTGCTTTAAGTTAAAAAAAATTATAAGACCAATGCATACTAAATTCAATTTGCTAGAATTTGTTTTTTAGAAAAATTTTAAAATACTGCAAGATTTATTAATTTCAAAAATTTGCGCTATTATGGGGAGGATGCCAATTGCATCTAGAACAGTTTACAAATTGGGCGTTTATTTAATGCAAAAATATGCTGAAGATAAAGGATTGGATACATGTAAATTAGCTATAATAATTCATTCAATTTAAAAATAATGTACAAATAATCTAGCTAATAAGATTTAATGTGTCTAAAACGTTTTTCGAAAAACAATAAATAATTTATGTCCTGTTTATAGGATAAATTGCACAACGTAAATTTAAAAAGGTATTTTTATGACCGTTAGTCCATTTGATGATTTTCGTGCTTTACTCACCAATTTACCTATCGCGGATGAATTTTCTATGATTTTAGCGAAAAAGCGCCAGAAAAGCTTAACACATATGGGAGATGCGTTAGGAAAATTAGGAGATCTTGCGGTTTGGTATGCAGGATGGAGAGGTACAGAAAAACCGGTCATGGTGCGTCCTTTGGTTGCTATTTTTTCTGGAAACCACGGTATTACGGATGAAGATATTACACCGTTTCCACAGTCTATGACACAAAAGATGGTACAAAACTTTGCAACTGGTGGTGCTGCTATTAATCAGATTTGTAAAGCTTATGACCTTGGATTAAAGATATTCGATTTGGCACTAGAATACCCAACAATGAATATTACCAAAGATGCAGCAATGGATGAGCGCAGTGCAGCTGCTACAATGGCATTTGGAATGGAATCTATAGCCGGTGGCACAGACCTTTTGTGTATAGGTGAAATGGGTGTTGGAAACACTATGATAGCTTCAGCTTTGTGTTTAGCATTATTTGGGGGAGAGATTGAAGAATGGATAGAAAGTGAGAATGCTCTCGAACATGAAGAAAAATTTCATCAGCGTAGGGTGGCTGCACTCAAAACTGCAATTTCTTTACATAAACCCCATTTCGATGATCCTTTTGAAATAATGCGTCGCTTAGGAGGACGTGAAATTGCTGCTATCATAGGTGCTATTTTAGCTGCAAGAATGGAAAAAATACCAGTTATTTTAGATGGTTTTGTAACAACAGCAGCAGCTGCGGTGCTTTATAAAATGCATCCAAGAGCTCTTGATCATGTTCTCGTTGGACATATTCCTTCTGAGCCGGTACACCGAAAACTTTTAGAAAAAATTGATAAAAAATCATTTTTAGATTTGGGGATAAATCTTGGCGAAGGAGTAGGTGCAGCTGTGGTTGCTGGTATAGTCAAGGCTGCTGTTTTAACACATGCACAAATGGTAGTTTTAAAATAAAAAGGTTTAGTCACTCAAAAAGTGTAACTTAATTTGCTCCTCTTTTCTTATGATATTCTTAAAGTAAAGCTTTATGATATTTTATCCGGTGTAAACAATAGAGCATCATAAACTTTAATTAAAAAAATATTGGGGTGCTATTTATGGTTGAGAGTCTATTTGTATAATTAAAACGGGTATCAAATAAAGCGCTTCTAGTGAAAGCGCTTTTAGCGGAATGTCGATGAAACTAGTATGAAACGACCCATAAATGAACTTAATAACTGATACAAAAGGAAGAAAACTGGCGCAAAATGTCAAAATTGGAATATTCCGTTAACTAACATACACAATAAATTTACAAATATAATTACAGTATGAAGAGCAACAATCTTTAATCTATTAATAAAATTTTTGAACATTACAAAGCTCAACCGTTACGATTGTGCGTACGTATTCTCTCCTAAAGCGAAAATACTACTACGGATATACCACAAAATGCAAACACAACAAAAAGCGGCTATCTCTAACTTATTTTATAAAAAAATAAAAATAAATTGTTAAGTAATATTACTCTCCTCAGTTTTTTAATTTTGTACTTATGAGGAATAATAAAATTTAGCTTCTTGAGTTTTGTAATAAAGAACAAATTTTATACTTTTTAAAATACAAAATCTTGAGATAAAGATAGTTTATATTTTTAAAATATTTAATTTATAAAAACTTACGCACTAAAGCGCGAAGGTGAATAATAAGTTCATCATTAAACCATGAATTTTTTTGTATCCAAGAAGTATTTCTCCATGATGGATGGGGCAACGGCATGACACGGTATCCTCTAGGTTGATGTGTAGAAAGAATGTTTTTCCAATCACGGACAGTTGCGGAAACAGTTTTATATTTTAAATTTGCAATATGCCATCTTTGTGCATAACGTCCAATCGCCAATACAAGTTTTATTTGTGGCATAGATTGAAACACTTTTTCATGCCATATCTCTTGGCATTCACGTCTTGGCGGTAAATCAGATTTATTTTTATCATAGCCTGGAAAACAAAATCCCATAGGAACAATAGCAAATAGAGATCTATTATAAAATTCATCACTTGTTACATTAAGCCAACTACGCAGTTTTTCTCCAGAACGATCGTTAAAAGGAATAGAGCTTTCATGTACACGCAATCCAGGAGCTTGTCCTGCAATTGCAATCGAAGCTGTATTGGATAAGTAAACTACGGGATTTGGTTCATGAAGAAGAGGGGGAAAATAATGTGGGTGTTCGATGCAAACACGACAGGAATAGATTTCTTTTTCAAGGTTAATAATTTTATGACACTGTTCTTGTTTCATGAATACACAGGCAATTAAAACTCTGTCTTTCCAAAAGAGAAAATTTTTTTATTTTTTACAAGTATGGTCTTTTCGCCACTTTTGTGGCTTTTGAAAACTTGATTGCCATATTCCCTTTTTTTTCTTTTTGGCATCTTGTTCTTCTTTAGGATAGCTATCGTAACTTATAGCCCAACCACCACGTACCATCATTTCATTGATATTCTTTATTTTTTTTGTTTTGCATGTTGCTAAAATACGATGATATTTATCTTTTTTATACCAGTAACATGTAATAGGTTGGTTGGCGATGAGCTGTTTTAAGTATTTTTTTGCTTCAAGACCGCACGGATATCGTCTTGTTTTTGTTCCACAAAATTGATGAAGTTCAGGAGCATCAATTCCAACAAGCCGAATTATAACAGAAGAAATTACAATTGTATCACCATCAATAATATGTGCGTTACCTTTTATAGATTTTCGAAATGTAAAATCTGCTTTTTGAGAGGATGCTTGTGCAGATTTTAAGCAAGACATGACAAAGATAATGGCAATAATAATTGCAAAAATGCTAAAATTAACAATCTTTTGCTTAAAGTTATAAACTTCAAACTGAAATTTTTTTTTCATAAAAAAACCATTCTTATGAAAACTTAAAACTCATTATATCTTTATAAAACTTTCATCATTTAATGAAAAAAGTATATGAATTATATAAAAAAATTATATTTTAATAATTACTAGTACACAAAAGCAGACCAAATACTACAAAACGATTATACGCCTAACTAGAGGATAGAAAGGTGATTTAAAAAACAAATCACCTCTGCATATACAACATAACAATATAATACGAGCAGACACAAAAGTACACTCTTTCCCTTAATTTTATGAAAAAAAATGAAAAGGGATGCAATTAGGATTTGTCTTCAACAAAAAATTAATAATTAAATGATGGCAATGACTTATTTAATTTTTGTTTCTTTAAACTCAACGTGTTTTTTTGCAATGGGATCATATTTGCGTTTGCTCATTTTATCTGTCATTGTACGGCTGTTTTTCTTTGTAACATAAAAGAAACCAGTATCTGCAGTCGATAAAAGTTTTATTTTAATGGTTGCTGCCTTAGCCATAACGAAGAGTCCTATTTAATTGAAAATGATATCATTCTGCTATTAAAATCTATTTTTATGCAATTAGACTTTATCGCAACACTACGGATGTTATAAAAAAAGTCAATAGCTATTAATTTTTTGGTTAATTGGATAAGAAGAAAATAGTATATAAATTTAAAAATGGGGCATTTTTAGCTAAAACAAGAGTTAAAAGATATTTAGCTTTATAATACCAAACTTTCGATCAAATATTTATTATAATAAAAGATATTAAATATAATTTAAGAGTAATAGATTTATAATTTTAAAAATGTAATTAAATTATATAATTGAATAGTATAAATAATTGAAATATTAGTATTTCATAATTTATTATAAAATAAATTTATTTTATAGTGTATTATTGTAATTTAATTGCGATTTTATGTAGTTATAACTCAGTAAAATAATTCATATTATTTACTATTTTATTTTATAAAAAGATTTTTTATGTTTTTTATTTATAAACTTTCTTTTATGGTAAGATGTAAATGAAAAATTTATTGGACGGGGACTGGTTAATATTTCAAAAGACAAAGCGCCAGCAATGGACTGTACTTTTATAAGTTTTATTTCTACTGTATCACTAAGTTGATAACCTTTATGACTACGCTCTCCTATAAGAACATGTCGTGCTTCATCAAAATGATAATAATCATTTTTTAGTGTAGAAATATGCACAAAACCATCTGTACCTAGTTTATCAAGTGAAATAAAGAGACCTGCTTTTGTAACACCAGAAATACGACCTGTAAAAGTACAACCAATTTTATTTATTAAATATTGTGCAACAATGCGGTCAATAGTCTCTCTTTCAGCCATCATTGCACGGCGTTCATGTAAAGAAATTTGTGTAGCGATTTCTTCAAGATTTTGTTCTTTTGTATCTATTAAATGATCACTCTCTAATTTTAAAGCTTTAATGAGCGCTCGGTGAATCATAAGATCCGCATAGCGACGTATTGGTGATGTAAAATGTGTATAGTTGTGCAGGTTTAAACCAAAATGTCCGATATTTTTGGGATTATATTCAGCTTGAGATTGTGAACGTAAAATAACCTGGTTAACCAATTCTTGTTGCTGAGTATTTGCTACTTTTGCCAAAATGTTATTAAGGCGTGCTGATGTAAGTTCTGCTCCTCGGGAGAGTGATATCCCCAAACTTTGAAGAAAGTTCCGCAATATTTCTTGTTTTGCAAGAGAGGGCTTATCATGGACACGATAAATGAGAGGCTGATGATGTTCTTTTAAGGTTTCAGAAGCTGCAATATTGGCTTGTATCATAAACTCTTCAATTAAACGATGTGCTTCTAGGTGTTCTTCTATTATAACGTCTTTGATACAACCATTTGGGTCAAGAATAATTTTTTTTTCTGCGATTTCTAATTCTAATGGCTGTCTGCGATTACGCGCAGCTCTGAGCGTATCGTAAGCTGTCCATAATGGCTGTAAGACATTCTCAAAAAGGGGAGCAATTTTTTTATTTATATTTCCGTCAATTGCTAATTGCGTTTCTTGATAAGATAATTTGACTACTACACGTATCATAACGCGATGAAAACTATGTTTTAATTTGTTACCATTCGCATCAAAAGTCATGCGAACAGCTAAGGCCGGTCTATCTTCTCCTTCACGCAAAGAACATAAATCATTAGAAATTCTTTCTGGAAGCATTGGTACAACGTGATCGGGAAAATACACAGAATTTCCGCGCTTAAACGCTTCTTTATCTAAAGGACTTCCAGCTTTAACGTAGTAAGAAACGTCTGCAATCGCAACGATAACAATCCAACCACCGCTATTGGCAAAGTCTTGGTCTTTTGTCGCATAGACAGCATCGTCATGATCTTTGGCATTTGGTGGATCAATTGTTACAAATGGTAAATGCCGCCAATCTTCTCGATTTTCTATATTAGCAGGTTTTGCATTTTTTACTTGCTCAAGAACGTCTTCAGGAAAAATATAAGGAATATTTTTCGAAAGAAGTGCAATCATTGAGATTGCTTTTTCACTTTCAATGCGTCCTAAAACATTTTTTATTTGAGCGCTCTTTAATCCATAACCAATATCTTTTTTTATTTCAACTTCAACAAGATCACCAGGTTCTAGATCAATTTTTGAAGATGTATCAATAATGAGTTCGTTAAATTTGCGTTCTATTGGATCAAGCCGCCATTGACCATTTTCAAGCCTTCTAACGACACCGAATGTTTTTTGGGGAAACACATCAATTTTACGAATAATTTTCCCAGTATAAAGAATATTGTGAGAATCTTTATTTCGAACAATTTTAACCAGAACATGGTCTCCAACACCAGCATTTATCCCTTTTTTGCGTTGAGAAGGGAGTATTTCAATATTCGGTTTTGTGCCATTTTTCCATTCGAGAGGTTGTGCAATAAAACTACCATCTTCATCACGTGCGCTAATTTTTACTAAAGCAATTGGTGGTAATTTATCTTTACTGATTTCTTTTTTATACTGTTTTTGAATAAGTCCATGATCTTTTAAGTCACGCAATATATTTCTTAGCCAGATTCGAGAATCACCTTTTAAATTAAAGGCTTTGGCGATTTCACGTTTACTTGATTGGCCAGGATTATTTTGAATAAAAGAAAGAACCTCTGCCTTATTGGGTAGATGCTCTATATTGCGAAGTTGAAAATATTTTGTTTTTTTTGCGCTTTTAGCCAAAATTTATGTCTCTTTTGTTTTGGATGAAGCTTTTTTAGAATTTGTTTTTTTAACGGTTGATTTCGTTAATATAAGTTCTAATGCTTCTACAAGTGTTACAGTACTTGGATCTTTATCTTTTGGCAATGTTACATTAATTTTACCCCAATTAACATATGGACCATAACGCCCATTGCGTACAGTAATAGTGCCTCCCTCTGGGTGTTCTCCTAATGTAGCTAGCGCTGCAGATGTTGTTTTTCTTTGCTTTGTTTTGTTTTCTTGTTTTTCAGCGAGAACTGTAACAGCTCGATTGATACCAATATCAAAAATTTCATCTACATGAGGAAGAGGGGCATATTTTCCATCATGACTAAGATATGGACCATATCGTCCAATTGTGGCTGTAATTATTTTTCCAGTTTCAGGGTGAATTCCAATTTCACGAGGTAAAGATATTAATGCCAAAGCTTTATCAAGAGTAATATTTTCTGTTTGCCATTCTTTTGGCAACCCTGTACGTTTAATTTCTTTCCCATCACCAAGTTGTACATATGGTCCAAAACGACCAGTGCGAAGAGAAACATCTTTCCCTGTTATAGGGTCGACACCAAGTATTACAGGTTCGTCACTGCGCACAGTTTCATTTTCTTCTCCTGAATCAGTTCCAAGTTGGCGTGTGTATTTGCAATTAGGGTAATTAGAACAACCAACAAAAGCACCATAACGCCCTAATTTTAGTGATAGCTGTCCATTTTCACACAGAGGACAGGAGCGAGGATCACTTTCATCTTCACGCATAGGAAATATAAGAGGAGCTAATGCTACATTTAAAACATCAAGGACGTTTGTAATACGCAATTCTTGAATATTGGCAATAGACGCATTAAACTCATCCCAAAAATCGTGCAAAACATCTTTCCATGCAAGTTTTCCGTCCGATATGAGATCTAGTTTTTCTTCCAAATTTGCTGTAAAGCCATATTCCACATAGCGATTAAAAAAGTTTTCAAGGAAGGCTGTAACGATGCGTCCTTTAGCATCAGGAATAAGTTTTCGTTTATCAATTACGATATAACCACGATCACAAAGTGTAGCTAATGTGGAAGCATAAGTCGAAGGTCTCCCAATTCCTAATTCCTCAAGCTTTTTAATTAATGAGGCTTCAGAATAACGAGGTGGTGGTTCTGTGGTATGTTGCGTGGCTTCAATTTTATCTTTTGTAAGCGTTTCATTAGCGTTAATTTGTGGTAGACGAGCTGATTCATTTTCGTTACTGTTTTCCTCATCTTTTTGATCAGCATAAACAGAAATAAATCCGTCAAAACGAATAACAGAGCCTGTTGCACGTAAATTAGCATGATTCTCTTTTTGCAATGCTTCAATTTCAACAGTTGTACGCTCAATTTCAGCAGAACGCATTTGGCTAGCAATAGCGCGTTTCCATATCAATTCGTAAAGTTTTGCTTGATCATTATCGAGAAAATGACTTACTTGATTAGGTGTTCGTTGAAAATCTGTTGGACGTATAGCTTCATGTGCTTCTTGGGCATTTTTTGCTTTGGATGAATAAAAGCGTGGTTTTTCAGGGACATAATCATTACCAAAAGATTCGTGTATTACTTTTCGTGCCAAATCAATAGCTTCTGGTGCCATCTGTACACCATCTGTACGCATATAAGTAATAAGTCCTGCCATTTCACCATTAATTTCAATGCCTTCATAAAGTTTTTGAGCAATTTGCATAGTTCGAGATGCTGAAAAGCCTAATTTAGAAGAAGCAGCCTGCTGTAAAGTAGATGTTGTAAATGGAGGTGAAGGGTTTCTTTTTGTGGGTTTTGCTTCAACGCTTAGTACACGATATTTTGCGTCTTCTAACATAAGACGAATTTGATTTGCTTGTTCTTGAGATTGGATATCGAGTTTGCCAATCTTTTTTTGATTAAACATTGTTAATCTTGCAAGAAAGCTGTCGTGACGTACAGTTTTTAAGTACGCTGCAACAGACCAATAATCTTCTTTAATAAAATGCTCTATTTCTGATTCACGGTCACAGATAATACGTAAAGCAACTGATTGAACACGCCCGGCGGAGCGTGCACCAGGAAGTTTGCGCCACAAAACAGGTGAGAGCGTAAAGCCAACCAGATAATCGAGAGCACGACGTGCAAGGTATGCATCAACGAGAGATATATCAATGTCACGAGGGTTAGCCATCGCATCAAGAACGGACTTTTTAGTGATTGCATTGAATACAACCCGTTTGACAGGCTTATCATTTAAAACTTTTTTTTGCTTAAGAATATCCAAAATATGCCATGAAATAGCTTCTCCTTCACGATCAGGGTCTGTGGCTAAGATAAGACTATCGGCTTCTTTGACGGCTTTTGCTATTTCATTTAAACGTTTCTGAGCAGTAGTATTGATATCCCATTTGAGTGCAAAATCTTCATTTGGTAAAACAGAACCGTCTTTGGCAGGTAAATCTCGAACATGCCCAAATGATGCTATTACTTTATATTGGGAGCCGAGATATTTATTTATTGTTTTTGCTTTGGCTGGAGACTCAACTATAACGATATTCATAATTTAACCTGAATGTTGAAATAAAAACTTTTTTATAAACGCCTTTTATGGGAATAGCTAATGGCAATTGGTTTAAAGAACATAAAAACATTATATTATACAACTTCTTATTGTTATTATTAAAATACACCCTATATGATACTGTGCAACTTATTTTCTACAGCTAATACAACAGATATGACGAAATAATAAGGTGATATCTATTGAAAGGTGAAGGAAAATACTCGAGGATAGAGGGTTATGTTTGTGAATCATTTAAAGGTTATCCAATATATTACAGATATGTCAAAACAAATGAACGTGATGGCGCGTCAAGCCCGGAGTCCGCTTTTGGCACTACTTTTGGATATGGCGGCTAAAGAAGGGCAAAGCATTATTAATAACGCTGAAGCTCTTAATGATGATCAAAATTCAACAATGACACATAACCACCAGCGTGTCGAATAAGTTTTCCTGCAAGATCGAGTTCAACCAACAAAAGATAAAGATTTTGTAATGAAACGCCTGAATGAGAACTGAGTGTGTCGAGGTCAATCGGAGTCGTTGAGAGAGAGGAGAGTACAGCTGCTCGTTCTTCATCATTTCCGGGGGGTGGGGGCGTATTGTTTTTTGGATAAAGAGGGCTCTGACTTAATTCTTGAAATTGAGAAAAGTTTGGTTTTTTAAAAAAATCAAGCTGAAAATCTCTCGTGTTTTGGGTAAGAGGTGTTAATGTTTCTACTATATCGGAAGGGTGTGTGGTTAATAAAGCGCCATTTTTGATAAGGTTATTTGTACCAATAGATCTTGGATCAAGTGGAGAATTGGGAAGGGCAAAGACTAATCTTCCCAGTTCAGCAGCTTGACGTGCTGTAATTAAGGACCCTGATCGCAGAGCAGCTTCTGCAACTAAGAGACCAAGTGATAAACCGGCAATAATACGATTTCTTCTTGGAAAATCGGGTGCTCTTGGCTTCCAAGAAATGGGCATTTCACTGATAATCGCTCCACCATTGTTGATGATATTTTCGTAGAGTTTTTGATTTTCAGGAGGGTAAATATGATTAATTCCACCAGCCATAACAGCAACCGTACCTGTTTGTAAGCTGGATTGATGAGCAACACTATCAATTCCACGAGCTAATCCAGAAATAATTGTAAAGCCAGCATTGCCGAGAAAGTGAGCAAATTGAGCAGTTAATTTTTTGCCAGCTGCTGAAGCGTTTCGAGACCCCACGATTCCAACAGAAGGTTTCTGAAAAATTGAACAATCTCCTTTTATGGCAATAAGTGGTGGTGAGGATTCTGTTACTTTAAGAAATGCTGGATAATCTGGTTCCCCTATACCAACAAACCGAACATTTAATCTTTCGGCTTCTTGCATTTCTTTTTCAGCATCTTCTAATGTTGCTACTTTAATAGGTCTACCAAGTCCACCTTTTCTACTAAGTTCAGGCAGTGCCTCTAGGGCATTTTCTGCTGATTTATAATGATCAATTAAATTGCGAAAACTTACTGCTCCAATATTTTCACTACGCATTAATCGTAACCAGTTTAAACGTTGACGATCAGTAAGTAAAATTCCCTTATTCATTCCTGTTTTAAATGTTAATTTTATTTTCTTTTCCAATTAATAATCTGCCTATATTTGCATAATGTTTTAAAATTACGAAAGCACTCATTGCAAGTACCATGCAATAAATGCGGGGATAAGGATAGAATAAATAAAAAAATATGGGTGTTATAACAACAGCGATAAGTGAAGATAACGAAGAATAGCGCGTAAATAGAAAAATTGCTATCCATATAACAGAAAATACAACTGCTGCTGGCCAATAAAGTCCTAAACACACACCCAAATAGGTGGCAACGCCTTTACCGCCCTTAAATTTGAGCCATATTGGAAAAAGATGCCCTAAAAAAGCTAAAAAACCAGCTAAAATAATAACAATGTTATTTTCTATTGGATAACTTAAAAATTTTGCAATAAGAACAGCGACAGTTCCCTTCAATATATCACCAAGAAGAGTAAGAGCGGCTATTTTTTTATTTTTTGTTCGCAAAACATTCGTAGCTCCGATATTTCCTGAGCCAATTTCTCTGATATCTCCAAGTTTAGCAAATCGTGTAAAAATTAGCCCAAACGGAATAGATCCAATGAAATAGGATAGCAAAAAAATAAACCATATATAAAATTGGAAAAGCGTGTTTGTTTCACTCATTAAAAATCTCATTAATTTTGTTGATCAAATTTAAAAATTAACCGTCCTTTAACAAAAGTTTGAAGAACTCTCCCTTGAAAACGAGCATTCTCGAAAGGTGTATTTTTTGCATGTGAGTATAATTTATTTGTAGATACTATCCATGGCTCATCCAGATCAACCAAAATAAGGTCTGCATTAGCACCTTTTTTTAATGTTCCTGCGTCAAGACCAAAAAGTTTTGCAGGCGCTGTTGACAAAAGTTCAGTTAATCGTAGCAGAGAGATATTTTCATTGTGATAAAGGCGCAAAGCTGCGCTTAGTAAAGTTTCCATACCAACGGCGCCTGTTGATGCTTCACTAAATGGCAAATGTTTTGTATCAGCACTTTGGGGGTCATGAGAAGAAACAATAATATCTATTGTTCCATCTTTTATTGCTTCAACTATTGCTACACGATCTTCTTCTGCGCGCAGTGGAGGCATTAAACGAAAAAGAGTACGATATTCATTAATGTCATTTTCGTTAAAGGATAAATGGTTAATAGATACACCGGCTGAAATTTTTGTATTGCGTTGCTTTCCTAAACGAACAGCATCGGCAGATATAGCTGTTGATATTTGTGCAGCATGATAACGTGTTTGTGTTAATGCAGCTAACCGCAGATCCCGCTCAAGAGGGATCACTTCTGCTTCGCGAGGTATTCCTGCAAAACCAAGCCAACTTGCTAGCAAGCCTTCATTCATAACACCTTGTCCTGTAAGATCATTATCTTGTGTTTCGTGCACCAATGTGACGTTAAAATCACGTGCGTAAGTCATTGCACGTCGCATAACAGATGAACTTTGAAGTGTTTTTTTTCCTTCACTAAAAGCAATTGCTCCCGCATCTTTTAACAATCCAAATTCCGTTATTTCTTGACCATTAAAACCTTTAGTAATGGCAGCAATGGGATAAATATTAACCCGTGATATTTCTTGTGCAGTATACGTAATAAATTTAAGAAGTGTAGCGTCATCTATAATGAGGTGTGTATCAGGCATTAAAAAGAAGGAAGTAATCCCACCTGCTGCTGCTGATTGGCTTGCTGATTCTATCATTTCACGGTGTTTACCCTTTACTTTTCCAATAAAAACGCGGGTATCAACAAGCCCAGGCAAAATTGCTTTGTTTTGGGCATTAACAATTTCTGCCCCTTCTGGGATTCCTTGATTAAGAGCTTCTTTTCCTGCGGCTGTTATTAATCCATTTTCAACAATAACGGTGCCAATTTCATCAATTGCACGAGAAGGATCAACAATACGAGCATTTTGAAAAATTATTGGCCTTATCATTTTGTTTCTCCGCTTACCTTAAGTCGTGGATCTAATAAAGCTTCTATGACAGCCATACGTACAGCGACTCCCATTTCTACTTGTGTATGAATCATGCTTTGTGGTCCATCTGCTATGTCAGATGCGATTTCTACACCACGGTTTATTGGACCAGGATGCAGAATAATACAATCACTTTTAGCATAGGACAAATTGTCTTTATGCAAGCCAAAATAACGGAAATATTCACGGGTTGAGGGAATAAAAGAACCCACCATACGTTCATGTTGTAAGCGTAACATCATGATAACATCAGCATTTTTCAGGCCTTCTTCCATTGTATTAAAGACCTCAACACTCATATTTTCGATACCTGTGGGCAAAAGTGTTGAGGGGGCAACAACACGTACACGTGCTCCTAAAGCATTAAGGCTAAGAATATTGGAACGTGCGACGCGTGAATGCAAGATATCTCCGCAAATTGCGACAGTTAATCCTTCAATGCGACCTTTTGCTCTTTTAATAGTCAAAGCATCTAGCAGAGCCTGTGTTGGATGTTCATGTGCACCATCACCTGCATTAATGACACAACAATCAACTTTTTGAGATAATAAGGCAGCTGCTCCAGCACAACTATGACGAATAACAAGTATATCTGGTTTCATCGCATTGAGGGTTGTCGCTGTATCAATTAAAGTTTCTCCTTTTTTTATAGATGAATTGCTGATAGCTATATTCATCACATCTGCTCCCAATCGCTTGCCCGCTAATTCAAACGATGATTGTGTTCTTGTGGAAGCTTCAAAGAAGAGATTAATTTGTGTACGCCCATGTAATATAGGTTTTTTTTTGTCAATTTTTTTTAAGAAAATAACGTTAGCATTTGCACGATCGAGCAGCATGGTAAGGTCATGTGTATCTAAACCTTTAATACCTAAGAGATGTTGGTGGGGAAAAATGGGGAAAAAAGTATTTTGAGTCATAGCATTCTTTTCTCTCTCTCTGCTAATAGAGACTAAAAAACTATTTGTTTAAAATGATAAGTGTTTTTTAACTGCAAAAAGACAAATAGTCTATGATATGAATTATTTGATAATAGGGAATATACTCATGAGTATCGCATCTATGCACAATATCCGCCAAAAAAATGCATTTCTTAGTGATACACTGATGTTTCGTGTTGCTTCTAATTTGCCTACATTTTTATTAACCAATTTTGAAGAAATGGGAAATTTTGTAGCAAGCCATGAAGCAAGAAATCTTTCCTATTTAGCTAATTGTTATAAGCCAGTATTGCGCTATAATGATGAGTGGGGGCGACCAGTAGAACAGCTGGAGATACATTCTTCTTATCAAGCACTTCAACGGTATTCTAGACAAGCTGGTTTGGTTACGTCGCTTTGGGAAAATACCACTTTTGAAAATGGGGTACGTTATCAGGCACGTGCTATTCGTTTGGCTTTATCCGCAAGCTTAGAAACGGGACATTTAAACGAAGTCACAATATCAAGTGCAGCCATTGCAGTATTAATTAGTGATGTTGAGCTATTTAAAAAATGGAAAAATGTTCTTTTATCGCGTGAATATGACTTATCATCCAAACCTATTAATGATAAAAAGTCAGCTTCGCTCACCTGTGCTTTTGATGATATCGAAAAAAGTGAAAAATACTTCTTCAATTATCCAAGTGTTCAAAAAATTTCTTTTGATGATAAAATGGGGCGCGATCTTTATCGTTTAAATGCTGTAAAAACAAATGTTATTAATCCTGTAGTTGATGGATATCTTGTTAGCGCAGAGGTAGATGGTCATTTAAGCTGTTTTTTAGTCCCACGTGTACAAGAAAATGGTGCATTAAACGGTACAATATCAATCCTTAATTTAATACAGCGTTCTGGAGAAACTTCAATGCCAGAGGGTGTTGTTGGTTTTCAAGGCTGCTACGGTTGGCTTTTGGGTAATATTGGAGAAGGAACTAAGATCATTAAAGATATCGAAACTATGACACGTTTTGATCAATCTGTGATTTCTGCAGGAATTTTGCGAGCAGCACTTCAATTTGGTATGGATTTTATTCGACAAAAAATGCCTAATCAAACTTTACCACCGCTGACAGAACGCATCTTTGCAGATATAGCACTTGATATTGCTGCTTCACAAGCATTAGTTTTTCGTTTAGCGCGTGCATTTGATAATGCTGCAAATGATCGCTCTGAAGCAGCTTTTGCACGAATTATGACACCTATTATTGCTTATCATGTGAGCCAATTAGTGATCCCTATTATTGGTGAAATTATGGCACAACTTGGTAATGAAGGCTTTATAGAAGGTAATCCATTATCACAAATGTTACGCAATGGACCTGCACGAATTGTTAGAAATAGTTCTGCTAATCAGTTGGTAAAAGATGCGATTCTTATAGCAGAAAAGGCACCAGGATTGTTTCAGAAATTATTAGAAAAAGTTGCAGGTGATATTGGCACAGCAGGTCCTAGAGCAATTGAGATTATTAAGTCTTCTGTAGGTATGGCATCGACAAATGAAGGTGCGGGAAGATTTTTTGTTGAGCAAGTAGCATATGCCGCGGCTTCTGCATCGTTACGTTACGCAGATATAGAACATGTTGCAAATGCCTATATGGAAAGCCGTCTTGGGGGACAATGGAGAGCTTCCTACGGTATGCTCATTGCGCGATATAATGCAGAACATTTGCTAAATGTCCTCTATCCATCTATATGATGAAGGTTTCGGATTCTATTAAGAGCACCTTGCAATATAAAAGCGGCGGCAGCCGAATCAACACGAGTTGCTCTTTTCATACGTGATACATCCATTTCTAATAAGTATCGCTGTGCAGCGACCGTTGATAAGCGTTCATCCCAAAAAATAAATGGAATTTTTGTATGCGCTGCCATGTTGCTGACAAAAGTTTTTGTTGCTTGGACACGAGGACCATTGCTTCCATCCATATTAAGAGGTAAACCAATGACGGCTGCGCCCACATTTTCATTGTCAAAAATTTGTACAAGTGCGCGAGCATCTAGGGTAAATTTTTTTCGTTGAAGAACTGGACGTGGATTTGAAAAGGCTAAACCAATATCGGAAATGGCAATTCCAATAGTTTTTGTGCCTAAATCCAATCCTGCTATTGTTTGTTCGGGCAAAAGATGTGTAATAACTTCATCTATGTTAATAATAGCCATGTGCATTATGATTTAAGTTGTTTAACATTTTAATTTGCACCTATATTTATATTTTAAGATATCAATATTCTTGCGCTTACTAACATAGCTCTGTATAGCCAGAATATGAGTAAATGAATGTCAAAATAAAAAAGCAGGAAGGCATAATATGTCTGTTGATAAAGAAACAGTCAAGAGGATGGCACATTTAGCGCGCATTGCTATCCATGATGATGAAGCAGAACGTATGACAAAAGAGCTCAATGTCATTTTTAATTTTGTAGAACAACTTAATGAAGTTGATGTCAGTGAGATTGAACCATTAACATCAATCATGCCAATGGCTTTACGAATGCGTGAAGATATTATCACAGATGGTAATAAAGCAGAGGATATTGTAGCAAACGCACCTGTTACAGAAGAAAATTTCTTTCTTGTCCCCAAAGTTGTTGAGTAACTTTAATTGTATTTAAAAATTTGAGAAGCAGTATGACAGATTTAACGACCTTAACAATTGCACAAGCGCGTGATTCTTTAACAAAAAAAGATCTCAAAGCTACTGAGCTAACAGAAGCTTATCTAAAAGCGATTAAGTTGGCTAATCCGATTTTAAATGCTTATGTGGCAATAACGGAAGAACAGGCAATGAAAATGGCGACTGTATCAGATAGCCGCTTAATTAAAGGGCAGGGGGGTATTCTCGAAGGAATTCCGTTAGGGGTTAAAGATCTTTTTGCGACGAAAGGTGTTCATACTCAAGCTTGTTCATATATTCTTGACGGTTTTAAGCCTCGGTATGAATCAACTGTAACTGCTAATTTATGGAAGGATGGAGCAGTTATGTTGGGTAAACTTAATATGGATGAGTTTGCTATGGGATCTTCCAACAAAACATCGTATTATGGACCAGTTGTTAATCCGTGGAGAAAAAAAGGATCAGAAGATAAGCTTGTTCCAGGCGGTTCTTCAGGTGGTTCTTCAGCTGCTGTTGCAGCACGACTTTGCGCAGGTGCAACAGGAACGGATACCGGAGGATCAATTCGTCAGCCAGCAGCTTTTACTGGTAGTGTTGGCATAAAACCAACTTATGGACGATGCTCACGATGGGGGATTATCGCTTATGCTTCATCACTTGATCAGGCGGGACCTATAGGACGAGATGTGCGTGATTGTGCAATTATGCTACAATCTATGGCTTCCTTTGATGATAAAGATTCAACTTCCGTTAATTTTCCTATACCTGATTATGAAAGCTATATTGGTCAATCAATAAAAGGAATGAAGATTGGGATTCCAAAAGAATGCTATATTGAAGGTATACCTGATGAAATTATTGCTCTATGGAAATCAGGAATGAATTGGTTAAAAGAGGCAGGAGCTGAGATTATTGATGTTTCATTGCCTTATATAAAATATGCTTTACCTGCCTATCATATAATAGCTTCTGCGGAAGCATCTTCTAATTTAGCGCGCTATGATGGTGTTCGTTTTGGGCTTCGTGTTCCAGGAAAAGATATTATTGAAATGTATGAAAATACACGTTCAACAGGCTTTGGTGATGAAGTTAAGCGGCGTATTTTAATTGGAACCTATGTTCTTTCCGCAGGTTGTTATGATGCCTATTATCTTAAAGCTCAAAAAGTAAGAACCTTAATAAAGCGTGATTTTGATCAATGTTTTGCAGATGGTATAGATGCCATTTTAACTCCTATAACACCAATGCCAGCTTTTGGTATTGCTGACGAAAAAGTTAAAAATGCTACTTTGACAATGTACCTTAATGATATTTTTACAGTGCCAGTTAATATGGCGGGTTTACCAGGAATTTCTGTTCCTGCAGGTTTATCAAAAGATGGCTTACCATTAGGTTTACAATTGATTGGTAAGCCTTTTATGGAAGAAGTGATTTTTCAGATAGCTCACGTTATAGAACAAGAAGCGGGCATATTCAGTGCTGAAAAATGGTGGCCATAAAGTAAAAAATGGATTTTTTATAAAGATAAAATTTTACCCGAAAAAAGTGTTTTTCGGGTGAAAAATTAAAATAATTTCCTTAAAAAAACTGTACTACAATCTATTAACCACCAAGGTAAGCTTCTTTAACACGTGGATCAGAAAGCATAGCTTTTCCTTCACCATGAAATAAAATCTTTCCTACTTCTAAAACATAAGCGTAATTAGCAATAGAAAGTGCTGCAAACGCATTTTGTTCAATAAGTAGGACAGTTTTTCCCATATCGTTAATTTTGCGAATAATCGAAAAAAGTTCTTTTACAAGGAGAGGTGCTAACCCCAGAGAGGGTTCATCTAATATCACAGTATCAGGATTGCTCATAAGTGCGCGCCCCACAGCTAGCATCTGCTGTTCACCTCCTGACATTGTACCGCTTAATTGCTTAGACCTTTCACGCAAACGTGGAAACATATCAAACACCCATTCAATATCTCGTGCAATACCAGCCTTATCCTTACGAGTATAAGCGCCTAACTGTAAATTTTCCAAGACAGTAAAATAAGGTATAACACGTCGTCCTTCAGGACTAAGTGCAATACCCAATTGCAAAATTTTTTCTGGTGTTTCTTTGATAATAGATTGGCCTTTATAAATTATATTTCCTTGAACTGATTTATTAAGCCCCATAATGGAACGTGCAATACTACTTTTTCCTGCTCCATTAGCACCAATTAAGGTTACTATACTTCCTTTTTTGATGGACATAGAAAGATCATAAACAGCCTGGATATTACCATAATGAACATGAAGGTTTTTTATTTCAAGAATATTCATGTATATCTCCACCAAGATAAGCTTCAATCACCTTAGGTTCATTACGAATTTCGTTAGGTGTACCACCAGCTATGCAACGACCATACTCTAATACATAGATATATTCGCAAAGTCCCATAACAACTTTCATATCATGTTCAATAAGTAGGATTGTAAGATCAAATCTTTCTCTTATTTGTTCTATAAATTGTCTCAACTCTTCGCTTTCTTGCGGGTTCATACCAGCAGCTGGCTCATCGAGAAGAAGCAATTTTGGTTTTGTTGCTAAAGCGCGAGCAATTTCTAAACGCCGTTGCGCTCCATAGGGGAGGGTTGTTGCCAGCTGGTCAGCAAGATGATCAAGTTGAAACCATTTAAGGAGGTCCATTGCATTTTCGTAAAGCTCATTTTTTTCTTTAATAGCACTTGGCCAAAACAAAGCTGATGCAAACCATGGATTTTTTTGTCTAACATGAGCACCCACCATGACATTTTGCAATACTGTTAATCCTGAAAAAAGTCGAATATTTTGAAACGTTCGCGCAATATGGCGTTTACATATGACATACGGCGAAAGTCCACAAATTTCTTTTCCATCAAAAATAATTTTTCCACTAGTAGGTGCATAAAAACCAGAAATCATATTAAAAACAGTGGTTTTTCCTGCACCATTTGGACCAATTATCCCAGTGATTGTTCCCCGTCCAATTTCCATATTAACATTATTTGTAGCAATCAACCCATCAAAATTCATCATGAGATTATGGAGTGAAAGAATAGAATTTTTCATGTTTTTTCCTTATTCAAAGTACTTCTTTTCTTAAAAAAACAGTAAATTCCGTTCCATGAAAATTCACGTTGTCCTAATAATCCTTTTCTCCAAAATAAGATAATTACCAACAATAAAAGTGAAAAAATAACCATACGCAGACCTGGAATTCCTGGGATATGTATAAATCCTAAGTCTAATGAATTTTCGATAACGCGAAACCATTCAAGAGCTACTGTAATAATAACACTACCTATAACACTGCCAGTAATAGAACCAAGACCACCAGCAACGACAATCATCAAAATATTAAATGTTAAAAGAAAGCTAAACATTTTTGGGTCTATTGATGAAATCAGGGCAGCCATTAATGCTCCCCCAATACCGGCGAAAAATGCTCCCATAGTAAAGGAGATGACACGGTAAAAAAAAGCATTTATTCCCATTGTTTCTGCTGCAATTTCATCATCACGAATAGCACGTAACACATTACCGGTATTACTTCTCAGCATAAAAGTAATAAAAATGATTGTGAATGCTAACCAGCCATAATTCCACCACAACGTAGCGCTTTGAGGTATTCCTTTAATTCCTAAAGCACCATTTGTTAAAGAAGTAGCATTGACGATGACAATGCGAATGATTTCTGCAAAGCCTAATGTTGCAATTGCAAGATAATCACCACCAAGACGTAATATGGGAAGTGCAATTAATAGTCCAACCACGGCTGCACATAATCCGCCTACAATAACCGCTGCAAAAAATGGTAATTGCATATGGAGCAATGGTTCAGCTATAGGGTCGAGAATCCACATTACTTCTTTTTGTTCAGGAGAGAGAAGAAAAATTGCACAGGTATAAGCACCAATAGCGATAAAACCGGCATGTCCAAGAGAAAGCATACCTGTAAACCCATATACCAAATTAAGAGAAATAGCCAATATAGCATTGATAGCAACAAGATTAATAATACGCAGCGTATAGTCATTAAAATGGCTATCGGCATAAAATAAAAAGCTTATCAACACTAAAATACTGATAAACGATAAAAAATATTCCATTGATTTTGCCATCAAATTTTCTCCTGATTTTTTTTACCCATCAAACCTTGAGGCATAAATAACAGGATCAGAATTAATAAAATGAAAGCAAAAGCATCTCTATATCCAGATAAAATTGGGAAGAAAGCAACAATCATAATTTCAATAAACCCTAATAGCAATCCACCAAACATTGCGCCTGGAATTGACCCAATCCCTCCGACAACAGCTGCTATAAATGCCTTTAATCCAGGAAAAAGACCCATATAAGGTTGAACTTGAGGGTAGCGTAACGCCCACATAATTCCTGAAACTGCTGCTAATGCAGAGCCTATAGCAAATGTGAAAGCAATAATCTTATCAACTGGAACACCCATTAAACGAGTAATTTCAATATTGTGAGAAATTGCACGCATTGCGAGACCAGGCTTTGTTTTATTAACAATCCATAATAATAAAACGACAAGAAACAATGAGACGATAGGCACGATGATCGACATGGGAACAATTCGAACTACGCTATCTGAGGTCTCTCCTAAATGCCATTCAATTGGCTTTACAAAAAAACTTGGCTGTTTTACACTTTTTGGGGCGCCACCAAAGAGTACAGTTGCTAGATTTTCAATGAGAAAAGAAACACCAATTCCACCAACAAGTGCTGAAACACGTGGGGCATCACGTAAAGGTTTATAAGCAAAACGGTCAACAGAAATTCCTATTGCACTTGTAATAAAAATTGAAAAACAAACCGCTAAAATCCAAATTGGTGTAAAATCTTGAGGAGCAATTTTCAAGTAATAAATGAGCCCAAAAATAAGGATAAGAAAGATACCAATCCAGTAATTTTGAGGACGCTTATTAAATCCTATAAATGTTGAATAATAAAGAATACTAGCCAATAATATAAGAAGAACAGCAGCCCATGCTGGCATAAAGCTGACCGTAGAGAAAAAAACAAAATACGCACCTAACATAAAAATATCGCCATGGGCAAAGTTAATTAGTCTTAAAATACCATACACCATGGTATAACCAATTGCGATAAGCCCATAAAGCGACCCTAATGCAAGTGCATTAAAAAAATACTGGATGAACATTTCGGTGCTCATCTCTTATCCTTCCATATTTAAATACAAGATGAAATGCTACGTCTTTGAATTATTTTATTTATTATTATTAAGCACATAGCATATTTTTTCTGAATTATTTTTCTTCAAAGTGTCTCTAGATATCAGATTCTACTTCACCCAAATAAACACGCTCACCATTTTTTATTTGAATTACGCCAACAGGCATTATAGGGTTATGATTTTCATCCATAGATATTTTACCAAAAGGAGTTGGGAAATCTTTCAACTTTGCAAGTTCTCGCGTAATATCTTCACGATTAGCACTACCTGCATTCTCAATAGCTTTCATAATCATTGTGTAAGCTACATAGCCGGCAACAGAGTTCATATTCGTTTTTTTATTGGGATAAAATGCTTTCCATTCTTGAGTAAATTGCTTTGCAGCTTCTGACATATTAGGCATATTTTCATCGTAAGCGAGAGTCGTATGTAAAAAACCTTCTGCAGCTTTACCAGCAATTGTGACAGTATCTGGATTATCCATAGCATCGGCACCCATGATGCGGAATTTTGCCCCCAATTCTTGTGCTTGCTTTAAGATGATAGCACCTTCAGAAAAATAGGAGGTTATGAATAAAACATCAGGTTTTTGTGCAATAATTTGCATGAGAGCAGCTGAAAAGTCCTGATCTCCAGCGTTATAATTTAAGTTTGCAACGACTTCACCGCCTAATTTTTTAAATGATTTGCTAAAATAATTCGCAATACCAACTCCATAATCACTTGATATATCTTTCAGTATAGCAGCTTTTTTTGCATGCAAAGTTTTAATTGCATAAATTGCAGCATTTGTACCTTGGTAAGAATCAGTAAAAGATGCACGAAAATAGTACTTTTTACCTAACGTTATGAGAGGATTTGTTGCTGAAGACGCGACAACAGGTGTCTTCCCTTTTTCAGCCACTTCTCCGCCAGCCAATGATAATGAAGAGCCATAACTTCCAATAATAGCATTAACCTTATCGTTAGAGATCAAACGCATGACAGCATTAGCAGCCTCCACCTTATCAGATTTGTTATCAACAACAACAAGTTCGACTTTACGTCCCAATACCTCTGGAATTTTTTTATGCGCTAACCGTATACCCCCAAGTTCAAGCTCTCCTCCAAACGTATAGGGACCTGTTAATGGGAGGTAAACACCAATTTTAATAGGTTCATTCGCATGAACATTGGCTATCAGTATCATCATTGCAGCCATTGTAGTAAAGAATTTTCTTAATCGCATTATGCACCTCCCTTATTAGTTGCGGTTTCGCACCTTATCTTGAACTTTTTCATTATGCAAGAGTTCTACTTCTTAAAATATCATTATGTAAAAAATCTTTTGTATAGCTTCTGTTAAGTTATGTGAAGCATACAATAAAGATTTTTTGTAAAATGGATTGATATTCAATATAAATACAACAAGACGCTAAAATTAAGAGGAATTTTTAAAGATGTGACAATATGGGGAAATCTTATCTTGGGGGTTGCGTGTTGATGCAGGAGCGATATTTACTTAGGTGAAAGAATCAATATCGTAATTTATACCTAATAGGATCGCGTTTTGTTATGACGAGTAAAGATGTATTAAAAGATCATTTCATGTCTGAGGACGGTTTGGGTTCTTGTGGTGAAATTATTGAAATTAGTGGTGTCATTAAGTGGTTTGATGGAAGTAAAGGTTATGGATTTATTCTGCCTGATTCACCTGGATTTCCTGATATATTATTACATGTTACTGTAATGCGGAGAGATGGTTTTCAAACAGCTTTAGAAGGAGCTAAAGTTGTTTGTTCTGTAGAAAAAACGGAGCGAGGATTAAAGTGTGTTCAAGTAAAGTCTATAGATTGTTCGTCAGCTATTCATCCGTCAGAAATTCCAGCACGTACGCACGTTGTTGTGACTCCCGAAAGTGGTTTAGAGCGCGCAATTGTTAAGTGGTTTAACCGTGATAAAGGATTTGGGTTCCTTAGTAGAGGACAAGGGACAGAAGATATTTTTATTCATATGGAAACGTTGCGTCGTTTTGGCTTAGCAGAGCTTCGTTCTGGCCAAGTTGTTCTTGTTCGTTTCGGAAAAGGGAAAAAGGGCTTAATGACAGCAGAAATTTATCCAGATATAGGTCTTCCATTTGCTACACACTAAATTTCAAATTAACGGACTTGCCTTATCTTATCTCACTTTTAATTTTTTAAGCTTTTTGTTTTGTATTACAAAATTAAAGAGTTTTTGTGGTTAAATAAAAATGTTGAAACTCTTTAAAGGAAAAGTTATCCCATTGGTGCTGTTATTATTTATGATAATGGCGGGTGTTGCCGTGATAAAAAGACCTTTGAAAATTCCTATTCATCCCGTTCCCTTAGTGATAGAGACAAAGAATGGTCCAATATTATATAAAGTAGAACTTGCGTTTACGTCATCTCAATCAGAAGATGGTTTAATGTATCGTACTGATTTTCCACGCGATCGGGCTATGCTTTTTAAAAATCAAGTAAATAATCAGCAAGAAATTTTTATGTGGATGAAAAATACGCCTTTGCCTTTAGATATGATTTTTTTAAATGCTGAAGGAGTTATTGTTTCCATTGTGGAAAAAACTACACCATTTTCAATGGATATCATTTCATCAAAAGTGCCAGCAGCTTTTGCTATTGAAGTTAATGCTGGAGAAGTTTTTGAAAAAAAGATACAAAAGGGACAACGTGTTGTTCATCCCGCTATTTGCGGCGAGTGTGAAAGTAATAAAAAGTGACAGCTGAAAACGTTTATTTTTTTGAATATGATGGATTACGCCTTGCTTATAGAGAAGAAGGACAGGGTGAACCTATTTTATTGATTCATGGTTTTGGATCTTCTGCATATATAAATTGGTACGCAACAGGTTGGTTTAAAGTTCTTACCGAAGCAGGATATCGTGTTATTGCCATTGATAATCGTGGACACGGAGATTCAGACAAAAGTTATGATCCTGCTTTTTATACGCCTCAAGCTATGGCTGGAGATGCAGTTAAATTACTACAACATCTAAATTTGTCTCAAGCTCATGTCATGGGGTACTCTATGGGGGCTCGAATTAGTGCATTTATGGCTCTTTTGCATCCAACATATGTACACAGTGTTATTTTCGGTGGCTTAGGTATTGGCATGGTCACAGGAGCAGGGAATTGGGAACCTGTTGCCGAAGCTCTCTTAGCAGAAGATATTTCTACCATTATTAATTCACGTGGTTTGATGTTTCGTAAATTTGCAGATAGAACTAAAAGTGATAGACGCGCTCTTGCTGCTTGTATTAGGACATCAAAACAAGAATTAACCGCAGATGAAGTCTACAAAATTAAGCAACCCGCATTGGTTGCGGTTGGTTCATTAGATGAAATTGCTGGTACGGCGGAACCGTTAGCTGCTTTATTGCCTCATGGCGAATCGTTATTAATTCCTGAACGAGATCATATGTTTGCTGTGGGGGATAAAATTTACAAAAAAGGCGTTATCGATTTTCTTTCTCGTTACCCTATTGTATAAATAAATTGTCAACAATTGTTTATTTTTTCTAAAAATAGGGTCCTTCTTTTGTAAGTTGATATCAAAATTTATTTTAATTTTACAATTGTAATATCAGTTTATATACAAAAATAAAGAGAACAGCGATAAAGAAAATTTTAGTGAGTTTATCTTATATACAAGTGCTTTTTTCGTATGCTAAATTTGTATTTTGCATGAGAAAAAAGAGATTTTTTTATTATACAATGTAATTTTTTTATATTAGATAAAAATAACTATAATAAATATTTAGTTTATTTATATAATTTAATTTTAATAAAGTAAACTAAATTGCTTAATATTTTATTTTTCATTAAAATATATTTGCAAAAATGAAAACTGAAATTAAAAATACAGTTTTTAAAATTATACTGATTATTATTTATTATTTATTTTGAATTTTATTTAAAAATAATCAGCTTTTTAAATTAAGGTACATTAAGATAAATTATGAAGGTACTTATGTTTGGAATATAAATTATAAAAATAAAGATTTAGGTTAATATATTTTATTATCTTTATAGAATCATAAGAGCACCTTATTTGCCAATTGATAATTCAGAAAATAGGAGAGCATAGTGAATGCTGATGAAATAAAAAAGCTTGATAGTTATTTTAAAAACACATTCCAGAATTCAGCATTACAAGTAAGAAAACGACCTAAAAAAGGTGATTCTTGCGAAGTTTATATTGGAGATGAGTTTTTGGGTATTATTTATCGAGATGAAGATGAGGATGAATTATCATACAATTTTTCAATGGCTATATTAAACATTGATTTGGAAAATTGAACAATGATAAATTATTGAATGAAGTTTTCCTGCATTCAATAAGCTTTATATAAGTTTTAATTTTTTAAAACTTGTATGGCTATTGCGTCCGATAATCAAATGATCATGAACAATAATTCCTAATGCGTTTGCTGCGTCTTTTAATCTATATGTCATTGATATATCTGCTTGAGAAGGCGAAGGATCGCCAGAAGGATGGTTGTGTATTAAAATAAGTCCTGATGCAGATAATTCTAATGCTCGAGAAATTACTTCACGGGGATAAACAGGAGTGTGATCAATAGTTCCAATTTGTTGTACTTCATCAGCAAGCAAACCATTTTTTTTATCAAGAAATAAAATACGAAATTGTTCACGTGTTTCGTGTGCCATAACAGCCTTACAATAAGCTAAGACTTTATCCCATGATGAAAAAATATCACGTTTAAATAGTTCTGCTCGAGCAAGGCGTCCTACAACATCGGAAATAATTTTTAAATCTATTGCAGTTGCTGGTCCACATCCCTGAACTTCTTGAAGTCGATGAATATCCGCGCATAATACGTCAGCTAATGAACCAAAACGTTCTATCAAGTTTTTAGCTATTGGCTTTGTATTTGCGCGAGGAATAGTACGAAAAAGCAATAATTCCAGGTATTCGTAATCTTCAATTCCATTCCCTTTTGTCTTTAAATAACGTTTACGTAGACGCTCACGATGTCCTTGATGATGCTTGTTTATTGTTAAATTTTTTTGAAGATTTTTGCTTTTCTGTTCATGCATTGAGCTTAATGGGGAAGAACTTTGTGTTAATGCAAAGTGATTGCTTTGACTTTCTCCTTTTTTATTTGATTTTTTGACCATGGTATTTCTACATTTATTTAAGAATATGAACTTGGAATATAAAAAATGTCTTTAGGAGATTGAGTAAATATTTCATATCCTTCACTTGTCACACCAATTGTGTGCTCGTATTGTGCAGTTAAGGATCGGTCACGTGTAACAGCGGTCCAACCATCAGATAAAATTTTTACATGTGGTTTGCCAAGATTAATCATAGGCTCAATTGTAAACATCATACCTTTTTTTAGTTCTATACCCTCTCCAGGATTTCCATAATGTAAAATATTGGGCGCATCATGAAAAAGCTGACCAATACCATGTCCACAAAAGTCTCTTACAATTGAACATCGTTCAGATTCAGCATAACGTTGAATAGCTGCGCCAATGTCACCCGTTGTTGCTCCAGGTTTAACTACAGAAATTCCTCTCATAAGACTTTCATGTGTTATCTTTAGTAAGCGTTCTGCAGCACGTCTGATTTTTCCAACAGGATACATACGACTTGAATCTCCATGCCAACCATCGAGTATAAAAGTCACATCAACATTAACAATATCTCCTTCTTGTAAGGGTCTTTTATTGGGTATTCCATGACAAACAACATGATTAATGGATGTGCAACATGAATGACTGTATCCATGATAATTTAGGTCAGCCGGAAGTGCTCCTCGCTCAACACCAAAAATAAATACAAAATCATCAATTTCTTGAGTAGTAACACCAGGTTTAATGATATCTACAAGAGCATCGAGACATTCTGCAGCAACTCGGCCAACCTCACGCATTTTGGAAAAAGCGTAATCATCAAAAATACGAATTTGTCCATTAAGTTTTAAAGGAGTCTTATTATATTCAATATAATCAATCATTGTTTTTTCTATTTTCTATTTTTACTCGATGAATCGGAAAAATACCTTTTATACTTACGTGACATTTTATTGCATAAAATTCTACCCCCGATTTTAGTGCTAAATCAAATTGACGTCCATAAATAAGATCTAAATCGTGACACACTGCGAAAGCTGTACAATCTTCTCTTTGTATTACATAAAGCATAGCAGCTCGTTTTCCTTGTTGTACAATTTTTATAAGCTCATCAAGATGACGTGCACCGCGTTTTGTTTTAGTATCAGGAAATTCTGCTAACCCTTTTTGACGAATATAGTGAACATTCTTGACTTCTAGATAACAATCGGGAAGGCTGTTATCACGCAGAAGAAAATCAATACGCGATTTTGTACCATAATATTGTTCTTTTAAAATTGTTTTATAGCCGTTTAACTCTGGTAACAATCCTTTTTGAATTGCTTCTAATGCAAGTTTGTTAGGTAAAATCGTATTGATGCCAACCAAGGTATTATTTGCTTCGACAATTTCTAATCGGTATGGGTATTTTCGTTTAGAATTGTTGTTATAAGAAAGCCAAATATTGGAATTGGGTGTTGTTAATCCAAGCATCGATCCTGTATTAGGAACTGAAACGGTGAAGATGTGTTGATCATCTTGTTTAACATCTGCAAGAAAGCGTTTATAACGACGAATAAGTTTTGCAGGGAGAAGTTCTGAAGTGAAGAGCATGTTTCTTTTTAAAATGTATAGTGCCATAGTTCAACTTAAATTATGATTTGTAATAATTACAGCATGTTGAATAAAATGGTATTATGTAAAAAAGTATTAGCAACTTATATGATTGCTATTTCATTTTGTCAGTGCAAAATAAGATTGATCTTAATTTATTTGTAAAATGGCTATTTTATATTTTTTAAAGTACAATTCAAAAAACAATGATAAGAGCGTGATGAGTGAAATTAGGTAAAATGAATGGCTGGAACAAATAAAAGTCGTAAAAACTTAATAAACGGTCCAATTATTATTTTAGTTGAGCCACAACTACCAGAGAACATTGGTATGGTAGCAAGAGCAATGGCAAATTTTGGGCTCTCTAAACTTCGGTTAGTTAAGCCAAGAGAAGTATTTCCAAATGAAAAAGCTAAGGCTGCAGCTAGTAAAGCAGATCATGTAATTAACAATGTAATGATTTTTGACACGTTGCATGCTGCAATTGCAGATTTACACTATGTTTTTGCTACAACAGCGCGTGAAAGATGTGGCTTTAAAACTGTAAAAAGTGCTGTTGAAGCAGCTGATATATTACGTCAACGTGAAAATATTGGGCAGAAAACAGGTATTTTATTCGGAAGAGAAAGATGGGGACTAAAAAACGATGAAATTAGTCTTGCTGATGAAATTATTACTTTTCCAGTTAATCCTGCTTTTGCATCACTCAATATAGCACAAGCAGTTCTTCTTATGTCTTATGAATGGATGAAATCAGGTTTGGATAATGCGAATGATACGGCTTTTCGTGCAGTAAAGATGCAGCCAGCTAATAAAGCAACCTTTCATGGTTTTTTATCTCAATTAGAAGATGCTTTGGATATTCGTGGATACTTTAGACCTCAAGAACGTAAAGAGGTGATGATTGCAAATATGCGCTCTGTTTTTACACGCGCTAATTTTAGCGAATCTGAAGTTTGCTTACTGCGGGGGATCATATCTTCGTTAGAGCATTTTTCGCCTCAATCTCCACGAGGAAGTGGAGCGCCAGTAGGTCGTGATCGCAAAAAAAGAAAAATAAGTGTAAATGCTGATGGTTAAACGGCCTGTTCTTTTTTTTGATAGTGGAATCGGTGGTTTAACAGTTCTCAGGGAAATGCATGCTCTTATCCCGGAGGCTCAATTTATTTATGTTGCTGATGATGCAGGGTTTCCTTACGGAAATTGGGAAGAAAATTTTTTAAAAAAACGTATTTTTAAGATTTTTACAAATCTTTTAACGCTCTATACCCCTGCTTTATGTGTAATTGCTTGCAACACTGTTTCTACGTTGATGATAGCAGATTTACGACAACAGTTTCCACATATTCTTTTTGTTGGAACGGTTCCTGCAATTAAATCAGCAGCAAAACAAACAAAATCTGGTGTTATTTCAGTGTTAGCTACTCCTGGAACAGTTAAACGCGCATACACACATGAGTTAATCGCTTCTTTTGCAGGACAATGCCATGTGCAACTTGTTGGAAGCAAAAAACTTGCTGAATTTGCTGAAAACTATTTGCGTGGAAAACCTATTAATTCTGAAAAAGTACGTGATGAAATCTTACCATGCTTTGTTAAAAAAAATGGACAATATACTGATATTATTGTTTTAGCTTGCACTCATTATCCTTTTTTGATTCATTTGTTTCGTGAGCAATCCTTATGGCCAGTTAAATGGATTGATCCATCAAAAGCTATCGCTAAACATGCTAGATCGTTATTACCGGAAAAAATGTGCCACCAAAGCATAAAGACGCATAAAAGTTTTGCATTATTGACATCACAAAATATAACGTATTCAACAGAATGTTTGCTAAAAGAGTTTGGCTTAGATATAGTGAAAAGAGTTGACTTTGAAATATAAAGTGAATAGAGCTGTTTTAAGATTTTCTTTCGAGAAAATGTTGTGAGAGTTGACGTGTCCCGTGGATAACTTTGCAAAACTTTTTTAAAGTGTCCTGTCAGTCTTCATATTTAAAGGCAGAGGAGGGCGCGTTTCCTTAATGTTTAATTGTGGATTTTTTTATTTATTTTAAAGGAAATGCGATGAGTAAACGCGAAACAACAAAGTATAAAATTGATCGCCGTATGGGAGAAAATATTTGGGGACGTCCAAAGTCTCCTGTTAATCGCCGTGATTATGGTCCTGGTCAACATGGTCAGCGCCGTAAAGGAAAGCTGTCTGATTATGGTGTACAGCTGCGTGCTAAACAAAAGCTAAAAGGATTTTACGGTGATATATCAGAAAAACAGTTCCGTAAAATCTATCAGGAAGCTTCTCGTCGACGCGGTGATACAGGTGAGAACTTTATCGGACTTTTGGAATCGCGTTTGGATGCAATTGTTTATCGTGCAAAATTTGTTCCGACAATTTTTTCTTCTCGCCAGTTTATCAATCATGGTCATGTGAATGTAAATGGTCGACGCACTAATATTCAGTCATATCGCTGTAAACCAGGTGATGTTATTGAAGTTCGTGAAAAATCAAAAAAGCTCGTTTTAGTTTTGGAGTCTGTGCAGCTAGTAGAACGGGATGTGCCTGATTATATCGATGCAGATCATAATCAAATGAAAGCAACATTTACTCGAGTTCCTGCTTTTACAGATGTTCCTTATGCCGTGCAAATGGAACCAAACCTGGTTGTTGAGTTTTATTCTCGTTAAACTTTTTGTGGGGAGAGTATTGCTCTCTCCCTATCTTTCTATATGTCTAAAAACATATACTATTTCGTTTTTGTTGAATCTGACAACGATATTCAGGGATAGGGTAGGTTGTCTGTTTTGTGCTGTATAAGCGCACAAGCATAACAGTGTAGTTATTGTTGTTTTTTTATTTTATTTAGATTTACGGCTTTAATAAGTATCAATTAAAGTTGCTTTATACCTGTATAGGTTTATGCTCATTTTACAGAAAACTTATTATATTGTATAAGTTTAATTTATAATATCATAGAATTTTTTTCAGCTAAGTACTAAAAAATGAAAGAAAATAGAGATAAAGCTGTTTCTTTTGTAGAAGAAATTGATGAATGTCATCCAATATTTCGAAGTGCGCCTTCTACTGTTGAATTTAATAAATTACGTAAACGGCTTTTGCGTCATGTGCGACAAGCATTTGATGATTTTTCTATGCTTACTACGGGAAAAAAATGGCTGGTTGCTTTGTCAGGTGGAAAAGATTCCTATAGTCTACTTGCATTTCTTTTAGATTTAAAGTGGCGTGGACTTTTGCCTGTTGAGATTTTGGCCTGTAATCTTGATCAAGGACAGCCAGAGTTTCCAAAACATATTCTTCCAGATTTTTTAAGTTCTTATCAAATTCCATACCGCATTGAATATCAGGATACTTATTCAATTGTTACAGATAAATTAAAGCACACACAGACATATTGCTCACTTTGTTCGCGATTGCGACGTGGCAATTTATATCGTATCGCACGTGAAGAAGGATGTTCTGCATTAGTTCTTGGACATCATCGCGATGATGTCTTAGAAACGTTCTTTATGAATTTATTTCATGGTGGACGATTAGCAGCTATGCCTGGGAAACTCATCAATGATGAAGGCGATCTTTTTGTTTTACGTCCTCTTGTTTATGCCGCTGAGGAGGATATACAAAAATTTTCTCAAGCAATGCAGTTCCCCATTATTCCTTGCAATCTTTGTGGTAGCCAAGATGGTTTGCAACGTAATGCGATGAAAAAAATGCTAAAAGATATAGAAAAAAGAATGCCAGGACGCAAGGATACTATGATTCGTGCTTTAACAAATGTGCGCCCAAGTCATTTACTTGATAAAAAAATTTTTAATTTTAAAAATTTTGTATAGATATTAAGTATTAATAAAAGTAAATTCAAGTTATTCATTATAATTTATAATTACTATACTATAAAATTTATTTTTTTTATTTGTATAAATACTTTTTATCTTTTTACATCTACAGAATAATTTTTTATAGTAATTATTTAACTTTTTTAAATAACTTATTGAATCATATAAATAAAAATATTAAATAATATTTTTCTATATGTATAAAGCATACTAAAAAGGTATTTTGTTTTTAATATTTTCGAATAAGCCCTATAAGTTTACCTTGTATATGTACTCGCTCAGGCTCATATATGCGTGTTTCATAGTAAGGATTTGCAGATTCTAATGCAATAAATGTCCCTTTGCGTTGATATCTCTTTAAAGCTGCTTCCTCCTTATCAACGAACGCAACAACAATTTCGCCTGATGTTGCTATGTTTTGGCGTTTAATAATTATAGTATCTTTATTAAAAATACCTGCTTCATTCATAGAATCATCTTTGACTTGTAAAGCATAGTGTTCACCATATCCAAGCATCTCTTGTGGCAAACAAAGTGTATTTATTTGTCGCAACATAGCGGAAACGGGTACCCAAGTAGCAATACATCCCATAATAGGAATAGTAACATGCTTTTTATCTTTTTCATAAAAGTTACCAAGATTAGTAACATTTTTGAACATTTTTCTTTTATTTTTTTCTATTGTATTAGGAAAAATTTCACGAGCTGAAGGGAGATTAAATGCTATCTTGTCAGGGAATCGAATAATTTCTATTGCGCGGGCCCGATTGGGTAAACGTCGTATAAACCCCCGTTCTTCTAATGCAATAATAAGCTTATGAATGCCAGATTTGGAAGCGAGTTCCAATGCTGTTCTCATTTCATCAAAAGAAGGAGAAACACCGGTTTTTTTTATATGATTGTGAATGAATAAAAGTAACTCATATTGTTTATATGTTAACATTCAACATTCCAATAGAAATTATGATATAACAAATAAAAAATACACATAACTATTCTTTATTTGTTATATAAATTTTCGTGAATTAAATAAAAACTATACGTTTTATTTTAAACTAAAATAATAAAAGGGAGACTCTATATTTTAAAATAATGAATCATGACTTAATTTTATTTTAAAAAAAATATCAAAAAATAAAACGATTAATTCATAATTTTATCACATAAGAATTGTTTTCCAAAATGAAATAAGCGGCGCTCTCGTTTTACAACGCAAAAAATGAGAATTCAGGTATTTATTTTATTCAAGTTGATAACATTTATATAATTTCAGGATATTTTTAATGCTTTTGAATGTTGCTACTTTTATTAATTTTGAAAAAATAGAATTTTGTATATGCGCGAATAATGAGAGAAAAAAATCAAAAAAAAATATTAATAATTGGGATAAAGAAATTTTTTTTAAAAAAAGAGAAATATTTTTTCTAAAAGGTGTTGACCAAATGAAGAGTCGACCGTATGTTCCGTTTACTTTCTTTAAACAATGTAGATTTGTTTGAGAGCGCGTAGCTCAGTTGGTAGAGCAACTGACTTTTAATCAGTAGGTCCAGGGTTCGAATCCCTGCGCGCTCACCACTTAAAAAAATAAATGGGTCATGCAGAAGTTCGAGACCCGAGATTTTTTTCTCAAGTTATTCTTTCTCTTATCATTATTTTTTGTAGAGGAGGTTTATCTTATCTTTAATTTTACAGAAAAATTTAGATTGTGAGACTCTCAACTTCTGCATTGGCAGTATGTATTTTACTGTTTTTTGTGTCAGCTACTTTACAAAATGAGGTTATAGATTTTCTTTGACGAGTTTATTTCTACTTGTTTACAAATGTAATGTTTTATTACTAATAGGAATCATTTCCAGGATTTTTGTAAGGAGAGTAGAATCGTAAAAAATCTATTTTAGGTTTCTTTTTTATTGTATGATCTGTCATATATTTCCAGCTAATATTAATCGCATCCACATTATTACATCGCAAGCTTATTTATAAAACAAAGTCTCTGAATACTGATATTGATTTTAAGAAAAGATAATAACGAGACAAGTTTACATGTTTTTTAATTTTTAAGATTCGTTTTGCTAGTGAATTTTTGGAATCATTTTTATTTGTTTCATATCAAGAATATATGCAAATGGAGCTTGTTAATTTCTTATTTGTATATATTCTTTATTAGCATCAGTTATTGAGAGAAGATATTCCGCAAATACCTCCACAAAAAATGGATGTTTCAGTAGGAGTGAAAGTTGTAATCATCGCACAAGTATGGGGGGCTCCCTAATATATTTTATCAGAGCTACGCCATCAGAATATGGTGGAGATCGCAAAAGCTTATTAAATATTATCGCCCAATGTTAAACAAATAGATACAGACACAGTCTCGATAAAAAACTGAACGCATTATTGCAAATTTTCTAGATTTGCACTTGAGAAAAATTCTTTCGACCGTTACCCAAAAGTCATAGTTATATATTTAAAGCAGCAAAACATTTCAATTTGGATTCTATAGCACATTCTGCATTTCGCAATAATGTTATTTAAATTTGTTTACAAAAACAGCAATGCACTTCTATTTTTTGTTGTCAAAGTAACTAATTATCGTATGACAGTGCTTGTTTTTATCAAAACTTATCAAAAATAGGCAAAGTGTATGAAGGATTTGTTTTTTTTATAAGATATTCGAAAAACAGCAACGTAGTGGTATAGTTTTAAATGCTTTTTTGGTCTTATTGTTGTGCCAGATTGTATTTACTTAGTAGATGATAGATTATTGTGCAATCTATGATACAAGAAAGACGAGAGAATCTTATATAGTACCTCACATACCCAATGCTCCAGGAGATATTATATTTTACTGCTGGAGCACATGAGAATGGAGGCATTAAGTATAACATATTTGTTACAGCTCTGGTAGTTACTTATATTAGTGCAGGGTTAATTATGATGCTGAATTGATCATAATATATTCATGCAATTTTTTTCATCTTTATCTTATTTTTTAAGAGAAGATAGAAATTTGTATTTTGATAAAATAAAGATATTATTTGATTTTACATAGATAATAAAATTTGATGACCTGAAGTTCTTAATGAGTATTTATAAAGACAGTAATAAAATATGCTTCTATTTATGATATTACAATGTTGATGGATACATGGTGCAGAACAACCATTATTATCAAGTTTGATTTGTTTTTATAAGAGAATATGTTTGATGAGCCTCTACTATTTCAGCAGATCATTGGGGAATAGAAGGGTTATTTAAAGAAAAATTATTATGATGATTAAGGTAATTCTATCGTAAAATCTTCTGTAGAGGCTATGGTTACGTTAGTCGTTTTTATGAAAAAGAAGTATATTTTTTTTTAATTTGTAAAAAAAATATATTTTCCTCTTGATATTTTATTTAATAGACTATAGACATGCAGATATATTTTAGAATCTTTTTTGATAAGTTATCAAAAATGCACCAAAGGGGGGGTGATATATGCAAGTAAAAAAAATAAAATTACAGTCCTCCTAGTTACACTATAGTTAGACGTAAGAGAAGAGTTGGCTTAAAAACTGTACAACTCACTAGAAATACTTAATATCGAGTTAAACAGTCTTCGCTTCGCTCTGATCGTGAAAAAAAATCCTCTGTAAAATTGAAAAATTACAACAAGAAAGAACAATTTAACAAAGCATTTTTTTATCTACAATCAAACACGTATTGAAAAATATCCCTCATCCCTGGTGGGAAATATTTGAAACGTAAGAAAACGCTCACTCAACTTCAAGAACCCAAATGTATTTTAGGAACCGAAATGTACTTTTTGTTTACCAATATACTTTTCTAATTTTGCATTTAGGTTCACTTTAGAAGGTACACGTAAAACACAGAAAAAAACAAAACTGCTCTCGATGATTTTTTCAAATTTAAAATCTTACGCAGGGTTACAGCTAGCACTGAAATATGTTTTTTTTGTGTTTTGGATATGTTTTAAATTTTTTTATTGGAGAATTTATTGTGAAAAAAATGTATACAACACGAATAACCAATGATTTGAAGTCATCCTGTTTTTCTTTTGGCAATGCTTTGTTTTTGACTAAAATGGTTGTGTTGTTATCGAGTGTTTCACCTGTTTTTGCTTCAAATCTGGCTATGATAGGAAATTCTAAGCCAAGTACAAATGCTGCATCTGTATCATATGCAACTGGTAGTCATGGCAGTGTTGTGTTGTCTGGGAGTGCTGGAACGGCGAGTGGTGTTCCGCAATTATGTGGTGCAGACCTTGTTGTCGGTCGTGGAGCTCTCGATGAAGACTTTCGGGGTGCTATATCTGCGCAAGAAGAGTATACTAGGTTTCTTCAGGATAGGCAATTTTCCGGGTATACTCCTTATGGTAGTAGCACTCGCCAAGAGATTGGTTTTAGTGTGGCTGAGGCTGATAGTGGGAAAACCAAACCAGGTTCAGGGGGAGGAATCGGTGTTGGCTATATGGGGACATTAACAGGTGGTCGAGTAAATGCTGCGCCTACAGCTTATGGTGTTTATTCTATTGCAACGGGTTGTGGATCTTATACATCAGGAAATTATTCGACAGCATTTGGTGCGAATGCTACTGCGCTTACTGGAGGATCTATGGCTTTTGGTGTTGCTTCGCTTGCAAGTGGAAGGGTGAGCACAGCTATGGGTATATCTTCAGAAGCATCTGGAGAATCTTCTGTTGCTCTGGGTGGACTTGCAACTTCAAAGGGTAGTCATGCTGTTGCCATAGGTACGCGAGCTCGAGCTGAGGGTGCTCATTCGATCGCAATAGGCAGTGGTGAGAATGACGATAATTTAGCGGAATCTAAAGGGAGAAGATCAATTGCTATAGGGTATCACGCCACGAGTGAAGAAGATTCATCTATTGCATTAGGTGGGAATGCGACTGTGAGGGTTAGTGGTGGCGTTGCTATAGGTTCTGGATCTGTTTCTAAGGTTGCAGCTGGTGTATCTGGCTATCATCCTATGCAAAAAACTTCATTAAATAGAGATACTGATACTGAGGTGTGGAAAAGTACAGCAGGAGCTTTTTCTGTTGGTAGTGCTGACAATAAAGTAACTCGACAAATTGTAGGGGTTGCTGCTGGATCCGCAGATACAGACGCAGTGAATGTTGCGCAGTTAAAAGAAGTCCAGAAAATTGCCAGCCAGGGATGGAGTTTTACTGTTAACAAGAAAAATCCTACTAAAGTTGGATTAGGAGATACAATAAATTTTGTAGCTGGAAGTGAAAATTTAAAAATTGCCAATGATAGTAATAATCATGCTATAAGCTTTGACTTGGCGAAAAATATTTCAGTAAAAAATATTGATTTAGAGGATGTTTCTTTAAGTGATGCAGGGTTAATAATTGCTAATGGACCTAAAGTAACTCCCGATGGTATTGATGCTGCAAATAAAAAAATTACTAATGTAGATACAGGCGTCAAGGATACAGATGCAGTAAATGTTTCTCAGTTAAATAAGACTAAAGAGCAAATAGAAAAATCTATATTGGTTAAACAAAGTTCTGACACTCAGCATATCACGATTGGTGCAGAAACGAACGGTGATAAAATCGATGTTCTCAATGTGAATAAAGATAAGCGGACCATTACTGGTGTAAAGGATGCTTATCTTTCAGCAGAATCGAGTGAAGTTGTAACTGGTGCACAGCTCTATACTGAGCAGCAAAAATTAAACGAAGTATCCAAAACAATAAAAGAAATGGGTACAAATGTTGCCCAATATTTCGGTGGCGGTGCTAGTTATAATGATGGAACATGGACAGCTCCTACTTTTAAAGTAAAAGCTGTTGCTGATGATGGTACTGAAAGTGAAAAAGAATATCACAATGTTGCAGAAGCTTTGACTGAGGTTGGTACTTCTTTGGTTAATATAGAGAGCAGTATTACCACAAAAATTACCAATCAGTTTGATGAGCAGATTGCTAGTGTAATGGGGAATGGTCTTGTTAAGCAGGATGAAGAAAAAAAGCATATCACTATTGGTCAAGCATTGAGCGGTTATAACATTAGTATTGCTGACAAAGACAATAGTCAACGAATTCTTTCAGGGGTGAAGGATGCAGAATCTGAGCATGATGCTGTTAACAAAGGTCAGCTTGATGCTCAGATCACAGATGTAAAGGGTGAACTGAAAACTAAATTTGATGAATTTGATAGCAATATTGCAAGTATAACTGAAACGGTTCAAGGTGACTCTTTATTGTGGAGCATTGAGGATGGTGCATTTGTTGCGCAACATAAGAATGGTAAGGCAAAAAAAGATAGCAAGATTACCCATGTTGAACAGGGGTCGATTTCTTCTGATTCAACTGATGCAATTACGGGTGGTCAGATTTATTCGTTAACTCAGCAGGTTGCGAAGTATTTTGGTGGCAATGCTAGTTATAATGATGGAACATGGATAGCTCCTACCTTTACGGTAAAAGCAGTTGATAATGATGGTGAGTCTAAAGACGAAACTTATGATAATGTTGCAGATGCTTTATCCGGGATTGGTACTTCTTTCACTAATATGCAGAATAATATCTCTACAAAAATTACCACTCAAATTAATGAAGCGATTGCTAATGTAAACGGATCAAGCCTTGTTAAGCAGGATGAAGCAACAAAACATATCACCATTGGTAAAGAAATAAATGGCGATACAATTAATATTGCTAATAGTAAAGGTGATTCACGAATTCTTTCAGGCGTTAAGGATGCAGAATCTGATCATGATGCTGTTAACAAAGGTCAGCTTGATAGTAAATTCACAGCTATAAGCAGTGATCTGACAACTAAATTTAATGAATTTAATGCAAGTATCAAAAATATAACTGAAGTAGTTAAAGGTGATTCTTTATTATGGAGTGAAGAAAATAAGGCATTTGTTGCGGAACATGGTAATGTTGGTTCAAAAACAAATAGCAAGATTACACATATTTTAAATGGAACGATTTCTTCTGAATCTACAGATGCAATTACGGGTAATCAGATTTATTCATTAACTCAGCAGGTTGCCCAGTATTTTGGTGGTGGTGCTAGTTATGACGGTGAACAATGGACGGATCCTATCTTTAAAGTGAAAACCGTTGATAATAATGGCACTGAAAATGAACAAGAATATAAGAGTATTGCAGAAGCTTTGACGGGAGTTGGGACTTCTTTGGCTAACGTGGAGAGCAGTCTTACCGCAAAAATTACCGATACGCTTAATGAGCAGATTGCTAGTGTAAAAGGGGAGGGGCTTGTTAAGAGGGATGAAGCAACAAAACGTATCACCATTGGTAAAGAGATAGAAGGTTACTCAATTAATATTGCTGACAGTAAAGGTGGTTTACGAATTCTTTCAGGTGTGAAGGATGCAGAATCTGAGCATGATGCTGTTAACAAAGGTCAGCTTGATAGTGAGTTCACAGCTATAAGCAGTGATCTGACAAATAAATTTAATGACTTTAATAAAGAGATCACAGAAGTAACTGGAATAGTTAAAGGTGATTCTTTGTTGTGGAGCACAGATGATAGTGCATTTGTTGCAGATCATGGTGATGATGGTTCAAAAAAGAATAGTAAAATTACACATATTTTAAATGGAACGATTTCTTCTGAATCTACAGATGCCATTACAGGTGGTCAGATTTATTCGTTAACTCAGCAGGTTGCGAAGTATTTTGGTGGCGATGCTAGTTATAATGATGGAACATGGACAGCTCCTACCTTTACGGTAAAAGCAGTTGATAATGATGGTGAGTCTAAAGACAAAACTTATGATAATGTTGCAGATGCTTTGTCCGGAATAGGTACTTCTTTCACTAATATGCAGAATAATATCCTTCAACAAATTACCTCTAAGATTGATCAAGAGATTGCTAATGTGAATGGATCAAGCCTTGTTAAGCAGGATGCAGCAACAAAACGTATCACCATTGGTAAAGAAATAAATGGCGATACAATTAGTATTGCTAATAGTAAAGGTAAATCACGAATTCTTTCAGGTGTGAAGGATGCAGTAAATAATAATGATGCTGTTAATAAACATCAGCTTGATGCTCAGATCGCAACTATAAATGGCGAGCTGACAACTAAATTTGATGAATTTAATAACAATATCACAAGTATAACTGAAACGCTTCAAGGTGACTCTTTATTGTGGAGCACGGATGAAGGTGCATTTGTTGCGCAACATAAGAATGGTGGTTCAAAAACAAATAGCAAGATTACACATCTTGCAAAAGGAACGATCTCTTCCGGCTCTACAGATGCAATGACAGGTGGTCAGATTTATTCATTAACTCAGCAGGTTGCCCAGTATTTTGGTGGTGGTGCTAGTTATAACGGTACAACATGGCAGGCTCCTACCTTTACAGTGAAAACCGTTGATAATAATGGCACTGAAAGTGAACAAGAATATAAGAGTGTTGCAGAAGCTTTGACGGGAGTTGGTACTTCTTTGGTTAACGTGGAGGGCAATCTTACTACAAAAATTACCGATACGCTTAATGAGCAGATTGCTAGTGTAAAAGGGGAGAGCCTTGTTAAGAGGGATGAAGCAACAAAACGTATCACCATTGGTAAAGACATAGAAGGTTACTCAATTAATATTGCTGACAGTAAAGGTAGTTTACGAATTCTTTCAGGTGTGAAGGATGCAGTAAATAATAATGATGCTGTTAACAAAGGTCAGCTTGATAGTGAGTTCACAGCTATAAGCAGTGATCTGACAAATAAATTTAATGACTTTAATAAAGAGATCACAGAAGTAACAGGAATAGTTAAAGGTGATTCTTTGTTGTGGAGCACGGATGATAGTGCATTTGTTGCAGATCATGGTGATGATGGTTCAAAAAAGAATAGTAAAATTACACATATTTTAAATGGAACGATTTCTTCTGAATCTACAGATGCCATTACAGGTGGTCAGATTTATTCGTTAACTCAGCAGGTTGCGAAGTATTTTGGTGGCGATGCTAGTTATAATGATGGAACATGGACAGCTCCTACCTTTACGGTAAAAGCAGTTGATAATGATGGTGAGTCTAAAGACAAAACTTATGATAATGTTGCAGATGCTTTGTCCGGAATAGGTACTTCTTTCACTAATATGCAGAATAATATCCTTCAACAAATTACCTCTAAGGTTGATCAAGAGATTGCTAATGTGAACGGATCAAGCCTTGTTAAGCAGGATGCAGCAACAAAACGTATCACCATTGGTAAAGAAATAAATGGCGATACAATTAGTATTGCTAATAGTAAAGGTAAATCACGAATTCTTTCAGGTGTGAAGGATGCAGTAAATAATAATGATGCTGTTAATAAACATCAGCTTGATGCTCAGATCGCAACTATAAATGGCGAGCTGACAACTAAATTTGATGAATTTAATAACAATATCACAAGTATAACTGAAACGCTTCAAGGTGACTCTTTATTGTGGAGCACGGATGAAGGTGCATTTGTTGCGCAACATAAGAATGGTGGTTCAAAAACAAATAGCAAGATTACACATCTTGCAAAAGGAACGATCTCTTCCGGCTCTACAGATGCAATGACAGGTGGTCAGATTTATTCATTAACTCAGCAGGTTACACAATATTTTGGTGGTGGTGCTAGTTATAACGGTACAACATGGCAGGCTCCTACCTTTAAAGTGAAAACTTTTGATAATAAAGGCACCGAAAGTGAGCAGGAATATCACAATGTTGCCAGTGCTTTTGAAGGCATTAATTCTACCTTTGCTTATATAAATAAAGAGCTTAAAAGTGAAATTAACAACGTAACGGGTGAGTTTATTGTTAAGCAAGATGCTGATACAAATGTTATCGCGGTTGGTAAAGAAAAGAGCGGTCTCAAAGTTACTTTTGCAAATGTTGATGGTATTTCTCGAATTCTCTCTGGTGTAAAAGGCGGAGAACTTTCAGAAACGTCAACGGAGGCTATTAATGGTTCGCAGCTTTATTCGATGGGAACTCAGTTTGCAGCATTTTTAGGTGGTGGTGCTGGTTATAGTAATGGCAAATGGAATGCTCCTAGCTTCAGTGTTGTACAATTTAATTCTAATCAGTTAGCAGATAATATAAAATATAATAATGTTAATAATGTTTCTGATGCTTTTGATGCTGTTAATGAAAGTATGTTGAGTATAAACGATCGTATTCATGATGTTGAACAAAATACTGTATCAAATGGTATATATTGGGATGCGAATGATGGAGCTTACAGTGCTAGCCATAATGAAAAAGATGGCAAGATTACACATGTGGCAGATGGTAAAATAGCGTTAGGTTCGACAGATGCTGTAAATGGAGGTCAGCTTTTTGCAATAAATTCTCAAGTTACAAAAATTGAAAACAAAGTTGATTCTCTTGGTAGTCAGATACAAAGTATAGCTCAAGTGGCGGATAATGTTATTGCGTATGATAAAGATGAAAATGGAAAATTGAGTATCACCTTGGGAGAAGGGGATGATAGTGCTCCAGTCTTGATAAGTAATGTTGCTGATGGTGAAATAAAACATGGCTCTACAGACGCAGTTAATGGTGGGCAGGTATACGATTTTACAAAAGAGCAAATGGCTTTAGTTTTAGAAGATGCAAAAAAGTATGCGGATGAACGTGTAGATGATATCGTTATGAATTCCGTTTTTGGCGGTGCTCAGAATTACATCGATACAAAGTTTGATGTCTTAACTTATGCTATTGAGGACGTTCGGGGAGAGGCTAGACAAGCGGCAGCTATTGGTTTGGCGGTATCTAATTTGCGTTATTATGATAATCCTGGAGCTTTAAGTGTATCATTGGGAACAGGTTTATGGCGCAATCAATCTGCTTTTGCTGTGGGAGTTGGTTATACATCTGAAGCTGGAGATATGCGTTCTAATCTATCTGTAACGAGTGCTGGGGGTCATTGGGGGACAGGTGCTGGAATTACGTTAAGATTAAGATAATGATAAAAAAATAACACCTCTTTCCTTTCCTTTTTAGGAAAGGGTAAGAGGAATGCTAAAAACTTGATAAATGTTTTAGATTAATGTGTATAATAACCCAATCCATATAAAACTAAACAAAGGAGAAAACAAAAATATAACAAAACTACATTCGAATTGTAGTGTTTGCTCTATAAATCAGATTTATAAAATACAACTTAACACAAATACTGCATTTTTTTATATGGAAACACCTTTTTACATAAAACAATCATATCAAATACATAAACTCCTCTCTAAAAGTTATTTCAGACAAAGAAAATAACTTCACCGCTCAAAAAAAACAGAACTTTTTTTGCGCAAAAACACACATTTTTAAGGACTAAAATGCGCTTTTTTACATTTACTAATATACTCTTTTTGATTGGTGCATTGAGGTTCACTTTAGAAGGTACACGAAAACATAAACAAAAACCAAATTATCATTGCTCTGGATAATTCTTTTAAGAATAAAATCTCATTTGGGAGCACAAATAACACTAGAATATGTTTTTTTTGTGTTTTGATATGTTTTAAAATTTTTTTATTGGAGAATTTATTGTGAAAAAATTGTATACAACACGGATAACCAATGATTTAAAATCTTCTTGTTTTTCTTTTAGTAATGTTTTGTTTTTTACTAAAATGGTTGTGTTGTTATCGAGTGTTTCACCTGCTTTTGCTTCAAATCTGGCAATAACGGGAACTGCTGAGTTAAGTTCAGATAGGGAAAGAGTGGGATGGAGATCCGTTAGTCATGGTAGCATCATGCTTGCCGGTGATAATAATGATTTTTGTGGTGCAGATTCAGTTATTGGTCGTGCAAATGGGACTAACTCTGTTCCTGCCTCTCGGAGGATAACTGCAGAAGAAGAGTATTCAAGGTTTTTAACGTCACCAAAATTTGATTCATATTCTCCTTATGGTGAAACTACTGGACAACAGGTTTGGTCTGGAAATGGTAGGACGAGACCAAACGGATACAAGGCTGATTCCTCCGGTTATATGGGAGTATTAACAACAGGTGGTAATGTTAATATTCTTCCCTCAGCGTTTGGTGTTTATTCTTTTGCAACGGGTTGTGGATCTTATGCTTCAGGAAACTATTCGACAGCATTTGGTGCGAGTGCCACTGCGCTTACTGGAGGATCTATGGCTTTTGGTATTGCTTCGCTTGCAGAAGGAAAGGTGAGCATAGCTATGGGTATATCTTCAGAAGCATCTGGAGAATCTTCTGTTGCTCTAGGTGGACTTGCAACTTCGAAGGGTAATCATGCTGTTGCCATAGGTACGCGAGCTCATGCTGAAGGTGCTCATTCGATCGCAATAGGCGGTGGTGAGGAAGATGCAGACCTTGCAACATCTAAAGGGCAAAGATCGATTGCTATAGGGCATCACGCCACGAGTGAAGGAGATGCATCTATTGCATTAGGTGGGAATGCGACTGTGAGGGTTAGTGGTGGCGTTGCTATAGGTTCTGGATCTGTTTCTAAGGTTGCAGCTGGTGTATCTGGCTATCATCCTATGCAAAAAACTTCATTAAATAGAGATACTGATACTGAGGTGTGGAAAAGTACAGCAGGAGCTTTTTCTGTTGGTAATGCTGACAATAAAGTAACTCGACAAATTGTAGGGGTTGCTGCTGGATCTGCAGATACAGACGCCGTGAATGTTGCGCAGTTAAAAGAAATCCAGAAATTATTTGCCGAAGATGAGTGGAGTTTTACTGTTAACGAAGGAAAATCAACTGATATTGGTTCTAATGAAACAATGGACTTCTCAAATGCAGGTAAATCCCTAAAAATTGCCAAAAACGATGCTGGTGATATGATAAGCTTTGATTTAGCGGAAAATATTTCAGTAAAAAATATTGATTTAGAGGATGTTTCTTTAAGTGATGCAGGATTAATAATTGCTAATGGACCTAAAATAACTCCCGATGGTATTGATGCTGCAAATAAAAAGATTACTAGTGTACTTGCAGGTGTTAAAGATACAGATGCAGTGAATGTTCTTCAGTTAAACAATCTTAAGGAGCAAATAGCAAATTCTTCATTGATTCAGAAAAGTGGAGAAACTGGAAATATCACGATTGGTACGCAAACAGATGGTGATAAAATTGATGTTCGCAATGTGAATAAAGATAAGCGGACCATTACTGGTGTGAAAGATGCTGATCTTTCAGCAGGATCCAGTGATGCAATAACTGGTTCACAGCTATATACTGTGCAACAGGAGTTAAGAGATGCGTCCAAAAAAATAAAAGAAATGGGCACAAATGTTGCTCAGTATTTTGGTGGCAGTGCTGGTTATAGTGATGAAACATGGAATGCTCCTAGCTTTAAAGTTCAAGTTATTAATGATAGTGGTGTTTCTGAAGAAAAAACTTATACAAATGTTGGAGAAGCATTAACAGGAGTTGATAATTCTTTCACTAATATGGAGAATATTATTATTACACAAATGACCAATCTGATTAATCAAGATATTGGTGATGTAAAAGGACATAATCTTGTTAAGAAAGATGAAGAAACCAATTTTATTACTATTGGTAAAGACCTAGAAGGTTACACAATTAGTATTGCTGACAAAGACAATGGTCAACGAATTCTTTCAGGGGTGAAGGATGCAGTAAATGATCATGATGCTATTAATAAAAGTCAGCTTGATAGTAATATCAAAATTGTAAAAGATGATTTAAACGAAAAATCTGGACAGCTTGCTCAAAGCATAACGGATATTACTAAAGAAGCTAAAAGTGATGTTCTTTCATGGAGTAAGACAGATAATGCATTTGTAGCAGATCATGGTGATGATAATTCAAAAACGATGAGCAAGATTACACATCTTGCCCAGGGATCGATTACTTCTGGTTCTACGGATGCAATTACGGGTGGTCAGATTTATTCGTTAACTCAGCAGGTTGCTCAGTATTTTGGTGGTGGTGCTGGTTATAATGATGGAACATGGAATGCTCCTAGCTTTAAAGTGAAAACTATTAAAAATGGTGGAGATTCTGAAGAAAAGACTTATGATAATATTGCGTCAGCATTAACCGAAGTTGGTAATTCTTTTACGAATATGGAGAATAATATTACCACAAAAATTACCAATGAGCTTAGTGAAAAGATTGATGATGTAAAAGGAAGCAATCTTGTTCAGATAACTAAAGAAACAAATCTTATTACTATTGGTAAAGAAGTAGAAGGCGATACAATTGATATTGCGAACAAGGATAATGAGCAACGAATTCTTTCAGGGGTGAAAGATGCAGTAAATGATGATGATGCTATTAATAAAAGTCAGCTTGATGCTAATATCAAAACTGTAGAGAATAATTTAAACGAAAAATCTGAACAGCTTGCTCAAAGCATAACGGATATTGCTAAAGAAGCTAAAGGCGATGTTCTTTCATGGAGTAAGACAGATAATGCATTTGTTGCAGATCATGGTGATGATAATTCAAAAACGAAGAGCAAGGTTACCCATCTTGCAAATGGATTGATTTCTTCTGATTCAACTGATGCAATTACGGGTGGTCAGATTTATTCGTTAACTCAGCAGGTTGCTCAGTATTTTGGTGGTGGTGCTGGTTATAATGATGGAACATGGAATGCTCCTAACTTTAAAGTTCAAGTTATTAACGATAGTGGTGTTTCTGAAGAAAAAACTTATACAAATGTTGGAGAAGCATTAACAGGAGTTGGTAATTCTTTTACGAATATGGAGAATAATCTTACCACAAAAATTACCAATCTGATTAATCAAGAGATTGGTGATGTAACAGGAAACAGTCTTGTTAAGAAAGATGAAGAAACCAATTTTATTACTATTGGTAAAGACCTAGAAGGTTACACAATTAGTATTGCTGACAAAGACAATGGTCAACGAATTCTTTCAGGGGTGAAGGATGCAGTAAATGATCATGATGCTATTAATAAAAGTCAGCTTGATAGTAATATCAAAATTGTAAAAGATGATTTAAACAAAAAATCTGGACAGCTTGCTCAAAGCATAACGGATATTACTAAAGAAGCTAAAAGTGATGTTCTTTCATGGAGTAAGACAGATAATGCATTTGTTGCAGATCATGGTGATGATAATTCAAAAACGATGAGCAAGATTACACATCTTGCCCAGGGATCGATTGCTTCTGGTTCTACGGATGCAATTACGGGTGGTCAGATTTATTCGTTAACTCAGCAGGTTGCTCAGTATTTTGGTGGTGGTGCTGGTTATAATGATGGAATATGGAATGCTCCTAGCTTTAAAGTGAAAACTATTAAAAATGGTGGAGATTCTGAAGAAAAGACTTATGATAATATTGCGTCAGCTTTAACCGAAGTTGGTAATTCTTTTACGAATATGGAGAATAATATTACCACAAAAATTACCAATGAGCTTAGTGAAAAGATTGGTGATGTAAAAGGAAACAATCTTGTTCAGATAACTAAAAAAACAAATCTTATTACTATTGGTAAAGAAGTAGAAGGCGATACAATTGATATTGCGAACAAGGATAATGAGCAACGAATTCTTTCAGGGGTGAAAGATGCAGTAAATGATGATGATGCTATTAATAAAAGTCAGCTTGATGCTAATATCAAAACTGTAGAGAATAATTTAAACGAAAAATCTGAACAGCTTGCTCAAAGCATAACGGATATTGCTAAAGAAGCTAAAGGCGATGTTCTTTCATGGAGTAAGACAGATAATGCATTTGTTGCAGATCATGGTGATGATAATTCAAAAACGAAGAGCAAGGTTACCCATCTTGCAAATGGATTGATTTCTTCTGATTCAACTGATGCAATTACGGGTGGTCAGATTTATTCGTTAACTCAGCAGGTTGCTCAGTATTTTGGTGGTGGTGCTGGTTATAATGATGGAACATGGAATGCTCCTAACTTTAAAGTTCAAGTTATTAACGATAGTGGTGTTTCTGAAGAAAAAACTTATACAAATGTTGGAGAAGCATTAACAGGAGTTGGTAATTCTTTTACGAATATGGAGAATAATCTTACCACAAAAATTACCAATCTGATTAATCAAGAGATTGGTGATGTAACAGGAAACAGTCTTGTTAAGAAAGATGAAGAAACCAATTTTATTACTATTGGTAAAGACCTAGAAGGTTACACAATTAGTATTGCTGACAAAGACAATGGTCAACGAATTCTTTCAGGGGTGAAGGATGCAGTAAATGATCATGATGCTATTAATAAAAGTCAGCTTGATAGTAATATCAAAATTGTAAAAGATGATTTAAACAAAAAATCTGGACAGCTTGCTCAAAGCATAACGGATATTACTAAAGAAGCTAAAAGTGATGTTCTTTCATGGAGTAAGACAGATAATGCATTTGTTGCAGATCATGGTGATGATAATTCAAAAACGATGAGCAAGATTACACATCTTGCCCAGGGATCGATTGCTTCTGGTTCTACGGATGCAATTACGGGTGGTCAGATTTATTCGTTAACTCAGCAGGTTGCTCAGTATTTTGGTGGTGGTGCTGGTTATAATGATGGAATATGGAATGCTCCTAGCTTTAAAGTGAAAACTATTAAAAATGGTGGAGATTCTGAAGAAAAGACTTATGATAATATTGCGTCAGCTTTAACCGAAGTTGGTAATTCTTTTACGAATATGGAGAATAATATTACCACAAAAATTACCAATGAGCTTAGTGAAAAGATTGGTGATGTAAAAGGAAACAATCTTGTTCAGATAACTAAAAAAACAAATCTTATTACTATTGGTAAAGAAGTAGAAGGCGATACAATTGATATTGCGAACAAGGATAATGAGCAACGAATTCTTTCAGGGGTGAAAGATGCAGTAAATGATGATGATGCTATTAATAAAAGTCAGCTTGATGCTAATATCAAAACTGTAGAGAATAATTTAAACGAAAAATCTGAACAGCTTGCTCAAAGCATAACGGATATTGCTAAAGAAGCTAAAGGCGATGTTCTTTCATGGAGTAAGACAGATAATGCATTTGTTGCAGATCATGGTGATGATAATTCAAAAACGAAGAGCAAGGTTACCCATCTTGCAAATGGATTGATTTCTTCTGATTCAACTGATGCAATTACGGGTGGTCAGATTTATTCATTAACTCAGCAGGTTGCACAATATTTTGGTGGTGGTGCTAGTTATAACGGTACAACATGGCAGGCTCCTACCTTTAAAGTGAAAACTTTTGATAATAAAGGCACCGAAAGTGAGCAGGAATATCACAATGTTGCCAGTGCTTTTGAAGGCATTAATTCTACCTTTGCTTATATAAATAAAGAGTTTAAAAGTGAAATTAACAACGTAACGGGTGAGTTTATTGTTAAGCAAGATGCTGATACAAATGTTATCGCGGTTGGTAAAGAAAAGAGCGGTCTCAAAGTTACTTTTGCAAATGTTGATGGTATTTCTCGAATTCTCTCTGGTGTAAAAGGCGGAGAACTTTCAGAAACGTCAACGGAGGCTATTAATGGTTCGCAGCTTTATTCGATGGGAACTCAGTTTGCAGCATTTTTAGGTGGTGGTGCTGGTTATAGTAATGGCAAATGGAATGCTCCTAGCTTCAGTGTTGTACAATTTAATTCTAATCAGTTAGCAGATAATATAAAATATAATAATGTTAATAATGTTTCTGATGCTTTTGATGCTGTTAATGAAAGTATGTTGAGTATAAACGATCGTATTCATGATGTTGAACAAAATACTGTATCAAATGGTATATATTGGGATGCGAATGATGGAGCTTACAGTGCTAGCCATAATGAAAAAGATGGCAAGATTACACATGTGGCAGATGGTAAAATAGCGTTAGGTTCGACAGATGCTGTAAATGGAGGTCAGCTTTTTGCAATAAATTCTCAAGTTACAAAAATTGAAAACAAAGTTGATTCTCTTGGTAGTCAGGTACAAAGTATAGCTCAAGTGGTGGATAATGTTATTGCGTATGATAAAGATGAAAATGGAAAATTGAGTATCACCTTGGGAGAAGGGGATGATAGTGCTCCAGTCTTGATAAGTAATGTTGCTGATGGTGAAATAAAACATGGCTCTACAGACGCAGTTAATGGTGGGCAGGTATACGATTTTACAAAAGAGCAAATGGCTTTAGTTTTAGAAGATGCAAAAAAGCGTATAGATGAAGCTTCAGATGCTATTGTTTTAGATAAAGTTCTCAGTAATGTTCAGAATTATGCTGATATAAAGTTTGATCTATTAAATAAGAGCATTGAAGATGTTAAGAAAGAATCTAGACAAGCGGCAGCTATTGGTTTGGCGGTATCTAATTTGCGTTATTATGATGATCCTGGAGCTCTGAGTGTATCAGTAGCTGGTGGTCTATGGCGCGGTGAAGCTGCTTTTGCTATGGGGGTTGGTTATACATCTGAAGCTGGAGATATGCGTTCTAATTTATCTGTAACGAGTGCTGGAGGTCATTGGGGAATAGGTGCTGGGATTACTCTGAAACTAAAATAATAAGTAAAAAAAGATATAATTATAAAAAAGCATAATATTTTATTAAATGCTCTCCACTTTTTTCTTTTGAGAAAATGGTGGAGAGCTTTCTAATGAAAAGAATATTTTTATATGAGATATCTGCAGCGCTTATATGATAAACAAGGAAAGTTTGGTGAAGTGCATCGATTATTATGCAGTTCTATTATTGGACATCAATTCATGATGAAAAAAGCTGAAGTATGGCATATGTAGTGCAGTGTAGAATGTTCATGAGCAGGAAGGCAAAACTATTTTTTATTGCTCTTTTGCTTCTATTTTGATCGGTGATGAAGCACGGTTAGCAGAGATTGCGAGGCTCCAGCAAGAGCAATGGGAGATTGCCACGCTGTTAAAAGCCATGCATGCTACATCCGGTGAAGATTAAGCGGGAGCAGTCATGAAAGAATAGTTTAGCATTGCAGAATTGGCTGCATTAGTCCTGTCAGAGTTGCCATCTACATATAAAAGTCTTGAAAATCATGGTCGTACATATTGATATTGGTAAAAGAATTCAGCTGTTTCAGGGAAAGTAGAGAGAAAAATCAAGCTGGTTTGGGAATACCACATCTTTTTATTGCAAAGCGGGCGCGGGTAGTTTTACTAATCCAGCAAGGTGAGATTAGCATTTCTCCAACAACGGAATAAAATGCGCAAAAAGAAGACATTTGGTTGCGTTATGAGGGACTTTCGAAGGCACATAAAACCGCTGTGAAGAGCGTTGGAAGGCGCTTTGTTTTATGGATGATTTACTTTTAGCAGGTAGCTGGTTTAGGTGTGCATGATGCGGCAACCAGCACTGAGGTCAAATTTGGCATAAGCTGCAGGTCACTTTTTAATTGGCGCGAGAGGGTAGAAGGTTATAGTTGTAATGATTGGTTGGCAGTATTAGCACCCGCTTGCGGTGAGGATAATTATTCACAATTTACAGTATGTCATGAGCAAGCTTGGGAGGTTTTATGTTCGGATTATTGACATTCTTCTAAGCCGGATTTTTTGGCATGTTATCGGCGGATATGGTTGCGGTTGCACAGGAAAAAGGTTGGGTTCCCATTCCTTCTGAGCAGGCTTTACGGCATCGTTTTAACAAAGAAAAAATTTGAAAAGTGGTTGTGACGTTAGCGCGTGATGGTGAAGAAAAAGGCAAAGAAACTGTATCCTGCCTAACGACGTGATTGGTCTGCCATTCATGCTTTGTAAGCAGTGAATATGGATGGGCATAATTAGATGTTTTTGTTCAAGTTTCTTGGGCAGAAAAACCTGTTCGGCTTTATTTTGTAGCCATTCAAGATCTTTATTCTGGTAAGATTTTATCGTGGCGTTTGTCGGATGCTGAGACTTGGGAAATTGTCCGTTTGGTTATTGGTGATATGGTTTCTGCTTATGGGATACCAGAGCGTATGACCTTGGATAATGGTCGCGCCTTTACCAGCAAATGGATTTCGGGGGGTGTACAAAACCGTTTTCGGTTTAAAATTAAACCAGATGATCCGCAAGGTCTTTTGACAACATTGAGTATTAAACTGCAATGGACAACGCCTTATAGCGGGCAATCCAAGCCAATTGAGCGAACATGATGTGATTTATAGCTGAAGCTATTTCCAAACATCCTTTCTGTGCAGGCGCTTATACGGGAATAAACCTGATGCCAAGCCTGAAGATTACGGTGCACGAGCGGTTATGTTTAAAGAGTTCAAAGCGTATGTTGAAGCATAAATTGTAAAGCATAATGCGCAAAAGAGATGGAAAGCAGTCAATTGTGCGGGCCTGAGTTTTGATGTCATATTTGAAGAAAATTTACAGGCCGAGGGCACGATTAATATGTCAAGCGATAAAAGCACAACGCGCTTTGTGGCTTTTTTGACATCAGAGGCACTTCGCACTCAGAAAGGGACGGGGGAGATTCATTTTTATGGTAGTCGTTATTGGTCGCAGGCGCTTAATCAGCATGCGAGTCAAAAAGTGATTGTCCGTTTTGATCCAGATAATTTACATCAAGATTTGCGGGTTTATGACCTGAATAACCGTTTTAATTTGTATTGCGTCTTGTCTTTCTGATGTTGATTTTTACGATCAGTAGCCGTGAAGCATTTCAACGTCTCTCACGACAAGATCCAAAGGATTTAATCGATTTAGAGCCTGCTGTTCGGTTTTTGTATTTGCAACGGTCAAGTTTTAGCGGCAAAGTGGTAATAAAGCGCACATTTGGCGTTGAAACGAGCTGTGGTGCACGATTTAATTATTTTTAAGCCGAAGCATTACCAGAGCTTATTTACCAGCGCTTGGCAGGGATTACGATTGAAAATACAGATGGGTCAGACTTTATGCTGCGCTATGATAAATCAAACGTTTTGTTTTATCTTGATCCGCCTTATTGGGGTGTTGGGATTATTATGGAAAAGACTTGTTTAAATGAGAAGATTATCATGCGATGGCCACGATTCCTGCGAAATTAAAAGGCAAGTTTCTTCTCTCTTTAAATGATGTACCAGAAATTCAGAAAACCTTTAGTCAATTTAATCTAAAAAAGGTCACTACATCTTATTCATGTGGCAGTTCAAATAATGCTATCGCCAAAGAACTAATCATCGCAAATTGCGATTTTTAATAGAAAAAAAGACTTTTTGAGGGGGTTTAAAAGTCCCTTTAAAGACCCCTTGAAAACCCTTTAAAAAAAAATGAATTGGTGCAAAACGAGGTGGCAAGCTACAGTGTATAGAAGCGCGTTTGACACCTGTTTTCTTACTTTTTTGGAGATTTTTTATTGATTCAAAAACTATTTTTCTACGGTTAGCGCTTTTGATGGAAGAAGAAAGAGAGATTTTCTTTCATCAACTGATTGTTTTCATTCTACAAGCTATGATAAATTAAACTCAATTTGTTTAGGTAATGCTATATTTTATACGGTAAGATTTGTTAGAAAGGGGATGTTTTTTACGTATAGAATTTCAATGTTATTAGAGAAATGTACATATTTTCAGATACAAATATTTTTAAGATAGTCGTGTAATGCCTAAAAATAAAAGCATGCAGGGTGCAATTGTTGTGATGGTGAGAGATACATCAATCGGAGGGCTTCTTGTTGCAAAGTCTTATAAGGGGATTTGTAATATAGCTTTAGGTAATACTACCGAACAATTATTACAGGAGCTTAGGATATATTTTCCCAGTGTACAAGAGAATATCGATGATAACATATTTAGTAGAGAAGTAGCGCACATTGCAACAATGATAGAAACGCCTGAGTTGATAAGACCTTATGATATGCCATTAGATATAAGTGGCACAGTTCTTCAGCAGAAAGTATGGGGTGCGTTACGCGAAGTGCAATGTGGTGAAACAATTTGTTACGAAGAATTAGCGCAGCATATTGGTATGCCGAAAGCGTGTCGAGCAGTCGCTAATGCGTGTGCGCGTAACAAATTGGCATTAGTCATTCCTTGTCATCGTGTGGTGCGCAAAAATGGTGCTCTTTCAGGTTATCGTTGGGGTGTTAAACGGAAACAGATTTTACTGCAACGGGAACGACGAGAATGCTTTTTTAAGATTTAATTTTGCTAAATTACAATTGCAATGTTTACAATTGTGCATTTCTTTTCCTTAAAAATGATTTCAAGTTATTCTTTGTGTAATGTCAACAAGGCACGCCTAATTTTAGTAAAATCGGTGAGTTGTTATAAAATGAAGAAATTTTACTATTATTGTTTCTAATAAGTTTTTTGGAACTTTATCTCTCATTTTTCTAGGGCTTTTTGATCGATTCAAAAGCAAGCTTTTTCTGGTCAGCGCTCTTTGTGTAAAGAGATGCCATACTGTCTTCTGTTCAGTTTAAAACTTGCTTTGAAGCGTGAGACTCTTGCACATGAATTTATGGCACGTGTTGTTGCTAATTTTCTTAGTTCCTGCATTGATTTTTTTTATGTCTGCCGCATTACATTCTTCATGAAACAGATTGCCAAAGCTTTCTTTGTTATTTTTTTATATGCCTTTACCGCAAATGAACGTTTTATCTCTGACAGGACTAGTTTGAAGTGTATCTGCTAATTCAGGTAAGATTGGAAGAAAAACATCTTTTTGGAATTTATTTTTTTCTGTTTTTCTATGAATAATGTCATCTTTTACATCTTTCCAGCCAATTCGTATTGCAATTACTACGATGCAAGCTCGTAAAACATCAAGATGCGTTCATGCGTTTCGACAGAGATCAGCATTGATAATATTTCTCAACGTCTTTTTCTGTCCAAATTGGAAATCCGTCTTTATTGTTGAGAGCTGTTTTTTTGATTTCTGCTGCTGGATTGTCTGCTAAAAGCCTTTGTTCAATTGCCAATTAAAAGCTCACTAAAAGCTTTCAGAACGTTTTTAGCCATTGCTGGCGTTTCTTTACGTCTTTCAACTCCTGCTGTAATATGTGCTTTTTTGATTTCTCTATATGGAATATTTCCTATGGAATCGCACACCTTCATCAAAATGAGTTTTTTGTGGCTTTAGCGAGGCGATGCCAATCAACACTATTAAAATATTGTTTGAGAAGCCATGCAAAGGAACCTTCAACAAGTTTCCCTGGTTTGGATTTAGGAAGTATGAGTTCTTGTGATTGGACTAGAGCGCTTTTATAGTTATCGACAAATTCTTGCATTCCATATACCCTTTGGATTCTAATTCGTTGCCCATGACCAATATGCACATACCATATAGTTTTGCCATAGCGTGTAATTTCTTTGATAAGATGAGGAGGATGTGGTTTTGGCATAGTAACTTTACATCTTAGAGAGAAAAACTTCGTAATACTCATTTTTTGACAAGTCTGATAAGCTGTTTGGATGTGTTGCCGTATTAGGGATTTCGATTCCGGTTTTGAGATAGATTAACAATTCACCAGTGGGCTTAAATGTCTATTAGTTCGCACCTTTGCTTTTTAGCTTCTCTGATGGCGCGAGCAATGCTGGCTGTGTTATGGTAGGTTGGCGGTGTGCCATATCTGTTCTCTTAAGTTTAGATGCAATCCATCTGTGGAGCGAAGCGCGCATTGCATAAAAAGCTTTTGTGAAAGGGCAGGGGTGCGGAACAACACTCCCATAGTGTTTAAGCGGCTTGAGTCAATATTTGCTGCATGTTTTGCTCTATTTCTATTAAAAACGTTTCAACAGCTTTGTATATGTGTTTTTCATCACGGTATATGCGTCGTATTTTGAGGCGTAAATGTGATGATTGGTCAGTAAAGCGTGGATTATAGCTTACAAAACACACCATTTACGCTTCGTACAAGCCATTTGGAATTGCATTTGTGTGATATATTCAGGCTTGATTTCGTTATCGATAAAAAAGCGGATATGAGTTGTTGATCTTGGGCATTTGACTTCGATTAAGCCATGTTCTCCAATAAGACCATCAGGCCTTGCTCCTGCCATTTTTATTGTTGGATGCGGTACAAAACCGCACCTTATTATAGAAAAAAATTTTAGAAAAAAATATTGCAAAAGGTACTTTCCTGAAGGTTAGGATTGTTGTGGGGATAACAGCGCAACCTATCGCTAGTTATAGGATTTTAAAATTGATAGTATATTAACACATTAATAACTAATGTTTTCCATACAACTTGCTGATGAATTGATAAAAGAAAGCTGAAAGTGAAGTGAGTAGGAGCGAGAATACTCGTTTGTAGCTTATATTATAATTTATGATAAATTGGGAATCACTTTATTAAAATATGATTAGGTATGGTTGTATGCTTTTATTATTGATATGCAGATAAATATCTTTATAGCCGAGTGATGTGAAGATAACATTCTTTGATGGATGGAGCTAGTCGGTATTAGCATTAGCCAACTTAGCCGCCAATTTAGCCAATGAAGAATAGACTTATCTTTTACTTTATTATAAAAATAATCTTATATAGCTCTCTTTTAAAAGAATGTGTAATGCGTAAGTTTACATTTTAATAGGGGGATTAAAATCTAGAGCGGGGGAAGAGTGATTGGTTTACGTAGTTGATAAAGCTGATGTGTATGAATCAGTTCATACTTTTTATTTATATTTAAAAAAAATTGATCTCATCAAAACAGTAAAAGATTATTATACAGTTGGCAGTTTTTTTTACGATAATGAGACTGTTCATTTTGCTTCTCAAAATGAAAGCAAAGATTAATGCGCAGATTTTTTTGTATTTATTTTGCTTTTTTTGTGTTTTTTTTTTCGCGGAGTTTTGCACAAAATATTCATGACGCTGCAATTAATCAATCAGAGAAAATCCAGCGTCAACAAACGCAACAACAGCGTTTACAACAATTGTACAAGGGGAAAGAAGCGCGTGATGTTGATGTACCTTTGCAGGATGATGAAACCACAGTGCTGCCTTATAGTACTTCGACGCATAAAACATGTTTGATGATAAAAACTATCGAGCTTCTTGGTGTTCAGTTAATTTCTTATGCTGACTTTCATTACGCAACAGCTCCTTGGGAGGGGCGGTGTTTGGGCATTGACGAAATAAATAAAGTGCTCAAAGCTGTAACCATGCTTTATATCAAACGCGGTTATATTGCTGTACGAGCTTATTTGCCTGAGCAAGATTTAAGTGGTGGTCGTCTAAAAATTGTTGTTGTTGAAGGTCAAGTAGAAGATATAATCTTTGATGGGCACAAAGTTGAGAGAAGTTATCAAGGTGAAATCATCACAGCTTTTCCAAATCTGCTTGGTAAGCCAATCAATCTGCGCGATATTGAACAAGGGCTTGATCAAATCAATCGCCTTGCTTCTCGTCGAGCTACTATTAGTCTTGGGGCTGGCAGTACTTCTGGTGGATCCGTTCTTGATATTCATGTGGACACACAAAAACCTTGGTTATTCACTCTTTCTAGTGATAATCTTGGCTCTAAGGGAACAGGGCTTTATCAAACGCGTCTTAGTTTTGTTTTTGATGATCTGTTAGGTTTCAATGATCAATGGTCGTTTAGTTATCAGCGTTCTACGGATGGCAAACCGTATCACTTTTCAAAAAAGCGCCCCAATAGTGATACGATAACTGGTTCATTTTCTATTCCCTATGGTTATTGGTCTGCGGGTTTTGATAGCAATTGGAGTCAATATCACTCGACTATAGAAGGAATATTTTCAGATATTATGACTTCAGGTAAGTCTTTATCTCTTACACCATGGATTTCGCATGTTATTCACCGTGATCAAGAGGGAAAGACGAAGGTTGCGGGGTATTTTACATGGAAATATACCGATAATTTTATTATGGGTAGTAAGGTTGATGTTTCAAGCCGTAAATTGGCCGTTGCTACATTTGAGCTTAACCATTCGCGCGCATGGGCGGGAGGTGCATTAAACGCTAATATAGGCGTTCATAAGGGACTGACGATTCTTGGCGCTTATAATGATGCAATCCAAGAAACTGCAACAAAAAACGCACCCAAAGGACAATTTTTAAAATTGTCTTTTTCTTTGGATTATGCACGTTCCTTTTCATTAAGCCAGTTGAATTTTCGCTATAACACTTTGCTTGCAGGACAATTGTCGCCCGATACGTTGTTTAGCTCAGAGCAAATGTCGCTTGGTGGTATCTCTTCTGTGCGTGGGGTGCGTGAGGCTATTTACTACAGCAATAATGCTGTGTTTTGGCGCAATGAATTGTCGTTGTTATTACCAGGTTTTGCATCCGATATGGGGCGTAAATTTATGGAACGATTTGCACCTTATGTGGCGCTTGATTTGGGAAAGGCAGCCAATAATCCACTCAAAAACAGTTTTGGTGGTAACTTAGTTGGGGCGACATTAGGATTCCATGAAACAGGAGAGACTTTAGATTTTGATGTGTCTTATTCAAATATTTTGAGTGCATTGACGCCTTTAAGGCATGAAAATGCGACAGGAGTTTTTCAAATGCGGGCATTGTTAAGGTTTTAGGATAAGGGATTTGTTTTGAGAAAGTTTTCTTAGTTATTTAGAGTTATCAGTTTTTTGCGAAGAGAGATTTATCAGATTTTATGGGGGGAAAGATGCGGGGTACAAGAGATAGATTTGCGTGTGGAAGCGTTTTTTTGCGGTATGTTTTTGGCGTTTTGAAGCGCGGATTGCATAAGGGTCTTTCGCTTGTTTTAAGCTTTTGCGTGGCATTTTATCCACTGTTAGCACAAGCTCAAATGATGGGGTCTGCAAGTTCACCATCCCCAACCATTCAAGGAATTAAAGCGGCTATAGGGGAGAGTTTTTCTACCCGTCCCACGATTGGGCAAGCAAACAATGGTGTTGTGCTAATAGATATAGCTCGTCCCAATAATCAGGGTCTTTCTCATAATAAATATGACAGTTTCAATGTTGATGTTCATGGTGTGATTTTGAATAATTCCACCGAGAACATTTCACGTTCACAGCTTGGTGGTTTGGTTTTTGGCAACGGTAATTTGCGTGATACTGGTGCGGCAAAGGTTATTCTGAACGAAGTGGTGAGTAGCAATCACTCGCATCTTGAGGGAGTGAGTGAGGTCCATGGGCAATCAGCTGATGTTATTATTGCCAATCCCAATGGGATTACTTGTAACGGTTGCGGCTTTATCAATACACCGCGGGTGACCTTATCAACTGGCAAACCGATCATTGGCATTGATGGGATTTTAAGTGGTTTTCGGGTTGAAAGTGGTGCAATCACCATTGGCGCGCAAGGTGCGGATGGGCGCGTGTTGGATATATTTGATCTTGTTTCGCGCAAGATTAGCGTAGCGGGTCCGATTCAGGTCAAAGGTGATTTGTCTGTTATAGCAGGTCGCAATAATTTTGCTTATGACAAGCGTGAAGCCACATCGCTTGGCACGGATGGCAAAGAGCCAGAATTGGCGATTGATTCCAGTGATTTTGGCGGGATGTATGCAGGTCAGATTCGCGTTATTGCCAACGATAAAGGCGCTGGAGTTAAAATGCATGGCTCTATGGTTTCCAATGCGGGCGCCATGCAACTGTCGAGCGATGGCAAGTTGGTGATTGCCAAAGCGCGTGCCAAAGGTCCTGTGAAGGCGCAATCACATCACGCCAGTGTTCGTGTAGAAAATTTGCTATTTTCAGAATCGTTTGTTGGGCTTAAGGCGCTTGATGCAGTCGAATTGGTTGATCATGCACGGGTTGCAGCGAGCGGTGCTGTTGATGTCAATTCGGCTGTCATCAAGCTTGAGCATGATGCTCTTCTGGCAAGTGGAATTGGCAATGATGGTCAACAGTCTGCTACAGGTTCTTTACACTTAAAGGCATCCAAGCTTGATGCAGGAAGCGGACGTATAGCGTCAGGTGACCTTCTGTGGATCCAAGCAGAGACAATAGATCTAAGCCGTGCTGAAGATAACCATCAGACAGGGGTATCTTCCCTTGGCAATCTGACGCTTGAAACCAATACAATCACAGCTTTAAACAATCATATTGGAGCGAGTGGGAGTGTTATTCTGAAAGCAGAGGACCGCCTCACCATAGGGGCTGGTCATTATAGCGCAGGAGGCTCTCTTTTAGCAGAAGCGGCTGAATTATCTTCTTACGCCAACCTAGCCGCGGGACAAGAAATCGGTCTTTATACGCATAGTGGTCAGCTGATCCAAGAAGGAGCCCTCTTATCCAATGGAGTGGTAACACTGCACTCCCATGGAGCACTAAACAACAAGGGTGATATCGTTAGCGTGCAGCAGGTTTCGTTGACAGCTGGTGGTGTCCTCACAGTTGGTGCGGATAGCACGCTTTTAGGTCATGATGTTATCTTGAGTGCTAATGTTCTTACGCAAGCTGGTCATGTGGAAGCGCACGGCGGGGCACTAACTCTTCAGGTTGATGATAAGATTACCAATCTTGGTACGATACGCGGTGATACTGTTAATGCGCATGCAGGTTCGCTCATCAATCAAGGCATGCTGATTGCAACTGATGAATTGCATCTTCAAGTCATTGCTCACCAAGCTGCTTTTCCCCAACAAGCTGCTGTTGTGAATGCATCTGAAGGGATCCTGCAAAGCGGGGGTGCTTTTGTTTTATCAGCAGGGCAATTACAAAATATTGGTTCGCTTGGTTCCAGTGGTGCAGATGTAGCACTTCATGTGGTGGGGGATATTCACAATAGTGGATTAATTTACGCTAAGAAATCTGCAGCCATTTCTTTAGATGGAAGTTTTATCAATAAATTTGGCGATGTCATAGCTGAAGATAATTTCTCCATTCGTGGTTTAAATGGAGATCGTGCAGGTCATGTGATCAACAATTCTGGTCTTTTGGAAGCCGTGTCAGGGGATATGTTCTTTGACGTCTCTACGCTTACCAATATGCGCGAAGGTGGGGTCGAAATTACCAATAAAGTGGTTGGTTATAGTTACGATCCAGGGGAATTCGTAAGTCATGGAATTAAACACTACACTGATAAGACCACGACTGAAACCACGATCATCCGTGAAGAATCTCATTTAATCAATAGTGCTGGACAAATTCTAGCTGGACGTCACCTGTCGATTAATGCTGATGATGTCAACAATAGCTACAGCTTAATTGCAGCCAATGGCAATATTGTTGTGCGTGCGGATTCTTTCTTCAATCAGGGGCGAGATTTAATCGAAACAACGAATATTGTGAGACAAACACGCCACAGGTATAAGCATTGCACAGTAGGGAATTTGGGATGTCTATTGGACACGACAGAGGAATGGGTTGATCCTGCTCGTACAGAGATCATCTCCCACACCTATGATGCTGTTTATGGCACGATTGAATCTGGAGGTGTTCTTGATGCTGAGGTAACAGGCTATCTTGACAATCTTGCTGTGCGTGAGGCAGCTGATCAAATTGGCTTAAGCTCAGGCGATAAAGGGGTATTTGGGGTTGGAAATGCTGATTTTGAAGGGATGCCTCTGATCAGCGATGAGCGCTTAGATGGCATGATCGATGGTTTGGCAGGTCATACAGCGCTTTTTCACCCTTCTGCTCAAACAGAGGGGCTCCAATCTGTTTGGACGCCCACGCCAGATGCGCTTCCACCTGTAAAGACAGAGCTTGTTAGCGCTCAGGCTCCGAAAGCGCCATTTTTGATAGAAACGCGTCCAGGTTTTATCGACCCCGGTCATTTTTTGGGTTCTGATTATTTTTTAGATCGTCTTGATTTTAAGCTTGGGCAAGAATTTAAAAGGCTGGGGGATGCGCATTTTGAATATCGTCTGGTGAATGAGCAAATTTTTGAGCTCACAGGCAATCATAGTCTTTTTGGAATTGATGATCCCAATGCCCAAATACAGAGGCTTTATGACAACGCCGTCGAACAGCAAGCTTTGTTGGGATTAGAGTTAGGGGATCCATTATCACCCAAGCAAATTGCTGGGCTCAAAAAGGATATTATCTGGCTTGAGACGCATAATGTGGGGGGGCAAAATGTTTTGGTGCCACGTGTTTATTTGGCGCCAAACTCTTCTTCTGTTCAAGGGACACATCAAGAGAACTTTGCTAGTGCGCGTTTAAAAGGAAATGGTCTCACCTTAACAGCAGAGAGCTTTGTCAATAGTGGTGCCGTGGTGAGTGATGGAGGGCTCCACGTTACGACGACGAAAACCGGTTTGAATGATGGAGGTTTTTTGGTTGGAACCGGTGCCGTAGAGATTACCAGTGACGACCTTTTTATCAACTCTTCAGGGATTGTTCAGGGCAATATGGTTGCTATCACTGCAGCGACAGTGATGAATAATACAGCCAAGATCCATGATTTGAATAAATATGGTTTTATTGATCGAAATGGGCAAAAGGCACAGATCATCGCGGTGAATGATTTGAGCATTCAATCCCTTGGCGATTTGAGTGCGTATGGTGGGCAGTTTATCAGTGGCGGTTCGATGGCGCTGACGGTTGATGGCTCCGCTACATTTGGTGCCTTTGTGCTGGAAAGCGCTCAGGCACAGACGCTTGAAGACAGTTTTTTTAACGCCCAAAGCTATCATAATCAGTTAAGTGGTCTCAACAGTGGTGGCGATCTGACGATTCAAACGGGCGGTGATCTTAGCCTTGAAGGAGCCAAGCTTCAGGCAGAAGGTGATGCGCAGCTTACGGCTGGAGGGGATATCACCTTAGCTTCGGTGCAAGATGTTAGCAGTTCTGATTGGGAAGTTCAGAGGACGAAGAAAGGTGGTTTATTCTCTCAGAAATTCCATTCTCATCAACATTCAGAAGAAGTTAAAACAGTCAAAACGACGGTAGAAGCTGGTGGCAAGCTTTCGGTTCATGCTCAAGGAGGGGCTCTTACGGTTGTTGGCGCGGGCTTGAAAAGTGGTGGTGAGACGCATCTGCAGGCAGATCGAGGTCAGATACAACTTTTGAGCACCAAAGACCAAGATTTTAAGCAAAGTTTCCAGCATGATGAAAATCTCTTCTGGTGGAGTGAGCGCGACCAAGGACAGTTGGAAGAAAGCATCCATCATGTGTCCATGGAAGCTGGAGGTGGCATTAAGATAGATGCCGGCAATGGCATTGTTGTTGAATACGAGAAAACAGGCAGTTTTGAAAAATCTCTTGATGAATTGGCACGCATACCAGAGCTGTCATGGATCAAGCACTTGCGTGATGATGCCATTTTAGCCCAACAAGTGAATTGGCAAGCTGTCGAGGCGAGGTTTGAAGACTGGGATTATAAGAGCCAAGGATTGACAGAAGCAGGAGCCGCTCTTGTAACATTGGTTGTTACGGCACTTTCCTCAGGAACAGCCTCTACTGCAGCTAGCGCTATAACAGGAGCTTTGGGTGTCGGTTCGAACGCAGCCATGAGTGCGGCGATCAATGCAGGTGTACAATCGCTGATTAACAAAGGCGCTGTGTCTTTAATCAATAATGGCGGTAACATTGGCGCTGTGCTGCAAGAGCTTGGTTCTTCGAAGGCTGTTCTCAGTATTGTGTCATCGATGGTCACAGTAGGCTTAACCAGCCAAGCAACGGCGATGGCAGGAGTTAATCAATCCTTGCCTAAAACCGCTCCGGTGATAGAGCGTATCACCCATGAGGCGGAAAAAAATATCGTTAAAGCGGTTATTAGCACGGGTATTCAGACTGCTCTTGAAGGTGGCTCTTTAGATGAGAACCTATTAGCGAACCTTCGTACAGCGCTGTCTGAGGTTGTTGGCAAAACCCTTGCTGAAGAAATTGGCACGGCTAAGGCTGAGGGCAAGATTAACACGGTTACGCAGATTGTTGCCCATGCGGGGCTTGGTTGTCTGGTAGGCTCCACAGCCAGCGGCGATTGTTCTGCTGGTGCTATTGGTGGTGCTGTGGGGGAAGCAGCAGCAATGCTGCAATTTAAGCACTGGGTTACAGCTATCCTCCAAGAAGAAGTGGGCGACCTAGATGGGCGACCATTAACCGCGGAAGAGCAGGCTCGTATAAACGCGCGGTTTGATGCTCAGTTTGTTGACTTTAAGGCGCAGACCATTGATGTAGCGCGAATTGCTGGGGGCTTTGCAGCAGCGCTTGCTGGCGGGGATGTGAATACCGGTGCCGATGCGGCAGGCAATGCGGCAGAGAACAATTACCTTAGCAGCGCACAAAAGGCTCAAAAAGAAAAAGAACTAGCTGAGTGTTCTGACTATCTGTGTGCATTAGAGGTTTCTGTAAGATGGTCTCTGATTGGTGGTGGGCAAAATGTATCTCTTTTGGCAGGTGTGGCTGCTGGTGTGCCTGTTGAATTATTCGATACCGTTAATGATCTCTTGCACATTGGGCTCCATCCTATCGCGACTTTGGGAGCACTTAAAGATTTGATCACGAGCGGTGATTTAGTCGGTGTTGTTGCGCAATCTTACGTAGAGCGTATTGATCACCTAACGGAGGAATTTGAAAGAGCGGGTGCTGGTGGATCTTTTAATGCTGGTTTGGAAGTCGGAAAATTACTCACCGAAGTCGTGACATTGGTAATTGGCGGGGCTGGAGTAGCCAAAGGAGGTATAAAGCTTGTAGGCAAAGCAAGTACAAAGTTTGTAAAAAATTCTCTTATCGAAGCCGCCGTTGAAGCTGAAACAGTAGGGATAAAAACAGGCAGTGAAGTTGCCCAATCCGTTGAGAAAGTTAGCTCTGAAGCAAATGCTATAAAGACAAGTGGTAAAGCTGCTCAATCCATTGAAAAAGTTAACTCTGAAGCAGCTGCTATAAAGACAAGTGATAAAGTTGCTCAATCCATTGAAAAGGTTAGCTCTGAAGCAGTTGCTATAAAGACAAGTGGTAAAGCTGCCCAATCCATTGAAAAGGTTAGCTCTGAAGCAGCTGCTATAAAGACAAGTGGTAAAGCTGCTCAATCCATTGAGAAAGTTAGCTCTGAAGCAAATGCTATAAAGACAAGTGGTAAAGTTGCCCAATCCATTGAAAAAGTTAGCTCTGAAGCAGCTGCTATAAAGACAAGTGATAAAGTTGCTCAATCCATTGAAAAGGTTAGCTCTGAAGCAGTTGCTATAAAGACAAGTGATAAAGTTGCTCAATCCATTGAAAAAGTTAACTCTGAAGCAGCTGCTATAAAGACAAGTGATAAAGTTGTTCAATCCATTGAAAAGGTTAGCTCTGAAGCAGTTGCTATAAAGACAAGTGGTAAAGCTGCCCAATCCATTGAAAAAGTTAGCTCTGAAGCAGCTGCTATAAAGACAAGTGGTAAAGCTGCTCAATCCATTGAGAAAGTTAGCTCTGAAGCAAATGCTATAAAGACAAGTGGTAAAGTTGCCCAATCCATTGAAAAAGTTAGCTCTGAAGCAGCTGCTATAAAGACAAGTGATAAAGTTGCTCAATCCATTGAAAAGGTTAGCTCTGAAGCAGTTGCTATAAAGACAAGTGGTAAAGCTGCCCAATCCATTGAAAAAGTTAGCTCTGAAGCAGCTGCTATAAAGACAAGTGGTAAAGCTGCTCAATCCATTGAGAAAGTTAGCTCTGAAGCAAATGCTATAAAGACAAGTGGTAAAGTTGCTCAATCCATTGAAAAAGTTAGCTCTGAAGCAGCTGCTATAAAGACAAGTGGTAAAGTTGCTCAATCCATTGAAAAGGTTAGCTCTGAAGCAGCTGCTATAAAGACAAGTGGTAAAGCTGCTCAATCCATTGAGAAAGTTAGCTCTGAAGCAGCTGCTATAAAGACAAGTGGTAAAGCTGCTCAATCCATTGAGAAAGTTAGCTCTGAAGCAGCTGCTATAAAGACAAGTGGTAAAGTTGCTCAATCCATTGAGAAAGTTAGCTCTGAAGCAGCTGCTATAAAGACAAGTGGTAAAGTTGCTCAATCCATTGAGAAAGTTAGCTCTGAAGCAGCTGCTATAAAGACAAGTGGTAAAGTTGCTCAATCCATTGAAAAGGTTAGCTCTGAAGCAGCTGCTATAAAAACAAGTGGTAAAGCTGCCCAATCCATTGAAAAAGTTAGCTCTGAAGCAAATGCTTCTGGCAAGAAGGTCAAAGATCCACAGAAAAAAGAGGAAGGTACAGCTAATAAAAACAGGGAACATCATGACAAAAAAAGTAAAGAAAAAAAGCAAGAATTAAGGGATGAGGGGTGCGTAGCATGTGGAGGGGAAATCACGTTTAAGACTGTGCATAAGGATGGTAAGGTTAGAAAAAATGGGAAGAAGAGTAAGCCTGAGATCAGTTCACGCCCCGATATTCTCTATATTGATCAGAATGGGAACCTCAACCTTATTGAAATAAAAACGGGTAAAGGTAAGCTAAGTAAAAACCAAAAAATTTTAGGAGAGGCGTATAAAAATGGTACTGCAATGCCTGCAGGGGAAAAGCTTTGGAAATTTCTTAACGAAAATAAACAAGCCTTTCCTGATTATCAGAAAAAGTTCATGGATCTTAAAAATAATTTTACAGAAACTGCGGAGGAATTTGATGCACAACTGAAGGAATTGGATACAGAGTGGTTGAAAGAGAAGAAGGATGAGTTCAAGAAGGGGGTAAAAATTCATAGATATGATATTATCCGTTATCCAGGTCGTTTAGAATGAAAGAAGAATGATGAAAACCAAAGATGTCACAGCAATTTTAAAAAAGCATGGTTGGAAGACATATCGTGATGACGCAAATGATAGCTATGCTCGGTATCATTTTCCTGATCGTATTGTGAGCATGGGCTATAAGGTCAGAAGTTATGGAGGGGGCGAGGGAAGCTTGGAGTTATGGATGGTTGAGCTCACCACTGCTCCCTATTGTCTTGCTTGGGAATATTATATGGGTGAAAAGCGGGATCCGTATGAAGATCAGCTCATTTCTACCAAGGAGGAGTTCGGGATTACAGCCCCAGATCTTTCTGAAAGCCATGTTGAAGCGGCATTAAATAGGGTGCTTGCATGGGCACAAGCACAGGATATTGAGCAAATATTACGCGAAAAAGCTGCCGATCATTTTCTTGCTGCAAAAGCTGTGCTTGGTGATGTAGAGGCTTTAAAAAATGATTCGTCCACACCCCAAGCCCTTGTGCCAGAATTTTCTGATTATGAAACAATGACTCGGAAAAAACGTCTCCTTCTTTTTGCACAGGCTTATAAAAATGGTGAATTAGCAGATGTTTTGGCAGGGAAAAAGCCAAAAAACCGCTTGATGAACCCCACAGCAGTCAAGCGTGCTCTCAAAACCCAAGGTTGGTTTGTTGCTAGTGATTTGGGAGACATGTGGCTGTCTTTGCCCGATCGTTTTGTTCTGTTAAAATTTGGCTTTGTGCATCTCCTTGATAAGTACAATGTCCATATTGAAGCAGAGACTTCCACTGAAGAGATTGTGGTCGCTTGTGATTATATTCAATATAGTAAGAAATATAACTCTATATCATCTGAGGTTTTGTATACTTCTTTTATTACCATTGGAGGCAATTATTACAGGAGTTTTGATAAAGGGATTGATATTTGTGTCAAGACATTGAATGAGCAAGAAGTTAGCAAGATTTCTGACCGGGTGATACAATGGGCACACGCTCAAGATTTAGATGCAACAATAGAAAACAAAGCGCTTATCCAGAAATATAAATTCTACAAAGACATCGTTTGGCATTTAGCGTGTTTAGCGTTGATGGGTAAAATCGATGTTTTGAAGTCTTATCAAAACTTTATTGCCGCGGGTACGATTGCTGAACATTTAGATGACGATGACGCAGAAACTTATGTTAACCGTGCGGTTGAATTTGCGGAAGATCACTTGAAAATTCTCAATGAGAGAAAAGCAAAAGATGCTTCTCTTGGAGCGCAGGCATTAGCTGTTTTTGATAAAATTGATGAGCAATTGAAGGCAATAGGTTGGACAGTCTATCGGGACAAGAACTATGAGCGTAATGCTTATTTTCTAGAAAAAGACCGTCTCATCAATATCGTCTACAGTCTTGACACAGAAGGAGAAACCCCTCTTATTGTATTCAAGGCTTCGCTTTCCACACTTGGTTTTTCCACTGCGCATCGAGAGATCTTTCTTGACATGCCTCAATATACACCACTCAAAGAGGCAGATGATGTGTATAAATTATCCTATAGCGAAATCGAAGCAGGCAAACTGAACCAGATCTGTACGGATATTCTTCGTTGGGCTAATCAGCAAAATGTCAATCAAATCATCTATGATTATGCTGCTTTACCAACCAACAGTGACTATGAACTTGCCGTGCATCACCTTATTGCACTTGTTTTGATTGGGGATGTTGAAAAGCTTAAATTTTATATGGACAGCTTTAATGCGGGAAACAGGTTAGGTTTTGCAGAAGGAATTACACAAAGTCTTATTAATCAATTTTTTTATTTCACTCGGTATTATCGCTCTGACTTTCCTAAAAATACACCACTTTTGAGTTTGGATCAGAAGACAGCGCCTGTTGAGGGAGCGCTTGCTGATGAAGCATCTGTTGAGGGAGTGCCTGTTGAAAAAGCGCCAGCTGATGGAGTATCTGCTAATGAAGTATCTGTTGAGGGAGCGCTTGCTGATGTAGCGCCTGCTGATGAAGATGAAGAAGGGGCAGATGAGGCGGATGATGCAGAAGAAACCTTGACGATGGAGAGTGCAAAAGCACTTTTTCAAAGTTTAGGTTGGTCGGTTGAAACACTCAATGACGAAGGCGATCATTTAGCCATTTATCAATTGGCGGATCGTGAAGTAGAATTGCTGTATAACGACGAAATCATTGAAGATTGCCCGCAATTTGATAGCGGTCTTTTGATAGAGACTGGTATTTTGACTACTGCGTGCAAGATGATTGATCCTAGCTTTACGCAAGAGCTACCGGATTTAGAGCTTAATTTTGAAGCAAAAGGGCTGGAAATTTTTGATCCAGAGGTGAGTGCGGATTACTTAAAGAAGGTTCTTCATAGCACTTTAGAATGGGCTGTAAGCGAGATTGATCTTGCTGAAATTCTTCGTTCTGATTATGGCACACCTCCTTGGCAAAGGGAAAAAAGCGCAACTGGTAAGGCGAATGATGCGCGTTATGCTTTGCAGCATATTGGTGCTTTGGCTTTATTAGGGGATGTTGAGACTTTGCAGTTTTATCACAAGAGCTTTGCCGCAAAGGATCGTTTGGGTTTTGATGAGAGCATTCAACAGATACATCTTGAACGCGCAATAGTGATAGCCAAAGCTGTGGCAGAATCTAAACAACTCAGTTATGCTTTGCTTGAACAGGTAGAAAAGAGCTTACCGACCCATTCTAAAGCTTCTCAGAGGGGCTTCTTTCGCTTTTGGAAGAAAAAATAAGAAAGAAACTTTTGTTCAGGTGCTTCTCCTGAATTTATTTGCCATTCTTTCCTTGCTTTCAAGAATGAGGATATTGCTGTTGCTAGGATTAGTTATTTAGAGTTATCAGTTTTTTGCGAAGAGAGATTTATCAGATTTTATGGGGGGAAAGATGCGGGGTACAAGAGATAGATTTGCGTGTGGAAGCGTTTTTTTGCGGTATGTTTTTGGCGTTTTGAAGCGCGGATTGCATAAGGGTCTTTCGCTTGTTTTAAGCTTTTGCGTGGCATTTTATCCACTGTTAGCACAAGCTCAAATGATGGGGTCTGCAAGTTCACCATCCCCAACCATTCAAGGAATTAAAGCGGCTATAGGGGAGAGTTTTTCTACCCGTCCCACGATTGGGCAAGCAAACAATGGTGTTGTGCTAATAGATATAGCTCGTCCCAATAATCAGGGTCTTTCTCATAATAAATATGACAGTTTCAATGTTGATGTTCATGGTGTGATTTTGAATAATTCCACCGAGAACATTTCACGTTCACAGCTTGGTGGTTTGGTTTTTGGCAACGGTAATTTGCGTGATACTGGTGCGGCAAAGGTTATTCTGAACGAAGTGGTGAGTAGCAATCACTCGCATCTTGAGGGAGTGAGTGAGGTCCATGGGCAATCAGCTGATGTTATTATTGCCAATCCCAATGGGATTACTTGTAACGGTTGCGGCTTTATCAATACACCGCGGGTGACCTTATCAACTGGCAAACCGATCATTGGCATTGATGGGATTTTAAGTGGTTTTCGGGTTGAAAGTGGTGCAATCACCATTGGCGCGCAAGGTGCGGATGGGCGCGTGTTGGATATATTTGATCTTGTTTCGCGCAAGATTAGCGTAGCGGGTCCGATTCAGGTCAAAGGTGATTTGTCTGTTATAGCAGGTCGCAATAATTTTGCTTATGACAAGCGTGAAGCCACATCGCTTGGCACGGATGGCAAAGAGCCAGAATTGGCGATTGATTCCAGTGATTTTGGCGGGATGTATGCAGGTCAGATTCGCGTTATTGCCAACGATAAAGGCGCTGGAGTTAAAATGCATGGCTCTATGGTTTCCAATGCGGGCGCCATGCAACTGTCGAGCGATGGCAAGTTGGTGATTGCCAAAGCGCGTGCCAAAGGTCCTGTGAAGGCGCAATCACATCACGCCAGTGTTCGTGTAGAAAATTTGCTATTTTCAGAATCGTTTGTTGGGCTTAAGGCGCTTGATGCAGTCGAATTGGTTGATCATGCACGGGTTGCAGCGAGCGGTGCTGTTGATGTCAATTCGGCTGTCATCAAGCTTGAGCATGATGCTCTTCTGGCAAGTGGAATTGGCAATGATGGTCAACAGTCTGCTACAGGTTCTTTACACTTAAAGGCATCCAAGCTTGATGCAGGAAGCGGACGTATAGCGTCAGGTGACCTTCTGTGGATCCAAGCAGAGACAATAGATCTAAGCCGTGCTGAAGATAACCATCAGACAGGGGTATCTTCCCTTGGCAATCTGACGCTTGAAACCAATACAATCACAGCTTTAAACAATCATATTGGAGCGAGTGGGAGTGTTATTCTGAAAGCAGAGGACCGCCTCACCATAGGGGCTGGTCATTATAGCGCAGGAGGCTCTCTTTTAGCAGAAGCGGCTGAATTATCTTCTTACGCCAACCTAGCCGCGGGACAAGAAATCGGTCTTTATACGCATAGTGGTCAGCTGATCCAAGAAGGAGCCCTCTTATCCAATGGAGTGGTAACACTGCACTCCCATGGAGCACTAAACAACAAGGGTGATATCGTTAGCGTGCAGCAGGTTTCGTTGACAGCTGGTGGTGTCCTCACAGTTGGTGCGGATAGCACGCTTTTAGGTCATGATGTTATCTTGAGTGCTAATGTTCTTACGCAAGCTGGTCATGTGGAAGCGCACGGCGGGGCACTAACTCTTCAGGTTGATGATAAGATTACCAATCTTGGTACGATACGCGGTGATACTGTTAATGCGCATGCAGGTTCGCTCATCAATCAAGGCATGCTGATTGCAACTGATGAATTGCATCTTCAAGTCATTGCTCACCAAGCTGCTTTTCCCCAACAAGCTGCTGTTGTGAATGCATCTGAAGGGATCCTGCAAAGCGGGGGTGCTTTTGTTTTATCAGCAGGGCAATTACAAAATATTGGTTCGCTTGGTTCCAGTGGTGCAGATGTAGCACTTCATGTGGTGGGGGATATTCACAATAGTGGATTAATTTACGCTAAGAAATCTGCAGCCATTTCTTTAGATGGAAGTTTTATCAATAAATTTGGCGATGTCATAGCTGAAGATAATTTCTCCATTCGTGGTTTAAATGGAGATCGTGCAGGTCATGTGATCAACAATTCTGGTCTTTTGGAAGCCGTGTCAGGGGATATGTTCTTTGACGTCTCTACGCTTACCAATATGCGCGAAGGTGGGGTCGAAATTACCAATAAAGTGGTTGGTTATAGTTACGATCCAGGGGAATTCGTAAGTCATGGAATTAAACACTACACTGATAAGACCACGACTGAAACCACGATCATCCGTGAAGAATCTCATTTAATCAATAGTGCTGGACAAATTCTAGCTGGACGTCACCTGTCGATTAATGCTGATGATGTCAACAATAGCTACAGCTTAATTGCAGCCAATGGCAATATTGTTGTGCGTGCGGATTCTTTCTTCAATCAGGGGCGAGATTTAATCGAAACAACGAATATTGTGAGACAAACACGCCACAGGTATAAGCATTGCACAGTAGGGAATTTGGGATGTCTATTGGACACGACAGAGGAATGGGTTGATCCTGCTCGTACAGAGATCATCTCCCACACCTATGATGCTGTTTATGGCACGATTGAATCTGGAGGTGTTCTTGATGCTGAGGTAACAGGCTATCTTGACAATCTTGCTGTGCGTGAGGCAGCTGATCAAATTGGCTTAAGCTCAGGCGATAAAGGGGTATTTGGGGTTGGAAATGCTGATTTTGAAGGGATGCCTCTGATCAGCGATGAGCGCTTAGATGGCATGATCGATGGTTTGGCAGGTCATACAGCGCTTTTTCACCCTTCTGCTCAAACAGAGGGGCTCCAATCTGTTTGGACGCCCACGCCAGATGCGCTTCCACCTGTAAAGACAGAGCTTGTTAGCGCTCAGGCTCCGAAAGCGCCATTTTTGATAGAAACGCGTCCAGGTTTTATCGACCCCGGTCATTTTTTGGGTTCTGATTATTTTTTAGATCGTCTTGATTTTAAGCTTGGGCAAGAATTTAAAAGGCTGGGGGATGCGCATTTTGAATATCGTCTGGTGAATGAGCAAATTTTTGAGCTCACAGGCAATCATAGTCTTTTTGGAATTGATGATCCCAATGCCCAAATACAGAGGCTTTATGACAACGCCGTCGAACAGCAAGCTTTGTTGGGATTAGAGTTAGGGGATCCATTATCACCCAAGCAAATTGCTGGGCTCAAAAAGGATATTATCTGGCTTGAGACGCATAATGTGGGGGGGCAAAATGTTTTGGTGCCACGTGTTTATTTGGCGCCAAACTCTTCTTCTGTTCAAGGGACACATCAAGAGAACTTTGCTAGTGCGCGTTTAAAAGGAAATGGTCTCACCTTAACAGCAGAGAGCTTTGTCAATAGTGGTGCCGTGGTGAGTGATGGAGGGCTCCACGTTACGACGACGAAAACCGGTTTGAATGATGGAGGTTTTTTGGTTGGAACCGGTGCCGTAGAGATTACCAGTGACGACCTTTTTATCAACTCTTCAGGGATTGTTCAGGGCAATATGGTTGCTATCACTGCAGCGACAGTGATGAATAATACAGCCAAGATCCATGATTTGAATAAATATGGTTTTATTGATCGAAATGGGCAAAAGGCACAGATCATCGCGGTGAATGATTTGAGCATTCAATCCCTTGGCGATTTGAGTGCGTATGGTGGGCAGTTTATCAGTGGCGGTTCGATGGCGCTGACGGTTGATGGCTCCGCTACATTTGGTGCCTTTGTGCTGGAAAGCGCTCAGGCACAGACGCTTGAAGACAGTTTTTTTAACGCCCAAAGCTATCATAATCAGTTAAGTGGTCTCAACAGTGGTGGCGATCTGACGATTCAAACGGGCGGTGATCTTAGCCTTGAAGGAGCCAAGCTTCAGGCAGAAGGTGATGCGCAGCTTACGGCTGGAGGGGATATCACCTTAGCTTCGGTGCAAGATGTTAGCAGTTCTGATTGGGAAGTTCAGAGGACGAAGAAAGGTGGTTTATTCTCTCAGAAATTCCATTCTCATCAACATTCAGAAGAAGTTAAAACAGTCAAAACGACGGTAGAAGCTGGTGGCAAGCTTTCGGTTCATGCTCAAGGAGGGGCTCTTACGGTTGTTGGCGCGGGCTTGAAAAGTGGTGGTGAGACGCATCTGCAGGCAGATCGAGGTCAGATACAACTTTTGAGCACCAAAGACCAAGATTTTAAGCAAAGTTTCCAGCATGATGAAAATCTCTTCTGGTGGAGTGAGCGCGACCAAGGACAGTTGGAAGAAAGCATCCATCATGTGTCCATGGAAGCTGGAGGTGGCATTAAGATAGATGCCGGCAATGGCATTGTTGTTGAATACGAGAAAACAGGCAGTTTTGAAAAATCTCTTGATGAATTGGCACGCATACCAGAGCTGTCATGGATCAAGCACTTGCGTGATGATGCCATTTTAGCCCAACAAGTGAATTGGCAAGCTGTCGAGGCGAGGTTTGAAGACTGGGATTATAAGAGCCAAGGATTGACAGAAGCAGGAGCCGCTCTTGTAACATTGGTTGTTACGGCACTTTCCTCAGGAACAGCCTCTACTGCAGCTAGCGCTATAACAGGAGCTTTGGGTGTCGGTTCGAACGCAGCCATGAGTGCGGCGATCAATGCAGGTGTACAATCGCTGATTAACAAAGGCGCTGTGTCTTTAATCAATAATGGCGGTAACATTGGCGCTGTGCTGCAAGAGCTTGGTTCTTCGAAGGCTGTTCTCAGTATTGTGTCATCGATGGTCACAGTAGGCTTAACCAGCCAAGCAACGGCGATGGCAGGAGTTAATCAATCCTTGCCTAAAACCGCTCCGGTGATAGAGCGTATCACCCATGAGGCGGAAAAAAATATCGTTAAAGCGGTTATTAGCACGGGTATTCAGACTGCTCTTGAAGGTGGCTCTTTAGATGAGAACCTATTAGCGAACCTTCGTACAGCGCTGTCTGAGGTTGTTGGCAAAACCCTTGCTGAAGAAATTGGCACGGCTAAGGCTGAGGGCAAGATTAACACGGTTACGCAGATTGTTGCCCATGCGGGGCTTGGTTGTCTGGTAGGCTCCACAGCCAGCGGCGATTGTTCTGCTGGTGCTATTGGTGGTGCTGTGGGGGAAGCAGCAGCAATGCTGCAATTTAAGCACTGGGTTACAGCTATCCTCCAAGAAGAAGTGGGCGACCTAGATGGGCGACCATTAACCGCGGAAGAGCAGGCTCGTATAAACGCGCGGTTTGATGCTCAGTTTGTTGACTTTAAGGCGCAGACCATTGATGTAGCGCGAATTGCTGGGGGCTTTGCAGCAGCGCTTGCTGGCGGGGATGTGAATACCGGTGCCGATGCGGCAGGCAATGCGGCAGAGAACAATTACCTTAGCAGCGCACAAAAGGCTCAAAAAGAAAAAGAACTAGCTGAGTGTTCTGACTATCTGTGTGCATTAGAGGTTTCTGTAAGATGGTCTCTGATTGGTGGTGGGCAAAATGTATCTCTTTTGGCAGGTGTGGCTGCTGGTGTGCCTGTTGAATTATTCGATACCGTTAATGATCTCTTGCACATTGGGCTCCATCCTATCGCGACTTTGGGAGCACTTAAAGATTTGATCACGAGCGGTGATTTAGTCGGTGTTGTTGCGCAATCTTACGTAGAGCGTATTGATCACCTAACGGAGGAATTTGAAAGAGCGGGTGCTGGTGGATCTTTTAATGCTGGTTTGGAAGTCGGAAAATTACTCACCGAAGTCGTGACATTGGTAATTGGCGGGGCTGGAGTAGCCAAAGGAGGTATAAAGCTTGTAGGCAAAGCAAGTACAAAGTTTGTAAAAAATTCTCTTATCGAAGCCGCCGTTGAAGCTGAAACAGTAGGGATAAAAACAGGCAGTGAAGTTGCCCAATCCATTGAAAAAGTTAGCTCTGAAGCAGCTGCTATAAAGACAAGTGGTAAAGCTGCTCAATCCATTGAAAAAGTTAGCTCTGAAGCAGCTGCTATAAAAACAAGTGGTAAAGTTGCTCAATCCATTGAAAAAGTTAGCTCTGAAGCAAATGCTATAAAGACAAGTGGTAAAGCTGCTCAATCCATTGAAAAAGTTAGCTCTGAAGCAGCTGCTATAAAGACAAGTGGTAAAGCTATCCAATCCATTGAAAAAGTTAGCTCTGAAGCAGTTGCTATAAAGACAAGTGGTAAAGCTGCCCAATCCATTGCAAAAGTTAGCTCTGAAGCAAATGCTATAAAGACAAGTGGTAAAGTTGCTCAATCCATTGAGAAAGTTAGCTCTGAAGCAGCTGCTATAAAGACAAGTGGTAAAGCTGCTCAATCCGTTGAAAAAGTTAGCTCTGAAGCAGTTGCTATAAAGACAAGTGGTAAAGTTGCTCAATCCATTGAAAAAGTTAGCTCTGAAGCAGCTGCTATAAAAACAAGTGATAAAGTTGCTCAATCCATTGAAAAAGTTAGCTCTGAAGCAAATGCTTCTGGCAAGAAGGTCAAAGATCCACAGAAAAAAGAGGAAGGTACAGCTAATAAAAACAGGGAACATCATGACAAAAAAAGTAAAGAAAAAAAGCAAGAATTAAGGGATGAGGGGTGCGTAGCATGTGGAGGGGAAGTCACGTTTAAGACTGTGCATAAGGATGGTAAGGTTAGAAAAAATGGGAAGAAGGGTAAGCCTGAGATCAGTTCACGTCCTGATATTCTCTATCTTGATCAGAGTGGTAACCTCAACCTTATTGAAATAAAAACGGGTAAAGGTAAGCTAAGTAAAAACCAAAAAATTTTAGGAGAGGCGTATAAAAATGATACTGCAATACCTACAGGGGAAAACTTTTGGAAATTTCTTAACGAAAATAAACAATCCTTTCCTGATTATCGGGAAAAGTTCATGGATCTTAAGAATGGTTTTACAGGAACCGCGGAGGAATTTGATAAAAAACTGGAGGCATTGGATACAGAGTGGTTGAACAAAAAGAAGGTTGAGTTCAAGGATGGGGTGAAAATTCATAGATATGATATTATCCGTTATCCAGGTCGTTTAGAATGAAAGAAGAATGATGAAAACCAAAGATGTCACAGCAATTTTAAAAAAGCAGGGTTGGAAGACTTATCGTGATGACGCAAATGATAGCTATGCGCGGTATCATTTTCCTGATCGTATTGTGAGCATGGGCTATAAGGTCAGAAGTTATGGAGGGGGCGAGGGAAGCTTGGAGTTATGGATGGTTGAGCTCACCACTGCTCCCTATTGTCTTGCTTGGGAATATTATATGGGTGAAAAGCGGGATCCGTATGAAGATCAGCTCATTTCTACCAAGGAGGAGTTCGGGATTACAGCCCCAGATCTTTCTGAAAGCCATGTTGAAGCGGCATTAAATAAGGTGCTTGCATGGGCACAAGCACAGGATATTGAGCAAATATTACGCGAAAAAGCTCATTCCCTTGTTGCAAAAGTTTTGCTTGGTGATGTAGAGGCTTTAAAAAGGAATATGTCCACACCTCAAATCCTTGTGCCAGAATTTTCTGATTATAAAACGATAACTGATACGGAGCGCCTCCTTATTTTTGCTCAGGCTTATAAAAATGGTGAATTAGCAGATGTTTTGGCAGGGAAAAAGCCAAAAAACCGCTTGATGAGCCCTACAGCAGTCAAGCGTGCTCTCAAAATCCAAGGCTGGTTTGTTGTGAGTGATTTGGGAGACATGTGGCTATCTTTGCCCGATCGTTTTGTTCTGTTAAAATTTGGCTTTGTGCATCTCCTTGATAAGTACAATGTCCATATTAAAGCAGGAATCTCCACTGAAGAGATCTCCAAAGCTTATTGTTATATTTATCTTGATAGGAAATATAGCTCTATACCGCCTACGGCTATGTATACTTCTTTTATCACCATTGGAGGCAGTTATCGTGGAATTTTTGAAGAAGGGATTGATATTTGTGTTAAGACATTGAATGAGCAAGAAGTTAGCAAGATTTCTGACCGGGTGATACAATGGGCACATGCTCAAGATTTAGTCGCAACAATAGAAAGCAAAACACTTATCCAGAAATATAGCTTCTCCCAATACATCGTTTGGCACTTAGCGTGTTTAGCGTTGATGGGTAAAATCGATGTTTTGAAGTCGTATCAAAACTTTATTGCCGCGGGTACGATTGCTGAACATTTGGATAGCATGAATGCAGAAACTTATGTTAACCGTGCGGTTGAATTTGCGGAAGATCACTTGAAAATCCTCAATGAGAGAAAAGCAAAAGATGCCTCTCTTGGAGCGCAGGCTTTAGCCGTTTTTGATAAAATTGATGAGCAATTGAAAGCAATAGGTTGGACAGTCTATCGGGACAAGAACTATGAGCGTAATGCTTATTTTCTAGAAAAAGACCGTCTCATCAATATCGTCTACAGTCTTAACACAGAAGGAGAAACCCCTCTTATTGCATGCAAGGCTTCGTTTTCCACACTTGGTTTTTCCACTGCGCATCGAGAGATCTTTCTTGACATGCCCCAATATACGCCACTCAAAGAGGCAGATGATGTGTATAAATTATCCTATAGCGAAATCGAAGCAGGCAAACTAAACCAGACCTGTACGGATATTCTTAGTTGGGCTAATCAGCAAAATGTCAATCAAATCATCTATGATTATGCTGCTTTACCGACCAACAGTGACTATGAACTTGCCGTGCATCACCTTATTGCACTTGTTTTGATTGGGGATGTTGAAAAGCTCAAATTTTATATGGACAGCTTTAATGCGGGAAACAGGTTAGGTTTTGCAGAAGGAATTACACAAAGTCTTATTAATCAATTTTTTTATTTCACTCGGTATTATCGCTCTGACTTTCCTAAAAATACACCACTTTTGAGTTTGGATCAGAAGACAGCGCCTGTTGATGAAGCGTCTGTTGATGGAGTATCTGCTGATGTAGCGCTTGCTGGTGAAGCGTCTGCTAATGAAGCCTCTGTTGAGGGAGTACCTTCTGATGAAGCGTCTGCTGATGAAGATGAAGAAGGGGCAGATGAGGCGGATGATGCAGAAGAAACCTTGACGATGGAGAGTGCAAAAGCACTTTTTCAAAGTTTAGGTTGGTCGGTTGAAACACTCAATGACGAAGGCGATCATTTAGCCATTTATCAATTGGCGGATCGTGAAGTAGAATTGCTGTATAACGACGAAATCATTGAAGATTGCCCACAATTTGATAGCGGTCTTTTGATAGAGACTGGTATTTTGACTACTGCGTGCAAGATGATTGATCCTAGCTTTACGCAAGAGCTACCGGATTTAGAGCTTAATTTTGAAGCAAAAGGGCTGGAAATTTTTGATCCAGAGGTGAGTGCGGATTACTTAAAGAAGGTTCTTCATAGCACTTTAGAATGGGCTGTAAGCGAGATTGATCTTGCTGAAGATCTTCGTTCTGATTATGGTACACCTCCTTGGCAAAGGGAAAAAAGCGCAACTGGTAAGGCGAATGATGCGCGTTATGCTTTGCAGCATATTGGTGCTTTGGCTTTGTTAGGGGATGTTGAGACTTTGCAGTTTTATCACAAGAGCTTTTCCGCAAAGGATCGTTTGGGTTTTGATGAGAGCATTCAACAGATACATCTTGAACGCGCAATAGTGATAGCCAAAGCTGTGGCAGAATCTAAACAACTCAGTTATGCTTTGCTTGAACAGGTAGAAAAGAGCTTACCGACCCATTCTAAAGCTTCTCAGAGGGGCTTCTTTCGCTTTTGGAAGAAAAAATAAGAAAGAAACTTTTGTTCAGGTGCTTCTCTTGAATTTATTTGCCATTCTTTCCTTGCTTTCAAGAGTGAGGATATTGCTGTTGCTAGGAGCGGTTTGCAACAGGAAATGATTTTTTTTTGGGGGGGGGAAATTCGTGAAAACCAAAGATGTCACAGCAATTTTAAAAAAGCATGGTTGGGAGACTTATCGTGATGACGCAAATGATAGCTATGCGCGGTATCATTTTCCTGATCGTATTGTGAGCATGGGCTATAAGGTCAGAAGTTATGGAGGGGGCGAGGGAAGCTTGGAGTTATGGATGGTTAAGCTCACCACTGCTCCCTATTGTCTTGCTTGGGAATATTATATGGGTGAAAAACGGGGTCCGTATGAAGATAAGCTCATTTCTGCCAAGGAGGAGTTCGGGATTACAGCTCCAGATCTTTCTGAAAGCCATGTTGAAGCGGCATTAAATAAGGTGCTTGCATGGGCACAAGCACAAGATATTGAGCAAATATTACGCGAAAAAGCTGCCGATAATTTTCTTGCTGCAAAAGCTGTGCTTGGCGATGTAGAGGCTTTAAAAAATGATTCGTCCACACCCAAAATTCTTGTGCCAGAATTTTCTGATTATGAAACAATGACTCGGAAAAAACGTCTCCTTCTTTTTGCACAGGCTTATAAAAATGGTGAATTAGCAGATGTTTTGGCAGGGAAAAAGCCAAAAAACCGCTTGATGAGCCCCAAAGAAGTCAAGCGTGTTCTCAAAACCAAAGGCTGGTTTGTTGTGAGTGATTTGGGAGACATGTGGCTGTCTTTGCCTGATCGTTTTGTTCTGTTTAAATTTGGCTTTGTGCATCTCCTTGATAAGTACAATGTCCATATTGAAGCAGAGACTTCCACTGAAGAGATCTCCAAAGCTTATCGTTATATTTATCTTGATAGGAAATATAGCTCTATACCGCCTACAGCTATACATAATTTTTTTATCACCATTGGAGACAGTTATAGTGGGAGTTTTGATAGAGGGATTGATATTTGTGTCAAGACATTGAATGAGCATGAAGTTAGCAAGATTTCTGACCGAGTGATACAATGGGCACATGCTCAAGATTTAGATGCAACAATAGAAAGTAAAACACTTATCCAGAAATATAACTTCTACAAAGACATCGTTTGGCATTTAGCCTGTTTAGCGTTGATGGGTAAAATCGATGTTTTGAAGTCTTATCAAAACTTCATTGCCGCGGGTACGATTGCTGAACATTTAGACGACGATGACGCAGAAACTTATGTTAACCGTGCGGTTGAATTTGCGGAAGATCACTTGAAAATTCTCAATGAGAGAAAAGCAAAAGATGCTTCTCTTGGAGCGCAGGCTTTAGCCGTTTTTGATAAAATTGATGAGCAATTGAAGGCAATAGGTTGGACAATCTATCGGGACAAGAACTATGAGCGTAATGCTTATTTTCTAGAAAAAGACCGTCTCATCAATATCGTCTACAGTCTTAACACAGAAGGAGAAACCCCTCTTATTGTATTCAAGGCTTCGTTTTCCACACTTGGTTTTTCCACTGCGCATCGAGAGATCTTTCTTGACATGCCTCAATATACGCCACTCAAAGAGGCAGATGATGTGTATAAATTATCCTATAGCGAAATCGAAGCAGGTAAACTGAACCAGATCTGTACGGATATTCTTCGTTGGGCTAATCAGCAAAATGTCAATCAAATCATCTATGATTATGCTGCTTTACCGACCAACAGTGACTATGAACTTGCCGTGCATCACCTTATTGCACTTGTTTTGATTGGGGATGTTGAAAAGCTTAAATTTTATATGGACAGCTTTAATGCGGGAAACAGGTTAGGTTTTGCAGAAGGAATTACACAAAGTCTTATTAATCAATTTTTTTATTTCACTCGGTATTATCGCTCTGACTTTCCTAAAAATACACCACTTTTGAGTTTGGATCAGAAGACAGCGCCTGCTGATGAAGATGAAGAAGGGGCAGATGAGGCGGATGATGCAGAAGAAACCTTGACGATGGAGAGTGCAAAAGCACTTTTTCAAAGTTTAGGTTGGTCGGTTGAAACACTCAATGACGAAGGCGATCATTTAGCCATTTATCAATTGGCGGATCGTGAAGTAGAATTGCTGTATAACGACGAAATCATTGAAGATTGCCCGCAATTTGATAGCGGTCTTTTGATAGAGACTGGTATTTTGACTACTGCGTGCAAGATGATTGATCCTAGCTTTACGCAAGAGCTACCGGATTTAGAGCTTAATTTTGAAGCAAAAGGGCTGGAAATTTTTGATCCAGAGGTGAGTGCGGATTACTTAAAGAAGGTTCTTCATAGCACTTTAGAATGGGCTGTAAGCGAGATTGATCTTGCTGAAATTCTTCGTTCTGATTATGGCACACCTCCTTGGCAAAGGGAAAAAAGCGCAACTGGTAAGGCGAATGATGCGCGTTATGCTTTGCAGCATATTGGTGCTTTGGCTTTATTAGGGGATGTTGAGACTTTGCAGTTTTATCACAAGAGCTTTGCCGCAAAGGATCGTTTGGGTTTTGATGAGAGCATTCAACAGATACATCTTGAACGCGCAATAGTGATAGCCAAAGCTGTGGCAGAATCTAAACAACTCAGTTATGCTTTGCTTGAACAGGTAGAAAAGAGCTTACCGACCCATTCTAAAGCTTCTCAGAGGGGCTTCTTTCGCTTTTGGAAGAAAAAATAAGAAAGAAACTTTTGTTCAGGTGCTTCTCCTGAATTTATTTGCCATTCTTTCCTTGCTTTCAAGAATGAGGATATTGCTGTTGCTAGGATTAGTTATTTAGAGTTATCAGTTTTTTGCGAAGAGAGATTTATCAGATTTTATGGGGGGAAAGATGCGGGGTACAAGAGATAGATTTGCGTGTGGAAGCGTTTTTTTGCGGTATGTTTTTGGCGTTTTGAAGCGCGGATTGCATAAGGGTCTTTCGCTTGTTTTAAGCTTTTGCGTGGCATTTTATCCACTGTTAGCACAAGCTCAAATGATGGGGTCTGCAAGTTCACCATCCCCAACCATTCAAGGAATTAAAGCGGCTATAGGGGAGAGTTTTTCTACCCGTCCCACGATTGGGCAAGCAAACAATGGTGTTGTGCTAATAGATATAGCTCGTCCCAATAATCAGGGTCTTTCTCATAATAAATATGACAGTTTCAATGTTGATGTTCATGGTGTGATTTTGAATAATTCCACCGAGAACATTTCACGTTCACAGCTTGGTGGTTTGGTTTTTGGCAACGGTAATTTGCGTGATACTGGTGCGGCAAAGGTTATTCTGAACGAAGTGGTGAGTAGCAATCACTCGCATCTTGAGGGAGTGAGTGAGGTCCATGGGCAATCAGCTGATGTTATTATTGCCAATCCCAATGGGATTACTTGTAACGGTTGCGGCTTTATCAATACACCGCGGGTGACCTTATCAACTGGCAAACCGATCATTGGCATTGATGGGATTTTAAGTGGTTTTCGGGTTGAAAGTGGTGCAATCACCATTGGCGCGCAAGGTGCGGATGGGCGCGTGTTGGATATATTTGATCTTGTTTCGCGCAAGATTAGCGTAGCGGGTCCGATTCAGGTCAAAGGTGATTTGTCTGTTATAGCAGGTCGCAATAATTTTGCTTATGACAAGCGTGAAGCCACATCGCTTGGCACGGATGGCAAAGAGCCAGAATTGGCGATTGATTCCAGTGATTTTGGCGGGATGTATGCAGGTCAGATTCGCGTTATTGCCAACGATAAAGGCGCTGGAGTTAAAATGCATGGCTCTATGGTTTCCAATGCGGGCGCCATGCAACTGTCGAGCGATGGCAAGTTGGTGATTGCCAAAGCGCGTGCCAAAGGTCCTGTGAAGGCGCAATCACATCACGCCAGTGTTCGTGTAGAAAATTTGCTATTTTCAGAATCGTTTGTTGGGCTTAAGGCGCTTGATGCAGTCGAATTGGTTGATCATGCACGGGTTGCAGCGAGCGGTGCTGTTGATGTCAATTCGGCTGTCATCAAGCTTGAGCATGATGCTCTTCTGGCAAGTGGAATTGGCAATGATGGTCAACAGTCTGCTACAGGTTCTTTACACTTAAAGGCATCCAAGCTTGATGCAGGAAGCGGACGTATAGCGTCAGGTGACCTTCTGTGGATCCAAGCAGAGACAATAGATCTAAGCCGTGCTGAAGATAACCATCAGACAGGGGTATCTTCCCTTGGCAATCTGACGCTTGAAACCAATACAATCACAGCTTTAAACAATCATATTGGAGCGAGTGGGAGTGTTATTCTGAAAGCAGAGGACCGCCTCACCATAGGGGCTGGTCATTATAGCGCAGGAGGCTCTCTTTTAGCAGAAGCGGCTGAATTATCTTCTTACGCCAACCTAGCCGCGGGACAAGAAATCGGTCTTTATACGCATAGTGGTCAGCTGATCCAAGAAGGAGCCCTCTTATCCAATGGAGTGGTAACACTGCACTCCCATGGAGCACTAAACAACAAGGGTGATATCGTTAGCGTGCAGCAGGTTTCGTTGACAGCTGGTGGTGTCCTCACAGTTGGTGCGGATAGCACGCTTTTAGGTCATGATGTTATCTTGAGTGCTAATGTTCTTACGCAAGCTGGTCATGTGGAAGCGCACGGCGGGGCACTAACTCTTCAGGTTGATGATAAGATTACCAATCTTGGTACGATACGCGGTGATACTGTTAATGCGCATGCAGGTTCGCTCATCAATCAAGGCATGCTGATTGCAACTGATGAATTGCATCTTCAAGTCATTGCTCACCAAGCTGCTTTTCCCCAACAAGCTGCTGTTGTGAATGCATCTGAAGGGATCCTGCAAAGCGGGGGTGCTTTTGTTTTATCAGCAGGGCAATTACAAAATATTGGTTCGCTTGGTTCCAGTGGTGCAGATGTAGCACTTCATGTGGTGGGGGATATTCACAATAGTGGATTAATTTACGCTAAGAAATCTGCAGCCATTTCTTTAGATGGAAGTTTTATCAATAAATTTGGCGATGTCATAGCTGAAGATAATTTCTCCATTCGTGGTTTAAATGGAGATCGTGCAGGTCATGTGATCAACAATTCTGGTCTTTTGGAAGCCGTGTCAGGGGATATGTTCTTTGACGTCTCTACGCTTACCAATATGCGCGAAGGTGGGGTCGAAATTACCAATAAAGTGGTTGGTTATAGTTACGATCCAGGGGAATTCGTAAGTCATGGAATTAAACACTACACTGATAAGACCACGACTGAAACCACGATCATCCGTGAAGAATCTCATTTAATCAATAGTGCTGGACAAATTCTAGCTGGACGTCACCTGTCGATTAATGCTGATGATGTCAACAATAGCTACAGCTTAATTGCAGCCAATGGCAATATTGTTGTGCGTGCGGATTCTTTCTTCAATCAGGGGCGAGATTTAATCGAAACAACGAATATTGTGAGACAAACACGCCACAGGTATAAGCATTGCACAGTAGGGAATTTGGGATGTCTATTGGACACGACAGAGGAATGGGTTGATCCTGCTCGTACAGAGATCATCTCCCACACCTATGATGCTGTTTATGGCACGATTGAATCTGGAGGTGTTCTTGATGCTGAGGTAACAGGCTATCTTGACAATCTTGCTGTGCGTGAGGCAGCTGATCAAATTGGCTTAAGCTCAGGCGATAAAGGGGTATTTGGGGTTGGAAATGCTGATTTTGAAGGGATGCCTCTGATCAGCGATGAGCGCTTAGATGGCATGATCGATGGTTTGGCAGGTCATACAGCGCTTTTTCACCCTTCTGCTCAAACAGAGGGGCTCCAATCTGTTTGGACGCCCACGCCAGATGCGCTTCCACCTGTAAAGACAGAGCTTGTTAGCGCTCAGGCTCCGAAAGCGCCATTTTTGATAGAAACGCGTCCAGGTTTTATCGACCCCGGTCATTTTTTGGGTTCTGATTATTTTTTAGATCGTCTTGATTTTAAGCTTGGGCAAGAATTTAAAAGGCTGGGGGATGCGCATTTTGAATATCGTCTGGTGAATGAGCAAATTTTTGAGCTCACAGGCAATCATAGTCTTTTTGGAATTGATGATCCCAATGCCCAAATACAGAGGCTTTATGACAACGCCGTCGAACAGCAAGCTTTGTTGGGATTAGAGTTAGGGGATCCATTATCACCCAAGCAAATTGCTGGGCTCAAAAAGGATATTATCTGGCTTGAGACGCATAATGTGGGGGGGCAAAATGTTTTGGTGCCACGTGTTTATTTGGCGCCAAACTCTTCTTCTGTTCAAGGGACACATCAAGAGAACTTTGCTAGTGCGCGTTTAAAAGGAAATGGTCTCACCTTAACAGCAGAGAGCTTTGTCAATAGTGGTGCCGTGGTGAGTGATGGAGGGCTCCACGTTACGACGACGAAAACCGGTTTGAATGATGGAGGTTTTTTGGTTGGAACCGGTGCCGTAGAGATTACCAGTGACGACCTTTTTATCAACTCTTCAGGGATTGTTCAGGGCAATATGGTTGCTATCACTGCAGCGACAGTGATGAATAATACAGCCAAGATCCATGATTTGAATAAATATGGTTTTATTGATCGAAATGGGCAAAAGGCACAGATCATCGCGGTGAATGATTTGAGCATTCAATCCCTTGGCGATTTGAGTGCGTATGGTGGGCAGTTTATCAGTGGCGGTTCGATGGCGCTGACGGTTGATGGCTCCGCTACATTTGGTGCCTTTGTGCTGGAAAGCGCTCAGGCACAGACGCTTGAAGACAGTTTTTTTAACGCCCAAAGCTATCATAATCAGTTAAGTGGTCTCAACAGTGGTGGCGATCTGACGATTCAAACGGGCGGTGATCTTAGCCTTGAAGGAGCCAAGCTTCAGGCAGAAGGTGATGCGCAGCTTACGGCTGGAGGGGATATCACCTTAGCTTCGGTGCAAGATGTTAGCAGTTCTGATTGGGAAGTTCAGAGGACGAAGAAAGGTGGTTTATTCTCTCAGAAATTCCATTCTCATCAACATTCAGAAGAAGTTAAAACAGTCAAAACGACGGTAGAAGCTGGTGGCAAGCTTTCGGTTCATGCTCAAGGAGGGGCTCTTACGGTTGTTGGCGCGGGCTTGAAAAGTGGTGGTGAGACGCATCTGCAGGCAGATCGAGGTCAGATACAACTTTTGAGCACCAAAGACCAAGATTTTAAGCAAAGTTTCCAGCATGATGAAAATCTCTTCTGGTGGAGTGAGCGCGACCAAGGACAGTTGGAAGAAAGCATCCATCATGTGTCCATGGAAGCTGGAGGTGGCATTAAGATAGATGCCGGCAATGGCATTGTTGTTGAATACGAGAAAACAGGCAGTTTTGAAAAATCTCTTGATGAATTGGCACGCATACCAGAGCTGTCATGGATCAAGCACTTGCGTGATGATGCCATTTTAGCCCAACAAGTGAATTGGCAAGCTGTCGAGGCGAGGTTTGAAGACTGGGATTATAAGAGCCAAGGATTGACAGAAGCAGGAGCCGCTCTTGTAACATTGGTTGTTACGGCACTTTCCTCAGGAACAGCCTCTACTGCAGCTAGCGCTATAACAGGAGCTTTGGGTGTCGGTTCGAACGCAGCCATGAGTGCGGCGATCAATGCAGGTGTACAATCGCTGATTAACAAAGGCGCTGTGTCTTTAATCAATAATGGCGGTAACATTGGCGCTGTGCTGCAAGAGCTTGGTTCTTCGAAGGCTGTTCTCAGTATTGTGTCATCGATGGTCACAGTAGGCTTAACCAGCCAAGCAACGGCGATGGCAGGAGTTAATCAATCCTTGCCTAAAACCGCTCCGGTGATAGAGCGTATCACCCATGAGGCGGAAAAAAATATCGTTAAAGCGGTTATTAGCACGGGTATTCAGACTGCTCTTGAAGGTGGCTCTTTAGATGAGAACCTATTAGCGAACCTTCGTACAGCGCTGTCTGAGGTTGTTGGCAAAACCCTTGCTGAAGAAATTGGCACGGCTAAGGCTGAGGGCAAGATTAACACGGTTACGCAGATTGTTGCCCATGCGGGGCTTGGTTGTCTGGTAGGCTCCACAGCCAGCGGCGATTGTTCTGCTGGTGCTATTGGTGGTGCTGTGGGGGAAGCAGCAGCAATGCTGCAATTTAAGCACTGGGTTACAGCTATCCTCCAAGAAGAAGTGGGCGACCTAGATGGGCGACCATTAACCGCGGAAGAGCAGGCTCGTATAAACGCGCGGTTTGATGCTCAGTTTGTTGACTTTAAGGCGCAGACCATTGATGTAGCGCGAATTGCTGGGGGCTTTGCAGCAGCGCTTGCTGGCGGGGATGTGAATACCGGTGCCGATGCGGCAGGCAATGCGGCAGAGAACAATTACCTTAGCAGCGCACAAAAGGCTCAAAAAGAAAAAGAACTAGCTGAGTGTTCTGACTATCTGTGTGCATTAGAGGTTTCTGTAAGATGGTCTCTGATTGGTGGTGGGCAAAATGTATCTCTTTTGGCAGGTGTGGCTGCTGGTGTGCCTGTTGAATTATTCGATACCGTTAATGATCTCTTGCACATTGGGCTCCATCCTATCGCGACTTTGGGAGCACTTAAAGATTTGATCACGAGCGGTGATTTAGTCGGTGTTGTTGCGCAATCTTACGTAGAGCGTATTGATCACCTAACGGAGGAATTTGAAAGAGCGGGTGCTGGTGGATCTTTTAATGCTGGTTTGGAAGTCGGAAAATTACTCACCGAAGTCGTGACATTGGTAATTGGCGGGGCTGGAGTAGCCAAAGGAGGTATAAAGCTTGTAGGCAAAGCAAGTACAAAGTTTGTAAAAAATTCTCTTATCGAAGCCGCCGTTGAAGCTGAAACAGTAGGGATAAAAACAGGCAGTGAAGTTGCCCAATCCGTTGAGAAAGTTAGCTCTGAAGCAAATGCTATAAAGACAAGTGGTAAAGCTGCTCAATCCATTGAAAAAGTTAACTCTGAAGCAGCTGCTATAAAGACAAGTGATAAAGTTGCTCAATCCATTGAAAAGGTTAGCTCTGAAGCAGTTGCTATAAAGACAAGTGGTAAAGCTGCCCAATCCATTGAAAAGGTTAGCTCTGAAGCAGCTGCTATAAAGACAAGTGGTAAAGCTATCCAATCCATTGAAAAAGTTAGCTCTGAAGCAGTTGCTATAAAGACAAGTGGTAAAGTTGCTCAATCCATTGAGAAAGTTAGCTCTGAAGCAAATGCTATAAAGACAAGTGGTAAAGTTGCCCAATCCATTGAAAAAGTTAGCTCTGAAGCAGCTGCTATAAAAACAAGTGGTAAAGCTGCCCAATCCGTTGAAAAGGTTAGCTCTGAAGCAGTTGCTATAAAGACAAGTGGTAAAGCTGCCCAATCCATTGAAAAAGTTAGCTCTGAAGCAGCTGCTATAAAGACAAGTGGTAAAGCTGCTCAATCCATTGAAAAAGTTAGCTCTGAAGCAGCTGCTATAAAGACAAGTGGTAAAGCTGCCCAATCCATTGCAAAAGTTAGCTCTGAAGCAGCTGCTATAAAGACAAGTGGTAAAGCTGCTCAATCCATTGAAAAAGTTAGCTCTGAAGCAGCTGCTATAAAGACAAGTGGTAAAGCCGCCCAATCCATTGCAAAAGTTAGCTCTGAAGCAGCTGCTATAAAGACAAGTGGTAAAGCTGCTCAATCCATTGAGAAAGTTAGCTCTGAAGCAGCTGCTATAAAGACAAGTGGTAAAGTTGCTCAATCCATTGAAAAAGTTAGCTCTGAAGCAGCTGCTATAAAGACAAGTGGTAAAGTTGCTCAATCCATTGAAAAGGTTAGCTCTGAAGCAGCTGCTATAAAGACAAGTGGTAAAGTTGCTCAATCCATTGAAAAGGTTAGCTCTGAAGCAGCTGCTATAAAAACAAGTGGTAAAGCTGCCCAATCCATTGAAAAAGTTAGCTCTGAAGCAAATGCTTCTGGCAAGAAGGTCAAAGATCCACAGAAAAAAGAGGAAGGTACAGCTAAGAAAAACAGGGAACATCATGACAAAAAAAGTAAAGAAAAAAAGCAAGAATTAAGGGATGAGGGGTGCGTAGCATGTGGAGGGGAAATCACGTTTAAGACTGTGCATAAGGATGGTAAGGTTAGAAAAAATGGGAAGGGTAAGCCTGAGATCAGTTCACGCCCCGATATTCTCTATATTGATCAGAATGGGAACCTCAACCTTATTGAAATAAAAACGGGTAAAGGTAAGCTAAGTAAAAACCAAAAAATTTTAGGAGAGGCGTATAAAAATGGTACTGCAATGCCTGCAGGGGAAAAGCTTTGGGAATTTCTTGACAAAAATAAACAAGCCTTTCCTGATTATCGGGAAGAGTTCATGGGTCTTAAGGATGGATTTACAGGAACTGCGGAGGAATTTGATGAACGACTGAAGGAATTGAATACAAAGTGGTTGAACAAAAAGAAGGATGATTTCAAGGATGGGGTGAAAATTCAGAGATATGATATTATCCGTTATCCAGGTCGTCTAGAATGAAAGAAGAATGATGAAAACCAAAGATGTCACAGCAATTTTAAAAAAGCATGGTTGGAAGACTTATCGTGATGATGCAAATGATAGCTATGCGCGGTATCATTTTCCTGATCGTATTGTGAGCATGGGCTATAATGTTAAAAATTATGGAGGGGGCGAGGGAAGCTTGGAGTTATGGATGGTTAAGCTCACCACTGCTCCCTATTGTCTTGCTTGGGAATATTATATGGGTGAAAAGCGGGGTCCGTATGAAGATAAGCTCATTTCTGCCAAGGAGGAGGAGTTCGAGGTTACAGCCCCAGATCTTTCTGAAAGCCATGTTGAAGCGGCACTAAATAAGGTGCTTGCATGGGCACAAGCACAGGATATTGAACAAATATTACGCGAAAAAGCTGCCGATAATTTTCTTGCTGCAAAAGCTGTGCTTGGTGATGTAGAGGCTTTAAAAAATGATTCGTCCACACCCAAAATTCTTGTGCCAGAATTTTCTGATTATGAAACAATGACTCGGAAAAAACGCCTCCTTATTTTTGCACAGGCCTATAAAAATGGTGAATTAGCAGATGTTTTGGCAGGAAAAAAGCCAAAAAACCGCTTGATGCGCCCCACAGCAGTCAAGCGTGCTCTCAAAATCCAAGGCTGGTTTGTTGTTAGTGATTTGGGAGACATGTGGCTGTCTTTGCCCGATCGTTTTGTTCTGTTAAAATTTGGCTTTGTGCATCTCCTTGATAAGTACAATGTCCATATTAAAGCAGAGACTTCCACTGAAGAGATCTCCAAAGCTTATCGTTATATTTATCTTGATAGGAAATATAGCTCTATACCCCCTACGGCTATGTATAATTCTTTTATCACCATTGGAGGCAGTTATCGTGGGATTTTGGGAGAAGAGATTGATATTTGTGTCAAGACATTGAATGAGCAAGAAGTTAGCAAGATTTCTGACCGGGTGATACAATGGGCACATGCACAAGATTTAGATGCAACAATAAAAAGCAAAACGCTTATCCAGAAATACAGCTTCTACAAAGACATCGTTTGGCATTTAGCCTGTTTAGCGTTGATGGGTAAAATCGATATTTTGAAGTCTTATCAAAACTTTATTGCCGCGGGTACGATTGCTGAACATTTGGATAACAGGAGCGCAGAAACTTATGTTAACCGTGCGGTTGAATTTGCGGAAGATCACTTGAAAATGCTCAATGAGAGAAAAGCAAAAGATGCCTCTCTTGGAGCGCAGGCATTAGCCGTTTTTGATCAAATTGATGAGCAATTGAAAGCGATAGGTTGGACAGTTTATCGGGATAAGAACTATGAGCGTAATGCTTATTTTCTAGAAAAAGACCGTCTCATCAATATCGTCTACAGTCTTAACACAGAAGGAGAAACCCCTCTTATTGCATGCAAGGCTTCGTTTTCCACACTTGGTTTTTCCACTGCGCATCGAGAGATCTTTCTTGACATGCCCCAATATACGCCACTCAAAGAGGCAGATGATGTGTATAGATTATCCTATAGTGAAATCGAAGCAGGCAAACTGAACCAGATCTGTACGGATATTCTTCGTTGGGCTAATCAGCAAAATGTCAATCAAATCATCTATGATTATGCTGCTTTACCGACCAACAGTGACTATGAACTTGCAGTGCATCACCTTATTGCACTTGTTTTGATTGGGGATGTTGAAAAACTCAAATTTTATATGGACAGCTTTAATGCGGGAAACAGGTTAGGTTTTGCAGAAGGAATTACACAAAGTCTTATTAATCAATTTTTTTATTTCACTCGGTATTATCGCTCTGACTTTCCTAAAAATACACCACTTTTGAGTTTGGATCAGAAGACAGCGCCTGTTGATGAAGCGTCTGTTGATGGAGTATCTGCTGGTGAAGCGTCTGCTAATGAAGCCTCTGTTGAGGGAGTACCTTCTGATGTAGCGCCTGCTGATGAAGATGAAGAAGGGGCAGATGAGGCGGATGATGCAGAAGAAACCTTGACGATGGAGAGTGCAAAAGCACTTTTTCAAAGTTTAGGTTGGTCGGTTGAAACACTCAATGACGAAGGCGATCATTTAGCCATTTATCAATTGGCGGATCGTGAAGTAGAATTGCTGTATAACGACGAAATCATTGAAGATTGCCCGCAATTTGATAGCGGTCTTTTGATAGAGACTGGTATTTTGACTACTGCGTGCAAGATGATTAATCCAAGCTTTACGCAAGAGCTACCGGATTTAGAGCTTAATTTTGAAGCGAAAGGACTGGAAATTTTTGATCCAGAGGTGAGTGCGGATTACTTAAAGGAGGTTCTTCATAGCACTTTAGAATGGGCTGTAAGCGAGATTGATCTTGCTGAAACTCTTCGTTCTGATTATGGCACACCTCCTTGGCAAAGGGAAAAAAGCGCAACTGGTAAGGCGAATGATGCGCGTTATGCTTTGCAGCATATTGGTGCTTTGGCTTTATTAGGGGATGTTGAGACTTTGCAGTTTTATCACAAGAGCTTTGCCGCAAAGGATCGTTTGGGTTTTGATGAGAGCATTCAACAGATACATCTTGAACGCGCAATAGTGATAGCCAAAGCTGTGGCAGAATCTAAACAACTCAGTTATGCTTTGCTTGAACAGGTAGAAAAGAGCTTACCGACCCATTCTAAAGCTTCTCAGAGGGGTTTCTTTCGCTTTTGGAAGAAAAAATAAGCAAGAAACTTTTGTTCAGGCGCTTCTCTTGAATTTATTTGCCATTCTTTCCTTGCTTTCAAGAGTGAGGATATTACTGTTGGTGGGAGCGGTTTGTAACAGGAAATGATTTTTTTTGGGGGAACTTCGTGAAAACCAAAGATGTCACAGCAATTTTAAAAAAGCATGGTTGGGAGACTTATCGTGATGACGCAAATGATAGCTATGCGCGGTATCATTTTCCTGATCGTATTGTGAGTATGGGCTATAAGGTCAGAAGTTATGGAGGGGGCGAGGGAAGCTTGGAGTTATGGATGGTTGAGCTCACCACTGCTCCCTATTGTCTTGCTTGGGAATATTATATGGGTGAAAAGCAGGATCCGTATGAAGATAAGCTCATTTCTGCCAAGGAGGAGTTCGGGATTACAGCCCCAGATCTTTCTGAAAGCGATGTTGAAGCGGCATTAAATAGGGTGCTTGCATGGGCACAAGCACAGGATATTGAGCAAATATTACGCGAAAAAGCTGCCGATGGAGAGTGATCTATGAAAATTTATACTTTATCCGATGTTGTACAATTAGTTGATGAATATAGTGATGTTATCAATTTCGGGACTGCAGATAAAGCGGTTGATGATATAGTAATTGAAAAAGCTGAAAAAGCTCTTGGTTTTCAATTCACATCTTCTTACAAGGATTTTTTAAAAAATTATGTAGGAGGAGACATTGATGGTGAGGAAATATTGAGCCTTTATAATGTAGATTTTAAGTATAAGCCTGGAGGCGATATTGTTTACCGGCATTTTAATAATGTAAAAAGTGGCTTAGCAAAACCACAGCAGCTCGTTGTTAGTACAACTGATTTTGCGGAGGTATTTTACTTTGATTATGCTCAATTTAAGGATAGTGAATGCCCACTTTATTTTAGAATAGGATACTCTGGAGATCCCTGTTATTATGCAAGTAATTTTTATGAATTTTTGTGTAAAAGAATTAAAGAAAACTTAGGATAGCTTTTTTTATGTTTGTTTTATTTTAGAGTGTAATTTGAAGTTGCTATTTTTATCGTTTTCAGGAATGCAAGAATTGCTATCGGCAGAACGTTGCAGTTTATAGCGAATAGCAATTTTAGGATGGTAATTTATGAAAATTTATACTCTATATGATGTTGTGCGATTAGGCTATAAATATAGTGATATTATTAATTTCGGTACTGCTGATGATGCGGTTGATGATGTAGTAATTGAAACAGCTGAAAAGGCTCTTGGTTTGCAGTTCACATCTTCCTACAAGGATTTTTTAAAAAATTATAAAGGAGGAGACATTAGTGGTGAGGAAATATTAAGCCTTTATGATAGAGATTTTACGTATTATCCTGTTGGTGATATTGTTTACCGAAACTTTAAGGATATAGAGAATGGTGTAGCAAAACCACAACAGCTTGTTGTTAGTAAAACTGCTTTAAGTGAAACATTTTATTTTGATTACTCTCAATTTAAGGATGGTGAGTGTCCACTTTATATCAGGTTTCCATCTGGAGATTCAGAGTATTATGCTAGTAATTTTTGTGAATTTTTGTGTAAAAGAATTAAGGCACACGCAGAATAGCTTTCTTTTTATGTCTGCTTTATTTTTGAAGTGCAATCTTAAATTACTATTTGCCTTTTCTTTCAAGAATGAAGTGTCGCTATTGGCAAGAACAGCTTGCAATGAGGATAACAATTTTGGGAGTCATTATGACAACTTATACTTTATCCGATGTTATACAATTAGTTGATAAATATAGCAACGTTATCAATTTTTGGATTGACAACAAAGCAGTTGATGGTGCACGAGTTAAGAGGGCTGAAGAAATTCTTGGTTTGCAGTTTACATCTTCCTATAAGGATTTTTTAAAAAATTATAAAGGAGGAAAAATTGGTAATGAGGAAATATTAAGCCTTTATGATATAGATTTGGGGAGTCTTTCTATTATTCTCGTTGGTGATATCGTTTACCAGTACTTTAATGATATAAGACTTGGTTTAGCAAAACCGCAACAGCTCGTTGTTAGTAGAACTGATTTAGGTGAAACAATTTATTTTGATTATTCTCAATTTAAGGGTGATGAATGCCCACTTTATTTTGAGTCAGGATTTGGTGATTGCTATTATTACGCCAGTAATTTTTATGAATTTTTGTGTAAAAGAATTAAGGCACACACAGAATAGCTCTCTTTTTATGTCTGCTTTATTTTTGAAGTACAACCTTAAGCTGCTATTTTCCCTCATTTCAGGAGCGAGATATAGCTATCGGCAGAACATTGCAGTTTATAGAGAATAACAATTTTTTTTTGGGGGGGATTCATGAGAACCAAAGATGTAACAGCAATTTTAAAAAAGCATGGTTGGAAGACTTATCGTGATGATGCAAATGATACCTATGCGCGGTATCATTTTCCTGATCGTATTGTGAGCATGAGCTATAAGGTCAAAAGTTATGGAGAGAACGAGGGGAACTTGGCGCTATGGATGGTTAAGCTCACCACTGCTCCCTATTGTCTTGCTTGGGAATATTATATGGGTGAAAAACGGGATCCGTATGAAGATACGCTCATTTCTACCAAGGAGGAGTTCGTGATGCCAGCCCCACTTTCTGAAAGCGATGTTGAAGCGGCATTAAATAGGGTGCTTGCGTGGGCACAAGCACAGGATATCGAACAAATATTACGCGAAAAAGCTGCTCGTTCTTTTGTTGCAACAGCTTTATTGGGTGATATAGAAACTTTAAAAAATGATCCCGCCACACCTAAAATCCTTATTCCAGAATTTTCTGATTATGAAAAGATAACTCAGAAGAAACGCCTCCTTCTTTTTGCACAGGCTTATAAAAATGGTGAATTAGAAGATGTTTTGGCGGGGAAAAAGCCAAAAAACCGCTTGATGAGCCCCACAGCAGTCAAGCGTGTTCTCAAAATCCAAGGCTGGTTTGTTGTTAATGAGTATGGAGGCATGTGGCTGTCTTTGCCCGATCGTTTTGTTCTGTTAAAATTTGGCTTTGTGCATCTCCTTGATAAGTACAATGTCCATATTGAAGCAGAGATTTCCACTGAGGAGATCTCCACAGCTTGTAATTATATTTACTATGGGAGGAAATATAGCCCTATATCAGCTGAGGCTACGTATGATTCTTTTAACGTCATTGGAAGAAATTATCTTGGGATTTTTAAAAAAGGGATTGATGTTTGTGTCAAGACATTGAATGAGCATGAAGTTAGCAAGATTTCTGACCGAGTGATACAATGGGCACATGCTCAAGATTTAGATGCAACAATAGAAAGCAAAACGCTTATCCAGAAATATAAATTCTACCAATACATCGTTTGGCATTTAGCCTGTTTAGCGTTGATGGGTAAAATCGATGTTTTGAAGTCTTATCAAAACTTCATTGCCGCGGGTACGATTGCTGAACATTTAGACGACGATGACGCAGAAACTTATGTTAACCGTGCGGTTGAATTTGCGGAAGATCACTTGAAAATGCTCAATGAGAGAAAAGCAAAAGATGCTTCTCTTGGAGCGCAGGCTTTAGCCGTTTTTGATAAAATTGATGAGCAATTGAAGGCAATAGGTTGGACAATCTATCGGGACAAGAACTATGAGCGTAATGCTTATTTTCTAGAAAAAGACCGTCTCATCAATATCGTCTACAGTCTTAACACAGAAGGAGAAACCCCTCTTATTGTATTCAAGGCTTCGTTTTCCACACTTGGTTTTTCCACTGCGCATCGAGAGATCTTTCTTGACATGCCTCAATATACGCCACTCAAAGAGGCAGATGATGTGTATAAATTATCCTATAGCGAAATCGAAGCAGGTAAACTGAACCAGATCTGTACGGATATTCTTCGTTGGGCTAATCAGCAAAATGTCAATCAAATCATCTATGATTATGCTGCTTTACCGACCAACAGTGACTATGAACTTGCCGTGCATCACCTTATTGCACTTGTTTTGATTGGGGATGTTGAAAAGCTTAAATTTTATATGGACAGCTTTAGTGCGGGAAACAGGTTAGGTTTTGCAGAAGGAATTACACAAAGTCTTATTAATCAATTTTTTTATTTCACTCGGTATTATCGCTCTGACTTTCCTAAAAATACACCACTTTTGAGTTTGGATCAGAAGACAGCGCCTGTTGATGGAGTATCTGCTGATGAAGCGTCTGCTGATGAAGATGAAGAAGGGGCAGATGAGGCGAATGATGCAGAAGAAACCTTGACGATGGAGAGTGCAAAAGCACTTTTTCAAAGTTTAGGTTGGTCGGTTGAAACACTCGATGACGAAGGCGATCATTCGGCCATTTATCAATTGGCGGATCGTGAAGTAGAATTGCTGTATAACGACGAAATCATTGAAGATTGTCCGCAATTTGATAGAGGTCTTTTGATAGTTACTCGTATTTTGACTACTGCGTGCAAGATGATTGATCCAAGCTTTACGCAAGAGCTACCGGATTTAGAGCTTAATTTTGAAGCGAATGGGCTGGAAATCTTCGATCCAGAGGTGAGTGCGGATTACTTAAAGGAGGTTCTTCATAGCACTTTAGAATGGGCTGTAAGCGAGATTGATCTTGCTGAAGATCTTCGTTCTGATTATGGCACACCTCCCTGGCAAAGGAAAAAAAGCGCAACTGGTAAGGCGAATGATGCGCATTATGCTTTGCTGCATATTGGTGCTTTGGCTTTATTAGGGGATGTTGAGACTTTGCAGTTTTATCACAAGAGCTTTTCCGCAAAGGATCGTTTGGGTTTTGATGAGAGCATTCAACAGATACATCTTGAACGTGCAATAGTTATAGCCAAAGCCGTGGCAGAATCTAAGCAACTCAGTTATGCTTTGCTTGAACAGGTAGAAAAGAGCTTACCGACCCATTCTAAAGCTTCTCAGAGAGGCTTCTTTCGCTTTTGGAAGAAAAAATAAGAAAGAAACTTTTGTTCAGGCGCTTCTCTTGAATTTATTTGCCATTCTTTTTTCGCTGTCAAGAGTGAAGTTGATACTGTTGGTAGGAGCGGTTTGCAACACGAAAAGATTTTTTTGGGAGAAATTCATGAAAACCAAAGATGTAACAGCAATGCGTGTAATCTGAGAGGAGAGAGGATATGCCAATATTTAAGACTAAGCATGAGAGTGGTAAGATTAGAAAAAATGGGAAAGGTAAGTCTGAGCTCAGTTCACGCCCTGATATTTTCTATATTGATGATGATAAAATCGGAATTACTGAAATAAAAACGGGCAAAGGTAAGCTAGGTAAAAACCGAAAGATTTTGGGAGAGGCGTATAAAACTGGTACTGCAGTACCTACAGGGGAAAGTTTTTGGAAATTTATTAGCGAAAATAAACATGCCTTTCCTGACTATCAGAAAAAACTCAAAGAACTGGAGGATGGTTTTACAGGAACTACGGAGGAATTTGATAACGAACTGGAAGAATTGAATACAAAGTGGTTGAGCGAGAAGAAGAAGGAGTTCAAGAAGGGGATGGAAATTCATAAATATAATATTTGCCGTTATCCAGGTCGTTTAGAATGAAAGAAGAATACAGATACATCTTGAACGCGCAATGGTGATAGCCAAAGCCGTGGCAGAATCTAAACAACTCAGTTATGCTTTGCTTGAACAGGTAGAAAAGAGTTTACCGACCCATTCTAAAGCTTCTCAGAGGGGCTTCTTTCGCTTTTGGAAGAAAAAATAAGAAAGAAACTTTTGTTCAGGCGCTTCTCTTGAATTTATTTGCCATTCTTTCCTTGCTTTCAAGAATGAGGATATTGTTGTTGCTAGGAGTGGCTTGTAAGTCGTTCGAAATCCATAAGCATCACTGTTCTCACTGGGAGTTTAGGATAGAGCCACGGACACAATATGGTGTGGTTGAAGCTAGTTATTTTGATCGAACCAAAGGGCAACAGTTACAGATCCAACATCAGACAAGTTACAAAGGTCCCACGCGGCGTTTGCGCGGTTGTTATAGCTGTAAGGAAGAGGCTCTAGCAGCAGCCTCAGAAGGAGAGAGGCTTTGTCGTGCTGTGGGAAGTGGTTCGTTACTGTTAGAGGGTCAACCAGAAATCATGGCCAATCAACCTCTTTTGCTTCGTGGGTTTCGTGAGGAAATGAACGGACAATGGAAAGCCTCTATGGTGACTCATCGCTATGAAAAAGCCAGCGGCTATACCACAGAAATTATCTTAGAAGCACCAGAAAAGGAAAGGGAAAATAGCAAGCAATAGAGGCTGGGCTGGTTTCTCCAGCCAACAGGGATAGTTTAGCGACAAACCCGTCCTATGCCAAGAAACATAACATCGCAGCTACTTCTTATTACTTAATGCAATAAGAAAGCGGCTATTATGGATGGAAGAAGTTAAGAAAGTATGGACATAATTTATTCTGAAACATTAAAATCTGTTGCTCCTGTCACACCAGCAGCTGCTTATATTGGTGGCAAAAGAAGGTTAGCCAAAACCCTTGTCAAAATCATTGAAGAGATTCCGCATAACGTTTATGCCGAACCTTTTATTGGAATGGGTGGGATTTTCTTTAGGAGAAAATTGATACCAGCTGTGGAAATCATCAATGATCGCTCAGGCCGATGTGGTGAATTTTTTCCGTGTGTTACAACGCCATTATCAGCCCTTTATAAGAGGCCACTACATCTTATTCATGTGGCAGTTCAAATAATGCTATCGCCAAAGAACTAATCATCGCAAATTGCGATTTTTAACAGAAGAAAAAACACTCTTTAAAGACCCTTCAAAGTCCCTTTAAAGCCCCCTTGAAAACCCTTTGAAAAAAAATCAATTGGTGCAAAACGAGATGGCAAGCTACAGGCAAGCTACAATGCATATAAAAATCCAGTGGCGGAGGGGGTGGGATTCGAACCCACGGTACAGTCTCCTGCACGCCGGTTTTCAAGACCGGTGCCTTAAACCGCTCGGCCACCCCTCCAAATGAGATATGCTTCCTTTTACAAATTTTTCATAAAAGGTCAATTACTTATATATGTTTTAAACGCTTTTAGTAACATTGCTTGAGTTTAAATTTAAAGTAAATTCTCATTTTCTGATTATTTTTGTTAATCAAACATCTCTTTTAAAGCTAAAAAATTAAAAAAATGAAAATAAACATAAAAATTATTATAAAGTTTAAACTTTTTTAATTTACGTTATTAATTTTGTAAAAATAATTCAGTTGTACAGAGACAATTGAAATTCCAAGGTTTTTAGTAAACTATTCAATTCGTTAATATAATAGTTACTTTATGAATCTTGCTCCTTAGAAAATGGTTTAGTTTGTGTTATTGAATAACAGCATTAACAGTTTATTATTTTATAATTAGCTGTTAGCGTTGCTACTTTTGCTAAACTTATTTAAATACAGAGAATTGCAATCGCTGAATAAGTTTTGGAACTGTTTTTGTATTTTTTGAAAAAAAAATTTATTAGTGTCTGAAGGGTTTTCGAATTAATATTGATCATGTGCTTTTCCTAAAACATTTTGATAAACTTAAACGATGATCCCTATTGGATATATAGGTGGTTTATTTTAACTACTCGTCTTCAAGGTTTGTAACGTGCATTAATATAGTAATTTTATATAAATCTCCTGTATAACTAATGTATTATGAACTTTAATTTTAAATTTCAGTTCTTCTCAAAAGCCCATTTTTTCTTTGAATAAAAGTTTGTTATTGATCCTTTCCCTCTTTAGCTTAAATTGCTAATAACACGTTTTATTTTTTAAATTTTTAATGTATCGGATGATTTCACTTCTTGATTCCATAACGGTTATTATGATCATTATTAAAGTGTAACAAATAGAGCGAATTTTGATAAATTTCGCTTATTTATTAATGTTTCTTTATTTTGATATATATATACTGAGAAGATAAGCGATTTGAAGTGGGAATAATCTAGATATCATCTTTCTCAAATCTGACCTAGGAACAAAACAATACCTTTTCGTAAACAATAAAATATAATAGCTCAAAAAACTTTGCAGACTATTTTTTAAGATACTAAAGAGAATAAGGATTTTTATAGCATTTTTACCTTTTCTAAAAATCCATTTCTATTAATATAGAAGGCAAAATTATTGAGACAATGTGTTGAATGACAATACTGCGCCGAAGAAGATAATTACAAAAGCATTCAAGCCGTGCGTAAACAAGAGAGAAAGTGTGCACATGCGCCTTAACAATTTTGTAAAGCAAGCAAAGGGTTTAAGCGTTTTCTTTAATACAGCGAAAACTATTAAAAGCGGTATGAGTTTAAAGAAGACGCGTCATGCGAGTTTGACAGCATCTACCTCGAAAAGTGTACGTTTTGAAAAGTATTGTCTTATACTTCATCATTTGGTGATAAAAAATTAATTTAAAGCTTAAAATAAATTGTTTAATATAATGAAATAATTTGATTTTTTATCAAAACATTCATGACAACGTTGATTTTTAATACTATAATGTACGCATGTTAGATAAAAAAACATCTTGCATATCAGAAACAGAGATTGAGATATAGGCTGCTTTACAGGAATGGCAAGCACTAAAGGGGAAAATACATATTATTTATAATTTTCCAGATTATAAAATTATAGCCAGATACCAGCAGGTACTTTTTACCAATGTTGATATGATAAAGACAAATCGGCGTACAGTGATTACAATACGTTTATGCACTGTGAGAGTATCTAAATTGATATGACTGAGTACCGTCATAGATAAGCAGAAGATGTCAACCATTCAATCTTTAGAAGCAAAAAGTAAAATTATGTTACGATGAGAGAAGGCACGTATGGATATGAACTTTTTTAAACATGATGCTTTTTCAACAACCACAATGATGAAAGCGATTGAAAATTATGAATTTCAGCCAGGTTTGATTGGTTCTTTTGATCTTTTTGAGGAGGTTGAAACCAGCGATAGATTTATCAATATAAAAAACATAACAATGTGTTGCAGATTCAAGCGCGCTCACATAGGATACCTGTATTTGAAAATAACAAAAATGATTGCAACTCTCACTCCCGTATTTATGAAAGCTCGTATTGTTATAAAAGTGACATTATTAGAGCAGATGAGTTCCAGAACTGGGTAAAAGTTAAAGGAGAAGATTGTCTTGAAACAGCGATGAAATATATCGCTCGCAAATAAAAGAAGCTGATTTCTGAAATTGAACTGACATGGGAGAATATGCAGCTTGGTGCTATTCAAGGTGTTGTTCTTGATGCTGATGGATCGGTGATTGTTGATTGGTATAAGGAATGGGAAATCAAGCCGCCAGAGCCACTCGATTTTAAACTAAACAATGAGACAACAGATGTTGCGGATATTGTCGATCAAGTTGTTACGAAAATGATTGGGGCATCAAAGGGTGCCTTTACGGATCGTTCACGGATTATTGGTCTTTGTGGAAATGAATTCTTTTCTAAATTAAAAAATCATAAAACAATTCGTGAAACCTATTTAAATACCGCCTTAGCGCAGACGTTAAATAGTGCAGGGGGTGTTACAACACCAAGTGCTATTGGGGCGGGGAGCTTTGGCAGTTTTGACTTTGCTGGGGTGACTTTTATTAATTACCGAAGCATTCATAACTATAGCGTTAAGGCTAAAGCTGGGACAAAACGTGCAATAGGAATTAAGCCTGATGAATGCCAATTCTTCCCTGTTGATGCACCCGGTGTGTTCCAGAAAACCTTTGCTCCAGGGGAATCTTTAGATTTTGCCAATACAATTGGAAAGCCTCTTTATACCATGCTGATAGTCGATCACGACCGTAATGCGTGGGTCAAGCCTGAAGTGTACAGCTATCCGCTTTATATTTGCACGCGTCCTGAAATGCTCTTTAAAGGCGTTATAGGAGCGAAATAATGTTATGGCACGGGTTGCTCAAGCAAATGGTGAAAGATGTACGCAACACCTTTGGGCAGCCTGTTGTCTACACGCGAAAAGAGACAGGGCAGTCTTTTGATATTACAGCAATTTACAGTATCAAGCATTCAGAATCGGAAGCGGGCGGCAGAACACTCACGACAATTCCAAGAAAAGAGCTGGATGTTTGTATTAATGACATTGGTGGGGTGCCTCCAAGCCTTCAGGATAGTGTTGTTATTTATTATAGAGCTTGAAAATATTACAAATAACGAAGTGCCCCTTTTCAAGAACACTTCATTGTGCCGGATGTACAAGCTTTAAAATCTGGCGTATATAAGTTCAGTTTGCGTCATGATTCCTTCATTTAATAAGTTGTTTTGATTATCCTGCTTAGAGTTATATTCTATTCCCGATAATCAGTAGGTTCAGTAAATAAAGTAACTTTTAATCTTGTTGACAGAATAATAAACATTGACGAGTTTATTTAGACTCGATAGTTGAAGGTGTTTTTGATAGGATGAAATATGACGCTACAATCACTTTTACGGACATATCGTGATGAAGCGCGTACCGAACGAGAGAAGGGTACATATTTTGAGCGTTTTTCTCTTGCGTATCTGACACATGATCCTCTCCAATTAAAACAGTATGAAAAGGTTCAAACTTTTAAAGATTGGGCTCATGAAAATGGTTGGGATGGTCGTGATACCGGTATCGATCTTGTGGCAAAGATTCGTGATGAAGATGGTTTTGCAGCAATCCAATGTAAATTTTATGATGCAGCGTATCGGATTAGGAAAGAGGACATTGATAGTTTTATTGCATCATCAGGTAAGGCTCCGTTCAAGCGACGTGTGGTTATAGACAGTACTGTAAATGCTTGGAGTGAAAATGCTGAAGCAATGATAAGAGGGCAGGCTATTCCTGTTATACGAATTAGTCTTTCTGATATGCAAAAAAGCCCGATTCATTGGAAAATTTTTGCTGCTAAAGGCAAAATTATATTGGATGATAAAAAGAAACTTCGTCCGCATCAATTGGAGGCATTGCATTGTGTGCGGGCTGGACTTGCTGAAGCAGATCGCGGCAAGCTCATTATGGCTTGTGGTACCGGTAAGACATTTACCAGTCTTAAGATTGCTGAAGATTTAGCGGGTAAAGGGAAGTTTGTCTTGTTTCTTGTGCCATCCTTGGCTTTAATGTCACAGACTGTGCGTGAATGGACAACGGATGCAGAAATCAGATTACGGTCCTTTGCGGTATGTTCAGATACACAGGTTGGAAAGCGTCGTAAAAATACTCATGATATTGCCGAAATTGATATATTTGATCTTGCTTTTCCAGCAACAACTGATGCAGCTAAACTCTCAGAACGTGTGAAGGGTGGTGTCGCAGATGAGATGACCGTTGTGTTTGCAACTTATCAATCCATTCAGGTGATTGCTGATGCTCAGAAATACTATGGTTTTCCAACATTTGATCTTATCATTTGTGATGAAGCCCATCGTACAACAGGTGCAACGTTGACGGGAGAGGATGAATCCAATTTTGTTAAGGTGCATTCTAATGATGTTATTTGTGCCAAGAAGCGCCTTTATATGACAGCAACGCCACGCATTTTTGGTGATAACGCGAAAAGCCGTGCGAATGAAACAAATGTGGTTCTTGCGTCGATGGATGATGAAAAGCTCTTTGGCAAAACGCTTTTTTATCGTGGTTTTTCATGGGCAGTACAAAATGGTCTTTTAACTGATTACAAAGTTATTGTACTAGCAATGGACGAGAAACTTGTGAGTTCAGCTGTTCAGAATCGTCTTAGTGATATTGATTCTGAGCTTGTTCTTGATGATGCAACAAAGATTGTCGGGTGTTATAAGGCGCTCACAAAACAAGACGTAAAAGCTGATGTTGGGACTGATCTATATCCTATGCATCGTGTTTTAGCATTTTGTAAAGATATTCGTAGTTCTAAACTGGTTCGTGATGAGTTTTCTGCGGTTATCAAAGAATATCTTGATTATACCAATAAAGAGGAAACTGAAAAAGGCTCATGTTTAGAATGTGAGGTTAAACATGTTGATGGCACTTTCAATGTGAAGGATCGTGGTGCATTACTTGATTGGCTAAAAGCCGATATTGATAATAATGTTTGTCGTATTTTAACCAATGCCCGTTGTTTATCTGAGGGAGTAGATGTTCCAGCTCTTGATGCGATCATTTTCTTTAACCCACGCAAAAGTCAGATTGATGTTGTTCAAGCAGTCGGGCGCGTGATGCGTCGCTTTGAAGGCAAAAAGATGGGGTATGTCATTTTGCCAATTGGTATTTCTTCTGATATTCCGGTGGAACAGACATTAAACAATAATGAGAAGTATAGGGTTGTCTGGCAAATTTTGAATGCTTTGCGTGCTCATGATGATCGTTTTAATTCTACGATTAATAAGGCATCCTTAGGGCAAGATGTAAGCAGCATGATTGAGATTATTGGTGTTACTCAAAGCACTGAGTTACAGGCTGTTACTGCGGTTGTAGAAAACCTTCCTGTTCGATCACAACCTGAACGGTCGGGAATTGGAACACCGGAGTATGACCATGTTATTACAGATATGGTACAAGGGGAGCTTTCTTTTTCTGTAAACGAACTTTCTCGTGCTATCATGGCAAAGATCGTCAAAAAGTGTGGTACGCGTGATTATTGGGAAGATTGGGCGAGCAATATTGCTGAAATTGCCAAAAATCATATTACGCGTTTAACAGGAATTTTAGCAGAACCAGACACTAAGGTTCGTCAAGCCTTTGATAAATTTATAGCAGAACTGCGTGATGACTTAAACTATACTATTACAGAGGCTGATGCGATTGAGATGTTGGCACAGCATATCATCACGCGTCCTGTGTTTCAGGTGTTGTTTGAAGAGTATAAGTTTACGCGTGAGAACCCTGTATCGCGTGCTATGCAGCGTATACTCGATGTGCTTGATGGGGCAAATCTTAATAAGGAATCCAAAGATCTTGAGAGTTTTTATGCAAGTGTAAAATTGCGAGCAAGTGGAATTACGGATCCACAAGCCAAGCAGAACTTGATTGTAGAGCTTTATGATAAATTTTTCCGTTACGCTTTTCCACGTACTGTAGAAAAACTAGGGATTGTTTACACGCCCGTTGAGATTGTGGATTTTATTATCCACTCAGTGAATGAGATATTACAGGATGAATTTGGGCAAACGCTTGGCTCATCTGGTGTTCACATTATGGATCCCTTTACGGGAACGGGGACTTTTATCACGCGGCTTTTACAGTCGGGTTTGATAAAACCAGAAGAAATGAAGCACAAATTTTGTCATGAAATTCATGCCAATGAAATTGTGCTTTTAGCATATTATATCGCAGCCATTAATATTGAGACGACGTATTATAGTCTCATGGGGGGCGATTATGTCCCGTTTAAGGGAATTTGTCTGACTGATACTTTCCAGCTTTATGAGCAGGAAAAAGACCTGATGAGTGATTTGATGATGGATAATAGTACACGTCGGTCACGTCAGAAGGAACTGGATGTTCGTGTTATTATTGGCAACCCCCCTTATTCGACTCGGCAAAAAAGCGAAAATGACAATGCACAAAATATTAGCTATCCTAAATTAGATCGTCGCATCCGTGAAACCTATGCTGCATTATCCAAAGCAACTTCTGTACAAGTCCTTTATGACAGTTACATTCGTGCAATTCGATGGGCAAGTGATCGCATAAAAGACTGTGGTGTTATCGGTTTTGTTACAGGTTCTGGTTATGCAAAAAAATTAGCAATGGATGGCCTCAGAAAAAAATTGAACGAAGAATTTTCGAGCATTTATGTTCTCAATTTGCGAGGTGATATTCGCAAAAATATGATGAGTAAAGGGGAAGCTCAAGAAGGAGACAACGTATTTGGAAATGGGAGCATGACAGGTATTGCTGTGACACTGTTTATTAAAAATCCAAATATCTCGAAAGATTGCAAAATTTATTATTATGATATTGGTGATAATCTTACAAAAAAAGAGAAACTGTGTGAACTGAAACGATTAGGTAGTGTTGGTGGTATTAAGTGTGAACACGGTTGGCGGTTGATTAAGCCAGATGAGCATGGCGATTGGCTGGATCAGCGCAACAGTGACTTTGAAAAATTTTTAGCGTTAGGTGATAAGAAGAGCAATGATAAAAAGCTTTTTAAAAGTTTTTCTTGTGCTCTTGTAACTAGTCGTGATGCTTGGGCATATAATTTCAGTCGCGATGCTTTAGCTACGAATATGAGCAATATGATCACTTTTTATAACGGTGAAGTAGAACGTTTTAACGCTGCGCATCTACACTCTGACAGCAAAGTACGTACGAATGCTGTGAACGATTTTGTCAATACAGATGCCAAAAAAATCAGTTGGAGTTATGCTCTCAAAAAACAAGTAGCCAGAGGCAAGGTTTTTAAATTTAAAGATACATGCCTTGTTCAGAGTTTTTATCGTCCTTTTACCCGACAGTGGCTCTATTATGATCGCATTTTTACTGAAAACACGTATCAAATGCCGCGGATATTCCCTTTAGAAAAAGTGGTTGAAAACAGGGTAATCCAAATTGCAGGTAAAGGAGCAAGAAGTGGTTTTTCTGTTCTTATGACTAAAGATTTACCTGATTTTGCTGGAATGGAAAATGGTCAATGTTTTCCTCGATATATTTATGAAAATGTTGAGTCCTTAGACAATGAAGAGGGAGGCCAAGTTCATTTGTTTGCAAATTTTGCAAAAGAAAGCAAAACAGCTGGACTACAAAGGCGTGATGCACTTACGGATGAAGGGTTGGCATATTTTAAGGCGGCTTATCCGGGTGAAATAATTACAAAGGATGATCTTTTTTTCTATGTTTATGGAATTTTGCATTCTAAGGATTATCGTGTGCGTTATGCGCATAATCTATCCAAACAATTGCCACGTATTCCGACTGTTAAAAAGGTAGAAGACTTTTGGACATTTGTTACAGCTGGTAGAAGGCTTGGCTATTTGCATATGAATTATGAAGAAGTTGAGCCATATCCCGTTACATATAAACAGGGTGATCCAAGCACTTGGATTATTCCTGATGAAGTGAATTTTTATCGTGTTGAAACAATGAAATTTGCTGGTAAACGCGGTGCACTTGACAAAAGTACAGTGATTTATAATGCGCATATCACTATGCAAAATATTCCTCTTGAAGCTTATGATTATATAGTAAATGGCAAGCCTGCTCTCGAATGGGTTATGGAGCGTCAAGTTATCAAAACTAATAAAGCGAGTGGTCTTGTCAGTGATGCTAATCGCTATGCTGTTGAAACGGTTGGCAATCCAGCCTATCCCTTAGAATTGTTTCAACGGGTTATTACTGTAAGCTTAGAAACAATGAAAATTGTTCGCAATCTTCCAAAATTGGAAGTGAGAGAAACTGAAAATATTTAAAAAGTTACTTTTTGTATGCAACATGTGAGTGTTCATGTTTACTGCGTTCTTCTGCTCCATGTTTAAAAAAGAAAAATAGGTAACACTTCTTTTTTGGCTTGAGGCGTGTAAATTTTTCTAATCTTTTCTAAGTAAAAAGTTTGAAATGAACAGGCTAAATCATGATCAGTAATATTAGAAGCATCAACAAAGTTATCTATTACTTCATCCGTTTTGAAAACAGGTATCTGTTTTATTTTAAGGATTATTTATAAAAATAAATCGCTTTTTGAAGTATTCTATTTTCTCTTTACCTTAAAAGATGAGAAAGAGGCTGATACCATAACGTATGTAGATTTAAAGGTATTTACAAATCAATCAACCTAAGAGTTATTATAATCTGCATCCTAAGAGGAAATTAAGACTCAAACGTCCTGTTAATCGATATCAACAATAAGAAAAAAACATAAATAAATAGACAAATTATTCTCGAAGATACGATTCTGCACAATGGTAAATAAATACCAGGAAACGTGTTTTCTTATGAACCCAAGGTTAAGATTTTTCACACATTAATAAACGCTAGGGTTCGGTGGATATAGGCAGGAATTCCCATAATGAAAGGTGAAGAAGTGAATGATCTTCGGGAGGTGCTAAAATACAAAAAAAAGAAGTCAATATAATTAGCTGGAATTAAGGCATGTTGGATGACATCAAATTTACGATTCTCTATGGGGTTTGAAGCGGTACATATCGGCTTGCCGACGTCTAATGTTCGTCTCAGTCACAGTGTTAGAAAAAATAAAAACTGGCTGTTAAAGACCGCTGTTGATTTGGTGAAATATACCAAAGAAAGAGACAGTTTTGTATCAATCAGTGCTGAAGAATGTAGAATGAACCAGATTTACATTTTCTTCAATAGTATGCAGCCATTGTTTATAAGTCGTTTGAAATTATCTGACATTATTATCTGACATTATTGGAATTCTTAATAGTGCCGCTTATGCCGAACATGGAAAGACGATTGCTGGCGATTATCCTATAAACGCAGTGTCAAATACTTGGCTGGTTAGAAGAAAGAACAACATATTTATAGTTCATAAACGGTATAGGAAAGCGTGCCAGCATGCCAGATATGGCGCAAATGGTAGTGGTGCTATAATAAGTTTCATAACGTCAGTATTGGAGGTAGATACAACACAACCTCACTTATTTATAGTAATTTTGATTTTTTACAGGAAATGAGCGATGGCTTTGGAGGCAATCCAGAAAAAGTTACTCTACATACGCACAATTGGACGATGACAATCCCCTCTGAATCTTTCATTGGAATGAGTCGTTCCTCAACTCAGGCGCAACGTGCCATTGCTAGATATGGGGATGAGTATTTGCAGAAATTGGTTACATTAGTAAAGCAATATGAAGTGCAGGAAAATTCGGAGCTTTTATATCGAAGTGAACTATACATGTACACAAGATAATCTTACATTTACAGTTACTTCTGCCCATGTCAAATCAGCTGAGGAAGAGGATGTATAGGAAACTTAGCTTTATTTTTTACAAAAATACAGATTATTGATGCTAACAATCTTCCTCTAATATTTAAACACTACCCTGATACTTTAGCTTATTTAGATGCTTAATGTACAGAATTCTTTTCAGTTTGTGGTGGCTGCTCAAAGAATCAGATCAAATTTGCGGAGATTTAAAGGGTTGGATACTATACCCTCAAACATGGGCTGATTCTTTACTAAATATTAATATCAGCCAATAAGTTGTCTATGCACCGACGTCTTTCAAATTATTTATGTCTCCGATTTCGGCATTCTGATGATTTTTTTTACAAGCAGCTTGTAAAACTCGACATCTTCCATTCATGCTAGAAACATAAGAATGTTTGTTTTCGTTTTAAAAAGATTCAGGTTACACGCTCACATCATTCGGCACAATTTTACGTAATCTTCACTTAAACAGTTTGAATTTCTTTTCGATATGGCAAAATGAGATGTGTCATCCACATCTTATATGCTTTCATAAAGATTGGAAAAAGATTTGTTCCTGTTTGCATAAAAGACAAATTATTGAATTATATATTTTAGATCAAGAAACAGCGGCAATGTTTTAAAAGAAACCGATTCTTATTGTAAAAATTTTCAAAAAAATTCTTTTAATCTACTTAACTATCAAGCTTATGATATATTTGATAAAGCAATAGTGTCTCTTTCACAACAAGAGTTAAGATGAAAAAAAGGAAGCAATTCATTAAAAAACGATTGTTCAGAGGAACGCTTGAAAGTCTTATTCTCTACCTTTATTTAAGTATCGCACACCTTAATCTTAATAAAGTAAAATCAATAAATTATACGAAATTAAAAAGCAAATGGTGGGCGATGAGAGACTCGAACTCCCGACATCCTCGGTGTAAACGAGGCGCTCTACCAGCTGAGCTAATCGCCCGGTGCAGTGATTTGCAACTAAGTTGGTCCTGTTTAGGAAATTTTTTTTAAAAACGCAAGGACAAAGACCCCTTGAAAAAGAAAAAATTATTTTTTTGTTGTTTATTTGATTTTTTTTAAAAAAATGTTGAATCTTGCTTGACATAAATGTATGAACTCCTTAACACGACGAATTATGCTGATCTAGCTGATCTATTAGATTAGTTTAAAAGATGCGCGGGTGTAGCTCAGTTGGTTAGAGTGCTGGCCTGTCACGCCGGAGGTCGCGGGTTCGAGCCCCGTCACTCGCGCCATTTCAGATTTGTATTTTGCATTGTACATTTTCCATAAAAATATTTAAGACTTTTCTTATAAGAATTTAAACTGAAGCCTAAGTTTCCTATTTTTTTTCTTATGGTTTATGCAAATGAGGACTTGCGTCTTTCTTTTCTCTGCGGTACCTATGTTATTAGAAAATGCCGTGCGGCATGCTCTTAAAAGTTGTACGAGCGGAATTAACAAGCAATTATTCTAATTTATTTGCTTTTTATGAATTGTTGGATAATTGGATTATTTAAGTATCTTGTTAAAGCGGAAGAGGATTATGTCTCATTTATTGAGCTCTTATTTACCGATATTTATTTTCATTATTGTTTCAGCCGTTATCGCTGGAGTTTTGTTGATTATGCCTTATGCAGTAGCTTATCGTTCTCCCGATCCTGAAAAATTATCAGCTTATGAATGTGGGTTTAATTCGTTTGATGATGCTCGCATGAAGTTTGATGTTAGATTTTATTTGGTTTCAATTCTTTTTATTATTTTTGATCTTGAAGTCGCTTTTCTTTTTCCCTGGGCAGTTTCTTTTAATTCGATAGGTATGTTTGGTTTTTGGTCTATGATCATGTTTTTGGCACTTTTAACTATCGGGTTTATATATGAATGGAAAAAAGGAGCTCTGGAATGGGATTAATATCTAATAATTCAGCGATTACGGCTCCGCAACCCAAAGGAATTATTGATCCTAATACTGGGAAATTGGTAGGTTCTGATGATAAGTTTTTCAGTGATATTAATGCTGAATTATCAGATAAAGGTTTTTTGGTTACCTCGGCGGATGCTTTGATTACTTGGGCACGTACTGGATCTTTAATGTGGATGAGTTTTGGGTTAGCTTGTTGCGCTGTTGAAATGATGCAGTGCTCAATGCCTCATTATGATAATGAGCGTTTTGGGTATGCTCCACGTGCTTCACCCCGTCAATCAGATGTGATGGTGGTTGCTGGAACTTTAACAAATAAAATGGCTCCAGCTTTAAGAAAAGTCTATGATCAAATGCCTGAACCGCGTTATGTGATCTCTATGGGGTCATGTGCGAATGGTGGTGGATATTATCACTATTCTTATTCAGTTGTACGTGGGTGTGATCGTATTGTACCTGTGGATATTTATGTTCCTGGATGTCCACCTACTGCAGAGGCATTGTTGTATGGTATATTGTTATTGCAAAAGAAAATTCGCCGTACAGGATCTATAGAACGATAATGATAGGGAGTATTTATCATAATGAGTGAAGCATTTTTTGAACTTGCTGCTTATTTGAAAGATCAATTAAGAGATGCAATTGAAGAAACTGTTTTCGCATTTGGTGAATTAACTGTTGTATCGCGTCTTGAGACAATAACAGATGTTTTAATGTTTGTTCGTGATGATTCTCAGTGTCAGTTTATTAATATTATAGATATTAGTGGTGTTGATTATCCTTTTCGCGATAAACGTTTTGATGTTTCTTATCATTTGTTGTCTCCGCGTCATAATTTACGGTTACGTGTTAAAGTGCGTACTGATGAAAATACTCCTGTTCCTTCTGCATGTTTAGTTTATCCTGGTGCAGAATGGTATGAGCGTGAAACATACGATATGTATGGAATTTTGTTTTCTGGTCATCCCGATTTAAGACGGATTTTGACAGATTATGGGTTTGAGGGGCATCCTTTACGCAAAGATTTTCCTGTTACAGGATTTGTTGAGTGTCGCTATGATAATGAAGTAAAGAGAGTGATTTATGAGCCTGTCGTTTTAAGGCAAGAGATGCGTAATTTTGATTTTCTTTCTCCTTGGGAAGAAGTGCAACATGTTTTTCCACATGAAAAAATAAATGACAAAGAGTAATATTAGGACTGATAAATATAGTATTTAAAAAGATAACTTTTAAATATTTGAATGTTTTTAATACAATAAAGATTTTTATTAATGCTTGATATGAAGTTCGTTTTTAAAAAAGCAAGAGGTTATTAATTGTGGCTGAGGTCAATGTTCGAAACTTTAATATCAATTTTGGTCCGCAACATCCTGCAGCGCATGGAGTTTTGCGTATGGTTTTGGAGTTGGATGGCGAAGTTGTTGAGCGCGTAGATCCACATATTGGATTATTGCATCGCGGCACCGAAAAATTAATGGAAACGAAAACTTATCTTCAGGCTGGTCCTTATCTAGATCGTTTGGATTATGTTGCTCCTATGAATCAGGAGCATGCTTTTGTGCTTGCTATTGAAAAATTATTGGGCATTGAAATTCCTAAACGAGGGCAATTGATACGTGTTCTATTTTCTGAGATTGGACGTATCCTTAATCATTTGCTTAATGTAACAACACAGGCAATGGATGTTGGTGCTTTAACACCTCCGCTTTGGGGATTTGAGCAACGTGAAAAATTAATGATTTTCTATGAACGTGCATGTGGTGCGCGTCTTCATGCAAATTATTTTCGTCCTGGTGGTGTGCATCAAGATTTGCCTGAGTCTTTAATTGAAGATATAGGTAATTTTATTGATCCGTTTCTTGTTGCTCTTGATAAACTTGATGCGCTTATCACTCCAAATCGAATTTTTAAGCAACGCAATGTGGATATTGGAGTGGTGAGCATTGATGAAGCTTGGGCACGCGGTTTTTCAGGAGTAATGATTCGTGGGGCTGGGGTGCCTTGGGATTTACGTAAAAGCCAGCCTTATGAATGTTATGACGAAATGGAGTTTGATATTCCTGTAGGTAAGAATAGTGATTGTTATGATCGTTATCTTATTCGTATGGAAGAAATGCGTCAGTCAGCAAAAATTATGCGTCAATGTGTAAACCGTTTGCTTAGTACGGAAAAAAATGGTCCTATATCGAGCTTAGATCGCAAAATTGTTCCACCAAAACGTGCGGAAATGAAAAGTTCTATGGAAGCACTCATTCATCACTTTAAGCTTTATACAGAGGGTTTTCATACTCCTCCCGGTGAAGTATATGTTGCTGTAGAAGCCCCAAAAGGTGAATTTGGCGTTTATCTAGTTTCTGATGGAAGCAATAAACCTTATCGTGTTAAATTGCGTGCTCCTGGCTTTGCACATCTTCAAGCTATGGATTTTTTAACTAGAGGCCATATGCTAGCAGATGCTACAGCTATTTTGGGTTCGATTGATATTGTTTTTGGGGAGGTTGATCGCTAATGTCTGTTCGTCGTCTTGCAGATGATATTTACCAGCCTAGAGAATTTTCTTTCACAGAAAAAAATCGGATATGGGTACAAGACACCATAAAAAAGTATCCTGTAGGGCGGGAACAATCTGCTGTTATTCCACTATTAATGCGCGCTCAAGAACAGGATGGTTGGGTAACGCGAGCAGCAATTGAGCATGTGGCTCAAATTCTTTCTATGGCTTACATTCGTGTTTTAGAAATTGCAACTTTTTATACTCAATTTCAGCTTCAGCCTGTCGGAACAAAAGCACATATTCAGGTTTGTGGTACAACTCCTTGTATGTTACAGGGTTCAGGTGAATTGATTAAAGTGTGTCAGAAAAAAATTAATCGTGAGCCTTTTGTTACGAACCAGAATGGAACTTTATCATGGGAAGAAGTGGAGTGTCTGGGTGCATGTGTAAATGCTCCCATGGTTATGATTTTTAAAGATACTTATGAAGATTTAACAGCTGAGCGTCTTGAAGAAATTATTGATGCATTTGAAGCTGGTAAAGGCGCTGAAATAGCTGTTGGTCCGCAAAATGGTAGGCATTCATCTGAGCCAATTAGCGGTTTAACCTCTTTAATTGAGAGTGATGAAAAAAAGAAAACATTTAAGTCTTCCAAGAAAAAAGGTAATGTAAAAATGGAAATGTAAAAAGCATTTTCTAAAATAAAAATGCTTTTTATTTTATCTATTTATTTGTGATTAAAAATAAAACATCTTTAAAAAGTTATAAAAGTTGCATTTGAGGAAATACTAAAATGTTACAGGCAAAAGAGAAAAGGGGAGGCATGCTAGCTGATAAAGATCGTATTTTCACCAATCTTTATGGTTTGAAAGATAAATCGTTAAAAGCTGCGATGTTGCGTGGACATTGGGATGGTACTCGAACAATTATAGAAAAAGGCCGCGATTGGATTATTAATGAAGTAAAAGCATCAGGCTTGCGTGGTCGTGGTGGTGCTGGCTTTTCCACAGGAATGAAATGGTCTTTTATGCCAAAACAAAGTGATGGTCGCCCGCATTATTTGGTTGTAAATGCAGATGAATCAGAGCCTGGAACATGTAAGGATCGTGACATTTTACGGCATGATCCCCATACTTTAATTGAAGGATGCGTTATTGCTACTTTTGCTATGGGAGCTAACGTTGCTTTTATTTATATTCGTGGCGAGTATATTCGTGAGCGTGAAGCTCTTCAAGCTGCTGTTGATGAATGTTATGATGCTGGTTTGCTTGGTAAAAAAACCAAATATGGGCATGATTGCGATATTATTATCCATCATGGTGCTGGTGCTTACATTTGTGGTGAAGAAACAGCACTTCTTGAAAGTCTTGAAGGTAAAAAAGGGCAGCCACGACTTAAACCGCCATTTCCTGCAAATATGGGAATTTATGGCTGTCCGACAACAGTAAATAATGTAGAGTCTATTGCAGTTGTTCCAACAATTTTGCGCCGAGGTGCGTCATGGTTTTCATCGATAGGGCGTGCAAATAATACTGGAACTAAGTTATTTATGGTTTCTGGGCATGTTAATGCACCTTGTACATTTGAAGAAGCTCTTGGTGTTTCTTTTCGTGAACTAATTGAAAAACATACTGGAGGTATTCGTGGCGGATGGGACAATCTTTTAGCAGTCATTCCAGGTGGGGCTTCGTGTCCGGTTGTTCGTGGTGAAGATATGATTGATGCGATCATGGATTTTGACGGAATGTGTGATGTAGGGTCTTCTTTTGGGACAGGTGGTATGATTGTTATGGATAAATCAACCGATATTATTAAAGCAATTTGGCGTATAGCAGTTTTTTTTAAGCATGAAAGCTGTGGTCAGTGTACACCGTGTCGTGAAGGTACTGGCTGGATGATGCGTCTTTTAGGACGTATGGTTGAGGGAAGAGCTCAAAAACGTGAGATTGATCTTTTATTTGAGGTTTCTAAACAAGTTGAAGGACACACCATTTGTGCTCTTGGTGATGCAGCCGCATGGCCTGTGCAGGGATTGATACGTAACTTTCGTTCAGAAATTGAAAATAGAATCGATAATTATACGAGAAATGCTGTTCAAAGAAAAAATATTGCTTTAAAAGCTGTTATATAAAAATTTATTTTTAAATAGCGAAATGAAAATTTAGGTAAATTATCCGCAGGCTGGATGAATGATGATAAATATCAAAGTTGATGGTAAAGAGATTGAAGTCCCTGATTATTATACGTTGCTTCAGGCTGCTGAAGCTGCGGGTGTTGAGGTGCCGCGTTTTTGTTTTCATGAATCTTTATCAGTTGCTGGAAATTGTCGTATGTGCTTGGTTGAGGTTAAAGGAGGACCTCCTAAACCTCAAGCTTCTTGTGCTATGGGGGTTCGTGATTTACGTTTAGGTCCTAATGGTGAAGCCCCTGAAATTTTTACCAATACGGCAATGGTAAAAAAAGCACGTGAAGGTGTAATGGAGTTTCTTCTTATAAATCATCCTTTAGATTGTCCTGTATGCGATCAAGGTGGGGAATGTGACCTTCAAGATCAAGCAATGCTTTATGGTCGTAATTGCTCTCGTTATACGGAGAATAAACGTGCTGTAGAAGATAAATATATTGGACCACTTGTAAAGACTGTTATGACACGGTGTATTCATTGTACACGTTGTGTACGTTTTACAACGGAAGTTGCAGGTATTTCTGAACTTGGTTTAATTGGTCGTGGCGAAGATGCTGAAATTACGACATATCTTGAAAAAGCAATAACATCTGAATTACAAGGAAATATTATTGATCTTTGTCCGGTAGGAGCTTTGACTTCAAAGCCTTATGCATTTCATGCTCGTCCATGGGAATTGGTTAAAACAGAATCAATCGATGTAATGGATGCTATTGGTAGCGCTATTCGTATTGATAGTCGCGGTCGCGAAGTGATGCGAATTATGCCGCGTATAAATGAAGATGTAAATGAAGAATGGATTTCTGATAAAACGCGTTTTATTTGGGATGGTTTACGTACTCAGCGACTTGATAAGCCATATGTGCGCAAAAATGGTAAACTTCAGCCTGTGAGTTGGACAGAAGCTTTTGCTCAAATTAAAATGATGGTTTCAAAAACAATTCCAGAAAAAATTGCAGCGATTGCCGGTGATCTTGCATCTGTTGAGGAAATGTATGCATTAAAAACCTTATTAACTTCGTTAGGTTCAAAAGCGTTTGATTGTCGCCAAGGGGGAATGGTTTTATCTCCTCAATTTGGTCGTTCAAGTTATATTTTCAATCCAACCATTGCAGGTATAGAACAAGCTGATGCATTGCTTATTGTAGGATCTAACCCGCGTTATGAAGCCGCAGTTTTAAATGCGCGTATTTTAAAGCGTAAACGGATGGGACAGTTCCCCATTGCATTAATTGGAGAAAAAGCTGATTTGCGTTATCCATATTCTCATCTTGGCACTGGGACTGATGCATTAAATGCATTAATTTGTGGAGAGGATGCGTTTTTAAATGTATTAAAGGAAGCTGAAAGACCTCTTATTCTTATTGGGGAAGGGGCAGTTTCAGGTAAAGAAGGTTTATCTGTTTTAAAAAGTCTTGCAAAATTAGCTGATAGTGTTGGAGCTCTTAGTGAAACATGGAATGGATTTGCTGTCCTTCATAACGCTGCGTCAATTGTTGGTGGATTGGATATTGGCTTTACTTCTGAGCTTGGTGTAAAAAATATTGTTGAAACTTGTGAAGTGTTATTTTTACTTGGTGCTGATGAGATAAACCTATCAGATAAAAAAGCATTTATAATTTATATAGGCAGTCATGGTGATAATGGTGCACATATTGCTGATGTTATTTTGCCTGCATCAGCTTATACTGAGAAATCAGGGATTTATGTAAATACAGAAGGACGCGTTCAAATGACAAATCGGGCCGGTTTTGCCCCAGGTGAAGCAAAAGAGGACTGGGCTATCTTGCGTGCTTTATCAGATATTTTAGGACACAAACTTCCCTTTGATACACTTTCTCAATTACGACAAAATTTATTTAACGATTATCCACATTTTTGCGCCATTGATGATATCGAACCTTCCGATGTTAATGATCTTAAAACGCTTGGTTCACAAAAGTGTGTTTTAGCAACACAACAAGCATTTACTTCTATAATTAAAGATTTTTATTTGACAAATCCAATAGCACGTGCTTCTGCAGTTATGGCGGAATGTTCATCGCTTGCAAAGAGTCGTGCTATGCAGACTGTAGAGTAAGAGCAGGGAGGGAAGGAGTAATTATGCATGATTTCTTTGTGACCTGGTTATCGCCATTATTCATTGTAATTGGGAAAACGCTTCTTCTTCTTGTTGTTCTTTTAATTTTAATTGCGTATCTTCTTTATGCAGATAGAAAAATTTGGGCCGCTGTACAATTGCGACGTGGTCCAAATGTTGTTGGTCCATGGGGTTTGTTACAATCTTTTGCAGATTTAATTAAATTTGTTGTTAAAGAACCTATTATTCCTGCTGGTGCTAATAAGGGCGTCTTTCTTTTAGCCCCTTTTGTTTCTGCTACCCTTGCGTTATCAAGTTGGGCAGTAGTTCCAGTTAACGAAGGTTGGCAAATTGCAAAAATAAATGTTGGTTTGTTATATATATTAGCTATTTCCTCTCTTGAAGTCTATGGCGTTATTATGGGAGGTTGGGCATCAAATTCAAAATATCCTTTTTTAGGCGCTTTGCGTTCAGCTGCGCAGATGATTTCATATGAAGTTTCAATTGGATTTGTGCTCGTAACTGTTATTTTAGTAAGCGGCTCATTGGATCTTACAACGATTGTTCATAAACAAACTTCTGGGATTGGTACGATTCTCGGTCTTCCTTTTAACAGTTTTCTTGATTGGAATTGGTTAGCCCTTTTTCCAATGTTTATTATATTTTTTATTTCTGCACTCGCAGAAACAAATCGCCCACCATTTGATTTAGTTGAAGCAGAATCTGAACTTGTCGCAGGTCACATGGTGGAATATTCTTCAACTCCTTATATGCTTTTTTTCCTTGGTGAATACGTTGTTATTGTTTTAATGTGTGCATTAACAACTATTTTATTTTTGGGGGGATGGTTACCTATTTTAGATGTTTGGTGGCTTAATTGGATTCCTGGTATTATTTGGTTTGTTTTAAAAGTTTGTTTTGTGTTTTTTTGGTTTGCCATGGTTAAAGCTTTTGTTCCACGTTATCGTTATGATCAGTTAATGCGACTTGGTTGGAAGGTGTTTCTTCCTCTTTCATTAGCAATGGTTGTTATAACTGCTACTTTTTTAAAATTCACAGGTTTAGCTTAAAAGGAGGGTTACGGTGTCAAATTTTATTCGGGCAGCAAAATCACTCCTTTTGTTGGAGTTTATAAGTGCTTTTTTCCTAGCAATGCGTCAATTTTTTTCACCAAAACCAACTATTAATTACCCATATGAGAAGGGCTTTGTCTCTCAGCGTTTTCGTGGTGAACATGCGTTACGTCGTTACCCTAATGGTGAAGAGCGCTGTATTGCGTGTAAATTATGTGAAGCAATTTGTCCTGCACAAGCAATCACAATTGAGGCAGGTCCACGGCGTAATGATGGTACACGTAGAACTGTTCGTTACGACATTGATATGGTCAAGTGTATTTATTGTGGTTTTTGTCAAGAAGCTTGTCCTGTTGAAGCTATTGTTGAAGGTCCTAATTTTGAGTTTGCAACAGAGACACGTGAAGAACTTTATTATGATAAAGAAAAGCTTTTAATGAATGGAGATCGTTGGGAACGAGAAATTGCTCGGAATATATTGATGGATGCGCCTTATCGTTAAGTGTATCAAATGAGTAATCGGATAATTTTTCCGATAAATTTTAATCTGGTATAAATTATTGTACCAATTATTTTGTAAAGTAAGGAGAGGGCTGTGCTAACAGATCTAGCGGCGGCATTTTTCTATTTGTTTTCTTTCATTATGCTTTTAAGTGCAATTATTGTCATTACTGCACGAAATCCAGTGCATTCAGTTTTATTTTTAATATTAGCATTTTTTAATGCTGCAGCTTTATTTATATTAGCAGGAGCAGAATTTTTAGGACTTCTTTTGCTCGTCGTTTATGTTGGTGCAGTAGCGGTTTTGTTTTTATTTGTAGTTATGATGCTTGATGTTGATTTTGCTGAACTAAAAAGTGGTGCACTTCGATATGCTCCTATTGGTTTTGTTATCGGAGCAGTTATTGCAGCAGAACTTATCGCGGTTTTTGTGAATAGTCATTTTCCTTCAGTTCTTAAAGCGCATGTTATTCAACCAATGCCAAATTTAGTACAACGAACAAACTCACAAGCATTAGGTGATATTCTTTATACAGATTATGTTTTTTATTTTGAGCTTGCTGGAATAATTTTATTGGTTGCAATGATTGGTGCTATTGTTTTAACTCTTCATCATAAATCGGGTGTAAAACGACAATCTATTTCCGTGCAAGTTTCAAGAACAGTAGAGAGTGCTATTGAAATTAAAAAAGTTAAATCAGGCAAAGGGATTTAAGGGGAAAACTATGCACATTGATATTGCTCATTATCTTACTGTGTCTGCTTTAATGTTTACAATTGGCATTGCTGGGATTTTTTTAAACAGAAAAAATGTAATTATCATTCTTATGTCAATTGAACTTATATTGCTTTCCGTGAATCTTAATTTTGTTGCATTTTCAGCATTTCTTCATGATCTGATTGGTCAAATATTTGCTTTATTTGTTTTAACGGTAGCAGCTGCAGAAGCTGCAATTGGTTTAGCAATTCTTGTGGTTTTCTTCCGTAATCGTGGTTCTATTGCGGTTGAAGATGTTAATGTTATGAAAGGCTAATCCGTAATGTATTACACTATCGTCTTTCTTCCGCTGTTGGGTTTTTTAATTGCTGCTATAGGTGGAAAAACCATAGGAGCTCGTGCTAGCGAATTGATAACTTCTGGTTTTATGCTGATTGTTGCAGCATTATCATGGGTGGCTTTTTTAAATATTGCTGTTGGTCATGCTCCAGTGATTGATATCTCATTATTAAATTGGGTTAGTATAGATGCTTTAAATTTTAATTGGGTATTGCATATTGATACATTGACAGCTGTTATGCTTGTTGTTGTAAACAGCGTTTCAGCGTTGGTTCATATTTATTCAATTGGCTATATGCACCATGATTCTTCAAGACCTCGTTTTTTTGCTTATCTGTCTTTGTTTACATTTATGATGCTTATGTTGGTAACAGCCAATAATTTAATCCAAATGTTTTTTGGATGGGAAGGTGTTGGGCTTGCCTCTTATTTATTAATTGGTTTTTGGTTTCAAAAAACTTCTGCCAATAAAGCTGCGATGAAAGCTTTTGTGGTTAATCGTGTTGGAGATTTTGGTTTCCTTTTGGGTATTTTTAGTACTTTTATTTTGTTTCAATCTGTTAATTTTTCCTCCATTTTTGAAAAAGCCGCTGATAGTAGTTTTTTACAAAATATGACGTTTTCAGGTTGGCAAATTGATGGACAAACAGCAATTACCGTTACATGTCTTTTATTATTTATTGGTGCCATGGGAAAATCAGCACAATTTCTTTTGCATACATGGCTTCCTGATGCAATGGAAGGACCGACACCTGTGTCAGCACTGATTCACGCAGCGACAATGGTAACAGCCGGTGTATTTATGGTTGCGCGTATGTCTCCAATTTTTGAGCTTTCTTCAGTTGCTTTGACAGTTATTATTATAATCGGAGCAACAACAGCTTTTTTTGCAGCGACTGTAGGACTAGTACAAAATGATATTAAACGTGTTATTGCTTATTCTACTTGTTCTCAACTTGGTTACATGTTTGTTGCATTAGGTGTTGGAGCTTATGGAGCAGCTGTTTTCCATCTTTTTACACATGCTTTCTTTAAAGCGCTACTGTTTCTGGGAGCTGGTTCTGTTATTCATGCAGTATCAGATGAGCAAGATATGAGAAAAATGGGAGGGTTGCGTAAGCATATAAAGATAACTTATTGTATGATGATCATAGGAACCATTGCTTTAACAGGTGTTGGAATCCCAGGAACGTTTTTTGGAACAGCTGGATTTTTTTCTAAGGATGCAATTATAGAGTCTGCATTTGTATCTCATAATATTGCTTCAGGGTATGCTTTTGGACTTCTTGTTTTTGCTGCTTTATTAACAAGCTTTTATTCATGGCGACTTTTATTTATGACGTTCCATGGGAAGCCACGTGCAACTGCTGATGTTATGCATCATGTTCATGAATCAGCTCCAATTATGTTAATCCCATTGTTTATTTTATCTATTGGAGCATTGTTTTCTGGTATAATTTTTCAACCTTACTTTTTTGGTAATTTATATGACGTATTTTGGAAGGGTGCGTTATTTACAGGAGATCACAACCATATTCTTCATGAAGTTCATCATGTTCCAAATTGGGTTAAATGGTCTCCATTTACAGTAATGATTATCGGATTTATATTAGCTTACTTATTTTATGTTATTTTTCCTTCTATTCCAAAAAAAATCTCTAAGTTGATGCCTGCGATATATCGTTTCCTTTACCAGAAATGGTATTTTGATGAATTGTATGATGCTTTATTTGTTCGTCCTACTTTGAAAATTGGTTACTTTTTTTGGAAAGTGGGAGACGGTAAAATTATAGACGGTTTTGGTCCAAACGGTATCGCTGCACGCGTTATTGATATTACAAATAGGGTTGTCCGGATGCAAACAGGTTACCTTTATCACTATGCGTTTGTAATGCTTATTGGTGTTGCAGCTCTCATCACATGGATGACAATCGGGAGTTTAAACTAATGACCGATTGGCCTATTCTTTCTACGGTTACATTTTTGCCGCTAGTTGGTATACTTTTGATTTTGTTCATAAAAGATGATAGCGAAGCAGCAAAGCGTAATATCCGCAATGTAGCATTTTTTACGAGCGTATTTGTCTTCATCATTTCTTTAGTGATTTGGGCAGGATTTGATAATACAGATCCTAATTTTCAAATGATTGAAAAATTCAATTGGTTGGGGAGTGGTATTTATTACCATATGGGCGTTGATGGTATTTCTATTCTGTTTGTTGTGCTTTCAGCTTTTCTTATACCCTTTTGTATTTTAGCAAGTTGGGAAACCATTCAAGATAGATTAAAAATTTATATGATTGCTTTTCTTCTTCTTGAAGTTGCGATTATTGGAGTTTTTTGCGCCCTTGATGCAATATTATTTTACGTCTTTTTTGAAGGTAGTCTCATTCCGATGTTTATTATTATCGGAGTTTGGGGTGGAGCACGTCGCGTTTATGCAAGTATAAAGTTTTTTTTATATACTTTACTTGGTTCCGTGCTGATGCTGGTTGCTATTATGGTTATGTATTGGGAAGCTGGAACCCTTGATATACCAACTTTGATGACCCATCAATTTTCTTTACATATGCAAATATGGTTATGGTTGGCATTTTTTGCTTCTTTTGCAGTTAAAATGCCAATGTGGCCGGTTCATACATGGCTACCTGATGCTCATGTGGAAGCTCCAACTGCTGGCTCTGTTATTTTAGCTGGTACATTGCTTAAATTAGGTGGATATGGTTTTCTGCGTTTTTCTTTACCAATGTTTCCTATAGCATCAGCTTATCTTGCATCTTTTGTTTTTATATTGTCACTAATTGCAATTATTTACACATCATTAGTTGCACTTGTTCAAAGTGATATAAAAAAGCTTATTGCTTATTCATCAATCGCTCATATGGGATACGTAACCATGGGAATTTTTGCTGTGAATGAGCAAGGAATTCAAGGCGCTATTTATCAAATGTTGTCACACGGAATTGTTTCTGCAGCTTTATTCCTTTGTGTTGGTGTTATATATGATCGTCTTCATACACGTGAGATTGCAGCTTTTGGTGGTTTGGTAAATAATATGCCCAAATATGCTGTTGTTTTTTTAATTTTCACTATGGCCAATATTGGTTTACCAGGAAGTTCAGGGTTCTTAGGTGAATTTTTAACTCTGATCGGTGTATTTCAAGTTAGTAAATGGATTGCAATTTTTGCTACGATTGGTGTTATTTTATCTGCTGCTTATGCACTGTATCTTTATCGGCGTGTTGTTTTTGGATCTTTGGATAAGGAAAGTTTAAAAGTGCTTACTGACCTATCTTCAAGAGAAAAATTGATCCTTTATCCGATGGTTATTCTTACAATATTCTTTGGTGTTTACCCAACACCCATTTTAAAAACGACTGCGCTTTCTGTAAAACTCCTTATTAATAAACTGCACTAGAAGAGAAAATCCTTATGCAAACTGAAATAATAGCTCAATTAGTGTTAATTTTTCCAGAAATTTTAGTAGCATTGGGGGGAGTTATATTGCTTTTAGTTGGCGTTTATTCTCGTGCACGCTCATATTTAAATATAGCTGGTTTAGCAATTTCACTTCTTGTTGCAACCATTATTATTATGGTTGTTTTTCCCAAAAGTGGCTCATTTCAAACCAATGCGCTTATTATAGATTCTTTCAGTCGCTATATGAAAGTTTTAACGCTAATAGCCTCACTTTTTGCTCTTATCATGTCAGTTAATTTCACGTATGTTCAAAAATTTGACGTATTTGAATTTCCAGTGCTAGTTCTTTTAGCAACTCTTGGTATGATGCTGATGATTTCAGCAGGCAATATGCTATCACTTTATATGGGATTAGAATTACAATCTTTAGCTTTATATGTTTTAGCTGCAATAAATCGTGATCATGTAAAATCTTCTGAAGCAGGGATAAAATATTTTGTTTTAGGGTCTCTATCTTCAGGATTATTACTTTATGGTATTTCTTTACTTTATGGCTTTACAGGTCAAATCGGTTTTAGCGAAATTGCTAATGCTTTAAGAGGTGAAGATTTAAAACTAGGTGTTATTTTTGGAATCGTTTTTGTTTTAGCTGGTTTAGGGTTTAAAATTTCTGCTGTTCCATTTCATATGTGGACGCCTGATGTTTATGAAGGAGCGCCAACCCCTATTACAGCATTTTTTGCTGCTGCTCCCAAAATTGCAGCCATGGCATTGATGATTCGTGTTGTTGTTATAGCTTTCATTCCATTAGATTCTCCTGATGGTTCTGTACCTGCGTGGCAGCAAATTTTAGTGTTCATGGCTGTTGCATCTATAATACTTGGTGCATTTGCAGCAATCGGGCAAACTAATATCAAACGTCTTATGGCTTATTCATCTATTAGTCATATAGGGTATGCACTTGTTGGTTTAGCTGCTGGAGACATGCTTGGAGTAAAAAGCGTTATTCTTTATATGACTATTTATCTTGGCATGACGCTTGGTTCATTTGCCTTTATTCTCGGAATGCGATCTAATAATGAAAATGTTGAAAATATTTATGATCTTTCAGGATTGATAAAGACTAATCCTTTCATGACTGTCGTTATGACGATACAGCTTTTTTCTTTAGCAAGTATACCACCTATGGCTGGTTTTTTTGGAAAATGGTATACATTTTCGGCCGCTGTTCATGCTGGTCTTATTCCATTTGTTATTATTGGTGTAATTGCATCTGTTATTGGGGCTTTTTATTATTTACGCGTCATTAAAATTATGTGGTTTGATAATGCAAAAATTCATTTTATGACTTTATCGAATGAGCTTCAATTTTGTCTTGGATTTTCTGCATTATTTATTTTATTTTACATGTTCTTCGGAATTTGGTTTGCAGATTTAGCGGAAAAAGCAGCATCCGCATTATTTTTGTGAAGATGACTTATATTTTATCAAACTTTGCGCGAAAACAAGGATATGTTGTTGAATCGTATGATATTGTTGATTCAACAAATTTGATAGCACAACGAAAAGCGTATAATGGTCATCCTGGTTATCTTTGGATTGTAGCACAGGAACAGTCGAAAGGAAAAGCAAGAAGAGGTAGAGCGTGGTATAGTCCAAAAGGAAACCTTTATACCAGTCTTTTATTGATTGATGGTATTGTTCATCAAACTGCTGCTCAGCTTGGTTTTGTTGCTGGAGTTAGTATGGTAGAAGCAGTAAAGCAGTTTATAAAAGAAAAAACAAATGGTATTATTAGCTTAAAATGGCCAAATGATATTTTGCTAAAAGGAGCTAAAGTTTCTGGAATTTTGCTCGAGATTTTTGAAGTAAAACCGCAACAATACGCATTGGTTATTGGTATTGGAATGAATGTAAAGCATCATTATGAAAATGCCCCGTATCCTACTTCAAGCTTAAAAAATATCGGTTTGCATATTGATACAAAACAGTTATTTACAGCTTTGACAGAATATTTTTCTAAAAATTACCTTCTTTGGAAACAGAGAGGAGGGTGTGATATAATTCGTGAAAAATGGCTTTTATATTCTGCATACCTTGGACAACATATCAAAATAATTAATGATAAGAAAATCCGTGAAGGTATTTTTGAAGGTCTCGATAACGATTTTAACTGCATTATAAAACAAAAGAATGATCAGCAAGCAATTATAACAGCTGGGGATGTCCATTTTGGTTCTACTGCTTCTGTTAATGCAGATCATTGTTAATTTATAAAATTTTATTTCACCAACAAATTATCTGAATGATTTAGGAGAGGTTTATGGTCGCCGCCAATGAAAATGAATTCACTTTTTTGCCATTTGGCGGAGTAGGTGAAATAGGGATGAATTTAGCGGCTTATGGCTTTGGTTCTCCCAGTTTTCGTGAATGGTTGCTTGTTGATATGGGTGTTAATTTTGCTGGTCCTGATTTACCTGGAGTAAATCTTATTTTGCCAGATATTCGTTTTCTAGAAAGTGAAAAACATAATATACGCGGTCTTGTTTTGACACACGCTCATGAAGATCATTATGGTGCTGTTCTTGATTTATGGCCAAAGCTGAAAATTCCGCTTTACTGTACGCCTTTTACAGCTGGATTACTAGAGAGTAAAAAGCAATCAGATTTTGAATCTTATCAAATGCCATTAAATATTTTTCAAGCTGGAGATTCTTTTCAAGTTGGTTCCTTCATGATCGAAGCTATAGCTGTTAATCATTCTATTCCAGAATCTGTATCTTTAGCAATTACAACTTCTTTAGGAACTGTAATCCATACCGGCGATTGGAAAATCGATCACACACCTTCGCTTGGAGATGTCACGGATGAAAAACGTTTTCGTGCTTTGGGAAACAAAGGTGTTTTGGCTTTGCTTTGTGATTCTACTAATGCATGCCGAGATAAAATATCTCCATCTGAACAGCAGGTTCAAATAAGCCTTTCTGAAATCATGTCAAAAGCTGAGGGGAGAGTTGCTGTTGTAACTTTTTCATCTAATATTTCTCGAATACGTTCCATAGCTCTTGCCGCTGAATCTGTAGGTCGTCAAGTTCTTGTTATTGGGCGTTCTCTTAAACGAAGTATTATGATTGCACAAGAGCTTGGTTATATAGATGATTTAGCGCCATTCCTCACAGAAGAAGATTATAATTATATTTCACGAAAAGAGATTGTTTTAATCGTAACAGGTAGTCAAGGTGAATCACGTGCCGCTTTAGCAAAATTATCGCGAAATGAAATGGGCAATATTATACTTTCTTCTGGTGACACGATTATTTATTCATCACGGAGTATTCCAGGAAATGAAAAATCTATTATTGAAATACAAAACCGTTTCATAGATTTAGGAATTAAAACGATTACAAATGAAGAAGCTCTAACACATGTTTCTGGTCATCCGTATCGCTCAGAGCTTTTACAGATGTATGATTGGGTAAAACCAAAAGCACTTATTCCTATACATGGTGAAGCAATGCACCTTGTTGCTCAAGCAAATTTAGCGCGTCAAGCAGGTATTAAAACCGTTTTTGATATCAGGAATGGTAGTATGTTACGTCTTGCGCCAGAGCCAATAGAAATTATTGATCACGTTCCTGTAGGACGCATTTATAAAGATGGTAATCTGATTGGAGATGAAGATTCATTAGGGATTCGTGAGCGTCGCAAGTTAAGTTATGCTGGTTACGTTGCTGTTTCTTTTCAAATGAATAACAAACATGATTTTTTGGGTGAGATTGGTTTAGCTACATTCGGTTTACCTGAAAATAATGAAAAAGGGGAATTGTTGGAAGATATGCTTTTAGACGTAGTGGAAAATACTGTTTACAGTATTCCACGTGTTAAACGAAAAAATGACGAGCTTATTCGAGAAGCTGTTCGGCGAGCAGTAAGAGCAGCTATTAATGAAGTTTGGAAAAAAAAGCCTATCTGCACAGTTTTTTTACATCGTTCAAAATAAGATAATTGGGTTGGTATTGTGTAACTATTGTGACTTAAACAGTTTTATAACATAGAGAATTACAAATTTATTTTATTGTTAAAACATGCGCTACATAAAAGCACAATATATAAACTTATCAACAACATGATTGTTATATTTGCAAGCAATCAGAATGTATTTATAGATGAACATAAGATATACGTTGAATCATTCTGATATTATGTACTTAGTTAGGAGTTAATTACCTTAATGCGCCTTTCTCGATATTTCCTTCCTATATTAAAAGAAAACCCTAAAGATGCAGAAATTGTTTCTCATCGTCTCATGTTGCGTGCTGGCATGGTTCGTCAACAAACATCAGGAATTTATTCTTGGCTTCCATTAGGTAAAAAAGTACTTGATAAAGTTTGTAAAATCATTCGTGAAGAGCAAGAACGTGCTGGTGCCATAGAAATATTAATGCCTACAATTCAATCTGCTGATCTTTGGCGTGAAAGTGGGCGTTATGATGATTATGGTTTAGAAATGCTACGCATTAAAGATCGTCAAGAACGTGATTTACTGTATGGTCCAACCAATGAAGAAATGGTAACAGATATTTTTCGTTCATATGTTCGTTCTTATAAAGATCTTCCACTCAATTTATATCATATTCAATGGAAATTTCGAGATGAAATTCGTCCACGTTTTGGTGTAATGCGCTCGCGTGAATTTTTGATGAAAGATGCTTATTCCTTCGATTTTGATCATGAGGGTGCAAAGGCATCTTATAATCGTATGTTTGTTGCTTATTTACGTACTTTTTCTCGTATAGGTTTAAAAGCAATTCCTATGCGTGCTGATACAGGTCCTATAGGTGGTGACCTCAGCCATGAATTTATTATTTTAGCTGAAACAGGCGAAAGCGCTATATTCTGTGATAAGCGATTTCTTGAACTTACAGTTCCAAATGTTTCAATTGATTTTACTGATAAAACTATTCTAGCAGATATTGTAAAAAAATGGACATCTCTTTATGCAGCAACAGAAGAAATGCATAATGAAGAAGAGTGGAATAAAATTTCTGATAATAATCGTTTATCTGCGCGCGGTATTGAAGTGGGACATATTTTCCATTTTGGTACAAAATATTCTGCTCCAATGGGAGCAAAAATCATGGGGTCAGATGGAAAAGAACATCTAGTTTCTATGGGATCTTATGGTATCGGACCTTCTCGTCTTGTAGCTGCGGTTATTGAAGCTTTTCATGATGAACATGGTATTATTTGGCCAAAATCTATAGCACCATTTGATTTTGGTATCATCAATATGAAACCAGATGATGAAAAATGTAATAATATATGTGAAACTCTTTATCAAGGATTACAACATGCTGGTTTTGATCCATTATTAGATGACAGAAATGAGCGTCCTGGATCAAAATTTGCAATAATGGATTTAATTGGTTTACCAACGCAAATTATTGTTGGACCCAAAAGTATTGTACAAAATGAAGTTGAAATTAAAGATAGAAAAACCAATGTAAAAAAATCTTTAAAAATTGAAGAGGTACTTAATCATTTCGCTGGAATTTAATGGATATTGTTATGAATAGATTGAGGGAAAAATGGTTTTTATCTTATGAATGGATGATTGCTTTCCGTTATATGATTCCAAATAAAAAACATGTAGTTGCATCTGTTATTTCAATTATTTCTTTAATTGGAATTATGCTAGGGGTATTTGCTTTAATTGTTGTTATGGCTGTAATGAATGGTTTTCGCACAGAGCTCCTCAATCGTATTCTTGGTATGAATGGGCATCTTGTCGTTCAGACAATTAATTCTGGCATTTCCAATTATGACGATTTTATTTCTTCTTTAGAGTCCGTAAACGGTATCAAATTTGCTCTGCCTGTTGTTGAAGGTCAAGCATTGGTACAAGGTGAATTTGAAGGAGGATCTGGTGCTTTAGTTCGCGGTATGCGTAAACAAGATTTAGAAAAACTAAAAACGATATCTCAAAATATTAAATTAGGTACACTTGCTCAATTTGATAAAGAAGAAGGTGTTGCAATTGGAAGCGGCTTAGCTGCAAAATTAGGACTTACCATTGGGAGTGATCTTCGTATCATCACACCAAATGGTGATGATACGCCCTTTGGAGTTACACCACGTGTCAAAGCCTACAAAGTGACAGCTATTTTTGAAGTTGGCATGTCTGAATATGATACAATATTTGTTTTTATGCCACTTCATGAAGCGCAAATGTTTTTTAATTTAGACAATAAGGTTAAATCTTTAGAATTGTTTTTGGACGATCCTGATGCTGTTGATACAATAAAACCATTAATAAAGAAGATTGTTGGTCAACAAGTTTATTTAATTGATTGGCGTACGCGTAATCAGGCTTTTTTTTCAGCGTTACAGATTGAACGGAACGTTATGTTTTTTATTCTTTCTCTTATTATACTTGTTGCTGCTTTAAACATTATTTCAGGGCTTATTATGCTTGTAAAAGATAAAAGCCATGATATTGCAATTTTACGCACGATGGGAGCACATAAAAATTCAGTTTTGCGTATATTTATTATGACAGGTATGATGATTGGAATGATCGGAACAATATTGGGCCTCATTTTAGGTATTATAACCACTGCAAATATCAACCATCTTCAAAATTTTATATCTTGGTTGTTTAATATTGATGTCTTCAATTCTGAGATATATTTTTTAACAAAATTACCCGCAAAAATTGATTGGGGACAAACAATCATGGTTGTTGTCATGGCTTTATTTTTGTCCTTCATTGCTGCCCTTATTCCAGCGTGGCGAGCTGCTAAATTAGATCCTGTACAAGCTTTGAGGTACGAATAATGGCAGCTGTTCTAGAACTTGTTGAGATTGAACAATATTTTTTTGAAAATAATAAGCCATTAGTTATTTTAGATAAAGCTAATTTAACACTTAATCGCGGAGAACTTGTAGCGCTTGTTGCACCATCTGGAGCAGGAAAATCAACACTTCTTCATATTGCTGGATTATTGGAAAAACCGATGGCTGGTGATGTCCTATTACGAGGTATTTCCTGTGCGAAACGTTCTGATAATGAACGGACATCTATTAGACAAAATGATATAGGATTTGTTTATCAATTTCATCATTTACTTCCGGAGTTTACAGCTTTAGAAAATGTTATGATCCCGCAAATGATAGCAGGATTAAAAAGATCTATAGCAGAAGATCGTGCATTTAAATTATTGAAGTATTTACGTGTTTCTCATCGTGCACAACATCGTCCATCTGAATTATCAGGTGGCGAACAACAACGTGTTGCTATTGCACGTGCGGTAGCAAATGGTCCTTCAATTCTTTTAGCCGATGAACCTACAGGAAATCTTGATCCTGTAACTTCAGATTATGTATTTCAAGCTTTATCTTTGCTTGTCCAGCAATCAGGTCTTTCTGCTCTTATTGCGACACACAATTATATTTTAGCGAAACGAATGCATCGTCGAATTACACTGAAAGAAAAAAAGATTATTGAATTACCTTAAGGTGATATACAAAAAAACTCGTGTTATAAATTGCCACTACATTGATACTACTTTTCATTTATGAGGGAGATGATTATGACCATTCTTGCCGTTGATAAGAATCAATTGGACGTGCGCCGTCGCCGATTGGTTTTTCATGCATGGCATCGGGGTATTCGTGAAATGGATTTAATTTTGGGGAATTATGTGGATGCGCATATTGTTGAGATGGATGATAAAACGATCTCTGAGCTTGAATATATTATGTCTTTTGATGATAGAGATTTATTGATGTGGGTTACTGGAGAAACTGCTCCTCCATCTGAGATTGATAGTCCCCTTTTTCGTGACATTGTAAATTACCACATTTATATAAATTCAAATTAATCCCTATGCCCATATTTAAAAAAATTATTATTCCAAAAGATATATCTACTCGTATGACCTTTGAAGGGGTTGCTGATGGATTTGAAGCTTTCGCACTTATCAAGATAAGCTTAGAAATTGCGAAAGGTAAACCACTTGTTTACGTCATTCGAGATGGAACAAATATTGCCTATTTACAGCAAGTTTTAAACTTTATTGAGCCAAACTTGCCTGTTATTCAATTCCCCGCATGGGATTGTTTACCTTATGATCGCGTATCACCTGGAATTACAGTTATGGCGCGTCGATTATCAGCTTTAGCACATATATCAAATTTGCGTAAGACTCCACACGCTGCAATCATATTAACAACAGCAAATGCAATTATGCAAAAACTGCCTCCTCGAAAAATGATTAATGAACATATTATTCATGCACGTGTTGGTCAAAATATGAATATGAACCATTTAATTCATTCTCTAGATATTAATGGTTTTGAGCGTGTTGCAACTGTTCGTGATGTGGGTGAGTTCGCTGTACGAGGAGGAATTATTGATATTTTTTCTCCTATGAATACCGAGCCTTTGCGTCTTGATTTTTTTGGAGAGACTTTAGAAAGTATACGTGTTTTTGATCCAGAAACACAAAGGACAACAAGCACAAAAACTGACTTTTTATTACAATCAATGAGTGAAGTTGTTCTTACTCCAGAGCGCATTAATCTATTTAAAAAAAACTATACCAGTGCATTTGGTATGTCGCAAAAAAATAATATTCTCTATGAAGCAATTTCCCAGGGACGGCGCTTTGCTGGTATGGAACATTGGTTACCATTTTTTTATGACAATCTTGATACTTTTTTTGATCATTGTGGTGAATTACCTATTGTTTTTGAACATCTCATAGAAGAAGTACTCACTGAGCGCTATCGTCTCATTAAAGATTATTATGGTGCTCGTAAAGAATACGGAGATGATAAGGATCATTCTACTTCCTATCATCCAGTAGATCCAAATCTTCTTTATTTAACTCCAGAGCGCGTTTTAGAATGCGCTCAAGAATCCAGATTGCGTATTGATTTTACACCTTTTAATGTTCCACAAACTTTTAAACAAACTGTCGTTAACACAAATGTTAAACCGGGGTATGATTTTGTAAAAGAACGTAATGCACAAGAAAAAAATGTTTTTTCGAGTGTTGTTAACCACATTGCTTCATTGCGTAGTTCCGGTAAAAAAGTGCTTTTAGCGTGTTGGAGTGAAGGATCTCTTAGTCGTTTAATACAAGTGCTTGATGAGCATGGATTAAAAAAAATAGAGATTGCAAAATCGTTACAAACTGTCAAAGCAACACCTCGTGATCGTATATCTGCAGCTGTTATAATGATTGAGCATGGTTTTGAAGCTGAAGATCTTGTTATTATAGCAGAGCAAGATATTTTGGGTGATCGATTAATAAGATCGCCACAGCGACGTAAACGCAATAAAAATTTTATTTCTGAGATTTCTACTTTAAATTCTGGCGATATCGTCGTGCATATTGATCATGGTATTGGGCAATTTGTTGGTCTTAAAACCATTACAACAACTGGAATTTTACGAGATTGTCTTGAAATTCAATATGCTGGAGGTGATCGACTTTTTTTACCTATTGAAAATATTGAGCTTCTTTCGCGTTATGGGTCAGAAGCAACAGATGTTTCATTAGACAAATTAGGCGGAGTTGCTTGGCAAGCGCGTAAGACACGGTTAAAAAAATACTTATTGGAAATAGCTGGGCAATTAATCCGTATAGCTGCAGAACGTGCTACGCGCTCTGCACCTGCTTTTGTTCCACCAACAGGACTATTTGATGAGTTTGTTGCATGCTTTCCTTATGAAGAAACAGAAGACCAAATAGATGCTATTAATTCCGTTTTAGATGATTTGGCATCAGGGAGACCAATGGATCGCTTAATATGTGGTGATGTCGGTTTTGGGAAAACAGAAGTTGCTATTAGAAGTGCTTTTGTTGCAGCATTGAATGGATATCAAGTTGCTGTTGTTGTACCAACAACTTTGCTTTCACGACAACATTACAAAACTTTTATCTCGCGTTTTCAAGGACTTCCTGTTAAAATTGGTCATGCCTCAAGACTTGTAAAATCTAAAGAACTCGCACAAGTTAAAAAAAATATTGCGAATGGTACACTTGATATTGTCATTGGAACACATGCATTATTAAGCAATGCAGTTAATTTTTCACGATTAGGACTTCTTATTATTGATGAAGAGCAGCATTTTGGAGTAAAACACAAAGAGCGTTTAAAAGAATTGAAAAGTGATATCCATGTTCTTACACTTTCAGCAACTCCCATACCACGGACTTTAGGATTAGCATTAGCAGGAGTACGTGAACTCTCGTTAATAACAACTCCGCCTATTGATAGAATGGCGGTACGGACTTTTATTTCACCTTTTGATGCATTGGTTATACGAGAAACATTACTTCGAGAATATTATCGTGGTGGGCAAAGTTTTTATGTTTGTCCTCGTATTTCTGATCTCGCTTTTGTGGAGGAGTATCTCAAAACACAAGTACCAGAACTTAAATTTATCGTCGCTCACGGACAAATGCCATCTGGACAACTTGATGACATTATGAATGCTTTTTATGAAGGACAATATGATGTCTTGCTATCGACAACTATTATTGAATCAGGTCTTGATATTCCAACAGCTAATACATTAATTGTACATCGAGCTGAGATGTTTGGTCTTTCTGCTCTTTATCAATTACGTGGCAGAGTAGGGCGTTCTAAACAACGAGCTTATGCGCTCTTTACATTTCCTACTGGTAAAACTTTAACGCCTGCAGCTGATCGTCGTCTTAAAGTTTTACAATCTCTCGATACATTAGGAGCTGGTTTTCAATTAGCAAGCCATGACATGGATATCCGTGGTTCAGGAAACTTTTTAGGTGAGGAGCAATCAGGACACATTAAAGAAGTTGGATTTGAATTATACCAAAAAATGCTTGAAGAGGCCATTGTTGAATTAAAAGATGGTCAACAAAATGAAGATAAGCAATGGTCGCCTCAAATTTCACTAGGTACAACAGTATTGATACCAGAAAGTTTTGTTCCTGATTTATCATTACGTATGGGACTTTATCGTCGTTTAACAGAGCTGGATGATTTAGAGCAGATTGAAGAATTTGGAGCAGAATTAATTGATCGTTTTGGACCTTTACCATTTGAAGTTCAACATCTTCTTAAAGTTTTTTATATAAAAATATTATGTAGAAAGGCACATGTAGAAAAATTAGATGCAGGGCCAAAGGGTATTGTTATACAGTTTCGCAATAATTATTTTGAAAATAGTGTAGCTCTCGTTCAATGGGTTGGAAAACAAGGATCCATGGCGAAAATCCGACCTGATCAAAGTATTGTGCTTATTCGTGATTGGACAACAGTAGATGAAAGGCTTGTTGGAGCTGCAGTTATTATGAAACAGCTTGTAGAAATGATAAAATAATATTTTATTTAGGTAATTATTTTTTCATATTTAAACATTGTTATATTTTTTACATCATATGAATATAAATTGCATAAATATTTACATTCATAATGATAAATGTTGATACAAGTATTTTATAATTCTTATTACTTTTATTCATGCCACCAAGCGGGAAGACGATATCCATATAATGGTGTATAAATAGGATGTTTAATATATGACCAACGGGCGACCCATTGCTCAGGCAAATGATAAAGTGGTATATAATAACTACCAGAAATAAGAACTCTATCTAAAGCACGAACCGCTGCAATAAAATCGACATCTGAACGTGCATCAAGCATTGCCGTTATCATTGCATCTATAGCGGGATCAGCAACTCCAGGAAAATTAAAACTTCCTTTTAAATTTCGAGAAATAGAGCTCCAACGATTGATTTGTTCGTTTCCTGGAGATAAAGAGCTTCTTAACTTACCAATAATCATATCATAATCAAACACTCCTAAACGATTTTGATATTGACTATCATCAACAGTCCTAATTTCAACCTGAATACCAAAGCGTGATAAAGTACTTTGAAAGGCAAGTGCAACTTTTTCTTCTTCAAGTGATCGTGTCATAATCTCAAATCGAAAAGGCAAACCATCAGGAAGAATGACTCTATTATTTTTTTTAGTAAATCCTGCTTTTTGTAAAAGCTTCCAAGCTTTTTGGGCAATTAATCGATCCATCCCAGATCCATCTGTTTTAGAAACGTGCCAATTTCCATCCATGACTTCGGGATGAACTGCATCAGGATAAGCTGCTAAAAGTATTTTTTCTTCTTTACTTGCTGGTTTTCCAATAGACGAAAGAATAGATCCGTCCCAATAGCCTTCTGTTCTGGTATAGATATTATTAAAAAGATGACGATTAACCCATTCAAAATCAAAAAGCATCGATAATGCTTGTCTTACTCTTTTATCTTTAAAAATAGCACGACGCGTATTAAAAACAAAACCCATAACATCAGCAGGAGTTCCTTTTGAAAAATTTTCTTTAATAACTCGTCCTTCGCGAACAGCAGGAAAATTATAAGAAGATTGCCAACGGTTTGGATTTGTTTCAATAAAAACATCAACGATGCCTTTTTTAAAGGCTTCAAAATGCACTGCATCATTGCTAAAATATTCTATTTGTATGGTATCAAAATTATTTATTCCTTTATTAACAGGGAGATTTCTACCCCAATAATTAGGATTACGTTTATAAATAATCCGTTCTCCTGGATTAATACGCTCAATGATATAGGGCCCACTTCCTGGGATTTGATTTAAACCATTTTTTTCAAAATTATCAATATTAATAGCGTGTTTTGGCAATACTGGCATTACACTCGCTAAAAGAAGCGGAAATTCACGATCTTTTGAGTGTGGAAAGCGCATTTTAATGCCATAATCTCCGATTTTTTCGATAGATTCTATGCGTTTCATGTATTGATTAAATGGGAGTCTTCCTTTATCTTTAAGAAGCTCTACTGTGAATAAGACGTCTTCAGTTGTTACAGGATTCCCATCTGAAAAACGTGCTTTTGGATTAAGAAAAAAAGTAATTTCAGTACGCTCATCGTTTAATTCAACTTTTTCTGCTAACAGACTATAAAGCGTGAATGCTTCATCCCGAGAGCGTACCATCATTGTTTCATAAACGAGACCAGAAAATTGTTCATCTGCAAAGAGTCCTCTCGCAGTTGTTCGAAAACTGCGGATGACAAATGGGTTTAATCCATCAAATGTTCCAACAACACCATAAGTCACTTTACCTTTTTTATTTGCATTAAGAGATGTATAAGGAAAATGATCAAACGCATCCGATAATTTTGGAACTCCATGCATCGCAATGCCAGTTGCTAAAGCTCCATGGCTTAAAAAAAACAATGTAAATATAAAAATCAATTTGAAATAATAAGAGCTATAAAATAGCATAAAAGTCCACTTTAGCTATATTGCAATCTCGATTCGTTTATGTAATTTTATCTTTTTTAAAGATATTTTATAGATGCATTGTGTGAAAAATAATGTGATAAAGAGGGGGGTACACATAAGTGCGTAAAAGCTTTTTTAATTATTTATAAACTCTTTCTCTAAATTTGACTTTTTTTTGTATTGAAATATGAGACACGTAAGAAAGTGTCGTTTTGTTTAATTTATTTAATACACTGGATTAACATTACACCTAATATTCCCGACATCAGGGCTATTATAAGAATATGTTGAAAGGATTAACTTAGTCATGTTGCATAAAAATATCTATTCTATTATTTCAGTATTCGCTGGTGTTGCTGCTCTTTCTGTCACATTTCACATTCCCGCAAACGCACAAACCTTATCTCAAGGTTGGTACAAAGTTTGTAGTAAGCAGCATGATGTTGATATTTGTAACACAATGAACACTGTAATATCGAGTACAGGACAACCTTTAACAGCTTTTAATTTGGTTGAAATAAAAGGAAAACAAAATGAAAGACGTATAGGAATTCAAGTACCAACAGGTCGTTTTTTACCAGAAGGTGTTCGCATTCAAATTGGAGATAATTTTTCTAAAAAAGTTCCTTATATTATTTGTAATGGGCCAAGTTGTATTGCCAATGACATTCTCGATGATAAGCTCATCGCTGCTATGAAAAGCGGTACCAAAATGATTGTAACGACAGTTAATTTTCGAGGATCAGCGAATCCTATTGAATTTTCTCTTAATGGATTTACTGCTGCATACACAGGACCTGGTATGGAGGAAAAAGATTTTCAACAAGAACAAATAAAGCTGCAACAAGCTATTCAATCACAACAAAAAGAAATTGAAGATCGTATGAAAATTGAACAAGAAAAAGCAAAACAGCAGTAATAAAATAAATTGTTTAAAAGCTTTTTTAATAAAAAAAATTGCTACAAAGTTTTGTAGCAATTTTTTTTATATTTAATTTTTAGAAAGGATCTTGCGCTTCCACCAACCAACACGCTTAGTTTTTGGAATATCAGTGTCATCAGATACAGATGATGTAATAACAGGTTGATTGGTTATTTCTTCAATTTTTTCAGAAGATTTATCTATTACAGATTTTTGTTCTGATACTTTTTTTGTTTCTGTTTTCTCTTTAGCAGTCGTTTTTTTTCGTGTTTTACGTGTTAACTTTTTTATATTTGCAAGAGCCTCCTTTACAACATCATGTGTAGGCTCATCTGCTTTTTTTGTTTTATTTTTATGCGTTGTATCATCTATAGCTTTTTCTTCAAGAAATTCTTGTGTTATTAAACTATGATCATTATCAGCAACTCGTTTACTTTGCATTATCTTTGAAGAACGCGTCCTACGCTTTTTAGGCTTAACAGCTGCTTCAACTTCTACAGTTTTATCTTTTTGTATTACTGGATGTTGTGTATCATTTTTAAGTTCTTCATGTTCAATAGGTTTAATAAATGGACTATCAGCCTCTTTAACTTCTGTTATATTTTGCTTTGTAAGATCCTCTACCGGTTCTGTCTGAATAATACGAGAGTGATGAGGATTATTATCTTTTTTATTACGGTGATTTCCAGAACGTCCTCGACGACGCCCTCGACGACGAGAATCTTCATCATTGGAGACTTCATTTTTTTTGTTCATCTCTGAAAATGAATTATCGTTAGCTTCACTTTGACGATTCCTACGTCTACGCCGCTGTTTTGTTTCAGTTGATGTTTTATCTCCACCAGATTCACTTTCTATTATGATTGCATCATCAGCTTTTTCTTTGTTGTTATCTTCAACAACTAATGAAGAGTGGACAGCTGATTCTGCTATTGTGCTCTTAGAAATAATGAGATGTTGTGTTCCAATGCTATCATCTGCTTCGATACTAATATTAAGCTTAAAGCGTTCTTCGAGATTAACAAGAATATTACGTTTATGATTTAACACATAAAGTGCTGTTGCTACGGGTGTGCGTACAACAATATTGTATTGCGGATTATGAAGAAGATACTCTTCAATTGAACGCATAACATGTAAAGCAATTGATGATTCTGAGCGTATACTGCCTGTTCCAGAACAATGTGGGCAGGGTTGTGTTGTGCTTTCTAAAACCGATATACGAATACGTTGACGGCTCATTTCTAAAAGACCAAAATGTGAAATATGTCCAACTTGAATGCGAGCACGATCGTTTTTTAAGCAGTCTTTTAACTTTTTTTCGACCATCCTAATATTACGATCCTCTAGCATATCAATGAAATCGATCACAATTAAACCAGCTAAATCACGTAAACGTAATTGACGTGCTATTTCTTCTGCCGCTTCAAGATTAGTTTGTAATGCTGTTTTTTCAACGGAATGTTCTTTGGTAGAACGACCAGAGTTTACATCAATCGCAACAAGTGCTTCAGTTTGATTAATAACAAGATAACTACCAGATTTTAAAAATACCTGTGGCTGTAGCATTTTATCCAGTTGGGTCTCGATATTATTGCGCGTAAAAAGAGGGATAGGATCGCGATAAGGTTGTACAACTTTCGCATGACTTGGCATAAGCATACGCATGAAATCCTTTGCTTCACGATATCCTTGATCACCAGAAACAAGAATTTCATTGATATTCTTATTATAAAGATCGCGAATAGAACGCTTTATAAGGCTGCTTTCTTCGTGGACAAGACAGGGTGCCGTTGACTTAAGTGTTAAAGTACGAATAGTATCCCATAATCGTGTAAGATAATCATAATCGCGTTTAATCTCAGCTTTTGTTCTATTTGCTCCAGCAGTCCGCAAAATAACTCCCATACCTTTTGGAACATTTAATTCTTTTACAATTTCTTTAAGACGTTTGCGATCCTGTAAATTTGTAATTTTTCGTGAAATACCACCACCACGCGCTGTATTAGGCATTAAAACAGAATAACGACCTGCTAAAGACAAATAAGTTGTAAGCGCAGCACCTTTGTTACCACGCTCCTCTTTTATAACTTGCACCAACAAAATTTGACGCCGTTTAATAACTTCTTGAATTTTATATTGTCGCTCTTGCACACGTTGATAGGTAGGAAGCTCTTCACTTACATCCTCTACACCTACCATTTCAATATCATCATCAGAAGCATCAACATCAAAAGCTTCTTCTGTATCATCATCATTTATGACTGATTCCGTTATAACATCATTTTCAATATCTACAGCTAAGAGTTTGCTATTTTTATCTTTTTTTGTTTTTTTAGAGCTTTTTTTATTTTTTTTAGTTTCTTCTACACAACCATCTACATGGCTTTCTCTAACAGCTGCTTTTTCTTCTTCCTCAAGAAGCGCAAGGCGATCAGCAATAGGAATTTGATAATAATCGGGATGAATTTCTGAAAATGTCAAAAAGCCATGACGATTTCCACCATACTCTACAAAAGCTGCTTGAAGCGAAGGTTCAACACGTGTGATACGTGCTAGATAAATATTCCCCTTGAGCTGCTTTTTATGTTCTGATTCAAAATCAAATTCCTCAATTTTGTTGCCATGAACAACAACAACACGTGTTTCCTCCGGGTGGGAGGCATCTATAAGCATTTTGTTTGACATAAGTTAAAATCCTGAAGGTAACATACGCAATTTTATTCAAACGAACAGTAAAAACATTCGCAGACATAAAAGGCTGTTTACCGTAAAAAAGGGTGGCCAGCATAACAAGATGGGTGGTTACGGGTAAATGTCTTCCTGCATTTACAACTTTTATAATCATCATCTCCATCTGTTTTATATGACTCATATTTTTATAAGTCTCCGGCAAAAAATCTCGAAAATAGTTCGGACATCCGAATCAGCTAATCTAAATAACGCTATCCTAGCTTTTAAGGTCTGAAGACTTCTCATTCATAAAAAGCCTTAAATGCGTAATGTACGACAAACCTTTTAAAGACAGCTGTAATATGAACTACAGATAAATTAAGTCAATACTAGGCGGCTATCATCAACTAGGAAACGTAAATATTCTTTTATGTTGATATCATATTTTTGGCAAATAACAATACGAATACGTATCATTATAAGGAATATTAACTATCTAAGCTTAGTTTTTTGCTGTTTATTAAAAATTTTACAATTTATTAAAAATACAATTTAAATCTGAGATATCCACTTGTATATGGTCAAATCGATTATTGCTTCAAAACTTTATAATAGAGTGTTTCATTTATGATAAAAAAACTTTTTGCCAAAGAGCCTAAAGCTGCTTATTGGAATATTATTTTATGTTTTTCATGTTTTTTATTATTTTTTTTTATATTCCAAACACATATTCAAGCTGCTGATTCTCTAAAACTTATGAATTTGCAAACTATTGGTGACAATGCATTTACACGCGTCATTGCAACTTTTAATGTGAAACCAAATGTACGTTTGCAAGTTTTGGATAGGCCTGCACGTTTAATCATCAATTTGCCCACAGTTGATTTTTTACAGAAAAATACATCTTTAAAGAAGAAAAATATGCTATCGGGTATGATATCAGATATCCATTATAGTTTTTCTGATATACAAACTTCACGTATTATTTTAACGAGCAAAACTGTTTTTTCTATTGAAAAAAGTACAGTGCAAAAATTAGATAATGGTTTATGGCAATTATTAATTGATATTTCACAAACTACACAAAAAAAATTTGACGAAACATTAAAAAAACAACAAACTTTTAATCAAAATACAAAAACGCAGATAACTCAAACACGTAATTTTCGTGTCGTTCTTGATCCTGGTCACGGTGGAATTGACAGTGGTGCACAGGGAGTTACCGGAATTTTAGAAAAAGATATAACACTGGCCTTTGCACGTGCATTGCGAAATGAACTTAAAAAAGATTCTCATATTACTGTTGCTTTAACACGCGATTCTAATGTTTTTTTAAGATTAAGTGAAAGAATTAAAAAGGCACAAGAATTTAACGCTGATCTTTTTATATCCATTCATGCAGATAGCATTGGTATACATTCTTTACGTGGTGCTACAGTATATACCATTTCAGATAAAGCATCTGATGCGATTACAAAATCCTTAGCTGAAAACGAAAACAAAGTAGATCTTCTTGATGGGCTGCCTGCTGAAGAAGTTTTTGAAGTCACTGATATTTTGTTTGATCTTACTCGACGTGAAACGCACACATTTTCAGTTCGTTTTGCTAATCATGTTATCTTAAATTTATCAAAAGATCATATTAATCTGATTAAAAACCCTCACAGACACGGCAATTTTCAAGTTTTAAAAGCTCCCGATATACCATCAATTTTGATCGAAATAGGTTATCTATCAAACAAGGAGGATGAACAATTATTAAATAATTCTCAATGGAGACAAAAAATGGCTGCCTCTATAGCTCATTCTATTCGCCAATTTGCTGAATATAAGCAAAAAATGATGCAACCTCTTTAAACTTTCAAAAAAATAGAGTACTAGTAATGGATTTTAGTATAAGTAAAAAAAATGGGAAAAAATCCTGTCCGTATATATGTATTATTGTAATGATACCTTATCCTGATAAGATAATGTACTTTTCTTTTAGTCAATTCTGAAGAAAGCGGTATTCGTTTTGAAGATGATTTTTTTTAGGTATTTTCTTAAAATTATTGTTATTTTTGGTTTTTTTGGAATAGTATTAACAAAAAGTCAAGCAAGTGCACTGCCTGATTATGAAGTTCTTTCATTATATGAACCTCCCGTGATGACACGTGTTCATGCTTCCGATGGTAGTCTTATAGCAGAATTTGCAACAAAACACCGTCTTTATTTGCCAATCCAATCCATACCAAAGATGCTTAAAGATGCTTTTATTTCTGCTGAAGATAAAAACTTTTATCGCCATTTTGGTTTAGATCCAGAAGGATTTTCTAGAGCTTTAATCAATAATATTCGTAATATTGGTTCTGGTCAACGCCCAGAAGGAGCCTCAACTATTACGCAGCAAGTCGCTAAAAATTTTCTTTTAAATTCAGATGCAACATTTGAACGTAAATTCAAAGAAGCCATCTTAGCAATGCGAATTGAAAGAACTTATTCAAAAGATCATATTCTCGAACTTTATCTGAATGAAATTTATCTTGGTCGTGGATCTTATGGTGTTGCGGCAGCGTCTTTAGTCTATTTTAATAAATCCGTTAATGATCTTACTTTAGAACAAAGCGCTTATTTAGCTTCTCTTCCAAAAGGACCAGCAAATTATGATCCTTTTAAATATACACAACGTGCTATTGATCGACGTAATTGGGTTATAGATAGAATGGTTGCAAATGGATATGCAACATTTGAGCAAGGTAAAAAAGCTAAAGAAAAACCTTTAGGTGTAGTTACACGCAATAATGATAGCCACATTTTTTCCGCTGATTATTTTGTTGAAGAAATACGTCGTCATTTAATTCGTGATTATGGAGCCAAGACACTTTATGAAGGTGGGCTTTCCGTTCGCACAACACTTGATCCTAATTTACAACTTGTTGCGCGACGCGCTTTACAAAATGGTTTAATTAAATTTGATCATTCTCAAGGATGGCGTGGAGCTTATAAACATATAAATGAAAAAGGCGATTGGGGTACGAAACTTGCAGATATTCCAGGATTAAATGATGTTCCAGAATGGAAACTAGCAATTGTTCTTTCTACACATGCAAATAAAATAGAAATTGGTTTACAGCCACAACGTGAATCTTCTGGAACCTTGTCAAAAAAACGAGAAATTGCTGTTTTATCTGAAGAAGATTCAAAATGGGCATTAAAGGTCATTAATGAAAATGGCTCTAAAAAAAGTGTTCCAAATTTATCTCATATCTTGCATGTTGGAGATGTTATTTTTGTTGAAAAAGTCCCTAACATAAGCAATACTTATCGTTTACAACAAATTCCAAAAGTAGAAGGTGCTATTATTGCTATGGAACCCCATACCGGACGTGTACTTGCAATGGTAGGAGGATTTTCTTTTTCTGCTTCTGAATTTAATCGTGCAACACAAGCTTATCGGCAACCTGGCTCTGCTTTTAAGCCTTTTGTGTATGCTGCAGCACTTGATAACGGATATACACCTTCATCGGTTATTTTGGATGGTCCTATCGAGGTTCGTCAAGTAAATGGAGAAATTTGGCAACCCAAAAATTATGGCGGTACATTTGCTGGTCCCTCAACACTTCGTTACGGTATTGAATATTCTCGTAACCTCATGACCATACGGCTTGCCCATGACATGGGAATGCCTCTTGTTGCTGAATATGCAGAACGCTTTGGTATAGTGGATAAATTACAGCCTTACCTTCCGATGGCTCTAGGAGCTGCTGAAACAACAGTTTTAAGAATGGTTACTGCTTATTCAGTCATTGCAAATGGAGGACGCTCTATTAAACCTTCACTTATCGATCGAATTCAAGATCGCTATGGAAAAACTATTTACCGTCATGATAACCGTCTATGTGAAAACTGTAATGTTGAATCATGGAATAATCAAACAGAACCAACATTGATTGATGAGCGGGATCAGGTTCTTGATCCTATGACAGCTTATCAGATTACCTCCATGATGGAAGGTGCTGTTCAACGTGGAACAGCGGCACATTTGCATTACCTTAATCGACACATTGCTGCTAAAACAGGAACAACCAATGATTCTAAAGATGTATGGTTTATGGGATTTACCCCTGATATTGTTGTTGGTATTTTTATCGGTTATGATCGTCCAGCTCCATTAGGATATGGAACAGGAAGTTCATTAGCAGCTCCTATCTTTGGTGAATTTATGCAGGCTGCCTTAAAAGATAAACCAGATGTGCCATTTAAAATGCCAAAGGGTATGATTTTAATGCCAATTAACCGTAGAACCGGTATGCTTGCAGAAGAAGGGGATAATAACGTTATTATAGAAGCATTTAAACCAGGAACTGGACCTGCAGATATTTATCAGGTTATTGATGGCAGTGGTTCGTTTCAAGAAGGTTTGCCTTCAACAACTATTTCTCCACAAGTCAATAAAGCTCTTGAAAGTGGAGCTGGTGGATTATACTGATCAAAAAATAACTTTTTGAATAAAGCAAGTAGATATAAACAATATCTACTTGCTTTTATTACTCAGTTAAGAGAATAAGTCTTTAAAATCATAAAGTACATTAACGTATATCATCATATTGATATCCTTAGAGTACTTAAAATCGTGTTTTAAGAAAAATATAAGTAAGTCATTAAAGGTTCATTATGCGTACAGAAATAGAAACTCTAGTTGATGAGATACAACAAGCAATAAAATTGCTAAGGAGGCATCTTTGACTGGGATCAATCATTAAAGCGTCTTGAATATCTTAATCAAAAAGCAGAAGATCCAACACTCTGGAATAATGCTCAGCAAGCACAAGATATGATGCGTGAGCGTCAAAACCTCGAAGATTCAATAAACAGCATTCGATCATATTCAAAAACACTTGAAGAATGTATTGAGTTAATCGCAATGGGCGAAGAGGAAAGTGATACGGAAATTATCACTGATGCAGAAAATGTGATACGAAATCTTAAAAGCGAAATAGATAAAAAACAAATTGATGTGCTTTTATCGGGAGAAGTAGATTCAAATGATACTTATTTAGAAATTCACGCTGGTGCAGGTGGTACAGAAAGTCAAGATTGGGCTTCTATGCTTTTGCGTATGTATATGCGCTGGGCTGAACAGCATAAAATGAAGACTGAAATATTAGAAGTTCATGATGGAGAAGAAGCAGGAATAAAATCAGCTACTATTCTTATAAAAGGATATAATGCTTATGGGCTTTTGAAAACGGAATCAGGAGTTCATCGCTTAGTGCGTATTTCCCCATTTGACTCAAATGCAAAACGTCACACATCTTTTGCAAGTATTTGGATTTATCCTGTTATTGACGAGAATATTGAAGTTGATGTCTCAGAAGCAGATGTTCGTATTGATACATATCGCGCATCAGGAGCTGGAGGACAACATGTCAATACCACAGATTCCGCAGTTCGTATTACGCATATAAAAACGGGAATTGTAGTTCAATGTCAAACAGAACGTTCTCAACATAAAAATAAAGCAACTGCGTGGTCTATGTTACGTGCGAGACTTTACGAAGAAGAGCTCAAAAAAAGGGAAGAAGAAACAAATGCTATTGAATCTTCCAAAACAGAAATCGGATGGGGTCACCAAATTAGATCTTATGTACTTCAGCCTTATCAACTTGTTAAAGATTTGCGCACAGGTATCGAAAATACCGATCCGCAATCCGTACTTAACGGAAATTTAGATGCGTTTATAGAGGCAGCTCTTGCCCGACGTGTTCATGGAAAAGATGAAAAAATTGAAGATATTGATTGATAACACATAATATTTTTAAATTTTTGATTTTGGCTGTTAACTTTTGAACTCAAATACAATACTCAAAAAACAAAGTTAACCTAAAATAACTTTGTTTTTATAGATAACCACTAGCAAATTGAATTTATGAGCCATTATTATATAAAAGCTCAGCGGCAGCTAAAACATTTTCAGCGTGTCCAGGTACACTTACTTTGCGCCATTCTTCTGCTATTTTTCCAGTTGAATCAATAAGGAAGGTGCTTCGTTCAACACCCATATATTTGCGCCCATACATGCTTTTTTCAACCCACACACCATAATTGTTAAATGTGGTCTTTTCTTCATCTGAAACAAGGACAACATCAAGCTCGTGTTTTATCTTGAATTTGTCATGTTTTTTAACACTATCTGGAGATATCCCAATAACAACAGCTCCAATTTTATCAAATTTTTCCTTTAATCGTGTAAAATCAACTGCTTCACTTGTACATCCACTGGTATCGTCTTTTGGATAAAAATATAAAATAATTATTTTTCCTTTTAGATCAGAAAGCCGCACTGTGCCTCCACCATCGCGTGGCAAATTAAAGTCAGGAGCAGGGGTTCCTTTCATCGATTTTATCATTCTTTCATCTTTCTTTTTTATGAATATTAAGTTTAAAGATACATAGAAAAAATAGCTATTCAACTATATAAGATCTAATTATTTTAAAGAGTTCTATTTTTAAAATGATATGAATGGAAATGGGATGCATAAAAACTAAAAAATATGCGTATATGATAAATATGTAAAATGTTCTTACAATTTACATAAAAACTATAAAGTAATATAAAATCTTGAATAAGCTATAGGATTTTAATTAAAGCGTGCCTTTTTTTACCGAAAGAAATTTTTATAACTCCTGCTGCATTAACATCTTTTTCAGTAATAAGACGCGTTTCATCCTCAACAATTTTACCGTTTATACGGACACCACCACCTTGGACATGTCGACGTGCTTCACTGTTAGATTTAGCAAATTTCATCTCTACTAAAAGAGATAACAATCCCAAACCCGCTTTTAATTCTGCAGAATTAAGCTCAATCGTTGGAAGATTTTCTCCAAGAGTTTTTTCTTCAAAAGTTTTACGCGCAGTTTCTGCCGCGGCTTCTGCAAGATCTCGTCCATGCAACATTGCCGTAATTTCTGTTGCAAGAATTTTTTTAGCTTCGTTAATTTCAGTGCCTTGTAACGTGGAAAGTTTTACAATTTCATCCATCGGTAATGTAGTATAAAGCTTTAAAAAGCGTGCAACATCAGCATCTTCTGTGTTGCGCCAATATTGCCAAAATTGGTAAACTGAAAGCATATCTGCATTAAGCCACACAGCACCATTCAATGATTTCCCCATTTTTGCGCCAGAAGCAGTTGTTAGCAGTGGTGAAGTTAAAGCATATAGCTGTGGCGTCCCTAGACGATGTCCTAATTCTATCCCATTAACAATATTACCCCATTGATCAGAACCACCCATTTGCATACGCAATCCATAACGGTAATACAGCTCAACAAAATCATAAGCTTGTAGGATCATATAATTAAACTCAAGAAACGATAAAGAATGTTCACGTTCAAGTCTAAGTTTAACAGAATCAAATGATAACATGCGATTGACAGAAAAATGTTTTCCTATATCGCGTAAAAATTCTAGATAATTTAAATTACATAACCAATCAGCATTATTGACAATACATGCATCAGTTTCTTTATCACCAAATTTTAAATAATTAGAAAAAACCTTTTTAATACCAGCAATATTTTTAGCAATATCATCTTGTGTCAAAAGACGTCGAGCTTCATCTTTAAAAGATGGATCACCAATCATACCTGTTCCTCCCCCCATCAAAGCAATGGGGCGATGACCGGTTTTTTGCAACCAGTAAAGCATCATAATTTGCAAAAGACTTCCAGCATGCAAACTTGATGCTGTGGGATCAAAACCAATATAAGCCGTTACAATTTCCTTTGTAAAAAGAGCATCTAAACCTTTTTCATCTGAAATTTGATGAATAAAGCCACGTTCGCTCATGATATGTAAAAAATCAGATTTAAAGACAAACACGAATTTTATTTCCTGATCAATATTGCGTTATTTTTTCTACTGGTTGCCAATGCATGCGGGTTCTATCACAAATGACATATAATGCACAAGAAAATGAAAGATATTAAAATATAAATACTATTTTATTTATCTATTTTAAGAAAAAAGCGATTTTGACTTACCTAAGAAGATATATTTTTATAAATGCGTAGTAAAACGTAAAAAACACCATACTCCGTCAAAGAATAACCCAATACTCTATTATGAAACTCTTAAGTAAGCATAGTGATTTCACGCGGAGGAACAGAGAGTTCCACTGAAATATGACTATCTAAATATTGCGCACACCGTTCAATAAGCTCTTCATGATATCCGCTAAAAAAATGGTTAGCGCCTTCTAATATTTCTTGTGTAATGACAATACCTTTTTGTGCTCTCAATTTATCTACAAGGGTTTGTACATCTTTAGGAGGAGCAACTTTATCAATACCACCATGAATGATAAGCCCAGAAGAGGGACAAGGAGCAAGAAATGAAAAATCATAAATATTAGGTTGAGGAGCTACAGATATAAAGCCTTCAATTTCTGGTCGACGCATCAAAAGCTGCATACCAATCCATGCGCCAAATGAATATCCCGCTACCCAACAATTTTTAGAGTCAGGATGTTGTGCTTGTATCCAATCGAGCGCGGCAGCCGCATCTGAAAGTTCTCCTATTCCGTAATCAAATTCACCTTGACTGCGACCGATACCACGAAAATTAAAACGTAATGTGGTAAAGCCTCGCTGTTGGAACATATAAAATAAATCATAAACAATTTTATTATTCATTGTTCCACCAAATTGAGGATGAGGATGTAGAATAATTGCAATTGGTGCATTTTTTTGTTGAGAAGGTTGATAACGCCCTTCAAGGCGACCCGCAGGACCATTAAAAATAATTTCTGGCATTAAATGCTCCTTAAGTACTATGAGACTTTCTGTTAACCTTAACTTACTTCTGCTATAGTAATTTTTTACATGATTGTTTCATTTTTATGGATTGTTAGATATCCTGTTTTGGATGCATTTTTCAAGAAAATTGCATTATTTTTTTTTAATCAATTCATAAGATTTTTTATAGTTGAGATGTAAAATGATTGTTAAACGTCGATATTTTGATAATAATGCAACCACACCGATTAAGAAAATGGCACGAATAGCATTACTTGAATCTTTAGAAATATTTGGAAATCCATCATCTGTTCATAGCGAAGGGCGTGCTGCTAAAATTTTATTACAAAAAGCACGCAGACAAGTTGCCAATAAACTCAATACACATCCAGACAATGTTGTATTTACATCTGGTGCAAGCGAAGCAGCAATGACCTTATTAACGCCCTTTTATAACATGGGAAACTCTATAGTGCATTTTTCTCATCTTTATATTGGAGCTACTGAACATCCATGCATTGCAGAAGGAGGACGTTTTTCTAAAGAATTAATCAGTACAATTGCTGTTGATCAAGATGGCTTAATTCAACAAGATCAGTTAACCGCTCTCTTAGCCGCTCATGATCGTACAAAGGGATTACCTCTTATTGCTATTCAAGCTGCAAATAATGAAACTGGTGTTATTCAAAGAATAGAAGAAATATCTGTTATTGTTCGAAACGCTGGAGGTGTTCTTATTGTTGATTTAACACAATATATAGATAAAAATTACACAGATAACAATTCTATTGATATTAATCAAATGGGTGGAGATTTTTTTATATTATCTGCTCATAAAATTGGTGGTCCCAAAGGGGTTGGCGCTTTTATTTCATGTGGTGGACTTCTAACACCTTTTCCTCTTATTGTTGGAGGAGGGCAAGAAAAAGGATTGCGTAGTGGGACAGAAGCGTTGCCACTGATCGCTGCTTTTGGAGCAGCAATAACAAATTGCTTTACTAAAGAAGAAATAAAACAATTAATTTATTTACGTGATAAATTAGAAGATGGTCTGCAAAAAATTAGTGATAATGTTACCATTTTTGGTCAAAAAGTTCAACGTCTACCAAATACAACTTACTTTTCTGTGCAAGACATAAAAGCCGAAACCATGCAAATTGGTTTTGATTTGGCAGGATTTTCTGTATCAGCTGGCTCTGCTTGTTCTTCAGGAAAAGTAAAACAAAGCAGAGTTTTAGAAGCGATGGGATACCGTACCTTAAATGGTGCGATCCGTGTTTCACTAGGACGTGATACAACGGCTAATGATATTGATGACTTCTTATTAGCTTTTTCTCAAATAATAAAGAATAATCAAAAATAAAATTTTTAGAATTCTTTAAAAAATAAAAATAAACTTGATTGAAACTTTTCTAGTTTACATATAATCTAGAAGATGGATTTTTTGTTTTCATTCTATAAAAACAAGTTGTTCAATCACCGGCCCTTGACCCCGGAAAGAATGGAGAATGCTAATGCCGGCAGTACAGGAAACAATACGCCAGGTACATGAAATAGATGTTGATCAGTATAAATATGGTTTTGAAACCCATATTGAAACAGATAAAGCTCCTAAAGGATTGAATGAAAATATTATTCGATTTATTTCGACAAAAAAACATGAGCCTGAGTGGATGTTGATGTGGCGTTTACAAGCTTTTCGCCGTTGGCTTACCATGGAAGAGCCGCATTGGGCGCGTATTCAATATCCCAAAATTGATTTCCAAGAACTTTATTATTATGCAGCTCCTAAAAATCATACGGGACCAAAATCTCTAGAGGAAGTTGATCCCGAATTATTAGCGACTTATGAAAAACTTGGTATCCCTCTTAAAGAGCAAGAAATTTTAGCAGGCGTAAGAAAACAGAGTGATCCTTCTAATCCTGATGATAATATTTATGCCTCAGGACGAGTAGCTGTCGATGCAGTTTTTGATTCTGTTTCTGTTGTTACAACATTTAAAAAAGAATTAGCACGTGCTGGTATCATTTTTTGTTCTATTTCAGAAGCGATTGCTCAGTATCCTGATCTCGTTAAAGAATATTTAGGAACAGTTGTACCAGTTTCTGATAATTATTATGCTGCTTTAAATGCAGCTGTTTTTACAGATGGCTCTTTTGTTTATATTCCTAAAGGCGTTCGTTGTCCCATGGAGCTTTCTACCTATTTTAGAATTAATGAACGTAATACAGGCCAATTTGAACGAACATTAATTGTTGCGGATGAAGATTCTTACGTTTCTTATCTTGAAGGCTGTACCGCACCTCAGCGTGATGAAAACCAACTCCATGCGGCTGTTGTTGAACTTATCGCATTAAAAAATGCAGAAATTAAATACTCAACAGTACAAAATTGGTATCCTGGTGACAAAGAAGGAAAGGGGGGTATTTATAATTTTGTGACTAAACGGGGCGATTGTCGAGGGGATAATTCTAAAATTTCATGGACCCAAATTGAAACAGGTTCTGCAATTACTTGGAAATACCCATCTTGCTTACTACGGGGTGATAATTCACGCGGTGAATTTTATTCTATTGCTGTTGCAAATGGTCATCAACAAATTGATTCCGGTACAAAAATGATACATTTAGGAAAGAATACATCAAGTCGCATTATTTCTAAAGGTATCTCTGCAGGATTTTCAAATAATACTTATCGTGGACAAGTTGCTGCATATCGGAAAGCGCAAAACGCTCGAAATTTTACACAATGTGATAGTCTATTAATTGGTAATGATTGTGGTGCACATACCGTACCGTACATTGAAGCAAAAAATGCAACAGCTCAGTTTGAACATGAGGCAACAACATCAAAAATATCTGACGATCAGCTTTTTTATGTTATGCAACGGGGAATTCCTGAAGAAGAAGCTATTGCACTAATTGTGAATGGTTTTGTAAAAGAAGTCATTCAAAAACTTCCAATGGAATTTGCTATTGAAGCGCAAAAGCTCATCGGTATCAGCCTTGAAGGTAGCGTTGGTTAATTGTCTATCGATTTAAAGTAATATGCTGAAATCAGCTGCAGGAATAGGATTAAATTATGTTAGAAATTAAACATTTGCATGCCCGTATTGCTGAAACTGATACTGAAATCATTCGCGGTTTAAATTTAACTATCCAAGATGGTGAAGTTGCCGCGATTATGGGACAAAATGGAGCTGGAAAATCTACTTTATCTTATTTACTTGCTGGTCATAATGATTATGAAGTAACCGAAGGTGATATCCTTTACAATGGACAATCGCTTTTAGAAATGGATCCAGCAGAGCGTGCTGCATTTGGCATTTTTCTTGCCTTTCAATACCCCATGGAAATTCCTGGTGTCGCAACAATGGAATTTTTAAAAGTCGCGATAAACTCTCAACGTAAAGCGCGTGGCGATGAAGAGCTTAAAACTCCTGAATTTATGAAACGTGTTAAAGAGATTTCTTCTAAACTTGATATAGATATGTCTATGCTTAAACGTCCTTTAAATGTTGGTTTTTCAGGGGGAGAAAAAAAACGAGCTGAAATTCTTCAAATGGCTCTGCTCGAGCCTAAACTTTGTATTTTAGATGAAACAGACTCTGGTCTTGATATTGATGCGCTAAAAATCGTCGCAGATGGCGTTAATAAACTTCGTGATTTAAAACGATCATTTTTGCTCATAACGCACTATCAGCGTCTTCTTGATTACATAGTTCCTGACACAGTGCATGTTCTTCATAAAGGGCGTATTATTAAAAGCGGAGATAAATCATTGGCATTATATTTGGAACAAAATGGATATGCTGATATTATCGGTACAGCAGCTTGAGGTCATTTTGAACATGCACATGAACTCACAACAACAATTGATAGCAGTTGAAACAGACATTATAAATAATTTTAATCAACGTATTGATGATTTACCTGGAAATGGAACAATGCGTGCAATACGTAAAGAGGCTATTGACATATTTCAAAAAATGCGACTCCCTACACGTAAAATAGAAAATTGGCATTACACTAATCTACGTGTTTTATTAAAATCTGTTAGTCATTTTTCAAAAATTAATAATGCCCAATTAGTTGACGCATTACTTCCGGAAAACATCGTATTTTCTACTGAAAACGGTAAAACGCTTACAAAACCAGAAACATCCGATATTTCAGCAGAACCTCTTGCAAATGCATTGGAAAAGAATTGTACGCAGATAGACCCAACCGTTGCTGACGAAGATTTTATTGGACAATTGAATACAGCTTTTGTTACGGATGGTTGGCTGCTGCAAATCCCAGAAAATATGAAATTAGATGTTCCTATTGAATTACAAAATATTCAAAACGGCGGACAATCACATATTTTTTCAGAGATTCGGGTTGGTAAAAATAGCCAAGCTGTCATTATCGAGCGTCAAATCGGTAACGATGAAGATACTTTTGTCAGTTCAGTATTTTCCTTACATGTAGCAGATTATAGTGATGTAACGTGGTTTCTTATTAGAGATAGAGGAATAAATTCTACACAGTTTGGTCAATTCCGTGCTACGCTTGGAAAAAATGCCCAATTATCTCTTTATGTGATTAACATAGGCAGTGAATTGAATCGTCAAGAGCTTGATATTGCATTACAAGAAGAAGGTGGAAATTTTCAATTACGAGTCATCAATTTATTGTCTAAAAAAACACATAGTGATTTTACAATGACAGTTCGTCACATTGCAGAACACTCAACTTCAACAGAAGTTATTCGCAATGTTGTTACAGATGAAGCACATGGTGTTTTTCAAGGAATGATACGTGTGGCTCAACAAGCTCAAAAAACAGATGCTCGTATGGCATGTAATAGTCTTATCCTTTCAGACGCTGCAGAATTTAATGCAAAGCCTGAATTGGAGATTTTTGCTGATGATGTTGCATGTGGTCATGGTGCGACTGTTGCAAAAATTAATCATGATCAGCTTTTTTACCTTATGGCACGTGGTATTCCTTTCAAAATTGCTCAAGAACTTTTGATTAAGGGGTTCGTTTCAGAATTAATTGATGATGTTAAACAAGATAAGATTCGAGCCATCCTTGATGGAATTATTGTTCTATGGTTAAAAGAGAATATTTAAGGCCACGATATGGAAAATAATCTACCAGCATTAAGTTATAATGTAGACGAAATTCGCTGTGATTTTCCTATTTTACAATGCAATGTTTATGGCAAACGGTTAGCATATCTAGATAGTGGCGCATCTGCTCAAAAACCACAAGTTGTACTTGACACTATGAATGATTTATATCGATATCATTATGCCAATGTCCATCGAGGAGTACATTTTTTATCAAACACCATTACTCAATCTTATGAAGACGCTCGTGAAAAAATTCGTACTTTTTTAAATGCTCGAACAACTAAAGAAATCGTCTTTACAAAAAATGCAACGGAAGCGATTAATACAGTTGCTTATGGTTGGGGTATGTTTAAATTAAATGAAGGTGACGAAATTGTCCTCACCATTATGGAGCATCATTCAAATATTATTCCTTGGCATTTTATTCGTGAACGAAAAGGCGTAAAGCTTGTTTTTGTCCCAGTTGATGCAAATGGTGATTTGCACATTGAAGATTTCCAAAAAGCATTGAGTAAAAAAACCAAACTTGTTGCTATTACTCATATGTCTAATATATTAGGAACTGTCCCCGCTGTTAAAGAGATTGTTGAGCTCGCTCATCAAAATGCTATTCCTGTTCTTGTTGATGGTTCGCAAGGAGCTGTACATTTAACAGTTGATGTACAAAATCTTGATTGTGATTGGTATGTTTTTACTGGTCATAAGCTATATGGCCCCACAGGAATTGGCGTTCTCTATGGTAAGGAACATCGTTTAGAGGAGATGCACCCTTTTCAAGGAGGAGGAGAAATGATTGAAGATGTCACTACTGAAAAAGTTTCTTATAATGCTCCTCCATTTCGTTTTGAAGCAGGAACTCCTCCTATAGTTGAAGCTATTGGTTTGGCTACTGCTATTGATTATATACAAGAAAAAGATAGAAATGCTATCCATGCACATGAAACAGCACTTTTAGAATATGCGCATAAAAAACTTGAAACTATTAAATCATTGCGTATCTATGGCTGTTCTCCTCATAAAGGAGCCATTATATCTTTTGACATTGAAGGTATTCATGCTCATGATGTCGCTATGTTTATCGATAGGCAAGGCGTTGCTATTCGTGCGGGAACGCATTGTGCACAACCCTTATTACAACATTTTGGTTTAACATCTATTTGTCGTGCATCATTAGCCATGTACAATAATTATGAAGATATTGATCAGCTAGCGGAAGCATTAGAAAAAGCAAGGACATTTTTTAATGGATAAATTAGTTAAAACGTATGATCCTGTTGAAGCTGATAGAAATAACAGTGAAGAAAAACAATCTTATATATCAGCAATTCCAGCAGCTGAAATTGAACGCATGACAGATGATATTATTGCTGCTCTTAAAACAGTCTACGATCCAGAAATTCCTGCAGATATTTATGAATTAGGTCTCATTTACCGTATTGATATTGAAGATGACCGTTCTGTAAAGATTGAAATGACCCTTACAGCTCCAGGATGTCCTGTAGCAGGTCAAATGCCAAGATGGGTAGAAGATGCTGTAAGTGCAGTGGAAGGTGTTTTGCATGTAGAAGTAACTATGACATTTGATCCACCATGGACACCTGACTGTATGTCAGAAGAAGCACAAGTTGCGATTGGGTGGTATTAAAATACTACTAAAAAATTTAATTTTCTTATTCGTGAATAAAGTGCTTTTTTATGTGAGCATTTAAATCATAAAAAATGATTGTATGGATTTTAGTAAACAAAATTTAAATTTATTAAATTGAAAAAAGCTTATTTAGATACCAAATCTAGTAGTTAACTCATTTGTGTTTTTCATTATAAAACGTATTTTTAATATAAAAAAACTAGCAAAAATCATAAATTTTCTTAAAAAAGACAACAAAATAGGGGAGATGAAGAAAATTAATTTCAATAATAAAAAGATTAGGTCACATTAAGCATTATATTTCAAAAGCAATCAATTCAATAAAAATAGCAATACCTTATACGAGCCCATGTATATAAAAAAGTAAACTTTTTCAATGAATTATAGATAAAAATAAATGCTTTTAAAATATTTTATACAACCAGAAGATTTAAATAATTTTTGAGATAAAATTTTTTCAGAAAATGAAACAAAAAAATTTATAATAAGTTGCAAAGGGATATGATAAATCATTACACTCATGAATAAACTGTAGAAGAATTGAACAGTTTCTACAGTTTACTCTGGTTTTAGATTTATCCTGCAATAATACCGCATGCTAAACGCGCGCCACCTCCACCAAGAGGTAGTGGTTTATCTGAGTTATTGTCTCCTCCTACATGGATCATTAATGAACGACCTTGAATTTCAGAAATTTTTTTAATTCGTGGTGCAAGAACACTCATTGTTGCATGCCCATTTTCATCAACATAAAGCGCAGGTAGATCACCAAGGTGTCCGTTAATATTATAAGGACCAAGATGTTTATTAGTATTTTGGGGATCATAATGCGCTCCTGCAGCGCCACCAATCATACCGTCTTTCATATCACATGAAGGGTTCATGTGTACATGAAAACCATGCAAGCCCTCTGGAAGAGTAGATAAATTTGGTGTGAAAATCAAACCATGTGCATTTTCTTCAATTTTTATTATACCTATAGGTTCTTTTACGTCATTTTTTTCTAGCTTGTAAATTGTTACTTGAGTTGTTGCTGCTAATGCAGAAGTAACATAATTTAAAAGCGCAAATGAAAATAAAAAAAGGAGGAAAAACTTATTCATACATCACCTTTTGCACTTATTTTTATATAAAAATATTTAATATGAAGTTTATACTTAATATAATGATTTTATTATATTATTTTTTATTAAATAAGGCGATATTTATTTTAGGCAAATGCAACTTTAAAAAATATACTTTAAACTTTTAAAAACTTTTTTATAAATGTTAATATCGTATGATGATGTTTTTTATTTATGAATAATGTAATTTTCATGATTGAGTGAGCATATATTTTTTAAAAACGCATTTTTAGATAAAAATTTTTTTATGTATAAAATAAATAAAAAATATTTATAACATTCAATTATAATCATTCAGATTGTTAAAATAGTAATATATAACTACTAGTTATATGCTTGCACACAAAATTTATAAACAAAATCATGATACGTATAAAGTTTCTATGAAAACGCAACACATACCAACAAGAATGCCCATTATTGATCCTATTGTTGCTCCAATTATTATACCAATAAGGGATGCTATTCCTACACCCATTGCAATAATTGGTCCAAATCCTGGAAGTGCTATATAGCCATAAGCAGCAAGAACCGCTGCAATCGCACCTGATACACTACCGTTTAAACCGCCGATTAACGCAAGCTCCTTAATAGAATGGCAAATCTTTTTACAAAAGGTTTTCTTACATATCTTTAAATCAACATTTTTATAAGTTTTAAAATCAATCATACCTATTACTTTCATTTTGAATATGAATTGCTCCAGAATAGTCAACTGATATGAGAAAATGGCATTTTTTAAATTCTACTAAAGCACGCCAAATTCCTTTATCGTCTAAACGTAATCGTTTAATATTACTAAAACCATTTTGCTTAAGATAATTTTTAATTTGCGAAACAGTAAATGAATTTTTTCCCGGCTTGCTTATGTCTTGTGTCGTAACATTCTCGAACATTTGACAATAAGAACCACGGAAAACTTCTCCTATTGAATTTGTAGTTGTAGATGAAATATATACAGTTATTATTATAAGAAAAATATTTGATCTTAAATTTTTATTTGATTTCACCTCATCACCATCTCTTTAAAAAGATGCTTTTAAGCATTCACCTCGTATGCTAATTTAACTGTTGTATTTCTTACTGGTTCCCAATATATTTTATTTTTTATTTTATCCTTAACAATGAAGTTCTTTTTTAATTTCAATTCATTAAAACTATTTTATTATTGAAATTGTAATAAAGTAGTCTTTCTTTTTACTCATGAAAAAATGATCTCAAAAAATAGTACATTGTGCAAATATTACCTACCAGACGGTTTATAATGCAAAAATAGTTCTTTGAGTTGTGGTTCTTTTACACGCCTTATCGCTTCTGATGCAGAAACCCATTCATATGTACGTTGACTTTTCTCAGTCCATTTTTCTTCTTGATATAAGTGAAGCACAGCAAAAACATAAACACAGATTTTTTTATTTTTTGCTATCAATAAATCTGATTTTTCATATTCATACGTACCGATAGGAGATGTCTCAATAATACCGCGTATGCCGGCTTCTTCAAAAGCCTCTTGTAATGCTGCTTGTGCAAAAGATTTGTTGGGAACTGGCCAACCCTTTGGTATAATCCACCGACCAGATCTTCTACTGGTAATAAGAAGAAATTCAAGACTTTCATTTTTTATGCGATAAATCATTGCACCAACTTGCAAAAAACGTCCATCGCTTAAAAAAATATGTTTATTGTAAGCTATGTCGTTACCATTCATTTGCTCATCATATTAATATAATGTTTTAGACAATTTGGTTGAAAATGTATGCATAATTTTTTTAAATCCATAACCAGGATGCATACCTTCTCTCATAAAAAAATTACGTAACGGCGAGCAATCACGTAATAATCCTAATCCAATGCTTCGCATAATATGAACAGGAAATATATTAGAGAGTAAAGCATAGTTGAGCGTATGAACGGAACCGCTTCGAATATATATATCAGGTTTACGACATCGATTATAATGCGCAATAATCATTTTAATATTTAAATCAGATACTTGATTAGGAACAACATCCATCAAAGTTTTAACATCACTAAATCCTAAATTTAATCCTTGTGCCCCAATAGGAGGAATAACATGTGCAGACTCACCGACTAAAATTGTTCGATTAGTAGCAAAACAATGAGAAATCAGTCCTGAAAGAGGCCATGCTTGAATTGATGATTCTAGAGTTAAACGGCCAAGAATTGACTGCATTTGTTCTTCAATTATTTTTTCAATTTCTCTTGGCTCCAAATTCAATAATTCTTTAGCTCTGGAAGGAGTAACAACCCATACAAGCCCTGATTTATGCCCTTGAAGCGGAACTTGTGTAAATGGACCACTTTCTGTATGAAATTCAATCGAGGTATTTTGATGAGAAAAATCATGTGAAAAATTTAAAACTAATGCTGTCTGTGAATAATTCCACTGTTTTACTCCTATGCCAGCTGCTGAACGCGTTGGAGAGTGACGTCCATCAGCAGCGATAACAAGTGGTGCTTGAATGATGTTTCCATCCGCAAGAGTAATACATATATGATCTTCTTTATGATCAAAAAACTTTGCTGAAGAGACAAACCTTGTAATATTAGTTGTATTTGAAACAAAATCACATAAAATTTTATTTAATTTTACATTAGGTATATTATAACCAAAAGCTTCCTCTCCAATTTCAGCAGAACAAAAATTTACACTAGGAGCACGCACAATCCTAGATGTAATATCTATGATTTTTATAAAAGATAAAGCCGCAGCATGTTTTTTGAGAATATCCCAAATATTCATTTTTTTTAACATATTAATTGCAGGCATCATAAGAGCTGTTGTTCGCAACTCATCTGCGTGGGGCAGTGGACCAATGAGAAAAACTGAGTACCCTTTGTATGCAAGACCAAGTGCTGCTAACATCCCTACTGGACCCGCACCAACGACAACAATATCTTTGCATTTATCTCTTTTCAACGCCACAATAACTTGAACCTTTTAATTTTTTTAACCATTTTTATGTTTCCAAACGAATAACCATTTTTATTATGTAAATTATTTCTGTTACACTATTTAATAAATAACGCGATATGGAAAAGTGATCTTTTTGTGTTTTTTTTACTGATGAATCATACCATAAAATTGAGGGGAATAGTATATTGCAAAATGAGTGGCGACTTTTAGAATCGAGGATAAAAAATTTTGAAACGTAAATTGGCAAAGAAAATCAAAAAAAAAGCGGATCTGCTACGTCAGAAAAAAGTAACAATGCCCCAAGCGAAGGCATTTTCTGTTCATTTGTTAACAGCTTCGGGTTCATTTTTAGCATTTCTTTCTCTTATATCTGCATCTGAAAAAGAGTGGACTGCTATGTTTTTTTGGCTAGGGCTTGCACTTCTCGTTGATGGTATTGACGGACCAATTGCGCGTAAACTTGATGTTAAATACGTACTTCCAACATGGTCTGGAGAATTGTTAGATAACATTATTGATTATGTAACTTATGTTTTAATTCCAGCATTTGCACTTTATCAAAGTGGTTTTGTGGGTCCAAGATTATCATTTTTACTTAGTGCTATCATTGTTATTTCATCAGCTATTTATTATGCTGATACAGGAATGAAAACTAAAGAGAACTTCTTTAAAGGGTTTCCCGTTGTTTGGAATATGATGATTTTTACGCTTTTTGTTGTAAAACCAGAAGAGTGGATAAGTTTTACCATTATTGTCTTATCTGCAATTATATCTTTTTTACCAATTTATTTTATTCATCCAGTAAGGGTCATCCGTTTACGGAAGATGAATTTTTCAATTTTTCTTTTATGGTGTTTTTTTGGTGGTATTGCATTTTTTTACCAACTCAATGTTCCGTATTGGGTAAAATTAGGAATTTCAGTAACTGGTATTTATATATATTGTATTGGTGCTATCATGCAGCTATTGCCTAAATTAGGAGCACCAAAAAGTCATTAAAAATAATAAATTAGTACTTTAAGATAGTTTTAAAATGCAAATTGATTTTGGAGCAAATGGTTATATTTCTTTTATGAAGGAGGGACGAGCTGGTCTTATAAAGTTAACACGTCCTTCTGTCTTAAATGCTTTTAATCATCAAATGGTTTTTGCTTTTCGAAATGCTCTTAAGGCATGGGAAAAAGATGATGATATTTCTTGTATATTAGTCGAAGGAGAGGGACGTGCTTTTTGTGCAGGCGGGGATGTTGTCGAAATTTATCATATGAGAGAAACTCCCTCTTCTTATCAGTATTTTAGTGATAAATATCGCTTAAACGCTTACATTAAACATTTTCCAAAACCTTATGTTTCTTTCTTAAATGGTATTTGTATGGGAGGAGGGGTAGGTATTTCTATATATGGCTCACACAGAATTGTTACAGAAAATGCAATTCTTGCTATGCCAGAAAGTGCTATTGGTTTTTTTCCAGATGTTGGTGCAAGCTTTTTTTTACCACCTCTTCCTGATTTTTTTGGTGTTTATCTTGCTTTAACAGGCATAAGCATAAAATGGGGAGATTGTTTAAATTTAGGATTAGCAACGCATGCGGTTCCTGAATCCGAACTAAATAGCATTAAAAATACTATTATTGAACAAGGAAATCCTATTTTAGCTTTAAAAGAAAAAACAATCGAAAAAAAGTATGAAACAAATCACAAAATGCGCTGTATAATAAATGCGTGTTTTAGTGCAAATACATTAGAAGAATGTTTAGAATTACTTTATAAAAAAAGTAAGGAAGGAGTTTTATTCGCTAAAAAATGTTATGATATTTTACAGTCACGTTCCCCAACAAGTTTAAAAATTATCTGGAAGCAAATGAAGAAAAATTCATGCAAAACTTTAGAAGAGTGTATGCAAATTGAAAATCGCATCGCACATCATATGATTAATTCACATGATTTTTGTGAAGGTATACGCGCAATGTTAATAGACAAAGATAAGACACCTAAATGGCATCCAGATAAACTCGCAGATGTAACAGACGAAATGATTGATGTTTATTTTCAACCCGTTGAACGAGAATTATTATTTTGATAAATCGCCCTCAAAAACAGATTTCAAAAATCAATATATTTCTATTAATTTATAATTTTTATTTACGTTTTTTGGCGCTCATTTGTTTGAGTTTGAGCATTCTTTATTGGTTGCGTCTTGTTGGTGTTTTTTCTGGAGTTCTCTGGCGTTTTGATCTTATGCCATGGCAGTGGCAATTTTTATCTGGAACATTAGCTGTTGTTTATCCCATCGCATTACTCGGACTTTGGATGTATTCACCGTGGGGGATTGTATTATGGTGCATTGCAGCTTTAACAGAAACATTAGTAATAACGAACTTGTATTCTCATTCTATCTATGAACTATTTACGTTATTATTACATGGAATATTATTTTTAATTTTTATACTTTTACAAAGTATAATACTTTTTTTAAAAAAAAATAATGATCCTGATACTATAACTAATTATTAAATTGAAAAGCTTCGAGCTAATAATTTTAGCTCGAAGCTTTTAATAAAATTATATAACTTTCTTAATGTCGTAAAACTTTCTCAATAGGAAAATAATGTCGTCAGACTTCCTAAATTATTGTAAAACCTTTATATCTAATAATAGAATAGAATTTTTTTAACAAAATGGAACCCACCATAAGTCCAAACTACTGGTAGCTTTTGCTGAGAAAATCCATATTAATGATGCCAATGTTCCAAAAAATGATGCTATTAACATTATAATACATATCCTTTCTATTAAAAATATTCCATAATATATATTATGCGATAATATGAATGTGATTAGAGCAAAGAAAAAATCTTTAATTAGACTTATTTCGTACACATTTTCACATTTTTGTCACAGACATCACTTTTGTAACAAAAATATGTCAATAATTTGACATCTATCTTTTATAATTAAAATATTGTTTGAAAAATAAAAAATAATAAGAAGTAATTCAAATAAATAAACAAAATTACTGAAATAATTTTAAATATTTTACCTATTATAAATCATAAAAAAACTTATAGTATTTGCATAATTTTTGTTTAAATATTATTAATAATAACATGAAATAAATACATAAAAACTTATTGAAATAATAATATTTTTATAAGAACAAAATCATACTTTAAATTGATTTAATATTCTAATAAGTATCAACAGATATAGCTGTTTCAAAAGTAAGCCCTTGATATGCAGGAGTAACATATACTGGAATATATTTTACAAGTTCATTATAATCGAGCGATTTATCCATATGTGTTAATATGGCTTTCTTTGGCTTTAAATATTTTATCCATTGTAAAGCTTGATCAACTGAAAAATGACTTTTATGAGGTTCAAATTGAAGCGCTTCAATAATTAAAATATCCAAGTTCATTAATTTTACTAATGTTTTTTCCGGAAATTCACTTACATCTGTACAATAAGCAACATTGCCAATACGAAATCCTAAAGAATGAATGGCACCATGAAATTGTAAATGCGTACTGACAGTTATTGCCCCTCCCTGTCCCTGAATTATAAACTGGCTATCTTCATTGATAAGATTTGCTTTTAAAATGGGTGTATAAAGCGAATTATTAGGTGTTTGAAAACAATATCCAAAAGCATTGTTTAAATGCTCTATTGTAGGCGCATCTGCATAAATATCTATCAAACCTTTTTGTGTAAGGGCATAGCTACGTAAATCATCTATACCATGAATATGATCTGCGTGAAAATGCGTATAGAGAACTGCATCAATATGTTTCACACATCCATCTATCATTTGTGATCTAAAGTCTGGGCCAGTATCAATCACAAGGATTGTTTTTTTTCCTGATGAATGAATACGTTCTACTAATAAAGAACTTCGATAACGTTTATTTTTAGAATTATTAGGATCACAAACTCCCCAATCACCATTAGGGCGTGGAACTCCCGCAGAAGGACCACAACCTAATATTGTAAATCGGTACCGATCACTCATACCTCTTGCCTTATTTCATTTTGTTAAATAAGTGAAAAGCATTTTTCGTCGTTATTTGAGCTATTTCTTCAATCTTTAAGCCGAGAGTTTCAGCTAAAGTAGCTGCTGTATAACGCATAAAAGAAGGCTCATTTGTTTTACCTCGATAAGGAATAGGAGCTAAAAATGGTGCATCTGTTTCAATTAATAAACGTTCATGAGGCACAATTTTTGCTATTTCACGAACTTCAGAAGCATTTTTAAAAGTAAGAATGCCCGAAAAAGATATATAACCACCTAATTCAATACCAACACGAGCAAGATGCATTCCAGATGAGTAACAATGAAACACGAATGGAAAACTCCCCTCTTTCATTTGTTCGCGTAATATTTGCTCCATATCTGTATCAGCATTACGCGAATGAATGATAAGAGGCAACTGCGTTTCTCTAGAAGCTATAATATGTTCTAAAAAACTTTTCTGTTGCTCCTTTGGTGAAGAATATTCATAATAATAATCAAGACCTGTTTCTCCAAATGCAACAATTTTAGGATGTGTTGACAGACGAATAAGGTCTTCATTTTTAATATTTTGTTCTTCATGAGAGTGATTAGGATGGATTCCAACAGAACAAAAAACGTTATCATGAGCTTGTGTAATTGCTAAAAGCTTATCCAATTCGCTAACACGTGTTGAAACTGTTATCATACGTTTAACGTCAGCATTTAAAGCGCGTTGAATAACACCATTCAAATCTTGTTTAATACTATCAAAATCAAGATGACAATGCGTATCAATCAGCACGATGGATATCCTCTTTCTGAAAAGTATAACGGGGGAAAATTGGTTCTGGTAATGGAAGCTCACAACCTTCCTGCATCTTCGAATTTCTTACATGATACAATAATCTATCTTCTTTAGAAATTGCAAGACTATCAAGTAGTTTGCTTGCTGATTGTGGTATAAAAGGTAACAACATAATTCCTATTCGCCGCAAAACTTCTACGGTTACATAAAGAACCGTAAAGAATCTTTCTGGATCATTTTTTCGTAAATTCCAAGGTTGTTCATTGGCAAAATAACGATTAGCATCTGCTATAACTGAAAAAATCGCTGAAAGTGCTAAATGCATTTTTTGAAAACACATAGCTTGACGTACATTTTCAAGTACTTGAAGAGATTGCTCCAAAAGTTGTTCATCTTGAGCTAAAAATCCTGTTGGTACAGGAACTTTTGCATCACAATTTTTAGTGATCATAGATAAAGAGCGTTGTGCTAAATTACCAAGATCATTAGCAAGATCTGCATTGATACGATTCACAAAATGATCATGACTATAACTGCCATCTTGCCCAAACGCTACTTCACGAAGGAGAAAATAACGCACCTGATCAAGACCATAACGATCTATCATTTCAAAAGGATCGATAACATTCCCTACAGATTTTGACATTTTTGCACCACGGTTAAGTAAAAAACCATGTGCAAAAATGCGCTTAGGCAATTCAATTCCAGCAGACATTAAAAATGCTGGCCAATAAACTGCATGGAAACGAATAATGTCCTTACCAATGATATGAAGATTGGCAGGCCAAAAGTCATGATTTTTTGAATTTTTATCAAAAAAGCCAATTGCTGATAAATAGTTTGTGAGTGCATCAACCCAAACGTACATCACATGTTTGGGATTATTTGGAACAGAGATTCCCCAATTAAAGCTTGTCCGTGAAATAGAAACATCTTTTAAACCCGATTTTATAAAGCTTATAACTTCATTGCGCCGTTCAGCAGGAGCGATAAAATCAGGATGTTTTTTATAATATTCAAGGAGAGCATCTTCATAACGAGAGAGTCTAAAAAAGTAGCTTTCCTCCTCGTTCCATTCAACTGGAGATCCTAATTCTTTTTCACGGCGAACATTATCCTCTCCAATTTCAGTATCCTTCTCCTCATAATAAGCTTCCTGACGAACTGAGTACCAACCACTATAACGGCCAAGATAAATGTCACCGTTGGCTTCCATCTTTTTCCAAATTTCTTGACAAGCTTGGTAATGCCGTTCTTCTGTCGTGCGAATAAAGTCATCATTAGAGCAATTTAATGCCGTAAGCATTTCCTTAAACACAGCACTGTTACGATCTGCAAGTTGTTGAGGGGTTACACCTGATGCCTCTGCTGTTTGTTGCATTTTTAAACCATGCTCATCCGTACCAGAAAGAAAAAAAACATCTTTTCCATCTAATCGATAAAAGCGAGCTAAAGCATCGCTTGCAATTGCACTATAAGCATGTCCAATATGTGGAGCGCCATTAGGGTAAAAAATTGGAGTAGTTATATAATATGTGTCACGCATGTCATACTCGTTGTAAACGCCATAGAAGTTATAATGACATAACGTCTGTCAATCACATTGTCACGGAAAAAGCTTACTTTCTTGAAATATCTTATGCACTTTAAAAAGCAGATTAATAACAAATTGCTTTTTATCAAGATTTAATAATTGTATTTCCCCTATTTCTTGATGAATTTCCTGCCATGCTTGCGCATACTTTTTTGAAAGAGTAAGATTTCCCATTTCACCAAACATGATAGCTACTTTTTGAATTTTATCAAGAATCTCATCACAAAATTGTTGGAATTGAATTCCTGAAGTAGAAGAGGATAATGTTTGAGCAAGATGATGCGCGATAGTTATGTTATATACAGGTTTCTCTAAAAGAGAATCGATAGTTTTAATAATTTCAAATCCACAATGACAAATAAGTAAAGCAGCTTTTCTAGGATTTCCTTTAGATTTTTGAACAATCATTTTAACAGTTTCTTCATCAATATTGTTTTTATTAGAAAAAACATGTGTAATAACCTGTTTGACTTCATCATTGCGCAATGGTTGCAAAGAAATCTGTTGGCACCGTGAGCGGATTGTTGGAAGCAATTGTCCAGAAGAGTGCGTGATAATAATAAATAAAGTCTTTGCAGGAGGCTCTTCAAGCGTTTTGAGAATTGCGTTAGCAGCGTTTCTGTTCATATCATCTGCAGAATCAATAATAACAATGCGCCATCCATTATTTTGCACCGTTTGATTTAAAAAATGAATAACATCACGAATATCGTCAATAGATATATTTGCTTTAAATTTTTGTGTTTTTAAATCAAAGCGACGTGAGATATGTAAAAAATTAGGATGACTGCCTTGTGTAATTTGGCGCCATATTATTGAATTGGGTTCTGGTTGCCAAAAGTGACTCTTTTGAGAACTTAAAATATTCCAAGCAAAATGAAAAGCCAACGTGGCCTTTCCAATTCCGTACTCTCCTTCAAATAATAACGCATGATGTAAACGCTCTTTTTCAAACATTTGCATCAAAAAATGACGAACATCCTCATGACCAAAGATAATATTATTTTGTGATGACGACAAAATTGTATCTATATCATCATATTGGCGTAAAAAATTTACATCACTCATGGAAAACAGTCCAATATCTTTTGGTGACAAATATCTTTTATTTGATGTGCAATAGCTTCCACTGTACCTGTCGCATCAATTACATGAAATCGATGAGATTCTTGTTTTGCTAATTGAAGAAAAGCCTGACGTCTTTGTTCTTGGATCTTTAATTCGTCTTTTTCAAAATAATCAATTGTTTCTGTTTTTTTTCTTCGTAAATTGGCACGCTTTATACCGCATATTGCGGGCATATCGAGCAAAAATGTTAAATGAGGTATCATCTCATTTATAGCAATATTTTCTAAAACTGAAAGGGTGCAATGACTTATCTTCTCATTGAGACCTTGATAAACACGTGTAGAATCAATAAAGCGGTCGCATAAAATAATTTTACCTTTTTGCAAAGAAGGTACGATGACTTCAGCAACATGATCAGCACGTGCTGCAGTTAATAAAACTGCTTCCATTAAAGGTCCGTAATGTTGTGCCTGACCCGTTAATAAAACATGGCGTATTGCTTCTGCTCCCGCTGTTCCTCCTGGTTCTCGCGTTGTAATAACATCATACCCCTTGTTACAGAGATACTGACTAAGTAAAGAAATTTGCGTTGTTTTTCCTACTCCTTCTCCCCCTTCAAATGTAATGAAACAACCTGACACGTATGAACCTAACCTTATTTTAGCATATTTAAAAATATTTTCTTAACCATCCAATTGTCACTTCATACAGTGCATCTTTTACTTTTGCAAAGAAAGTTCCTTTTCGAATATTATCCCCAGCAAAAACTGGCTTTTTAAAAATAATTTTTTCATTTTCTAAAACTTGAATAGTACCAACAGGTTGTCCTGAAACAATAGGGGCTTTTAATGGACCATGATATTTAATTTTTACTTTAACATTACTTTCTTTTTCATTCGAAAGCATAAAACTTATCGGTTCTTTGACAATTAACGGAACAAAATTCTGCGATCCGCCATAAACAAAAGCATGACCAACTACTTCCCCTTTTGTAAAAATTGTTTTAAAATCAAAAGTTGTCCTTCCCCATTCAAGAATACGTTCTACTTCTTTTGTACGTCCTTTACCATCTTGTAAACCATTTATTGCTAAAAAAAGGCGCCGATGATTCATACAGGTGGAAACAACCATTGCAAATCCTTCTTCTTCGCTATAACCAAAGCCAAAGCCTTCTACACCAATTTTTTTAGCGATAAGAGGATTTTTATTACGTTGAAAAATTTTATTCCAAGTAAAATGAGGTTCACGATAAAGCGCATAATAATCGGAATATTCATAAATGATGTGATGCACTAATGTTATCATATCTCGTAACGTTACGAACTGCCCATCCTCAGGAAGACCTGTCGCATTGACAAAATGGCTATGTGATAACCCAAGTATCTTAGCGCGCTGATTCATCAATTTTGCAAAATCAGCCTCGCTTCCTGCTATCCCTTCAGCCAAAGTAATAGCCGCATCATTTGCATTGATAATAATCAAACCATGCAAAAGATCAGAAACACTAATTTCTGTTTTTACTTTCGCAAACATAGTCGTCGTACCGGAAGGTGCTCCACCCTTGCGCCAAGCATTTTCACTCACTTTAAATGTTTGTGCGCTGGTTAAGAGTCCTTCTTTTAATTGATGAAATACAACTTCAGCCGTCATTAATTTTGCTAATGATGCAGGAAAAAAAGCAACATCACTATTTTTTTCAAAAAGAATTGTGCCTGTATCATCATCTAGAAACAATAATTGAGAGGCTGAAGTCTGAAAATTTTTTGCTCTTCCCTGCTCAGATGACGTTAATATTAAAAATAAAATAAACAAAACCCTTAATGTCGTGCTCATAGCTAATCCTTCCCCTCCCATATCTAAAGAATCAGCATAAAATAATTTTCTTAAAGAACTTTCTTATATAAAAAAGACGTGTCGCTTTTTTACAAAACAAGAGTCGCTTTTATATAATAAAAAACTAATCCCGGGTTCCTTAAGATCATTGAAACCAGCTTGTGTTTATTTTTTTATTTTTCTCATTTACAAAAGCTACCTGATCAAATGCTACAGGCTTATTAACTAAAATAGGACCAATATCTGGCAACTTTATTGAAAAAAATTTATTCAAGAGTTTTTGTTTCATTTCAACTTTGACTAACTCTTTTTGGGTATCAAAATCGAATTTTTCTAACGCAACATCTTCTTTTTTACCTGAACTATCTGCCAACGCTAATAGTGAGTCTGGATTTTGAATAGTATATGAAGCCATTAAATATGCGCCATCATAATAACCAATAGGTGCGGAAGAAATATATTCTACTTTTACATTTGTCACCCCTAGATTAACATAACCAAGTATCGTTGCGGCTTGTTTTGATAAATCAATGATTCTATCTTTCATAAATGGACCACGATCATTTACTCTAACAATAAGAGAAGCTCCATTTTCTAAGTTAGTAACACGCGCATAACTAGGTAAAGGCATTGTAGGATGAGCGGCTGTTAAAAGATTCATATCATAAATTTCACCATTTGCAGTTAAGCGCCCATGAAAATATGAACCATACCATGATGCTTCTCCAACACGTTTATAAGTTGGATCATTTTTAGGATAATACCACTTCCCTTTTATTTGATAAGGTTTTCCAACAGTAGCATATCCACTACCCTCTTTTTTCAGTTTATTCTGTTGCAGTTTCTCTTGCTTTTTTAAAACTTTTTTAGGGAGAGAAACATCTGTTACTTCTTTTTCTATTCTATTATGATCTGAATTTTTTACTGTAAACTTTGCGAATTTGCTTGTACTACAGGATATCAATAACTGAGAAACAGCTATTATAAAAACAACTTTAGAGATTAATTCGACAATGGAACCATTCTGTTTTTGGAAACCATTTTGTTTTTTATTATTAGGCATTTATCATCCTGATGATTTATATTCACTACTTATTTAATAAAAAAATCGTATTTTCATACGAAATAAAAATTTTGTCATAAATTATCCTTGTTCAGGATTTACGGTATGTTTAAATTCTGCCTTTTATCATAAAATTAACATAATGTTAACTTTTTCATCACATGTAAAAAAATAAATGCTATCTAATGAAGCATTAAAATGATTTTAAATATAAAGAAATCAATACGATAATATAAACTGTGAATAAGTATATTTGTTGTACACAAACAGCAATAAATTATGTTATTGAACGTAAAAAGAATAGAAAAAACTAAAAGTTAAATAATAATATTTATCATTTTATAAAATTTTACGCCTCATTATTTAACAATTGCTTGTAAAGATTTGAATCTTATAAATTTTGTTTATAAAAGCATGCATATCACGTATAATAATAGAGTGATACATAATAGATTTATATTCATTCTGTTTTTAAAATCTCAAAATAAATATCAATTACATCGGCTTTTTTAAATTGAATCATTTTTATAATGTTTTTTAAAGTAATATTTACAAAAATATCTCTAAATAAATCTTATTTCTGCATTTTTATCTCTTTATTGAAAGATGAATAGTAAAGATTATTATCAAAAAAACTTAATAAATACTTCTTAAATTTAGATAAAAAAATTTAGAAGTAGTAATACTACAAAAAAATAGTAAAATTAGCTACCTATTTGGGTATGACTAACTTTTTAAAACTAAACCCCATTGCCACTTTATCTCAATTTTAATAAAATGTTTTATACATTATATTTTGCAGCTATTTTTATTAATTACAACATAAGCTTCATGCTCATATAAATTTGCTAATGACATTTAAACCAAAACATATTGATCGTGACCACTTACCATATCATTTTAAAGCAATTCACGATAATTCACCAGTTGAATGGAAAGTGAGTCACAATTTGATCGAATATCCTGAAGCACTGCGTTATATGCAAGAACGTGTGGAGAATATTATTATGAAATCCGCACGCGAACAAATTTGGCTTCTTGAACACCCTCCCCTCTATACAGCTGGTACAAGTGCAAATAAAAAAGATCTTTTAATCCCTGACTTATTTCCTGTTTATGAAGCTGGTCGTGGCGGCGAATTTACATACCATGGACCAGGACAACGTATTCTTTATATTATGCTTGACCTTAAACGTCGAAAACAAGACATTCGCGCTTTTATTAGTGCATTAGAAGAATGGATTATACAAGTGCTTGCGAAGTTTAATATTAAAGGTGAACGCCGTGAAGACCGAGTGGGTGTATGGATTAAACGATCGAATGACCTATCTGCACAAAATAGTATTTTTCGTGAAGATAAAATTGCTGCTATTGGCATACGTGTACGCAAATGGGTAAGCTTTCATGGAATTTCTATAAATGTTAATCCTAATTTGACACATTATTCAGGTATTGTTCCTTGTGGAATTGCAAATCATGGTGTAACCAGCCTTGTTGATTTAGGTTTTCCCATAACAATGCGTAATATTGATATTGCTCTCAAAAACATATTTGAAGAAATTTTTGGTCTAACAATTGATGTTTCCTAAATACATTGATTTTTCAATAAAACACAGGCATAAGATTTATTTTAATAGGGATGATGATTAAGCGCCATGAGCGATAATAATAAAGATCTTTTTAGTGTTTTAGACAGTGCTCAATCTCGGATAAACGTAAAAGAAAAAAATTCACAAACTTCAATGAACGCACCTATAAACCTAGGAGAAACCTCCTCAAAAAAAGATACATCAAAAGATGAATATAATGCTCACTCTATTCGGGTTCTGGAAGGCTTAGAACCTGTACGTTTGCGCCCTGGAATGTATATAGGTGGAACAGATAGCAAAGCACTTCATCACCTATTTGCCGAAATTATCGACAATGCAATGGACGAAGCCGTGGCTGGTTATGCAGATTTAATTGATGTATCATTAGATAAAAATGGTTATTTAACAGTTACGGATAATGGGCGCGGTATTCCTGTTGAAAATCATCCTCAAATGCCTGAAAAGTCTACGCTTGAAGTCATTATGACACAACTACATTCAGGTGGGAAATTTGATGGGAAGGTGTATCAAACAGCTGGAGGGCTACATGGAGTAGGAATTTCTGTTGTCAATGCTTTATCTGATGATATGGAAGTTGAAGTAGCGCGGGATCGCAAGCTTTATCGACAACGATTTTCACGTGGTATTCCTCAATCTGGATTGGAAGATTTAGGCGATGTCTATAATCGCCGTGGAACAAGAGTTCGTTTTCATCCTGATCATAAAATTTTTGGAGAAAAAGCTGCTTTTGATCCAGAAATAATTTATAAAATGACGCGTTCTAAAGCTTATCTTTTTGGTGGAGTAAAAATTCGCTGGAATTGTGATCTTACTGTACTTAAAAACGCGAAAAATATTCCAGAAAAAGCTGTTTTTTATTTTCCAGATGGACTTAAGGATTATTTACGATCATCATTAAAAAATGAAGAACAAATAACATCAGAAATTTTTTCTGGCAAAACAAAACAACGCGATGGGCATGGCTTAGTAGAATGGGCGGTAGCTTGGCATAATGGAGATTCTTGCGTACAATCTTATTGCAATACTATTCCTACCAGAGAAGGTGGAACACACGAATTAGGACTTCGACAAGCTCTTTTACGCGGATTAAAATCCTATGCTGAATTAATAGGAAACAAGCGTGCGTCGATCATCACATCTGATGATGTTATGGCTTCAACAGTTGCAATACTTTCAGTTTTTCTCAAAGAACCTGAATTTGTTGGACAAACCAAAGATCGGCTCTCAACAATAGAAGCGCAACGTATTGTTGAAAATGCAATACGCGATTCTTTTGATCATTGGTTGACAAATTCTCCTCAAGAATCAACCAAACTGCTTGATTGGATTGTTGAACGTGCTGAAGAACGAGTTAAACGACGTCAAGATAAAGAAATTAATAGAAAAACGGCTGTACGTAAATTGCGTTTGCCCGGTAAATTAGCAGATTGTAGTCAAAGCTCTGCTTCTGGTGCTGAATTATTTATTGTTGAAGGTGACTCTGCTGGTGGTTCTGCTAAACAAGCACGAAACAGAACAAATCAAGCTATCTTACCCCTTCGTGGAAAAATTCTAAATGTAGCCAGTGCAGCACATGAAAAAATGAGCTCAAGCCAAACAATTAAAGATCTTATACTTGCCCTTGGATGTGGAACACGTTCTAAATATCGTGAAGAAGACCTTAGATATGAACGCGTTATTATTATGACAGATGCAGATGTTGATGGCGCCCATATTGCTTCACTCCTCATCACCTTCTTTTTTCAAGAAATGCCTGACCTGATTCGTCAAGGACATTTGTATCTTGCTGTCCCTCCTCTTTACAGAATATCACAAGGAGGAAAAGTTGCTTATGCACGCGATGATACTCATAAAGATGAGTTATTAAAAACTGAGTTTACAGGAAAAGCCAAAATCGAAATTGGACGTTTTAAAGGACTTGGTGAAATGCGCGCTGAACAGCTCAAAGAAACAACCATGCACCCTCAAAAACGCACGCTTTTACGTATTTCTGTTGATTCAATCCAAATGCAAGAAACTAAAGAGACAGTAGAAAATTTAATGGGAACTAAACCAGAAGCACGATTTAAGTTTATACAAGAAAACTCTACTTTTGCTTCTAATCTCAATATCTGATAGAAAAATTTTTCAAACTACTGCCGCAGCATCAATAACTCGTAACTGTGGATTAATAGTTCCATTCCAATAATTTAAACTAATATTACCAGCAAAATGAATCATTTCGCCCATATTTTCGGAAAGAAAACGACCAAGCGGCGTTCCCACTGCTCGAAAAGCTATCCCTTGCAGTTTATTACCTTCGATATTAGAAATAACAAGACGGAGATGCCCCTTTCCAACCTCACATAAATTAACTAATCGATGAGAAGGAAAAACAAAAACAGGAGTATTATTCCCCGAACCAAAGGGACCTGCTTTTTCAACCATATCAAAAAGCTCTTTGTTAGCACCGAAAGCAGAAAGACAACCATCAATACTAAGAGACTTTTTAATGCGTAACTGCGAGACTATTAACGAAACTTTTTCTTCTAACCACTCTCGAAAAATCTCTACTTTTGTCTCTTTAATTGTAACACCTGCTGCCATAGTATGCCCACCCCCATTTTCCAATAAATTTAATGTAACAGCTTCACGAACAAGCGCTCCTAAATCTATTCCACTAATTGATCGTCCTGAACCTGTTCCACTTCCATCTGGTTTTAAAGCAATTGCAAAAACAGGACAAAAAAAGCGTTCTTTCAAACGAGAAGCAAGAATACCAACAATTCCTGGATGCCATTCTTTGTGAGCAATCACAAGCGATGACAATGTTTGTTTATCTTTATAAAGGGAATCAATGTAAGCTTCCGCTTGCATTAATTGTACCTCTTCCATTTTTTGGCGCTCTTGATTAAGCTGATTTAACTGTTCTGCTATTTTTTCAGATTCCTCTTTATCGTCACAGCTAAGCAATTGTGCTCCTAAAGCTTGATTCCCAATACGTCCTCCAGCATTAATTCTAGGACCTAGTAAAAAACCCAAATGAAAACTATTAAGCGGTTCACTTATACGCGCAATCTTCGTTAAAGCCGCAATCCCAGGGTTATGCATGGAACGTGCCACTTGAAGACCTTTAACCACAAATGCGCGATTAACACCTTGCAACGGAACCACATCACATACAGTAGCTAAAGCAACAAGATCAAGCATACTTAAAAGGTCAGGAAGCTCCCCTTTATATTTTTTTCTTCGCAATAAATGATTAACCCACGCTAGTGTAATAAATACAACACCAGCAGCACATAAATGTCCTTGTCCAGAAAAATCATCAGGACGATTAGGATTAACCAAAGCAATAGCTTCTTGATGAACCTCTGTCATTTGGTGATGATCTAAAATAACAACATCACCCCCCGCAAGTCGCACTGCCTTTATTGCATCTGGACTATTCGCACCACAATCAACAGTAATAATGAGACGTGCTCCCTCTTGCACTAACATTCTCATTGCTTGTTCATTGGGTCCATATCCTTCAACAATACGATCAGGAATGTAAATTTTTACTTCTATACCAAAATAACGTAAAAAACGCGCTATAATTGCTGATGAACAGGCACCATCAACATCATAATCACCAAAAACAGCAATTTTTTCCTTATTTATAATAGCTTTAATTATACGCTCTGCTGCGCATTCCATATCCATAAAGCTTTTTGGATCAGGCATTAAAGCACGTAATGTTGGATTAATAAATGTCACAGCCTCAGTTTCATCTACATCCCTCGCAGCGAGAACGCGAGCTAGTTGATCAGGGAAACCGAATTTTTGAGAAATAGCGCGAGCGTTATTCATCCCTTGAGTATCAAGAGCATCCACCCACGCCTGACCACAAGCAGAAGATTCAACATTAAGGAAATAACGAGACTGCTGCATTAATGTTCATTTTACAATGAAAAAAAAGAAAATACAATCAATAGATTAATGATAAGCAATTTTGTACCTATATCTATTGTAGCTTAATATGTATAAATTATTAAAACCTGAAGTATTATAATACCTATCTTTTAAAGTATTGTTTTATCAGTTTTTATTTTCTCTTGACGTAAATTAAAAGACATTATATCAGAACAGTGAATAGGTGTTAAATGTTTTGCTTGAAAATAAATTCCAATGCAAAAAGTTTAACTTAATAGCAATTTCAATGCAAAAACAAGAATACCCTTATATTTAAAGGGTTGTAATAAAGGATACTTCTATGGCAACTTTTTCACAAAAGCCAACTGAAGTGGTGAAAAAATGGGTTATTATTGACGCAGAGAGCCTTGTTTTAGGTCGTCTTGCCGCGTTTGTTGCAAACCGCTTACGTGGCAAACATAAAGCTACGTTTACACCACATGTTGATGATGGTGACAATGTTATTGTAATCAATGCAGACAAAATAGCTCTTACCGGTAAGAAATACACAGATAAAAAATATTATTGGCATACCGGATATATTGGTGGAATTAAAGAGCGTACAGCTCGTCAAATTCTTGAAAGCCGTTTTCCTGAACGCATTATTGAAAAAGCTGTAGAGCGCATGATTCCTCGTGGACCACTTGGTCGCCGTCAATTAAAAAATCTACGTGTTTATGCTGGGAGCCAACACCCGCATGCGGCACAACAGCCCGAAGCTCTTGATGTTGGTGCTTTAAACCGCAAAAACAAAAGGATTGCTTAATTATGGCTGAAATTAATTCTCTTTCTGAACTCAGCGCAGTAACAAATGTAAATATTGCAGAAATTAACCAAGATAATACTCTTGTCCGTACACAGAAAATTGATTCACAAGGACGCGCCTATGCAACAGGAAAGCGTAAGGACGCTGTTGCACGCGTATGGATTAAACCAGGATCAGGAAAAATCACCGTAAATAATAAGGACTTTGATAAATATTTTGCTCGCCCTGTTCTTAAGATGATTTTGCGCCAACCAATAGTTGCTACCCAGAGGGAAACACAATTTGATATTACCGCAACCGTTGCAGGAGGTGGTCTTTCAGGACAAGCAGGTGCAGTACGTCATGGTATTTCAAAGGCTTTAGCTTATTTTGAGCCAGAACTTCATAAAATTTTGAAAAAGGGCGGTTTTCTTACACGTGATAGCCGTGTTGTTGAACGTAAAAAATATGGTAAAGCGAAAGCGCGTCGTTCTTTCCAATTCTCAAAACGTTAATGTCATTACAATTTTTTTTATATTAAAAAACAAAACTCCGTCTCTAACGGAGTTTTTTTTAATGTTATCGTAACTATTAAACTTAAAATTGCATTTTTACCATTTCTTTTATTACCATTGAATAAAACGTCTATAATATTTCAGTCTAAGAAGCGTTTTACCATTTTAATAAAGTGAGGAACTGAAATAGGCTTTGACATGTATTCTTCGCATCCACTCGCACGAATCCGCTCCTCATCTCCTTTCATAGCGAAAGCCGTTACAGCAACAACAGGAATACACCTTAGCTCTTCATCTTCCTTTAGTTGCTTTATAACATCTATCCCTGATACCTCAGGCAACTGAATATCCATAAGAATAAGAGACGGCATAGACGAACGGGCTAAATCTAATGCAAGAAGACCATTTCGCGTTTCAACAGTTTCATAACCACTCGCTTCTACAAGATCACGGAATAATTTCATATTAAGCTCATTATCTTCTACGATCATGACTTTTTTTAGCATTAATATAACTCCACTCTTCCTAGATGAGCTTAACACATTCCCTTTTAAACAATAGAAAAAATCGTAAACTATAAAAAAATAAAATAGCTCATGGTAAAAAACCTTTCCGTTATAACAGAGCGGAGTGTAGTGTTTTTAATTAAAAAAAATAAAATATCACGTATTTATCAAAAATATATTGTAACATATTTTCAATTTATATATTAAATTTGATATTAAAAAGATTTTATGACTTTTTTCACCATGATGTAGACATAAAGTCACTCAAATATCAACTTTCTAATATAAAGAAATCGATTAACTAACTTTTAATTAATCACACTATATGTGAAATAATTAATTCATTGATTTTTTTTTATGAATTTTTTATAAAAGATAAAAAAATAGATTAATATATAAATCTATTATCTGAAAATAATTTATTATGTTTACTGTCCTTTATTTTTATCTTTAACTTTAATCTTCTCTTTCAAAAAGATGCGGATTTTCAATAATAAGTTCTTTTCGTGCTTTTTGTAATCGTTGGATAACTTCATCAATTCTTGATGGAGAAGAGGAAAATTCTTGATTAGTCAGTAAATGCTGCTTCTCTATCCCCTTATAAAAACACTGCATCTGAGATTGTAACATTCTCATTTCTTGAAAAAAAAGACGACCTGTCTCTTTAAAATCATTATTAAGAGAAAAAAGTTGATCGGAAATTGATATTAAAATTTGTTTTAAGAAAAGCTCATTTTCTCGACATCTGCGATATTCTAAAATAAGAGCGCGGCTTATTTCGTCTAGCTGTTTTTTAGCAGAATCAATTTTCTGTAATAAATTCGGTTCCCCTCCTATATTATCCTTTTTTACTTTTGAAAGCATCGCATGAATATTTAATAACCTCATTGCAGAATGAGATAAATAATCGACTAATGCAGACGTATTAGCGTAACGTTCTCGTGTCACCATCATATACTCACCTAATGACAGTTTTTTTACATTTATTCCGCTATTTATTTTTAATTTTATAGAGTCATTCTAAAGAAAATACTAAAATAACGCTTCTAATATGCTTATATTTGAAGGTTAATTTCATTTTTTTTTTAATTTAATTAGCCTCTAACGGGAATAAAAGACGCATAGGTGTGTAAAGGATAATGTTTGTCGTTTTTTCCAAAACGGTACTACTATCAGCAAGAAGTGCCTGACTAGGTGTTAATTCTGTACCCTGCATGATAGCTGAAGCTAAAGAGCCATCTCTAGAAAGAGTCATTAACGTTGGTGAAGATGCAAATACATTGTGTGTTCCACCGTCAATATTAGAAAGATCAAAGACAGCTACTCCATTTTTACGTAACATATCAATATCTGAACCATCTCCCACACGAGGGTGCCCACCTGTCAAACGCCCTGAAACAGCAAGTGCTTTATCTGCACGAGACACCAATATAGCTGTTGGCCGAGGCATTTTTTTAATATCGTTTAGTTGACGCTCAAATACATCGATATCGATATCTGGCGCAGCCATTAAAAAACTTATCATATGGCGAATGGGTTCATATTTTCCTTGTAAAGCCAAAGTCCTAAATGCCTCCATCGTTACAAAATTTCCCATAGAATGAGCAATAACTGAAACTTTTTCGGCATTAGTTTTACTAATAAGAGTCAAAAGTTCTATCAATCCGTCACGTGCAAAATTAGCACTATCGCGATCATAAATATAAAGAGGAATTGATCCTGCAGAGGGCCATGAATAATGCACAGTGACAACGTCTAAAGAATAGTCATATGTAAACTGAGCAGCCCGAAATGTACCATCCGCAAAGTTATTATTATAACCATGAATAAAAAGAAAAATTTCTCTTTTCCCTGCCGGTTTTTTCGCTAAAGCCGCATTCAGTTCTTGTTTAAATTGTTCCTTACCATCATATTTCTGCAACGCTACTGCTGCAAAATACTTATCATGAGTAGGTCTATACGCATTTGTTTCAACAAAGCCCTCTTTATGTTGTTGAGGGATTCCTACATCAACACGATTATAATGCACTTTATTTGATCGTCCTGCACCATAAGGTTGAGCATAATTGCTTTGCATCATGCGGCTTGTTGCAACATACACTGGAACAATAGCTTTTGGGGGTATCGGCTCGCCTTCAACTTCTCTTTGAACAGCAACCATAGACGGTGTAGCATGCACTCCATGCCAAAGCACAGCACGCGACGCACTACATGCAACGAGTAAAGTAATGCCCATAAAGAGTACTAAATACCTAAAAAACACTGTACCTTCCACGTTAACACTGCCACTTTTATTAAAGATAAATAACACCCTTATTTCAGATTTGTAGGTATGTTTTTTAAATAATTAAAATAAAATTTGTTAAAAACACATGTACAAATGACCTATCACAATTTTGCTGTGATACACACCAAGCTCTTAATTTATCTCCATGCTATCTATGGATAGTAAAAATGGTGCGGTCGAGAAGACTCGAACTTCCACGGGTTACCCCACAGCGACCTCAACGCTGCGCGTCTACCAATTCCGCCACGACCGCACACGGTGAAGCCAAACACATTCCACTTCTAACAAATCATAAAGTCCGGAACAAGCCTCTTTTCACCTTCTCACCATTTATTTTTTCGGATGCATTACAATTATAAAAACATAAAGCTATAAAAGTATGAGCATTATTATAATTTATAAACTGTCATCATAAAATTAGCTTGTGCAGCCTGATTTTTTTCATAATATCCACGGAAGCTGGTTGTAATCGTTTTTGTTCCTTGCTTTTTTGCTCCTCTTATAACCATACACATATGCTCAGCTTCAATCGATACAGCAATGCCGCGAGGTTTTAAATGCTCTTCCAAAGCATTAGCTATTTGAGCTGTCATAGTTTCTTGTGTCTGTAAACGACGAGAAAAAACATCTACAACACGCGCAATTTTAGAGAGACCTACAATCTTTGTATCTGGAAGATAAGAAATATGCGCTTTGCCCACGATCGGAATCATATGATGTTCGCAATGTGAATAAAAAGCGATGTCTTTTACTATTATCGCTTCATTATACCCTGAAACTTCTTCAAAAACCGTACTTAAAATCTCTTCAACCGATTCGTTATAACCAGTAAAAAGTTCACGATATGCTTTAGCTACACGCTTTGGAGTATCTAAGAGCCCCTCTCGATTAGGATTCTCCCCTATCCATAACAATAATGTGCGAACCGCTGCTTCTACTTCTTCAAAATTAGGACACTTTTTTTCAGATAAAGAGGGATTTGCAGTACCTCCTTTAATATCATACATCTAAAAACTCCAAACCTACTACATACAAAATATTTGCTATATATCCATTTTATTTTGTATATTGTCTATATAATTAAATTAAAAATTTAAACAATTACAGCTTTCAGAATTTTAGGCAAGAGTATATGATTAATGATCTCTACAATGATAAAATACTTGAATGTGCCGCACATATAACCAGAATTGGACGTCTTGACAATCCAGATGCAACATCAAAGCAATATGCCCGCCTTTGCGGATCAACAATTACTGTAGACTTAAACGTAAAAAATAATATTGTGACAAATTTTGCTCATGAAGTTCATGCTTGTGTCCTAGGGCAAGCATCAGCTTCGCTTTTAGCACATCATATCATTGGACAAACAACACAAAATCTTAAAGTATTACACAAAAACATCTATAACATGCTGACAGAGGATGGTCCCCCTCCTACAGCTCCATTTGAAGAATTTTCTTGCTTACAGCCTATTAAAGACTATAAAGCACGTCATACATCAACCATGCTCATTTTCGATGCTGTTGTAGATTGCATTAAACAAATTGAAGAAAAATAAATGCGTGGACCACATTCTCACAAGAAAAAGAGATACTCTCGGAATTATACCGGTTCTTGGCGGAAAACACCTGGACGATTATTTGGTATTATATTGATACGTTTTTATCAGCTTACACTTTCCAATTTCATAGGGAATCAATGTCGACACGCACCAACTTGCTCTGAATATGCTTATGAAGCAATTGCGCGCCATGGACTATGGGCTGGTGCGTGGATGGGACTTTTTCGTATTATACGCTGTGGTCCATTTGGAACACATGGATTTGATCCAGTCCCTCCCTCTCTTGAAAACTTCTACTGCTATTATAAACCTTGGCGTTATTGGAAAATTTATACTAAACACAACAAATAATTCTTTTCTTTTTTTACGTGTATTGATAAAAGAGCAAACCACCTATTGGTCTTAAATTAATTTTTGCTATTTGTCACAAAACCATCCGCAATCGTTAGCGGAATTGGATGAAAGGGGTGTTTTATGTCTTGTTCTGTTTCTCTTTCTTTTCCAGATGGTTCAAAACGTGACTACCCCACAATGATGACTGGTCTGGAATTGGCAGAATCCATCTCCAAGTCACTTACCAAAAAAGCAGTCGCTTATAGCCTTAATGGAGTTATTCGCGATTTATCTGATCCATTAAACGAATCTGGTCAAGTGGAAATCATTACTCGCGAAGATCCACGTGCTCTTGAACTAATACGTCATGATTGTGCGCATGTTTTAGCTGAAGCAGTGCAAGAACTTTTTCCTGATACGCAAGTTACAATTGGGCCTGTCATTGAAAATGGTTTTTATTACGATTTTGCACGCCAACAACCTTTTACATTGGATGATCTTACCGTTATTGAAAAAAAAATGCGTGAAATTATTCAACGTAATAAATTTTTTAGAAAAGAAATTTTGTCTCGCGAAAAAGCGAAGAAAATTTTTTCTGAAAAAAAAGAATTTTATAAAGTTGAGCTCATCGATAGCATCCCCGAAAATGAAGATGTCAAGATCTACTATCAAGGTGATTGGTTTGATCTTTGCCGCGGTCCACACATGCAATCTACCGGACAAATTGGTAACGCTTTCAAACTCATGAAAGTTGCAGGAGCTTATTGGCGTGGCGATGCTAGTAAACCAATGCTAACAAGAATTTATGGAACAGCATTTGCTAATGAAAATGACTTAAAAGCCTATCTCCATATGTTAGAAGAAGCTGAAAAACGCGACCACCGACGTTTGGGGCGAGAAATGGATTTATTTCATTTTCAAGAAGAAGGACCAGGAATGGTTTTTTGGCACCCAAAAGGCTGGAAAATGTTTCAAAATTTGCTCAGCTATATGCGTAGGCGTCTCGATGATTATCAATATGCGGAAGTTAACGCACCTCAAGTCCTTGACAAATCACTTTGGGAACTGTCTGGTCATTGGGAATGGTATAGAGAAAATATGTTTAAAGCAATTCCAGCTTCAGATGATTGGAATGATGAATCTGTTTACGCTATCAAACCAATGAATTGCCCGGGTCACGTACAAATCTTTAAACATGGTTTGAAATCTTACCGCGATTTACCTATTCGACTTGCTGAATTTGGGATTGTTCATCGTTATGAACCTTCAGGTTCACTACACGGTCTGATGCGTGTGCGTAGCTTTACACAAGATGACGCACATATTTTTTGCACAGATGAACAATTAGCTGATGAATGTCTTAAGATTAATGATCTTATCTTATCAACTTATGCTGATTTCGGTTTTAAAAAGATTACTCTTAAACTTTCAACTCGCCCAGAAAAGCGTGTCGGATCTGACGCATTATGGGATCATGCAGAAAATATCATGGCTTCTGTTCTTAATACCATTGAAACACAATCTGCAGGACAAATTAAAACAGCTATCCTTCCAGGAGAAGGTGCATTTTATGGACCAAAATTTGAATACACATTAAAAGATGCTATTGGTCGTGAATGGCAGTGCGGAACAACCCAAGTAGATTTTAACCTTCCTGAACGTTTTGGCGCATTTTACATTGATAGCAATTCAGAAAAACGCCAGCCTGTCATGATTCATCGCGCCATTTTTGGCTCAACGGAGCGTTTCCTTGGTATATTAATCGAAAATTTTGCTGGTCACATGCCACTTTGGCTTGCACCTGAACAAGTCGTTATAGCAACAATTACATCCGAAGCCAATGAATATGCAAAAAAAATAGCTGCAAAGTTTAAAGCTATCGGACTTTCAGCAACAACAGACCTGCGTAATGAAAAGATTAATTATAAAATACGCGAACATTCTTTACAAAAAGTTCCCGTAATTTTGGTATGTGGTAACCGTGAAGCTGAAACAAATAGCGTAAATATGCGTCGATTAGGAAGCACAGATCAAGTGTCTTTATCTATAGAAGAAGCGATTAAACAACTTTCAAATGAAGCAATCCCCCCAGATTTGCGTCGTTTAATAAATTCCTAAAATATACGCTAACATATAAAATAGAGTAGAAGAATATATTTGAATTTTGTTATAAAATAGAAAATATTATCGCATAAAGGCTGTCATTGTTATCGTGCTCTATCAAGCACACGTTTGCACTCAATTAATTCAAATAGTGTGTCCTGTAACAATTCTTTGTCAGTTTTGTTTCTGTAGGCATTAACAGCCCCAATAGATGCTTCACTTTCATTTCTCATAAAACTTAAAAGCCCAAAAGATGACTTTTTTGGTTTATTATGGGGAGTTTCAGGTACTTTTCCTGCTTGTTTCTTTTTCATAACGACATTCATAGCATCAAGATCACCATTACCAAATGCAATAATGAAAGCAATACCATTCTCTTTCAAAAGACGCTGTACACCTTTTATAGTATAGCCTTGATCATATAGTAACTGCTTAATACCATTGAGTAAATCGATATCAGCTGGACGATAATAACGCCTTCCTCCCCCACGCTTCATTGGTTTTATTTGCGTAAAACGTGTTTCCCAAAATCTTAATACATGCTGTGGAAGCCCTAACAGCTCAGCTACTTCGCTAATTGTACGAAAAGCATCGGAGCTCTTATCCATTTTGCAACACCTTGTCTAAATTACAAAAATGATTTTATGATTACGAATTAAATTCACTTTTTTTATAAAATTTATTAAAAATAGAGTCACTTTTAACTGCATTTGAATCCAAAAACTCTCTATGCAAAATATAACTTAAATATTTATTTTATACATTTTTTTGAAAAATACTATAAATCTTCATTTATATAATGTTTTTTGATATCTAGCACGATGTGCATCCAAAATTCTTTGTTTAAGCACATTTGCAGCTTTAAATGTTACAACTCTCCGTGGTGGAATAGATGCTTCAACACCAGTTTTGGGATTACGTCCAATACGCTCATTTTTACTACGAACTTGAAACGTCGCAAAAGAAGATAATTTAACAGCTTCACCTTTTACAAGTGAATTGCAAATTTCATCTAAAACTAATTCAACTAAAGCTGCTGATTCACTATGTGACAAGCCCACTCTTCTGCAAACTACGCTCGCCAAATCTGCACGCGTCACTGTTTTACTTGTCATTGTAATCACCTATTTAATTATTCAAAATTACAAAACAATTAATTTATACGTTTTATATAAATACGGTCAAGTAACTATAATCTACCAACGAATAAGAATTGCTCCCCATGTAAATCCACCTCCCATAGCCTCCAACATAACAAGATCTCCTTTTTTAATTTTTCCATCATAAATAGCTGTTGTTAAAGCCAACGGAACCGATGCTGCAGATGTATTACCATGCTGATCAATAGTAACAACAACTTTGTCCATATCAATTCCTAGCTTTTTGGCTGATGCTTCAATAATACGCCTGTTAGCTTGGTGAGGAACAAACCAATCTAATTGTGAAGGATCTATACCAGCAGCCGAAAAACAATCATCAACTACATCCGTGATCATACCAACCGCATATTTAAAAACTTCTCGTCCTTCCATGCGTAAATAACCTGTCGTTTGTGTGGTCGAAGGACCACCATCAACGTACAATTTATTCATATATGTACCATCAGAACGTAATTTTGCAGATAATATACCACAATCAGATGCAGCATTACTGTCTGTTTTTTGAGCTTCCAAAATAGCTGCACCTGCGCCATCACCAAACAAAACACACGTCGTGCGGTCTTTCCAATTTAAAATTCGAGAAAATGTTTCAGATCCAATAACCAAAATTCTTTTAACTGCTCCACAACGCAAATAAGCATCTCCTGTTGTTAGAGCAAAAATAAAGCCAGAGCAAACAGCTTGAAGATCGAAAGCAAATCCATGTTTCATTCCTAAAGCATGCTGAATTTCAACAGCAGAAGCAGGAAAAGTGTGATTTGGCGTTGAAGTTGCCAAAATAATACAATCAATATCTTTTATTGTTAAACCAGCATTTATGAGTGCAGCTTGCGCAGCTTCTACTCCTAAAGAAACTGTTGTTTCATTTTCATTGACAATGTAACGCTGACGTATTCCTGTACGTTGCACAATCCACGAATCAGATGTGTCAACAAACTTTGCAATCTCATCATTCGATAAGCTTTTTTTTGGCAAGGCACTCCCTACACCACATATCACTGATCGAATCATTAATTTTTAACCTTTTCCTGAACTTTTTTACTTACATCATAAATACTGATCATATCGCACCCTCATTAATTTTCATTTCGTCTTCTTCATCAAACAATATTTTTTTATTTTCATGAAATTGCCGTAAATCAGCGGTTATTTTTTCTAAGAGTCTATTATTGACCATCTCATAACCAACGCGAATAGCAGAAGCAAAACCACTTGCATTAGCGCTGCCATGACTTTTTATGACAACACCATTCAAGCCTAAAAGGACCCCGCCGTTAACTCTATCAGGATTCATTTTGTGCTTCAGTGTACGAAAAGCACCTCGTGACAAAAAATAACCAAGATATGAAAAAAAAGAACTGCGCATAGCAGTATTTAAAATTTCTCCTATTTGCCGAGCAGTTCCTTCTGCTGTTTTTAGAGCAATGTTGCCAGAAAACCCTTCTGTTACAACAACATCAACTGTTCCCTTTCCAATGTCATTCCCTTCAACAAAACCCTTGTACTCTAAACCTTCTAATTGAACTTTACGCAATATCATTCCAGCTTTTTTAATTGCATAAAGGCCTTTTACTTCTTCAACTCCTACATTTAAAAGCCCAACACTTGGTTTTTTAATGTGATACAAAGCGCGAAACATGCCAGCCCCCATAACGGCTAAATCAACCAATTGGCTAGCAGATGCACCAATTGTTGCACCAATATCTAAAACAATACTCTCATTTCGAAGGGTTGGCCAAATACCAGCAATGCCAGGGCGCTCAGCCTCTGCCATCATCTTTAAGCAAAAATAAGACATTGCCATAAGAGCACCAGTATTTCCTGCAGAAACACAAGCATTAGCTTCACCATTTTTTACTGCTTCAATTGCATACCACATTGAGGACTTGCCACGCCCGATGCGAAGGGCTTGACTTGGCTTTTCATCCATACGCGTGTAACTTTCTGTAGGATAAAAAGACGATGCAGAAGCCAAACAAGGATATTTTTCTAAAACCGGTCTAACAGCTTCATCTAACCCATAAAATAGAAAATGGATATTTGGCAATTGTTTTTTTACAATTGCTGCTCCTGCAATAGTTACCTCTGGACCATAATCACCGCCCATTGTATCCACAGAAATTCTAATCACGCTCGCATATCCTACATCTTTAAATTTATATTTCTAAACTCATATTGTAACTTTTGTTACTAAACACCATTCGAAGCATATCTAAAAGAGCTTCGCAAAAATACCGTTTTTACATTAATACACAATAGATATCTTTTTTATTAGATATCTTTTTTATTTATTACAATTGCTTCCAATTTTTTAAAATAGAGAATGGCGATGTTTTTTTTTCACCTTCATCTGATTCATCTGAATTTTTAATTATATTCATATTTGCACCTTCTTTGCGTGGATAATGATTAATTGACAATTCAAAAAATTCTTCCATGACCGCACCTATATCAATTTTATCGCCATGAAAAACTTCTGGTGTATCTGATCCATCTACATATAAAAATAACTCACCTGTATCCTCTGATACTTCGGGCTTAGCCCAATTCGAATCGCTAGGAACAAAAATAACATCAATATTTTCACAAAGAGTATTTTCTAAGGGTTCTAATGTAATAACACATAACTGTATTATATGTGCTTGCAATACGCCTTTTACGCGAACTCCACGCTGTTTTGCTGGAAACACATGAAATTTCCCTTCACAATGCTTTACTTTAACTAAATCGTGATTCTTTGCTAAATGTTCACATTCTTGCTGGTTTGCACAAATATGAACCTTTATACCTTTAGGAGGTAATGAACGCACTGATATTGGATAAGCCAAAGCAAATGTCATTTGAGAAATGTCTTGCACATTCATGGCAACTCCTGAATATGAAAAAATATAATATACTGTGTCTTTCTTTAAGCATATTATATTTTCTTTATTTTTTTCTTTTCTAAAGAAATTCTGTATGGCATAATTTGTCTTATAACAAGGAAGCTTCATACAAGCTACGGCAGATTAAGTTAAAATTAAAAAAAACTTAAGAGTGTTTTCTTACTATATATCTAATTTATAATGGAGATATCATTGTTTCAGGTACCTAACATAGTGCCCTTAATTAAACGCAACTCGTTGATTGGGCTATTGATAGTAAGCATGGCAACAGTTTCTGGTTGTAATTTAATTCATTCCTCAGGTTCAAGTCAGATATATAGGGAAGGCTATATTCTTGATAAGAATGCTCTTGATTCTATTCCTGTTGGATCAAGCAAAGAGCAAGTTATTTTAACTTTAGGAACTCCCTCTTTAAAAACAAAATATGATAATGATGTCTTTTATTACATCTCACAAACTCGGTACCGTGGAATGCAATTTATGAAAACAAAAATTGTTGACCGTAAAGTCTTGGCTATTTATTTCGATTCAAATAATCAAGTCGCTCAAGTAGCTCATTACGGATTGCAAGATGGTCAAGTTTTTGATTTCATTACGAAAACAACACCAACTGCAGCCAGAGATCACTCTTTTTTAAGCCAAATCATTAAGGGCTCTGCGAATTTTTCACCACGCAATTAAATTTTAAATGTATCACACACAACCTCAGCGTAATTAATACTCAGGGTTGTGTTTTTCTGTTTTTTAAACGTGTTTCTTTTGCTATACTGTCAAGAACTGCATTGATAAGCTTTGGCTCGTCATTTTCAAAAAATGCTTTTGCTATATCTACATATTCACTCACAACAACAGCAACGGGCACATCTTGGCGATTGATCAACTCCCACAAACCTGCACGTAAAATCGCTCGTAATATAGAATCAATACGAGAAAGTGACCACTCAGAAGAAAAAAGTTGCTGATGAAGCATAGGATCAAGCTTTTTTTGATCTTGTACGACACCAGTTATTATAGCCAAAAACCACTGAAAATCAGCATCAAGATATTGGTCCCCATCAATTTCTTTTCCTAAACGATAGGTTTCATACTCAAGTGCTGTTTCCATAACACCAGTACCGACTATATCCATTTGATAAAGTGCCTGTACTGCAGCAAGTCTTGCTGCTCCACGTTTATTCGCAGTACGTGAAGAATGTCCGTCCTTTAGATCAGTCATATTGAGTGATTATCTCCAAATCTTTTTTTCAGAGCAATCATACATAGTGCAGCTTCAGCAGCAAAACCACCTTTGTTTTTTTCATCCTGTTTTGCACGTGCCCATGCTTGTTCTTCATTTTCAACAGTCAAAATACCATTTCCAATAGCCAAATGTTTATAGACGGTTAAATCCATTACCGCTCGACAAGAATTATCAGCAACAATTTCAAAATGATATGTTTCACCCCGAATAATACAACCAAGAGCAACATAACCATCATAAGATACTTTATTATCCTCTTCAGCAAAAACTATTGCGCTTGGTATTTCTAATGCTCCTGGAACTGTAACAATATCATAGCTTGCTCCAGCTTTTTGCAAAACATTCACCGCGCCAGCAAGAAGCGCATCAGAAATTTCGTTATAAAAACGCGCCTCAACAATCAATATACGCAGATCTTTATGTAGTTCTTGTATCATAAGATAATCTCATCAAAAAAAATAAAATTTTAAAAATTATAATAAACTTTCAGCTTATTCAGCTTCCATTTTTAAGTTAGAAAGTTTTGCAACATAACGCGCAAGCTGATCAACTTCTAAATTAACTTGATCACCAACTTGAGCCTGTCCCCAAGTCGTTACTTCAAGTGTATGGCGAATAATAAGAACATCAAAAATATTATCCTTAACACTATTGATAGTCAAAGATGTTCCGTTCAGCGCAATAGAACCTTTATTTGTAATAAAAGGTAATAATCGCACAGGAGCTTTTATGCAAAAACGAACGGCATCACCCTCTTCAACCTTATTAACAATCTCAGCCAAACCATCAATATGACCAGAGACTAAATGACCTCCAACTTCATCACCAAAACGCAACGAACGTTCTAAATTAATAAAAGTCCCTTTTGTCCACTGAGCAAGATTAGTCAAACGTAATGCTTCTTCCCACGCTTCCACAGCAAACCAATTACTAGCGGCTGGTTTTGGTGCCAGCTCAACAACTGTTAAACAAATCCCTGAACACGCAATTGATGCACCAATTGTTAAACTCTCCACGTCATAGTGTGTAGAAATTTTTAACCGCACCCCACTATTTAAAGATTTGACATCTTCAACACAACCAATGTCTGTTACAATCCCTGTGAACATAATGTCTTACGTCTCCATTTATAAAAACGATCATTTCCAAACATCTTCGTCTCAATTTTATTAAAGTCCGAAAGATATTTTTTAAAATGGGGAGCTTCAATACGGTCTTCTCCTAAGATAATAGGCGCATAAAAGCATATTAAATGATCAACACAACCAGTACTTAAAAACCTTTCCCCTGTTTTTACTCCCCCTTCAAGTAAAACACTGTTGATTCCTTGTTGATAAAGTAGCTGTAAAATAGCAAAAGGTGGCATGTAGCCATTGCTTGTTTTTACAGAATACACAGAAACACCATACTGTTCTAGCTCTATTTTTTTACTTTTTTTTGCAATATTCTCATCACAAATAATCCATGTAGGAATTTTTTTTGCAGTTTGAACAACTTTTGTATCAATTGGAACGCGTAAATCTGTATCCAAAATAATACGTATAGGAGAACGTATCCCTAAACCCGGCAAACGGCAATTTAATTGTGGATCATCTGCTAATATTGTATCAATACCAACAATAATAGCATTATTTTGCGCACGCAGAATATGGGTATATGTGTGAGAAGCCGCTCCGCTAATTTTTATACTGCCCTGTCCTTTCTTTCCTACACCATTATCCGCAGAAATTGCCATTTTTAAAGTAACTGCACATCGCTGTAATTTTTTTATACACAAATGGGTACACAATGCTTCAAAAGCTTCTTCAGCCAAAACTCCTTTAACAACTTCAATACCAGCCGCACGCAAAAGAGCAATTCCACGACCATTAACTCGCTTATCAGTATCAGTAAGAGCAATAACAACTCTAGAAATACCAGAATCTATGAGTGCATTGACACATGGTGAAGTTTTACCATAATGCGAACAAGGTTCTAAAGTGACATACGCAGTACCACCACGCGCTAAAGAACCAGCCATACGCAATGCCTGTACCTCAGCATGAGGTCTTCCATGAATAGCTGTTACACCATATCCAACAACAGAGGTCCCCACATCACCATTCTGTACGATTAATGCTCCAACAGAAGGATTCTCACCTGTAAGACCAACATGACGTTCTGCCAAACGGATAGCTGCAGCCATAAACCGCTCGTCTTGTATTTTTTTATTTTTATTCATGAAAATAAGTTTCTGTATCTATTACGTTTTTTGATAATTCGTCTATCACATCATGAAAATCACCAGCATTACGAAAATTTCTATAGACTGAAGCAAAACGAATATAAGCTATATCATCAATAGTTTTTAATGCTTCCATCACGAGATACCCAATTTTTTCTGAAGGAATCTCAGACTCTCCTGAACTCTCCAATTGACGTACAATGCCAGAAATTGCTTGCTCAATATGATTAAGATCAATATTACGCTTACGCACAGCTATATCAACTGATCGCATTAATTTATCACGATCAAATGGCTCACATCGACCATCTTTTTTAGAAACCAAAAGTTCTCTCAATTGAACGCGTTCAAAAGTCGTGAAACGACCACCACAGACGGAACATACACGTCGACGACGAATTACTGCGCCCTCCTCTGTAGGGCGCGAATCTTTAACTTGTGTATCCTCATGTTGACAATAAGGACAACGCATTTTTTTTATATCCTTAATTTAAATTATTGAGATAAGAATAAAGAGGAAAATTTTGTGTCATATTTTTCACTTTTTCTTTAACAGCCATCTCAATTGCATTATTATCTTCATCGTTTTTTGCTGCTTTAAGCCCTTCAAGAACTTCTGCAATTAAATCAGCAATTTGGATAAATTCATTTTCTCTAAAACCACGCGTTGTTCCCGCGGGTGTACCTAGACGAATACCTGAGGTTATGAATGGCTTTTCCGGATCAAAAGGAATACTATTTTTGTTACAAATAATACCAGAGCGCCCTAAAGATAATTCCGCAAATCTTCCTTTTAGATTCTTAGGACGCAAATCAACCAATAATAGATGATTATCTGTACCACCAGAAACAATATCAAAGCCGTTACTTTGCAATCTATTTGCTAAGACTTTAGCATTAGCAACCACATTTTTAGCATAATCCCGGAAAGCAGGCTGTAAAGCTTCTCCTAACGCCACAGCTTTACCAGCAATTACATGCATTAGCGGACCACCTTGAAGACCTGGGAAAACTGCCAAATTAATTTTTTTGGCTAATGCTTCATCATTCATCAATATCATTCCACCACGAGGACCACGTAGTGACTTATGTGTTGTTGTCGTCACAACATGTGCATGCGGTATAGGAGAAGGATGCATACCACCAGCAACTAAACCTGCAATATGCGACATATCTACCATCAAATATGCCCCAACTTCATCTGCAATTTCACGAAATCTTTTCCAATCCCATATGCGTGAATAGGCCGTTCCCCCCGCAATAATAAGCTTTGGTTTATGTTCTTTTGCAAGACGTTCAACTTCTTCTATATCAAGAAGTTGATCTTCTTTACGCACTCCATAAGAAACAACATTAAACCATTTTCCTGACATATTAACATGAGACCCATGCGTAAGATGACCGCCAGCATTCAAACTTAATCCCATTATTGTATCTCTAGGTTGAAGCAAAGCCAAAAACACAGCTTGATTCATTTGGCTTCCTGAGTGTGGTTGAACATTCACAAAAGAAGAACCAAATAATTTTTTAGCTCTTTCAATTGCTAATTCTTCAATTTGATCCACAAAGTAACAACCACCATAATAGCGATTTCCAGGATAACCTTCCGCATATTTATTAGTTAAAACTGAACCTTGCGCTTCAAGAACTGCTCTTGAAACAATATTTTCAGATGCAATTAACTCAATCTCATGTTTTTGACGTTCAAATTCACCTTTTATCGCATCGAAAATTGCAGCATCAACAGTTTGTAAATTATCATAAAAAAAATGCTCACGCACACCATCTGCTTGCTTATCCATAAAATATGTCCTAACATTTTACAAAATAAATTGATCGATCATAACATAGTAAACTATGGACACAAGATAATTTAAACTATCTTTATTAATATTAATTTTTTTAAATTTGAGCTTTACAAAATAGGCATTAATATTAACTAACTTTTATTGCACCATTTTTTGCAAAAAAAAATCGATCAATATTTTTAAGATATTCGATGCTTTATTGAATTTACACTATAATACATTCAGTACAGCAGAAAAAATTTATTTAAGGCAGATATAATATATGGTGGCAAAAGTTTTTATTGATGGAGAACATGGAACAACTGGATTACAAATACACAAACGTCTAGCAAAACGTTCAGATCTAGAATTACTCTCTCTCCCTCACACTGATCGCCATAACATTGATATTCGACAAGACTATTTTAAACAAGCAGACATTGTTATTTTATGCCTTCCAGATGATGCCGCACGCACAACAGTTAACTGGATCGAAAATAATAAAAAGGTGAGGATTATTGATAGCTCAACGGCTCATCGTGTTTTGCCTAAATGGGTTTACGGCTTTCCTGAAATGACTGCAGGACAAAAAAAACGTATACAAGAAGCATATTATGTATCAAATCCTGGATGTTACTCTACTGGAGCTATCAGTTTAATTCGACCACTCCGTGAGGCTGGTCTTTTAGATGCGAACTACCCAATATCAATTAACGCAATATCTGGCTACACTGGTGGTGGTAAACGATTGATTGCGCAAATGGAAAATCAACCTCAGCAAAGTGAATTTCGACAGAACCATTTTATCTATGGTCTCGATTTAAAACATAAACATATACCGGAAATTAAAATGTATGGGAAAATTAATCAAACACCAATTTTCGTACCAAGTGTTGGTCGCTTCCCTCAAGGAATGATTGTAAATCTTCCACTGCATCGTAGTTTATTTACAAAATCTGCTAATTGCTCTGATCTACGAGAGATTTTTAATAGCCATTACGATGGACAAAACACCATATTAATTGCGTCACAAGAAGAAACTGAAACGCTTACAAAACTTAACCCAGAATATTTAGCACATAAAGATGGTATGAAATTATTTATTTTTGGCGACGAAAACGAAGGTATTTTCAATTTATGTGCTGTTCTAGACAATTTAGGTAAAGGCGCATCTGCAGCCGCTGTTCAAAACCTTAATTTAATGCTCTCAAACAGCTAATATTGCTCTGATAACAGATTTATTCAATAAAAAGATACTGCTCCTTTTGTTGCACGCCAATGTGCAACCGCAAAACACAATATTATCAATGCAACACTTTGATGAATAAGTCCTAAACTTATTGGCACCTCATTTAATAAAGTAATAATCCCTAACAGTGCTTGTGCAACAATCATAGCGCAAATCAAAAAAGCACGACGAGCATGCGTTGAATGCGGAACATTTTTTTGTACATAAAAAGCATGAATAACAACTATAATAAATAAAAAATAAGCAAAAAAACGGTGAACAAATTGAACTGTTAATGGATTTTCAAATAAATTAAGCCAAACAGGACTATGATTGAATAACCCATTAGGAATGATTTGACCATCCATAAGTGGCCACGTATTATAAACTTTCCCTGCATGAAGTCCAGCAACCAAAGCACCTAAATAAATTTCAATCAAAATAAAGATAACAAGCCAACCAGCAAATTTTTGAATCATCTTATTTGTTGGTTTCTCTGAATATTCTACAAATCCTCTCGATAAATAGGTAACAAAAATAATAACAAAACACGCCGTTATAAGATGGAATGCTAAACGATATTGGCTCACACTTGTTAAATTGCTTTTTCCAATACCTGAAGCCACCATCCACCAACCAATAGCACCTTGAATGGCAATCAGTATTGGTACAATAGCAAGCTGAAGCAAAATATTTTTTTTAATCTGTTTTGTAGCCCAAAACCAAATTAGACCTACTAAAGCGATAAGACCAACAAGACGCCCAAGAACACGATGCCACCACTCCCACCAAAAAATAACCTTAAATGCACTTAAAGTCATATCATAATTAAGAAGCTTATATTGCGCTATTTGTTGATATTTTAAAAATTCTTCTTGCCATTGTTTAGCACCAATAGGTGGAATGATACCATGAATTGGTTTCCATTCTGTTATAGACAATCCTGACCCGGTCAAACGGGTAGCCCCCCCAATTAAAACGATTGCTAAACAAAGAAATAAGATAGAATCAAGCCATACTTGAATTTGCTTTCTATATTTTTTTTGCAGTGGTACCAAAACAATATTATTTAAATTTTTTGCGGTCATTCCTGATTCCCCCACATTTATTTTCCGTTTTTAATCACAAATATTTTCCAAATTTAAATATTCAATTTATCTATCACAGAAAACGCTATAATTTTAACAAAAGGCAATCATATTGACAATAACACACAATGAGCATTCCTATTTTACAATATCTTAAGAACCAATCACACGATAAACAGTTTTTGGGAACTTGTGTATCATTTTGATCATCCAACTTTGTTCATTAAGATCAGCATTGCAGATATAATAATCTGATAACTCAACAAATTGCTCAAATCCATATTGAGGTTCATTTGCTATTTCAAAAATAATAAAATCATAATTGCTTTTAAACTCTTGCAGCACACCAAAAATACAATTTGGAAAATCTTGTGCACAAGTAATAGGTGTTAAACCTTGAGGAAGAATATCAATTCCCGTATCATAATCACGATAAATAACATCTTGCAACTGCGCATGCCCTCCTAAAATATCACTCAAACCTCGATGTGGACCAATCGCCTTTTCTATTTGTTGGCCGGAAACATCTACCAACAAAATTGTCTTGTGGTCTTTTGTAAGATGAAGGGATAATTTTGCTGCTGTCCGTGCAGCTTCTGGACCCATTACTGAAATAACAGCTGAATCGCGCCACTTAAAAAAATTAGATAATTCTTCTATCGTAATAAAAACTTCAAGATTTTTTATTTTTTTAGATACTAAAATACCCTTATCGTTTTTCTCTAACTGTTTTTTTCTTATCCTAAAGCACTGTTGCCATAACAACAGCCCTCCCCCCAAAATAAGCAAACTAATAAATGCACTGACGATAATATTCTTTTTATAAAGAGTCATAAAAGAAATTGGTACTAATGTTGTTGGAACAACGACATGAACTTTTATATTCTGTAATGAAAAAGGCTTATTTATTACTTTATTTTTCTCATCTATCACTCCCCTTATTTTATTTTCTAATTCATTAAGCATTTGATTTAAAGATTCTGACTGATCCTTTACAAAAAGGCTAATTCTTTTTCTTAGTTGTAGTTCAAAGTCCTCTGCAATAATTTTGTCTGCATGAATTTGATTCACGATTTGCAAAACTTTATTTTCTAATTGGTGAGAAATTGCTTCCGATTCTGCACTCATTGCCTTGATTTGCGGATGGTCCCAACCCAATTGTGCTGCCATATGCGCTTTTTGTGATTCTAAAAGATTTCTCTTAGATTCTAATGCAGCAACTGCTGAATTATTTGAAATAAATGATAAAGATAATAAAGACTGTCCACTTTCACGCATCATCTTAATAACTGAACTTAAGCTCGTTAAATGAATACGCTTTAAAGTTGCTTCAGATAACTGTACATAAAGATCATTAAGCTCATTTTGTTTTACATCCTTGTGCATGAAAGAATCAACAGATGAGCGAAACTCTTGCATTATATTTAGCACAGTAGCACTATCGTATTGTCGGTTTACTTGTTGCTGCTTTAACAATAATTTTTCATCTTGCTTGATAATTGTTTCTGAAAAGATAGAAAATAAATTTTCTAACCCGTGCTTAGCAGCGGAGATAGTTTCAGTTTCAAAAACAAGATTGAATAAATCACCATTACGGAACAAATAAATATTTTCATGAAAATTTTTTTTATGAGACCCATCGAAAAAAAAACGATTAGAATTTGAAGAATTGAAAACTGTAGGCTGTAAAAATAAGAGTGCAATTGCACTATTTTGCCGATCAACTGGTAATGGCTTTCCTACAGAATCAGATAAAGAAAATGTTAAAGTGGCTCTGTAAGCCTGTGGCTGAACTAGGTAATACAAACAGATCAGAAACGCACATAATATTGCCAACAGCAAAATGATTAAAATGCTTCGCCGTACCATATGCACCGATAGTTTTTTACTATACTTAAAATTCATTTTTATTTTAACCAAGAAAATACTTTGTATTTTTTATTAAGAAAAAACAATAATCATCTTTTAACTTGAAGGAATATTCTTGCAAGATAATAAAAATATTTATCAATATATGAAAAAGATGAAAAACTTTAATTCATATTTTGTTTAAGGTAATCTAATCTTTTTTTGGCTTCAGAAGTAAGGACTGCTTTAATAATAACAGAACCATCATCTCGCCCTTCCTGAGTTATTTCGCTCGAATTCTTATAAAACCAATTCATAAGCGGCATTTCATGAGATCTTAAAATACATTCGATTTTTTGCATTTCTCCAAAAATCCGCTTTTCAATCGCTATTAATAATTGATCCAGTCCCTTATTATTGAGCGCTGATACCATTAAAGCAGGATTTAATCCTGTATTTGCGCTTGTTTGCAAAATACTCAGTGTCTTTTCATCCAATATATCAACCTTATTCCAAACTTCCATGATACGTTCTGTATCATCAATACAAACTCCAAGATTTGAAAGCACCTCGAAAACATCTTGAGCATGAGCACGGTGATCAAGATCTGACATATCCCTGATATGAAGAATAAGATCAGCTTCTACGACCTCCTCAAGAGTTGCTCTAAAAGCTGCAATCAAATGTGTTGGTAAGTTAGAAATAAAACCTACGGTATCTGATAAAAGAATAGTTTTACCATGAGGAAGGATAACTTTACGCAAAGTTGGATCAAGCGTTGCAAACAACATGTCCTTTGTTAATACATTCGCACCACTTAAGCGATTAAAAAGAGTTGATTTTCCTGCATTCGTATATCCCACCAAAGCAACAACAGGATGAGATGCTTTTTTTCTTTGAGCCCTGTGCAAAGCGCGTGTTTTAACAACCGTTTCTAATTCGCGTCGAATACGAACAATTTTTTCTTGCAAAAGACGCTTGTCCTCTTCAATCTGCGTTTCACCAGGACCTCCTAAAAAACCACGTCCTCCACGTTGCCGTTCTAAGTGTGTCCAACTTCGAACCAGCCTACTCTTTTGATAAGATAAATGCGCTAACTCAACCTGTAAAACCCCCTCTTTTGTTCGCGCTCGGTCTCCAAAAATTTCAAGAATTAAAGCTGTTCTATCAATAACTTTGCAATGCCATAATCTCTCTAAATTACGCTGCTGCACCGGCGTTAAAAAATAATCTACAATTACAAGACCAATACGATTCTCATTAATATAAAGAGAAAGTTCATTCACCTTGCCCGTACCAAATAAAGTTGCAGGACGCAGCTTCGTGACATTGACGACTTCAGAATACTCAACTTCTAACTTGATAGCGCGTGCTAACCCTAATGCTTCTTTTAGCCGAGAAGGCACAGAGCATTCACGTGACGTCTTCTCATTTTTATTTCCATAAACAATTGGTACCAAAACAACAGTACGCACTTATTTTACAACCTGTGAAAATTTTTAAATCTTTCCCATTTTTATCTATTATAGCAATTGACATAACACTTTAAACGGGATACTGAGTGCATAGTGGGTTAGTTTATTATTCAGAATTTTCACCTTCAAACATTTGTACAGGTTGTCCAGGCATGATTGTAGAAATGGCATGTTTATAGACCAATTGTACATGTCCATCGCGACGCAAAAGAACACAGAAATTATCAAATGACGTCACGATACCTGTCAGTTTAACGCCATTCACAAGAAAAATCGTAAGAGATATCTTTTGCTTGCGAAGCGTATTTAGAAATACATCTTGTAGGTGTTGTGATCGCTCTGCCATTATTTTTGCACCTTTTTTTTCGAATTGCGTAAAATATTCGTGCATGCATATCGACTGAAAAATATCAAATTGTCAACGTAGTAGCATTAAAATTTTAGTAAAATACTCCCTAATATTGAGAAAAAAATACTATTTGAGACAATAAATACCGCAATTATATAGCATCAATCACCATAGACGAAATTCACTAACATTTTGCTTTTTAAAACTTATTATTAAGGATACTAACGTATATAGTAGATCTTTAAGTAGGCAAGATTGTTTGCATTTTAAGAATGAATAAAAAGTGAATCTGCTTCATTTCACTATTCACAAAAGTTATTATAATTTATTGATTTTTTAAACACAAAAAATAGCCTGACATTTTTACACAAAGACATTTATGCTTTGGGTATCTGTGCTTTGTAGATTCTTTAAAACATATTGTACACAGCTGTCATTTTTATTGACTATCCTTTATTCAAATACATAAAATTTATAAATTTTGGCTTTATAAGGAAAATTGTAAACAGCATTCTTGTTTTAAGAAAAATCACATACATAATTGTTTTTATTGTATTTTTTTATCATTTTTGTATAAATAAAAAAATCACGTTAACTTTATATTGATAAGTTTTCACAATTTTACCTTTAACATATTCCTTTCTAAATGATTAACAGCTAGTATATGGGGATATGTGGAGGAGGATGTAACTCTTTCTCCGTCTGTAAAGTACGAGGCGAGTATGGCACGCAGAACCAAACTAAAGACATTCGAAGTTGAAGTTGAAGAAGCTTTGAAAAAAGCTATGGACTTTGACTTTAATGACACAACAATCGAAATGATACCATCAAATAATTCTAAAAATATTGTTAATGTGGATGATTTGCTTCAAAAGATTGTAGTAGCAGAAGAGGAAGTTTTGGCTGAAAAAGATATTCCAGATCTTACCCCCAATATTCGTGATAATGCTGTTGTTAACGAATCAGTTGTAGAACAACTTTTTTCTCAAAAGTCCAAGCATGAGTTTTCAGGTGGAACCGTGCATAATACGTTATTACCTGCACAACTTTCCCCCGCTAATGATGATATAACAACCCCTTTAGGCTTTGAATTCCCAAAACAAAAGTCTTTTTCTTTAATTTATTGGAGTACAACAGCGCTTAGTGCCTTATGGACAGCAGGAGGTATTTTTGTTGCTCATAAATTAGCACCTTACGGTCTCGGTTCTTTATCGGATATAGCTTCTTTTCTTACATCTCCAACTGGATTAGCAGTAACAACCGGAACTGTAATTCCTACCCTTATGTTTTGGGGATTTGCTCAATTAACAAAACGTTCAAATGAATTGCATAACATTGCTGTTCTTATGACAAATGCTGCACAACGTCTCAGTGAACCACAACATATGTCAGAAAAACAAGCTGTTGCTATCGGACAAACTATCCGTGAAGAAATAGCTGCAATGAATAAGGGAATTGAACGTACCCTTGGACGTGCTGTTGAACTTGAAGCTATCATACAAGGTGAAGTTCACAATCTGGAACAAGCTTATGCCGAAAATGAATCGCGCATTCATACATTAATTAAAGAATTAAGTAATGAGCGCATTGCTATTTTGAATCATGCGGATCGTGTACAATCAGCCATTAAAGGAACACAAGAGCAACTAAGTGATGAATTTGATTTGGTTACATCTAAAGTTGTAACCAATGTTAAAAAACTCACAGAAACTCTTTCTCAGACTTTACAAAAGCAAGGAGAGGATCTTATCATAAAAATTTCTCACGCAGGCGATGGCGTGACAAATCAGCTTTTTGAAAAATTTAATGAAACCACGGCACAAATTCAGCAAAAAAATACAAAATTTTTCCATGAATTGGGAAAGAACTTTGATGATTTTTCAAAACGCTTTGATATTAATGAAAAACAACTAGAAAAAACATTTAATGAAACAGCTTCTAAAGCTGAAACGCATATTGCTAAAATTGCAACGCGTATTCATACAGCAACAGACCAGGCTCTATATAGTGTTGATGAAAAGTTCAGAACACTAGATGAAGCCATAATTGATCGCAATAATCAGTCTTTGCAAAGTTTTAACGAAAGGATCACGAAGCTTGATGAACAATCATCTAAACTCTCTTTAAAATTTGATAATATAACTTCAGAAGCCATTTCTGCTTTTGAAACACGTTTAGCAAATGTTGACCTTTCTCTCAAGAAACACAGCGATTCCATCATTGATTCCTTTATTGCTCGCAGTCAAGCTCTAGAAGATAATGCTGAAAAACTTAGTGATTTCTTAGAATCTCATGCTTTAAAAATTAATTCATCTCTTAAAGAAAGAGCGGATGGTATTGCTGACGTCTTTACAAATGGACACGATACTATCATCTCTGCAATTGATAAAAGTAAAGAAATTTTAAGAGAAGAAATTAAAGTTATAGATAACTCGATTGTTAATATTATACAAGAACGTTCTCAAGACTTTAAATTACAACTCTCTGATCAACGAGATATAATGGCAAATATGCTCGATGGAGAAAAGAATAAAATCGCTGATATGTTTAGAGATCATGTTGATTCTTTAAGTCATAATACTTCAAATATTGAAAAGGTCTTTATTGATAATATTCAAATTGTTGACCAACATACAGAAAAACATGTTGCAAATATAGTCCAGCACACAGAAAAATTACAAGAAGTCATTGCGCAAAGCTGCAATGCAACCACAGATGCTTTAGAAGCACAAGCTAGAAATATTGATATACGTGCTGATGCTTTACGTGACTCTTTGGCTATTAACAGCTTCTCTCTTAACGAAATTCTTGCAGATCAAACACGCACGTTAGAACAACGAATGGAAACAATTCATAATCTCATTGAAAAAAGCGATATACATGTTGATCTTGCATTAAAGAAGCAGATAGACTTTGTTGAACAAGCGATTTTTGCTAATAACAAGAGCATTACTGAAGCTGTTCAAAACCATGTTAAAAATCTTGAAGATCACGCTGAAACTGTAAAAAATACTCTTTCTCAATCCAACGGCACATTTTTTGAAGCCCTTGAAACACAAATTGGATCGTTTGACGCAAACTTAGAAGTTCGTGCACGTAAAATTTTTGAATGTGCAGCTACATTGGAAGAAGAGTTATCTGAAAAACTTGGTCGAGTATGTAAAACTATTGAGACACAAACATCTGTCTTAGGAGCGCATTCTGATACATTACAAAAATCTATCACTTTAAATAATGAACAAAGCCAAGCTGTTCAACAAGCATTAGAAACAAGTGTAGATAATATACGCATCACATTCGAAAATTCTGTTGATACAGTTACAGGTAATCTACATAATAAAATTATAAAAGCCTCTGATATTTTATCTTCTACGGGTGAGCATATAGCTTTGTCTGTTGCAAATGTTGCTGCAGAAGCTGAAAATATTATTTCAGAATCTGGGAATCGTATTGTATCAAGTGTTAAACAAACAGTTTATGACACAAGTGACAAAATTCTCTCTGCTTTATCCGAAAAAACAGCTCACACTATAGAAGCTTTCACTGAAGCAAGTTATAATGCGCAAATATTGTTGAATGAAACAATTCATACTTCAACAACGGCAATTGAAAAAGTGCTCAGCGAACGCTGCAATGTTCTCCATAATTCTATGCAAAACTTTAAAGATGGTTTGGGCCATCAATTTTCTGATGTCAGTAATCGTTTAGAAGAAGCAAAAAATCAAACAGCTATTCAAATTTCAGGACATGTTGAAAAGCTTACAGAATTGACAAATAATTTAAATCAAGCGGCACAAAATACAACGGAGTCGATCGGTTATTTAACTCAACAGGTTAGTGAACAACTTTCCCTTTCAACGCAAGATACTGAACAAAGAATTTATGCACAAAATGAATCTCTAGTGAATACTTTGGCGCAAGCCAATTCTGAAACGTTAAAAACTGTAGCAGCAATGAAGGAAGATTTTATCAATAACGTTTCTTCTGTTCTTGAGCAATTAAATAGTTCAATTTATAATATTCATGAAAATAGCAATGTTTTAATATCAGCAGTTCAAAATATTGATAGTCAATTTAACGAAACTGCTAATAATTTCTTCCAAAAAACAAATAGAATGACAGAACATTTGTCAGCATCAGGTCAAGCACTTAATAACAATGTAAATGTCTTGCAAGGACTGTCACAAAATACATTTAAACAAATCACTGATATAACAATTGATTTTGGACAACATGTTAAAACACTTTCTGAGCTCATGCGGGTTTTTGAGCAATCCGAAAATACACTTAACATAACGCTTGAGGAAAAATATAACGCTCTTTCTGCGTTAAGTAATGCTCTTATGGCTAAATCTGGTGAAATTAATCATCTGATTAAACATTATGAAAGTGCTATTAATTCAGCGTTTGAACGCACCGATAAAAATACGCGTAACTCCACATCTTCACTTCAACAATCACTTAATCAACTTATCAATGAAGCTTCTGTACGTTTTTCAGGAGCTGCAGAAGAAATACGTCGTTCAGCTAATGAAATTCGTTCAGAAATTTCAAAAATTGGCAATGATATTACTGAAAATGTTCAAAAATTACCAGAAAAAACAAAAGAAACAACGCGTGCAATTCGTTCTGCTCTTAGTGAACAAATTACTGCATTAAATGATTTAACAAGCATTATACAAAAAAATGATCAAAATAGTGTAAAGAGTCAATCAACACAGACGACAGTCTTATCATCAATATCTAATAAAGAGGATAATACTTTTTCAGAAGTCACAAAAAAGATAGTGCCTCCAAAACCTATTCCACAGCAAGAACAAGGACAAAAAAGGCAAGGTAAATGGGTATCTAACCTTTTAAAGCGAGTTTCACATGAGGAAGAGCTATATGAGGACGAAACTGAAAAATTTTCATCAATACGAACAAAATCGCATTCTGAAAATAAATCTCTTAATTCATTAGCAAATGATATACTACAAGCTATAAACCATAATGCCATTATTGAGTTATGGAATCATTATCGACATGGACAAATAAACATCACAACAGAACATCTTTATACTTCAAGTGGGAAAAAAATATTTGAGATAATTAAAAAAAGATGTATGGATGATATAAACTTTAAGCGTTCAGTTAATAACTTTGTTAAGGATTTTGAAGAATTATTACGCAAAGTATCTGTCAACTCTGATAGTCCTCGATCAGTTCAAAAATATCTGATATCAGATACTGGAAAAGTTTATACTATGCTTGCCCATGCAATTGGACGGATCCGATAAATGGATGAAAAAGTGGAAACAATATAATTTTCCACTTTTTATTTATATTCACAATTATAATCGCAAACTTACTTTAATTATATAATATAATTTAACGTATATAAATGAAATATTGATATTATTTTAATCGATTGAATATAATAACATTTTATTAATGTAATAATCGATCAGTAATTTATTTGCTTATAATAGTAACAATTATTATATTTATATGGAAATAATTGAAATTACTTATTAATATTTAAATTAATTTTTTTATACATATTTACACTATTTAATTAATATAATAATTCTATCTTATGAGTATACTAAAACTGTTACATTTTGATAAATACTAATAAAATTAACAAAAATTATTATTATATTATTTATATAAATATAAAACTTATTAACTTTAACAAATTTATAATGAGAAAATAATCTTACTTCAAAGAAAATTATTTAATACAAACCAAAATGATTATAACCTATTTTACAATATAAAAAATTGCTCATGCTTGTATATTTGTGTATTCAAAAATCAGACTTATCAAGAAAAAAACTACACCATAAATGAAAATATTATACAATAAACGTATATTAACTTGGATATCGTAACAATGTCTAAAGAACAAAAAAATAACTTCAGTTTACAAAAAACTGAATTAGATAGCGCGGCACTTTTTTATCACCAACATCCAAAACCTGGAAAATTAGAAATCCAAGCTACCAAACCTCTTGATAATCAACGTGATTTAGCTCTTGCTTACTCTCCTGGTGTCGCCGCACCATGTCTTGCAATTTATGAAGATCCAAAACTTGCTGCTCAATATACTTCCCGCTCCAATTTAGTAGCTGTTATATCAAATGGTAGTGCCGTTCTTGGACTAGGCAATATTGGCCCCCTTGCATCAAAACCGGTTATGGAAGGAAAAGCTGTTTTATTCAAAAAATTTGCAAATATTGATGTTTTTGATATTGAAGTTGATGCACCTGACATTGAAAAAATGGTAGAAACTGTATCTGCCTTAGAACCCACATTTGGTGGTATTAATCTTGAAGATATTAAAGCGCCTGAATGTTTTGAAATTGAAGAAAAACTTCGTGCTAAAATGAATATTCCAGTTTTTCATGATGATCAACATGGAACTGCCATTATTGTTTCTGCCGCTGTCTTAAATGCGTTAAATCTAGCTGGAAAAAAAATTGAAAACGCAAAAATAGTTTCTTCAGGCGCAGGTGCAGCAGCTTTAGCCTGTATTAATCTTTTGGTTCGCCTTGGAGCAAAAGTTGAAAATATTTGGCTTAGCGACTTAGATGGAGTCGTTTATGAAGGCCGCAAGACGCTTATGGATCGCTGGAAAGTTATTTACGCACAAAAAACTGATGCACGTACTTTATCCGAAATTATTGATGATGCAGATATTTTTTTAGGTGTATCAGCGGGTGGTGTTTTAAAACCTGAATATTTAAAAAAAATGGCTCCCAATCCATTAATTTTAGCGCTTGCTAATCCAACACCAGAAATTATGCCAGAAGAAGCCCGCGCAGTGCGGCCAGATGCGATGATCTGTACAGGACGCTCTGATTACCCTAATCAAGTTAATAATGTTCTTTGCTTTCCTTATATCTTCCGTGGTGCATTAGATGTAGGTGCTACAGCAATCAATGAAGAAATGAAAATGGCAGCAGTTCATGCTATTTCTGCTCTTGCCCGTGAGGAATCTTCAGATATTGCAGCACGTGCATATTCAAAAAAACCACCAAGTTTTGGACCAGACTATCTGATCCCTTCTCCTTTTGATCCGCGCTTAATACTGCGAATTGCTCCTGCTGTTGCTAAAACAGCAATGGAAACTGGTGTAGCACTCCGACCAATTGCTGATATGGAAGCGTACTATGATACCCTTAATAGATTTGTATTTCGCTCTGGTTTAACTATGAAACCTGTTTTTGCAGCTGTAAAAACAGTAAAACGTAAACGTGTCGTTTACGCCAACGGTGAAGATGAACGTGTCCTTCGTGCAGCACAAATTGTTTTTGAAGAACAAACCGCAACCCCTCTTCTTATTGGTCGCCCACATGTGATAGAGCAAAGATTAAAACGCTTTGGTTTAAAAATTCGTCCTCATGTAGATTTTGAACTTATAAATCCAGAAAATGATCCACGTTTTCATGATTATGTTAACTTATTTTTCCATTATACAGGAAGACGTGGCGTTTCACCTGAGGTTGCAAAAACAATCGTGAGAACTTCAACAACAGCTATTGCTGCACTTGCCATAATGCGTGAAGAAGCTGATGCAATGATCTGCGGGTTAGAGGGACGCTTTGAGCGTAACCTTGAATTGATTGAACAGATTATCGGGCTTAACCCAGATGTTAGCCATTTTTCTTCTGTTAGTTTACTGATCTCTCCACATCGTACGCTTTTTTTAACAGATACCTACGTTAACGAAGATCCTTCTGCAGAGGAAATAGCAGAAATGACAGTGTTAGCAGCCAGAGAAGTTGAAGCATTTGGCATAACACCAAAAGCTGCATTATTATCGCATTCAAATTTTGGTTCAAAAAACACCAAAAGTGCATGTAAAATGCGTCGTGCAACAGAAATTCTTGCTCAGTTATATCCAGATTTAGAAGCAGATGGAGAAATGCACGGAGATGCTGCCCTTTCAGAAGCTTTTCGTAACCATGTTTTTCCTGATTCACGCCTTAAAGGTGAAGCTAATTTACTTGTTTTTCCAACGCTTGATGCAGCTAATATTGCTCTCAATCTTATTAAAAATTTAACGAATGCACTTCATGTAGGCCCTATTTTGATTGGCGCTAAACGTCCTGCGCATATATTAACACCTTCAGTAACCTCACGAGGGGTTGTCAATATGACAGCTCTTGCGATACTTGCTGCAAATAGAAAAAAGTTGTAAGAGAAATTGAATAAATAAAACCATTATAAAAATTTAAATTTTTTTTAAACTTTGGAGCAAAATACTTCATAATATAAGCTCTAATATATCAAAAATAGTATTAAAGTGCTTTTTAAATTTACAACTCTATATAATAAGGAATTATACATTGTCTTCTACGTTTGATAAAGTTGCTGACATTATCGCAGAAATAAGCGAAATTGATCGCAGCATAATCACATCTGAAAGCCATGCAATTGACGATTTAGGAATAGATAGTCTTGATTTTCTTGATATTGTTTTTGCCATTGATAAAGTTTTTGGAATTAAAATTCCACTAGAACAATGGACACAAGAGATTAATGAAGGCACTGTTGAGACAGATGAGTATTTTGTACTTAAAAATCTTTGCTCAAAAATTGATGAGCTTGTTGCCTTAAAACATGATAATTAATTTTTGTTGCCATGCGTGATCAAGCTGTATTTATAACCGGTATAGGACTTATAAGCTCTTTGGGTGAAGGAGTTGATCGTCATTGGCATGCTTTAAATGATCCTACAATCACGCCAAATCTTGATTATAAAACTTTTTCTCCCTACCCTGTGCATCAACTAGTTGAAGTTGACTGGAATTTGCAAATTCCTAAACGAAGCGACCTACGACAAATGGGAACATGGCAACGTCTCGGTGTTTATGCCGCGGGGCTTGCTCTTGATGACGCAGGTATGAAAAATGATGAACAATTAACGTCAACAATGGACATGATTGTTGCAGCAAGCGGAGGAGAGCGTGATATTGTTGTCGATACACAAATTCTTTCTAAAGCCCGTACTGCTGCTGATCATGCTGTTATGTTAAATTCAACTCTTTCGACCGAACTTCGCCCTACTTTATTTTTATCACAACTTTCAAATCTTTTAGCTGGGAATATTTCAATTGTTCATAAAGTTACTGGCTCTTCTCGCACCTTCATGGGAGAAGAAGGCAGCGGACTTGCTGCTGTTCAAATTGCTGCAGCTCGTATCCGATCCGGCCAAAGTACACATGCATTAGTGGGAAGTTCTTACAATGCACAAAGTTATGACATGTTATTATCACATGAACTTGGTGGTCTTTTAACACGTAATGAATGGGCCCCAGTATGGGATAGAAAAAATTGCATTGGTGGTGGTATTATTACTGGATCTGGTGGTATTTTTTTAGTTCTTGAGAGTGAAGAGCACGCAAGAAAACGCAATGCACGTGCTTATGCTGAAATTAATCACATTATCACAGATCAAACAGATCGAACAAAGGTTCCGCTAAAAAAATCAGTTGCAACAATGTTGCAAAAAATGAACGCGAGATCTGCTTTAACTATTTCAGCTGCTTCAGGATTTCATGAAGTGACAAAAGCCGAGCAAAATGCTCTTGATGACGCTGATATGTTTTATCGTGGCATTACAACATTATTTGGTTATATGCGGGAGGCGCAATTTCCTTTAGCACTTGCACTTTCTGCTATTGCTGTTGAAAAAAAATGTAGCTTTCCAGCATTAAGTATTGAGGAAAAACCTTATTTAAAAGAAGTGAATGAAGCATTTGTCTCTACCATTGGTGTAAAAAGAGCTGAAGGTATAGTACGCTTAATTGCTACTTAAGGGAAATTTTTATAGTGAAATATAATGATCATCTTGGACGTCCACTTGTCGCAGTCACTGGAACAGGAGTTGTAACATCACTAGGGCAAGGTAAACGTGAAAATTGGCAAAAATTAATCAATGGTGTTAGTGGAATTCACCAAATAACACGTTTTTCAGTTGATGGATTAAATACGCGCATTGCTGGAACCGTTGATTTTCTTAAAGAAAGCACACTTGGTGCCTCAGCACTTTCTGAAAAACTCGCTGATCTGGCAGCAACGGAAGCTTTAGAACAAGCAACTTTTGATAAAACAAACTTTAATGGATCATTATTTTTAGCCGCTCCTCCTGTTGAACTTGAGTGGGAAGCACGTTTTGCTCTTAGTCAAGAAGGAACATACAATAACGAACCTTCCTATGAGCATCTTCTTGAAGTTTGCAGCCTTAAACCTCATGAAGAATTATTTGAAACCACACAATTCGGTGCAATCGCTGAAAAACTTCAAAAAAAATTTGGAACAAAAGGGCTTCCTATTACACTTTCAACTGCCTGCGCATCTGGCGCAACAGCGATCCAATTAGGAGTAGAATCTATTAGACGAGGAGAAACAAATCGTGCTCTCATAATCGCTACAGATGGTTCCGTTTCTGCAGAATCTCTTATCCGTTTCTCACTATTATCTGCTCTTTCAACTCAAAATGATCCTGCAGAAAAAGCAGCAAAACCATTTAGCCGTGACCGAGATGGTTTTGTTATGGCAGAAGGATCAGGTGCACTTGTTCTTGAATCTCTCAAAAGCGCACTAGATCGTAACGCAACAATTTTAGGAATTATAGCTGGTTGTGGGGAAACAGCGGATGATTTTCATCGCACACGTTCAAAACCTGATGCATCACCAGCTATTGAAGCAGTTCGAAAAGCTTTAAAAGATGCACAAATAACAATCAATGAAATTGATTATATTAATGCACATGGAACTTCAACACCTGAAAATGAAAAAATGGAGTATCTTGCGCTATCAACAGTCTTCGGCAATATTTTAGAGCATATTCCAATATCTTCTAATAAATCAATGATTGGTCACACTTTAACTGCTGCTGGTGCTATAGAGGCTGTTTTTTCACTTTTAACTATTCAATCAGGAGTTCTCCCTCCTACAATCAATTACGATCATCCTGATCCTGCGATTCCTTTAGATGTCGTTCCTAACCATAGTCGCAAAGCTTGCGTCAATGCTGTTTTATCAAACTCTTTTGGATTTGGTGGTCAAAATACGAGCCTTGTTATTACAGCATATAAAGGATAACTCTTTATATTAGCTAAATGTTATAATAGTTAAGTTGACAGTATATATATTAAAGAGGGATGATAATGCGTGCACTGCAACTACTTGATGAACGCCAACTTAAAATCACAGATATTGCCCCACCTCCCCCACCATCCCCCGATGAAGTGACAGTACGTATAAAAGCTGTTGCCCTTAATCATATCGATGTATGGGGATGGCGAGGTATGGCTTTTGCTAAAAGAAAAATGCCACTCATAATTGGTGCAGAAGCTTCTGGTGAAGTTGTTCAATTGGGAAGTAATGTTAAAAATTTACAACTTGGACAACTTGTTTCAATTTATGGAGCACAAACCTGTGGTCTATGCCGAGCCTGTCGTGAAAGACGTGATAATCTTTGCGATGATGTAAAGGGTATTTACGGTTTTCATTGCGATGGCTTTGCATGTGAGCTTATAAATTTACCAGCGCGTCTATTGGTTCCAGCTCCTCCTCAATGTAATGAACTACAAGCTGCTGTTGCTCCAATTACGTTTGGCACTGTAGAGCATATGCTATTTGATAATGCAAAACTGCAAGCAGAAGAAACAATTTTGATACATGCAGGTGGCTCTGGAATCGGCTCAGCAGCCATCCAATTAGCAAAACATACAGGATGCAAAGTTATCACTACCGTAGGATCAGATGATAAAATTGAAAAGGCACAGTCTCTTGGAGCAGATCACGTTATTAATTACCGTAAAGATCGTTTTGAAGGTATTGTCCGAAAATTAACTCAAAAAAAAGGTGTTGATGTCGTTTTTGAACATGTGGGAGCTGATACATGGAATGGTTCTTTATTGTGTATGAAACGGGGAGCACGCTTGGTAACTTGTGGATCTACTTCTGGTGTTTCAGCTTCTATGAATTTAATGCAACTGTTTCAACAACAACTTAAAATATTTGGATCATTTGGCTGCCGTATAGAAAATATGCAAAATGCTATGCAAAAAATGGCACAAAAAATTGTGCAACCTGTCATTGATACAATTGTTAAATTTGACGAAATAGACACGGCTTTGAAAAGAATGGAAAGCCGTGATATTTTTGGAAAAATTATTTTAAAAATCAATTAAATCATGATAAAGTTTTATATTAAAAAATTTGTTTATAGTATTAAAATTATAACTAAAAATTTATTTTATTTGTTATGGGGATATGTTTTAATTGGTTCTTTATCTGCTCTAAAATATATTCCTACCAAGATTGGATTTTCCTTTTTTCCTTGGTTGATAAAAACATTCGGTCCTCTTACACATCGCCATAAAATTGCTCTTGTAAATCTTAAGGCAGCATATCCAGAAAAAACAGAACAAGAACTCCACGCGATTGCCATAGAAATGTGGGAAAATATAGGGCTTTTTCTAGCAGAATACGTTTTTCTTGATGAAATTTTTGACTTTGATCCCAATGCCGACAAACCAGGTCTCATTGAAGTTAAGGGAGCTGAAATATTTCAACGGTTAAAAAATGAAAAAAAACCTCATATTTTTTTTACAGCTCATACTGGAAATTTTGAACTTCTCCCGATATGCGCACAAAGCTTTGATCTTGATGTGACAGTATTGTTTAGACCACCCAATAACCCTTATATTGCAAAACGAGTTCTGAAAGCTCGACAAACGTCTATGGGACATCTTGTACCATCTAAAGCTGGTGCAGCTTGGGCATTAGCAGCAAAATTAGCAGAAGGTAAAAATGTCGGCGCGCTTGTTGATCAAAAATTTCGCAGAGGTATTTTAGGAACATTTTTTAACAGACCCCTCAAAACCAATCCTTTAATTATAAAGCTTGCTCGTCAATATGAGTGTGATATTTATCCAGCGCGCTGTATTCGTTTAGCTGGTGGACGCCATCGTTTAGAATTATACGAACGCATAGAACTTCCCCGTAATGAAAAAAATGAAATAGATTTAGTCGCATCTACCCAAAAACTAAATGATATTGTTGAAACATGGGTACGTGAATATCCTGGTCAATGGACATGGTTGCACAGACGTTGGGATAGCTAACATATGGTATATTTTAAAGAGGCACTTAGATGTTAGCATCAAAGAATATTCATGATCTAACTACAATTATTGTAGCATTACGAGATCATGATAATGGTTGTGTCTGGAATAAAAAACAAACCTTTTCATCGCTCATCCCTTATCTTCTTGAAGAAGCTTATGAGGTAATAGATGCTATTGAACGAGAGAATCATATGGATCTTTGTAATGAGCTTGGTGATCTTCTTTTACAAGTTGTCTATCATGCTACCATTGCAGAAGAAGCAGGAAGTTTTACTTTTGAAGATGTTGTTTATGCAATTACTGCAAAAATGATTCGTCGTCATCCTCACGTTTTTGGAACTATAGAACAAAAAAAACGTGGGTTTGTAAAAGATGAATGGGAGAGAATCAAAAAAATAGAAAAGGCTGAACAAAAAAAATGGTGTACAGAATCAAGCTTACAAACCGATTCTGAAATAAGCACTCTTACAAAAATAAAACAGATTCAACCTGCAGATAAAGAAGCTATCGCTTTACAAACAGAGGCTGCTAAGGCAGGTTTTGACTGGCACAGAAATCATAAGTCTTTTGCAGAAATCGAAAATGAGTTCTATAAACTCAAAGATGCAGTCCAAAATAATAATGCTTCAGATATAGAAACAAAATTTGGTGACTTTTATTTTAGCCTACTTAATCTTGCACGCCATTTAAATATCGATTCACAAAAAGCATTAAAAAAAGCAAATGTAAAATTCCGAAATCGTTTTAGCTATGTTGAAAAAAGTTTATCTCATCAATCCAAAACACTGGCTGACGCATCTTTAAAAGCAATAGAAATCCTCTGGAATGAAGTAGAAAATGAAAAATAGTATAATTTCAATAAGATCGATAGCCTATATACGTTTTACTTTATTAATTTTGTACAGCGGCACGAAGTTCTACTGATTCTCCACATCCACATGCCGAAATTTGATTAGGATTTTTGAATACAAAACCAGAACGAAGTGTTGTAACTTCATAATCCACTTGTGTTCCTAATAAAAATAATACAGCGTCACGTGCTACAAAAACGCGAGCGCCATTAACTTCAACAACATCCGCATCCAATACCTCTTCATTGACAAGAGTAATTGTATACTCCATCCCTGCACAACCACCTTTTTTTACACCAAGAAGAATACCACGCGCTTTTTTTGCCTCCATAATTTCCTTAACACGATCTACTGCGGCTTCTGTCAAATTTATTACAGAAAAAAAACGACCCATAATTTGCTCTTTTCTCGTTAAATAAACATTTCAAATTTTAAATAGTTTTACCTCTACATTTTATTTATTTGGTATATTAAAAAGAAAACAACAAGATATAAAGTGACATGTTTTTATCCTTTTTGTGAAGAAAAAGCTTTACACATAATATATTTAAAATAATAAAATATGCATATAACATCTATAAAATTAATAATAATCAATATTTTAACAATTTAATTGCTTATTTTAAATTAACAAAGAATATTAAAGTGCAAAGTTTAATTGTTCTTTTCATTAACTCTAAAAAATAACAAAGGTAGTTAAATTTTTTTCTTCTTATTTTTTTCTTGCCTTTAAAGAAACACTCGTTTAGTCGTTTTGAACTATTCGGAGCGTAGCGCAGCCTGGTAGCGCACTTGACTGGGGGTCAAGGGGTCGTGGGTTCGAATCCCGCCGCTCCGACCACTTTTTTGTAAATATTAAAAACTGATTCCCAAATTACATGGAAAAAGCAAATTATCACATTATGATGCATTCAGAAGATTTAAAAATCTATCCTAGTTTTTTTAATATATAGATAATATTGTTATAATATGTTTGGAAACATACTTGTCTAAAAATATAAAAAACGCAAGATCTCTATCTCGCGTTTTTTTATCGTGAGAAGTTTATAATTATTCAATTTTTAAGATTCTGAATTTACTGTATGTACATTACGATCACTACTATCCTTTGAAGAAGGTAGCGAGGATTGTACAACCACCTTTCTTGGTTTTAATTCAGCTGGCATTTCTCTTTTAAGCTGAATATGAAGAAGTCCATCACCAAGTTCTGCTCCAATAACCTTGACATGATCAGCTAAATGAAAACGCCGTTCAAAAGCACGAGAAGCAATACCTCTATAGAGAAACTCGCGACCTTCATCATCATTTTCAGACGCTCTCTCTCCTTTAACAATTAACTGATTACAGTGCGTTTCAATATCGATTTCATTCTGAGAAAAACCGGCAACAGCCATGGAAATCCTGTAAGAATCTTCGCTTAAACGTTCAATGTTATACGGTGGATAAGAAGAAACATCTTCAGGTTGTGTTCTAGAATCAAACCAATTCAAAAGGTGATCGAAACCTACTGTCGAACGATAAAATGGTGAAAAATCTACTTGACGCATAATACTTGCCCTCCTTTTAGAGCGACTATAATTGACTCACAAAGTTCCCAAATGGCAAACCTGCCTGTGAACCAGTAGCCCCATTGTGGCGACTACACACTCTATTTGGTAATTATTCTATTCTATTTCAACTTTTTTCTTTAATTAAGTAACACAACCCCTTCTTAATCCTTCATTATCACTACATTAATGTAAGATCTTTCTCCATCTCATTTTGCATAAAATCGCACAATACATCCTAAAAGATATCAATTGAAAATACCTCTTATCTCATAGACCGGGGTTCCCCTTCTATCAATCTCTATAACAATCATCTTACAATAGAAATTGATAGCTAAATTTTTTTAAAGCAACTATAATTGATTCACAAAGTTCCCAAATAGCAAAACTGCTTGTGAACCAATAGCCCCATTATGGCGACTACACACCCCATTTGGTAATTATTCTTTTACATTTCAACTTTTTCTTTAATGAAAAATATAAATGTTTTTTAAGCTTTTATTATTATTTAGTGTAAACTCTTTACTTTATTATCTTGCATATGCATTGAATGACAAAAAATACACTTACAAGGATGTCAATTGAAAATACCTTTTCATTCTATAAACTGGAGTTCTCTTCCCTGTAATCTCTGTAACAATCATCTTAAAACAGGTATTGATCGTGAAATTCGTTTTGTAACAACACGTCCTACAACAGACAAACCAAAAGGAACAATCGTTATCCTCGGAAATTATACAAATACTATTGAGGAATATTGTTTACCAATGAATGAAATATCCAAGCGTGGTTTTTATACAGCGATATTTGACTGGTTTGACAAAGCCCCCCCCCAACACACAATCGTAAAAAAAAGACACTATCAATATTTTGATATTAACAATGATATTAATGACTTAGATAAATTTCTTACAAATGTTGTTTATAATAACTGTCCACCGCCTTATTATCTGTTAACTTTCGGTATAGGTGGACTCATAGCATTTAACGGATTGGATATTATTAATCATCAATTCAGTAAAATGCTTTGTGTCTCTCCTCTGTTTGCTCCTTTTGGAAATAAAGCAAATAGTTTTCAACATAAAATCACACAACTTTTTTCTGATATCGGTCTTGGATTCTTACCAATGATAAGCGTGAATAAATTAAAAAAAAAAACTACACCATTTTTACGCATTAATAAAGAATCTTTACCTCCACCTCCTCACCTTTTTATTCCTTCTCCAACATCTCGATGGATGGCATCGGTATTCAATGCTATTGAGATTATGAAAAAAAATATACTTAATGGACATTTACAAATTGCAACACTTTTTATTCTCGCAAACAAAAACAATATGATAAATAATATTGAGGTACGACAGTTATGCCAACAAACACATATAACAGATAGCATTACAATCATAGGTGCCGACCTTGATACAATTATGCAAGAAGAACATCATAAAAATCAATTTTGGGCTGCATTTGATGCATTTATTCCTGGGAGTATTTCAATAACATAAGTTCTTTAAAGTCATAATGAATTGACTTCATTTTAAAAATAATTAATTATAGAATATTACTTTATCTTATACTTTTTATACACAACAAACTGGCCTATTAAGCTTCGATTTTCTCATATCGACATTCTATAAATGCAAATGTCATCATAAAAATTTCATAGATATCCATAGAAAAAATAAACAAAAATAGAATTCGCAATTGACTGAATTAAAAATAATCTTGTTTTTTCGTATTACATACATTTCGAATTTAACAAAATTTAAATTAATAGGCGGTATTCTTGACAAATATTCGGAAATTAACCATTTTTCCATTCATTTTAATTATGAGTATTTTATCGATTGTTATAATATTTTATATCTTGCAAATCGATATAATAAAAACTCTGAAAATGGAGCAATTGGAACATAATTATGAAACGAATCTTGCTCGCAGAAGATGATAACGATATGCGTCGCTTTTTAGCGAAAGCTTTGGAACGCGCAGGCTACGAAGTCGCAGATTTTGATAATGGAGCTAGCGCGTATGAACGTTTGCAAGAAGAGCCATTTTCTCTTCTGTTAACTGATATTGTAATGCCAGAAATGGACGGAATCGAATTAGCACGACGCGCAACAGAAATTGATCCTGATTTACGAGTGATGTTCATCACTGGATTTGCAGCAGTTGCATTAAATTCAAATAGTGATGCTCCTCCTGATGCAAAAGTGTTGTCCAAACCATTTCATTTGCGTGAGCTAGTTAGTGAGGTTGAGAAGATACTTATAGCTGCTTAAAAAATTTTTTTCTAAATTATTCATGCTTAATTAAACATGAAATCAAATTAAGCATTGACGTTTATTATTCTATATGGTGTATGCAACATTATTGGATGGGCGTGTAGCTCAGCGGGAGAGCACTACGTTGACATCGTAGGGGTCACAGGTTCAATCCCTGTCACGCCCACCATTCGTGTTTTTATGGCGCTTAATAATTTGATTTTATTCGCTTTTTTAAAGGTAAGGGATACGTAAATAAAGGTAAGGGAATAGGCTTTTTAAGTGTGCCCTTTATAAAGCATATCCTTTTTGATAAATCTCTCTATTAATTATTTTAGATTTTTCTGAATTCAGTTTTGAAAAGCTAGCCATCATTCTATTAAACATGTCATAAATTTAACGGTTAAGTAGATCAGAAAGATTCATCATAAAAATTTTCTAACAAGCACCAAATTCTTTCCTTAAAAGTACCGCTATCTCTTTATCTAAAGCATATAATTCATTGATCTTTTCTTCCATGCCAACTAGTATAGACCTTTTGCTAATTTCTATAGAAGATAGAAATGCTATAATCTGCCCTCTTAGCCAGATTAAAAACATTTTATATGGTCAATACAAAATTTTTGTAAAATTTTATCACATAAGATGGAATATTTGAACAACGCTCATGTTAACGCAAATAACAATTAATTTTGAAGTTCGCTTTTTTACAAAAAATTGTTAAAAACGCATTCAAAAATATACACAATATTCATTTATTCGTTACTGTGAATTCTTATCTTCTTATTAAAGATAAGAAAATATCATAATCAAAATTTAAATATATCAATAAATATATATAAAATCAAAAGTGTATTGGTAAACTCATGCGTGTCAATCTTAATTCTATAATTAGGGATTTTAAAAATGCGAATATCGTTACAGTTCTTAAAGAAGCTGTAGTTAATTCTATACAAGCTCATGCAAAAGAAATTCAGATTGTATTTGAGTTTGAAAAAGGTTTAGAACTTAATGAAAATGCACCAAAGGATGAAACTGTTTTATCTATAGATGTTTTTGATGATGGAGAAGGATTTACAGAAAAAAATATTGAATCTTTTTCTACTTATAAAAGTGATTATAAAATTAAAGAAGGATGTAAAGGTATTGGACGTATTAGTTATTTAAAAGTGTTTAAAAAAATTAATATTACAAGTTTTGTGAAAAATGAAGACAATACTGATACTTGTATTTCACTGAATTTTACACCACGTTTTACACAAAACTCTTTTAAAAAAAAGGCTGATAAACAAACTGCATGGTGGAAGACACATGTGCATTTTGAAACTCCTAATGAACAGAAAAAGTTTAATATAAAATCAATTTCTAACGAAATTTATTACCATCTTCTGCCTTTGCTTCTTTTAAAAAAAGAAAAAAATATTGAAATTAAGTTTTATGAAAAAATACACGATGGTAGTTGTATAGTCGATGATAACTCTACAATAAAAACACAAGAAGTACCTTATTTAAACCAAGAAAATTTTGAAGTTGGTCATTCAAAAATTCCATTCACTCTTTCGTATTATTTTAAACAAATTGAAAACAGTAAAAACTCTAATGGTATAATAGAAGCATTTTATTGCGCTAATAAGCGTACTGTTATGTCTTTTTCAAAGTTTATAGAAATCAACCCAATAAACAACATGTTGACAATATTTTTATTGGAATCTCCTATTTTTGATAAATGTGTTAATGACGAACGAGATGAATTTAGTATCGACAAAGAAACCCCCGATTTATTAACACAACTGAGTTGGGATGATATTAATAAAAATTTAACAAATGTTTTAATCAAGATAATTGACACTCAATTCCCAGACCTGAAAAAACAAAAGGATACCTTTCTTAAAGAGATTGTAGAAGAATATCCTTATTTAGTCGATTTTTTAGGTGCAAAAGAAGTGATCGGTGGTGTATTTCAAAAAGACAAATTTATTGAAAATGCAGAAAAAAAATATTCAAAAGAAAAATTATTACTCAGAAAAAAGTTACGTGACAGTAAAGGAAAATTAGAAGAAAATTTACAAAAAGCACGAAAATTCGCTAGTCTAGAATTAACCCAGTACATTGAATTTCGAGATTATATTCTGCAGAGATTTGATGAGTTAATGAAACCTGCAACTTTAGAAAAAGAGGTTCATAATTTATTCGTTCCTCAAAGAAGGTTAGCCAGTAAAACTTCACCATTGCCATTAAAGGAAAATAATTTATGGTTGCTTGATGATAAATTCATGAGTTATGATTATTTGCAAAGCGAAGAAGAAATAAAAAAATTTCTTTCTGAAGTTAATTTATCAGCAGAAAACCCTGAAAAAGATGCTCAAAAATTGTCTGATCGTCCTGATGTGGTTGTTTATTTTGATTCTATACAAGAAAAAAAACGAGCTGTTTTAATAGAATTTAAAAGACCTAAAGCAAATTATAAAACTGATGGCATTGTTCAATTGGATCATTACGCTCAAATTCTCATACAGAACGGTGTAAGTGAAGTATATATGTATCTCATTGCTGAGATAGATAATGCTTTTGAAAATGCACTGCGTCTTACATATAAATTTTCTCCTATTTTTTCTTCAAAAGGAAAAATCTATCAGCGCAGTTTGCTTCCTGACTTAAATGCTCACCAACAAGTTATTTCATCAGAAGCTATTATTGGAAACGCAAAAGCACGGAATCATGTTTTTATGAAAATTATTAAAGAAGATTCCTTACGCCATCTATCAACATAAGACTATAAAATATTTTATCACTCAGCTCCTTGAAATCCACGGCTTCAAATGTATAAGGATACTGTCTAGCGTCTCCATGAGATGAGCAAATTCAAGAATAAGTAGAAAAATAACGAGCACGATCCACTTCATGAAGCGAGATATCATTTTTACACTTTGGTAGGTAACGATTATTTCTTGAAGCATTTCTTTAGACATTATTTTACCAAAATATAAATCAATTATATCCAGCACTGATTACTAACTGGAGATTAATACTATGAAACCTAGTGATTTTAAGGCTGTTGCCTCTTCTTCTTCACAAGTGCAAGAAAGCGATGTAGAAAGTAAGTCGCTGGAAGGTGCCAGCGCAAATTTAGAAGAAGACAGAGAATTCACTCCTGAAGAATTAAAAGGTGTTATTGCAGGTTTAGAGAAAGATATTGCTGATGGTAGTTGGATACATGCTAATTATGCGCATACAGATCTCAGAATGATGCCTGCCTTGGTAGAGCAAGCAAACAAAAAGTATCCAGAAATGAATCTTCAATTAGCAAATAACCCTTATCACCTTGCTTTCCTCATGAAAAAAGCAATCGATGATGGGGTTCAATCTTCTAGATTTATCATTAGCTCGAAGGAGACAGTAATTCATTTTGCGGTCATTGATTATAAAGCTCTTGGCGATAAAAACTCCTTCATATTTTTTGAGCCAACAACATTCAATGGTATACTACAAGACATGCTAAGAATGAAAACATTAATGGCTGTTAAATCTCGCGAATTGCCTAATTGCCATTTTTCCATGGTGGAGATGGATATTCAACGAAGCTCTTCTGAATGTGGAATATTTAGTTTAGCTCTTGCTAAAAAACTGCATACTGAATCTGACCGATTAAGAAAAATGCACGAAGATAATGTTGAAAATATATTATGTGAACCAGATATGCCTTTGCCCTCTCATAAATTAGATCAGTATCTTCCTGTTACTTTTTACAAACATACACAAGGAAAGAAACGTCTCGAAAAATATATAGAATCAAATCCAAGTGCTGTAGGTGAAAAAATTAACAAAAAAGAGGAAACTATCTTTGAAAGATACGATAAAAACTTAGTTACAACTAAAGAAAATAAGACTGTCTCCGTTTCGTCACATCAGAAGAGAATTCGTGAATATAAATCTGCTCTATCTTTATGATGCAATTTTTTAACACTTTTGTGTAATGCAAATGGATGTTTTTTTACTATGAATTTAAATTTGTAATAATTATAAACGCGATTTTAGTTGAATCAATCCTTTGTTATTACATGTTTACTTTTAGTAATAGAGAAACAAATTTATTGTGTAGTATAAAAAGCTTCTTTAAGCGTTCATTTTAATTTTTTAAAAACCACTGCTTTAAGTGTGCAAAAATATTGTCTAGCGCATCCATGAGACGTGCAAATTCAAGAATAAGTAGAAAGATGATGAATGCGATCCACTTCATGAAACGAGACATCATTTTTACACTTTGATAGGTAGTAATTATTTCTTGAAGCATTTCTTTTTCTGCATCTGTAAGCTCTATTACTTTTTCAGTCTTTTTTCTAACCATGTTTCCACCCACATAGACGTTCACCTTGCTGATTATGCTTTAAAATATCCCTTGCTAAGCCAGAACTAATTGCTGTAACATCTTGCTTTTCCAAGTAAATTGGCATCCAGCCAATACATGTTGAACGTTCATTCATCACGCACCCAGCGAGAAAGCTCAACACGCACATCAGCATCACTTTTCTTGTTAATCTCATTTTCCACCTCAAGTCGTATTGTTGCTGCTTCTAAAGCTTTCTTTGTTTGCTTTTGCTGCTCAGAATTTTTTCCAAAGTAAAAAGCTTTTGCTATAGCCATAAAAAAAGCAGCTAAAGCTGCTACAATGAGTATAAGATTTTTCTTTATCCGCCAGATCATAAACGTTGCTCACGAAAACGTTTGGCAACAAAAACAACACCTGCACATGCCGCTAAAACCATAATAACAGCGAATGCCCATTGAACTGGACCATTGCCCGCTAATAAGCCTCCAAGCCCTGAAAAAGAACCTATAATCGGTGCTAAAGCTTCTGCTTTGATAAAACCTGTTGGTTCTTTTGTTTCTACTCTTTGATAATTTGAACAAACATAAGAGCCTTTAGCCCATAATCCTGCTTCTGCTGCACGGCGGTTTACAAGACCTTGCAGACGTTTTCCCCCTGCTTTCGTCCATTTCTGTAATTCAAATGGCACTGCTTCATAATCACCCTTATTAAGCTTTCTGAGCAATGTTGAATTGCAAAACGCTTTTATTCCTACATTATAGCAAAAGGATACTAACGCTGCGAATTGCTCATCGGTTAAAGAGACAGCGACTGCTTGATCAACAGCCTTCTCAAATTGTTTTAAATCTTGAAATAAAATCTCTTCTGCTGTTCTTTCAGTGATGCTCATGTTTTTATGAACAAAAGGCTTTCCAGCGTTACTTGTATGACCATAACCTATTGTCCATATACCGGTAGCATCTTGATAAGACTGTAATCGCAATCCTTCCCATTGTTTAATGAGAGCAAACCCTTCTTTGGATATTTTTCGCATATTTTTCCCTCCATAAAAAAAGCCCCGCAAAAAGCGGAGCTGATTGATACATTTAAAATTAATGGTTCCCGTCTTTAACAACGAGAAACGATAAGCTGCATTATAAGATTAAGCCACTTTCTTAAGCGAGCTTTTTAAGTTCGGATCATATGCCTTCAACAAAGGATCGATACCACGAGGAAACTCTGAATCTCCAAAGTCTGTAAGAACCGCTAAAAGCTTAACAATATGCGCATCTTTCTCGATCTTTGAAACCAAAGCTTTTTCTACCACACTCATGGTGTTAACTATAGCGTTACATTCTTCATCTACAACACCATCACGATTGCAAAGCTTAAACAACGCTATCCACAAATCACACAAAGAATCGATATTAATATTCATTGTACACCTCCGTGGATTTGCTCTCTCAAACATGCCAATCCTTTTGTGGTGATTTTTGTTGAAGGCAAGACCTTTTCTGTGCCATCGGATCTTTGAATCGTGATGGTCGGGCAATCCATGAGACCTTTCTTGATCTTATCTTGATAAGGTAATAATGGAGACCCCGGAGCGCGCCGATAAACCCAATCATTTCCACGCAGATAATCAATTAAATCTTTTGGTCGTACCTCTAATACCTTTGCTGCTTCTGTCAGACCAAACAAACCATCAGAACGGGTTAAGTGGTCATAAGCTATAACCTTAGGAGTTTGTTGTTCAATCAACGCATCTTTATTTTGCAACTCCTCTTGCATATGGGTGATGACGCCAAGTATCGTGCGTGGATCCGAATAATCAATTTGTGGAATAGACATTTGCTTTGCACGCCGTTCGCATTCAATGAAATACTGTCGTGCTTCTCTACCTTTCTGATTATTTTCAACCATGGAAAGTTCTTTAGCTACATCCAAAGTAAGAGCATAATCCTTAGAAGGACGACCACCTTGAAGGTTTTCCCCAAAATTGGTGAAAACTATATAATCCCTATTTTCTATAAATCTGTATTTGTTGATACGATCTTTAATCCATGTTGTAAAATCGCGACCTACTTCCAAAAACACATGTAGATCGCGCGCATTCACCGTTTGAACAGTTTCCTGCCCGATCGTTTGTTTTGATATTGATATGAGAGTGTCCATTATTGAACTCCTATCGATTAGAGGTTTTTGATTGACACCCACAAGGGCGCCGGGTGCTCAAAAACACGGTCGATAGTCCGTCGTTACACTTTCCCCTAAAAGGGTATTGTATAGTATAACCACACCCGACAAAATCATTGTACACTTGTAGTGCATAATGAGTCAAAGCCTTAATGTGCGGAAAAGAGATTATTTCGGTAATCTATCCGCTATCGATTCAAGGTGTTTTTGAGGCACCTGAATCAAATTTAGATACATTGTTGTGATATTGTCAAGTAAAAAATAATTATCTGCCTCCTTTCTTATTCTGCTCAATCATAAAAAATTTTTGCCATGATCGATACAAAACAATATCATTTTTTTATTCAAAATAGATAAAATAAGAAAAATATTACCAACATATTGTTTAATTGTATTACGATCATTATATACTTTTTGATAAATAAGTACTTTTAATAGGAGGGCTTTAAACATGCAATTTGTTGCTTTTGAATTTGAAAATTTTAGAGGAATTTCAGCTCCTGTAAAAATAGATCTAACAGATGGAGATCCATCTTTTCCTTTTGTTCTCGTTGGAGATAATGAAGCAGGAAAAACAACAATCCTGAAAGGTATTGAAATAATTTATTGTCTTTTTTATAACCAGGGTTTTCATAGAGTTGACGAGGAGTTTATTGCTTTTGCTCGTCCCAAAGGTTGTCGCTCTATTGATGCAATTACCTTAACAGCACATTTATCTTATAATGAAGATGAAGAAAGAGAGCTAAAAGAAAAACAATTTATATCTACAAAAAATGTTTCCAGCAATAATAGAACATTAGCAGTGTCTTTTGCTTATCATTTTAAGCATGATCAATTTGATGGTCTATACATATCAGTCAATAACGAAAAATTACAGCGTGGACATAAAATTATAAAATGGATAAAAGATTCCATTCCTGAAATTGTTTATTATAATTACTGTATTCATGGCGATATCCCTGACACAATTAGATTTGTGAAAAGTGATAATTTAAAGAATTGTCGTTTTAATATTTGCAATGATAAGCTTTTTACATTAGAAGAAAACTTACAATGGCAAGTACTCCTCCAAATACTTTTTAAAGGGTGTTATCGTAGAAATAATAATGGTATCTCTTATGAAGATTTTGAGCATAACATTGATTTTCAGAAAAATATTGTTGATTGCAACGATGAACGTACTGTTGATAAACATTTAAGATCTATCAGTTATTATTTAAATTCAATAATTGCAAAAGACTGGTTAAATATTACTCGCAATAAAGAATCTCCTTATGTTTTTTCCTTAGAGAAGAAGAACAATAAGCATAATGACAACCTTTTTGTAGATTTTCGTATGCGCATTGAGAAAGATGGTAAATGCTTTTCTTGGAATGAAATAAGTCAAGTATTTCGTTGGTTTTTTTACTTTAAAATTTTCACAGAGATGAACACAGATATGAGTTGGAATGAACATGGAATTATCTTTCTTCTAGATGATCCAGAAAGTAAATTGCCTATTAATTTACGAAAAAACTTCATAAATTCTTTAAATAATCTGTCACGTTCAGAGAACAAAAAAGTGATTTATTCAACTTATTCTCGTGATTTTATCCATAAAGGAGCACTTCAAAACTCATTTGCTCTGCACAAAAAAGCAAATAATAACTTTTCCCATCAAATCATTTGTGAAAAACTAAAAAAACAGAGTTATATTTTTTCTCTGTGTCCATTGCGTTTTATGCGAAAAAACATAAAAATCTTAGATAAATCAAAAAAAATCATAGAAAAAAATCTACAGGAAGATAAAGATACTGTCAGTGTACAAAATTATAATAATATTGACGAATTAGGACAATATGCAGAGAATAGGGATGTTTGGGGAGGGATGGACTCTGGCTCTAGTTGTTGTGATTAAAAGCTGTTTTATTCATATTTGTTTAGCCAGAATAAGCTTTTTTTCTATATCTGTGACAATATTATTTTTATTGATAACATTTTTGTATTCCCCAATTTAAAAAAGCATCAAAGAATCTCTGCCTGTTAAAATAATCAAATTTAAGCTTCAATCTGCAAAAATACCGTCTGTTTTCGTTTTAAATAGAGCCTCTTTGTTGTTTTAAACTTATTTTCTCACATATCTCCCTCGCCCATATGGATAACATCTTCTCCTTCATCATATGAAGTGTCAGGTGGGGCGTTGGGATCAATCATGTCATCCTTATCGGGCAGTGTATTTGCGATGTTTCCCGCAGCATCTTCTTGTGCTCCATCAAAGAATTCACATTCTATGTTTGTGATATACCCGCCTATCTTATCAAATTTGTGCTTAACGCTTTTAATGCGCCATTCTGCTGGAATATAAGGTCGAAGTGGCGGCTCTTGAACAAGCTTCGCTTCTGCTTGAATGAGAGGATTGCCACCCATGCTACACGAAAAGGATGATTTCCCACGTGATGATTTGTTGCGATAAGAAGCAATGGCTGCAACCGCTTCTGATTGATTATGATAGGTGTATTTTAATTCATGAAAGGGAGCATTCCCAACTTTGACTTCTTTTTTCTCACCACTGCGTAAATCATAATAAGCAGCAAGAACACCACCCTTTTTCTCTTCCTCTTGTTCAGGTGTTTGTTCTGTTTCTTTTAGATTCAGTGATGTAGAGCTTTCGCTTATCTCTCCTTCATCCTCATCCATATGGATAAAGTTTTCATCCTCTCCAATTTCTTCTGGTGCTCGTGCATTGGCAGCCGCTTTTTGATCGTCCCCCACATCTATTTCTAAGCCATTAGCTGCCCCTGCTTCCTCACGTGCGCTGTACTTAAAATCCCAAGAGCTACACATTTTCTCATTGATGGAAACGATAGGAAGTGGCTCACCCGTTATGGCTTTACCAAACCCGCGCTTGGCAAGCACAAGTTTCCCATCAACAGGCTTTGCAACAGCGTCATATTCTGCGGCAAGGCGTGCAGCAAAAGCCATATCACTTTCCGCTGTTTGGTCAATGTGACGCACAACAATCTTGGCAAGAGTGGGATCAACCTTTGCTGTATAGCCATTGCGCTGTGCTATTTCCTGGATAATACTGCCTAATGTTTGTTGGTGATAAGATTGACTTTTGGGTGTTCTGTAGGAGGTGTTCATTGAAGCAGCACGCCCTGTAACACTGAGACTTTGCGGTGGGCTGCTTACCGATATTTCATCAATCAAGTAGGTTCCCATATCACGCATCACTCCCCCTGCATAGCCAAGAGTGACAGAAAGAACTGTCCCAATCAAAGGAATATCAAGAAAGCCATTATCATTTTCCCTTGCACGATCATCAAGCTCTATGGTGATGCGGTCGCTTTTTTCTTCTGCTTCATCGGTAATTTCAATCGACAAAACATAATCCATTAAAGAGCTTGTAATGTCTTTACCATTAGCCATCACTTTACAAAAAGGCTTCATTTGCTTCCCCAGATTCTGATCACTGGTGTGGCTTTTGGATAAGGGAGAGAAGGTAAAATGATCGTTATCCCTGCTTTTAAGATTGCTCCATAATCTGCAAGACCATAGTTTGCAGCATAAACACGCTCAACGGCAAGGGCTTGCTGACCTTTGGGATAATATTTCCAGCAAATGGCATCAACCATGTCACCCTCTTTGGTTACGTAAAGATCACTCACCAACCCCCTCCATCTTCTCCGTATTCTTTTAATCTCACGGTAAATTCTTGCTTCTTTGGAGTACCGTTTTTATGGAAAAAGCTTTGCTTTTCCTCAACAGAAAGAATGACAAATTTCCCTAAAATTCTCCCCTGTCCCGTCACAAGAATATGTGCACCGTTATGCGCCATCCGCCGCAATTGTTCTAGCTGTCTAGTCCCACTTTTAAAGTCTGGATACACCACACCTGTTAGGGAAAACTCTGCGTTTGCAACGGCTGGCAATTGCAGTGCGGCTTTTCTCCCCAAGCGCCCCTGCTCAACCCATGGAACATCGTAAAACAGATCAAGTTTTTGATAAGCTGCCGTTTCCACCGAAAAAATAAAGTGTCCCAAAGCCAACATCATGACAATTAATCCGAAAAACTCGAAGCAATCGCTAAGCGCTGTTGTCTAGCATGACGTTCAAGGGCTTGATTGACCGCAGCATGAATGTCACTGGGAGAGCCACTTCCCCCCGAAATATTCAAATTGCTAATCGTGATAGAAGCATCTATTTCAGAAGGCTTATGAACCATGATTGGTTCAGAAATGTTAATAGCTTCAGTTTTTATTTTTGTCGTTTCAATTGAGCGATTACTGTTTTGTTGTTTAGGTGGAGTATTGGTAACAACTGTTGCATCGGCTATTCTCTTTACGCGTGCACTAGTTTCTTCAGTAAGATTTTTAATAGTCTCCGTTGAATTTTCGTTGATTGTAGCGCTAAAACCTAGCTTTTCTTGCATCCAATTTGGCATCCAGCTGGTCAATTTTTTAACCGCACCGCTAAGCCAATTGTACATTGTCTGCCATGCGCTTTTCATGCCTTCCCAAAGCCCACTAATCAGGTTAGCGCCTGCTTTGACCAAACTAAGCCCACAAAACCAATCAACAAATCCGCTGATTGTATTTGCGAGAAAATTCCATAACGCACCAAGAGACGCTATGATTTTATTCCAGTGCTTGTAAAGAAAATATCCCGCAGTCACGAGCAAGAAAACTCCACTTATGCCAGGTATGAATAACGCAAGCAAAGCGCGTGAAAAGTTGCCTACACTGCTGGTAATAGAGTCAAAAAAATGATCAAGATATTCGATGACCTGATCCCAGTACTTGTAAAGAAAATACCAAGAAACCGCAAGCGCTACTATTGCGGCGATTATCCAGCCTATAGGCGTCGTTGCTATAGTAAAACCAAGCGTGACAAACGCTGCTCCAAGTGCAGCTAACGATGCAATGAGTGGTCCAAAGATGAATGCGCTAAGTGCCACAAGACCTATCTTAAAGAGAGTGATTTCACCAATCAACGGCTCCATCCACTTAAACCAGCCTTTTATTCTCTCGGTAATATCTGCGATGCCCTGTCTTAAATCAGAAGTAGGATCACGCAAATCTTTAAGCACTTGTTTTAAGGTTTTCGCCCAGTGAGAAACAGCTGTTTTGATGAGTTCTCGGTTTTCATCAATCAATGCGGAAAAAGCATCAATCAAATCACTCATAATAGGCATGAAACGCGCCCCGATAAAACTGGCAACTCCTCCTAATTGACTCTTAAAAGCACCAAGCTTATCACTTAAATCTGCTGCATAGCGTGCGACATCGGCACCTATCATCCATTTTCCTTTTCGCGCATCTGCAAAAAGACTTTTGATTTTTCCCATGCCCTGTGAGAGCATAGCAGCCATTTCCTTCCCATCCCCACCAAAAAGCAGAGCCGCAATCTGTTGTCTTTGTGCTTGATTGTGCATCTTGCTCATCTTGTCGGTGATTTCTTCCAACAAAATTGAATTTGACTTAAGTTTCCCAGAGGCATCTTTGACAGAAATACCAAGTGCCTCAAATCCCATCATGCCTCTTCGTTGCCCAGCATATGCTTGTGCAGAACGTCTATTTAACACTGCTAAAGATTGTTGAAAGAGTTCAGCAGAAGTCCCCGAATTGTCTGCTGCATCGCCCCATAACTGAAGCGCTGCAACACTCATGCCTAAATGCCGTGACGCATGATAAAGACTATCCCCCATATGCATGGTTTTCACAGTGACAGCAGTTAAACTTGCCACCAAACCACCACCAGCAATACCTAAAGCACCAGAAAAGACCGCTGTACGACTTGCCGCAGTGCTAAGGGCGCCTTGAACACCCTTAAGGCTTGCCGTCATCTTTGTTACCGCAGCAGAAAAACGAGGAACACTCAATTTATGCGATAATTTCTCTGACAACTCTCTAAACTTCTTTTGTACACGTTTAAGAGGTGCAGTGATTTTATCTTCAAGCGTTAATTTTACCTTTGCATCAGCAACTTTTTTACTCATTTTGTTTTATACCTTTCTGCGGCTTTCTTGCGCCAAAAGATTAACTCCTGTGGTTCCATTTCCAGCATGTCTGAAAGTGACCAGTGAAAAACAATGGCAATATCTGCTATGAGTTTAGCGGCGGTTTCCCAGTCGAGATATCCCGCCGCTTGATAAAAGATTCCAAAATTTCTCCAATGCTCGACAAATCTTCAATATCCAGTTCTCCAACCGCTTCATATGGCCATTCAGAAAGACGCGCGATCATTGCTATCGTTTGCTCGATCCCTTCCTTTTTATCAATCGCTTGCAAATCCTTTGTTTTGGCACGCCGTAAAGTGATTTTTGTGTGTTCTTTTCCTTCAAATTTAACGGGAACAAGTAATTGATGGGTAATGCTTGGTTGTGTTGCCATTTTTATAATCCTAAAAATTCTCTGTGTTTTGCTAATTGATCGACACCATTAAATTTTCTCACCATGTTGATCGCATCTATTTCGACAATCTCAACGTCCTTCTGAACATATTTGAAGTAATGCAATGTGAATGTCGCTGTAGAAGTCGCTTTACTGCCTGGTTGCCATTCTGCCATTTCAAAGCCTTTGCAAAGCCCTCGCATAGTGATCGCAACCCCTTCTGCTGGTGTGCCTTGCGCTTGCATCGAACTTCGCAAAGAGATGTCAACATCAGACCGTCCCAATTGCGCCATAAGCTCTGGAGAACAATCAGAAATCGTCATGGTCAGTGTTAAAACCTCAAGTCCCATATCCAACTCAATGGGCACATCCATGCCGCCGCCACGGTAACTTTCAACAACGAGATTCAAATTCGGTAAAGTCACGCTTTCACACTTTGCTTGATAAGGAATGCCATCGACATAAATGTTAAAATATTTCAAAATCCTTGGTAAAGTTGGTACAGCCATCAAGCAATCTCCTCTAAATAATCATGAGTAATTCGCGAACGGAAAGTGATATGTTCTGCTGGGGTTGTTGGTGTAAATTCAACATTGAAATAAACTTTTCCGCTTTCGATAGCGCTTGCTGTATTCAGCTCTAGATCTGGAGAACAGCGTCCACTCAGAATTGCCCCTTGTGCTTTTAAATCACGCAAATAAGCATTGACGCTTTCGCTCACATCACTCATGTAGGTTTTTTTGATATTCCTATCGACAGCCCACAAATGTCCGCGCAAAATGGCATCGTTAATCATATCCGCAGTTCTCACCACCGATAAAAAAGCAAATTTTATATCGCTTGAAAGCGTACGATTTCCCCACAAGCGGTAGCCATTTTCGCGGATAATGGTTGTGATATTTTGCTCATTAAGAAGATTCGCGCGGCTAGATCTATCACCAATGGAAAAATCAATTGGGCGCGCTATACCAACAATCCCATTGATGACTTTATTGGAAGGAGAATGCCAAAAGCCGTGGGTGAAATCTGTTTTAGCAATAACACCGGCAACTGCTGCACTCGCTGGTTCTGTTAGAATTTTTCCATCATGATTCACAGTGACAAAGGGATCAATAATCATCGCACGTTTTGAATCAAAATCCTTTGCGACTGCAAAAGCTGCTTCATCTGTCGTGTTTGGTGCATCAATGACCACAATGGCACGCAACCGCTCTGCAATGCCAAGAAGCTCTGCGGCTACAGGATTAGACGTTGCTTTGATTTCAGCCTTAGCTGTCGCACCTGCCCCGTCACCTTCAATTGTCACACTTGGTGCTGTTTGGTAATCAGTACCATTGTCCTTAATAACAATAGACGTGATTTTTCCATCTGAAATAATCGCCTTTGCTGTAGCACCACCTGTAATTTTAACCGTTGCTCGACTATAACCACTTCCTTGGTTCGTAACATTAATCTTGCTAAGGGTTACTGGACGTTGATGCGTAAAACCTGGGGCAATTAAAATGCGTGGTGTTTGTCCAACAATGGATTGCGCTCCAATCAAAGCATGGACACCTTCATAAGCACCGTTGCTATTCACACCTCCAAGAATATTGCTGAATGTTGTGTGTTTGTTATCGCCTTCCTCCACCCGCACAACGACAACAATAGCACCCACTTGCTTGAAAATCAGATCAAGAGCATTGAGTAAAGTGCCTCGCCGCTTGCCTGTTTTATCAAGCTTTGCTGCTTGTGAAAGGGAACCAGAAACCAAAACCGGGGTATTAAGCGGAAATGCTTGCGCATCCGCATCTGGTGCCGTTCCTACAATCCCGATAACGGCTGATTGAGCCGTACGAAGTGAGCGCGTACCGTCATCGGACTCGATAACTTCAACGCCATGTAAAAAGCCTGCTGCCATTTTTTTATGCTCCTTTAAATAATTGGCTAATGTTAATGAATTGGGAAAAAGAGTGATTAGAAATAGCCGCTCTGGAAAACTGCATATCCTTAATTTTTGTGCTTTTTTATAGAAATCTTGACTTAGTACCATTTTGGTACTATTTTAAATGAAAGTCAGAATATGGTTATGAAAATTATTAAAATCTCCACACTTCAAACCTTTTGGAAAAAATATCCTGATGCTGAACAAGCGTTAAAAGCATGGGTTGATGAAGCGAAAGATGCGCAATGGCGTTCTCCTCATCACATTAAAGAGAAATATAAAAATGCAAGCATACTAAAAAATAATCGCGTTGTTTTTAATATCAGAGGAAATGACTATCGCTTAATTGTCTCGATCTTTTATCCAGCAGGCTGGCTTTATATAAAATTCATCGGAACGCACAAGCAGTATGATGCAATTGACGCTAATACTGTAGAACTAAAGGAGTTTTAAAAATGAATATAAAACCCATTCGTACTGAAAAAGATTATCAAGAAGCGTTGGAAATTGTCTCTGCAATGTTTGATAATCAGCCCAAAGTTAATACTCCAGAATTTGATCAAATGGAGATTCTTGTTTTATTAATTGAAGCTTATGAAGCTGAACATTATCCCGTTTCTCCTCCCCATCCAATTGAAGCTATAAAATTTAGAATGGAGCAAATGAATTTAACCGCTAAAGACCTTGTTCCTGCAATCGGTCACTTAAATCGTGTTTACGAAATTTTGAGTGGAAAAAGAAAATTAACATTACGCATGATTAGAAACTTGCATCAGCAATTCAATATCCCGCTGAAAAGCCTGATCTCTTATCCGAAAACCTCATGACTTTATGGCATAAACGACTGTTGCATTAACAGGTCGCGTTTCTGCTTCACCCGTTGGGGAAAGAGTTGCTTTGTGCGTGTGAGCACCAGCAGGTTTTGTTACGTTTTCTATGGATGCATAGTGAAACTTACCAACCGCTACAAAATTGAGATCATTCCATCCACCAGCATAATTAGAAAGCTGTTTAACTCCATTATACTGAAAATTATGGGAATGCTCGCCCGCTTCTTCAAGAATGCAATCATGCGTATGCGATTTTATGCTGTCTTTTTGTTCGGTTGCAAAATCTCTCTCTGGATCTAAACCGCGACCATTATCAAAACCACGTAAAAACATCCCTCTCAAATCAGGAACTTTAAAGGTTGTCTCGCTATCTTTTCCCCATTTATCGCCTATTGCCTCAAATAATCGTGGATACTCTTCACGTTCATAGGTCGCACCATCACATAAGAGCCAACCGCTTGGCACTTCTTGCATGGCGAATGTGGCAATGAATCCAGCGGGGAAAATTGCCTTCATTGTTTGGTATATTTCCTGAAGTGTCGCTGAAGATTCTTCTTTTGTGCAATAATTCTCCTCAAGCCCAACAATATCTTCAGTCTTATGTTGATGAGGACCTAAAAGCGATTTAGCACTACCAAAGGTAAAATTATTGTTACTTGACTTGTAGAGAACATAATTATTAGCCGCATCTTGTGCACCCTCGACATCTGCTAACTCAGAAAGTGCAAAACTCTTATCCGCAGGCATCTTGCCTTTGAGAGTTGTCTCAAGACCTGTGATATCGCTTATCGTATGTACATGTTGTGAAGGTGCTTTTTCTTTTACTTGTGTTTCAATATCTGCAATTGCTTGATCAATTTTTGTCAAATTTTCACGCAAGATAGGAAATTCAGCGCTGATAAAGCGCCCTTCTTGAGGAAGTTCCAAATTCAATTTTTCTGTTTTTGCCATTTTCCACTCCAATTATAATATACCTGCGCCAAAATCACGCACCATCGATCTTGATGCGGGACCACCAGTCAGTGTGAATTTCAAGCGTGCCTGTTTAGCTGTTTTGTTATCACTGATAAATTTACGTTCCGTCCAAAGCGGCTCAGCGAGTTGTTCTGTCTCCTCCAACGTCAGCGGAATAAAAGCTCCATCATCAAATTGGATCTCCATTTTGAAGGTCGCTCCACCTGGTAAAAAGCTTTTAATATAGCTGGTGAGCTTTGACCGTTCTCCAAAGGCAAAAGCACGGGTCACATAAGTGGCTTGTTTGTGGATTTTCCCTGCAATAAGTTCAACAGGAGCAAACAAAACAGGCGAGAGCTTTTCAGTCCCCTTGAGAATAGCGCGCAACTGAACCTTTTCGCTGATATATTCTGTTAAACTGAGCAATTGAAACGGAAGTAATTGGTAAATTGTGCCATTGTTTCTTTCAATTTCAAACACGACAGAACAATCACTGGAAGGCAATTCAATCGCTGCCCGCACTTGTAAATCTGAGCAATCAACAAGGTCAAACTCTCCTAAATTGACAGTTTTTTCTGTTTGCGTATAGCGTGCTGCTAACACCCGAAAGGTTAAAGCCTCGTCTTGATGAGCTGTCCAACTTCGCGCATTAACAGAAGAAAAACGTGGACCTGTCACATAAGGGTGACTTGAGACAACTCTTTGCTTTTCTTCATCAAAACCTCCAAGCTTTGCCAATGAGATAGCATGATGACCATCATCAGTCTTAATAACAAAAGCCGTAAGACGATCATTAGAAACCGTTAACGGCACATCATAGCGTGCCTGTGCCCAGCCCTCCTTGGCTTCTTTCATGGAATAGGATGTTTGTGCTTGGACATCGGCTGTGGGGTATCCGTTCTCTGTGGTCACTAAATCAATCACCAAATCATGAGCAGGATCACCAATTTTACAAAGGTAGAAATCAATAGCTGTGACTTGACGTGTTTCATCGGGAATGAACACTTGCGCTTGTGGGTCAGATTTTGTCCAGATACGCACCGTTGTGGTGCGCCGCATAACTTGTACATCAATCACACCCTGTCCTGTAAAAAGACCCGTTGCAGTTGTTCCCCCTTTGCCCTTCGCCACAATATTTTTCGTGCCTGCAGTGATATTTTCAGGAATAGTAAATGTACCTTCAATGACACCTTTGGTATCGGCAACAAAATGCTTGTTTTGCAAAACATCCACATCATCAAAGGTGAGGCTTTCCAAAATTTCTCCTTTGCCAAAACCTTCAATTTTAAAATCAAGATCAATTTGTCTTAAAAAATCTATTTGTTCTTGATGTGCATCAACAAGAACATTTTTCACTTCCGTAGTCGTGATACTTTTTTGGGATCTCCCCGTAAACAGTTGATTGGTTACGCTAGAAAGCCACTCTGTGCGCTGTTCGTGCCAAAAATCTGTCGCTGGTGTCAGTGTTACCATACCCGGCAGAGGTGCAAAATTTTGATAAGGATTGATTTTTTCACAAGCCGTTGCCAACTCTTGTGCGATAATGACTTCGTTTTCCCAATCAAGCGTTACAGGAGATTTTAAAGTAGCAGTATAAAATGTTGGCTCAATGGCAAGCTGCAAAATGCCGTTTCCAATGGCTCCTGTCTGTGAAACTCCCTCATCTCTATAAGCATCATCAAGGAAGGGATCAACAAACATACCCTTTTTTGCCACAGGCTCTTTTGCATCAACATTGCTTTTAATCCGCTCTAACTGCATGAGACGGTCAAGGGAGAGAACACGCTGGAAATAGCGCCACATCTCATCATAGGGGGCAACCCGGGTGCCATCATTCTTGACAATGGGTAAATCCATCCAATTATTGGTGATCGTAGCCAAAGACAGCACATCATCAGGCACACTCGGTGCCATGGGATCATCGGCTGAAACCCCCTTGATGTAAACCACTGTGCCTTGTGCATTCAATCCTAGGCGATCAATTCGTGGTAATTTATAAGTATAACTGACAATGATATCACCACCTTGTGCGCCATCTGAGATAGTAATCTCTTGCGCTGTGATTTTATCAGCAATGACTTGCGCTCGATAGCGGTAGGTGACCATATAAGTACTGCCTGAAGGCGGCTCATCACCAGCTAGCCCCCAATCAATTGTATCACCCGTTTTTTTAAAGTCAGTGCCTTCTTTAAATTCCTTGTCCCCTTGAATGACTTTAATAAACGATGTGATACTTTTATCAGGCACGCCATCACGTCCTGAAGCGATCGCCCCACGCGTGACATGGGCGGTTTTTTCTTTGGTCAGCAAAAGAGAATGAATGGCGGCAACAGGAAAGTAATAAGGTTTAAAGGTGAAACTTGTTTCCCCTTGCTTTGTTGAAAAAATATGGGTTTCACTTGGCACAACCCCTTCAGAAAAATCCTCTAATTCCTCATGTCTCAAAGCCGCAAGGCGTTTGCGTTTAAAACCATGAATATTGGCTTCCCCTTCCTGAATACTGAAAACTTGATTTTCTCCATTTTTGCCCAAAGCTGTAACACGGCAACCATTGACAATATAATGACCGTGTGCACGATCATAGGTAGCAATCGCTTGCATAGCAGGCTCAAGCAAAGAAGGCGATTTTTGATCAATCAAAATACCATCTTGCAGCACATAAACAGGATAAAAAGAACCTTCTTGGGTATCATCTTTGAGTGCCCAGACCAGCTTTACTGTTTCGCGCGCTGCCCCTGGTTCACCTTCTGATAATGTCCCTGGAACTTGACCCAATAACTGAGGGTCATCCTCATGTGTAATCCACTTTTTTTGAAGTTTTACACCAATTTCCATGCGACCAACCATCGAAACATTTTCCAAAACAGCTCGTGAGACTGGGAAAATATCACCCGCAATAAAAATCTTACCATCCGTTAACGTGACAGTTTGGCTGTCTTTATTCACGAAAGCATCAGCACGCTCAATGCGATCGCCTTCTTTAGCCACCAATCGTCCCAAACGATCATGACGCCCTCTGATGATTGTTTGAACCTCATTTAATTCGCCACTTTGAAGAAAGGGACGCTCTCCGTAGAACACAACACTTTGTTGCTCATCCATGCCCACAGATCTATCAATCGCAAAGGGTAAACCACTTTCATGCTTCATTTTAAAACCTCAATAAAATTTTGAATTGTGTGCGAACATCTGCGCGTAAAAGAATGTTGACAGGTGTTTTTATAATCTCAACGCCTCCAATGAGTTCATCAACTCTCAACCAAAGCTTTCCTAAAGGGACGTGTTTTGCTGGAGTCGCATCAACTAAAACAGAAACAGAAGCGACTTGCTTATCATCAACGTTATGGAAATCTGTACGTGCAGCCAACAAGACCATTGCGCCTGCACTCGAAGGCTTAAAGTTTTCACCTAAATGACTGTAAACTCCATTTAATGCCTGCTCTACAGGCTGTATAATGTTACATCTGCGAATGCCAATAACTGTACCCTCGCTATCTCTCAAAACAAGATAAAGAGTTCGATTTCTAAACCACTGTGCCAAAAAGATATTACGCTCATGCCGCGTGATAAAACTCCAAGAAAAGTTTACGCCATCCCATGAATAGTGGAGCTTTTCCCAACTCAGCTCCTCATCGGGATCCTCTATCCAATTGCCAATCAATTGACCTTCTTCTTTACGAAGGGTGTGAGTGATGTCTACATCTTGTCCAAAAGAAAACAATGTATCGCTTGTTGTCATGCGCACACCACTCTCGCGATCCAGCAGCGCATTGTTCAATCTCGACATATTGCCTTCACAAGCCCCAACGCTATAACCGTAAACGGCACGTCTAAAATCAGAACGCAAACTTTTAGAAAGATTGATAATCGCACAAATTGCTTCAAGTTGGCTTTGTTCAGGTAAACTGTCAAAATCAAGCTGAAAGGAATTCCACCACACACGCCCTGCCCATGCTGGTATAAAACGGGCTGAAAGCTCCAACCATTCTAGTCCACTATCAAGGGCTGCTATAGACCCACGCACCTGCTGCCATTTGGAACCTTTATCAAGCAAATCATAAGGGTTTGGTACATAAGGTGTTAACTCACCAAACCCGTATTCCTCAATCAGCCATGGCAAAAAACGAGAGGAACATACAGTAAGTTTTAAACGTGAAATCCCCCAAATAATATCATCAACATCTTGATGAAAATCGCAAGCATCGGCAAGACATTTTTCAAATTCTGTCGCATTGCTGGCAAGCAAATATCCAACCATTAGCGTGCCCGACCTTTGAAGTTTAACGTGACTTTTCCAACAGACAAAACTTCTTTATCTAAAACAGCAATATCCTCCATTGGTTCAAGAGCAATAACTTTTTGCACACCACCAATCATCAATTTTGAAACCCACCATGATAAACTTAATTCGCGACCAAGCATTTGTTCTTGTCTCCATGCTGATCTTAAGTTTTCTTCCATTTGTGCTAAAATTGTCAGTGCCGTTTCTGGTAACAGCCAAACATCAGCTTCCAAATCCACCACCTTTGCTACAGCCGCGTGAACAATGATCGTATCATTGGTCATAATCACATCTTTTTCGTGAAGTGCTTCTGAGACTTTCTCTAAAAGATCTGGGCTGGCTGTTTCTTGCTTATTATTGCCAAAAAGTGCAACATGAATCGTTGGATCTTTCCCATTACGATAGACAATAGCATCTTTAACACGGTTATCTGCTGACAGAGCCACAAATTTATAATAGGGCTCTGTACCGCTACCTTTACCACTGCGAGCATGCAATTTAATGCGTTCACGATACCTATCATCACTTTCATCTTTCATTCGGTAAACACCGTGCCATTCTCCCAAAGCATCAAGGGAAGCGCCCGTTGCAAAAGCAAGAATGTTATCGCGTGCGGCTTCATTAATGCGTTGTCTTAAAAGCAATTCTCGGTAACTGAAAGCCTCAATGACTTTTATCGCCGGATCACTTTCAAGAAACGTATACTCGGGCAAAAGTTCTTTTAAATGAGCAAGACACGCTGCACGGATTTCCTCAAAAGAAAGTTCCGAAATGATTTCAGGTTTGGTAAGTGCTTTATTCATTTTATTAGCAATCCTTCCATGACAATGGGCTTTCCTGAAGGCAAATAAATCCCTGAAAATGACAAAGAAACTTTTCCAGCCTCAACCCATTGCAAATCAATTTCCTTCAATTGAAAACGCGGTTCCCACTGATCCAAAGCCTCCGCAATAGCTGCATAAAGCGAAACCGCAAAAGCATCATTCACAGGCGCATCTATGAGCTCAGAAACGCGTGAACCATAATCACGCCGCATCACACGAGACCCAATCCGTGTGGACAAAATATCAAGGATCGATTGACGCAAATGATCAATGCCTGATAAGGGCTGTCCTGTGTTCCGATCCATTCCTATGGTCAAATCGGAACTCCTGTTATAGAACTACCAGAAGCCACACCATTATGAACGTGAGATGCCCCTACATTTCTACCGTTATGGGTCAAAGAGCTGCCATTTATTGAAACATGACCGCCGGCTTTCAAAGAAAGATTGCCCCCTGCACTTAAGCTCACATCACTTTCTGAAGCAATTTTGAGACCATCAGGAGCTGTAAGTTCTAACATGCCACCCTCTCCTTTAACGGAAACGCCATCAGAAATCGTGAGCAGAAACTTGCCTCCTGACTGAATAGAAAGGGCATAAGCATTCTGTTCATCATCATATTCAATGGTCGTTCCATCAGGGTATATGGTTCGATGAATAATGCTCCCTTTATCCGCTGCTTGGGTCTCATCGGTATGAATGGAGCCAACTATCACCCCTTGCGATAAATCCCCCGATGACGACACAACAACAACTTGCTCGCCAATATCGCGCCCCTCATAAGAACAGGTTTTTCCAGCACGCGCTTGTGTATCTGGAATCCAGTCACTGACCAAAGCACCACTTCTCACCCGATAACGAGCATTCTTATGGTCAACATGGCTAATCTTTCCTACAACGACCATATTCGCCACACGACGCTTAAGATCGTTGATTTCCTTGTCGCGTCTCTCAAGCATGAAACCCCTCAATCTTTTGATATTTATCTTCGTTTTCTCTCCCTGTTTCGGGATCAAAACCAACAAAAGGCTCAACAAATCTCGCCTCTATACTTCCTTCATCGGTCTCAGAAATATTCGTTACATATGTGACTTCAAAGGTTAAAATGGCACCATGAAGCGCTACAGCACCGTTATCACCAAAGGCAAAAGCAATATTCTGTAACCGACAACTCTCAACCGTGTTGTTTAAATGAGGATTAGCATAAAAAATGCTTTCAACTTCCCATGCCAACTGATCAACACAGCGCGCTCCCTCTTCCTGTGTTGCGTAACATTCAACATCAACGGTTAAAACACGCCGCCGCAATCCATAATCATGCCCCTGTTCCAGTGTTTCGTTTTGTGTAGACACGTTAATGGCAGGCATGGTCTCAACAGAAAAATTAAAGTCCCGCATATTGAAAACACGTTCACCAGCAATTGTCTTTGCTGCCTTTATCAAGGCAATAAATATCTCTCTTATCGTTTCTCTCGGGTGCATAAAGGTTCCTGTTCAATAAGTTGATTTTGTTATATTTTATGGATATGTCTTATGAGCAGCCGCTAACATGCACCAAAAGAAAATCAGCCTTTATGAGAACTTCAAAATTAAAACAAATGCCTGTTTTTAAAACGGATGCAGAAGCAGCAAACTTTGTTGATACTGCTGATCTTACTGATTATGACTTAACTGGCTGAATTCTGGCTTAATACGTAAGCTGCTTACGACGTAAATGTCTTGCAATCAGAAAAGGCAAAAGAATTTGCCAAATCAATAAATTTAAACGTATGATTTAGCTTCCTTCCCACCTGTGAAGATGGGAAGATATATCATATTCCTTTCAAGTTAAGCCACTTTCTTAAGCGAGCTTTTTAAGTTCGGATCATATGCCTTCAACAAAGGATCGATAACTTTAGGAAACTCTGAATCTCCAAAATCTGTAAGAACCGCTAAAAGCTTAACAATATGCGCATCTTTCTTGATCTTTGAAACCAAAGCTTTTTCTACCACACTCATGGTATTAACTATAGCGTTACATTCTTCATCTACAATGCCATCACGATTGCAAAGCTTAAACAACACTATCCACAAATCACACAAAGAATCGATACTGATATTCATTGTACACCTCCGTGGATTTGCTCTCTCAAACATGCCAATCCTTTTGTGGTGATTTTTGTTGAAGGCAAGATCTTTTCTGTACCATCGGATCTTTGGATCGTGATGGTCGGGCAATCCATCAAACCTTTCTTGATCTTGTCCTGATAAGGTAATAATGGAGACCCCGGAGCGCGCCGATAAACCCAATCATTTCCACGCAGATAATCAATTAAATCTTTTGGTCGTACCTCTAATACCTTTGCTGCTTCTGTAAGACCAAACAAACCATCAGAACGTGTTAAGCCTTCAAGTGTCTTTGCTTTCGGTTCTAATTTAGCAATGATCGTGTCTTTCTGTTCTATCTGTCCTTGGAGATGTTTCAAAAAGCCAATCATTGCCTCAGGACTAGAATAGTCAATTTGTGGTGCCGATACTTGCTTCTCCAATTCTTGCCAACGATCAACTATCTTTGCTCGTAGTGTCGTACTGTAACCTGACACAAGAATTAAACATTCACGCTTGGGAAGATTATAGCAAGGAAGTGTACGACCTGTTGAATCCTTGTATAATCCTGTAAATTCACTCAGCTCAATTTTGAGCTCAGTGAATATTTGCCGAATATCACGCATGACATTTCGATGTTTCTTATCGCATAATGCAGCAATCTCGCGGCTAGACATAGTCTGAACCGCTGCACCATTAACAGTGCTTTCTGTAATTTCTATGAAAGTGTTCATAATTGAACTCCTATGCAGTTAAAAGTTTTTCATTGGCATCCAATAAAGGATGTCGGGTGCTGAAAAACACGGTGCATAGTCCGTCGTTACATTTTCCCCGCAAGGGTATTGTATAGTGTAACTACACCCGACAAGATCATTATACGCAGCAAGCGCATGACGAGTCAAAGCTTTTAATGTGCGGAGGAAAGATTGTGTCGGCAATCTACCCGCTATGCATTTAAGGCGTTTTTCAGGCACCTGAATCAAACTTAGATACATTGTTATGATATTGTCAAGTAAAAAATGATGCTTCAAGATTTCAGTAATCGATTTATAGAGTGGATATATACTTTGCGCGCTGTGCGTATTCAATACAATACTCCCGCGCGCGTTTGCCCGCTTTTTTTAAGAATTCTATTCATCTCTTCCTCTATGTCATCAGATTTTATTTTACCCCAAATAAATATCCTCAAAAGTTTCGCCTTCATCAATTATCAGAAAATTACCAATATGAAAAATACATTCAAGATTTTCGAGTGGATAATTCGAAGAAGTGTGTCCCAAAATAAGGTTAATAGGACATACTTTACGTAATCCTGTATCATTTTTTTTCTTGGAAAGTTTAATGTTTATCAAAAGAGACAACACCAAACTTTCTTTAGCCATTATCTGAAATATATTGTTGATATAATAACTGTTATTTTTCTTCTTAACACACCTAAAATCTATGTATTTTTTCTTTATAGAATAAGCATTAACATTGTATTTTTTAAATTTTTCTTTTCCAAATATACACACTCTCTCGCTGTCTTTAGGTTCGCGCAAAACCTTATGAAAAAAACTAATGCCCTCAAACTCATACGGATCTTCCTTATAAAGCTTGAAGTAATTTATGGTTATCATTTGATGGGTAGGGTTATAAAATTTTAATATTACCTCTTTTTTTATCTCATTTATGCCTATTGAACCTGCGAAAACAACATCCCTAATCTCAAAAGAAGAAAGTTGCAGCGGCTTTCCGAAAATTTTACGCTCACTTTCTTTACGTGACCAATTATACCATAGAAACATATTTATAATTACAGAACTACTTCCAAAAGCTTCAACGATATTTTTAAATTTTACTGCTGCTGAAGATTCAGTATCTAAAAACCAGTAAACAGTACCTAAGAAAACAAAAACAAACAGAAAACATACAATGAACCAAAGAGTTTTTATCTTAAGTGCAAGCATTATTTCACTCAATATCTATCATAATTATAAATTTGATTAAAAATGATTCTGTAGCTTAGATAAAGAACAAAAAGGATTGTTTGTTGCAAAAAAAAATCTATAAATACTTGTTTTATAAAATATTTAAGTGATCATTATTGAATGAAATTATTGTGAATCATTATGCGCACAACATACAATGAATCAAAGCTTTTAATGTGCAGGAAAAGATTGTTTCGTAACCAATCCGCTTACTATCATGGTATTTCTTAAGCACCTGAAATCAACATTAGACACATTCTAGCCATATTATCAATAAAAAATAGACGTTGTTTTAACAAAGTAACTTATTTATTGACATAATGTATTTTAAAAAATATAGGCAGGCAACATAATTTTTACACAATGTATTAATGTTGATTTGTGGAGCGTTTGCTATGGGCAAAACCCAGAAAAATAATGATGGCATATGTACAGTTCAAGAAATAGCTAATTTTTTTCTTGATAAAGGATATGAAGAAAATATTGCAATTTCGCCTATGAAACTTCTGAAATTGGTTTATTTCGCTTATGGTTGGGTTTTGGCAATTACAGATAAACGTCTCTTTTCTGATCCCATAGAAGCTTGGGAATATGGGCCAGTTGTCCGTGATCTGTACCATGAGTTTAAATGCTGGGGAAAGGATCCTATAAGTCGGAGGTCGCAGACAAGCGATCTTCGAACAGGAGGTACAGTTATCCCAAGGATTTTAAAAGAAAAATGTGACAGAAATATAATCAAAATATTAGATAAAGTTTGGGATGTCTACAAAGATTTTACAGCTATTCAATTGAGTGAAGAAACTCACAAGAAAGAAACTCCATGGTATAATACGTATCGCATAAAAAAGCTTATTAACGAACGATTGAATGATGATGAAATAAAAGAATACTTCAAGAGCAATACCAAAAGCCAAGAAAATGACCGATAAAATTGATCAAATATTAGATGAAGTTGCAATTCACGCTCGGGAAAGACTGCAAAATGTTTCAGGCAATTTTGAAAAACACGGTGATAAAGCCATCATTACGCGGAATAAGTTACGACAACATATAACAGAATTTATACAGGAATGTGATTCCACGAAAAAGATATTTCTTGCAATAGAAATTGTGATAGCACAGTTCGTAATTAAAGGTGTAACTTGGCTTATAAGGAAATTACTAGATTATTTCTTTACCGAACCTTTCTTGAGCGATCTAGTCAACTGCATAAAAATAGAAATAAAAGACTTCGCGGTTTTATTTATGAACGAAGAATCTTTAGACTTTAGGGAAGCGTTAGTAGATACCATCGTTGTGGTTATTCTAACACTCATAATATTCTTCTGTTTTCCAAAGAACGATTCTAAAATAAAGATTGATCAGTTAATAGACAATATATTTCAAAAAGCACCCCCATATTTCGAACCCTCCCCCAAAAACTGCCACAAAATTTAAAACTGCCGTAAAATTTTTAGTTTTCTTCTGAATATTCAAAAAATTCAAGAAAAGAAATTTGTAAATCGCTATCTTTGAAAAAGCAACAGAAGAGTATTTAAAGCGTGCGCAGATAATAAATCAAATAATACCATGTAAATGGCTAATTAAATCACTCAGAATAAAGATGCTTCACGCAAAACTAGCTTATACATGCCAGATTCTGAAGCTTGCACATCCGTTACAATGAAGTGTTCTTGAGAAGAAGCGTTGCTGTTTTCAGGAGACATAACGATAACGCTATCCTTAAGGCTTGGAGGTAATCCACCAATGTCATTAATACAAACATCTAGCTCTTTTCTTGGAATTGTCGTGAGTGTTCTGCCGCCCGCTTCCGATTCTGAATGCTTGATACTGTAAATTGCTGTAATATCAAAAGACTGCCCTGTCTCTTTTCGCGTGTAGACAACAGGCTGCCCAAAGGTGTTGCGTACATCTTTCACCATTTGCTTGAGCAACCCGTGCCATAACATTATTTCGCTCCTATAACGCCTTTAAAGAGCATTTCAGGACGCGTGCAAATATAAAGCGGATAGCTGTACACTTCAGGCTTGACCCACGCATTACGGTCGTGATCGACTATCAGCATGGTATAAAGAGGCTTTCCAATTGTATTGGCAAAATCTAAAGATTCCCCTGGAGCAAAGGTTTTCTGGAACACGCCGGGTGCATCAACAGGAAAGAATTGGCATTCACCAGGCTTAATCCCTATTGCACGTTTTGTCCCAGCTTTAGCCTTAACACTATAATTATGAATGCTTCGGTAATTAATAAAAGTCACCCCAGCAAAGTCAAAACTGCCAAAGCTCCCCGCCCCAATAGCACTTGGTGTTGTAACACCCCCTGCACTATTTAACGTCTGCGCTAAGGCGGTATTTAAATAGGTTTCACGGATGGTTTTATGATTTTTTAATTTAGAAAAGAATTCATTTCCACAAAGACCAATAATCCGTGAACGATCCGTAAAGGCACCACTTGATACCTCAATCATTTTCATAATCACTTGATCGACAATATCCGCAACATCTGTTGTCTCATTGTTTAGTTTAAAATCGAGTGGCTCTGGTGGCTTGATTTCCCATTCCTTATACCAATCAACAATCACCGATCCATCAGCATCAAGAACAACACCTTGAATAGCGCCAAGCTGCATATTCTCCCATGTCAGTTCAATTTCAGAAATCAGCTTCTTTTGCTTTTGAGCGATATATTTCATCGCTGTTTCGAGTTGATCTTCTGTTCCAAACTCTCGACGATTTTGGATTTCTTCTGACTTTACAGTATCACTTTTAGCAATACGCGTTGTTTTAAAAAAGCGAAGGTTACGATACCCTCTATCTCCTTCAGCTAAAGGTGCACCACGTTCACTTGTTTGAATCAGTGACAAGGTATTGTCACGTCTCTCAATGCCAACAACCGTCGTGCTTGTCTCAACATCCTCAAAAAGATTGAGAGAGCTGATAAGACTTGGCTGAAATTCGTAATTTTCAATCGCTTTCATCATTGTCGTGGCTGAGAAAGCGTCGTGTTTAAAAAAGTTCATGTCCATGTACGCATTCTCCTATCGCAATATAATTTTGTTGTTTTCTTCTAAAGACTTAATGGCTACCTTCTTTTGCTCATCCGTGATTGTATCGGGCCATATCAATTCAGAAGCTTTTACAGTACATAAACGCGCTGTAATAACTGCACGCCGATCTGTCTTTGTTGCATCAACATTGGCATAAGAAATGCCTGCTGGAACTTTGCTCCCATCCACGGATTTTAGATTAAGCGGGACATATTTTCCCGTTGCAGTCACTTTTCCCATGACAGTTCCTGCCATAATTTCTGCCCCTGATGCGAAGATAACCTCTTCATGGGATAAATCGGGATCATAACGCCCAAGATAAGCGCTATCACGAATGTCTTCATAAAAAATATTGCTCATTTTACTTCCTCCCAGTCACTGCTTTCCAAGCTGTTTCCCACTTTGCATGAATCTTCGCCTTACTATTCCCGTCTTGATGCGGAACATAAGGCGACGCTTTTAAAGACGCACTCTTGGAGGAAGCCGCTGTCAAAACCGCATGGCGTGCTTTTTCCAAGCTCATGCCACTTTCAATAGCCTGAGCAGCATCAAAAGAGACCCCTAAGCATTTTGCTTGTTTCTCAAGATTCGTTAAGGCACGTGCACGTTTTCTTTCTAGTTCACGCACGGCTTTAATATTTTTTTCCGTATCTTCGTCATCTTCTTCCTCGTCTTCTTCGTCAATGACTTCGGAGTTAGCGTCAATGTCGTCATCGTCTTCTCCTTCGTCTGTGACGTCGACAATCTCTTCTTCTTCATCTTCTTTGATAATATCTTCTTCGGCGCGGTATTTTGTGCGTGCCATGTGTTTGATCCTTCTTGTTCTGTTGATGTTGGAGGGAATTTAATGGAATCCGTTAAGGCTTCCAAAGCCTGCGCAAATGTGCCTTGCGCATCTGCTAATCCAAGCTTTACAGCTTGATTGCCTATAAAAGTTTCTGCTTTCGTCTCTCGAATGGCGACAGCATTCATGGGGCGACTTTCTGCAACCAAATCGACAAACATGTCGTAGAGGAGCGCACAGTCTGCTTGCATTTTTTCAAGCGCTCTATCAGCTAGTGGTTCATGAGAGTTGCCATGCACTTTGTGATCGCCTTCAAAAACAAAAGTCCATTTATGACCATTCTTTTCATCTGCACGAGATTGATCGAGATGCGCACAAACAACGCCAATGGAACCAACAACCCCCGTACGAGCAACCCAGATTTGAGAAGCAGAGCAGGCAATCGCATAAGCCGCAGAGCACGCAAATTCATTGGCATGCGCCCAAATAGGCTTGTTATATGTTTGTGAAAGCGTGCGAAACTCTTCGACCAAATCAAACACACCACCTGCTTCACCTCCGCCGCTATCAATATCAAGCATAACAGCGCAAACATCAGGCTGAGCAATAGCTTCACGAAAAGATGCTCCTAAACCTTCATAAGAGGTCAAACCTGATGCAGTCTCAAGCCATGCACCACGACGCACAAGCGTGCCATGAACGGGGATAATCGCAACATTGTCTTGCACCCTATAAGTTTCAGGCGGTTTTAAAGCCGCCACATCACTTGCCGAAAAAGCTCCAACTGCAAATCTTTCCCCTTTAAAAAGACGCGGTGCAAGAGCATTGAGAATGACATCAAACTTTGTAGAGGCAAGCATGTGCGGAACACCGAAAAACCGTGATGCCAAAAACGGCAGATCAAGATTATTCGCCATGCCCATGTGCCTCGCTGCCCTGATTGCTTTCATAGTCATCGTTAGAATCTTCATCATCAATTGCTTTATGATCGATGGAGAGATCAGTCATATCCGTATCAAAGAATAAGCCGCGCGCTTGAGCATCTTTGCGTTCTTCCTCAAGCTCAACATGAATGCCATCAATATCAAAACCGCGTTCAGCAAGCGCCATGCGCCGTGTTTTTAATCCTGCTCGAATTTCTTCTTTTTCTGCTGAAATATCCTTGAGCGGATCAATCATTTCAAGGGGCGGGGCAAAGCTCTCACATTGTATCCATGGCAAATGATTGTCTTCCCAGCCCGGCAATTGAATACATCCAGCAAGCACTGCCATTTCAACAAAACGTTCCCAAATCATGCGATTGAATTGAAAGGCAATAACATGTTCTCGCCATTGTTTAATCTGGCGTCTAAACTGAATGATCGATGTGCGCACATTAGAAAAGTTGCCTCGCGTTACATCACCGGTCACAACCGCATAAGGCATATTAAGTCCTTTGCAAATTTTCAAAGTAGTACGATATTGAAAAGCTTCATAAGACCCGCCAACTTCTACCGGATTAGAAAACTTAATGTCCGCGCCTTCTTCCATTTTTTGGATACCACCTGGTTCCAGTATAATAGGAGGCTCATCTTGCGGTTCTTTGTTGCTTTCTTTACGGTTTTCAGCCAAACCTGCATAATCGGTATTAGGATGCGTAATAAATCCCGTGAGAAGAGCAGCTGTTCTTTTTCTATCAAGCTCGGCATCATCATAAGCTTCAAGCTGAAAAATCTTTGTCAAACTGCGCGTTACTTTTGGTGAGCCACGTAACTGACCAGCGACCCGCCTTTCTTTAATATGGAGTACCATTTCTGCTGGTATCCGCACACGCTCTTGACTTCCAAACGCTCTGCTCAATGGGCTGCTATCATAAGGATGATGCTTCCAAAAATGATAAGCAATACGCTTCCCATTGGCATTAAACTCAATCCCCATGCGGATATAATTGCCTTCAATTTCAGCAACCCCGCTATAGGTTAAATCAAGCATTTCTGCGGGATAAATTTGTAATTGAAGCGGTACACCGGAACGCCCATAATGATCAACGTAATGCAATCTCACGAAACATTCGCCGGTTAAAAAAACTTCCCGCGCAATGGTTGCTTGGAGACCATAAAAATTGGCATCCTCGTCATAATCAGCTTCATCAACCCATTGCCACCAAAGATCAAGCAGCTTCTTTTTTTCTTTCTGAAAACCTTCAATTTTTGGATAAGGTTTAATCCCATCACTAACCGCTGCTGAAACCCATTCCTCTGTTGCAGAACCATAAAGTGCCTCATTATCATAAAGCCACCTTGACCGTGCAATAATGGTATCACCCGTCGCTTCAATCGCTTGGTTAATATGTTTTTTGGCAGGGTTTAACCCACTCATGCGACGACTACGGCTTGCAGCTTCGAAAGGCGGATTATGATTACCAGAAGTGCGAAAAAAGTCCGTTACTTTACTTAATAATCCAGCCATTAATAACCTCGCCTCGCATCTATATAAAAAACACGAGAACTTCCGCGCCCTTCAAGCTCTGCTATTTGCTTGTCCAGCAGTGCAAGCGCCTTGCGTAATTCCTCAACGGAACGGTTTCCAACTTGCTTGTCACCATGACGGACAAACTGTGCACCTGAATAAAGAGTCTCCTCAAGTTGCTCTCGTCGTTTTTTTAACTCTGCAATTTTTTCAACTGTGCTCTTCAATGAATTTAAATTCTCACTCATAAAATATCCCACTCCCTTTGCATGTAAGGATTGACTGATCTCCTTAGTTTTCTCCTTTGAGGCTGTGTTGTCTGAGATTGTGTTGGAAAAGATGTTGTACTCTCTGAAGACGTCTCAACATTTTTGAGCCCTTCCAAGCGCTCTTCTAAAATATCAACTTCTTCATTAAGGTTCAGACCCGCTGAAATCAGACCTTGCAAAGCCGCATAAGCATAGACGCGGCAATCCAAAGCCTCGTTTCTGGCTTTTTCACTTTTTTGCCATTCGATGCGTTTAAAACCTTTGAAATATTTGACGACCTTCTTTTCAGCTGTCAGCTGCTCGAAATATTCTTGATCGAGGCTTGTATGAAAGTGCGTTGCCCCTGCTCCTGAAGCTTCAGGACCTGACTTCTTAAAACGTGCTGTAATAATATCTTTGGCAGCATCAACACCCACCATATAAAGGTTAATCTGTCCCTTGTTGTTTCTGCTCGGACGGCGTGGCCATACCGCACGCCATCCTGCCTGACCTTTTACTCCCCATATGCGCCTTCCCTCGCGAGGACGAACATAATTGTAAACAGCCTGGGTGTGTCCACCCCCTGTATCAATACAAGCCGCCGTTATCCTTATGCCATTTTTGTAACCTGGATGTGTCCAGCGTTTGGCAAGATATTCATCCAATTGATCCCAAACTTCAAAAGAGGATGGATCACCAAGAATTACTTGATAATCAATATGCCAGCTTTCTTCACCACGCCCCCACCCCACAACTTCTAATTCTAACCGATCATTTTGCACATCAATTCCCGCTGTCAACAACACAGCTTGTGGCGGTGCAATGGGATATTCTTCACGCCGTGCATAGAGGCTCTCAGGATCAATCACTTCACCCGTTTTATCCTCCCATGGCTCTCCAAGAACAGTATTGATAAAAGGCTGTAAAAGCGCAGGATCATCTTTGGCATCTAAAAATTCACGTGCACACTCCCCCCATGTCAACCACGGTGAATAGAGCGCTGAAATATGGTACGAACGCAAATTCGGTCGGCTTGATTCACTAGTGGGAACCCAACACGCTCCCCTTTCCTCAGACATCAAATCTTCTTTGCGATGCTCTGCATGCTCATGACCACAATGCGCACAAACAAAAACCGCCTTTTCTGGTGATCCTTTTGGCCATTTTATTTGCGACCAAACAATCGGCTGTAACGTGCCACATGCATCACAAGGCACGTTGTAATATCTCTGATCTCCAAGTACAAAATCCTTGGCTATACGGCTAGTGTCACGATGTGTTGGTGTAGACAATTTAAAAATCTTTCTTTGTACAAAAGTTGATGTACGCTTTTCGGCAATCACCACAGGATCACCTTCGTTATCCACGCTCAAAGGATACGCATCGACCTCATCCAAAATCAGATAACGAATAGGCATAGAACGAAGCCCAGCAGCACTATTGGCTCCTGTAAGCATCAAGACGCCCCCATCAAACTCCTTCGAGAACATTGTATTTCCACTGTCGCGGGCACGAGCGGGTGCAATCCGTTCACTTAAAGCAGGGCTTGCTGTAATCATCGGATCAAGACGAGTCTTCGACAGTTTCTTTGCTGTCTCAACCGTCGGCATCACGTAGAGTGCTGGGCTCGGACTAAAATGGATCGCATAACCACAGAAATTCAGTCCTGCTTCCGACATGCCAACCTGTGCACCTTTCATCACAATGGTTGTTTCAATTGGCACGTAAGAGGACAGATTATCCATGATTTCCCGCAAATATGGGGTACGTTTTGTTCTCCATAATCCAGGCTCTGCACTTGCCACTGTACTCAAATACCTATTCTTATCCGCCCATTCTGAAACCGTGTAAGGTGGATCGGGTTTTCGAGCTTCATTGGCATGCGAAAAAAACTCTTTTACCGCACGATCATTCATGGTTCACTTGCTCTTATTCAGAGGGGCTCGGATCATGAAAAGGAACAGGGATATGAACTTCTTCCAGCAAAGCTTTTCTCATAAAGTAATCAAGAGCACCAATAAGACTGGCTGCATCACACTCAACTTGAGCAGCAATGCTTGCACCAAAACGATGCGGAAAATTCAACATCGCATCACGATGCGCTCTCCCAAAATCACGCGCTGCCTTTTTTACTTCTTCTCGATCAACCGTTGTCTCACGTAATCGTTCAAGCGCAATCTGTTCACTTTCCAGTGCAACTTGCATCCTCTTGAGTTTGATCTCGTATTCATTAGCTCCGTCTATGGAATCTTTTTTAATTTTTGCACAAGAATGACCAGCAGACGACGAAAATGCTTGGAAGCGCTTTGTGGGATTCTCATTCCATATGGCTGTAGCAGCAGCTTCATTGACTGAACCATCCGCAAAAATCGCCTCATCAAATTTACCCGTCTTGAATCGAGAAACAACCGCATTGGGAGACACACCCATCTTTTTAGCAAACGCACGCACCGATATGCCTTGCCTACCCTTGTTGTTCATTGGATACTCATTCGTTCTGAATAATTTACGAAAGATTGTGCGCCTTCATTTGTTTACGGCGTCATATTTTCAATATACGTAAAGTACACAAGATAGCATTGTGTAAGCCAAAAGAGATGCTCAATGACTATCAAGAAAACCTTTAAAGAAGAATACAGTTACACAAAAGAAGACGGAGAAGCCGTAAATTCACCATCACTCACAAATAAAGAACTTGCACGCTTAAAACCAGCTAAAGAAGTTTTACCTGCTTCCTTTTTCAAATATACAGCAGAAGAACGCCGTAAACGTGGGCGCCCTTCAGTTAAAAAATAAAGCCAATCATAATCTGATTTTTGTTATTGCAGACAACATTCAAGCAAAAAAACAACCCTCCCGAGTACGCAAATCATGCCTCTGCTGTGGTTATCAATCATTGGCTTGTGCCTCTTCTCTACTAACTCATATTTTCATATCCACCAACGTAAGTTGGAATAACAATAGTTCCGCAATCTTGTTCAGAGATATTTTTCATTGTGGAGCGAATTTTTTTCATGCCCAAAATACTATGAAAATGTACAACTTTTTCTTCTTTATCTTTAGCTTTTAATTCAAACTTGCAATCCGTATCAAAACCAACCACAACACTTTCTGCACCAAGTAATACAGCACGACGAACATTTCCATTGCGCGTATTATCCGAATTAACACCATTCGTTACATGTATAGATTCACACAAAATAACTTCATTTTCATATACACCTACGCACACATTTCCTCTGTACCCACCGTCATCCACATCCGTAATCTTACCAAAAATCGTCTTCTCTCCAAAACAATCTACAGGCTTATCACAGACAAACTTTCTCCACTCTTCCCTAGAGCAACGCAGCTGAAAAATTTGCGTTGGATTAAGATACATAACGTACATATTCCTACCACAAACATGTATAGGTCTAATAGGTTTAATATGAGGGAAAGCTGTCTTTGCTTCCCGAACAGCTCTCTGGATGAGTTCAAAACTAATGCTGTGTTCCCCCTCATTTTTCAACTCTTTTTCTTCTTTTACTCCTTTTGGTAAAATAATCCGATTGGAGCTTGGAGCTATTGGTGTGTTGTACCCGTAGGAAACATCCTTAATAGCATTAATCATCTTTCCCCTAAACATTATATTCTTCGCTGTATATCCGCATGCTTGAATAAAAAATATTGTATCTATCCATGCAGCAAACCAATCTATAAGCATATCTACAACTTGCTCTGAAAAATCAGATTTGAGACATTCTGGCAATCCTTTATCTGTAACACCATAACAAAGCTTTCCGCCAGAAAGAGATTCCCACGCAGCTATAAAATCTTCTTCTGTTTTTTTATCCTCATTATATAAAAAATCACTACGTAAAAAATGAAATTCTTTTTTCTCACTATCATATGTCTGCACTAATTGAACAAAGTTAGTATGACACCTTCCTACAAAAGGACCAATATCGGTCCTTTTTAAAATTTCAGTTATTTTTTCTGAATAAACACCTTTTTCCTTTAAAATTTTACCTATCTGTTCTAACCGAGAAAAATCTTCCATAATTACTCCATAAAAAAGCTGTTAAATGGCGATTTTTTTTGAACACGATTCGGTTATTTATATAAATATCAAAATATTCATTTTAAACTTTATTAACAGCATCTAGGATTGCACCATGCAGCAAGAACATAAAGGCTGAAAACTTAATTCCAACCTCCATGTTTTATCAAATATAGAATTAAGCCACTTTCTTAAGCGAGCTTTTTAAATTCGGATCATATGCCTTCAGCAAAGGATCGATACCACGAGGAAACTCTGAATCTCCAAAGTCTGTAAGAACCGCTAAAAGCTTAACAATATGCGCATCTTTCTTGATCTTTGAAACCAAAGCTTTTTCTACCACACTCATGGTGTTAACTATAGCGTTACATTCTTCATCTACAATGCCATCTCGATTGCAAAGCTTAAACAACACTATCCACAAATCACACAAAGAATCGATACTGATATTCATTGTACACCTCCGTGGATTTGCTCTCTCAAACATGCCAATCCCTTTGTGGTGATTTTTGTTGAAGGCAAGACTTTCTCTGTACCATCAGGTCTTTGGATCGTAATAGTCGGACAATCCATCAAACCTTTCTTGATCTTGTCCTGATAAGGTAATAATGGAGACCCCGGAGCACGCCGATAAACCCAATCATTTCCACGCAGATAATCAATTAAATCTTTTGGTCGTACCTCTAATACCTTTGCTGCTTCTGTCAGACCAAACAAACCATCAGAGCGGGTTAAGTGGTCATAAGCTATAACCTTAGGAGTTTGTTGTTCAATCAACGCATCTTTATTTTGCAACTCCTCTTGCATATGGGTGATGACGCCAAGTATCGTGCGTGGATCCGAATAGTCGATTTGTGGTGCCGATACTTGCTTTGCGCGCCGTTCACATTCGATGAAATATTGTCGTGCCTGTTTTCCTTTTTCATTGCGTTCTACCATGGCAAGTTCTTTTGCCATATCAAGTGTGAGGTAGTAATCTTTTAATTTTCCACCCCGGTAAAATTTTACCGTGGTTGTAAAATCTTGTTTCTCAATAAAAGAATATTGTTCAATACGGTTGTTAATCCAATTTCTAAATTCAGATTTGATTTCCAAAAACGCGTGTAAATCACGTGCATTCACTGTTTGAACAACTTCTTGTCCAACCGCTTGTTCTGATATTGATATGAGAGTCATTGTGAACTCCTTGTTGTTAAATGTTTCTTATTGACACCTACAAAGGCGTCGGGCGCTAAGAAACACGGCAACAAGCCCGTCGTTATGCTTTCCCCGCAAAGGTATTGTATGGCATAACCACACCCGACAAAATCCTTATACGCTTTCAGCATATAATGAGTCAAAGCTTTTAATGTGCAGGAAAAGATTGTTTCGGCAACCCATCCGCTTGTTGTTTTAAGGTGTTTCTTAGGCACCTGACTCAACAATAGGCATGTTCCTGCCATATTGTCAATAGGTGAAGAAAACTATTTTAAAAATATATAAGTGTGTCTTTACTTGTTATTTTATTGTAAACATTATAGTTAATTTTCGTATTTTATTTACGGACGAGAAAAATGGTATACTTAATATATGTATATATAAGCATAATTATAAATTTAATTTGTATAGTTGGAATTATTACTGGAACAATATTATTGTTTACAAAATCGATGCGAAAAAATGGAATTGAAATCCTTGCTTTCATTTTTTTATTAGTTATTGGATGTATGATAATAAAATTTATTACTATAAATCATATAGGCTCCAATCATAAAAACGAATTAAGCCTTTTGGAATGGTTGTTATTAATATCCTTCGCTATTTTTACATTTTTCATTTTTTATAATTATCGACAACACAAACGAAAAAAATATTTTGAACAACAAGTTTCAGCATTACGACCATATCCTTTTCCCTCTAGCTTTTCAGAAGCGTGTGAAGTGTTTCAAAAACTTAACGCATATGAACTATTTCAAGAGCTTAACAAAAATAATTATCGTTTAGCACACAATGAAAAATTATTGGGAATGCAACAAAATGTTACCTTTGCTAGCAGTAAAAAAACAAATCTATAGGACGTCTTTTGGTAACAAACCAAGCCATTATATTTGAAACTCCTAAAAAAAATGAACGAATTGCTTGGGCGCAAATTGCATCAGCAAATCTCACATACCAAGGATGTCGGATTAAATGTCGCTCTGGCACCTCATGGAATTATAAATTTGCTGCCAGTCCCAAATTTTCCGCAATAGTCCGATCTCTCGTACAGCTTTATTGAATTTTGAATGTTACAAAATTTCTTTCCGTTTAAAATAATCTACACTGTACAGCCTGTGCACATTAAAACTGTACAGTCTGCACATTAAAATTAATTGTTTTCAATAACTTACATGTACAATGCACAGTCAATTTTAAAATTCTGTCGCTAGCGATGGTTCGCGCTGGGCTTCCCCGCAACAAGTCCAACCCTCCTGGAAGTACCTTTTGCATTGATTTTATTGACTTTTTTATGAAAAAAGCGAATTATCATCGATAGTCTTGTCTTAAAAATTATAATCACTGCATACAACACATAGACATCACTTAGAACGTGCTTTAGCCTTATTCTTTGCAGCATATTCCTGACGAGCAAGTTGTATCTGGATATTTTTGGTTAATCTTTCATTGGCATGTTGTACAATGGAATTGGCAATTTCTGGATTAGACATGACCTCTGCAATGGAGACCCCTTCTTGTTTTTCAATGGGGAATTGATCTCCCCCAGCTCTTTGGAAAACATTCCCCCCTCCTCTCCTTAAATTAACACGTTGGGGAAATGTCCCACCTTTTATAAAGCCATGAGGCAAAATCTTTCTTGCTCCAAACATTGTATAAACCACACCGCGCTTTGTTTCTTTTGCTTTAAAAAATTTAAGCGGCAATGCTGTCCCTGAACCAATAATATCTGCTTCAGGAAATTGTGTTGTTGCTTTTGATTTTATGTAAACACCTTTCTTAACACGCTTTACTTGAGCTGATGAAACTTCAGAAACTTTTCGTTCTGTAAAACGCTCAACCTGTTTTGCTGCGGTGTTTACAGCATTACGAAGCGCCCAATTAAGACGTGGTGCTTTAAGACTGGTAAAAGTATCTTCAACTTGCTGAAGATACCATTTTTGATGAATCGTTAGCTTCAAATACTAAACTTTCTTTTTAGAATCCGTTGATGGCTTGAAATCTTTAATGGCTTTCGGCTTCTCGGAAACGGCTGTTTCTGAAGCTTCTTGTTCGCTTATATTTGTATTCTCTTTTTGCTCATCAAGCTGTTGTCCTTTACCAGAAGCTACACATTCATCCTCTTGATAAAGCCTTGCAGCATTAGCCCGTTTAAGACGAGCATAAACTGCATGAGAAACCTCAACGAATGGATTATCTAAAACCGAAGGCTCAAAACGGATGACGTCTTTATCATCTCCCAACACACACATTGGCTTAGTGATTACTACTTTCATAGTCACTCCTTTTGATGAATTATTTAATGACATTTAATGACATGATCGGTCATTTATTCGCTTTTGTTGCTTGAAACAAAAAAACAGCCCGTTTTCCTAAGAAAACCAGGCTCTCTAGCCACATTTAAGGCTTAATATTTTTCTAAATTCTAAAGGGAAAATCTGAAATCTGGACACAATAATACTAGTGCCGTGATGTCATTAAATACGAATTTTTACACACTGTCAACAAAAAAATCTAAATATTGTGATTTTTTATTTTTTTTATCCAAATTTGGTGTTTAAAGAACTAAAAATAGAAAAAATTACGTAAGAAATGTTGCTAATTTAGCGAGCACTTCATTCATAATCATGGAGGGAACTGTTTCTATTTTCTTTCCTTTACGCGCTCCTATATCGAGAGCACGTGGTTGATCACAACGTACCACACCTGTTGTATGTAATCCAACTCCCATCAATGAAACAGCAAAACCTGCTGTTCTAGCAAAGCTTCCTCCACTTGTAATGGGTAAAACAATGGGTGTTTTCGTTACACGATTAAATGCCTCTGGTGATACAATCAGCACTGGACGCATCCCTTTTTGCTCATAGCCTAAAGATGGATCGAGCGGTACTAACCAAATCTCACCCCGCTTCATTACAAAAGTTCTCGACCAACAGATTGAACATTAAACCATTCCGTATCCTCATCAGAAAAATCAGCAAGAGGATCACATTGAGCTAACAATTCATCCAGAGTGTAACTGGGAAGTGCTTGTGGCTTCATCACTAAACATCCATTATCAATAGCTAATCCAACTTCGGTATTTTCAGAAAGGTGAAGGACATCAAGCAATGCAGGCGGTATAGAGAGCATAACAGACCCTCCAACTTTACGTAACTTTGTTGTGTGCATAAAACGCTCTCCTTAAATATTATATAAAAATATAACATTCAATCCTCTATTATTCAACGGTTTTTCATACTTTTATGAAAAATAACAGCAAAACATTCACTTTTTACTGTTTTTACCAAAATACTCATGGAAAGCATTAAGAACGATATGCAGTGGATTAACAAGATATGATAACGATTGATCTTCAATTACAATATATTGTAAAGCAGCATAAAGATTATACTGTCTGTATGAGCATTGTGCTTCTTTTACTACTTCTTGTGCAGCTTTGTAATGACTGGTTGCCCTTTGAATCCATTGCTCAAGACTATTTAAATCTGAGTTTGTAGAGACATCATCATAACAGCCACTAGGAAAACCTTTTGCACACAAATAATTGTTTCTCACTTCAAGATATTTTTGTGCAGCATCATACTGCTCTTGACTAAGCTCACCTTGCAAACAAAGCCGCCCGATATAAGAACCAGAAAGTGGATTTTTTGCCTCTTCTACAGTTAACCCAAAGTGCTTAGCACGCATTGCAATTGTTAATTTATCAATAGCTTCACGTGGTCTTTTTGCACGTGAAATACGTCCGTTTTTTTCTCTCATACGTCCCTCAATCCGTGGTCGTCCACGTTTTGCTCGTTTTTTTCTTTTTGCCATATTTTTTCAATCAAAATGGAATGTCGTCATTAACAGATGTTTTATAATCAGCAGCACCTGAAGCAACTGCATAACTTTGAGCAGTGACATAAGTATCGCTCTCTTTCTTTGCATCAAGCAAATACAATTCACCTTTAAACTGCGGTACAATCACTTCTGTCGTGTAACGCTCAATGCCTTTGTTATCTTGCCATTTACGTGTTTGTAATCGCCCTTCGATATAGACCTTACTGCCTTTTTTGAGATATTGAAGGGCAATCTTTGCAATGTGGGGATTAAAAACCGCCACAGAATGCCATTCCGTTTTCTCTATTTTTTGATTGGTGTTTTTATCTTTATAGCTATCAGAAGTCGCCATTCTAAAATTGACCACTTCAGCTCCAGAAGGCATTGTTTTGCTTTCTGGATCAGCACCAAGATACCCTATTAACGTCACCTTATTGAGCATATTTTTATATCCTTTTTGGGGAAAATTTATATGTATTAAACAGAAGAATGCACGCGTAAAAAACAAACTTTATAACTGCATTATAATACCATAAAATAATTCATGTTTCCAAATAAAAAATATCAGTAAATAACTGAAAATAAATATTTTTCTTATTTATTTTTACATTAAACCCTGACAGATGTTTTGAGCCATTTCATCACTGTACCTTTTTAAATCATTAAATGGCTTCTGAAGTGTCTTTAGCTATTTTATTGAATTTTGCATCACATCACAAGCATACCAGGTCATTTAGCGATACTAAAATTAAGCTAATACGCAGTTATTAATATAAACACCTTGCCCTTCAACGACAGAAATGTTTCTAAGTAAAAAATTCAATAAAAATGCTACAAAATGGATTGTTTAACCAATAAAATACTTGAGTAATCGCTTAATTTATTTCATTATGTAGTAAATTTTCCTAAAAATAAATTTCAATATGATAATAAGGAGTAATTATGAATATAGACCCAGATAAAGTGTATGAAACAAATCCTTTTTATCCTAATTTCAGTACAGAAAAATTGGCCCAAGGTGTCAGAATTTATTCTTATTCAGAGAAGCTTGCTGAATTATCGACAAACGTTGTGAAAATACTTTTCAAATCTTTAAAATCTGATACTGAAAAATCTGATACTGAAACCAACGCTGATATTAAAACTTTCTTCTTCATCTTATGGGCAGCTTCAAGAGGAGAAAGTGACCTGTGGAGCAATTCAATAATTTACTGTGATCATCGTAGGAAAAAATTTTGTCAGGACAATGATCTGAGAGAGAGCGATTTTAGTGATGAGATTTTTAAAAAAGGTATCAAAACGTTTTTAAATGCTCAGATTGTCGCGCAAGCACTATCTCCAAAAAATGAAGAACGTTATTTCATAAATCCAAATATTTTTTTCATATCGTAGGAATCTAAAGATACGTAGTAATCTCAAAATAAGTTAAATTTGCTAAATTTATTGTTGAGAGAAGGAGTTTTTTTATTTTTTAGCTTCACAGAGGACATAATTTTTGTGCATCTAAAAATTTATACAAAAACAAAGCTAATCAAAAAAAGAAGTGGTCAAGGTGAGTTGCTTATAGCGTTTTGCTAAATAGCTTAGGCAATACTTGAATTCACTAAATTAAGACTATAAACATTGTGATTAACGTTGATTTTATGAGCATAATTAAACTCCTTTCTTACAATATACGCGTAAATTTAGAACATATTAAAAGGAAGAACTAGAACGTATAATAGGCAGTAAAATGCTCTACGATGACTTTTGAGCAGAACTTTGCACTACTCTGATAAATGCATTTATCATACTGCGCATATAAAACATAATATAAAATGTAACAAATAAAAAAACATCCCAAAGCAAAGTATCCAATGAAAAATCAAGTTCATACTCAAAATGCCCCAAAGTGATCAGATAAGAAATATTTTTTTTAAAACTATTTGGAAAAATTAATATTATAAGTGCTAAAACAATTAAACGAAAAAGTTGATGCATATATAAACGTAAATCAGATGTTATGATATTCCAAGATGTTGTATTTTCATATTGGTACTCTGGATCAAAATGTAATTTTGACGGAAGTTTAGAATTACATAAGATTGCACAAAGGATTGTTACTATTACTAAAAAGATAGATGCAAATGTTAAAACGCCTTGAATAAAGTCAGTGTTTTTTTTCTATTTCCAAAAAAGACAAAGCTATAAGTGCTATAAACCCGATGCCATATAATAAAATTGTCGTTTTCTTCATTGTAAACATGTTTATTTCCCAGCAGATTTCGATAATTTTTTAATAGTTTCTGATAACTTTTTAATGCCTTTGTTAATCTCATCGATCAGAGGCTCAAGATGCATAACAGTACTAGGAACCTTACCTCCATAAACCCATGCTTTCACTTGTGCTTTAGTACTAAAATCGGTTTTTTCTGGCATATCATAGTACTGACAGCCTTCAAACTCCTCATATTCTCTGATCCCATTTTCATGCTCATAAAGGTTATAAAAATATTCAGCACAACCAAGCCCCCAAGGTGCATGACAAATAGCTGTTGCAACAAACTTTTTTTGTATTGGCTGTTTACGTTTTGTTAAGAACAGATGTTTTAAGATTTCCATGCTTTAATCCTTAATTTTATCGATAGGCTTATTTGCCACAAATTTGACCACAAATAGCCATTTTTATTTTAATGCTATATGTATCAAAAAATTCTTTAATCGCTCTGTATGGTGCCTTTTTATTGATTTAAACGTATGTCTAATACAAAAACGATCAACACTTTTCACTAGTTTGCTAGGCTAAGATACTCTCACGCTGCTTTATCCCGCTACGCTTTGGCAAAATACGCTTTTGCCTCTGCGGAATCTGGAGCAGCAAGCATTTGCTTCAGTTCATCAAATTTTTCTGCAGAAATCGGCTCTCCTTTTGGTTTTGGTTTAATCTCTGATCTTTCTAGGTACTGAAATATGTTTTGAACTGCTTTTCGAACGCCATTTTCAAGCTGTTCACAATAAAGAAACAAATCTGTTGCTGATGGCATAAACGTTGTCGAAAAGCCTTTTGCTTTACCTTTTATCACGTCTCTTATTGCCGTCTTAAGTCCCCACTGACTCACCCCTTCAAGTGCAAAAAAATATCCAAGTGCAGTAGCCTTTTCATCTGCTGCAGTTGAAGTTTTACGAGCACCAGACAGCACATCAAACATTAAACTGATTTCTTGCTCAGAAGCTTGGTCATCAAGTTGTTTTAAAGCCTCATTCCCCAAGGCAATGACTTGCTCCGCTTCTGCAATCGATGGTTTTTGTCCCGGGAGCCAATGGAATGGTGGATTTTGCGTCATCCTCGAAGAGAAACCTGTACGCACTGTCAGAATGTTTGATATTGCGCATGTGTTCAGCGACGCGGTGACCCCAGCCACGCTGTTGACCTGTTTGGTAACCAGTTCCTTTTCCATAGTTGTTTCCTTTCGCTAAATTCTCGATAGTCCTACGCACCCAGACACGCCATGTCGCTGGCCAATCATGCTTGGTTGCGTCCTTGCCTGTCTTAGCTTTCCAATAATCTTTGAATTTTTCCATCTCGACTTTCACACGCTCGGGAGGCAAACCTTCCTGAATTGCGAAATCGTAATCAGGCTCGAAATCATCAGGCAATCGACAACCTCGCTTGCTTTTCACTGATGAAGATTGTTTTTTGGCTTGAGAAGCAACAGGCTCTTGCGCTTGTGCCATAGCTGCCCCGTAAAGAACATCGCCGATAGCTTCTCCAAGCATTTTAGTGTTTGAGGGAGCTTCTCGTGTTGGAAGCTTCTCTAGCGCATCATCGTCAATCGGTGCCCAGTTTCTGAAATCAGGGATATCCTCGATATTTGGCTGATGAATGGGATGGATGTTTTCTGACGATGTTTTGACTGGATCTGAAAAACTCTCCAGAACATGATTGTCTGTTTGCTCGTGAACTTGATCTTCTGTTTCTGAATTTTCAGAACCCATTTCTTTTTCTTTTTTTGCTAACACGAAAGTGTTAGTTTTTTTATTTTTATTTATATTTTTATTTTCTTTTAGGGGGGTGTGGGGGGATCTTTTCTTTTCTTTTTGCTCAACCTCATGCTCAGCATCGTTCACAATGCGAACATTATGCGGATTATATGCGTCGCATTCAGTTTGCATATGCACGTGCATTACGTCTGCATCGCGTTCGCATTGCATCTGTATATGCGGATCATATACGAGGTCATTCTCTTTTAAACAATCATCATCATTTTTGTTTTTAGCTTTTTGCCATCTAGTCCTAGCTGCTTTAGATGCAGATTCTGATTTTTCTCTACTATCACTTAATTCTGCTTCAACATCTAAATTCCATAAACGACCATCTGCTAAGCTAATAATTTTTTTCTTAAGCAATAAAAGGTCTAACGCTTTGATAAACGTTTTAGCTGGATAACCAACATAAAGAGCTAATGCCTTTGCATCATTCAAAAGAGGTTCACCAGCGTAAAGCATTTGAAACCGCAACATCACATAAATACATTTCTCTGTTGGAGATAAACAAGAAACCTCATTCATCCATTCACCCGCGTTAAGCTTCGTCCAAGGCAATCTAGTTGACATGCCCGATTTCCCTCCTTTTAATTAAATGTAAAATTGCTAAAGCATCTGCTTCATTATCATCTTGTGGCGCATGTCCTTTAGAACGCACCGCCTTTATCATTTCTTCCTTTGAGGCATTCCCCTTCCCTGTCGTCGCTTTTTTAATTGTACAGACTGAAATACCTTCATAAGGAATTGTGTGATGCTCACACCATGCTGTTAAGGTTGCTAACAAACCACCATAAACATGAGCAGCATCGGTACCCACATGACGGCGCACCTCTTCAAAATACACCTCACCAATTTGACCTGCGGTCATCTTCATTTCTGTGAGCCATTGCTTAAAACGCAAATAACGCATTCCCCCACCCTCAAAACGACGTGGTTGGAAATTGGCTGTTCCACTTATGATGTGATTATCTGCACCACAAATCGCCCAGCCTGTCTTGGTGCCTAGATCAAGGCAAAGAATCGTGTTAGTCATCTGAAATTCCATTATAAGAATATTTTTATAATGCCGTTCAATGGCTGTTGTTTTCGAAATGAGGGAGAAAAATGCCTGATAATGATGCAATTCGAAACGCAAACAATCAAATAAATAGCATTCCACTGCAACCTTTATATGTTACATCTTGTTATGAAAATTTTGCTGATGATATTGCGTGGCTTAATTTTCATAACGTAACCCCCTTTGATATTAAATTGCATTCTGTTTCTGCTGTTTACTGTTTAGAAGAAGATATTGCTATCAATCGGGCACATACTAATTCTTCTCCTAAAGTATTTCTTTCTGTTGGCCAGTTTAATGCACCTACTTTTCCTTATCACCATAATATCGAAGATAAAATTCATCTTATAACCCCACCTGCAATGCCAGCTTTAGAAGTATCTTTGAAAGACATAAATATTCCAGCCCAGACAAAATGTTTTGCCATTATGGGAACACAATTTTGGGCAGATATTGACCGCACATGCTGGGCTTCTATTAAACTCACTTTTCAATTTTCTCCGACATATAATTTTACAAAAATTTTTAGTGCTAATATTTATCTAGAAAGAGCATTTTTGCGTTCTCCTATAGAAGAAGCTGAACAAATCCAATCAGCATGGAATGAAATGGAAAATGTAACAGATCAATTAAAAGCATATCAATTACGAGGTGCTTTATTTAATATGCAGACCACTTATTGTGTTTCCCAAATAATCCCCGAAACTTCTCTTTGAAAGTTTGTGTGTTACCGTGTATCTCTAAGTACAACATTGATCCTAAATCATTTTTTGCTACTAAATGGTTGTTTTCATCAAACGAAAAATTCCAATCAGAATTACCAAAAACGATTGTACAACCATCTGGAAAACCTATTGCATGTATTAAACCTTCTGAACAGCTGAAAGTATAACCTGGTGTTCTTTTCATGTTTTTCCCCCTTAAGGTTATTGCGTGTTTATATCCATGCTGCATGCACGATTTATTAATTTGATTTCTTCTTTTTTCTGTTCGATGAGCTGATCCCTTAAGCTATTAAGCTCATTTTTGACTATGGCCATAAAAAAGACCATCTCACTTAAGCGATCAAAAGATAACAAATCTCTAGAAAAATAATTGTCAAACCAAGCAGTAAAAGCTTGCGTAAACACAGATGAAAACCATTGGTTAAAATCATCGTACGGATATAATGTAAAATAACTTTTATTATCATTCTCAAAGATACTGTGCAGCGTATAGAGAATAAAACTTGTTGATGGAAAATATAATCTTATTTGAGAAGGTGGTTCATCAAGCGGATGGGCATCATAACACATATCACTCTGTTCAATCTTATTAACAAGATCGATCAGCTGATCTTTGCTTATAGTGATCTGGTGCTGATTATTTGCCATCTCTGTTTTTTCTCCAATTTAAGAGTGTGAATTGTGCTGTTGATTATTAAATGTTGAGACATTAATCGAAGGATACATAAAGCCAGAATGGTTTTTTAACTGAGGCAATTCTTGTTGCAATTCTTGTTGTAACTTTAAATAATTTATTAGAGATATAGATCCTCTTTTTTCCCATTTACAGACAGCCGCTTGAGTCACACCAAGCCTTGTTGCCATTTCTGATTGTGTCCAATTAAATTTAATCCGTACTGATTTAATAAAGTTCTTAAAATATTCTTGTTGTTTCATTAAAGGCTCCGATCATAACTTTACCCAAATAATTACTATAATTATAGTTATACAAAGTCAAGAAAATAAATCTTTATCAATAATAAAAAAATAAGGTAAGCAGAGCTATGAGCAATAAATCTAATATCATAAACACTTTAAAAAAGATTCTGACTGAATTCAACTTAACGCAAGAAGATGTGGCTAAACGATTGAATGTAACACAAGCTTCAGTCTCAAAGTGGCTAAAAGATTCAGACCCTAGAGGTTCTAATCGTGATGCCATTTTAAAACTATACAGAGAACTAACAGGAGAAAATCACTTCACAACTTTCGTGCCTCTCATGGGTTATATAGGGGCAGGAACACAAATAGATCCAAGTTTTGAACAAATCCCTGAAGAAGGTCTTGCGCAAGTAGAAGTTCCTTTCACTTTTCCTGATGATATGATTGCTTTTGAAGTTAGAGGAGAATCTATGCTCCCCGCTTACAAAGATGGAGACATGATTATTGTTAGACGGCGCCAAATCAAAACAATAGAATCTTTTTTTGGTAAAGAAGCCGTTGTTTTAACACATGACAACAAGAGATATATAAAGAAAATCAGTAGAGGTATGAATGGAGAAATAGATCTGCTTTCATGGAATGCACTGCCTATTAAAAACGTTAAAATTACATGGATTGGAGAAATATTTGCTATCCTGCCAGAAGGCACTTACGGTAAAATGATTCGTAATTACCTCTAACTATTACTGGAGTTAAAAGTACGTTCCTCTGCTTTTTTACTCACCTTTTTACTCAATAAAATATTATGATAATTTTTAAAATATAATTTTTTATAATTTTTTACTTGATATTTTATAATTATAGTTATAATAATTAATTGTAAACTACACACACAAGCATTGAGGGGGAAATTATGAAAAAGCCAATTTTTATAAATTCAGATGAAATTTTGTTAGTTATGTGCCGTGATGAATTAGAAAACATCGCACAATCGGGACCATTTTACGAAGAAAAAGACATTATAAAATTTATCGATAATGTTGAGAACGCTGTTAAAATTTTCCGTATCGAACCAACAATTAATCGTTGTGAAAATATTTCAGAAGATATTGCTGAACTTTATATTAATGGACATGATATTATTTACCTTGAAAACAAAACATATCACGATTTTATTCTAGAAAGCGAAGCATATCACAATTTCCTAGATGATATTGTAAAGCAAGAATATGAAGACGCATTGTACGGCACTTATGAACAACAGCACCGTCTACGCTTTTGCGACGTAATCTAATGGTGTTTTAAGAGCGCCCCTTTTCAATCCAATAAATATCAAGCTCGCCATGAAAAAGCTTACCGCTATTCATGCATAATGGAGTTTAATGATGAATACCATCATACCAATATCAGAACAAGCTATCGGACCGGAAACTATTCAAACAGTAAATGCACGTGAGTTGCATGCGTTTTTGGAAGTAGGAAAAGATTTTTCAAATTGGATCAAAGATCGTATCAATAAATACAGCTTTATAGAAAATCAAGATTTTATAAAAACACAAAATTTGCGGTCGCCAAATCTGGCGAGCGCAAAATCTAGAGCTGTTATTGCAATAGATTATCACCTTACACTTGATATGGCAAAAGAACTTGCCATGGTAGAACGCAATGAAAAAGGAAAACAGGCACGACAATATTTCATCGAATGTGAACGGCGCGCAAAGCAAATGCCTGTTCCGCAAATTGACTATTCAAGTCCTGAAGCAATGATCGGCTTTTTAAAACACCTAAATGGTCAAATTGAAGAGAAGGACACTATCATTGCTGAACTTAAGCCAAAAGCAATGGCTCTTGAAAGTTTAACGCGCTCTGATGGTCTGTTTGGTCTTACAGAAGCAGCAAAAATATTAGAAGTGCAACCAAAATACTTCGTTCACTTTTTACAGGAAAAAAGTTGGATTTACCGACGCATGCCAGCAGGACACTTATTGCCTTATCAGGATAAAATAAAAAAAGGTCTTATGGATTGCCCAACCATCACAATTCAAAAAGAAGATGGAACGGAAAAAATTATTCCTTCTGCAAAAATCACAACAAAAGGCATAAGTGCCCTTTCCCAAGAACTGAAAAGACAAAACACGCATTAATAAAGGAAAAAAATTATGGAAAAGAAATACGAGGGGCTGGATCGAGCATGAAGAGAACCTATGGCATGGTGGAGACTGTTGGATTAGTGATAACGCTAAAATTTTTGGTAATGCACGTATTTTTGGTGGTGCTATTATTTGCGAATATGCCAACGTGAATGGCAGCGCAAAAATTTCTAGAAATGAAACCGTCTTAAAATAAAGATTTTAGATCATGAGGCAGTACAAATTTACTGATAAGATCACACAGCCTAAAAAATAAAACTCTAACAGCACAAAACAATTATTTAAAACAAACGCGAGATTCACATCACAGATAGATTGCGCATAAATGAGGGATATTAAATGACCAATTCTCCATTAACACTCATGGCACACAAATATGGTTTCTCCCATGACGAATTTCGAGAAACAATCATCAAAACTTGTACCAGTAATAAATTTCCTTTTTCTAATGAAGAATTCACTGCTTTTATTTGTGTTGCCAATACTTACGGACTTAATCCTCTCACAAAAGAAATTTATGCCTTCCCCAAAAAAGGCGGAGGGATCATGCCTATCGTCTCCATTGATGGATGGATTAAGATCATTAAAGCGAATCCAAACTTTGATGGTATGACCTTCCACGATCAACTCGACAACAATGGCAATTTGATCGCTATCAAATGCTCCATCCGTTTAAAAAACATTCAAGATCCTATAGAGGTCACCGAATATTTGTCAGAATGTAAACAAAACACAGATATTTGGATAAAGTACCCTGCTCGCATGTTGCGTCATAAAGCTACTATACAATGTGCACGCTATGCTTTTGGGTTGTCTGGCATTTACGATGAAGACGAAGCCGCACGTATTAACAGAACAAATCACAACACACAAAGTCAACAGATTTCAAATGAAATGCTTATGCAAATTCAGGAATTAATGGATCAAACACAAACAAAGAAAGAAAATATACTTTCTTTTGCAAAAGTCGAAGGGCTTAGCGATCTGTCTCATGAAAAAGCTCAAACTGTTTTGGATGGTTTGAAAAGAAAACAACGCTTACAAATAGCTCAAGCACAACAAAACGCCTCTATACAAGATGCTGAATATGAACCAATCCTGCAAAAACAAGAAATGGCAGTGTAATATGGAACAAAGAACAGCAGAATGGTTTCAAGCACGATTAGGAAAAGTCACTGCCTCAAACGTCTACAGCGTCACCAATCGAACAGCCAAAGGATTACCCACAAGCAAATATGACGAATACAAAATCAAACTCCTTACAGAGCGCTTAACGGGAGAAACAAACCCATATTATGAAAGTGAAGATATGCGATGGGGTATCGAGCATGAAGATGATGCAATCAAAGAATATAGCTTTATTTATGATGCCAATATAACAAAGTGCGGTTTTGTACCGCATCCAACAATAAAAATGGCAGGTGCAAGCCCTGATGGTCTTGTTGGAGAACATGGCTTAATCGAAGTCAAATGTCCAAGATCAACAACCCACATCCGCTTTTTTATCGATAACGAAATCAAGCCTGAATATATCGCACAAATGCAATTCCAAATGGCTTGTACGGAGCGTAAATGGTGTGATTTTGTAAGCTATGATCCACGCTTTACTGACCAATCATCACATTTACGCCTCAAAATACGACGCATATACCGTGATGAAAAGCAAATCGAACACATAAACAAAGCTGTCGAAGCGTTTTTAGAAAAGATAGAGCAAGACATGCAGCAGATATTGACTCAAGCTGCTTAAACACTATGGGGGTGTTATTCCTTCTCTTAGCACCCCCACCCTTTCACAAAAACTTTTCATTAAATGCGCGATTCACGCCACAGATGGATTGCATCTAAACTTAGGAGAACAGATATGGCACATCGCCCACCTACCATAACACAGCCAGCCATTGCTCGCGCCCTCAGAGAAGCTAAAAAACAAGGCTGCGAACTAATAGAAATCAAACCTACAGGTGAATTATTGATTTATCTCAAAGCTGGAATCGGAATTCCTAAAACAACTACTCATCCAGACCAATTATTAGATTTGCAAAAGAACGAATATTACGAATCTTTACTCTCTAAGATGTGAAGCTCCCATGCCAAAGCCACGCCCCCCTCATCTTGTTAAACAAATTACCCAACATGGCAAAATTGTATGGTACGTACGAATTGGTCATGGACCGCGACGTAGAGTACACGGAACCTATGGAACGCAAGAGTTTGTTGACAGCTATAAAAGCGCACTTGCTGAATTGCAAGGCATCATCCCCCCTAAACCTAAATCAGGAAAACTTATTGAAGGTTCCTTTGCATGGCTTCTCAAACAATATTTTAATAGCGTTGATTGGCATCGCCTCGCTAAAGCCACAAAAAAACAAAAAGAACTCATTTTGATGAAAGTGTGCGATTCCATAGGAAATATTCCATATAGAGAAATCAAAAAAGCACATATTACAGCAGGAGTTGAAAGACGTAAAGAAACGCCAGCAATGGCTAGAAATTTTCTGAAAGCCCTAAGTGGACTTTTTAAATGGGCAATCGATCAAGGACTTTTGGAAAATAATCCAGCAGCAGGAATCAAAAAACCAGCTCTCAACAATAAAGATGGATTTCCAGTTTGGACAGAAGAAGACATAGAAAAATATTATCAACGCTGGTCTATCGGTACGCATGAACGCGTCTGGATTGACGTTTTTCTCTATACAGGCTTAAGACGGGGTGATGCAATACGAATTGGCTGGAAAGATGTAAAAGATAACACTATCCATCTAAAAACAGAGAAAAGTAAATTCCAAACAGATGTCTTCCTTCCCATTTTGCCAGAATTAGCCTCAACACTTGCAACTAGTCCTATCGGAGATGAAACGTTCATTTGTGGGAAAGGAGGCAAGAAACTAACCAAAGAAAGCTTTGGAAATTTGTTTAGAGATGCTTGTAATGCAGCAGGGATTAAAAAATCAGCACATGGATTAAGAAAGTTAGCGGCAACACGCGCCGCAAATTCAGGTGCAACAGTCTCACAACTCAAAGCAATTTTTGGCTGGACAGAGGATCGTATGGCATCTCTTTACACAAAGAGCGCTGACCGCAAAAAACTTGCTCTTGAATCAATAAAAAAGCTTCAAAAAAGTAAGGGATAGCCATTCAAAAAACGTAATAGAATCAATGATTCACTAATTCCCTCATCTTATGATAACTTATTGATTTTACTAAAACTATTTGCGCCTGTCACGCCCACCATTCGAGTTTTTATATCAATTAATAACTTAAGTTTATTTATTTTGTTAAAACTATGAATTTTATATGAAAATATTAGCAATTTTTTCGCTGTAAATAGGCACAAATCACGATAAAAAAAATCGCGTTATTCTATCTATTTTTTTGAGTTTTTTAGCAAACGTGTGATAACAAAACTACTTTTTAAATTGTTTTTCTAAAAACTTTATTGCTTATCCGTTATTAATTTAGTCTATTGTGCAACAAAAATTAAATAAAAATACTATAAAAAATCTTAAATACTTCCTTAAATTTTATAATAATCTTATTTTATCTAAAAAAAATAGATAATAATTTTAAAATTATTTTTATTATTATCACTTATATTTAAAAACTATTTTTATCATTGATAAAAATCATTCATTCTCTTTTTACGTAACATGAATTTAATAGACTTTTAACGTAAAATAATACGCAAAAAATTTTAAAATAAATAATACTTGAAAAATAATTTCTTATATTTGAGAAATAATTTTCAAATGTTGTTCTGTTATAGAGTCAACAATCATTTATTTTAAACTCAATCCTTATTCATCACTTTGACTCATCTTTCTTCTTTGAATTAAAAAATTTGAGTGTGTAAAAGCAAAAAACAAGCCAAGCTATCCAACTAACACCTATAATTAAAACTGGTCGCGTATCATCAAAAAACCATAACAAAACAAAAATAAAAGTCATAAACAAAATAGAAAAAATTGATCCTATTGGCCAAAACGGTATTGGAAACTTTAAATCACACTGCGCTTCCTTAGGCATCTTTAACCGCATAAAAATTTGTGAAAGTAAAATCATCATCCAAACAAAAACAGTTGCAAATGTAGCCATCGCTGCAATCAGAAAAAAAAGTTTATCATGGTAAAAATAATTTAGGATAACCCCAAGAAGAAAAACACTAAAAAGTAATAAAATAACAAAAATTGGTATACCGTTTTTTGACAAATATTGAAACTTCTTCAACGCATAACCTTCATGCGATAATCCATAGATCATACGACCAGCACCGTACATTCCACTATTCATTGCCGAAATAGCAGCTGTAACAACAACAATATTTAAAATATTCGCTGCTGATGAAATCCCGAGATTTTCAAAAATTGAAACGAAAGGACTATCCATTAGACCGATTTTATTCCAAGGATAAAGTGACATTAAAATAGCTAATGTCATAATATAAAATAGCAAAATACGAACTGGAGTAGAATTGATTGCCTTCGAAATAGTACGATGCGGATCTTGCACTTCCATCACTGCCATTCCAATGATTTCAATACCACCAAAAGCAAAAACAACAACACTAAAGCAAGCTAAAAAACCAAACCAACCATTAGGAAAAATACCACCGTTTTTCCATAAATTATTAATGTTAACAGCAGAAGAAACCGTATTTGTTCCCCAACCAAGAAAAATAATAGCTATTCCTAAAACGATCATAGCGATAATAGCAATAACTTTAATGAAAGACAGCCAGAACTCTAATTCACCGTAAACTTTTACTGCTGCTAAATTAATACCGGTAATAACCAATGTAATGCTAAGAGCCCATATCCAAGGAGCAACATCAGGATACCAAAATCCCATATAAGTTGCAAAAGCCGTAATATCAGCCAAACCGACTAAAACCATTTCAAAAACATAAGTCCATCCCGTTAAAAAACCAGCTAATGGCGATATGTAGTTTGCAGCATAACGAGCAAAAGAACCGGGAAGAGGATTATGGATAATCATCTCACCAAGAGCCCGCATAACCATAAAAATAGCTAAACCAGCAATACAATAAGCAATCAAAACGCTCGGACCAGCAAGATTAATAGCTTGTGCAGACCCGTAAAAAAGACCTGTCCCAATAGCAGAACCAAGTGCTAAAAAAATAACTTGTCGCTTACTCATACCTCGCTTAAGTTCATTCGTTGCCATTTCATTCCTTTTTTAAATGCTTTCGCCCTATTCATAAAAAAAATTCATAAATCAACAAGCATAAAAGCCAATTGAACTATGAAAGGGACATAATGAATCTGAAAGATTTGCAACTTTTATTGTTTCATTTTCACAATAAAGCATTATAGCAACAAAAACATATAACTTTATTTTAAGTGATAACACAGCGGACGCCGGTTACAATAAAAATTGCACCCCTTTGCCCCTTCAATTTAAAGTCTCGTTATAACGAAACAAGCTCCCCATGATGATATTTCTCTATATATTCATAGGGCTTTAATTTAACATTGCGTTTAGCAAAAAAAATTTATGGTAGCAAGCACTATCAAGAGATACACTTAATAAAACAGTGCGATACAAATTTTATATAACTGCAATATTAATTATCCAATTCATCTTCAAAATCATGAATATACCAATTTATATTAGTAAACAAATCAGTACATTCATAAAATTTTCAAATACGCCATTGAACAATAATATTTGTATGAAAAAATCCCCTAAAGATTTCTTCTTCTGTTTTTATTTCGTAATAAATATTATTTTGGTTCCAATTTTGGAAAAATTGTCTCTGGTAAAATAGATAATAAGTGCCCTTCACTTACAAGTACATCTACTTTATGAAGATCTGAGGCCATGTAACGATCTACTTTCAAAGTATCAATATCTTCACGTAAACGTGTAATAACAGATTGCAATAAAGAGCTTGTTTTTAAAGGAGCACGATATTCAATTCCTTGTGCTGCAACAAGCGTTTCAATGCCAACAATAGTCAAAAGATTTTTGCTCATAGCCAATAATCGACGCGCTCCATGACAAGCCATTGAGACATGATCCTCCTGATTTGCAGAAGTTGGTGTTGAATCAACAGAAGCAGGATGTGCCATTTGTTTATTTTCAGACATTAAAGCAGCTGCCGTTACCTCAGCAATCATAAAACCTGAATTAAGACCCGCATTCTGCGCTAAAAAAGCAGGAAGTCCATAGGAAAGTGCTGGATCAACCATAAGAGCAATACGTCTTTGAGAAATCGATCCTATTTCACATAAAGCAAGAGCAATCTGATCAGCTGCAAACGCTACAGGCTCGGCATGAAAATTTCCACCTGATACAACATCACCATTACTTAAAATTAATGGATTATCTGTAACCGCATTTGCTTCAATAACAAGTGTCTTTGCTGCTGCCATCAGAATATCAAAACACGCACCCATAACTTGTGGCTGACAACGTATACAGTAAGGATCCTGTACACGGTTATCATTATGTAAATGCACATTTCTAATTTCTGAATTCTCCACAAGTTTTTTTAACGTTTGAGACACTACAATTTGTCCATAATGACCACGTAAAACATGAATATCGGGATGAAATGGTGCTGTTGATCCCATAATAGCGTCAGTTGTTAATGCTCCAGAAAGAAGCCCGCCACACAATGCTCTATATCCTTTAAAAAGACCTGCAAGAGCAAGCGCTGTCGATGTTTGCGTCCCATTGATAAGGGCGAGCCCTTCTTTTGCCTCTAAAGTAATAGGTGACAACTCTGCTTTTTCTAAAGCAGCTGCTCCACTCATACGAGTCCCTTTAAAGAATGCCTCTCCCTCTCCCATCATAACAGCTGCCATATGAGCAAGTGGAGCAAGATCTCCCGATGCACCAACCGATCCTTTTTCAGGAATGACAGGAATAACACCCTTTGCAAGCATATTTTCTAACAAATGCACCAACTCTAAACGAACACCAGAAACTCCTCGTCCTAGCGAAATAAGCTTTAAAGTCATCATTAAACGCACAACATTTTCAGCTAAAGGATCTCCTACACCACAGCAATGCGATAAAATAAGATTTTTTTGCAGAACAGTTACATCACTTGCATTAATTTTAATCGAAGCTAACTTACCAAAGCCAGTATTAACACCGTAAACTGGTTCACTTCCTGAGGCAATCTCAGCAATGCGATTAGCTCCCTTTTCGATCGCCAAATATGTATCACTATGAAGTTTACTTACTTCACCATTTACATAAACATTTTCAAGTTCTCTAAGTGTTACCTTGCCAGGATTTAGTATAATAGTCATGATTTTCTTTCTTGCTTTTGAAAAGCCGAGTAATGCGCATTATTGGTTTTTATTCATAAAAACAAAAGAGTTACAGTTTATTTATAAGACTTAAATGATAAACTAAAACCTATGAGATAAATAAATTTTGCTAATTCTTTAATTCATCAAACAACAGTATTAGCCATTTGTCTTTTTTAGAATCCTATAAAAAATAAAAATACACCGATGATATTTCATCAATTATTGCCATAACACACTCTATTAAGTGTAAGTGGTATTAAAACCTCATCATTCTTCTGTTATTTTATACAATAAGCAAAAATACTGAGAACACAGTATTCCATTGCTGAAATTATAAACACAACGACCTTATATGGATAAACACTTCATTGTTTTTCCCCTCCCTCATTCGAACACTTAAAATAATTTATTTGAAATGCATAATTAAAAAAGAGCATATCAATATCGTGATAAATTTTACTTTTTAAAAAAGGATTTTGCTACTTAGCTTATCATTTAACAAGCAATTTTAGCCGCCAATTTAAGTAAAAACAAACCCATTGGAGATTGTTTCATAAAAATTATATATGAAACAAAATTGTGAAATTTGGTGCACCCGACAGAATTCGAATCTGTGACCTCTGCCTTCGGAGGGCAGCGCTCTATCCAGCTGAGCTACGGGTGCCTATCACTGATAACTAAAATCAATTGTGATCTTTTAACCGAACATGCCTTTTGCTTCAATGATGAATTGCCATTCTTTAAAAAAATATTCGTCTATAACTTACGTAATTATGCAACTTTCTTATTTTATTATGCTATAAAATTTTACTTTAAAAAGATAATTTTTTAAATTTTCTTCCTGCAAAACAATTTGTATTACAACTTCAAAATTTAAAAAAGTAAGCTAAAAAATAAGATAAAATATTGGAATAACTCTTAATGACAATATTACCAAACCGCTTTCATTTCATTTCTGCTGAGACTAAAGAAGCTATTGAAGCTACCAATAAATTAATTTCTATTTATGGTCACTCTTCTCTTAAAGAAGCCGATATTGTTGTTGCTATCGGTGGCGATGGTACAATGTTACAGGCCGTACGTGACATTATGGACAGCGGAAAACCTATTTATGGCATGAATCAAGGTTCTGTGGGGTTTCTCATGAATGAATTTCATGAAAAAAAATTGCCAAACCGCATTGCTGCCGCGCATAAAAAAGAAATCCATCCTCTGCGCATGATCGCAAATGCTGACTCTCAAGGACACATTGAAGCTCTTGCTATAAACGAAGTATCTCTCTTTCGTCAATCTTATCAAGCAGCTAAAATTCGTATCAGCATTGATGATAAAGTTCGCATGGAACAATTAAGTTGTGATGGTATCCTTGTTGCTACACCAGCAGGATCCACAGCATATAATTTGTCTGCACAAGGACCTATCTTACCTCTTATGGCTCCTCTGATGGCACTTACACCTGTTAGTGCCTTTCGTCCCCGATGTTGGCATGGTGCATTACTTCCAAATACAGTAACAGTACGTTTTGATATGCTCGAACCTGAAAAACGCCCCGTAAATGCTGCAGCCGATAATGTTGAGGTTAAATCTGTTCATTCAGTTACTATTTCATCAGCAACAGAATTAACAGTTTCAATCCTTTTTGATTCTAACCATTCATGGGACGAACGTATTTTATCAGAACAATTTCGTTATTAATTGTTATTCATTATTGTACATACTTTTGATACGTATATGGCCGTTAGAGTTGACTTTTTTGCAAATGAGTCTTAACCATTTTATTGATGTAAAACTTAATCTTGCTAATAATTGTTGATAATTTAATAATGAAATTAAAAATGCAAAGCGATTGATAGAAAAATTATGATGCCATCTTTAAATAGTTTTGATAATTTAGGTCTTTCCACAAAGGTTATTAAAGCAGTAAAATCAGTAGGATACACAGCTCCAACCCCCATTCAAAGCGAAACAATTCCTCATGTACTTCAAAAAAAAGATGTTTTAGGAATTGCTCAAACAGGAACTGGTAAAACCGCCTCTTTCGTTTTGCCTATGCTAACGTTACTTGAAAAAGGTCGTGCAAGAGCACGGATGCCTCGGACACTAATACTTGAACCGACACGAGAACTTGCAGCCCAAGTCGAAGAAAATTTTGATAAATACGGAATGAATCATCATTTAAATGTTGCGCTTTTAATTGGTGGTGTTTCTTTTGAAAACCAAGACCGTAAACTTGAACGAGGTGTCGATGTCCTCATAGCAACACCAGGACGTCTTCTTGATCATTTTGAACGTGGAAAGTTGCTCCTAATGGGTGTTGAAATCCTTGTCATTGATGAAGCTGATCGAATGATGGATATGGGTTTCATTCCCGATATTGAGCGCATCTGTAAACTAACCCCTTTTACACGTCAAACTTTATTTTTTTCAGCAACAATGGCACCAGAAATTGCAAAATTAGCAAAGCAATTTTTACATTTTCCTGTATCTGTGGAAGTGACAAAAGCATCCTCAACAGCGAAAACAATTACACAACGGCTTGTTAAATCTGAAAGTAAAGCATGGGACAAAAGAGCCGTTTTGCGAAACCTTATTAACAATGAAGGCAATGAGCTTAAAAACGCTATTATTTTTTGTAACCGAAAAAGAGATATCTCTGAACTTTTTAGATCGCTTACTAGACATAATTTTAGTGTAGGTGCGCTTCATGGGGACATGGACCAACATTCACGCATGAATACATTAGCTAACTTTAAGGATAATAAACTAACGCTTCTTGTTGCTTCTGATGTAGCAGCTCGCGGACTTGATATTCCGGATGTAAGCCATGTCTTTAATTACGATGTTCCTACACATGCTGAAGATTATATCCATAGAATTGGCCGTACAGGACGTGCAAATCGCAGTGGAAAAGCTTTTACAATTGTTACAAAAGCTGATCAAAAATATATCAGTGCTATTGAAAAGATAAGTAATGAAAAAATTGAGTGGCTTAATGGAGACTTATCTACTTTAGAGACTCATAATAACCATCAAGAAAAAGGTTTCGTAAAAACAAAATCTACAAAAAAAACCACTCAAAAAAAGCGCACTATACAAACTAAAAAATCATTAGATAACAACAAAGTGCGCGACATTGAAAACACAAATCATAAAACAAGTTTACTTGAGAAACACAGTAAAAATAATACCCCTCTCGGATTTGGCGATGATATTCCAGCATTCATGCTTATAAAAATCCGTAACTAAAAACTTGCTTCTTTAACAGTGCGCAAAAATTAAAAAATATCTCAAATTGCTACTCTTCCTTTTCTTGAAGAGTTAATCTTTTAATTACCTTATCCCGTCCTAAAAGCTGCAACAAGCTTCCCATTTCAGGTCCATGATCCATTCCAGTAAGAGCTTGACGTAATGGCATAAACAAAGACTTTCCTTTACGACCTGTTTTTTCTTTTAATGCTGTTGTCCACACTTTCCAACTCTCATTATTGAATGCACCTTCAGGTAAAAAGTTAACTGACTGACGCACAAATGCTTGGTCTTTCATTATAGCATTATCAAAAATTTGATTATCATGAATGATTTTCCACCAAAAAACAGCATCATTGACTTTACTAATATTGCCTTTTATCGCGTTCCAAAAATCTTTCGCTGTTTCTCCATCAATGAAAAGCTGGCTAAGTCGCATTTTAACTTCTTCATAAGGTAATTCATGGACAAGATGACTATTCAAAGCAATAAGATCGGCAACATCAAATTTTGCAACAGATTTCGATGTATCTTGAAGATTAAAATGTTCTAAAAGAGCGGTTTGGTTAGGATAAGGGTGCACGTTTTGAGATGTTCCAATCAAAACAGCAAGACACTGGACAGCTATAGATTCAAACCCTTCATTCCGTAAAGAACGAATGGAAAGATCACCATCACGTTTTGAAAGTCCTTTTCCTGAAACCGTACTTAATAAATTAATATGCCCAAAAAACGGGATTTTCTGTACATTAAGAGCTTCAAAAATAGCAATTTGCGCTCCTGTGTTAGTAATATGGTCATCACCACGAATAATGTGTGTAATACCCATGTCTATGTCATCAACCACAGACGGCAACGTGTAAAGATAACTTCCATCTTCACGAATTAAAACAGGATCTGAAAGAGAAGCCAAATCAATTATCTGTTTGCCCTTTACAATATCATTCCAATGAACTTCCGTTCTCTTAGTCTGTAATGGATCATTGTCAAAATTAGGTAAGAGAAAGCGCCAATGAGGCTTACGTCCTTGTGCTTCAAGTGCTTTTCTGTCTTCGCACGTTAATTTTAATGCTCCACGATCATAAATAGGAGGTTTTTTGCGTGAAAGTTGAATTTTGCGACGCCGGTCCAATTCTTCTGCTGTTTCATAACAAGGATAAAGAAGACCGCTTTTTTTTAAAATTTCCGTAACTTCATTATATCGACTGACTCGTTTAGACTGATAATAAATTTCATCTGGTTTTATATTAAGCCATTCAAGATCAACCATAATAGCATCGACATATTCTTGTCTCGTACGCTCTATATCTGTATCATCATAACGCAAAACAAATGTTCCATTATTTACCTGTGCATAAAGCCAATTGAATAATGCAATACGAGCATTGCCAATGTGGATGTAACCTGTTGGAGATGGGGCAAAACGAACTTTTGTCATGAAATAATGCTCAACTTTTATCACGAAAACGATTGACAATAGGATAACGACGGTCACGTCCAAAATGCTTCTCACTGATTTTTATACCAGGTGCAGATTGTCGCCTTTTATATTCAGATAAATAGAGAAGATGTTCAACTTTTTTAACTGTTTCACGTAAATGTCCACGTTTAACAATATCACGAACACTCATGTCACTTTCTACAAGAGATTGCAAGATATCATCTAAAATAGGATAAGGAGGAAGAGAATCTTCATCTTTTTGATTTTCTCTAAGCTCTGCAGAAGGCGCTTTTGCTATAATATTGGGTGGAATGACTGTCCCCTTCGGCCCCTTAAAACTTTGTAAATGATTTTTATTGCGCCACTCAGCTAACGCATAAACCTGCATTTTATAAATATCTTTAATAGGATTAAACCCTCCATTCATATCACCATAAAGAGTCGCATACCCTACAGCCATTTCCGATTTATTTCCTGTTGTTATTACCATTGAACAAAATTTATTCGAAAGAGCCATTAAAATAGTTCCACGTATCCGACTTTGGAGATTCTCTTCTGTAAGATCAGGTGCAAGTCCCCAAAAAATAGGTTCCATTATACTCGAAAAAGCCTCAACAAGCTGCGCAATAGGTATTATTTCATAATGACATCCTAAAAGACATGCACAATCTTCTGCATCTTTCAATGATTCTTGAGAAGTATAATGATAAGGCATCATTACAGTACGTACTCTTTCATTACCAAAAGCATCCACCGCCATTGCTGCGCAAAGTGCTGAATCAATTCCTCCAGAAAGACCAAGAATAACATCTTTAAAGTTATTTTTATTGACGTAATCTCGCAAACCTAAAACACAAGCACTATAATCAGCGGTTAACCCATTAAAAAGACTTTCATTTGGACCAATCACACATTGCCATTCAGCAGATTTTCGTTGCCAGTGGCTCAAAGCAATATGACTTTCAAAATGTTTCATTTGAAATACTACTTTTCCTTGTCCATTTAATGCAAATGATCCCCCGTCAAAGACTAACTCATCCTGACCTCCAACTTGATTAGCATAAATAATTGGCACACCAGACTGAATAGCTTGCATACGAATAACGTCTATACGTTTTAATATTTTATTACGATGATAAGGAGATCCGTTAAGAACAAGAATAATCTCAGCTCCTTTATTGCTAAGCTCCATACAGATAAAGGGATCATTCCAAATATCTTCACAAATAACTATTCCTAATCTCATCCCACGATAAATGATAGGTTCAGAACGTGGTCCAGGAGAAAATACGCGCTTTTCATCAAATTCAGCATAATTAGGCAAATCGAACTTCAAAGTTTCAGCAATTACCTGTCCTTTATCAAGGAGCATTGCACCATTATAAATATTATCATTATGCCGTATTGGAATACCGATTACAATTCCTGGACCATCTACTGTTACCTTTGCTAATTTTTCAACAGCATCTCTACAGGCTTTTGTAAAAATAGGTTTAAGAACAAGATCCTCTGGTGGATAAGCACATATAAAAAGCTCACTAAATAAAATAAGGTCAGCTCCCTTTTCTTTAGCTTCTTTATGCGCCATTATAGCAAGAGAAAAGTTCCCCTCTATATCTCCCACACTAGGATTTAGTTGAGCAACCGCTACCTGAAAATCATTTTTTATAAGCTTTTGTATCATCTCATCAATTTTGCGATTATGGCTCTACTTAATTAAAAAGTATTTTCTAAAAACTTTTCATCTCCATAAATATTTACAATAATAATTTCTACGTCATTGTTGCCTAATCATTCACTGCCAAAGCTACTGCATCAGTATTACGACTTTTTTTAAGAAGCTCCGCAACAAGAAAAGCCAACTCCAACGCTTGATCTGCATTTAATCGAGGATCACATTGGGTATGATAACGATCAGATAAATTTTCTACTGAAATAGCATGAGCACCACCCGTACATTCAGTGACATCACGACCTGTCATTTCAATATGAATACCTCCTGGATAAGTTCCTTCTTCGCGATGTACTACAAAAAACTTTTCCACTTCCTTTAAAACATAATCAAAAGGACGCGTTTTATAACCATTTAAGGTAATCGTATTGCCGTGCATTGGATCACATGACCATATAACTTTACGTTTTTCACGTTCAACTGCACGAATCAGTCTTGGAAGATATTTTTCAACCTTATCGTGACCAAAACGAGTAATAAGCGTCAAACGACCTGACTCATTTTCTGGATTCAAAATATCAATCAAACTCAAAAGCTCATTTGGTTCAATAGAAGGTCCACACTTCAACCCAATAGGATTTTTAATGCCACGACAATATTCAACATGGGCATGATCAATTTGACGTGTACGATCACCAATCCATAACATATGACCAGAGGTTGCATACCAATCTCCAGAAGTTGAATCAATGCGTGTTAAAGCCTCTTCATAGCCAAGCAAAAGTGCTTCATGGCTAGTATAAAAAGATGTTTCCCGTAATGAAGAATTCGTTTTAGACGTAATCCCTATAGAGCGCATAAAATCAATTGCTTCAGAAATGCGCTCAGCCAACTGTTTATAACGCTCCCCTTGTGGACTATTAGAAATGAAACTTAACATCCACGTGTGAACATTTTCTAAATTAGCGTATCCACCTTGTGAAAATGCGCGCAATAAATTAAGCGTTGCTGCTGATTGACGATAAGCCATAGACATTCGTTGTGGATCAGGAACACGAGAATCCGCATTAAATTCTATGCCATTAATAATATCCCCTCTATACACAGGAAGCTCTACCCCATCTTTGCTTTCCATGTCAGAAGAGCGTGGCTTTGCAAATTGACCAGCAATGCGACCAATTTTAACAACTGGCTTAGAACTTCCAAAAGTTAAAACGATCGCCATTTGTAAAAATACACGAAAAAAATCGCGGATATTATCAGCCTCATGTTCTATAAAACTCTCTGCACAATCCCCACCTTGCAACAAAAAAGCTTTACCCTGTGCAACTGCAGCTAATTCATTTTTCAAATCACGTGCTTCACCCGCAAAAACAAGAGGAGGATAGCTACGCAAATTTTGTTCAATTTCTGCTAATGCATATTTATCTGGATAAACTGGAACCTGTTTAATTGGCATTGTTCTCCAAGAATTAGGAGCCCATTTTTTTACCACGACATTTTCTCCAAAACTCACTTTTACAGCTTATAGTGTAATTTATAGCCTATAATATAAAAAATTTAATTATTTTCTCTAATGAGAACGGTTTAATTTTCTATTTTTTTTCCATTTTCATATATATAGCTTGGTTCATACATTGTTACCAACTCTTCTGTAACAGTTGGATGTACTGCCATCGTTTTATCAAACACATCTTTTGTCAATTTTCCTTTAAGAGATACCCCAATAAGCTGTGCCATTTCACCAGCACCATCCCCTAAAATATGAGCACCCACAACAATACGACTTTCACCATCAACAACCAATTTCATAAACATTTTTTCCAAATTATTGGAAAAAACGTTGTACATAGGACAAAAGGTTGTACGATAAATTTCAACACGCTTATAACGACGTACTGCATCTTCCTCTGAAAGACCCACTGTTCCAATCTCTGGTTGTGAAAAAACCGCTGTTGGAATTAAATCATAATCAGGCACAGTGGGAGTATTTTCCAACACAGTTTTCACAAAACACATCGCATCATGAATTGCAACGGGTGTCAATTGCATATGTCCTATTACATCACCAACAGCCCAAATATGAGGGACACTTGTTGTCATCTTCTCATCAACAATAATACCACCACGCTCATTTAATTTAACTCCTGCCCGCTCAAGTCCCAATTCTGCTGTATTTGGCACACGCCCCATAGCCAGCATAACTTGATCAGCGCTAATTGTTTGCCCATTTGACAACAGAACATCATAACAACCATCAGCAACTTGAACTTGTGAAATTGTTGCTCCATAAATAATAGAGATTCCTTTTTCAATCATTGCATCATTGAGCAACTGCCGCAAATCGTGATCAAAGTTACTAAGGACTAAGTCACCACGGTGAACTAGCGTAGTCTTCACACCTAATTCATGAAAAATATTAGCAAATTCAACTCCAATATATCCACCACCAAGAATGGTTATTGATTTTGGCAAATTTTTAAGATCAAAAGCTTCATTAGAAGTAATACACAAATCACCACCTTTTATTGCAGTGTTTCGCGTAGCTTTTGCTCCTGTTGCTATTAAAATTTTTTCTGCTCGTATCCGCTGACCTGTCGCTGAAAGTTCTATTGTATGATCATCTATAAAAACAGCACGACTTTCATAAATATGGACATTACTATTTTGCAATCCTTTACGATAAAGCCCTTCTAGTCTTGATATTTCTTTATTTTTAGCTAAAACTAGCTTTTCCCAACTAAAAACTGGATTAGCATATTCCCATCCAAAACCCGTACTGTTACGAAATTGTCGTGCATATTGCGACGCGTAAACATATAATTTTTTGGGGACACAACCGCGAATAACACAAGTCCCTCCTATACGAGATTCTTCTGCTATAGCAACACGCTTACCAAGCTTTCCAGCAAGACGTGCAGCACGTACTCCACCAGAACCACTCCCAATTACGAACAAATCAAAATCAAAAGATCTCACCAACTATTCCCTCTCATATTTTTGCAATAACAGATTATTGTCGTTTATAACCAAATGGAAATACTTTTTATTTTTAAGTACTATTTTTTATATAAAGCAATATCTTTAAAAAAACTATTTCTTTTCAAACGGCGACTTTCACGCCGTTTCTCAAAAATAAATAAAAAATTGCTTATTATCGTAACGATATCAACAAAATCACTTTTTCTTTATCGAAGAACTAGATGCCGTAGGTGTAATAGGCTTGTCCAAATTAATTATTTCGGACATCTCTTTTTTCACATTTTTTACAAGATCTTGCATAATGACATCGCGCCATGCTTCAAATGTAGAATAAGCATCATGTGCAATATTAGGAACTTCTTTCAAAAATTTTTTACCAGTATTCGAACTATAAAATGCCGTGATTGCATCGAGTTCTTCCTGAGTAAAATATTTTGCATATACATGGGCAATTTCTTTTTCCAAATCAGAACGCCGTTTAACCAAAGCAAGTGCATGTTTATCAACAATCTCAGAAATAACCGTCGCCAAATTTGGATCATTGCCTATTAGCTCATTTTTGAGATCACGTGCAGCTGTTGGTAAAAAACTATCAAATTGATCAGTTGCATGCATAGCATTGATAGCCTTTCTAGCTGCATCTAAGTGCTTATCACTCATATCAAGTGCATAAACCACTCCAATATTCACAACCAAAACGGCAACTGTAATACAACATACTAAAAAACGCTGTAAAAAAGATATTGTTTTCATTTAATGGTTACCCCGATACTTAATTATACTTTTAATTTGTTCTTTTATTCAAAATATTAGAAACCTCTTTATATTGCACTAACGCATCAACATGTAAAAAACTTGTTTTGTTCAAAAATTACACGATTCTAAAATTTTTATTTGACCATCCTTCATTGCTATAATTGCACACGAAGCCAATCCTAAAAAAAGACCGTGCTCAACAACACCAGGAATTGCAAGGAGTGCATCTGACAATAATTTTGGCTGCATAATACAGCCCCAAGATGCATCAAGAATAAAATGACCACCATCCGTTTTTAAAGGAGTATTTCCATTCATTCGCAATGTAATTTCCCCAGACAATCCTAAATCATTAGCAACTTTTTCAATAGCTATTTGTGTAGCATGCATACCAAACGGATTGACTTCAATTGGCAGAGAAAAAGCACCAAGCGTTTTTACTATCTTTGTTTCATCAGCAATGATAAGCATTGAACGAGAGGCTGCCGCTACAATTTTTTCATGTAGCAATGCACCACCCCCACCTTTAATTAAAGCCAGTTCTGGACCAATTTCATCTGCCCCATCAATATCAAGGTCAAGCTCACATATTTGTTCTAGAGTCGTAGTTGGCACTCCGCATTTACGACACAGTTGCTCAGAATATTGTGAGGTAGTAACACAAGTTACATGCAAACCATCGGAAACACGCTCTCCAAGAAGACGAATAAATTCATTTGCTGTAGAACCAGTTCCTATACCAAGCCGCATATTATCCTGAACAAATTCAAGAGCTTTGGTCGCTGCCATTTTTTTTAATTTCTGAACATTCACGAATCACTTTATCCTTTTACCAATGAAGGATATCAATAAAAGATCTATTGAACACCTTCTATGTTGAAAATATTCGCTACTATAAAGATATGTAGTTATAAAATAGAATAATTAACAATTTTATTTTTTTTAACTTATTTACATTTTTTACGTTTAAATAAGTGTTTTAAATCTACTATTCATTGCCAATAATATGCACTAATCGCATAATTTTGAAAATTCTTAATTCACCAGATGTTTTAAAAGTCATCTATTTCTTTCAAAGAGTACTTTACATAACTTTTATAAATGCCGCCTGTGCATATTCCATGGTCTGAATAAACCCCGTGAAGACCAAATGGTATTCCCGCTTTTGTCCATCATAACACTGCCTTGTGACAACAATTGTTCAAACGTAAATAGTGTTTTTGCATTCTTATTACAGTTTGAATTATGAGTGACAGCTCCATTAATTATAATATCTGCGTTTACACATTTGTTTGTCCCTTTATGTAAAACAATCACTTTTAACCCATTTTCTAATCTAGAAGTACAAACATGGTCATCACAAATAAACTGCTCCTTAAATGGAGGACCATATTTTGTTGGTTTAATAACTTCATTTACATAAAATGATTGTTTCCACATGGATCTCGTAAATTTAGAGATTGAATAACGATCAATATATAAATTTTTTCCATTAATAAGTCCCACAAGCTTTATATTGTCGGTTATAACTAATTGTATGGGGGAATGTACCCAGCAAACGTAAACACCAATCATAATAAAAAAACTAAAAGCAAGTCTAATAGGTGTTTTGCAAAAAGTCAGTCCAACCAACCCTATACTAAAGAGAATTAACGCAGATAACGGTATAAATCCGGAATTAAAAACAGGAAAAATAGTGCTTATAGTATAAGCAATTTTTGTCACAAGACCAATACCAAATCCCATAACTTGTAAAGGAAACCACTCAACACCTAAAGGCATTGCAAATGTTGCTATTAATCCGAAAGGTATGATGATTATTGATACAATAGGCAAAACTAAAACATTGCTGACAATGCTAAAAAGAGGAATATTAGAAAAATGATAGGCTGCATAAATCCCACTAGCAGACCCCGCTACAAGCGAAGATGCACCTGTTGAAATAATTGATAAAAAAGCAAAATGAATTACTCTACCCCCAATGTAAGATGGTGTCGTTTTTTTTATACGAAAAAATGACTTTCCATTCCACCAATCAAAAAAAGCTATTAAAGCTGCTGTCGCAGAAAAAGACATTTGAAAGCTAGGACTTAGTATCTCATGCGGAGCAATAGCTAATGTTATCAAACCTGCAAGAGCAAAGTTACGCATTGTTAAAACAAGACTATCACACAACACAGCAACCAACATAACGGCAACCATCACAAAACTTCTTTGCGCAGATATGGCTCCACCAGACAGAACAAAATAAAAAGCTGTTATTATTAATGATACAATAGCAGCAAACTTTTTAGTGGAATAATAGGATGAAAAAACTGGGAAAAGTGCTAAAAAACCACGAACGCTCATAAAAGCCATGCCACTTAGCAAAACCATATGCAAACCTGATATCGATAAAATATGTGCTAATCCAACTGTACGCAATGCTTCATTTGTATTATGTGAAATACCACCCCGCTGTCCTGTTATGAGAGCAGCTGCTATCTTGCCGTTTTCTCCACCAATCGCCGTAGTAATTTTTTGTGTTATTTTTATTCGCAAATTTTCAATTTTTTGTGAGACTATATCCAATATTGTATCAGGTTGCGTCTCTGGTATTTTGATCGGCGTTTCCAAATAAACACCTCGAGCACCAATCCCTTTAAAATAATTATGGAAACTAAAATCATAACTTCCTGGATACGCTGGACCAGATAATGCAAACATTTTGACTCGTCCAGACAAACCATCACCAACGACTAACCCATATGGCAAATGTCTTGCTAATAAACGAACACGTTTAGGTCCATGACATAATGTTGGCTTTTCTGTATTCAAAACATCTAAAATTAAACGAAATTTTCCTTTTTGTAGTGCCTCAATAGAAACAATTCTACCGGTCAATGTAGTGAAAACATCACGATCCAACATGGGTGTGGAAATACGCCATGTTTCTATTTTTGCAGCCAACACCCCCAATAAAGTGCAACACATAAATCCTACGATAATCCATATTTTTCGATGGACCTGCAAAATACGTAAAACATACAATATCCCAAAAAGCGCACCAACAAATACAGAAATTTGTCCCCAATTTGGTTCCCGCTCTAAATTAAAATAAAAAATGACTCCTGTAGCAAAAAATACCAAAATTAACAAAAAAAGGAGCCCTGCAGAAATTTCTTTGTTTATGCAATCTTCTAACCACTCCCAGCATAAAACTATTGTTTTCTTAAAAGACGCAAAATAATTTCCATCGTGAAAAAACATCGTCTTTTATTAAATTGAATTTCTTTTTAAGAAATTATTTTTACTTAACATCCTAACTCTCTGCTTTACTTGCTCGTGCGGATATTGCACACTCCATAGCCTATGCTAATATAACTTTTCCATAAAGTCTCACAAGCAATATCTTAATTAAAAGGAAGATATCCGTGTCCGTTATTACCCGCTTTGCCCCTTCCCCTACAGGTTTTCTTCATATTGGAGGTGCTCGTACAGCTCTTTTTAATTGGCTTTATGCAAAACATACCGGTGGAAAAATGCTTTTACGCATTGAAGATACAGATCGTGAACGTTCAACGGAAGCAGCTGTAAAAGCTATTATAGATGGATTACACTGGTTGGGATTAAACTATGATGGTGACCCTATTTCACAATTTGAACGAGCAGAACGTCATCGCCAAGTCGCAGAACAATTAGTAAAAGACGGCAAAGCTTATTATTGCTACGCTTCCCCTGAAGAATTGGCTGAAATGCGTGAAAACGCTCGGGCAGAAGGCCGTCCACCACGTTATGATGGGCGTTGGCGCGACCGTGATATTTCTGAAGCTCCCAAAGATATCAAACCTGTTATTCGCATCAAAGCACCAAAAGACGGAGAAACAATTTTGCATGATCGCGTTCAAGGCGATGTGCATTTTCCTAACAAAGACTTAGATGATTTTATCATTTTGCGTTCTGACGGCTCTCCAACTTATATGCATGCCGTTGTTGTTGACGATCATGATATGGGAATAACACATATTATACGCGGTGATGATCATCTCACAAATGCAGCCCGCCAAGCAATTATCTTCAATGCAATGGGATGGGATATCCCTGTTATGGCACATATTCCACTTATCCACGGTGAGAATGGTGCAAAATTATCAAAACGCCATGGCGCACTAGGTGTCGATGCATATCGGACAATGGGGTATCTTCCTGCTGCTTTACTCAATTATTTAGTACGTTTAGGTTGGAGTCATGGTGATGATGAATTAATTTCAATTAAAGATATGATTTCTTGGTTTGACATCGATGATATTAATAAAGGGGCAGCACGCTTTGATTTCAAAAAGTTAGATGCCATTAATGGGCATTATATGCGTATGAGCAACGATCAAGATCTTTTTGATGCTGTTCTTAACATATTGCCAGATACCGAAGGGGGACAAAAAATAATGGAAATGCTTAATGAACGACATCGTGCTCAGTTTTTAACAGCTATACCAAGTCTCAAAGAACGTTCTAAAACATTATGTGAACTCATTGACAATGCCTCGTTCATTTTTGCACAACGACCATTACACCTTGATGAAAAAGCACAAGCGCTTCTAGACAAAAATGGATTAGCTACTTTAGAGGGAATCTATTTTGTTTTGAAAAAATGTACAAACTGGGATGCTAAAGTCTTAGATGAGATTCTTCGATATTACGCACAAACACAAAATCTCAAATTTGGGGCTATTGCTCAACCACTTCGAGTGGCTCTTACAGGACGCACAACATCTCCAGGCGTTTTCGATGTTCTTATATCATTGGGACGAGATGAAACTCTTAATCGCATTCATGACCAACTAAAAAAAACACATGCTAATTTGCATGTATATCAAGGTATGTTAAGCTAAACAATCATCTATCTAAAAATGAGTGTTTTCACGTAAGTTAAAAGCGGGATTTAGCTTCAATTATTCAAAAGACGTATTAGATGTAGTGCAAATAAAAAATATTTTTAAAATTACAGGCACTAACTTTTAGAGTAAATCTACTCTTAACATCGATAGAAAAAGCTTTAACTGCATACCTCATATCTAAAAAAACAGCTCTTATTTTTAGGAGCGAGAAATCTGAAAGGAATATTTAATGTCTAAAAGTATGGCTCACATTACTGTAAATGGTAAAAACATAGATCTTCCCGTACTCAAAGGGACTATTGGTCATGATGTCATAGATATTTCTGCTCTTCATAAACAAGCAGATATTTTTACTTATGATCCTGGTTTTACTTCAACAGCCTCTTGTGAATCAAAAATCACTTATATTGATGGTGATAAAGGAATATTGCTCTACCGTGGTTATCCTATCAATCAACTGACTGAGGAAGGAGATTTTTTAGAAAGCTGCTATCTTTTACTTTACGGTGAATTACCAACAAGACAAGAAAAAGCTGATTTTGATCACTGCATTATGCGACACACAATGGTACATGAGCAATTTACGCGATTTTTTCATGGATTCCGTCGTGACTCTCATCCTATGGCAATCATGATTGCATGTCTTGGTGCTATGTCCGCATTTTATCATGATTCTATTGATATTACAGATCCTCAACAAAGAATGATCGCTTCTATTCGTCTCATTTCAAAAGTTCCAACTCTTGCCGCTATGGCCTATAAATATAGCATTGGGCAACCGTTTGTTTATCCACGGAATGATCTTAGTTATGCTGCAAATTTTCTTCATATGTGTTTCTCTATTCCTTGTGAAGAATATAAAGTTAATCCCGTACTTTCTCGCGCCATGGATAGGATCTTTACCTTGCATGCTGATCATGAACAAAATGCTTCTACATCCACTGTACGTCTGGCAGGATCATCAGGAGCTAATCCTTTTGCGTGTATTGCAGCAGGTGTTGCATGTCTTTGGGGACCAGCGCATGGTGGAGCCAATGAAGCGTGCTTAAAAATGTTACAAAAAATAGGCTCAGTTCAAAAAATTCCTGAATTCATTGCACGTGCAAAAGATAAAAATGATCCTTTCCGTCTTATGGGTTTTGGTCACCGAGTTTATAAAAATTATGACCCACGTGCAAAAATTATGCAGCAGACCTGCCATGAAGTTTTAAAAGAACTCAATATTAAAGATGATCCACTTCTTGATATTGCTGTAGAACTTGAAAAAATTGCTCTAAATGACGAATATTTTATTGAAAAAAAGCTTTACCCTAATGTCGATTTTTATTCTGGCATAACATTAAAAGCCTTAGGCTTTCCAACGGAAATGTTTACGGTTCTTTTTGCATTAGCGCGAACTGTTGGCTGGGTTGCACAATGGAAAGAAATGATTGAAGATCCTGCGCAAAAAATTGGTCGACCACGTCAGCTTTATACAGGCTATACTGTACGTGAATACGTCCCTATAGATAAGCGTACAAGTTAAAAAATACAAAGACATATCACTAAGACTTCAATTTACTGAAATTTTAGACTTCAATGTGGATCATTAAGTAAAAAGTATAAATTTTTTTTATGGTTTTTAATTTGATTTTTTTATAGCTATAGATCATTAATCACTCATGATATAATTTTTAAGTGAACTAATGATCTTTGCTCAATCAATAAGCAAATGTGCAATGCCCTCTTTTTGTAAAGATGAGGAATATTGTTTGATACCCAAAAACGCTAATCTATAATTCTATTTAATTTGGATATGTACCTTTTTCTATTTCGTCTATAAACTGAAGGACATTGTCGTATATGAAAATTAAAGGATAATAAAAAAGTGTTTTTTCTAAAATAACATTACAATAAAAATTCCTAGCCACTCATATTTTTACTTTTTATTTTTTTTGTAAATTGGTAAAGAGGGTGGCATAATTTTGAGATTTGTCTATATGAGATTATAAGGTGTTATTGTGTGGCTTCATAATGAGCCAAACTCAAGCACTTTTCTTGAAAATCATTCATCAAAAATATGCTTTGGTATAAAAAAACATTTATTGCCTACTAACATATCAATTGGTATTGGTTTTGTATGTTGCCCAATATATAAATATTTTAACTGTACCAATTATGATAACAATATCCTTTTTTCATCATCTTTAAAGTCCAAAATTTTTTTGAACTTAAAATCAATAACTTTTTTCAAAGTTAAGTTTGCAATGTGTGAAAACAAAATAGAAAGGAACGAATTATTTCATAAAAATAGTTTCAATAAGCCAATAGAATACCTATTCTCTCTGTACTTATCATATGTAAACTTGATAAAAATAAATAACTTTCTTGATCATTATATACCCGTCAACAAGCACAAAATGAATACCAATAAATTTTTTATTACTCTTATAAATATCTTACAGATTATAAAAATACACGATAATCCCATATTTTTCTGCTTATCCAACAGGAGAACATAATGAAACTCATCCCACTCGCTCTCATAATAAGTGCAACACTATTTGTTCCATTAACTCATGCTAAAACACTAAAAATTGCGAGTGAAGGCTCTTATCCTCCATTTAGTTACATTGATTCAAATAACGAACTTCACGGCTTTGATATTGATATATCTCACGCACTTTGTAAAGAAATGAAAGCAGAATGCATTATCACTACGCAAGATTTTGATGGAATTATACCTGGTCTTCTTGCAAAAAAATACGATGCCATTATTGCTTCTCTTGCTCCTACAAGAGAGCGATTAAAAAAAATCGATTTTACAGATGCTTATTACGATACAGCATTGGCTGTTATTGTTACCAAAGATTCAGGTATTAAAGAAATCTCTAAAGAAGCCTTTAAAGGAAAAAATCTTGGTGTACAATCAAATACAACGCAAGCTGCATACGCAGAAGATCATTATGCTTTTGAAGGAGTAAATATTAAATTTTATCCTACAACAATAGAAGTTAGTCGCGACCTCTTAAGTCATCGGCTTGATGCCATCATTTTGGATAAATTGCAAGCATTAAACTGGCTAAAAAATGAAGGCAAAGGTTGCTGTGAGCTTCTTGAAACACTTCAAGAAACACGCTCTCCTATAGCAATTGGTATACGCAAAAATAATGAAGATCTTAAAAATAAATTCAATGAAGCAATAAAGAAAATCCGTGAAGACAAAACCTATGATAAAATCATGAAAAAATATTTTACATTCGATATTTATTAAATATCAATATAAACTAAAATTGAACAAACTATTATTTTTTAAGAGCTGTTATAAATCTGTGTGAGGAGCGCGAGAATGATTGAAAATTTAGCATTGCTATCATTTAGCAATGGTGGATGGGGTATGGTTATACTCTATAGTGCAGGAATGACATTATCATTGGCTTTGTGCTGTGGAGTTGTAGGACTACCTCTAGGACTCTTAAGCGCCGTAATGATTCGATCTAATGTCAAAATAGCCAGAGCTATAGCTACCCTATTTTCATTAGTATTTCGCGGACTACCAGAACTTTTGACTCTATTTTTAGTTTATTACGGTTTACACAATGTTATCCAGACGATTCTTGACTATTTTAATATTGATATAACATTTAGCATTAATGCTTTTCTTGCTGGAGTTCTTGCTCTCAGTATGGTTCTTGCAGCTTTTTCCTGTGAAGTTTGGCTTGGAGCATTCAATGCTTTTGATAAGGGGCAATATGAAGCAGCTAAAGCTTTAGGGCTTTCACGTTCAACGACTTTTTTTCGTATTGTCTTTCCTCAACTCATCCGAAATGCATTGCCAGGCATTTCTAATAACTGGCTCACTTTACTTAAAGATACATCACTTGTTTCAACTATTTCACTTGTAGATCTCATGCGACAAACCAATTTAGCAGTTGCAGCTACAAATAAACCTATGTTGTTTTATCTTATAGCTTGTTTATTCTATTTATTATTTTCTGCCTTTTTTTCCATCATTTTACACAACCTAGAAATATATACTCAAGCAGGATATAGAAAGGTGTTAACCGATGTTTCCTGAGTGGCTGCATTTCCTTTTTGATCCTGATCTTTTAAATCATTACGGATTAAAACTTATTAATGGATTAATTGTTACTTGTAAGCTTGTTTTTATTGCTTGCTCTATTGGTTTCATCTTTGGTATTCTTGTCACACTCGCACGTTTATCAAATAATAAACCTCTACAGTACTTTGCACACGCTTATGTATATTTTTTCCGCGGATCTCCTTTATTAGCCCAACTTTTTCTTTTTTATTACGGTCTTGGCTCAATGAGCAGATTTTGGCAACAAATTGGCTTATGGTGGTTTTTTCAAAATGCATGGTATTGCTGCCTTTTCATTTTTTCTCTCAATTCTGCTGCTTACCAATCTGAAATTTTTAAGGGAAGTTTTCTCTCAGTAAAAATCGGACAACGTGAAGCATCAAAAGCTTTGGGATTAAGCAGATCTGTAACATTTTTTAAAATTATTCTTCCACAAGCAATGGTTTTAGCTATACGACCTTTGGGAAATGAGATCATTTTAATGATCAAATCTAGTGCTATTGCCTCACTCGTCACCGTTTATGATTTAATGGGAATCGCAAAACTCATTTATTCACGCACATTTGATTTCCAAGTTTATATTTGGGCTGCTCTTATTTATCTTTTTATAGTTGAGCTCATTAATCGCTTTATTGCTCTTCTTGAACGTCATTTAACCAGATATTTACGATAAATAAAAATGCTAAATTAATTAATTTATGCATCAATGAGAGAATACAATAAGATGAATTTGCAAAATAAAAATCATCCCCATACAGATCAAAATTCCATAATTTCTATTCGCAACTTAAGTAAATGGTATAAAACCTTTCAGGTCTTGCATGACATTAATTTAGATATAAAAGCTGGAGAACGAATTGTTATTTGTGGACCTTCTGGATCAGGAAAATCAACACTAATTCGTTGTATTAACCAGTTAGAGCAAGCACAAAAAGGTTCAATTTGCATCCACAATGTAGATATTTATACTGCTCCTATACATCAACAAAAAAACGTTTTACGTAAAATAGGAATGGTCTTCCAGCACTTTAATTTATTTCCTCACATGACAGTTATGCAAAATTGCATTTTAGCACCTATGACAGTTCAAGGGCTTTCTAAACACCAAGCAAAAGAACGGGCAATTCATTATCTTACGCATGTTGGTATCGAAGAACACTGTGAAAAATATCCTTTACAACTCTCTGGCGGACAACAACAACGTGTTGCAATTGCACGTGCGCTTTGCATGAAACCTGAAGTGATGCTTTTTGATGAACCAACTTCAGCTCTTGATCCCGAAAGTGTTGGAGAAGTTTTAGAAATTATGGCTCAATTAGCAAATACAGGTATAACAATGCTCTGTGTTACTCATGAAATGGGATTCGCTCGCAAAGTTTCAGAAAGAATACTCTTTTTAGAAAATGGAAAAATTATTGAAGATACAGCGTCTGAAGAATTTTTTACCAATCCTAAAAGTCAGCGTGCTCGTAATTTTCTTTCTAAAATTCAACATTAGTCATAAGCCATGATTATTTTCTCTACAAAACTTGAAATGTACTGATTTTTTTTTGAGAATCGTGATGATCGTTTGAGCCGCAATGACTCCTGATGGTACTTTAGTTTTCATTTTTTGTTCCATCACCTCAAAAAGATCAAGTTGTGCCTGTCGCAATAACGGATTATGCAAAAGCTGTTCTATCTGTCGTGCCAACATACCAGGCCGTAAAAATTCATTAAAATATTCCGGAACAATAGGTTTATCAGAAATAATATTTGGAAGAGCAGCACTCCATAACATTATTTTAGGAAAAATAAATAATTTAGAAAAATAATCGAGCTTGTAACAAAGAATCATTGGAATTTTTGCTAACGCTAATTCAAATGAAACCGTTCCCTGCGCAGCAAGAGCAACATCTGCATCTGCAAAAGCACGCCATTTAGCATCTTCATCAACAACAATCTCAACTTTGTTTGTCCAATCCTTTATAAAATAACGAATTTTATCGACCAAATGCGGTAATGTTGGTAAAATAATACGCAAATTAGGAATACGTTGTACAAGAATTTTTACGGTTTCTCCAAAAATAGGCATTAAAGAGCAAATTTCTAACTTGCGTGATCCCGGCAAAATAACCAATGTTGGAAAAGAAACCTGTTTATCATATAAACGTTTTTTTTCTGATTGAACAGCTAAAAGCGGAGGATAAGTTAAAAGACGATGCCCAACATAAGTAGTAGCAGGGCCTTCAAAATCCTTCATAACTTCTTTTTCAAAAGGAAAAATTGCTAAAACATGGTCAACAAATTTGCACATAGCTTTAGCTCGCTCTGGTCGCCACGCCCAAACAGTTGGTGCAACATATTTTATAATAGGAATAGAGGGCGCTAAAACACGTACTTTTTTTGCTACACGATGAGTAAAATCAGGACTATCAATAATAATTAAACAATCTGGCTGTTCTCGCGCAATAAATTTGGATAGATTATGAATTCGCATCAGCAATAATGGTAATCGCTTCAACACTGCGCTTAAACCTATTAAAGCAATATCATGAGGATCAAAAAGAGTTTTTAATCCTAATGCTTTTAAATGCCTTCCACCAACACCAATCAAATGAATATTGCACCCTGTCTGTTGGGACAAACAAGCGATTAAATCTGCTCCAAGAAAATCACCAGATTCTTCACCTGCAACAATAGCAATTTTTAAACAACGATCATTCATGATCACCTATTTCAAATGTTTCGATAAATAGTGAATGTTCGTTAGCTCTTTCTATTGTTGCTTTCGCTGATAATATCAAACTTTTATTTGCTTCTATCGCAACACCAGATAGCCCACTCTTTGCAATATTCATCATTGTTGCAGGACCAATAGATGGTAAGTCAACACGATGATCTTGTTGAGGTTTTACACATTTAACAAGAACACCGCCTTTAGGCGGGATTTGCTTTCTTTCCCTCATTTCGCAAACCCGCCATAACATATTATCAGTTCCCTCTGCCCCTTCCACAGCTATCACCCTCCCATTGATAGCCACAGCTGCTTGCCCAATATCTAATCGGCCTAAAAGCTTTGCAGCCTCAGCAGCTAAAAAAATATCGTTTTTATCTTTTTTTGTAGCCCGCCGCAGTGTTAAATCAAATTGCGTTGGAGCTAGTAGATCTGGTACTATTTCATGAGCACCAATGACACAAAAACCATATGCTTCAATAACTTGTATAAAAGCTTTTAATAACGCATCATCTCCACTTCCTAAAGCGCCAAGTATTTTAGGTAAAGCTAAAACGGTTGTCCAATCAAGACGTAATTGCCTAAGAAGCGGCCGTCTTTTGACTCCTCCAGCCAAAACAATATTGCAAATTGCAGCCGATTTTAGGATTTTAATGAGCTGTTTTAGTTCAACAATTGACAATTCACAGTGCTCATAACGACAAAGCATTGAATCTGCTTCATCGCGGAGAAGCACAAGAAAAGGATTTTGTCCATGCTTCTCAAGTGCCTGAGCAACTGTAATCGGTAAAACACCATTTCCTGCTATAATAGCAGTTCGACCGGCAAGAAAACTTCTGGCACCAGAGGCAAACATTTTTAATCCTTATTTTCTTTTACTCCATCATCTTCAAATTTTGGCGTACAATAGAAACGTTTTCCATCTTCTCGAATAAACTTAATCACATCAAGCGCTGGCTGAGAAGTAGAATAGAAAGAAAACACATCGTTTACACGCTCTTTAAATGGTTTACTACGATCAAAAAGCATAGCAACTGCATGACGTAATGTATGGATATCTTTGCGTTCAAAACCTGCACGTTTCATGCCGACAATATTTAACCCAGAAAGTTTTGCATGTACACCAACAGCCATCCCATAGGGAATCAAATCGCCAACTAGCGCTGATACACCACCGATAAATGCATGATGTCCAACACGAACAAATTGATGAACAGCAGAACCTCCACCAATAATAACGTGATCACCAATAGTAACATGACCAGCAATCATTACATTATTTGCAAATGTTACATTATTTCCTACAGAACAATCATGAGCAACATGTGCATAGCAAAAAAATTGGCAGTTATCACCAACAACCGTCATCCCTACGCTCGAATCGGACCCTCTATGCATTGTTACACCTTCACGAATTGTGCAGTTCTTACCAATAGAAAGAGTTGTACAACCTCCATTATGCTTATTATTTTGTGGATCTCCGCCTAAAACTGCATGAGAAAATACGATACTATTGGCTCCTAACGTCGTATTTCCCATTATCACAACATGGCTCATCAAAGTGCACCCATCACCAATGATAACCTCTGAACCAACATGACAAAATGGTCCAATAAGGACATTTTCACCAAGCTGCGCTCCTTTCTCTACAAAAGCGGTTGGATGAATTTTCGTACCGGACATGCTAAATCCCTACTGTATCATTTCTTCTGTTTCGCTAATCATCGCAGCGATTTCCGCTTCAGCAACGCGAACACCCTCTACTTCTGCAACACACGAAAAACGTCTCACGCCAGACCGCTTTTTTAAAAGTTGAACATGAATTTTTAACTGATCACCAGGAACAACAGGCTTACGAAATTTTGCATTATCTACAGTCATAAGGTAAACTAGATTTTTCTTCTCATTCCCTAATTTTAAAAGGGAAATCGCTCCTGCTGTTTGTGCCATAGCTTCTAAAATCAAAACCCCTGGCATAATGGGCTTTGCAGGAAAATGTCCTGTAAAATGTGGTTCATTAACTGTTATATTTTTAATACCGACAGCCTCTTGTTCCCCATCGATTTCAACTATGCGATCAATTAACAAAAAAGGATAGCGATGCGGTAATATTGAAAGCAATTTTTCAATATCTATAGTTTCTAAAGTTTTTACTTCTTCGGTGCTAATCATATTAGCGTTTCTCCTTTTTAGCCTTGCCAATATTACGCAACGCTGCTACCTCACGAAACCATTGTTTAAATGGTCGTGCTGGGCTCCCCCCCCACTTTTCACCATCTGGAATATCATTCATTACACCACTACCAGCAGCAATCTGAACATATTTACCTATCATAACATGATCCGTAACCCCAACGCTTCCGCCAAGCTGAGACATATCCCCTATGGATGTACTTCCAGCAATGCCACATTGAGCGGCAATAAGGCAATAGCGACCTATTTTCACATTGTGAGCAATTTGTACTAAATTATCAATTTTGCTCCCTTCCCCAATAACAGTATCTTCAAATGTTCCGCGGTCAATCGTTGTATTTGCACCGATTTCTACACCATCATGGATAATAACACGACCAAGCTGGGGAATTTTCTCAATCCCACTCGTACCACCAACATAGCCAAAACCGTCTTGTCCAATACAAGCACCTGGATAAATTTGGACTCTATCGCCAATTAAAGAATACTGAATTGTTACCTTTGGAGCAATATAACATTCACGTCCAATGCGACAATTTTCACCAATAACGGCGGTTGATGCGATAAGAGACCCCTCACCAATTTTAGCATTTTTGCCAATAACCGCTCCGGCTTCAACGCACACATCATTTTCAAGCTCAACGCTTGGGTGAATATGCGCATGCGGTGAGATTCCTCTTTGTCCGAACAAAGGCATCGGCTTTACAGAAGAAGGAAATAAAATACGACCTACCTGTGCAAAATCACGCTGCGGTGTAGACGTTACCAAAATTGCCATAGATGCAGGAACTTTAAAGACAATCTCATTTGTACAAAAAACAGCAACAGCAGAACTCCCCACTAAAGCATCAGAAAATTTCCGATTCTCTACAAATACGAGAGATCCTTCTTCCGCCCTTTCAAGTGAAGAAAGAGTGTATATAACCGTGTTAGAAAATTCTGGATTAAGAAGTTTTGCACCCGTTAACTCCGCAACATTAGCAACTGTTAATCGCCGGGACGGCGTAAAAAAAAATGTATCCGCCATCAAAACACTTTCTCTCCTAACCTAGTCCACTCTCTTTAAAACTTTTCCTTCTGGATAAAATTTAAATTAGAACTTAGTAGAAATACCAAAATTAAATTGCTGCACACGATCTCCTTCTTGCTTAGTAATTGGCCAAGCATAATCAAAACGCAGAGGACCAAATGGAGATTCCCACATCAAACTAGCACCTGCAGATGTACGCCACGCACTTTTGGTGTCTGTAACAGGCGCTTCACCCTCGAAAACAGGTTTATAATTATTGCCATAGAGCGTCGCAAGATCTGCAAACACAGCACCACGTAACCCTAACCCTTCAGGAACAACAGGTATAGGAAACTGCAATTCAGCAGTTGCATTCATATATGTCGTGCCCCCTAAGAAATATACTTCACCTTTATTGGAAATCTGGCGCGGACCTATCCCGTTATATTTGAAACCTCGAATTAAATCAGAGCTTTTAAACATATCGAAAATACGAACACCTTCTTGACCTACTTCATGGATATAACCAGCTCCAAACGAAAGTAAACCGACAAGATCCATTGGATCAGAAAGGGTTTTATACATCATCGCTTTACCAGTTGTCTTCAAGAATTTTGCATTCCCACCAAGCCCAGCATATTCTTGAAGAACACGTACATACAACCCATCATGAGGATCCCTCATATTGTCAATAGTATTATAAGTCAAACCATAACTAATTGATGAACGTTTCCAAGGACTATGTTTTGCTGCTTGAACAATAGCACCAGAATACTTACCGTATAAATCTCTTACAACAGCATCATTAGTTAAATCATAATTTCCGCCAAAATCATATTCCTCCTGCACATAAGAATAAGCTACATTAGCAGACAGCTGATCACTAATAGGCAATCCAAATCGAAGCGCCCCTCCTGTTTGGCGAACATCATACGCGTTATCAGCACGATAACTACTGCGAAAAAGATCAATACCAGCGGATAAACGATAACCTAAAAAATGAGGATCAACAAATGAAAGATTGTAATTACGAGACTTCTCTTGGCCAATTCCTAAGCCTAAACGCACATACTGACCACGACCTCCAAGATTACGCTCCGTCAAAGATACCTCCAATGACATTCCAGGACTCGTACCACCTGTTGTATATCCTCCTGTCAAAGAAAGATCTCCCGTTGGTGCTTCTACGACATCTATAACCAAAACAATCTGATCAGACTGATCAGTTGGAACCATTGAAATGTTAACTGTCTTGAAAAAGCCTAAATTTTCTAACCGACGCTTTGCCCGCTGCACTAGAGTTTGATTAAAAGCATCTCCCTCATTTAAATCAATTTCACGACGGATAACATAATCACGTGTCTTTTCATTTCCTCGGATCTCGATGCGCTGAACATAAGCCCGCGGGCCTCGCTCAACATTGTACACAATTGAAATTGTATGATTCGCTAAATTACGATTCCCCCGTGGTTCGACTTTAGCAAAAGCATATCCCGCATCTGCAACCTTATTATTAATAATTTCAACAGACTGCTCAATATTCTCTGCACTATAAACATCACCAGGATGTGTTTTTAACGATCCTTGTATTGACTTAACATCAATTCCATCAATATCACTTTCAATTTTGATAGCACCAATTTTATAGCGTGCTCCCTCATCAAGAACGAAATCAATTTTATATGCATTACTCGCTTCATCAAAAACTGCTTTAGATGAAACAACTCGGAAGTCTGCATAACCACGATTATAATAAAAGCGACGCAAAGCTTCTTCATCTACGGCTAAGCGTTCTTCACTATAAACATCACCTTTCGTTAACAATGACAACAAACCTGAAGGTTTCGTTAAAATGACATCACGTAAACGGCGACTGCCAAAAGCGTTGTTACCCCTAAATGTGATGTTGCTAATCTTTGTTTTCCGACCTTCAACAACATTAAAAACTACGTTTACACGTCCTTTTCCAAGATCAATGGTTTTTACTGTAACCGTAACGTTATTGCGACCAATAGTTTTATAAGCTTCACGAATCGTATTAACATCAGCCGCAAGTTTTACCGAATTAAAAGACTCATTAGGTTTTAGTGAAATAAAGCGTTTAAGATCAAGATCTTTAAAGGATTTATTTCCTTGAAATAACACCTGATTGACGACCTCATACTCTTTAACTAGTACAATGAGTTTATCACGGACTTGATTTATTTTAACATCGTAAAATAAGCCTAAGCTGAAAAGCTGTTTTACTGCAGCATCGACATCACTACTGGAAAAACTGTGTCCAGCTTTTATGTTCATATTGTCACGAATTGCTTGGGCACTTACAAGTTTATTTCCACGAACTTCAATGGAATTAACCACAGCAGCCTGCGTCTCTTCAACTATAGCAACTGACATCAAAGCTGTTATCGGAGAAACCACTCCCATAGCTAAAACAAACATGGATGCCGCACTTAAAAACTTCGAATTTGTAGTCATTGGCTTTTTTTACCTTATCTTGTTTCCCAGACGCTATACTCGAAAAAGCTAACCGTAATAAACAACTCTTTATGTTTATAACATTCACAGCAGAGCTTCTCACCCCTTAAATTAATAACAAAAATACACGGTGCCACACTATTTCATAGACATGGTAAACAAATTTCAAACTATATACTTTACTATTACTCAATTTCTAAAATGTTTTCCATAATTTAATTAGCTAAACCAACAGAAATAATCATTAAACAGCGCAAAAACCATAAATAAGAAAACTAAGAAAAAGCCTAAATAAAAAATAATTTGCCTAATTTTAATAGAAATAGCTCTACCAGATAGAGCTTCTGTGACATGAAACAACAAATGCCCACCATCAAGAGGCGGAATCGGAAAAAGATTAATAAGTCCAATACCAATAGAAAGAAAAGCTGCAAAATTCAGCAAAGAAATCAAACCTGTTTCACTAATTTGCCATGCAATTTTAACAGTCTTTGAAGGACCACTTAATCTACAATGATCTTCTTTTCCTTCTATTAAACGACCAATAAAGAGAATTGTCTGTGTGGCGATATACATTGTACGTTTTGATGCAACCACCACCGATTCTACCAAATTGTAACGGATATGTTTTTCATAAGTTGGATCTAAACGCATCGGATTAGTTGGATCAACCGGCGCTCCTACTCCTATAACTCTGTTCAAAACTCGATTGCCAAATCCATCATCCTGCTCAATCACCGTTGGCGTAATCACCGTAGTAAATATCTGTCCCATACGCTCTATTTTAAATTCTATAGGATTCTCACCATGAAAAACAACATAAGCTGCCAAATCTTCAAAGCTTTCAATTGGTCGCCCATCCATTTCAACAAAGCGATCACCTATTACCAAACCACTCTGAGCAGCAGGAGAATCTTTTACCAAAAAACCAACAACAGGCTCAGTAGCTATACGCCCATACGTAAAGAAAAAAAATGTTAAAATAACAATGGTAAAAAGAACATTAAATAGGGGACCAGCAAAAACTGTTGCAGCCTTTTTCCAAGCATGAGCACCAGAGAATGAACCACACGTGACCAAAGATGATTGAGGTGATGATACATTCATTCCATCTTCATCCCCTATAAACTTCACATATCCTCCTAAAGGAATGAGTGATAAACACCACTGTGTGCCATGCTTATCCACGTGACTCAAAATTTTGGGTCCAAATCCAAGTGAAAAAACCGATGCCTTTATGCCACACCAACGCCCAATAAGATAATGACCAAATTCATGAACAAAAATGATAACCATAACGGCAAAAAAAATGCTCAAAGCTCTTAAAAGCAAACTGCTCATGGCGAATATGTGATGCAAAAATTCCAAGACATTTTCTCCTTATTAAATCATACTAAAAAGATTAAAAGGTGTCTCCATATTAGACATAAACGAACCAATTAAATAAAGGAAAAAAGCAGCTCCTATCAACCCATCCATACGATCCATAAACCCGCCGTGCCCAGGTAACAAAGAACCAGAATCTTTAACAAAAAACCGTCTCTTAAACCATGATTGTCCTAAATCACTTATTTGAGAAACGATTGATAAAAAAAGAGCTAGCAATGGTACTAAAAAATTTTCTAAACCTACGTCCAAAAAATAAAAAGCAATTAATACACCACCTAACACCCCAAAGAGCGTACCACCAATTGCCCCAGACCATGTTTTATTAGGGGAAATTCGTGGCGCTAATTTGGGACCACCTAATGCACGTCCACTAAAATATCCACCAATATCTGTTCCCCACACTATTGCAAACAAAAAAATAACAACCCAAAATCCTAATGTTCCAGAACCTCGTAAAAGAGATAATGCCACAACAGAAACAGATGCGTACAAAAAACCCGAAAAAACCCAGCCAACACTTCTATAAGACCCAATAGCCACTAGTAGCATTGCAAAAATCATTAAAAAGAAAAATACTAATAAAGAAGGTAGACCAAATACAAAAAAAGAACCAAAAATTAAATAAAAAATACCTGCTAAAATTTTCTGAAAATTATTCCACTTTTCTTTTGTAATATCAATCCATTCATATAAAATAAAACCGCCAATGAGCCACACAAACAAAAAAAATGAAATGCCCCCTAACCAGGTTAAGTACAAAGCAATACCACCAAAGATAAAAGCAGTTAAGATACGAGAAACAAGATTAGACAAAATAACATCCAAATAAAAAATACAAAATCAATGTGAATAAAAAGCTCTGTTAAACAGCATTTTTAGGTTTATAATTTAAGAAATTTTGATACTAACTATTATAAACAACCTGATATATTAAAAAATTACTCAAAAATTAATAACCAACTATAATAATTCTTAAAGTTCTCCTCTTAAGAGCAATAAAAATACATTTTTACACTTTTCCCTAACCGTAAAAATAGAAAAATGTCGCTATTGATCAACAATAAAATCATCAAGTTCCAAAGAATGCTTTTTTCACATTACAGCACCTCTTATCAAGCAATTAAAGAATATATCCAAAATTTAACAGACCTACAAAATCAATCATACAAAACACAATTCATTTCATCTATTCTGTTATACCCTTCATCACCAAAAGTGATTAAAAAATAAGACACAAAGAATAATAGAATAATGCCTCATTTTTCTAGTTATGTAGTTACTATGAAACTTGATCAACTATAAATAAACTTTGAACTACCTTATCATGCAACTCAACAAAATCTTGATAACAAATTTAAACAATTCAATTAATTCACTTTTTAATATACAACCTTGCCAAACTCACAGATAAAAACTAAAAAATACTAACATTTTAAATCAATTTTACCTATGCGCAATATAACAAAACGTCATTATTTGATTGTATGCTTATACATGATAAGTATAACTTTTTATTCTTACCTATTAAACAATTATGAAACATAAATTATTCATATAACAAAATCAGTTTAAACTTGCATAATTTCAGATTCTTTTACAGCTAAAACTTTATCAATATCTGCAATAGTTTCATCTGTAATTTTTTGAACTTTTTCAGATAAACTATGAGCCTCGTCTTTACCAATTTCGCCTTCTTTTTCTAGTTTTTTCAAATTATCCATCCCATCCCGACGTACATGACGAGTAGCGACACGAGCTTGTTCTGCGTATTGATGCGCAATTTTTACAAGCTCTTTACGACGTTCTTCATTTAATTCAGGCAAAGGAATACGTAAATTCATACCATCAGTAATCGGATTTAAACCAAGCCCGGAATCACGAATAGCGCGTTCTACAGCTCCTACCATTGTTTTATCCCACACAGAAACTGAAAGCATCCGCGGTTCTGGAACAGAAATATTTGCAACCTGATTTATAGGAACCACTGAACCATATGCTTCAACTGTTAATGGCTCTAACAAGCTAACAGATGCTCGTCCAGTCCGTAAACCACCTAATTCATGTTTAAACGCCGAAATAGCTCCATCCATACGACGCTTCAGATCATCCATAATTGCCGTAACACTCATATTTCTGTCTCCTTTAATTACGTCTTGAAGCTTACTCTCATTCCGATACTATTGTAAACTGTCCCGTTCCATTTAATACCTTAGCTAAACCACCTTTTTCATGAATAGAATATACGATAATCGGTACATTGTTTTCACGTGCTAAAGTAACTGCTGTCGTGTCCATAATAGACAACCCTAACTGTAAAATTTCAACATGCGTCAACTGATCAAAACGTTTAGCCGTAGGATCTACTTTAGGATCTGCAGAATAAATACCATCTACTTGTGTTCCTTTTAATAAAACATCTGCACCAATTTCTGCAGCACGTAAAGTAGCAGCAGAATCGGTTGTAAAAAATGGATTACCAGTACCACCAGCAAAAATAACAACCTTTCCTTGATTCATATAACTTATAGCTTTACGCTGCGAAAAACTTTCGCAAATTTGTGGCATAGCAATTGCGGATAACACAACTGTTTCAATCCCTAATTTCGTCAAAGATGTTCGCAATGCCAAAGAGTTAATAGCAGTTGCAAGCATTCCCATATGATCCCCCGTTACGCGGTCCCCACCGTGAGAAGCAACAGCAACTCCACGAAAAATATTGCCTCCACCTATAACAATGGCAACTTCTACCCCCATAGATCGCACCTCAGCAATATCAGCAGCAATACGATCCGCAACCGAAACATCAATCCCAAAACTCTGCTTACCCATAAGAGCTTCACCAGAAACTTTTAAAAGAATACGTCTATACTGAAGCGCTAACGTCATTAATAATCTCCCAAAAAGCACATTTATTTTTGCTTTCAATACCATGAAGGGCACCACTTTATCACGTGACGCCCTCTAAATAATCAATAACTTTTTACATTAGCAATTTTACAATTAATGGCATAAATTTAAATTCATAACCAATAACCTAAGAAATTATTAGCTTTTAGCGGCTGCTGAAACTTCTGCAGCAAAATCAGATTCTTCTTTTTCTATACCATCGCCTAACGCGAAACGAACAAAGCCTGTAATTTTTGCTGGCGCACCTATATTTTTTTCAGCATCTTTTAAAGCTGCCTCAACAGTCATATCAGGATTCATAACAAATGCTTGAGAAAGTAAAACAACTTCTTCATAAAACTTACGCATACGACCTTCTACCATTTTTTCAATGATATTTTCTGGTTTGCCTGATTGACGTGCTTGATCTGAAAAAATTGCTTTTTCACGCTCAACAGCATTAACATCAACATCTTCTGCTGTTAGTGCTAACGGATTAGTTGCTGCAACATGCATTGCAACTTGTTTACCAAAAGCAGTAGCAGCTTCTTTATCTCCTGTAGTTTCAATTGCAACCAACACACCAAGTCTTCCAAGACCATCAGCAACACTATTGTGAATATAAGTGGCAACTACCCCCTCATCAACAGACAACTTAGCAGAACGACGAAATGTCATATTTTCGCCAATTGTACCAATTGCATCTTTAATGATCGTTTCTACAGTTTTTTCAGAACCAGGATACACAGATGCAGAAACAGCCTCAACATTACCTTGTGTATCCAAAGCAGCTACCGCTACATTACGTACAATATCCTGAAAAACACCGTTACGCGCAACAAAATCTGTCTCAGAATTAACCTCAACTAAAACTGCGCTTTTATCTTTTAATCCAACACCGATCAATCCTTCAGCCGCTGTACGACCAGCCTTTTTATCTGCTTTAGCTATACCTTTTTTGCGAAGCCAATCAACAGCAGCCTCCATATCACCATTTGTTTCCGCTAAAGCTGCTTTGCAGTCCATCATACCAGCGCCAGATAACTCCCGAAGTTCTTTTACTTGTGCAGCAGTAATGCTCATATTTATTTGCCTCTTTATTCTTAATGATGCAAGCGCACAAAAACTCATGTACGCCTAAAATCTTTTCTTAGAAATAATCACCTCAAAAGGCGTTTTAAACCGTTATTCAGAAGTTGAAATCTCATTTTCTAAGACGGGTTCCATAGGCGCATCAGCTTGAGCTCCTAAATCAACACCCATTGCACCTTGCTGACGAGCAATACCATCAAGAGCTGCACGAGAAACAAGATCACAATAGAGAGAAATCGCGCGTGAAGCATCATCATTGCCTGGGATCGGGTAATCAATGTAATCAGGATCGCAATTCGTATCTATTACAGCAATAACAGGGATACCTAAACGTTTTGCTTCTTGGATAGCAATGTTTTCTTTATTCGTATCAATAATAAATATAAGATCTGGAACAGATCCCATATCTTTAATACCTCCGAGCGCACGGTTAAGCTTTTCACGATCACGTTCAAGATTTAAACGCTCCTTTTTTGTAAAGCCCTGAGCCTCAGCAGCAAGAATTTTATCGAGCTTACGCAAACGATGTATCGAATTGGAAATCGTCTTCCAGTTCGTAAGCATCCCACCAAGCCAACGCGCATTAACATAATATTGTGCAGAACGGTTTGCCGCATCAGCAATACTATCAGCTGCTTGCCGCTTAGTACCCACAAACAAAATACGACCACCACGTGCAACCGTATCTGAAACAAGCTTAAGTGCCTGATGCAAAAGCGGAACAGTTTGAGCAAGGTCAATAATATGGATATTGCTACGCTCTCCATAAATATAAGAAGCCATCTTTGGATTCCAACGATGTGTCTGATGCCCGAAGTGTACACCCGCTTCTAAAAGCTGGCGCATAGTGAAATCTGGTAGTGCCATAATCTATCCTTTCCGGTTAAACCTCCGCGAAAAAAAATAGGAAAAACCTATACCGGCGGATGTCTACTAAACCTTTTCTGTAAACACCCAAATTCCGCGTGTGGAATGAAGTAAACATACTAATATTTGATTCTTTTTCAAGTTATTTTCTACATTATCTAATGTTTACATTGATTAGCTTTTTTTTCAACTTCAAATAATTCAAGATTATTTAGTTTTGCACGTACCGCAAAAGTACCATAATCCACATGAATGTCGCGCATGATTCCGCTTTCATGTAAAAGAAAGCTTGTATGATACATAGGGAGACCATCTTTATTTTCTGCATCATCAAAATAAGAAATTGTAACAGGCCAATATCCTTCTTCATCCATCTTTTTTATTTTTTGTTCTGCTGAATGAAAAACCTGTACCTTTTTTTCTCCAATCACGACGCTCTCTTTTATGACCTTATCTACTTTATTGGCTCCATCAAATACAGTCGTATAATAAAAATTGTGGCCTGCTTTTGCATGTCGAATAATACTTTTCAACTGCATAATTGGAAATTCTGCCATTGCGATCTTGTATTCTTTTTTTTGTGGTTTTTGTAATTTAACTATAATTCCATCCGGAGCATGTTCAGCCAATCCTTCCGTATTCTGCTCAACATTTTGTCCAACTTTATCTGTAAAATTAAAGCGAAATGTACGACCATCACCGGTTTCATAACTAATAGTTTGTTGATCAGTTAAACGTGTTGGCATATCTTCGATATGAATGCGACTAATAAAACGGAAGCGTGTAGTATACCCCTGACATACAGAACCAGTAAGCTCATAAACCATTCGCCCAGTCATTCCCAAAATCGCCATTTCATTAGAAGAACTGTCAAGCTGAAAATCATAAATCGCTCTATGAGGAGCGACATAGACTTCTTCATCTGCTTTCGCAGAATATAAAAAAGCAATATATAAAATTACTATAAATAATAGCCGAATCATTCCCAACTTCCAAATCTATTCTATTGTTCACAATCACATAATAAAGAACTAAAGAACAACGATTTCATAAACCAAAAAATAGTTTATGCAATAGATATAAAAATAGTTTATGCAATAGCTATATTGTAAACAATTATGGGATTTTAATTATGACCAACTTTATTGAAAGTTCTCTTAAAAAATTCGGTATTACTATTCCTGAAGCAACACAATCTATTGCAAATTATGTAACAACATCACAAAGTGGTAATCTATTTTTTATCTCTGGACAACTTCCTCTTTTAGATGGAAAACCTGTCGCTACTGGTAAAGTTGGTGCAACCGTTAGCGTTGAGCAAGCAAAAAAATCAGCTGAAATTTGTGCAATCAATATTCTTGCACAAATAAAAGCAGCTCTTGGTGATTTAAATAAAATAAAAAAAATAGTAAAAATTACCGTTTTTGTTGCTGCTGACACTCATTTTACCGACATCCCTCTTGTTGCTAATGGAGCCTCTGATTTATTAACCAATATCTTTGGCGAAGCTGGAAAACATACCCGCTCAGCTATCGGAGTTGCTACTCTTCCTATGGATGTTCCGGTAGAAATTGAAGCCATCATAGAAATTTGAATTCTTCATAAATAATAGAGTGGTATATCTGTACAAAGTCATAAATTGAATGCAAAAAGCTTTTTGATCTATATTCTATGCCATTGCATTCTTTTGTTTTGAAAAAAATTTAAAGGAAATATTCGTATGAAACAATCTTATGATAACAATAACATTTTTGCTAAATTGATTCGTAATGAAATTCCTTCTGTTCGTGTTTATGAAGATGAAGATGTCATTGCTTTCATGGATATTATGCCACAAGCACCAGGACATACATTGGTCATTCCCCGAAAAAGCTCTAGAAACTTATTGGATGCAGATACGGAAACATTATTTCCAGTTATTAAAGCCGTTCAAAAAATCGCTAATGCTATCAAAAAAGCTTTTCAAGCAGATGGTATAACAATCATGCAATTTAATGAAGAAGCAAGCCAACAAACTGTATTTCATCTCCATTTTCACATTATACCACGGATGAAAGGAGTGGAGCTTAACCTCCATAATCAAGTTATCACACCTACAGAAGTACTCGAAGAGAATGCAAAAAAAATTCGCTCTGCTCTCTAACATATTACCAAATTGCAGAGCTTTTTTTTGCTATTCGCTTTTTCTCTAAATGTGTAACTTTATTATTTTTTAAACGAACAGACGTATCAGAAGATGAAATTTTTAGCCGTAACTTTTCTTTTCCGTCATTTGTTTTCTGTGTCAATATACAAACCGTACCACCATTGCGCAACTTTCCAAATAAAATCTCATCGGCTAATGGTTTCTTAATATATTTTTGTATAACACGACTCAACGGACGCGCCCCCATTTGAGCATCATAACCTTTATTGGCGAGCCAATCTATCGCTGAAGCATTTAATTCAAAGCAGATTCCTCTATCAACCAATTGTGCTTCAAGCTGAAAAATAAATTTTTGTACAATTTTATTCATTATTGAACGAGGCAAAGGTGAAAATGGAATAATGGCATCTAGCCGATTGCGAAACTCTGGTGTAAATAATCGATTAATAGCTTCTACATCATAGCCATCACGGTATACTTTACCAAATCCAATAGCCGATTTTGCCATATCTGAAGAACCAGCATTTGTTGTCATAATGAGAATAATATTACTAAAATCAATTTTTTTACCATTATGATCGGTTAATTTACCATAATCCATAACCTGCAATAAAATGTTGAATAGCTCTGGGTGCGCTTTCTCAATCTCGTCTAACAAGAGGACAGCATGAGGTTTTTTATCCACTGCATCTGTAAGAAGACCTCCTTGATCAAACCCTACATACCCTGGAGGAGATCCTATTAAACGCGCTATAGTATGCCGCTCCATATATTCTGACATATCAAAACGCAATAATTCAATTCCTAAAGAAGATGCAAGCTGTTTAGCAACTTCAGTTTTTCCTACACCTGTTGGACCTGAAAATAAATAACCTCCTATTAATTTTTCTGATTCACGCAATCCAGCTCGTGCTAGTTTAATTGACGACACTAATGCTGAAATTGCCTGATCTTGTCCATAAACGATATGCTTAAGCTCTCTTTCAAGATTACTCAGCACTTTTTGATCATCACCAGAAATTGTTTTTGATGGAACTTTTGCCATAATAGCAACAGTCGCTTCAATTTCTTTAACACCTATACTTTCTTGACGCTGTTTTTGAGGTAAAAGCATCTGTGCTGCCCCACTTTCATCAACAATATCAATTGCTTTATCAGGAAGTCGACGATCAAACATATATCGTGAAGATAATTCTACAGATGCTTTCATTGCATCATCTGTATATTTTACTTGATAAAAATCTTCAAAATAAGGCTTTAATCCCTGCAAAATTTTAATCGCCTCAGCAATGGAAGGTTCATTAACATCAATTTTCTGAAAACGTCGCTCTAAAGCACTATCTTGTTCAAAAACCTTGCGATATTCTCGATAAGTCGTTGAACCAATACACCGAATAGTTCCAGAAGATAATGCAGGCTTTAAAAGATTTGCTGCATCCATATTCCCCCCAGCTGTCACTCCTGCTCCAACCAATGTGTGAATTTCATCAATAAATAAAATCGCACCTGGATACTGCGCAAGCTCTTTAACAACCTGCTTTAATCGTTCTTCAAAGTCACCACGATAGCGTGTACCAGCAACAAGCCCTCCCATATCAAGTGAAAATATTGTTGCGTTCGATAAAACTTCAGGAACCTGCCCATCAACAATGCGTTTAGCTAACCCCTCAGTGATAGCCGTTTTTCCGACACCAGGATCCCCTATCAAAAGTGGATTATTTTTTGACCTTCTACATAAAACTTGTATCATTCGTGAAATTTCTGCATCACGACCAATTAATAAATCAATTTTTCCATCGCGTGCTTTACGATTTAAATCAATGCAATACGTAGCGAGTGCATTTGTTACTTTTTCACTATTGTCAACAATTTGCTGATCTAATTGTTCTTCAAGATCTTCAAGAAGAAACATAGATAACCCCTCACCACACGTAATACCATGTGAGATAAAACGCAAAGCATCATAACGAGTCATTCCTAATTCTTGAAGAAAATATGCTGCATGACTTTCATGCTCAGAAAAAATTGCAACGAGAACATTCGCCCCCGACACTTCATCTTTTCCAACTGATTGAGCGTGTATCACTGCACGCTGAATAACGCGCTGTAAAAATATTGTTGGTTTTGTGTCTGTGCTATTTTTCATTTGCACATCCAATTCTGATTGGATGTAGTTAGTTAAGCGCTCCCGCAGTTTCTCTAAATTTACTTGACAAGCCTGAATAACTGAACTTGCATCAATATCATCTAACAAAGCAAGCAGCAGATGCTCTAATGTGGCGTATTCATGTTGTGCATGAGTAGCAATTGTTAATGCGCGATGCAAAGTTTTTTCAAGACTCGGCGTAAAAGATGGCATAATCCCTCACTTTCATTCTATTACAAATTGTAACGGATATTTATTTTGGCATACACATTTCATAACCTAAAAAACTTTCATTTCAGCCATTTCTCAAATATAAGCTCCGCATTCCCCATTACATTTTTATGAATATCTCACATAATATGCATTATTTCTTCGGTTTCTTTTTTTAATTTTCAAAATAAAAAAATAAAATCCATAAATATATTAATTATTATGATGCTAAAAAATGTAATATAATTTAAGCCTCTGAAAGTTTAATAAGCTTTAATCATTATAGAATCATGCCTAGTTTCTTTCTAATTTTTGCCCTCTTCATTATGCATATGTAGAAGATGAAGTTTGTTTTTAACTTTTGTATAGCTATTATTTTTGTGCAACGCACTTTTATCAATTTTAGAGCTTTTCATAACTGTTTCGACGCGCATTTGTATAAAAATTCTTCTCCTTATGGCTAAATTAAATCAAATATAAGAACTCACAAAATGATTTATGTAAATAAATTGGTAACACCATTCATTTAAACTGTGCTAACAAACCACAAAGAAAGAAACTTTTTATAAAACTTTCAAAATATCAGAGTAAATGAAGAAATAGGACACTGCAAGTGTATATTAACTGCTCAAAAATTGTACATTGCTATAAAAAGCTAGCAATTTCTCTTATTGTTTTAGCTCTTTCTTATTCTTGTGCGTCAGCTACTCCTCAAGGAGCTTATCCAGATAAATACGCAGCTATCGTTATAGATGCAAATACAGGAAAGACTTTATTTCAAGCTAATGCAACATTAAAACGTTATCCTGCTTCTTTGACAAAAATGATGACATTATACATACTCTTTGAAGCTATGCATGCACGCCGTATAACACCAAAGACACCAATCCCTATATCAAATTATGCTGCCACACGCCCCCCAACAAAAATGGGACTTAAAGCAGGTCAAACAATTTCTGCAGAAGAGGCAGCCAAAGCACTTATTACAAAATCAGCAAATGATGTTGCAGTTGCTATTGCCGAATATCTTGGTGGTAATGAAAAAAAATTTGCTAAAAAAATGACAGAAAAAGCTCGTCAACTTGGCATGATGCATACGCACTTTGCAAACGCTTCTGGACTTCCAGATGTTCATAATTACTCTACGGCACAAGATATAGCCATTTTATCATTAGCACTACGAAAAGATTTTCCACAACAATATAAGCTATTTAAAATAACAAGTTTCACTTTTCACGGTCGGACAATTAACAGTCATAATAAATTAGTCAAAATAATGAAAGGTGTCGATGGAATTAAGACAGGCTATACACAAATGTCAGGTTCAAATTTAGCTACCTCCATGCGTGCAAATGGACGTTCTATTGTTGCTGTCGTTATGGGAGGCAGATCGGCTACTGCACGTGATAAACATATGGCCAATTTACTAAGCAAATATATGCCAAAAGCAAACCGCATGCAAAGTGATCAACATTTAATAGCCTCTGCGCACTATAATCTACCCACTGGTATAAATACCCCTATACCGATTATTAAGAGCGATCAAAACGATCCCGATGATGAAGTTTCTACTTTGTTAACAGCGCTCACAGAACAACCTAAAAATTTTAATACAGCAATAACAGCTGTAAACCAAGCAATCATACCAATTCCAAACCCTCAAAAAGCTATAGCTGTTAATGCAGACAAAATTATAACAGCCTCTCTATCTACAAGCACTAGCTGGGCTATTCAGATTGGCTCACTTTCAGAACAAAGCCAAGCAAAAGCTCTCCTTTCAAAAGCAAAAAATACAGCCTACTCCGCTTTAAAGTACTCATCCTCACATATGCAGCTATTTGAAAAAGATGGACGTCGTTATTATCGAGCTCGATTTATAGGATTTTCATCAAAAAAAGCAGCATTAAATGCTTGTTCCATTTTAAAGAAAGCAAATTTTAACTGCTATACTGTAGCATATTAAAAAATTTTTAGATTCTGTATTTAAGGACAGCGCCATGACACGTAACGCTATTGCTTCATATGCTGAAAAAAAAATTTTATTGAAGCAATCATCCCCCATTTCACTCCGTTCTCTTCATGATGCTGTGATAAAATTAGCTGGTTTAAAACATACTCCCCCCACACTAAATACACATCATCTCGTTAATCTTCTCATTTGCCAAACAACAAGAAATCAGCGTTTAACTATACCTCCTATACGCATTCATTTACGTGTTATGAGTCAAACTGGTAACGTCCCTATTAAAATACGTCTAGGAGCAACAAATATCTAAATTTATAAAGAATCTTTATAAAATTTTGCTCATAAAAAAGTATTTCCACATTCCTTACAGTTTTTTTTAATGTAATGCTTCCTTACATTTACTAAAACTACGTTAAAAATTTTTCTATTTAATTGTCCATCTTCTTAAAGAGCAGCATTTTAACAATGGGGATAATTTAACATCATTCATAATTTAAAGATGTTTTTTTATATTTTTTAGTAAAAAAAATTGATATTTATAAAACAATAAGCATCAAGAGATGAATGTTATCACAAACAGTCTCATAATAATTTATAATTATTCTTAATCAAGAAAATGATATTATTTAATTTGTTAAAAAAATTATGTTTTTTTTTCATAACATATAAAATAATATTAAATTTAAAATGAAACTATTTTATAAATAAATTAATGTATACAAATTTTAAATACCGAAGAAAATTTAGCAATCTATTACATTAACTGCAAGACCAGCTTGGCTCGTTTCTTTATAGCGTTCACTCATATCACGTCCTGTTTGACGCATCGTTTCTATACAAGCGTCAAGGGAAACAAAATGCTTTCCATTACCATGCAATGCAAGGGAAGAAGCTGTTACTGCCTTAACAGCTCCCATTGCATTACGTTCAATACAAGGAACCTGCACAAGACCTGCAACCGGATCACACGTCATCCCTAAATGATGTTCGAGAGCAATCTCTGCTGCATTCTCAATTTGACCAGGTGTACCACCTAATGCTGCAGTCAACCCAGCTGCCGCCATTGAAGATGCCGCTCCAACCTCTCCTTGGCAACCAACTTCTGCACCAGAAATAGAAGCATTGTGCTTTATGACACCGCCAATAGCTGCGGCTGTTAACAAAAAGGTACGTATACCTTCTTGATCTGAACCATCATTAAACTGAAGATAATAACGTAAAACTGCAGGCACAACACCAGCTGCACCATTCGTCGGCGCAGTAACAACACGACCACCCGCTGCATTTTCCTCATTCACAGCTATAGCATAAACAGAAAGCCAATCATTAGCTAAAAATGGACGATTGTAATTCTTTTTTTGATCTTCTAAAAGTTTATCATATAATTTTTTAGCACGTCTTTGGATATGCAATTCACCCGGTAATTCACCTTCTTGCGAAAGTCCTCTGTCAATACAATTACTCATAGCTGCAAAAATTTCATCCAGCCCAGTATCAAGATCAGAACGCTCCATCCTTGTTTCTTCATTTACACGCTTCATCTCAGCAATTGAAAGTCCTGATTTCTCTGCCATCAATAACATATTTTTTGCAGAATCAAAAGGATACGGCACTTCAGATATTTCTGTTCGAGCATTACAACTTACGTGACTTAACTCATTTTCAGTTACAACAAAACCACCACCAATAGAATAATAAACTTTCCTTAAAAGAATATTTCCATCAGCATCAAGTCCTTCAAACGCAAGCCCATTAGCATGCTCAGATAAAGTTATTTTTCTCTCAAAGATAAGATCATTGTATAAATCAAATTTATAAGCATTATGGCCTTTTGGTTGCACCTTTTTTTCACGCTTAACTTTTTCCAATAATAAATCCATATGATCTGGATCAACAGTGGAAGCACTTTCTCCCAAAAGTCCTAATATAACAGCTCTATCTGTAGCATGACCAATTCCTGTCAAAGCTAATGAACCATAAAGGTAAACACGTATATGAGAAACTTTTGAATGAGGTAAAGATAAACAAGAAAAGTTTTCCGAAGCAATCTCTTGCAAAAACATATTAGCAGCAGTCATTGGTCCCATTGTGTGCGAACTGGAAGGGCCAATACCAATTTTGAAAAGCTCAAAGACAGATAAAAACAATAAGCACCTGAAAATTAAATACAAACCTAAAGAATATGTATTCTTTTATTAAATTTATCTTACTCAAGTCAAATTATTAAATAAATTAAAAAAATAATCGCAATAAATATAAATGTTGCTCGTCGCACCACTAACCAGCATTTTTTTTCTATAATGCTCTCCATAGCTATCCTTTGAAAAATTGATAGTGGTCTTTAAATAACCATTCTTTTGCATATAAGAAGTAGTAGAGTGAATGTGAGCTTACAATGTTAAAATTTAAATGGGAATAAGAAATCCCCATTTAATTATTTATTGTGATATTTGAAATTATAATAGGTATCCTATATCATGTGATCATGATTTAATAAAACGTACAAAGTTTTCAATTGATTCGCGTTCAGTTTCTACATTATTTTCTGGTGCATTCGCATCACGATAACCAAGTGACATACCACAGACAATCTTACGATCAGAAGGTATAGATAAAAGCGTATGAAGTTGTTTGTAATAATCTGTCCAAGAAGCCTGAGGACAAGTATCTAACCCAAACCCACGTGCTGCTAACATAACGGTTTGCATAAACATACCTACATCAAGCCAACTACCAACTTCCATATCACGGTCCATTGTAAATAACAAACCTACAGGTGCATCAAAACATAAGAAATTCCGCGCTTTTTGGCGCAACATTTTCTCTGTTTCGTCTTTTTGAATTCCAAGACTCGCATAAAGATCTGCACCCATTTTTTGACGTCGAGAAGTATAAGGATCCCGCCACTCACATGGATAATAATGGTATTCGCGTTCTGCTCCTACACCAGATAACACTAATTGAGAGAGCTCTTTTCCCACTCTCTTCAACGCTTCTCCTGTAACCACAACCACTTGCCATGGTTGAATATTGGCTCCAGATGGAGAGCGTGCTGCAAGCTTTAAAATTTCCTCAATTGTTTCTTGCGGAACCGGTTTATCAATAAAAGCTCGAATTGCTCTTCTCGATAAAATAGATTGAAAAATACTAATAGAATCATCTTTCATAGACATAGAATAATCTTTCATTTTTACATCTTCATTCATTTATTTTTGAATAAATTCAATGTGTAATTAAAATATTTTAAAATTTTCGGCTTAATATGCTTTTGTGAAAAAATTCATATAACCCGCCATTTAGCAAAAAAATTATTAATAACGAAACAAACCTTAAAATTGCGATCAATGATCAACTCATAAATCTAGTCAAATTTTCAATTTTTTTATATTTTTAAATTATACAAAAAATTATTCGTGACATTTTTGTTATAAGCAAACACATCTTTAATTAACCACTAAGATTAATTATTTAAGCTTTTTTTCGTTATAAAATATTTTTCTTTACTATAATCAACATATTCGATATTTCAAATAAAAAAATAACTTTTTATCATATAATATCTTTTAAATTTATAATGATTTATTTTATTATAAAAATAAATCCCTATGTTTAAAACATTTAATAAAAAAATTATAGGAATTTACTAGAACTTATTTATAAATTTATCGATAGAATAGTATTAAAATACTTTATTACTCTATTTTTATAATAGCGTATTATATTTCGTGATATTTATATTGTTTATAAAAAGTAATTAATACATCACTATTTTTTTTATTATAAAATATTATTTAATATACTTATTTTTTAATTTTATACATTTTAATGCAATTATATAAAAAAAATACTATAATATACAAATACAATAAAGTAATTAAATAAAACAACTTTTATTCTTATAAGTATGCTTTTAAAATATTGTACTACCCTATTCCAGAAACCTTAAAACGCCTGAATTTTATATTCAGACGTTTTTGTATTATCTTATACCTATCCAAATTATTCAGCAACCGCACCAGTTGTCATATTTGTCAACATAGCTCTCGCTGCTTCATTATTGTTAGATTTATAACGTTCATCTACAATTAAATCGTCACGTACTGAAGCGATACGGCGAATTTGAGCAATCGTACCACCAGTTCCCGCAGGAATAAGACGACCAACGATAACATTTTCCTTAAGCCCTTGCAAAGTATCAATCTTTCCAGAAACCGCTGCTTCAGTAAGCACACGAGTTGTTTCCTGAAACGATGCCGCAGAAATAAATGATGGGGTTTGGAGAGATGCTTTTGTAATTCCAAGAAGAATAGGATTACCAGATGCAGGTTTTTTTCCCTCTGCAATCAAATTATCATTAATTTCATCTAACTCAATGCGATCGACATGATCACCTGGAATATAACCAGAATCTCCAGATTCAGTAATTTCAACTTTTTGTAGCATTTGACGAACAATAACTTCAATGTGCTTATCATTAATTAAAACACCTTGTAGACGATAAACTTCCTGAATTTCATTGACAAGATAAGACGCTAAAGCCTCAACGCCCTTAATCGCCAAAATATCATGAGGTGCTGGATTACCATCAAGAATATAATCACCTTTTTCAATCTGATCGCCTTCTTGAAAATGAAACAACTTGCCCTTTGGAATTAAATATTCTACTGGCTCTAAAGATTCATCATTAGGCTCGATAATAATACGACGTTTATTTTTATAACCACGACCAAATCGTATTGTACCACTAACCTCTGCAATAATAGCATGATCCTTTGGATGCCGTGCTTCAAAAAGCTCAGCCACACGTGGCAAACCACCCGTGATATCTTTTGTTTTAGCACTTTCCATAGGTAAACGTGCAATAACATCACCCGCTTTTACACGAGAACCTAGTTCTACAGAAAGAATAGTATCCACTGACATCATATAACGGGCCTCCCCCCCCTTATACAATTTAGCGACAGTTTCACCTTTTTCATCTGCATAAATAACAATAGCTGGCTTTAGCTCAGCACCGCGTGGATTAGCACGCCAATCAACCACTAAACGCTTTGTAATACCTGTAGATTCATCAGCGGTTTCAGTAACTGATAAACCATCAATCATATCCTCAAAGCCCACATAACCATCAACTTCAGTTAAAATTGGACGCGTATAGGGATCCCACTCTGCAATACGTTGCCCCGTTTTAACAAAGTCACCATCATCAACAAAAATGTGCGCCCCATAACTAATACGATGCACAATACACTCTTTTCCAGTCTCATCCTTGATAACGACAGAAACATTACGCCCCATAACGACCAAACGTCCTTCCGAATTGCGAACAATATTGCGATTACGAATCTCTACCGTACCTTCATAAGACGCTTCTAAATGCGATGAATCAACAACCTGCGCGGTCCCCCCTAAGTGAAAGGTACGCATAGTAAGCTGTGTTCCAGGCTCACCAATAGATTGGGCCGCAATAACACCAACAGCCTCTCCTTGATTAACCGGCGTTCCACGCGCTAAATCACGACCATAACACTTTGCACAAACACCAAGACGCGTTTCACATGTTAAAGCAGAGCGAATTTGCACAGATTGAATTCCAGCTTCTTCGATTTTAGCAACATCTGCCTCTTCAATCATCGCACCGCCTTCAAGAATAACTTCTCCAGAAACTGGATGCAAAATATCCACAAGAGCTGTACGACCAAGAATTCTTTGACCAAGTGACGCAACAATTTGTCCTGCATCAACAATCGGCTGAATAGTAAGTCCCTTTACAGTACCGCAATCAATAGCTGAAATAATTGCATCCTGCGCAACATCAACAAGGCGACGTGTTAAATAACCAGAGTTAGCAGTTTTTAATGCAGTATCAGCAAGTCCTTTACGTGCACCGTGGGTCGAATTGAAGTATTCATTAACAGTTAGACCTTCCTTAAAATTCGAAATGATCGGTGTTTCAATAATTTCACCTGACGGTTTTGCCATCAATCCACGCATACCAGCCAACTGCTTCATCTGATTAGCAGAACCACGAGCACCAGAATGTGACATCATATAGATCGAATTCATCTGCCGCTGACGACCTGTTTTAGGATCAAACTCAACAGCTTGAATACGTTTCATCATTTCATAAGCAACACGATCAGTGCATTTTCCCCACGCATCTACAACTTTATTATATTTTTCACCCTGCGTAATTAAACCATCATTATATTGCTGCTCATATTCTTTAGCCAACGCCTCTGTTTCTGCAACCAAACGTGACTTGCTTTCAGGGATAACCATGTCATCCTTACCAAACGAAATACCAGCACGACAAGCATGGGAGAAGCCAAGCTGCATAATACGGTCACAAAAAATAACTGTCTCTTTTTGTCCACAGTGTCTGTAAACCTGATCAATCATTTTAGAAATGTTTTTCTTAGTCATTTCCTGATTAACAATATCAAAAGAGATATTTGGATTTTTTGGCAAAAGCTCACCAATAATTAAACGACCAGGTGTTGTATCATAAAGCTTAGGAACTTCTTTTCCATCTTTATCGATATTTTTAAAACGACCTTTAATCTTTGTGTGAAGCGTTACAACCTTATTTTCTAAGGCATGATGCAACTCACCCATATCAGCAAATACCATCCCTTCACCAGGTTCTTTTTCAAAAACAATTGAAAGATAGTAAAGACCAAGAACCATATCCTGTGAAGGAACAATAATTGGTGCACCATTAGCTGGATGAAGAATATTATTAGTCGACATCATCAAAACACGCGCTTCAAGCTGCGCTTCAAGAGAAAGCGGAATATGTACAGCCATCTGATCACCATCAAAATCTGCATTAAAAGCAGTACAGACCAACGGGTGAAGCTGTATAGCTTTTCCTTCAATCAAGACAGGTTCAAAAGCTTGAATCCCTAAACGGTGCAATGTTGGGGCACGATTCAATAAAACAGGATGCTCACGAATAACTTCATCTAAAATATCCCAAACTTCTGGATGCTCTTTCTCAACAAGCTTTTTTGCCTGTTTTACAGTTGATGAATATCCCTTTGCATCAAGTCGCGCATAGATAAATGGCTTAAATAATTCAAGAGCCATTTTTTTAGGAAGACCGCATTGATGTAATTTCAATTCAGGTCCTGTAACAATAACTGAACGACCTGAATAATCAACACGTTTACCTAGCAAATTCTGACGAAAACGCCCTTGCTTTCCTTTTAACATATCAGAAAGCGATTTTAATGGGCGCTTATTTGCCCCAGTAATCACACGTCCACGGCGACCATTGTCAAATAACGCATCAACAGCTTCCTGTACCATACGTTTTTCATTTCTCACAATGATCCCAGGAGCTCGCAATTCTATTAATCGTTTTAACCGATTATTACGATTTATAACCCGCCGATAAAGATCATTTAAATCTGACGTTGCAAAGCGTCCACCATCAAGCGGAACTAATGGACGTAAATCCGGTGGAATAACCGGAATTATTTTCATAATCATCCATTCTGGTTTATTGCCAGATTCAATAAAATTTTCAACAATCTTAAGTCGTTTAATTAATTTTTTCTGCTTTAATTCCGAAGTCGTTTCAGATAATTCAACACGCAAATTATTTGCGACTTTTTCCAATTCCATACCAGCCAAAAGCTCATAAATAGCCTCAGCACCAATCATAGCCGTGAACTGATCTTCTCCAAATTCATCAACAGCAAGCATATATTCTTCTTCAGAAAGAAGTTGATGCAACTTAAGAGATGTTAATCCTGGCTCTGTTACAATATAATTTTCAAAATAAAGAACTCGCTCAATATCCTTTAAAGTCAAATCTAAAAGAGTAGAAATACGGCCCGGTAAAGATTTGAGAAACCAAATATGAGCAACTGGTGCAGCAAGCTCTATATGCCCCATACGCTCACGACGCACACGTGAAAGAGTAACTTCTACGCCACATTTTTCACAAATAATGCCTTTATATTTCATGCGTTTATATTTGCCACAAAGACACTCATAATCTTTAATAGGACCGAATATACGCGCACAAAAGAGACCATCACGCTCTGGCTTAAAAGTACGATAATTAATAGTCTCAGGCTTCTTGATCTCACCATATGACCAAGACAGAATCTTCTCAGGACTCGCAATTGAAATACGAATAGAGTCAAATGTCTGTGCTGGTGCCTGAGGATTGAAAAGATTCATGACCTCGTGGTTCATGCTGTTCTCCTTAAAAGATTCTTAGAACCCTTTGTATAGCTCTTTATTTTTTATTACAGAGCATAATTTAAAACTTGTTTTTACTTTTTAAATCGTCTGTATTATTCTCATAAAAATTTCTTCGTTTTGCCTTTCAGAACAATAAAAACGCACTATTTCCAGTGCGTTCCATGAATCATTGTTCTGTTGAATTAGATGACGTTCGCTGCGCAATAAGCTCACGCGCATCATCAAGTTCTACATTAAGGGCAAGTGAACGCATTTCTTTTACTAATACATTAAAGCTTTCGGGTATACCCGCCTCAAATGTATCATCACCACGCACAATCGCCTCATAAACTTTCGTTCGACCAGCTACATCATCCGATTTAACAGTTAACATTTCCTGCAGAGTATAAGCGGCACCATAAGCTTCAAGTGCCCACACCTCCATTTCACCAAAACGCTGACCACCAAATTGTGCCTTACCGCCTAACGGTTGCTGCGTCACAAGTGAATAAGGACCAATTGAACGAGCATGAATCTTATCGTCAACAAGATGATGCAATTTGAGCATGTAAATATAACCCACCGTCACAGGACGATCAAAAGGTTCTCCAGTACGACCATCATAAAGTGTAACCTGCCCCGAACTATCCAAACCTGCATCTTCCAGCATCCTGTTAATATCAACTTCATGAGCCCCATCAAAAACAGGAGTCGCAACCGACACACCCTTTCTCATTTGCAGTGCCAATCTGTAAAGGCTTTCATTATCATACTGACGCACAGGTTCATTACGATCATTATCAGGAATAAAATCTTCAATACGCTGACGTAAAGGAAGAATATCTCCAGTCTCTTTATAAAAATCTACTAAATCACCAATTTTTTTACCCATACCCGCACAAGCCCAACCAAGATGTGTCTCAAGAATTTGACCAACATTCATACGACTAGGCACGCCAAGTGGATTCAATACAATATCAGCATGCGTTCCATCTTCAAGAAAAGGCATATCTTCTATTGGAAGAATACGTGATACAACCCCCTTGTTACCATGACGCCCCGCCATCTTATCACCCGGTTGAATTTTGCGCTTTACAGCCACAAAAACCTTTACCATTTTCATGACACCAGGAGGCATTTCATCGCCTCTTTGCACTTTCTCAACTTTATCCATAAAACGACGTTGTAAAGCTTCTTTAGATTCATCGTACTGCTTACGTAAAGCTTCAATTTCATTCTGAAGCTTTTCATCCTCGACGACAAATTGCCACCATTGTGAACGTGGATAATTCCCCATAACTGCACTATCAAGCTTTTGATCTTTTGCAAATCCTTTGGGACCTTCTACAGCGAACTTTCCTGTTAACATATCAGCAAGACGCGCATAAACATTACGATCAAGAATTGATTGCTCATCATCACGATCTTTAGCTAAACGTTCAATTTCTTCACGCTCAATCGCCATCGCACGCTCATCTTTTCCAACACCATGACGATTAAAAACACGAACTTCAACAACAGTTCCAAAAGTCCCAGGAGGCATCCGCATAGAAGTATCACGGACATCTGAAGCTTTTTCTCCAAAAATGGCACGCAGAAGTTTTTCTTCTGGCGTCATGGGACTTTCACCCTTCGGTGTAATTTTACCAACTAAAATATCACCAGGTTGAACTTCAGCACCAATATAAATAATGCCAGCCTCATCGAGATTCCTTAACGCCTCCTCTGCAACATTAGGAATATCACGCGTAATTTCTTCTGGACCAAGCTTTGTATCACGTGCAGCAACTTCAAATTCTTCAATATGAATTGAAGTGAAAACATCATCTGCGACTATGCGCTCAGAAAGCAAAATAGAATCTTCATAATTATAACCGTTCCAAGGCATAAATGCTACAAGAACATTCCACCCAAGAGCTAAATCACCAAGATCTGTAGATGGACCATCTGCAATAATGTCGCCCTTCTCTATTCGATCACCAACATGCACAAGAGGACGTTGATTAATACAAGTTGATTGATTAGAACGTTGAAATTTTTGTAAACGATAAATATCAACACCAGATCTTGAAGGGTCTAGATCTTCTGTAGCACGAATAACAATACGCGTTGCATCAACCTGATCAACAATACCACTGCGTTTTGCAACAATAGCAGCCCCTGAATCACGAGCAACGACTGACTCCATACCCGTACCAACAAATGGAGCTTCAGCGCGCACAAGAGGAACTGCCTGACGCTGCATGTTAGATCCCATTAACGCACGGTTTGCGTCATCATTTTCTAAAAATGGAATAAGAGCCGCAGCAACTGAAACTAACTGTTTTGGAGAAACATCCATTAAATCAACAAGATCTCGTGGCGCCATCAAAACTTCACCTGCATGACGACAAACGACAAATTCTTCAGTAAAGCGCCCTTCAGAATCTAATGAGGAATTAGCTTGCGCTACATAATGCTTTGATTCTTCCATAGCAGAAAGATAAATAACCTCTGTTGTTACTTTGCCATCAATAATTTTGCGATACGGACTTTCAATGAAACCGTATTTATTAACCCGCGCAAATGTTGCCAAAGAATTAATCAAACCAATATTAGGACCTTCTGGCGTTTCAATTGGACAAATACGACCATAATGTGTAGGGTGCACGTCACGCACTTCAAAGCCTGCGCGCTCACGTGTCAAACCACCCGGACCAAGAGCAGAAAGACGACGTTTATGAGTAATTTCCGACAACGGATTAGTTTGATCCATAAATTGTGATAATTGTGAAGAACCAAAAAATTCACGAACAGCAGCAGCAGCGGGTTTTGCATTAATTAAATCTTGCGGCATAACCGTATCAATTTCAACTGATGACATACGCTCCTTTATCGCACGCTCCATGCGGAGCAAACCAATGCGATACTGATTTTCCATTAATTCTCCAACAGATCGAACTCGACGATTACCAAGGTTATCAATATCATCAATCTCACCACGACCATCACGTAACTCAACTAACATTTTTACAACTGCAAGAATGTCTTCTTGGCGTAAAATGCGCACTGTATCTGGACAATCAAGATCCATACGCAAATTCATTTTAACACGTCCAACAGCCGAAAGATCATAACGCTCAGGATCAAAAAATAACGAATGGAACATAGCTTCCGCTGTATCCATTGTAGGCGGTTCTCCTGGACGCATTACTCTATAAATATCAAACAACGCATCCTGCCGACTTTCATTTTTATCCACTTTTAAAGTGTTTCGAATATACGCCCCAACATTCATATGATCAATATCAAGGATATTAATTTGGTCAGCATTCACATCAGACAAAATCTTTAATGTTTTTTCGTCAATTTCATCACCAGCTTCAAGATAAATTTCACCTGTCTGATAATTAACTATATCTTCTGCCAAATAAGATCCTAATAAATCATCTTCACTAATTTTAACAGCCTTAAGACCTTTTTCGGCTAAAGATTTTGCGACACGAGCTGTTAATTTCTTACCAGCCTCTGCAACCACTTCACCACTATCTGCGTCTACAAGATCAGAAACAAGCGTTACCCCCTTAAAACGCTCAATCGAATAAGGAATACGCCAACCATCCCCATCTCGCTCATAAACAATCTTATTATAAAAAGTTGATAAAATGTCTGACGCATCCATACCTAATGCCATCAAAAGACTCGTAACTGGAATTTTCCGTCGTCTATCAATTCTAGCATAAATTATATCTTTAGCATCGAACTCAATATCAAGCCAAGATCCACGATATGGAATTACACGTGCAGCAAAAAGTAATTTTCCGGATGAATGCGATTTTCCTTTATCATGATCAAAAAAGACACCCGGAGAACGATGCATTTGTGAAACAATAACACGCTCAGTACCATTAATGATAAAAGTCCCACTGGCTGTCATTAAAGGCATATCGCCCATATAAACACCCTGTTCCTTAATGTCTTTAATATCCTTTGAACCAGTATCTTCATCCACATCAAAAACAATTAAGCGTAATATCACCTTTAATGGCGCCGCATAAGTTAAATCACGCTGACGGCATTCTTCAACATCAAATTTTGGTGAATCAAACTCATAGCCGACAAATTCCAGCATAGCCGTACCGGAAAAATCCGAAATGGGAAATACCGATTTAAAAACAGCCTGTAGTCCTTCATTTGGACGACCACCTTTCGGTTCCTTAATCATCAGAAACTGATCGTATGACGCTTTTTGAACCTCAATAAGATTCGGCATCTCAGCCACTTCAGGAATCTTACCAAAAAATTTGCGTACGCGCTTACGACCATTGAATTGAGATGTCATCGATTGGGTCTGAGCCATCATCGCTCCTCGATCTTTACTCTTCAAGGCAAACTAAACCTTAAAAGCTTTATATCATTAACCTGCACATGCAGACCAGTTCACTTGATACCCGACAGTGAGCATCACCAAAGCATTTCATTAATCATGAACCATTTAATTTGGTCTCTATGATAAAAGATGCTAGAAATAAAACCCACATCCACTACAATTACTAAATTATTGAGGAAAGAGTTTCATTGATCTCCTTCTTTCTTTAAAAAAAAGAAAAAAATTGGCGAACATAAACGCTCGCCAATCAATTTGGACTTATTTAAGTTCAACCTTAGCACCAGCTGCTTCAAGTTGAGATTTAATTTTTTCCGCTTCATCCTTAGAAGCACCCTCTTTAATAGGCTTAGGCGCCCCTTCAACAAGATCTTTAGCTTCTTTAAGACCAAGCCCTGTAAGAGCACGAACTTCTTTAATAACATTAATCTTTTGAGCACCACCTTCAACAAGGATAACATCAAATTCTGTCTTTTCTTCAACTACTGGAGCAGCAGCACCAACAGCAGCAACTGCAACAGGAGCCGCAGCGGAAACTCCCCATTTTTCTTCAAGCAACTTAGAAAGTTCCGCAGCTTCCAAAAGAGTTAAATTAGAAAGGTCTTCTACGATCTTCGTTAGATCAGCCATTTTTAAAATTCCTTCAATTAAAAAGTTTTAACCATCATTTAAAATTTGTTCAAAAAAAAACAGAAAAGCATTAAAGTCTTTCCATTAGAATGGATACAAAACAACCTTAAACAGCTTCCCCCTCCTGAGCGTATGCACCAATAACACGCGCAACTTGACCAGCAGGTGCACTAACAACCTGCGCAATACGAGTTGCAGGAGTGGAAATCATACCCACAAGTTTTGCTCGCAATTCATTTAATGAAGGCAATGAAGCTAAAGACTTCACAGCATCTACACTCAAATTCGTTGCACCCATCGAACCGCCAAGAATGACAAATCGATCATTACTTTTTGCAAAATCAACAGCAACTTTTGGCGCTGTAACCGGATCTTCTGAATAAGCAATAAGAGTCTGTCCATTAAATAGACTCACTATTGACTCAGATTCCGTGCCCTGAAGAGCGATTTTAGCAAGACGGTTTTTAGCAACTTTAACGGCACCACCAGCTTCATTCATTTTTGAACGTAGATCGTTCATCTGTGAAACTGTCAAACCAGAATAATGCGCAACAATAACAGAACCAGACTTCTTAAAAGTCTCATTCAGCCATGTAACAAATTCGCGTTTTTCCGCTCTATCCACTGTCTCTCTCCATTTAACAGATTTATTAAATAAATCTGTTGGTTACCTTTGATAGCATAAAATATTCATGCTATCGATGAGGATCCTGTCCCCTTTTTCACGCACAGCGATCAAAGGTAACCTTGGCTCAAACTTTTTAAGTCTTTTAACTTTACAGTTCTTACCCCAGTCTCATGCAGGCCTTTTTTATTAAGATACGAAAATAGTATCACCCACAATCTCGGACAGGATATTCCGGATTTTTTTCCGGCACAACCTAAGCTCAATAAAGCCTAGATAATAAAATACCGATAAAAATCGATACCCTAAATAAAATTCTGATATTTTCACACAAAAAACAAAATCAAAAACTCAATCCACACCTATTCTGAACGAATCGTTACGGGATCAACTTTAATCCCAACACCCATTGTCGAAGAAACTGCAACACGCTTAATATATTCACCTTTTGCACCTTGCGGCTTAGCTTTAATAACCGCACTAGCAAAAGCTTTAATATTTTCTACTATTTTCTCAACCCCAAAAGAAGCCTTACCTATACCAGCATGCACAATTCCAGCTTTTTCAACACGAAACTCGACAGCACCACCTTTAGAATCCCTTACAGCACTAGCAACATCCAACGTTACAGTACCAACCTTGGGATTTGGCATCAAACTACGTGGACCAAGAATTTTGCCAAGACGACCAACCAAAGGCATCATATCTGGCGTTGCAATACAACGATCAAAATCAATCACGCCACTATTAATACTCTCAAATAAGTCTTCAGCCCCTACAATATCTGCACCGGCATCCTTAGCTTCCTTAGCTTTATCTCCACGTGCAAAAACGGCAACACGAACATTTCGTCCGGTTCCATTAGGCAAATGAGCAACACCTCGAACCATTTGATCCGCATGACGAGGATCAACACCTAAATTCATTGAAACCTCTATTGTTTCATCAAACTTTGCAACTGCACGCTCTTTAACCATAGAAACAGCATCCGTTAAAGTATAAAGTTCATTAAACTCAATACCTTTACGAATATTTTTCATTCTTTTTGCTACTTTTACCATAACGTTAGCCCACCACTTTCAAGCCCATAGAGCGAGCAGAACCTTCAACCATACGCATCGCTGCTTCAATGTCATTTGCATTAAGATCTTTCATCTTTATTTCTGCAATAGAATGAATCTTATCACGAGAAATGCTCCCTACAGAAACTTTCCCTGGTTCTTTTGATCCAGACTTTAAATTAGCTTCCTTTTTCAATAAAAACGACACAGGAGGAGTTTTTAAAGAAAACGTAAAAGATTTATCCTGATAATAAGTGATAATCACAGGTATCGGAGAACCCTTTTCCATCTCTTGTGTGGATGCATTAAACGCTTTACAAAATTCCATGATATTAATACCACGCTGACCAAGAGCAGGACCAATCGGTGGAGATGGAGTAGCTGCTCCTGCAGGAACCTGCAATTTCAGCTGACCTATACTTTTTTTTGCCATAATATTCTGCCTTCAATTTAACTAGTACACTAACAATGCAACTTGCCAGTTACCTACCGCAGTTATGTGGTTCGGATCATAAAGCTGACAAAAGCCAAAATCACCTCCCACTGATCACTTAAAGCGACTAACTTACTTCAAGTATAATCAAAGTTTCTCAACCTGACTAAATTCCAAATCAACAGGTGTAGGACGCCCAAAGATCAATACCTCGACCTTAAGACGAGAACGTTCTTCTTCGACCTCTTGCACAATTCCATTAAATGAAACAAAAGGTCCATCAGCAACACGAACTTGCTCACCAACCTCAAATAACACTGAAGATTTCGGAGATTCAACCCCTTCCTGAACCTGCTTAAGAATTTGCTCAGCTTCCTGATCAGAAATAGGGACAGGACGTGAATCCGACCCCAAAAAACCTGTCACTTTAGGAGTATTTTTAATAAGATGGTATACCTCGTCTGTCAATTCAGCACGAATAAGAACATAACCAGGAAAAAATTTACGCTCTGTATCAATCTTACGACCACGACGAACTTCAACAACACGCTCTGTTGGAACAAGAATTTTTTCAAATAGATGATCGAACCCTTTTTGCTTCGCTTCTTTTCTAATAGCTTCTGCCACTTTCTTTTCAAAATTTGAATACGCCTGAACGATATACCAACGAGCAACCACAATCACAATTCCCTGTACTATCAACCAAAAAGATACTTCAGAAGATCAATACTCCACCATACACCAAAATGCATAATCTGATCTACGATAAAAAAGAATACCGAAGCCAATGCAGCAACTAGCAAAACCATAATAGTAGAAACCACCGTCTCCTGACGCGTAGGCCACTTCACCTTAGCAGTTTCTGCATAAACCTGTTTTAAAAAAGTAATTGGATTGGTTTTAAATGCCATTAGTCACACTATATTCTTTTCTACCTTATTGTGATAATATAATAAAATAAACATAACGAAAACGCAAAAAAATATTTTTCAACTTCATATGGCTTCCTTGTCCTGTTATTCAATAACGATTTACATATAAAAAAACAAGCCCCACATAAAAAAAGCAAAGAAGGCTGCTATCCCAGCTTCTCGTCAACATACTCTATACCAATCTTTGGCAGGGGCAGCAGGGCTTGAACCCGCGACCTGCGGTTTTGGAGACCGCCGCTCTACCAACTGAGCTATACCCCTTTTCTTTAAATACTCTAAAACACACCCTCAACAATTATTATTTACTCAATAATCTTAGAGACAATACCTGCACCAACAGTACGACCACCTTCACGAATAGCAAAGCGAAGCTTTTCTTCCATTGCGATCGGAACAATCAAAGAGACATCCATGGCAACGTTATCACCAGGCATAACCATTTCAGTCCCTTCTGGAAGAGAAACGATACCTGTCACATCCGTAGTACGGAAATAAAACTGTGGGCGATAATTGGTGAAAAAAGGTGTATGACGACCGCCTTCATCCTTTGTTAAAATATAAGCTTCAGCTTTAAACTTCGTATGAGGAGTAACTGAACCAGGCTTTGCCAAAACTTGACCACGCTCAATCCCTTCACGATCAACACCACGAAGAAGTGCACCAATATTATCACCCGCCTGCCCTTGATCCAAAAGCTTACGGAACATCTCAACGCCTGTAACTGTCGTCTTAGAAGTGGGACGAATTCCGATAATTTCGATTTCTTCACCAACTTTGATAACACCGCGTTCAACACGACCAGTAACAACTGTCCCACGACCAGAAATGGAAAAAACATCTTCAATCGGCATTAAGAAAGGTTGATCAACAGGACGCTCCGGCGTTGGTATATAATTATCAACCTCACTCATCAAAAGACGAACTGCATCTTCACCAATGCTTTTATCTGTATCCTCAAGAGCTGCCAATGCTGAACCTTTTACAATCGGTATTTCATCTCCTGGAAAATCATACTTTGATAAAAGCTCACGAACTTCAAGCTCAACAAGCTCCAAAAGTTCAGCATCATCAACTTGATCAACCTTATTCAAAAATACAACAATCGCAGGAACACCAACCTGACGTGCTAGCAAAATATGTTCGCGTGTTTGAGGCATTGGACCGTCAGCTGCGGAAACAACCAAAATTGCTCCATCCATCTGCGCAGCTCCCGTAATCATGTTTTTCACATAATCTGCGTGTCCCGGACAATCAACATGTGCATAGTGTCGATTCTCTGTTTCATATTCAACATGCGCCGTAGAAATGGTAATCCCGCGCGCACGTTCTTCCGGCGCAGCATCAATTTGATCATACGCTTTAAATTCTCCAAAATATTTCGTAATCGCTGCTGTTAACGAAGTTTTCCCATGGTCAACGTGACCAATCGTACCAATATTAACGTGCGGTTTCGTACGTTCAAATTTGCTCTTTGCCATCGCTGTCAATCTCTTATCTTGTAAGTATCAAAAAAAACAGACCTACACAACAAAACTACCCGGAATAATATACAAACCCGGAAATTACAACTGTTGGGCGAATGAATCCCCGCCAAATTTACGACAAAAACATTTCATCCAACAAGCTTACCCACACAGCCCTCAATAACTTACTGGAGCGGGTAGCGGGAATCGAACCCGCATATTCAGCTTGGAAGGCTGCTGCTCTACCATTGAGCTATACCCGCATACCACACGTATTAACTCCTTTTGATGTATGGTGGAGGGGGTTGGATTCGAACCAACGTAGCATACGCAACGGATTTACAGTCCGCCCCCTTTAACCACTCGGGCACCCCTCCATTACATCAACAAAACTGCGCGATGAAATATCATCTACAACCAAATTTAATCACTTGATAAATACTGGCTGCGAAGCGGTTATGACGGTTAGTATCGTATCTGTCAACAAGATAAATGCAATTTTACGCAATTTTTAAAAAATAATTTAAAATTATATTTTTTTATCCACTTTTATTGTTAACAAGCTATAAAAAGACATGCAAAAAAAAATATCTAAAGATTCTCATTATGCTCGTTTGCGTCGCAGATATCGCGATATAAAAAACTCATCGTCTTCATCTGCGACATATTTGAAACAATCATTTTCCTCTTTAAAAAAAGAAACAATACACCTTTATGGCATTCACACAGTTTATGCAGCTTTAAAAAACCCTAAAAGAGTTTGTAAATGCCTATATATCACACAAAATGCTTTAAAACGATTAAATATACCAGAATTGGATTTGCCCTGTCTCATGACTTTATGCTCACCTAAACAACTTGATGCGCTTGTTGGAGGTGATGCAGTTCATCAAGGTGTTGTTTTAGAAACCGAACCTCTTAAACCACGCCACTTATCTGAATTAACAAATACCGATCTTGTTATTGTCATGGATCAAATTACCGATCCACATAATGTTGGCGCTATTATGCGTTCTGCAGTCGCATTTAAAGTTGGAGCAATCATTACAACCGGTCGCCATTCACCTCAAGAAAATGGTGCCCTTGCTAAAGCTGCTTCTGGAGCTTTGGAACTGATTGATTACATAACCGTAAAAAACCTTGCCGAAGCGCTTAAAGAACTCCACGAAGTAGGTTTTACCAGCCTTGGGCTCGACTCAGAAGGTTATTTACCGTTAGAAACAGCGCTCAACGGACAAAAAATTGCTCTTGTCTTGGGAGCAGAAGGAAAGGGGTTACGTAAAAAAACACGCGAAACCGTTTGTGCATTAGCGCGTCTTGATATGCCTGGAGATATCAAATCATTAAACGTCTCAAACGCAGCAACGATAGCACTTTACGCAACGCATAAATATCTTAGATCCTAATTTTTGTTTTACTCTGCGAAATATCAAAAAAACCAACTAAAAAAAAACCAGAAAAAAGCCCGCCAATATGTGCTTCCCATGCTATGGATACATTATTCTCTTCAAACAAAGAAGAAATACCTATGATAAAATTGCTAATCAACCACACAAGAATATAAACAAGTACAGTCCTTGAACAAAGCGCCCTCTTAACGGACCACAAAGGACCAAAACATTTCCTATTCTGCATATTATTATCAAAATGAACAAAAGAAAAACCATAACGTGTGACAGCCCCCATCATTCCAGAAACTGCACCCGATGCCCCAACAAGTGGCATTGTACTATTTTGATGAAAAACAAAATACGTTAACGCAGAAATAACCGCTGTTAATATCCAAAAAATTAAAAAACGGAAATAAGAAAAATGATTAACCAAAGGAGAACCAAAAATCAAAAGCCAGATCATGTTAATAGCAATATGTTCAAAATTACTATGCATAAATGAATAGCTAACAAGAGTATAACAAAATGCCAAAGGATCAGCCTTGAATAAGGCAGGTGTAAATGAGAAAAATTTAAAGCTTTCTATATAAAGCGGATAAGAAACAAAATACTGCGGAATAAAATACACACAAAAACAAAATGCTATTAAAATGATTATAATAAATGGAACATTTAACAATGATTCTTTAGTTTTTTTTGGCAAAAGAGGATTGTTATTATATTGATAATTGGCATTTTTCATTATTAAAAATCTCATACCTTTTATAAAATAAATATATCAGTATCAGTTTGGAAAATAAAAAATTGTTACACTTATAATATTATTTCGATTTGAACTCAAAAATAACATTTTTTATGTAAAATCAGCTATATATACAAAACACCAATAATTTTATCCATAAAATTACCGTGCCATGATAACCTAGAAAGAAAAAAATTCTATTATCTATTATATTAATAGCATAGATATTATTGCAAAACTATTTATTTTACTTTTTATCAAAACAAAAAACAAAACTTTTACTTAAAAAAACTATCTTCTTTTATGCACTTACATGGAGTAGTCATATTTTATCGTTTACTAACTTAACAATGAACATCATTACCTACAAAATATTATAAGCATAAAACAGATTGCCTATTTACAAAGCAATAATAACATTAAGTAATTATTTAATTTCAGTATTATATTTTTATAATTTAAAAAATACTTTAAAAAGATAAAATTTGATATAGCTTATCAAAACGAAAAATTTACTTGCAATCTTTTAACCACACATCATAGATAGGATGCTCGACTGCATTTAAACCAGGACTATCCGCAAACATCCATCCTGTAAAGATACGCCGTACCTTTTTATCTAATGTTATCTCATTAACTTCAACAAAACCTGTTGTATGAGCTGGCTCGTCTTTAGAACTCGTATAGCACGCTCGTGGCATAACTTGTAAAGCACCGTACTGATAAACCTCACCAAGAGAAACTTCAAAACGCGTAGTCTGCCCACTAATTTTATCAAGACCTGAAAAAATAGCTATTCCATTGCTAATACGATCAGCTTTCACCTCATTAACGAAAAATAAAGCCATTATTCCTATAGAACAAATAAAACCAACATACCTTAAGCTTGACAAGACAAAATAAAACATAACATCAAATCAATCGCATCTAAAAAATAGCTTCCATTATAGTCTATAAAACATAAAAAAATACATCAGCTAAGTAAAAATACCTTATGTTTTAGGCGACCATGCATCATAATCTTCACGAACATAAGAACGCTCACCACTGTGAGCAATAGATCCCTTTGGTCTATAAGCTGCACTTGTCCCTGTCATATTTGCAATATGAGGTTTCTCCCATTCATATGATTGGTATTTTTCCTGTGTAGGTGGTATATCACAACGATGATGAATCCAACCATGCCACCCTGGTGGAATAGTAGAAGCTTCAGAATAATCTTTATAGATTACCCAACGACGCGGATAACCATCTTTATGGTATCCCCCTTCATAATAAACATTCCCAAACTGATCTTCTCCTATACGCTTACCTTTCCACCAGGTAAAGAAGCGTGTATTAATAGTATTACCATTCCACCACGTAAAGACTTGCCTTAAAAAACCAACCATCTTATATTCCGTTTCTTAGAATATTTATAAAATAAACCTATCGTAAAGCCTAAAATTGAAAAAAAATATCAAAAAACTGGGAAATTATTTTTCTTAATAAAAACTTTTAATTTATATTTTTATAAAAAAGAAAATAACATAATTATAATTTTTTTCCATACAAGATTAATCTATGCCAAGTTTCACTTTAATCAATTCATTAACAATTTGAGGATTTGCCTTACCATTTGTTGCTTTCATTACTTGGCCAACAAACCAACCAGCTAAAGCGGGTTTTTGTTTTGCTTTTTCAACTTTATCAGAATTATTTGCAAGGATTTCATCGACTGCTTTTTCAATAGCCTGTGTATCTGTTACCTGCCTCATATTGCGCTCTTCTACAACTTGACGTGGATCACCACCCTCATTCCAAATAATTTCAAAGAGATCTTTAGCAATTTTTCCAGAAACAGTTCCTTCTTTTATAAGATCAATAATATCCCCTAATTGGCTTGGTGTCATTGGTGTTTCTTTAATTTCACGGTTATCTTTATTTAAAGCACCCAAAAGATCATTAATCACCCAATTAGCAACTATCTTTCCATCACGCCCACACGCCACTTCTTCAAAATAATCAGCAATAGCTTTTTCTGTTACAAGAACAGATGCATCATACACTGTTAAACCCATATCATTGACAAAACGCGCTTTGCGTTCATCAGGTAATTCCGGCAACTCCGCGGCCAATGCATCCACAAACGCCTGATCAAATTCTAATGGTAAAAGATCTGGATCAGGAAAATAACGATAATCATGCGCTTCTTCCTTTGAGCGCATAGACCGTGTTTCTCCTTTAACAGCATCAAAAAGTCTCGTCTCTTGATCTATTACACCACCATCTTCTAAAATCGCGATTTGACGACGTGCCTCATAATCAATTGCCTGACCAATAAATTTAATAGAATTAACATTCTTAATCTCGCAGCGCGTACCAAATTTTTCACCAGGACGGCGGACCGATACATTAACGTCTGCGCGCATAGATCCTTCATCCATATTGCCATCACAGGTACCCAAATAGCGGACAATTGTACGTAACTTTGTCATATAAGCTTTGGCTTCATCCGACGAACGCATATCCGGTTTTGATACAATCTCCATAAGAGCAACACCAGAACGATTAAGATCTACAAAAGACATAGTTGGGTGTTGATCATGTAATAATTTTCCAGCATCTTGCTCAAGATGTAATCTTTCAATTCCAATTTCAATATCTTCAAATTGACCATTTGAATCTGGACCAACAGATATAATAACCTTTCCTTCACCTACAATCGGATATTGAAATTGTGAAATTTGATATCCCTGTGGTAAATCTGGATAAAAATAATTTTTACGATCGAAAACAGATCTCAGATTAATGTTAGCCTTTAATCCTAAACCAGTACGAACAGCTTGGCGTACACATTCTCGATTAATAACAGGTAGCATGCCCGGCATAGCAGCATCAATAAAAGAAACATTACTATTTTGTTCAGCTCCAAATTTCGTTGATGCCCCCGAAAAAAGCTTTGAATCTGATATGATTTGCGCATGAACCTCCATGCCAATGATGACTTCCCAATCACCTGTAGTTCCAGAAATAAAACGCTTAGAATCAGAAACACGCGTATCAATGATTTCCATTGCCAATCCACTACCAATATTAAAAAAATATATCCGATGGCTAATCTAAAAACGCAACAAGTGCAAGTCTAGAATATAATCTAACACAAAAAGCCCGATAAAATCGGGCTTATTTTTATTGGGATAAACATTAACTTTTTTTAGGCAACTTCTTTTTAACTGGAGTTTTTTCCGCGCCTTTCTCTTTTACTGTAGATTTTTTCTTTGTAGATTTCTCTACAATCAAATCTGATTCATCAGACTCTTTCATCAATTCTTCAACCGTAACTTCTTTATCTGTGACTTTTATCCTTGTTAATAAATGATCGATAACCTTTTCTTCAAAAATTGGAGCACGCAAATTTGCAACCGCCTCTGGTGTTTTACGAAAGAAATCCATAATTTCTTTCTCTTGTCCAGGATACTGTCTAATCTGATCAAAAACTGCTGCCTGGAGCTCATCATCACTTACTTGAACGCCAACCTTCATTCCAATTTCAGAAAGAACTAGACCAAGACGAACACGACGCTGCGCAAGCATACGGTACTCTTCCCGTGCCTGCTCTTCTGTGACACCTTCATCCTCAAAACTTTTACCAACCTTTTTTAAGTCGTTATTAATCTGGGTCCAGATGTTGTTAAATTCGATTTCTAAAAGCCCCTCAGGAACCTCAAAAGTATAATCAGCATCCAAAGCATCAAGAATTTGACGCTTAATCTTTTGACGTGTCACTGAACCATACTGACTTTCAATTTGTCCACGAATAACTTCTCGCAAACGGTCCAAAGATTCTAAGCCAAGTTTTTTAGCGGCTTCATCATCAATTTTCAATTCATCTGGCTTAGAAACAGCTTTAACAGTAATATCAAACTCCGCATCTTTACCAGCTAAATGCGCGGCACTATAATCATCTGGAAATTTAACAGAAATTGTCTTTTTATCACCTGCTTTTACACCTATTAACTGCTCCTCAAACCCAGGAATAAATTGCTTTGAACCTAGAATTAGTTGAGAATCATTATCTGCTCCTCCTTCAAATGGAGCATTTTCAATTTTTCCTAGATAATCTATCGTAATCCGATCACCTTCTTCGGCAGCAGCATCTTTCAAAGAATAATTACGCGTAGAAGAAAGAACACGTTTGATCTGTTCATCTATTTCTTCTTCAGGAATTATTGCAATTTCACGAATAATTTCAATATGTTCGAAATCTTTAATTCCAAAATTTGGCAAAACCTCATATTTTAAGCTGAAAACAAAATCGTCTTTACCATCCAGAATCTTTTCATTTTCATCTATATCGATCTGCGGCTGCATCGCTGAACGTTCATTACGGTCAGCTAAAATAGAACGAGGAGCATCGCTAATAATCTCATTAAGAATTTCTGCCATGAAAGACTTGCCGTACATTTTACGCAAGTGTCCAGCAGGAACCTTACCAGGACGAAAGCCATTAATCCTAACTTTATCCTTGGTATCATTCAACCGCTCATTCAATTTCTCTTCTAAATCTCTCGCCGGAACCACGATCTTAATTTCGCGCTTCAGTCCTTCATTAAGCGTCTCGGTAACCTGCATCAAACAACCTTCATACTTTAAAAGGAGAGGGACAACCCCACTCTAACAATCATGATATTCTCAACACTTAAGTGTTAAGACACTATAATACAGATTTCAAAACATACAGAAACCCATAATATAAAAAAATTCCTTTGTGGTGCGGATGGAGGGACTCGAACCCCCACGGTCTCCCGCCAGAACCTAAATCTGGTGCGTCTACCAATTTCGCCACATCCGCTCAATTTTACAAGCTAGCAATCTTTTATGTAAGAGGCGTTTCTATACCATTAATTTATAAAAAAAAGCAAACAAATATATTTAAAAATCTCAATATAAATCTTTCTTAAAAAATTAAAAAACAAAATCTATGCTTTTCAGGCTAAATAATTTTCGTTAAAAGCAGATTATGGCAAACAAATTTAATACCCCAATTCATATCATCGGCGGCGGACTTGCGGGAAGTGAAGCAAGTTGGCAAATTGCACAATCAGGAATTCCTGTTATTTTACATGAAATGCGACCGCAAAAACAAAGCGACGCCCATAAAACAGATAAACTTGCAGAACTTGTTTGTTCCAATTCATTCCGTTCAGATGATGCATCAACAAATGCTGTAGGACTTTTACATGCAGAAATGCGATTAGCAAAATCCCTGATTATGATGGCTGCAGATGCTAATAAAGTACCGGCTGGAAGTGCACTTGCTGTTGATCGTGATGAATTTTCAAAAACCGTGACAACCACACTTGAAAATCATCCTCTGATAACTATAAAGCGCGAAGAAATTCAAAAAATTCCTGAAGATTGGCATCATACGATTATTGCAACAGGACCCCTTACCTCATCTGCACTCGCTCAAACAATACAAGAAATAACTGGGACAGAAGCACTTTCCTTTTTTGATGCTATAGCACCTATTATCTATACTGATAGTATCAATATGGACATCTGTTGGTATCAATCACGCTATGATAAAATTGGTCCTGAAGGAACAGGAAAAGATTACATTAACTGTCCTCTTAATAAAGAACAATATGAAGCATTTGTTCAAGCATTAAAAAATGCAGAAAAAGTAGAATTCCGAGACTTTGAAAAAGTCCCCTATTTTGATGGATGTTTGCCAATCGAAATTATGGCCGAACGAGGACTCGAAACTCTAAGACATGGGCCGATGAAACCTATGGGGTTAACAAATGCCCATAACCCTAAAATTAAAGCTTATGCTGTCGTTCAATTGCGTCAAGACAATAAACTTGGAACCCTATATAATATGGTAGGTTTTCAAACAAAACTGAAATATGGTGAACAAATTCGCATTTTTAGAATGATTCCTGGTCTTGAAAAAGCTGAATTTGCACGACTTGGCGGATTGCACCGCAATACCTATCTTAACTCACCACTAATTCTTGATAAAAACCTTCGTTTAAAACAAAAACCTAAATTGCGTTTTGCTGGACAAATTACAGGATGTGAAGGTTATGTAGAATCATCCGCAATAGGACTACTCGCTGGGCGTTTTGCCGTCGCTGAGTATAATCATAGCTATCTTCCTTTACCACCAACAACTACAGCATTTGGAGCTCTTTTAAGTCATATTACTAGCGGTCATATCGTAGTTAAAGAAACAGAAAAACGATCATCGTTTCAACCAATGAATATCAATTTTGGACTTTTTCCACCAATTTCTTCTATTTGTAATTCAAAAAAACATTTACCAAGCAAAGAAAAGAAAATGGAAAAAAAACAAGCTATCACGCTGAGAGCTCTCACTGATTGTTTTCAGTGGTTAACAAATGAAAAAACAGCGCCTAATTAATCACACTTTTGATTTATAAATAATACCACTTGTTTTTTGAAAATAAATGAATCTGCTTCTTATATGAAAAGAACTCTGAAATTTCTATAAGATTATCTAAAATATTTTCAATTAATAAGCACCCTGCACAATATATAACAGTCTGCATATTAATGTCATGCAAAGCTAACCTAAAAAAAACTTCAACGCGCTTTAAGCCTCAAAATTAAGCGATGCAAAGTACGCTGCGAGAATAACAGTTTATTCAGCATATATTAGATAACCACACAAACAAATATTCTAATAATTACCTACAAGTCTCATATGAGAAAAAGCATATAGCGACAGAGTCGTAAAAATAAAATCTTGCTTACAATCTATATTCTTCATCTCCAGAGCAATATTATTTTAAAACTAAAATAATACACTCGCCCCACAGCTCATAAGAAACTTTAAAACACTTTCAAAAAAACTCTCATAAAAAGCTTAAAGCCGCGACATACTAAAAAATTTACAGCAAAAACACACAGAGAACATCCCGTAAAAAACCCGTTTATTAAAAAATCGGGTTTTTTTTAATGTAGCTTAAAGTTATTTTTTATTAACAGCTTCTTTAAGACCTTTTCCTGCTGAGAATTTAGGTACTGAACGTGCAGGAATCTCAATTTCAGCGCCGGTTGAAGGATTACGCCCCTTTGTGGCAGCACGATGAGAAACTTCAAAAGAACCAAAGCCTGGAAGACGAACATCATCTCCAGAAGCCAAAGCTTCCGTTACAGAAGCAAGAAAAGCATCAACCATAGAACCGGACTGCGCTTTCGAAATACCCGTCTTTTCAGCAATGGAGTTAACTAATTCACTTTTATTCATTGAACATTTCCTTTCCCTATATATTTTAGGCGACACAATCCAACCGATCATTAGTTAGTTTATTTAAAAGTACAACAAACAGAAGTCTTATTTTTATCCAAAACACTGTTTTTTTAGTAAAAACCATAGTTATTCACGGAATTTTTCATTTTTTTCACAATATAAAAAAAACAACAACCCTAAAATAGCCTCTCCTGCTTTTTAAAATACAGTTTAAAACTGTCAATGAGCAATTTGTACTCCCTCGTTGTCACTCTCTGTTTTAACCGCAGTAGTTACTGCAGGAGGCTCTGTCCATTCAATTGCCTCAGGAAAATGAACTAAAGCATGTTTAAGCACTTCACTTACATGGTTGACCGGAATAATTTCCATATTATTTTTCACAGCATCAGGGATATCTATCAAATCTTTTGCATTTTCTTCAGGAATAAGCACTGTTTTTATTCCTCCCCGAAGTGCCGCAAGCAGCTTCTCTTTTAATCCGCCAATTGGTAAGACACGCCCACGTAATGTAATTTCTCCAGTCATCGCAATATCCTTATGCACAGCGATCCCTGTTAATATCGAAACAATTGCTGTAACCATTGCAATTCCGGCAGATGGACCATCTTTCGGTGTAGCACCTTCTGGAACATGGACATGAATGTCGCGCTTTTCAAAAGTCGGTGGCTCAATACCAAAATCAATAGCACGAGAACGCACATAAGATGCCGCTGCAGAAATTGATTCTTTCATAATATCACGCAAGTTTCCAGTAACTGTCATCTTGCCTTTGCCTGGCATCATAACACCCTCAATAGTTAACAGCTCTCCACCAACCTCAGTCCATGCAAGCCCAGTAACGACACCGATCTGATTTTCACCTTCAATTTGACCAAAACGGTAACGTTTAACGCCTAAAAAATCGCCAATATTATCTTTTGTAATTTTTACAGATTTTTGATGAGTCTTAAAAATTTTAGTCACCGATTTACGAGCCATTTTCATTAATTCACGCTCAAGGTTACGGACGCCTGCTTCACGTGTATAAAATTGGATAACAGACTTTATTGCATCATCAGAAACACTAAACTCTTTTTTAGATAAACAATGATCTTTTAATGCCTTTGGTAAAAGATGTCGTTTAAAAATTTCCATCTTTTCACATTCTGTGTAACCAGCAATACGAATAATCTCCATTCGATCCATTAACGGTCCTGGGATATTGAGCGTATTTGCAGTTGCAACAAACATAACGTCAGAAAGATCGTATTCTACTTCTAAATAATGATCAATAAAAGTACCGTTTTGTTCAGGGTCTAGCACTTCTAGTAAAGCTGATGAAGGATCTCCACGGAAGTCTTGCCCCATTTTATCAATTTCATCGAGCAAAAAGAGAGGATTAGATTTTTTTGCTTTTTTCATAGATTGAATAATTTTACCGGGCATAGACCCAATATAGGTACGACGATGTCCACGAATTTCTGCTTCATCTCGTACTCCACCTAATGATATACGGACATATTCACGACCAGTAGCCTTCGCAATGGAACGTGCAAGAGATGTTTTTCCAACACCAGGAGGCCCCAACAAACAAATAATAGGACCTTTTATTTTTGACGCCCGGCTTTGTACCGCTAAATACTCAATAATCCGTTCTTTAACTTTCTCAAGGCCAAAATGCTCATTATCCATGATCTTTTCAGCAAAATTCAAATCATTTTTAATTTTTGACTTTTTGCCCCAAGGTATTGCTAAAAGCCAGTCAAGATAATTACGCACAACTGTAGCTTCTGCAGACATAGGGGACATATTACGAAGTTTTTTCAGCTCTGCAGTAGCTTTTTCACGTGCCTCTTTTGAAAGCTTAGTTTTTGTGATGCGTTCTTCTAACTCAGACAATTCATCACGACTATCATCTCCCGCCCCTAATTCCTTCTGAATAGCCTTCATTTGTTCATTGAGATAGTATTCTCGCTGATTCTTTTCCATTTGTCGTTTAACATGTGAACGGATACGTTTTTCAACCTGCAAAACAGAAATCTCTCCCTCCATAAAAGAAAGAATACGTTTAAGGCGGTCACGTATAGGCAACAAAGCCAACATTTCTTGTTTTTCAGCAAGCTTAATCACCAAATGCGAAGCAATTGTATCGGCAAGCTTAGAAGGATCATCAATTTGACTAATTGCATTGACAACTTCAGGGGAAATTTTCTTATTAAGTTTTACATAATTTTCAAAATAGGTAATCACAGATCGAGAAAGAGCTTTAATCTCAACAGCATCTTCTTGAAATTCTTCCGGAATAGTTGCAAAAGCCTGATGGTAATCTTCATTTTCAGTAAATCGGTTAATTTTTGCACGCGCAGTGCCTTCAACCAAAACTTTTACCGTGCCATCAGGAAGCTTTAAAAATTGAAGAACATTGGCAAATGTACCAATATCATAAATATCTTCTGATTGTGGATCATCATCAGAAGCATTTTTTTGCGTAACTAACAAGATCTGCTTATCAGATTCCATCGCCCTTTCAAGAGCACGAATTGACTTTTCTCGCCCCACAAAAAGCGGCACAATCATATGCGGGAAAACAACAATATCACGGAGTGGTAAAACAGCGTAAGGTTCTTCTCTTCTCTCACTCATCTTTTCATCAATATATTGCATAACTCTCCTTTCTGGAGCCTATGATTCATCCACTATACAAGCCTGCCTTTATAAATCCATTTACTCTTTCACAATAACATGAAAATGGTAACTACAAGCATTACTGGTATTATATGTCTATAATATCTAAAAACATCCACTCTTAAATGATATTTATTACAACTTTTCATATAAAATAATGTTATGCTGATACGTTTTCCTTATCTTCAGCACGTTCTGAATAAAGATAAAGAGGACGTGCCTTCCCATCAACAACATCGCTTGAAATTACCACTTTTTGAACACCTTCAAGGGCTGGTAACTCAAACATAGTTTCAAGAAGTATTTTCTCCATAATAGAACGTAAACCACGTGCACCAGTTTTCCGTTCAATAGCTTTCTTAGCAATAACCCGTAATGCATCTTCATGAAACGTCAGTTCAACATTTTCCATCTCAAAAAGGCGCTGATATTGCTTCACCAACGCATTTTTTGGTTGTGACAAAATTTGAACAAGCGCATTAACATCCAAATCCTCTAAAGTAGCTACAATAGGAAGACGGCCAATAAACTCTGGTATTAAACCAAATTTGATAAGATCTTCAGGTTCTAAATCACGAAAAATTTCACCTACACAGCGCTCGTCAGGAGCCTTAACAGTAGCAGAAAAGCCGATAGAAGTTCTCTCACCACGTCCTGAGATAATACGTTCTAAACCAGCAAATGCACCTCCACAAATAAATAAAATATTTGTTGTATCTACCTGAAGAAACTCTTGCTGCGGATGTTTACGTCCACCTTGTGGCGGAACAGAAGCGATTGTTCCTTCCATGATTTTTAACAATGCTTGCTGAACACCTTCTCCTGAAACATCTCTTGTAATAGATGGATTCTCTGCTTTACGAGAAATCTTATCGACTTCATCAATATAAACAATACCACGCTGCGCACGTTCAACATTGTAATCAGCTGCTTGAAGAAGTTTTAAAATAATGTTTTCAACATCTTCACCAACATAGCCTGCTTCAGTCAATGTAGTCGCATCAGCCATAGTAAAAGGGACATCAATAATACGCGCTAATGTTTGCGCTAGATAAGTTTTACCACACCCCGTTGGGCCAACAAGAAGGATATTGGATTTCGCTAATTCTATATCACTGCTCTTAGACTGATGCGCAAGTCGCTTATAATGATTATGGACAGCAACAGAAAGAACACGCTTTGCGTGCCGCTGACCAATCACGTAATCATCGAGAACTGTTATAATTTCCTGTGGAGTAGGAACACCATCACGCGCCTTAACCCCAGAAGATTTATTTTCTTCACGAATAATATCCATGCAAAGCTCTACACATTCATCACAGATGAATACAGTCGGTCCCGCGATGAGCTTACGCACTTCATGCTGACTTTTGCCGCAGAACGAGCAATAGAGAGTATTTTTTGATTCGTTCCCGCTATTGCCAATTTTGCTCATTTTACTTTCCTTTCACCACGATATATGAAGACTTCGTTTTTTTAAGGAAGCTTTTCATAATAAAACTACAAAATACATACAAAAACACACATCGCGCATCATAACAATTTAGATATCTTCTATTATTTTATGTTTATGATATCTTTACAAAATTCCTTACTTAAAGTAGTCTTTTTTTTTTGAAAAATTGTTAGTCTTTTTCTTCTTTTTCAGTTTCTGCACGATACTGTATAACATTATCAACCAAGCCAAACTGCTTCGCTTCTTCTGCTGTCATAAAATGATCACGATCAAGCGTTCTCTCAATAACCTCATAATCTTGACCTGTATGTTGAACATAAATTTCATTTAAACGCTGCTTCATTTTTATGATATCTTGCGCATGCCGTTCAATATCTGAAGCCTGTCCCTGGAAACCACCTGAAGGCTGATGCACCATAATACGTGCATTTGGTAATGCAAAACGATGACCTTTTGCTCCAGCAGTTAGCAGTAATGATCCCATAGATGCAGCCTGTCCCATACAAAGTGTAGAGACAGGAGGACGAATAAATTGCATAGTATCATAAATTGCCATACCAGATGTAACAACACCTCCTGGCGAATTAATATAAAGACTAATTTCTTTTTTAGGATTTTCTGCTTCCAAAAAAAGCAATTGCGCACAAACGAGCATCGCCATACCATCTTCGATAGGGCCATTAATAAAAATGATTCTCTCTTTTAAAAGACGAGAAAAAATATCATAAGCTCGCTCACCACGATTAGTCTGTTCAACAACCATAGGAACAAGACTTAATGCTGTTTTCATTGAATCACTCATACTTTTACTTCCATTAATATAATAATCGCTCTTTACGCATTCAACGTCTGCATCCCTAAGCTACCATGACTTTCTTGCACAAACCACAATCAAAATTATTCACTCAAAATTAAAATTGTATTGATTAAAAATAATAATGACAATCGTACCTAAATAAATCATAAACACCGAGAACACGAAAATTTGCCAACGGATAAATTTTTAAATGATTTTGACCTTCTTGTTCATGTAAAGCTCCGACAAATATAAGCTTGCAAATGACACAACACAAAAAATGGACAAAAATGCACTCAATTTTTTATTTAATTCAACAATAATAAAATTTTTTCCTTTGTTTTATAAAAATAAAGTTTAGTTAGGAAATACCATCATTGCCAAAGATTTCAACCCCCCTCAAAAAATGGATTTTTCTCTTAAACAAAATATTTTTTAAACATAGCATAGAGATTTTAGCCATTTAAAAATGATTTTGCGCCTACTTCACAATCCTCAATAACCTTTATAATAGATTATAAAATGGCAAATAAAATACAAATGCTTTCTTTTTACAAAATACTTTAACAAACCAACACTTGTCTATATCTGTATAAACTCGTTTCATTAGATAACATTTGTATATAATTAACCATTTCACTCATATTTTATCAAAATAATATGGAAAAAACTAAAATTAAAACACTCAGCCAACAAATCTATAAAGCTGATTCGAAAACATTTAATTTAATATTAATAAACACATTATTTATTTTGTATAACAATTTAAGAAATTTAGTGTTTTTCTCTACCATATCCATTTAACAATAAGCAAAACTTGCTCATTAACCTTAACTAATTACCACGACCGAATATGTAAATATCGTGAAAAAATATTAAAAATATTCTAAACTCACTCGAAATAATTGTTCAACATCACGAACACTATCAGCAAGAGCAAAAATCACTATCCTATCACCAGATAAAATACGTGTATCTGCCGAAAGCTGTATTATCGTCTTATTACGATAAATTGCACCAATCCTCAGACCATTTGATAAATTAAGCTCTGACAATGTCTTACCAACTAAGGAAGATGTCTGCATCACTTCAGCCTCAATAATCTCAGCCTGACCATTAAAAACTGAATGAACTGCACGAATACGCCCACGACGCATTTGTTGCAAAATTTTTGATATAGTAACACTATGAGGATTAAGATATGCATCCACACCAACCGCGCGACTAAAATCCTGGTAAGCAACATTATTAATTAATACCATATTCGCTTTGCATCCCAGCCTTTTAGCTATAATAGCGCTTAAAAGGTTAACTTGATCTTGATTGGTCAAAGCAATCATCAAATCAGCCTGACCAATTTTAGCTTCCTGAAGGATGACAGGATCTAATACATTGCCGTATAAAACCGTCGCTTTCTCAAGTTTATCAGCAATGATTAATGCTCTCTCTTTTTGCGATTCTATAATCTTCAATTTTGATTTATTTAAGCGTTTCTCAATAGCCTGTGCAACATAAAGACCAATATGACCACCCCCTGCAATAATCATGCGATGCGTATCCTGTTCTTTTTGACCAAAAAGCCCAACTGCACGACGCATTTGATCACGAGCAACAACAAGATAAATGACATCACCAACAAGCAATTGCGTATTTGAATGCGCAACAAATAAGTCTGATCCACGCTTTATAGCCGTAACCGTTGTACGAAGATCTGGAAAAAGCTCTGTTAATTGACGCAAAGGCGTATTAATAACCGGACAATCTTCCATACACTCTAAGGCTAACGCAACAACTTCATCATTACAAAAATAAAGAACATCTACTGCACCAGGTAAAGCAATACGACGTAAAACCATTTCACCAACTTCAATCTCTGGTGATATAACCATATCTATAGGAATATTTTCTCTAGAAAAAAGAATTTTATAATATGACTTTAAATAAGATTGTGAGCGAATACGTGCTATTTTTGTTGGAACATTAAACAATGAGTGTGCCACCTGACAAGCCACCATATTAACTTCATCAAACAAAGTCACTGCAATTAACATATCAGCTTTATCCGCACCTGCAGCTAACAACACCTCAGGATGTGAGCCATAACCAACAAAACCTCTCACATCTAACGTATCACTAATTTTTTCAATCAATCTCGCTTCAATATCAATAACGGTAACATCGTGATTTTCAGCCGCAAGACGTTCTGCTATTCCATAACCAACCTGCCCTGCTCCGCAAATAATAACACGCATAATCTATGAAACTCCAAGCGCCTTAAGTTTACGATGTAAAGCTGAACGCTCCATACCTATAAATTCAGCTGTGCGCGATATGTTGCCACCCAAACGTCCAATCTGCGCTACTAAATATCTCTTTTCAAATAACTCCCGCGCTTCACGCAACGGTAAATCCATTATATTTTCATCTGCATCCATTTGAAGCCGTGGTAAAGAATCACTCATTTCCGGGGGAAGCAACTTTGCTGTTATTGGATCATCACCATCGCGCACAAGAATGAGAAGACGTTCAATATTATTGCGTAATTGTCTTACATTCCCTGGCCAAGCATGTGTTTGCAAAATAGCTATCACATCATCACTAATTTCACGTGGCTTAATACCAACTTGCTGAGATATTATTTTAATAAAATGGCGTACAAGCTCTGGAATATCTTCACGACGCGCAGCAAGTGGTGGAACAGTGATAGGAACAACCGATAGGCGATGGAATAGATCTTCTCTAAAGCATCCATTAGCAATAAGACTTTCAAGACTTTGAGCTGTCGAAGAAATGACACGAACATCTACTTTAACACGCTTTACACCACCAACTCTTTCAAATGTCTGACTTGTCAATACCCGAAGAATTTTACCTTGTGTCTCACGTGACATATCAGCGATTTCATCAAGATATAACGTCCCTCCATGCGCTTCTTCTAACGCACCAATCTTACGTTCTTTTCCTTCCATTTCATTCCCAAATAACTCGATTTCCATTCTCTCTGGAGTAATCGTTGCCGCATTTATTGCAACAAATGGACCATTTGAGCGTGTAGAAAGCGCATGAATAGTACGCGCCACAACCTCTTTACCAGAACCTGAAGGACCAGTAATCATAATGCGGCTATTAGTCGGCGCTATTTTTTCTATGGTTTGACGCAAGTGTTTCATAGCATGTGATGAACCGAGTAATTCTGGCATCTCACTTGAATGCTTGCGCAATTCTAAAAGCTCACGTTTTAGTTTTGAATTTTCAAGTGTTCGCTCAGCAACCAATACAAGCCTATCAGCTTTAAAAGGTTTTTCAATAAAATCATATGCGCCTCGTTTTATAGCAGAAACAGCTGTTTCAATATTACCATGACCAGAAATCATAACCACTGGAAGAGCAGGATAACGCGTCTTAATTTCATCAAGTAATGCCAATCCATCAAGAGAACTTCCCTGTAACCAAACATCCAAAAAGATTAACTTAGGAACACGTTCATTAATTTGCGCTAACGCTCCGTCAGAGTTACATGCAACGCGTGTTTCATAGCCTTCATCGTCTAAAATACCAGCAACAAGTTCACGAATATCCGCTTCATCATCAATAATTAAAATATCTGATACCATCTTATTCCCCTATTGTATAATCTGTAACTTGTGCAATAACGTTCTGCCCAGCCACAGACGATGAAAATACTAAACGGATCATCGCGCCACGACCTTCATAAAAATTTTTAGGTGCATCATGTAATTCCATATAACCACCATGATCTTCAATTATTTTTCGTACAATAGCTAATCCGAGCCCCGTCCCTTTTTCTCGCGTCGTTATATAAGGTTCTAATATTTTTTGTCGTTGTTCTTTTGGCAAGCCTTTACCGTTATCAACAACATCCACAAATAAAAAGCCTTCTTGATAGTAAGAACGAATCAAAATATGCCCGCGCACACTTTCTTCTCTCATTACAGAATCAATAGATTCGCTTGCATTTTTGATGACGTTACAAAAAGCCTGAACAATAAGACGATTATCAAATGCACCTATAAGCGGTACATTTCCTAAGTCTTGCTCAAAATAAATATCATGTCGAGCAACTTCTATCAAGAAACATGCTTCACGTAACAATTCTCGAATATCTAAAATACGCATTCTCGGTTTAGGCATACGTGCAAAAGAAGAAAACTCATCAACCATACGCCCAATATCCCCAACTTGCCGAATAATTGTCTCAATACACCGCTCAAAAACTTCCTTGTCTTGTTTAATAACTTTATCGTAACGTTTACGAATACGTTCAGCAGATAATTGAATAGGTGTCAGTGGATTTTTGATTTCGTGTGCAATGCGACGTGCAATATCTGCCCATGCTGATGAACGTTGAGCCTCTACAAGGTCTGTAATATCATCAATCGTTAAAACCCAAGATTGTCCATGCCCATCATTTTCTTCCATTGTAATTTGCACATTGCAAACACGCTCTTGTCCTGCAACACTCAAGGTAACTTGCTCACGATGATTTTTACGACCCGATAAGCGTGCAAACTTAAAAACTTGCCAAATTTCAGCACTTAATGACAAAAGATTATGTCCAATAACTTGTTCAGCACTAATATCAAACATTGTTTCAATAGACCGATTGATAATTGTAATATCACCATTATCACCAATTCCAGCTACACCCGCTGTCACACCAGACAAAACAGCTTCAGAAAAACGCCGTCTTTCATCAATTTGATCACGAACCGCAATTAATTCATTGCGTCGGCTTTTTAGCTCACTTACCATGTAATTGAAAGTTTTTGATAATTGTCCAATATCCCCATCCCTGGCGCGCACCGGAACAAAAACATCCATATTTCCAGAAGCAACATCATCAGCAGCACTAATGAGAAGACGAATAGGACGCACCAAGCGCTCAGCAACTGCAATACCAGTCCAAATAGCGGATAAAAATAAACTAAAAAAGAGACAGAGATAGAGCATGCCGAATGCAATTTGCGTTGGCAGACGGTTTTCATTAAGATCACGATAACGATCTGTATTAACCTCTGTTAAACGTAAAGCAGCTAAAACATCTTTATCAACATCACGAACCAAATACAAAAATGTATTTGGTATATTGGTAAACTTCAAAATAATACCAAAATAATCATGAACTCCTGGTTGAAAAGAAAAAGGACTTGTTCTTGTTGCTCGTTCTATAAGACTAGATGGGGGAATAGGCAACTCATTCTCATCTCCAAGATCACTCGAGATAAAAACAGTCCCGCTTGAACTTAACAAAAATGCCCCACGTAAATTACGCCCTGCAGCATGGCGTGTTAATTGCATCCTGTATTCAGCTGGATTGCGCTCTAAAAGTTTTTTATTATCAAGTGCAAATGCCATAGTATAGGATAAATTTTTTAAATTTTGAAGCATTTCATCCGCATATGCATCTGCCAAATCGATAGAAGAACCTACAATTTGTCGTGTTGTCGTATCAAACCACCTATCAAGCCCTAAATTAAGTGCAGGACCTGATACAAGAGCTACAGCAACAGCTGGCACCGTCGCAACAAGTGTAAATAATGAAATAAGGCGCACATGCAAACGTGATCCAGCACGTTTTGAGCGCCACGCGCGAATAATAGGAATCATCTCATAGAGAACAATGATTACAAGTCCCACAACCCAAACGCTATTAACTCCAATAAGAATAAATGTTACAGCTCTACTAGGGACGAGAGGAGTTAATCCAATAAGAATAATAAACGAAATTGAAGCCGTTAACAATGCTAAAACAATAATCGCTATACCTAATAAGGTGTATACCTTATTTAAACGATAGTGTTCGTTGTTATACGTTTTTCTATTTTTTTTTCGGAGATCCTTCATGGATATTGTATTCATGATTAGCTTACGTTATTCTACTCTGTAATCTCCATATAATCTCTTGCTATAAAAATTGACAATATCAATAACCCCATTTTAAACAAATGCAACCAGTTTAATAAATAGAAAATTTCTCTACTTCTCAAAATATTTTTTAAATTTTATATTTTACAAATTATTGTAAAAATTAAGATAAAGTGCATTCATGAAGTGGTGCTGAATATAGGAGGTAAAATGCGATTAACAAAACAAACAAATTACGCCCTCCGAATGCTCATGTATTGCGCAGATAATCAAAAATCCCTAAATCACGTTCCAGAAATTGCAAAAGCATATGCTATTTCTGAACTTTTTTTGTTTAAAATTCTTCAACCACTCGTTGAAGCTGGTTTTGTTAAAACAGTACGAGGGCGTAATGGTGGTATTAAATTGGCAAAACCTGCAGAAGAAATTTCAATAGCAGATGTTGTAAAAGTAACAGAAGATAACTTTTCCATGGCAGAATGTTTTGATAATGCAGAATCTAACTGTCCATTGATAGGTTTTTGTAATTTACACACCGCACTAAAAAAAGCATTAAACGCTTTTTTTGATGTATTATCAGTAACCTCTCTTGCTGATTTGCAAAAATCATCCTTTCAAAATCAATTTACAATTGACGATCAAGAAACAATTCGCTGAAATAATACAAAAGGAGACCTAGTATTTCTATTGCAGCAATAATATTAGCCGCGGGACGCGGTGAACGAGCAAGATCTTTGCAAAAAACTCCAAAGCAATATCGACTTTTAGGACAAGAGCCGGTTATTTGTCATACCGTACGTTGTTTTTTACAGCATCCAGCAATTACAACAATCGTCTTAGTTATTCATCCAGAAGATAATCAAATTTGTGAACAAGCTCTAGGTAATTTAAAAGAACAGCTCATTATTGTTGAAGGAGGAAAAACACGTCAAGCATCCACTTTATGCGGGCTACACGCACTTAAAAATATTAACCCCGAATATGTCCATATCCATGACGGTGCGCGCCCTTTTATAGAAAATAAACTCCTTGAAACAATTCATGCTACCATCAATCACCAAGAAGGTGTTATTCCTGTTCTTGCTGTCTCTGATACTCTTAAACGTGTGAATCAAGAACACCATATTGTAGAAACAATCCCGCGCACTCATCTTTACAGCGCACAAACTCCACAGTGTTTTTCATTTAAACGTATTTTAGCGGCTCATGAAAAAGCGAAAGAGTCCTACAAAGATAACTTTACTGATGATTCAGCAATTGCCGAGTGGTTTGGTATTCCTATGCGTACCATTCTTGGAGACCCTAACAATATAAAAATTACATGGAACGAAGATTTTAAAACAGCACATTTATACCTCTCAAAAAAAATGCAAATATTTCCCGATATCCGCACAGGCAATGGTTATGATGTTCACTCTTTTGAGGAAGGAGCTTTCGTTACGCTGTGCGGTATAAAAATTCCTTTTCATAAAAAATTGAGCGGACATTCAGATGCAGATGTCGCTCTTCATGCATTAACAGATGCTCTTCTTGCTACCCGAGGTATAGGAGATATTGGTACACATTTCCCCCCTTCTGATCCTCAATGGAAAGATGCGCCGTCAGAGATCTTTCTACGTCATGCTCTTGATATTATAAAACAAGCTGATGGACGGATTACCAATGTTGACATCACACTAATAGCTGAAAATCCTAAGATTAGTCCCTATCGTCATACAATGATGACAAACCTTATGAATATACTTGCAATTTCGCCAGATCGAATCTCTATAAAAGCAACAACAAATGAACAGCTTGGATTTATCGGTCGTGGAGAAGGTATTGCTGCTCTTGCAACTGCTACTGTCCTTTATTCAAGAGGCATTTCTGAATGACATATTTTTGTGAAAAACAGGCACATGCAGTCCTTGCTGCTTGTCGTAAAAAAGGTTTTCTTTTAACAACTGTTGAATCTTGTACAGGAGGGCTTATTGCCGCAAATCTCACCAATATTCCAGGATCATCTGACGTTTTTGATTGTGGATTTGTTGTTTATTCAAATGAATCTAAAGTGCGTCTTGTTGGCGTATGTTCTGAACTTATAAAAATACATGGCGCAGTTTCAAAAGAAGTGGCTATTGCAATGGCTGAGGGTGGATTAAAACATTCAAAAGCTGAAATTGCAGTCTCTGTCACTGGCATCGCAGGACCTGGAGGAGCATGCCCCAGTAAACCTGTTGGACTTGTGCACTTCGCAGTTGCTCACAAAAATCGTAAAACTCTACACACAAAAATGCACTTCGAAAGTCTTGATCGCAATGCTATTCGCTATGCAACCGTTAAAAACGCGTTCAAAATGATCTTAGAATCTCTTAAATAACACTCTGCATATCTAGATTTCATATTTTACAATCATAATTTATAAAATTTAAAACTTTTTATGCAACGCAATTAATTAATAAACTAGACTCTTAGAGAACCATAAATTTGATGAGCACGCATTTCAAAAGCATCGGTAAACTTGTGAAATGCAACATCAAACATTGAACCCATCATTAACCCAAGCATTTTGTTTTTAAATTCATAATCGATAAAAAATTCTACATTGCATGCATTTTTATTTTCGACATGATGAAATGCCCAGCGATTTTCAAGATATTTGAATGGACCATCAATATATTTAACTTCTATGAGACTTTTTTTCGGTTGAAGAAAGACTTGTGTCGTAAAAGTTTCTCGAATAATTTTATAACCAACCGTCATATCCGCGAGAAGCAATGTTTTGTCCTCATGCTTCTTCCGAGAACGTATCGTCAGTGCCTCACACATCGGTAAAAATTCAGGATAACGTTCAACATCTGAAACAAGATCAAACATTTCGTGGACACTATAGGCCATTTGCCGATGTGTTGTAAAAGTTGGCATAGTTATCTCTGTAAAGAAAATTTTTCATCACGCGCTTTTTGTAAAATTTTAAAGTCATCTCCTGCATGATGAGATGAACGCGTTAAAGGGTTGGAAGCCATATGCAAAAAGCCTTTCACTTTACCAATTTTAGCAAAAGATTCAAATTCTTCAGGAGGTACAAAACGAATAACCGGATGGTGCTTTCGTGTAGGCTGCAAATACTGTCCAATTGTCATAAAGTCAACATCAGCAGAACGTAAATCATCCATCAATTGCAGAACTTCATTTCGTTCTTCTCCAAGGCCAACCATAATTCCTGATTTTGTGAAAATCGTCGGATCAAGTTCTTTAACACGCTGTAACAACCGAATTGAATGAAAATAGCGCGCTCCTGGACGTACCTTTAAATATTTAGAGGGTACTGTTTCCAAATTATGATTAAAAACATCAGGTTTAGCATCTACAACAATCTCTAAAGCACCATCCTTATGTCGAAAATCAGGTGTTAGAACTTCAATTGTTGTTTGAGTAGCTTTCCGACGAATGGCATAAATAACTTTTGCAAAATGTCGTGCTCCACCATCAGAAAGATCGTCGCGATCAACAGATGTAATCACAACATGCTTTAATTTCATCTGTGCGACGGCATCCGCCACACGTTCTGGCTCATCATCATCAACTGCAAGAGGAACACCCGTCGCAACGTTACAAAAAGCACAAGCTCGTGTACATATTTCACCCAAAATCATAAAACTAGCATGCCGCTGGCTCCAGCATTCACCAATATTTGGACAACCTGCCTCTTCACACACCGTCACTAGTTTATTGGCGCGTACAATACCGTGTGTTTCCTTATACACTTTTGACGTTGGTGCTTTTACACGAATCCAATCAGGTTTTTTCTGAATAATTGTATCTGGACGATGCGCTTTTTCAGGATGACGCAACCTCTTATTCGTGACTCTATCAACAACCGTAACCATTTAAGCCTCTGTCTCGTAGATATGGAGCTTTAATGCAAATCTAAAAACAAGATTTTTCATGCAATGCAGTCATTAAGCATTCAAAACCTGACCATAAGCGTCCAATACACTTTCCTTCATCATTTCCGATAATGTTGGATGTGGAAAGACAGTATGCATCAACTCTTCTTCAGTTGTTTCAAGATTTATAGCAATAACAAAACCCTGAATTAGCTCAGTGACTTCTGCCCCTACCATATGCGCACCGAGAAGTTGTCCCGTTTTTTTATCAAAAATGGTTTTAACTAACCCTTGATCTTCCCCTAAAGCGATAGCCTTTCCATTAGCTGAAAAGAAATAACGACCAACACGGATATCATAACCTGCATCTTTTGCAGCCTTTTCTGAAAGTCCTACAGAAGCAACTTGCGGTGTACAATATGTACATCCTGGAATTTTTTTCTTATCAAGTGGATGAACATTTTTTAATCCGGCAAGACGTTCAATGCATATCACACCTTCTTCTTCCGCTTTATGTGCCAACATGGGAGGACCGGCAACGTCACCAATAGCATAAATACCTTCCACACCTGTCCAACTCCACTCATCAGTTACAATACATCCACGATCAGTCTTTATATTTAAAGTTTCTAATCCAAGATTTTCAATATTACCCTGAACTCCAACAGCCGAAATCAATCGATCAGCTGTGATTTTTTGTATATCACCTTTAATGTCAATATGCGCGGTAATAGAATCAGAAGATTTTTGAATCTTTGTAACCTTTGCTTCCGTAAAAATATGGATACCTTTTTTTTCCAACTGTTTTCGAGCAAATGTTGAAATTTCAGCATCTTCAGCTGGCATGATATGAGGCATCATTTCAACAACTGTTACCTCCGCTCCCATATCATGATAAAAAGAAGCAAATTCAATGCCAATTGCTCCAGAACCCATTACCAAAAGTGATTTTGGCATCGAGCTTGGAATCATAGCCTGAAAATAGGTCCAAACCAGCTTTTCATCTGGCTCAATGTTAGGCAGATAACGAGGACGTGCACCTGTTGCAATAATTATGTACTTTGCTTGATATGCCCCTTCTCCCAATGTTCCCTTAGGTACTGGGTTTTGTGGTTGCATAATCGGTTTAGAGGATGGAGAAACCATAATTTCTGCCGGCTGATTTCCTTTAGCTGCTTTAGTAAGCTTTGCTTCTCCCCAAATGATATCGATTTTATTTTTTTTCATCAAAAAACCAACACCAGCATTTAAACGTGCAGAAACTCCGCGCGAACGTGCTACGACATCCTTGATATTTGCTTCAACTGAGCCGTTCAACTTCAAACCATAATTTTCTGCATGTTCAGAAAAATGCTTTATTTCTGCTGAGCGTAAAAGAGCTTTTGTTGGAATACAACCCCAGTTTAAACAAATTCCACCTAAGTGCTCACGTTCAACAATTGCAGTTTTAAGACCACACTGTGCTGCACGAATTGCCGTTACATATCCGCCAGGGCCCGAGCCAATTACAATTACATCATAAAGATTTGCCACAGTCATTCCTCCATGGACATATAAAAAACGGATATAGGCTTTCTCAAGCTTGAGATAAAGAGAAAACGCAAAACCAATCTTCTAATCTCTCTCGTTTAATTAAGCTTCATATAAATGCTTTTACCAAATCAGAAAAGGTAACGACATTGCCATTTAAGCTCTTTAAATCCGCTTTTATTGTACTAACACACCACTATCATCACACACAATTATGTGAAACACTTTTAAAATGCTCAAATCAACATTGCCAATGGATTTTCAATCATTTTCTTAAAGGTTTGAGCAAGCTCTGCTGCTAACGCGCCATCAACAGCACGATGATCCACAGAAAGTGTGACCGACATGACTGTTGCAACGGTTAATGCACCCTTTTTAACAACAGCACGTTGTTCACCCGCACCAATTGCAAAAATTGTTGCATGTGGTGGATTAATAATAGCAGAAAAGCTCTTTACACCATACATTCCCATATTTGAGATAGCCGTTGTACCTCCCTGATATTCCTCCATTTTTAGCTTACGTTCACGTGCACGCTTTACAAAATCTTTCATCTCATTTGAGATTACCGACAGAGATTTCTTTTCTGCATGGCGGATAATTGGCGTAATCAGCCCATTCGGAACAGAAACAGCGACTCCAATGTCACAATGTTTGTGATGAAGCATCCCTTCTTCAAGCCATGACACATTAGCATCAGGAACAGTTTTTAAAGAAAGTGCCACAGCCTTAATAACCATATCATTCACTGAAATTTTATAAGCAGGTATAGATTCCTCCTGCATCTTCATCATCGGAGCAGCAGCATTTAATTGCGCACGTAACGCCAACAACGAATCGAGTTCACAATCTACTGTTACGTAAAAATGCGGAACTTTTTGTTTTGATTCAACTAAACGTCTTGCAATTGTTGTACGCATATTATTATGAGGTATAAATGTATATTCATCCTCTTTAAAAAGCTTCAGTACCTGCCTATCAGAAGAATCTGTAGCCATCTTCTGTGCAATTTGTGATGAAGAAGAAGCTTTCAAAACATCACCACTCATGGCTTTTTCTATATCACGCTGAATAATACGTCCGTGCGGACCGCTACCAGAAACAAGCGATAAGTCAAGACCTGCTTGAGCTGCTAACCGTCTCGCTAAAGGAGAAGCAAAAAAACGCATAGCTTTTCCATCTTGTTGAATTGGTCGCTGATTCTGATGTGATGATAAATGAGATCCCTGTGTTACTGCTTTAGAATCGGTCTGTTGCATATTATCTAATTTTTCGGCAGTAGACGAAGCAGACTTTTCTTCTGCTATTTTTGCAGCTTCAGCTACATCTTCGCCTTCCTCTGCTAAAACAGCAATTAAGGTATTAACCTTCACTCCCTGTGTTCCAACAGGAACAACAATTTTAGCAACCGTTCCCTCATCTACAGACTCTACTTCCATTGTTGCTTTATCTGTTTCAATCTCAGCGATAACATCTCCAGGAGAAACCTTATCTCCTTCCTTAACATTCCATTTCAACAAATTCCCTTCTTCCATCGTAGGAGAAAGCGCAGGCATCTTAATTTTAATGGGCATAGTGCTTTCCTCCGTTACGCTTTATAAGTTACAGCCTTAACGGCTTCAAGAATTTCAGCAGTGCTAGGTAAAGTCAATTTTTCAAGATTAGCGGCATAAGGCATAGGAACATCTTTACTAGCAATTGTAGCGACTGGCGCATCAAGATAATCAAAAGCCTGCTGCATAACTCGTGTTGCTATTTCGGTTCCAACAGATGATTGGGGATATCCTTCCTCTATTGTTACCAAACGACCTGTCTTTTTAACTGAAGCAATAATTGTCGGAAGATCCATCGGTCTAATAGTCCGTAAATCGATCAACTCTGCATCAATACCAAGCTTTTCAATTTCCGGCAACGTTTGAACAGCATAATGCACTCCAATTCCCCATGCCACAATTGTAACATCTTTGCCTGGTTTATGAATGCGTGCCTTACCAATAGGCAAAACAAAATCGTCTATTTGGGGAACTTCAAACTGATGACCATATAAAATTTCATTTTCAAGAAAAATAACAGGATTATCATCACGAATAGCAGCCTTAAGCAAACCTTTTGCATCTGCGGCGCTATAGGGCATAACAACTTTAAGACCTGGAATATGGCTATACCAAGAAGCATAACATTGAGAATGCTGAGCACCAACACGTGCAGCTGCACCATTAGGACCACGAAAAACCATAGGGGCAGACATTTGTCCACCAGACATATAACGCGTTTTCGCTGCAGAATTTATAATTTGATCAATCGCCTGCATAGCAAAATTAAATGTCATAAATTCAACAATAGGACGTAACCCCCCAAATGCAGCACCAACGGCTAACCCTGCAAAACCCTGTTCTGTAATTGGCGTATCGACAACCCGGCGCGCACCAAATTCTTCTAACAAACCTTGGCTCACTTTATAAGCGCCTTGATATTCTGCGACTTCTTCCCCCATCAAAAAGACCATTTCATCGCGTCGCATTTCTTCAGCCATAGCCTGATTAAGGGCCTCACGAACAGTCATTGAAACCATTTGTGTCCCCACAGGGATATCAGGATCAGCCATAACATCAAAATCAGGAGGTGTAGGTATAAATGAAGGAGAAGAGAAAGATTCTTTTCCAGATTTTTGATGATTATTTACAGAATCAGCAGCTTGCGAAATATTTTTAGCACTTTCACCTTCTTCTAATAATATAGCAATAACGCTATTAACCTTCACGCCTTCAGAACCTTCAGGCACCAAGATTTTACCAATAATACCCTCATCAACAGCTTCTACTTCCATCATTGCTTTATCTGTTTCAATCTCAGCAATCACATCACCAGAATTAACTTTATCACCTTCTTTTTTGAGCCATTTAGATAATTTACCTTCTTCCATCGTTGGCGAAAGTGCTGGCATCAAAACATTAATAGACATATTCGCTCCTCTCGCATCAAACTATAACATCTGTGTAGAGCTCAGAAACATCTGGCTCTGGATCATTTTGAGCAAACTCTACTGCATCAGCCACGATTGCACGTACCTCTTTATCAATAGACTTTAAATCGTCTTCGCTTGCCCAACTCTGTTTTAGGATACGATTCTTGACCTGATCGATTGGATCATGTTCCTCTTTTACTTTTTGAACTTCTTCTTTTGATCGATATTTTGCTGGATCAGACATGGAATGCCCTCGATACCGATAAGTTTGCATATCAAGAATAATCGGTCCCTTACCTGAACGCGCCCAAGAAATTGCTTCATCAGCAGCTCCCTTTACTACACGAACATCCATACCATCAACAACGATACCTGGAATTTCAAAAGAAATACCTCGACGAGAAAAATCTGTTTCCGCAGATGCGCGTGCAACTGACGTTCCCATAGCATATTGATTATTTTCAATAATATAAACAACAGGAAGTTTCCAAAGCGAAGCCATATTAAAACTTTCGTAAACTTGCCCCTGATTTGCAGCACCGTCACCAAAATAAACCAATGTTACATTATCTTTACCAAGATATTGATTCGAAAATGCTAAACCTGAACCAATTGGAACTTGCGCACCAACAATACCATGTCCACCATAAAAATGTTTTTCTTTGGAAAACATGTGCATTGAGCCACCTTTCCCTTTTGAAAAACCTCCTTGGCGCCCTGTTAACTCCGCCATTACACCACGTGGGCTCATGCCTACTGCCAACATATGACCATGATCACGATAAGATGTTATAATCTGATCCCCCTCTTTTGTAGCCATCAAAGTTCCAACGACAACAGCTTCTTGTCCTATATAAAGGTGACAAAAACCTCCTATTAATCCCATCCCATAAAGCTGTCCCGCTTTTTCTTCAAAACGACGTATCAAAAGCATTTCACGGTAAGCGTCAATTTCCTCTTTTTTTGTAAAATTAGCGGCTTGCGCTACTTTTGTAGCATTTGATAATGCAGGATAAGCTACCGATGCAGAATTTTTTTTCAGCTGTTCTGCCATATTAAACTCCCTTCTATGATTACTCAGGAATAACCTCTACGAACAAAAGTTACAAGCATTATCACCAAATTCAAATGACACTGTAGGACATATTTTAAATTAGACAGTTTAAATTAGGCAATTTTTATTCATTTTTAATACCAGAGAGAGAATTTAAAACTGTTAATTCATTGGGCTTAGAAAAATTTAGATTTTTTCTGATATATTCATCAAGCATATCCTTTTCAATATGCCCATCGCGTAAAAGAAAAATACGCCTTTCCATGAACATACGTTCATTTTTTGCTTTATGAAGCTCTTCTTCTAATTCAATAATATGCCGGTTGACTTCACTACGTGAAAACAATCCATACTCACCATGATAAATGTGATAACCAAAATAACTTAAAACCCCAACTGTTATAAGAGGTAATATAAAGCGCACTTTAGCCGATCTACGTTTCTGCTTTGTCCACATAAGATAGCACATTTTTTTTTAATAATTTGCATAAAATATGCATACCTTTTATTAATATCTCCTTACCCAACATAAATACCCAAACAACTGTTTTTTTCTCTTTAATTTCACGATAAAACTAGAAAATTTTATTAAAAACAAAATTATTTACCTGAAAACGAATAAAAAAAACAAGCATTAAAGTGCCTGTTCTAATCTTACAAAAATAAAAAGTTATGGATAAAAAATATACTAAAAATTCAAAAAAAGAACATAAGTACCACTTCTATCACTTTTATGATTTTAAGAGCAAAATAAATTTATGAACTAACACGATCACACGCAAAATCAGAGACATCACAAATCATCAGAAAAACTTTTCCTAACCGATTAAACTATGAAGAAATGACATACACATCATTATTATAATTCAATATGTATAAAAGGATATTCTTAATAATAATCTTCAGTTTATTATCTATTATCTATAAAATTGCATTTATGATTATTGCTAAAACTGTTAAATTAACCAATCACTTTAATTTATAAACTTATATTCTATGTCCATTTTTATCTGAAAATCTTCCAGCCACAATGAATATAAAATCAATAATAGCCCAAATTCCACTAATGACTAATCCAAAAACTGATAAAGATAAAAGAAGCATTAAAATACCTGTGCCAATTTTACCAACCATAAAGCGGTGAACACCAAATATACCAGCAAACCAGCAAACCAGCGCAATCAATATTCTTGATTGTTCTGAATGTTGAAATAATATTGGAAATACAGAAGTGACAGTATCCCCCTCATACACAAAATCAACAGTATCACCAATCCTAGGTGGCTTTTTTCCTAACCAATCCCAAGTTGCAAATTGATAACGCTTACCATCATCACCCGAAATGAGATAAATGCCCTGATCTTGACTAATAATTACGCCTCTCATTTTCACCACCTATAAAACGATCGTTTACATAATATAGAAACGATAATTTAAACTACCAATTCTTTTCACTTATGATTTTATTTCTATTTTTTTTTAGAAAACTCTCCTGTCGCAATAAGCACAAGATCAATAAACATCCAAACTCCACTAACGACCAACCCAATACCTGTCAAGGAGAAAATAAGCATTAAAACGCCTGTCCCAACTTTACCAACCATAAAACGGTGAATGCCCAGTAGCCCAAAAAAGAAACAAACAAAAAGAAGTGCTACTTTTGAATGCTCAGACTGTTTATTTTCCAATATTGGAAAAATAGAACTAATAACATCATCATTACATACAAAATCAACGGCATCGCCAACTTTTGGTGGAACTTTTCCTGACCAATCCATAAGCGAAAACTTATAACGCTTGCCATCATTACCAGAAACTAAATAAATTCCTTGTTCTTGATTAAGAATTATGCCTTTCATTTGTATCCCCTATACAACTTTTGCCAAAAACATTTATGAGATAATTGAATAATAATAATAAAAATTAGTACCTCATCTTTATAAACATTAACGATAAAAATGACCAATATAATGCGCCTGTTCTCCTAGCATTTCTTCAATGCGAATGAGCTGATTATATTTTGCTAATCTATCTGAGCGTGCAAGTGAGCCAGTTTTAATTTGCCCACAATTCGCTGCAACCGCAAGATCAGCAATAAAAGTATCTTCCGTTTCACCTGAACGATGAGATATTACAGCGGTATAACCTGCTTTATGAGCTGTGTCTATAGCATCAAGCGTTTCACTTAAAGTCCCAATTTGATTAACTTTAATAAGAATAGAATTGGCAACGCCCATTTTGATACCATCTCGCAAACGCGCTGAGTTTGTTACAAACAAATCGTCACCAACAAGCTGACATCTTTTGCCAATTGAATCAGTGAGTAGCTTCCAACCTTCCCAATCATCCTCAGCCATCCCATCTTCAATCGTAATAATTGGATAAGTTTTAACAAGTTGAGTTAAATAATCCACTTGCTCTTGAATATCACGGCACTTCCCTTCACCATCATAAAAATATGACCCATTTTTATAAAACTCTGTTGAAGCACAATCTAAACCAATAGCAATTTGCTCACCTGGCTTATACCCACACGCAATTATAGATTCCATAATAAAATCAATTGCTTGTTCAGCACTTTTCAATTGAGGTGCAAAACCACCTTCGTCACCAACATTCGTGTTATAACCTTTATCCTTTAGGCGTTTTTTTAATGTATGAAAAACCTCAGCACCATAACGCACAGCTTCTTTTAATGTAGGCGCCCCCACAGGAATAATCATAAACTCTTGAAAATCAATTAAGTTATCAGCATGGACACCACCATTAATAATATTCATCATTGGTGTTGGAAGAATATGCGCTTGGGTACCGCCAATATAACGGTACAAAGGTAAACGCAGCGATTCTGCTGCCGCTTTAGCAACAGCCAATGAAACACCTAAAATAGCATTAGCTCCAAGACGTTCTTTGTTTGGCGTTCCATCTAAAGCAATCATTGCTTGATCAATAGCTATTTGATTCCTTGCGTCTCTCCCACCAAGTTCCTCAAGAATTTCTCCATTTACCGCAGCAACAGCTTTTTCAACGCCTTTACCTTGATAACGTGTACCACCATCACGAAGCTCGACAGCTTCATGTGCCCCCGTTGACGCTCCAGAAGGAACAATAGCGCGGCCAACTTCCCCACTTTCCAAATAAACATCAACCTCTACTGTTGGATTACCTCGACTATCAAGTACTTCGCGCCCAATAATATCAACAATGATAGTCATACAATTTTCCTCATCTAACGTATATTCTTGTTCATTTTTAATTCCATAATGATGGAATATTCTTCATAATCGTATCTTCAATTTACCTTCTTCGATAAGGAGTCAAACTCCATTAAAGTCTCAAGTAATCTCTGTAAATTATCAATTTTAATCATATTAGGTCCATCAGAAGGCGCATTATCTGGATCTTGATGCGTTTCTAAAAAAATACCTGCAACCCCAACAGAAACAGCCGCACGTGCTAAAGTTTCAACAAATTGACGTTGTCCACCAGATGAATTACCATATCCCCCTGGCTCTTGAACAGAATGCGTTGCATCAAAAATTACAGGAGCTCCAAATGAACGCAAAACAGGCAATGAACGCATATCAGAAATAAGTCGATTATAACCAAATGATGTGCCCCGCTCACAAAGCATAACATTAGGATTACCACTTTGAGTAACTTTTTTTAATACATTCTCCATATCCCATGGCGCCAAAAATTGACCTTTTTTAATATTGATAACACATTTTGTTTTAGCTGCTGCTACTAAAAGATCTGTTTGACGGCATAAAAAAGCTGGTATTTGTAAAATATCCACCGTTGAAGCAACAGCAATACACTGCTCTTCTGTATGCACATCGGTTAAAACTGGACAACCAAATTCTTTTTTTAAATCAGAGAAAATATCTATCGCTTTTTCGAGGCCGATACCACGTGCAGCATTAAGAGATGTTCGATTAGCTTTATCGTAACTGGATTTATAAATAAACCTAATACCAACGTCATCTGCAATTGTCTTTATTCGACCAGCCATTTCAAAAGCATGATCTCGACTTTCCATCTGACATGGACCTGCAATTAAGGAAAGAGGCGCTTCATTTGCAAAAACAACATTCCCAACTTTTACAATGGCATTTGGTTGAAACATTTTATTCCTCAAAAGCAAATAAAAATTTACGAATTAAACTAATCTACTTTGTTCCAAAGTAGCTTCAATAAAAGAAGAAAAAAGTGGATGTGGATCAAATGGACGTGACTTCAATTCTGGATGATATTGAACGCCTATAAACCATGGATGGTCCGCATATTCTATCGCTTCTGGCAAAATACCGTCTGGAGACATACCAGAAAAGATTAAACCACACTGTTCTAACGTATCTTTATAATCAATATTCACCTCATAACGATGACGATGCCGCTCGTGAATCATTGTCATCCCATAAATTTTGGCAATATGACTACCTTCCATTAACTCAGCTGGAAAAGAACCAAGACGCATTGTCCCACCGAGATTTCCACATTTGGTACGTTTCTCAAAAACATCGCCTTTGATCCATTCTGTCATTAAACCTACAACGGGATTCTTTGTCTCTACCTGGCAAAACTCACTAGATGAAGCGTTCTCAATATGTGCAATATTGCGTGCAGCTTCTATACAAGCCAATTGCATTCCAAAACAAATACCTAAAAAAGGAACTTTTCGTTCTCTTGCAAATCGAATCGCTTTAATTTTACCTTCTGCACCACGCACGCCAAAGGCACCAGGCACTAAAACTCCATGGACTTTTTGTAAATAAGGAACAGGATCTTCTCTTTCAAAAACCTCAGCATCAATCCATTCAATATTAACTTTCACTTTATTGGCTAATCCACCATGCATAATTGCTTCTGTAAGAGATTTATACGCATCTTTTAAACCTGTATATTTTCCAACAACTGCAATGACCACCTCTCCTTCAGGGTGATGAATCCGCTGTACAATATCTTTCCAACGACCCATGTTTGGTTGAGGCGCTGTTTCAATTCCAAAAGCAGAAAGAACTTCGAAATCTAAACCTTCTTTATGATATGCTAAAAGAACATCATAAATTGTAGGCATATCTAATGCTTGGATAACTGAGCTTTGACGGACATTACAAAAAAGAGATAATTTGCGCCGCTCTGTTTCTGGAATAGGACGATCTGCACGCACCAATAAAATATCAGGAGCAATACCAATTGACTGCAACTCTTTAACAGAATGCTGCGTCGGTTTAGTTTTTAATTCACCAGCTGAATAAATGTAAGGCATTAATGTAAGATGTACATAAACGACACAATATCTTGGCAACTCGTTTTTAAGTTGACGAATTGCTTCAAGAAAAGGCATTGCCTCAATATCTCCAACTGTTCCACCTATCTCGCACAAAACAAAATCAAACTCTTCATTTCCCGCAGTAATGAATTTCTTAATTTCATCTGTAACATGAGGAATAACTTGAACTGTTGCCCCTAAATAATCACCACGTCGCTCTCGCTCAATAATATTACGATAGATACGTCCTGTAGTAATATTATCCTGATTATTTGCAGAGAGTCCAGTAAAACGCTCGTAATGTCCAAGATCAAGATCTGTTTCTGCACCATCGTCAGTTACAAAAACCTCACCATGTTGATAAGGTGACATAGTGCCTGGATCAATATTTAAATAAGGATCAAGCTTGCGGAGCCGTACACGATATCCGCGAGCCTGTAATAATGCAGCCAATGACGCTGCTGCGATGCCTTTTCCAAGGGAAGAAACCACACCACCAGTAATAAAAATATAACGTGCCATGGGCTTATGGTGATAAGCATTTTTTTCTGACTTTTCCAGTAAAAAATGCAAAAAATATTTATTTCATAAAAATAAAAAAGGTGAAAAATCACCTTTTCAAACCGATGCTACCCTGAAAGCTACTTTGTATCTCCATTATTAGATATATCAGATGGCTTTTCAAGCAACTGCGGAACCGGGCTTTCTTCTACAGGATTCGTGAATTGTTTCTCAGGAATTACCTTCCCACCAAGCTGTTCAAGAATGGAAGGACGAGAATTATTATTTAACGGTACAGTTTCCGAATTGGTTGGAATGTGATTAAAGATATCAGAGCCGGGACCAGAGATATTCCCAACGACAATAAGCCCAATGGATATTGCAAAAAAACAAAACGCCAGAATAGCGGTTAAACGTGTTAAAGGATTTCTAGTACCACGCGTCTTCATAAGTCCTGAACCATTACTAGCACTAAGTCCACCACCTTCTGAAGGTTGAAGTAAGATAACACCAACCAAAGCAATAACAACCAAAAAATGAATAACAATGAGTACTGTTTGCATAAATCCTGCTCTTTAAATAACTATACAGTTATTTTTACACATAAACTGCATATAATCCAAGAAAAAAACGTTTTTTTCGTTATAATTTGCGATAAACATCACAAATATTTAAAAAATCACTTGCTTTTAAGCTTGCTTGCCCTACTAAGGCGCCGTTAACATGAGCAGTGCTCAAAATTTCAAATGCATTAGATGCTTTTACTGACCCACCATAAAGCAAACGCATCTGACATCCTTCATTACCAAAACGAGCACGCACCTTATGACGAATAAAATCATGAACCTCTGCTATATCAGTTGAAGTCGCTGCTTTCCCTGTACCTATAGCCCACACAGGTTCATAAGCAACAACCACATTTTTGGCTGTTGCTCCATCGGGCAACGACTCTTCAAGCTGTTTCGTGAGCACATCCAACATTTTATGATCTCTGCGCTCTTCTAATGTTTCACCAATACAAACAAGAGCTACAAGACCCGCTCGCCATGCAGCTTGCACTTTAGCGCAAACTATTGCATTATTTTCGTGATATACTATGCGACGTTCGGAATGTCCGACAATAACATGACTTGCTCCTGCATCTTTAAGCATAAAAGATGAGACATCTCCAGTATAAGGACCGCTGTCTTTAAAATGACAATTTTGCCCACCTAAAAGAAGACTTTCGTTATTCAGTGTATCAAAAGCACGAGATAAAAGCGTTGCTGGAACACAAATAAGAGCTTCCAATAAATGACCCAAATCAGAACTAATACCGGCGGCAATAGCGCGCAACTCTCCAAGAGATTCACCAGTTCCCTCCATTTTCCAATTTCCAGCAATCAACGGCTTAATATTAGAAGACATGCTCTCGCCTCAAAAATATCACAACAGTTTTTTTCTTAAATATCAAATAAAAAAATGAAAGCAAGTCTTAAAGACTTGCATCTTATACATCTTTATTGCAAATTCTATTTTCATTTGGCGATAATTATACCAACAAATAGGAGCAATTAAACGATGCTTGACATCATAAAAAATGCCACAAACTCTTGGATTTCTAAGACTTTTCTTGCAATTTTGCTCTTATGCTTTATCCTTTTATGGGGTATACCTCAATTAAGTACAACAAGTGAAAGAGATCTTATAACTTCTGGAAAATCTACAGCAACAGTCGATGATTACTATCTTGCATTATTAGATCAAAGTGCACATTTGGCGCTTGCTTATCGTCTTGGACGGATGTTTATGCCATATGAAATGCAGCAATACAAAATACCTTCTTTTGTTTTCAATCAGTTACAACAGAACATTTTGCTCGATGAACAAGCACGCAAAATGAAAATTAATCTTTCAAAAAACGCAGTAGCTCGTGCCATTAGCGGTGATGATATGTTTCAAGAAAATGGAAGCTTTAGTAAAGACTTGTTTTTTAGCTACCTTCAACAATTACGTATCAATGAAAATAGCTACATCGATTATTACATTAAAAAAGAAAAACGCAATCAAATCCTTTCAGCTTCACTAGCTGATATGAAAGCTCCAGATCTTTTTTATAAAGCACTTGCCTTTTATCAAGGAGAATCTCGTATCGCCAATTATTTTATTATTGAGCTCAAAGAAAAAGAGGCAATTTCTCTCCCAAATCAGGAAATATTACAAAAGTGGTTTAAGAATCATAAAAGTGAATTCCGTGCTCCAGAATATCGGACCGTTTCTTTCTTATCCATGGAACCTGCTGAACTTGTAAAACCAGATGATATCTCAATAGAAGAAGCTAAAGCTTATTATACACAAAACTCTTCGCGTTTTATTACTCCTGAAAAGCGTACAATTGAAGAGTTGCTATTCCCAACACGTGAAGCTGCAGATGAAGCTGCGAAAAAAATAGCCAATGGACTAAGCTTTGATGATTTAGTTAAAACTGAAAAAAAGGCTGTGCATAATATACAAAAAGGTCCTTTTTCCAAAAGTGAACTTCCTCATTATTTGGCATCTGAAATTTTTAAACTTAAACAAGGACAAATCAGTGCTGTAATCAACGATTTACAAGGACCTATAATTATTCGTGTTACGCATATTACACCGCAAAGCCAAATTTCCTTTGAAAACGCAAAAAAAGACATCCAACAAATACTTGCTCAAACGTATGCCGCAGATTATATGCGTAATAATTATACAAACATTGAAAATGCTCGTTTTGAAGGTGCTTCTCTCAAAGAGCTTGCTGACCAATATAATTTACCTTTACGCACAATTACCCTTGATAAATCAGGGCAAACAATTGAAGGTACAGTTTTCACAGATTTACCTCAAAAGGACATTTTTCTGACTTCTATTTACCAAGCAAATGAAGAATCTAATTTCGATTCACTTCCCCTTCAAGGAGGCGGATATCTTTGGTATAAGATAGATAAAATTATTCCAGCTCGCGATAGAACGCTTGAAGAAGTAGAACAAGATGCTATTATACAATGGAAAAGTGAAGAGTTTCAACGTCTTCTTAATGAAAAAGCTGAAGCTGCTCTCAAACAGCTCGCTAAAGGAAAAAGTTTTTCTTCACTGGCTCACGAGCTTGGTTTTACACAACAAACAACACCAGCTTTGCGACGCGAAGACTCATCTGAAATCCTTGGGACTGAGGGTATTAAAGCATTATTTTCTGGACCTAAAAATCATTACGGCATAATAAAAGGTCCAGAAATGAAAAGTCGTATCATTTATCAAATAAAGGAAGTCATTATACCTGAAAATATATCTGCTAATACTATTGAACCTTCTGTACGCAACAGTATAAATATAATGATAAAAGAAGATTTGAAATTAGAAATGATAGAAGCTGCAAATAAAGAGCATCCTTTTAAAGTAAATTACGATAACTATAATCAGATATTTGATAGTTTTCAGTAAATAATATTACAATTTATTTTGATTACATATTTAATAAATCTATAATTACTGCTTCACTTATTGCAAAATGAATTGTTTTTGCTAATGTGAAGCAGAAAGTGTTTTTATAAAATTTTTATTTGCAAACTCATAAATTAGCAAAAATACGAAATTTTAAAAACAATCTTTTATATAAATTTAAAAATTTTATCTACGCAAAATTTTTTTCTTTAAACTGACTTTATGACACGTAACTATGCTTACAGTTATTTATCTGCATTATTGATATATACTTGCAAATTTTTTTACAGCTCATAAATTGCTTGATTTATAATTTTAATATTATATTTGCATTTTTTAAATCATTTATCCATGCACTGCACAAGATAAAATCTAGCATAAAAGAATATATAAAACTAAACTATCAATATAACCAATGTAACAAATTTAATTTTTCGCAACTTCGGGATCATCTTTACCAATTTATCAGCATTATTTCTGAATAACGCAAAATAAATTTTGCTCACAATATTATTTTTATTTTAAAAAATACTTTCACATTTCCAATGATTTTATTGCCATTATCTTTATAATATTTTGGGGAAGTTTTTGCTCATTGCTGTCTTTGTCATCAGCCAATAACGACGAAGTAGCGGTAAAGTGGCTCTTTCTTGAAAAACTGCGGGTCCTAATCGTGCGGATTTTTGAAGAGAAGCTGGCATAATAGCCAATGGAAGAAATGCTAATTTAAGCGTTTTAGGTAAAGTGACAGAATATTCATAAAACTTCCTATAATGATCTCGTGATAAAGCTACCATAGCATCAATAATGTGACGTTTTTGTTCATTACTAATACGATCAAACTCTAACTCTTCCTTACCCACGCCTATGGCTTTTAACATATCAATAGGAAAATAATATTGGTATCGTGCTCTCATGAATGACAAAAGACGCAATACGCTGCTTAATCCTTGAGTAATTCCTCCATGTTTACAAGCATCTGTAAATTTTTTCGCAGCGTCAGAATCTAATACCTGGCAAGAAAGCTGTAGAATTATACTTTCCGTTTTCTCCCAATAAATTTCTAGATCATGAATAGTTTCTATTGGCTCACGATACAGATCTAAAATCTGAGTTTCACAATAATGTAAAAAAGTCGTTTTAGATAAATTGAAAGAGGAAATTGCTGCAAATAAATCATTCAAGACCGGATGACTTATGTTGTTGTGCATTTTGTCATTAGCAATAGCATCATACCACCAACGTAATCTCATTTCACCTATGAAGGGATCACTTACACTTTCTCGAATACGAGAAATTTCAGCATTAAAAACATAAAGAGCGGCTAGAGCTCTACGTTTTTCTTTAGGTGCAAATAAAACCGATATATAACGATCACGATCTACAGCACGCAAAACACTTAAACAATAAGGAAGAAAATTTATCATTCTACCGCGCTTATTAATCTCTTTTTTATAATTAAAACTTTGATTTTATTGTTATTTTTTAACACGAAGGATACCTAAATGAAAGTGAGGAAATAGAATTTTTAAACGTACCTTTATAAAGCGCATTCTTTTTTGCCAGATTTTGCCCATTATCCTGCTCTGAAAATTATCGATCATCTTACAAAACGGCAGTTTAAGTATGGAGTAAATCAGAATAATTCACAGAAAAACTTTGATGGCAAAAATTTTACCAAATAGGGTAAAATATCCTCAACAACGCTCTTTGTTGAGACGAGTAACAATTAATTTTGCTTGTATTACAAGCTCTTTAGTTTTTAAAAATTCATTTTTTCATGAAAAAAACATTATCCCAAACACGATGAAAAATATACGCAATACTTATTATCATGAATTATAATTTCTTTTTTATAAAAAATGGTTATGCTGATGCGCTTTATGTTGGTCAATCTCAAGATTTCAAGCCAAGAACAAGAAATAAAAAATTTAAACTTCGATATTTATTTCATATTTATCTACATATCTAAAAATTAATGAGGGGCAGTTTTTTTATTTTCTTTCAAAGAAATTTACCTTTATCTCGTAAAAGATTGATATCGATGAATTTAGCTTGTATTTTTTCATACAGCTTTCTTATTTTTTTCATATGCACCAATCTTATGGAAAATCCCTTTTTTGTATATTTTTATATTAATCTAGATACTGAATCTTAGCAACTTTGTAGATGTGATCGAAATATCTGCTGATTGGTAATTATTATACAATCTAATATTATTTTGAAGAGTATCAAACTTTTAAAATAACTAACTATAAGTTTCGCTAAAATTATAAAATTACAAGATAACTAAACTATCCACTTTAGCATCGGTTTAATGATAAGAACATCGTCACCAGAATTAACCGTTTCTAATTGCTTACTTCACTTCATTATTATCTATCATCACTCCATTTACCCAACCAACCGCTACTTTATCACCGACAATGGCTGAAACAATCTCACCAAGCTTATCAGTAGTAAAATTGTATTTTTGACCATTACATTGGATTTTACATATTATCCTCTTATCATTGTCAAATATAATATCTTCGCTCAATTTCTTGGTAATATAGCTTAAACATGAAACGCAAACGCGGAGACTTTCATATACCGGCGTTGTAATAATATTGTCAAACAACGAAAATGCACGATAAAATATCAGTTGAGAAAAAAATAAATGAAAGGTTAGGAACACCTAAGTCTTTCCAAAACAAGATCCCCGAAAAAATAGCATATCCTCCTACTGAAAAAGTCCTAGCAACGCTAAGTATTGTCTTTCTGAAATTATTAAGAAGATGCTCCAAAATATAACTCATCACTAATTCCTGCGCTGTAGAGTACAGCAACCTAAAAAATATTCCAAATAGAAAAAGGGATACAAATTCCCCTATACTAAGCATTAAAATCCAACAAAAAAGCTAAAAAAGCTGCCGCAGCAGGAAGCGTATAAAACACTCTCTTTCAAAAGGTATTTTTTCCACAAGCAGATTACCAATTCGCGCTTTAACAGCAGCGTACCCGATTAAAAAAAACTAAATGAGGCAAAAAGATGCATTAAAAATTCAGAAGTCTTTAATAGAATGAAGTGAAGCTACTCGCCACCGTAGATACTAATGTATATGCATTAACATGAATGATTGTCATTTGATACAAAACAAATAAAAAGATAAAAGGTATCAATGCAAAGACAACCTTAACTTGAAAGTTTTATTCTATATTTTTTTACTATCCAAGTTGAGACTTTTTTCTGGAATAATTGCATACCATAAAAACTATAAAGAAATAATGAGGGAGAACACAAAGACTCAAATAACTTAATGAATAAAATCGCTAAAATAAGCGCCACAGTTATAATTATAGATGGTATAAATAAGAGAAGATAAGCTCCAAATTTTTGTAATTGTGATATCCCTGTTAACTTAAATGTTGATCTTACATAATCAGGTTGTAACCTTTCTAACATACCATAAATATAAGATTCATAAGTCCCTGATAATATGGTGTTACCGCAACTTAATAAAATAGCATTTGCTATAACAATAAAAATAACAAACTGATCTGAAAATTCATTGGACTTGAGATTAACAAAAGTATTCGTGCCATCGCAACACAAAGCATACCTATGATAAATGTCTTCCTGTGCCCAATATTATCAGCCAAAATAACCTGTATGGATATCCACAAAGAGTCCTAAAACAAATGATAGCGCCATGAGAAGCGTAAACATATCCAATGAAAACCCACCTATAGCACCTAACACCAAAGCATTTATCTGATTTGTAACAGTTTCTCGAGCACGATATAAATTTTGAATATATCCAATACGCCGTTCTAATGATGAAAAACGCTCCACCAAAGCCCCTTCCTATTGGCCATAATACTACATGTACTATGTGTGTGCGTATTATATGAGCGCACATTCGCAACCAAATTCAAGCAACATTATTGCCGTAATACGGCACGAAAAAAATCGTATGCCATAATAATATCTTAAAACCGATGATGATCTTAATAATTAACAAGTGAACATCTGTTTTAATAAAATGGAAGGTAATGACCATTTACATTGATACGCATCAACCAGGAACTTTTAAAATCGTTTGTAATCTCGGATGAGTGATTTTTGTTTTTTATCATTATACGATACCTTCTAGCTTTAATGCTTCCACCACATCAGCAGTAACTTGTTCTCATTTATTATGTATTATGGCAAATTTAGCATTCGAGACATCTTTCTTCTTTCACTCATAAAGTGTACTCTAAAAACCAAAAATAAGTGAAAACGCAGCATTATTCATAATGACATGCTCCAAAACAGAAAGATTTATTTCAATCAATTTCTTACAACTTATCAAACTTGTCAAAAATAAGTATTATGAAACTTTACTTTCTAAGATGCGATGCCCCCTTGTCTAACCCCCCCCCCTCATCTTGTTAAACCAATCACCCAACGTAGAAAAATTGTATGGCATGAACGTATCGGTCATGGATTACGATTAGAGTACACGGAACCTATGAAACGCAAGAGTTTGTTGGTAGCTATAAAAGCGCCCCCGCTGAACTGCAAGGTATCATCCCTCCTAAACCTAAACCAGGAAAACTTATTGAAGGTTTATTTAAATGGTTATTCAGACAGTATTTTAACGGTATCAAATAGCGTAGTCTCGCTAAAATCACGAAGTAACAAAGAAAACTCACCCCAATGAAGATGTACGATTCTATAGGAAACCTTCCATACAAAGAAATCAAAAAAGCACATATTGCTGCAGGAATTGAACGACGTAAAAAAACATCAGCAATGGCTAGAAACTTTCTGAAAACTTTTAGTGCGCTTTTAATTGAGCAATTAAACAAAAGCTTTTAGCAGACAATTCAGCAGCAGAAATCAAAAAACCAGCTTTCAACAATAAAGACGGATTTCCAATTTGGACAGAAAAAAACATTGTTGAAAAATATTATCAACGCTGGCCTATCGGCACGCATGAACGCGTCTGGATTGATGTTTTACAGGCTTGCATCGTGGTAATACAATACGAATTGGCTGGAAAGATGTAAAAGATGACATTATTCATTTAAAAACAGAAAAAAATAAATTCCAAACAGATGTCTTTCTTCCTATTTTACCAGAATTAACCTCAACACTTAAAACTAATCCTGTCGGAGATGAAACATTTATTTGCAGTAAAGAAGGTAAAAAATTAACTAACGAAAGCTTTGACAATCTTTTTCGTGAAGCAGAGTAATGCAGCAGGCATAAAACAGTGCATAGATTAAGAAAATTAGCAGAAAACGCACCGCAAATTAGGTGAATAGTATCACAACTCAAAGCACCTTTTAGCTAACCAATGACAGTAGGACATCTCTGTATACCAAAAGCACCGACTGTAAAAAAATTTGCTCTTGAATTAATAAAAAAGCTCCAAAAAAAATGAGAGATAAAATTCCCTCATATTAAATTAACTTATTGACTGTATTTATATTTATTATTCTACTGCAAATAATAACGCAGCAACCGCACGATCTTCAGCTAACAAAACATTAAATGTACGCACTGCAGCTCCTGTACTCATTGTGTCCGACACAATATGCTTTTTCCGTAAAAGCACTTGTAATTCTTTAGGTAACCGCAGTAATTCAGTTCCAGTGCCAATAAGCAAGACTTCAATCTCATCAGATTCTGCTAAAACACGGGAGATATCTTCTTGTGTAGGAATAGGCTCTGCCATATCAATACCATAAATACCTGATGGTACGCAAATAATAGAACCCTTATGTGACATATCAGCAAAACGAAAGCCACCATTTCCATAAGCATCAATAGACGCACGCCCTGGAAAATGCGCCTCACGGATCTGAATTGCATGAAACATAAACCGACCGTCCTTCCTTTTTGAAAACTCAATTGAGTTTCTCCCTCAAAGCCAGCAAAGGACCAACAACAAACATTAATATATCAAAAACAACCAAAATCACAATATTTATGTAAATTTTTTCATACAAAAATACCGCTCATATATAAAGTAAATAAATTCCCAAAGACAATATAAAAACTCTTGTAATAATTAAATAGCACACCAGTTAAGATACATCTGTCTAAAAAACTTTATCTTGCTATATAGAAATCTATAAAAAAAACAAAATCATCCGAAAGATATTACAAATTATTGCGTATTATTGCATACTTTACGAATGAAATAACTTTTTAAATAAAATAAAATCCAAAAAATAAATAAGATATGACACTTATTTATTAACTATAAAATCATTTACCATCAAAACAGCTTTTACAAAGCGGCTTTTACACAAAAGCCATCTGTTATAGGATCATTTTTGGGAAGAGATCTGCTTCGAAATAACGGATGACTTTTATAAACAAAAACATTCGTAACATAAAACTTTCAATAATTTCTAGCATACTTTAAGATTTTTCTTCCTTTGCTGCTACCTTTTTTTCTTTAGATGCGCTCGTATTTTCTTTCACTATAGTTTTGGATTTTTTCTGTTCTTTTACTTTAGCATTTGGTTTTAATTTTTTCTCTGCAATTGGTTTGCCCTTTACGCGAACATCAGACAATGTAGAACGAACAACGTGAATGTGCATTCCATCGCCAATTTCAATTTCTAATTCACCGCTGTCATCATAAACTTTCGTAACTTTACCTATAATACCACCACCTGTTACAACTGTATCACCTCGGCGTACAGCATCAAGCATTTCTTGCCTTTTTTTCATTTGTACACGCTGTGGGCGAATAATAAAAAAATACATAATTCCAAAAACAAGAATAAACGGAATAAACGTAACAAGTGAGCCCCCATTGGAAACACCGCCTGTAACTTGAGCATAAGCGTTAGTCATAAACATTTTTATCTCCTATAGATTAAATTTTAGGTATTTCCACTCTACTAAAATAAGCTTTTTTATCGAGATAAAAGCTTTTTTTAGAAGCATTACAACATAGCAATAGCTACACAACATAGTCGCAAACTTATTAAAAAGTAATAAATCCTTAAGAAACAGAAAGCAACGGACAAAAATTCTTAAAGAACAAATTTATTTTTACGTAATAAATACAAAAATTTTTATTATTATTAAAAAATAAACGATGTAAAATGATTCTTTATCTGTACAATAAAATTAGTTAACCGCAATTACTATACAATTTAAAATTGAATATTATAGCTTAAAGGCGCATCTATCACCCTTTAAAACTTATATGCTATATAAGTTTCCAAAATAAAGCTACTATCGGTTAATTTTCTAAATATTCAGTAGGGTCAACAGGCGTAATATTTTTACGGACTTCAAAATAAACCCGTGGAGTTTTTACATTTCCTGAAACGCCAGACTTTGCGATTTCATCACCACGTCGTACTTTTTGTCCTTTACTAACAATAAGCCTGCTATTATGCCCATAAATAGTAAAAGTATCATCTTCATGACGAATCATGACAACATTGCCAAGTTCTTTGAGCCCATTACTTGCATAAATAACAACGCCATTTTCCGCTGCCTTAACCGATGAACCTTCAGGCGCAGAAATATCTATTCCTCGATTGGTATCCATTCCTTTTTTTTGACCAAATCTACTTAATAAGCGTCCACGTACTGGCCAACGCATCTTAGAAATTCCAGTGACACGCGGAGGAAGCACATTATCATTACCAGCAGCAATTGTATCTAATAAACCTGTTTGATGATTCGATACCTGCGTAACAGAATTCTTTTCAACATATGAATTAGCAATTTTTGTAGAAGGCGCTATAGGAACAGGAATCTTAGATAGCTGCGGAACCTTTTTATGTTGTACGGAAGACGTCGCTGAAACTTGAATTGAAGCTCCTGCTTGGTTTCGAAAATTATTATTCTGAGTATTTGAAGCTATTACTGTACGCTTATTTGGAATCGTAAGTACCTGACCGATATAAATAAAATCATCTTTTATACCATTTGCTATTTTTAACGCGTCAACACTAACCTTTATCTGTTGCGCAATACTTAACAACGTATCCCCATTTTGAACAATGTAAGAATTCTTCTGAAGAATGGAATTATCACCCATCTGTGAACGAGAAATCACTCCAAGATTACGTGGGGGTGCCCCCATAATTGGTTCATCAAATGCAGCTCCTCTACTTTGTCTTGGAAAATGCTCCTGAGCATTTTTATACAACCCTGAATAACTATTCTGTTCCGCAGGTGGCAATTCAGTACTCTGTATCGTGCCATCATATAGCAACATTTGTGGATATGAAGAAGTCATAGCCTGCATATCTGTCCTAACAGCTTTCTTACCATCAAAGAAAGTATTAGAGAAACGCTGCGTATTGGAACTACATCCTGCAAGAGTCACCATTATTGCAAAGAAGATTATCCATTGAAAATTACGCCGAAAAATATCACTCAAAACTTTTAAGCACATAGTTTTGCTCACTCGACAACGTTCAAATCATTTTATTAAAGCGTTTTAATATTACTTAAGAGTTAAAATTTAGTGCTCGATCCATAAATATTTTATGAAATATCTTGATCTAAGAATTAAAGCACTTCTGCAATGCCTTTAATAAAGGGCTGATAACGAACTTGAAACATTTCTGAGCACTGAAATTGACTACCATTTTTTGTATAGCGCGTAATCGTTTGTACTCCTTCATCTGGTCCTATAGCCTGAATGAGGATCCCATTTTCTGTTAAAAGCTCTAGAAATTTTTTGGGTTGATCAGGACATGATGGCCAAATAAGAATACGATCAAACAACCCAAAATCTGCAATAATGCGACTTCCATCAAGTTGTTGTGCAATAATATTTTCAATTCCCAAAATTTGAAATTTTTGTTGCGCTAGGTTAACAAGTGTTTTGTAGCGATCGATTGTTGTTACACGATCACTCAAGCATGCCATAAGAGCGGTGCAAAAACCAGAGCCTGTACCAATTTCTAAAACACGATGCTTTTTTCTCAACGATAACGCAAAAAGGATCAGAAGCTGTTCTTCCAAACGTTCAATATATTCACCACATTCAATGGGAACGACTTTATTATCATAAGCACTGTTGAACCAAGGAGCAGAAACAAATTGCTGACGAGGAACTTTCTCAAAAGCTGAAAAAAAGCGAACATCATCGATCCCTTTACTGCGCATTTTTAATACAAGGACAGCTAATTCTTCACGAAACTGTAAAATACTTTTTTGTTCCATAGCGTTATTTAAGCTCCAATGGAATAGCGACCTAATTGTGCATGCAAATCATAAAAAAAACAGCAAAACCTTGCGCTTGTACACCATCATTTATCCAATAAACGCATGTTAATTCCATTTTTGTAAAAAACTATGCAGTAATACAACGCATGCCTCTCATATAAGGTTGTAAAACATCTGGAACAATAATCGATCCATCAGCCTGCTGATAATTTTCCAAAATAGCGATAAGACAACGACCAACGGCTAAACCAGAACCATTAAGACTATGAACAAAATGTAATGTTTTACCATCTTTTTCACGATATCTAGCATTCATACGTCGCCCTTGAAAATCACCACAAACTGAACAACTAGAAATTTCGCGATAACATCCTTGTCCAGGAAGCCAAACCTCAATATCATAGGTTTTACGTGCAGCAAACCCCATGTCTCCAGTAGAAAGAAGCATTGTACGAAAAGGTAAATCAAGCCGTTTTAACACATTTTCTGCACACTCTGTCATACGTTCTAGCTCAGTTAAAGATTGCTCTTCAGTCGTAATAGATACCATTTCAACTTTCCAAAATTGGTGTTGACGCAACATACCACGCGTGTCACGACCTGCGGCTCCTGCTTCTGAACGGAAACAAGGAGTTAAAGCAGAAAACCGCAGTGGGAGATCCGATGCTTCAAGAATTTCATTATTAACTAAATTTGTTAATGGTACTTCTCCTGTAGAAATAAGCCATCGACCATCAGTAGTCCGAAAAAGATCGTCAACAAATTTAGGTAATTGTGCTACTCCATAAACAATGTCATCACGAACAAGAACAGGAACTGAAACCTCTGTATAACCGTGCTCATAAACCTGCATATCAAGCATAAATTGACCCAATGCACGTTCAAGTCGTGCTAATGCACCTGAAAGAACTGTAAAACGCGTGCCTGACAAACGGCTTGCTCGCTCAAAGTCCATCTGCTTAAGATCCTGACCAAGATCAAAATGCTCTTTTGGTGTAAAATTAAACGTCGGTGGTGTTCCAAAATGCCGAATGACAACATTATCGCTTTCATCTTCACCTCTTGGAACATCATCCAATGGAATATTTGGAAGTGCTGAAAGAGCTTCTTCAAGGCTCTCTGTTAACCGCTTTTCTTCCACTGTTGCAGAAGAAAGAAACGCTTTGATTTCTTCAACTTCAGCTTTAAGATGCTCGGCCCTTTTCTGGTCACTCGCAACTAAAGCATGCCCTATTTCTTTTGATGCTGCATTTCGACGTTCCTGCGCACTTTGCACTTTAGCAACATGCGACCGACGTTCAAAATCAAGTTTTATTAACTTTTCTGCTTGCGGCTCTATGCCTCTGCTTTCAAGCGCTTTATCGAGTTTTTCAGGATTTTCACGAATCCACTTAATATCAAGCATCAAAATTCCTCATTGGTATAATAGTATAACTTTTATTCATTTGTTATCACACAAAATATCAAACTTTCTTAATAACGCTTTTTCTATAAAAAAGCGATTAAAGTTGAGACTTCATAAAAAGTTATTATTGATAGAACTACCGCAAACATAGCAAAAAATCCGACTAAGTGATCATTGCAGCAATTACAGGAGAAATAACAATAGAATAGCTTACTGTGCACAGACATCAATATATGATATGAAATGCGCTAAAAGTCCAACTCTTTGTTAAAAAATTAAGTATCAAGAGATCATTGAAAAATCAAACCAAAAATCAAGACAAACAATACCATAAAGTTTAAATAATCAAAAATACTAACAATAAACTCTATTCTTAAATTAACATCTAAAAAAATTCTGAAAAAGGTTAAATAAAGCGTGGTTGGAGCAAAAAAGTACCAATAAATATCTCTCCAATAAGAAATCAAGCAAGCCCGCCAATGAAAAATGATATAAAAATGTGTTCATTTCTATAAAGTCTCAGTATAATAAAGCTATAAGGAAACAACAAAATAACTTCCAAAGACTGCAAGTTTTATCTTTATTAAAAAAATTCCTATATTCGCGTTGATCGCAGGTATATATTTTCAAGATCGCTATCTGATATTTTCATTACCCACCGGTTAAAACTATATCACAGAATTCAAGATATAGTTTTTGATAAAGAAACACGTCATAAAAGCTATAAAAAACTATACTACCTATACTACATAACTATAATTAACTTATTTTGTATCTTTATTCTTAAATTAAAAGCATCACACGTTTAACTACAAACTATTTTTGAGCCAATTTCCACTTTCATTTAGTATATGACAATACACTCACATAAATCAAAAAACTATTTTAATACAGTCAAAAGATTTGAAAATTCTTCTCTTAAAGCAATTTCATCTGATTGATCATATTGCAAAACCTTAGTGCAAGCACTGCACGCGCGTTTTAATGCTTTTCCTTTTAAAAATGGAGTAGCGTGTGCAACGGCCAACATTTCTTTCAAATTGCCATTACAGTGCAGAACAATATCACAACCTGCTGCAAAAATTCTATGTGTTAAATCTGAAAAATTTGCTGAAAAAGCAGTCCCTGAAAGAGCTTTCATTGACACGTCATCGGACATTAAAAGTCCGTCAAAACCTATCTTTTGACGAATAGCATTTTCAATAACTTTCTCAGACAGCGTTGCAGGAAACTTATTATCAATCGCTTCATAAACAATATGAGCCGTCATCGCAGCTGGCAAATCAGCCATTTTTTTAAAAGGTACAAAATCATATTTTTCCAAAATATCAAATGGTGTATCAACACGTGCTAACTCAAAGTGCGTATCAGAAAGTGCTCTTCCATGTCCGGGAATATGTTTCATCACTGGTAAAACTCCACCATCCAAAAGCCCTTTAGCAGCAACACGTCCTAAAGCTACTACTATTTCTTGCTCCTGAGCATAAGCACGCGTTCCAATAATATCATGCGCTCCTACTATTGGAATATCTAAAACAGGAAGACAATTGGCATTTATACCAAATTTCATTAAATCAAACGCATGAAGCCGAGACATAATCCATGCAGCACGAATTCCTTTACCCGGATCTTTTTTATAAAGTTTTCCCAAAGTCTCGGCTGCTGGATAAAGAGGGACAAGAGGTGGAAGCAAACGTTGTACTCTTCCTCCCTCTTGATCAATAAAAATAAAAACATCATCACGTCCACTGATCTCACGTAGTGATGTAGTCAGCATCTTAACATCATCTGCTGTACCAATATTGCGTGTAAATAAAATAAAAGCCCAAGGCTTATGCTCAGTAATGAATATTTTTTCATCATCTGTTAGGAAAGGACCAGAAATGCCAATAATCATAGCTTTTATTTCTGACATTGTCTCAACACCTTAATACTTATTTTGAGCCATAATTCCTAGTTTTATTGAGACAACTTGTACATATCATGTCAATCTTAAAAGCAGTATTTTGGCATAATACACAACTGCTTATTTGCTTATAACATAATTTATTGTAGATCTAACCCAACCCAACGGCACTGAAAATAAAAATCAACTTACAATGCTTAGCAATGATATCTGCTATAAATTAAGGCGCAAAAATTTATATTTTAAAGCAAAAACACCTTTTTCTTTAAAAAGTTACACTGTACCACCTCTTTAATGTAAGGCATATTTAACGTGAAAAATTTACTATATATTCAATTTAAAAGCTGTAAAAAAAATTAAGATATTAATAACTCCAAAAACATAATGGAATTAATAATTATAAAAGCTTCTGATATTTAATAAATATATTAATTTTGCAAATAAATTGGCTAAAAAAGTGCAATGCTACGTTATCGTTTTCTTTAACCTTTTATAGAACATCATCTAAAAATGCACATAGGAACCAGTAATACGAATTTCATTTTTTTCTTAATAAAACATCCATCTTAGCTTATCATAAATTGATTTTTGTATAAATAAGCCAATGAACCAAGGTGTAACTTCATAAAAATTGTTTTTCAAAACTGTCTTCATGTTTTTTTTTGTAAAAAGAAATAATTCTAAAGTTATATGAATTCATGTCCCAAGACATTATTTGTAAAAATAAAAAAATATAGACAACAATACTCGATAAAGAAGAATACTTTATATGAAAAATGCAAAATATATTTGGATAAACTGAATGGTTTTAAAGAACAAAACAAATTGTTCTAAAAATGAACAAGAAAAGATACCTTTCTTCTCTAACATTACATGGGATAACTTCAATCAAAACAAAGGAAGTAATCAGTTCAAAGGTGCTAAACTCATACAAGAGTTTGTCAAACACCACCTTCCACATATGCCAGGAGTTTATCGAATGTTTGATGAGAACGGTAATGTTCTCTATGTTGGCAAAGCACGTAATCTAAAAAAACGCGTTGCAAGTTATACCCGTGAAAAAGGACACAATAACCGTATTGCCAATATGATTCGTATGACACATCAGATGGAATTTGTCATCACACATACAGAAACAGAGGCTCTACTCTTAGAAGCTAATCTTATCAAAAGATTGCGCCCACGTTTTAACGTGTTATTACGCGATGATAAAAGCTTTCCTTATATCATTATTACCGATGATCATAGAGCACCTGCACTTTACAAACATCGTGGCGCTCGAACACGAAAAGCTAATTATTTTGGTCCTTTTGCCTCTCCAAGTGCAGTTACACAAACAATCAACATTTTACAACGCGCTTTTTTATTACGCACTTGTACTGATTCAGTTTTTGAAAATCGTACACGTCCCTGCTTACTTTATCAAATTAAGCGGTGTTCTGCACCCTGTACGCATGAAATTACAGACAGTAATTACACAGAATTAGTCAGAAAAGCCAAAGATTTTCTTTCAGGAAAGAGTCAATCAGTTAAGAATGATATGGTTCAAGCTATGCATAAAGCTGCAGAAAACCTTGATTTTGAACAAGCTGCAACCTATCGTGATCGCTTATCAGCTTTATCACACATACAAAGTCATCAAGGCATTAATATTCAAACAATAGAAGAAGCAGATATATTTGCAATTGCACAACGAGAAGGAATAACTTGCATTCAAGTATTCTTTTTCCGTATGGGACAAAATTGGGGAAACCGGGCTTATTTTCCCAAAGCGGATCCATCTTTTTCTAATGCTGAAATTTTAACGAGTTTCCTTGCTCAATTTTACGATGATAAGCCTCTTCCTAAACTTATTTTTTTATCTGAAGAAATTGAAGAAAAAGAGCTTCTTACAGAAGCATTCAGCTTAAAAGCAAATCGTAAAATATTCCTATCTATACCAAAACAAGGTGAACGAAAAGCTCTTGTTAAGCACGCTTATATTAATGCTCATGAGTCCCTTGAACGCAAACTTGCTGAAACAGCTACACATACGAAACTGATTCAGGGTATTGCCAAAACATTCCAACTGCCCCATATCCCATACCGAATAGAAGTTTATGACAATTCCCATACTATGGGAACAAACGCTGTAGGTGCTATGATTGTTGTTGGGCAAATGGGATTTGTTAAAAACCAATATCTCAAATTCAATATTCGTTCAAAAAATATTACACCAGGCGATGATTTTGGTATGATGAAAGAAGTTATTAAACGAAGATTTTCACGTCTTATCAAAGAGTATGGACTGCCTAATAAGAGCAACAATATAAAGGAGAACACCATAAAAGGAAAGGACAATGACCATTTTCCCATTTGGCCTGACCTCATGCTAATTGATGGTGGTGAAGGACAAATAAACAGTGTGCATACAATATTATCTACATTAAAATTAGATAATCTTATTACGGTAGTGGGGATAGCTAAAGGTGTTGATCGCAGAGCAGGACGTGAACGTTTTTTTATAAAAGGCAAAGCGCCCTTTACACTTCCTCCACGTGATCCTATCCTTTATTTTTTGCAACGTTTACGTGATGAAGCACACCGTTTTGCAATCGGAACGCACAGAAAAAAACGGAAAAAAGAGACATTTAAAAACCCACTCGATGAAATAGAAAATATTGGTCCAGCAAGAAAGCGTGCATTACTTTACCATTTTGGCAGTGCTAAAGTCATTGCTGGCGCATCTATCGAGGATTTAGCTAAAGTTACAGGAATTTCTGCTACAATTGCACAAAAAATTTATAACCATTTTAATAAAAAATAAATCTTGTTTCATAATCTTTGCCTTGTTACTTTTATGAAATAAATTGTATTTTAAGAAGAATTAAAAATGGCTCCATGAAAAATCACGCGTTTTCTTTTCCTAATATTTTAACTTATGCGCGAATTATTGCAGTTCCAATGGTTGTTGCTTGCTTTTTTTTAGAAGGGCGGTTGCAATCAAGCGATATCGCACGTTGGACCGCTGTTTCCATTTTTATAATGGCGTCCATTACAGATTTTTTTGATGGTTATCTTGCTCGCATTTGGGAACAAACATCGAATATAGGTCGCATGTTAGATCCAATTGCAGACAAACTTCTTGTATCTGCTTGTTTGCTACTGCTTGCTGCAGACAGTACCATTGCCGGATGGACATTATGGGCGGCTATCATCATTCTTTGTCGAGAAATTCTTGTATCAGGTTTACGTGAATATCTAACTGAATTGAAAGTCAGCGTCCCTGTTTCTCGCCTTGCAAAATGGAAAACTTTTGTACAAATGGTCGCTATCGTCTTTCTTTTAGCAGGACCAGCCGGAAATAAAGTTATTCCTTACACAATAGAGTTTGGTATTACGATGCTATGGGTTTCGGCTATTCTCACATTGTGGACAGGGTGGGACTATTTTCGTGCAGGACTTAAACATGTTATTGCATGAAATCCGCATACTTTTAAAATGAGTTCTATAACTCTATATAAAAAACCCCAAAACAGCATGTTTTGGGGTTTTTTGATTCTTGTATACGCTTTTATTAACTATTAACCAACAATTTCCACCTCAGAGAACCAAAAAGAAATTTCTGTTTTTGCAGTTTCAACGCTATCTGAACCGTGCACAGAATTTTCTCCAATCGACAAAGCGTACATTTTACGAATTGTTCCCTCTTGTGCATCCATGGGATTTGTAGCACCCATTATTTCACGGTTTTTTGCTATAGCATTTTCACCTTCTAAAACCTGTACAACAGTTGGACCAGAAGACATAAATTCGGTTAATTCACTAAAAAATGGACGCTCTTTGTGAACGGCATAAAAACTTTCAGCTTCACGTTGACTCATCCATACACGCTTAGATGCAACAACACGCAGTCCCGCATCCTCAAGCATTTTTGTAATTGTTCCTGTTAAATTACGACGCGTTGCATCTGGTTTAATCATTGAAAAAGTACGTTCTACAGCCATTGGACTACCTTTATTTCATTTTTACAACATTGACCTGGGCGTTCTATAGCTATACTCAAGCCTCTTGCCAAGTAATTATGAAAAAATCTGCAATAACTTTTAGGACTATAAAATAAACTTCTATAGCTTGATACTCAATTTTATACTAAGTGAAAAAAATTAAATTAAAGATAATTAATTGTTTTTGTGTATAATTTTTTAATTTAATAAACATTGATCAAATGATAATTTTGATAGCAAAAAACTGTAACAAGTAAGAAAAATTATAAAAATCAAATTTTAGTAACAAAAAAATACACTTTCATTAGATAGCTGTTAAACTGTATTTAATAATTTAAGATGATTTTTTCTGCTACAACTTATATCTCAATGCAATTTTAAAATAGAAAAATTGCTTCAACTTTTCCATATTGTCGTAGCACTTACAGCTTTCTATCAAGCTCTTCAGCTAATTCCGCATTATATCCAAAGAAAAATTATAATTCTGAATAGCAAGAAATCATATAAGCTCAATAACTTGTTTAAGAATTTTGTCAGGATAATTTACAGTTTAAAATTCACAGCTTTTTCTTTCGTTATGCCAATAATTACCTCACTCTCATTTTACTTTTAACCAGTCTAATAAGAATTATGTTATAAATTACATGGTACAAATCAATTACTTAGCATAACATTTGATGTGCTTCTTGCATAAGATACAAACATGTTGCATTGTAAATCAAACCGCCCCCCCAAAAAACATCTCTTCTCTTACTTAAACCTTGACTTATTTATGCAACTTGTCTTTGCTAATTTTATCTTATATTTTTTCTGTAGGACACAAAATTCACTCTCCTACCAAACACTTACTTATTTTATTATAAAAAAAACTTCCGTAAATATAAAAAAGCGCCCCTGATTAGTAAACCCATCATCCAAATACACTCATTCTTTTACAAAGTTGCACTTATCTAAAAATCTCAAAAATTATCCATCAATAAGAAAAAATAAGGCTTAAAAAAAAACGAAACCTCGCAAAAGCGCACGCCTTTTAACTGCTCCTTAGATGCTGCGTGTTTTACTTCCCAACGACACACCCGAATTAGAAAGTATAACGTAAACCCAAAGTACCTTGAAATGATTGTTTAATTTTTTGCCCTTGTAAATAAGAAGCTTCTGCAAAAACCATTAATCTATCACTGATGGAACTGTTTAAACCAATGCCTAATTTCCCTGCATGGCCAGATAAGTCAGTAATAAATTTATGCTGTTTATTAATCGTCGTATAATTTTTCGTTATATTTTCACGCACCCAAGATGCCATAATATAAGCAACTGATGGTGTTTTTGTGTCAGAACCAAATTCATAACCCACCGATACTCCAACTTCACTCTGCAATGAAGTCAATCGACTTAAATCCCCCATCATTCCATTAGAAAGCTTTATTTCCTTATTGGCAACTTGCAACCAAGTTAATCCCCCATAAGGACGCATCCAACTCTGCTGTGACAGCTTAAAACGATACCCCGTTTCAAGTGACGCACCTACCGCCCATTGATTATAATTTCCATGGATATCCAAACCATTTGTTGAAACTGCATTCAAATCATTCTGATAATTATTATATTTTAAAACGGCATCTAAATACCATCCACTATAATCAAAATAAGTTGCATATGCCCCAACACTGTAACTGTTTATACTGCTAGTACCTTTCCGAGCATGCGCAACTCGTGCTTGATCATAACTCCCAAAACCACCAATATAAAACTCTCCACTCATCAATTCACTTAAACCATTAACACCTAATATTATTCCTGTCTGATCAAGTTTAAAATCTATATGACCTGTAGCAATGTGCTCTTTATGTTTGATCGCCTGTGTCCAAAAAGAAGAAGTTGTTTGACTGCCATTGATAATTCCCCTTCCAGCACGCACCGCTTGCAGCTCATTATAAAAAATAATGCCTGGCACCACAGACATAGACAACACTGCATCAGTAGAGGGACTGGTCAAAAAATCAGAAATTCGTATCTCTTGTGGTTCTTGTGGTAAACGTAAACTCTGACCATTTGGGCGTTCAATAATTTGATCAATTAAAGATACAGAAGTATTAGAAGCATTATCAAAACTCGAAGTTTCATTCTTATCATCCTGTTTCTCTCTTAAATGACGCGGAGGTCGTGAACGAGCAGTTTGCCCACGGCTTTGTCCACTACTACTAGCTCGAGAAGTTGAACCTCCACTTTGAGAACGAAAATTTTTCCAACTAACATGCCCATTCTCATTCCTCCTTCCCTTATTAGAACTCCGAAAATGGGTATTTAAAAGCTCTGTATCGTCTTGCTTCACACCCAAATACCAAAATACGTAATAACCTGATTTATCTACTTCTTTCTTACCTTTATACAAACCGTATATAAAAGTTCCACTATCAACAGATGTAATGGGATTGCCAGAATGATTGACCAGAGTAAAATTTGCACCTTCCCCGGAACTTCTATCAGTAATCAATTCAATTCGAGGAAAAAAGTCTTTTTCTTGTGAGAAAAAATTTGTAATTTCAACACCAGAATCTGCGACACTTACTGTATGGTTACCTTTCCCTTCACTAATCAATAAATAATTACTATGCTGATTTGTACGATCATACTTATTGTACTCACTATACTGATTACGCTTATTTTTTGCTGTATCAAGATTAAAATGAAAGTGTAAACGACCTGAAAGTTTGTTTACATGAAGTGATAAATGACGTGGATCGTACGGAATAGTAACAAAACTAACATTTCCGCCTTCACCACTTAAACTGTGAATACGAAACCACGTACTATTCTTGTCATCACGCATTCCAACCGAGAAAAATTCTTCTGGAGCTCGATTCTCTATTGAAAGTTTTTCTTTTTTTATATGATCTATGCTATCGCTAGCATATAAATAGAGATGTCCATGAGAATTAACTGTTACTCCCCCACTTATTTTTGCACCAGAATGTATCCATGCGCTAGCATAACCACCAATTGTTAAACCATCGATCTCTCCACCAGAATAGACTACCTGAATAGCATGATCTTGCAAAGTCGTTCCAATAGCCTTTCCTTTTTCCAAAACATGCTGCCTACCAGTTCCAGACACTGTAGTGTTTGATGCAACCCCTCCTGCTCTTTTATTTCCTGTATAAAGATTTTGTTCTCCTCCACTACTAACCTTCGTCTTCCAAGAGTGCCCACCATCATACACATTCTGTTGTCCTATCGATCCACCCGTACCAGAAACTATAGCTTCAGAAGCTGTACTTCGTCTAATTGCATCATTATCAAAACGTGTAAAGCTTTTCTCCTCGAAAACAAACTGCTGACCGCCTAAAATTTTAGTATTCGTTGCACTTCCTCCACGCGTCACTATCTGCATCCCGTCTTTTTCTACAGTAGCATTCAATGAAGACCCTTGATCAACAACCTCTACTCCACCAGATGAAATTGTAGTGTTGCTGCTAAAAAGATTAGTAATCAGTGCAGAACCTTTTGGGACCTGAATGTTACTATTCACCTGACTATAACCGCCTGCCCCAGAACCAATACGTTTTAACTCTCCCCTTTTGCTTTCATCTGCATCCACGATCTGCACTAAACAGCCATTGATCATTAATATTGAAAAACCTAATTTACATTTATACCGCATAATCCACACTCCTTTATAAAAAAATAAAATCCTGCGACTACGTAGGTAATGTCTCAAATTAATAACGTAATGTGTTTTATTTATGTTGCAATACGCCAGTTTACATCATATTGTATTTTATTCTATGATAAAACAATTCTTTACAAAACAGTTACAGCAACAAGTGAATTTATTGCTTAATTTCATTTAAACAACATAACAAAAAACCAAATTGCATTTAAAAAAACACAATTTGGGTAATTATTGTGATGAATGAAAAATCATATCATGCCAAAAAACATTATCGAAACATCAAAGTATGCAATTCGTAAAATATGACACTATCAACTTCATTGAAGAGTAAAATGCATATTAAAAATTATAGCGCATACCCAAACGACCTTGAAGTAATTTTTTAATCTTAGATCCTTTTAAATAATCAGCTTCCATATAAAGCGATAAATTATCATTGACTACACTCTTGAAACCAATTCCAACTTTTCCTGCACTTCCAGATAAATCAGTGATAAATTTATGCTGCTTATTAATGACCGTATTATTATTATTCATATTTTCGTGTACCCAAGCGCCTGTAATATAAGCCGTTAATGGAATCTTTGGACTACCAATAAACTCATGCCCCACAAACACCCCAACTTCACTCTGGAGTGACATAAATGGACTTATATCACCTGTCATCCCATTAAGAAGGTTTACTTTTTTATCTTCAACACGCGCTCCTGTTAATCTAACATAAGGCTGTACTAAAGTGTTTTTCTCTGTCTTAAAACGACCACCCATTTCAAATGAGCCGCCTATCGCCCATTGATTATAATTTCCCTGCACAGCTAGACCATTTGTTGAAATAGCCTTTAGATTATTATGATAATAACTATATTTCAAAACACCATCCAAGTACCATCCATCTTCATCAAAATAGGTTGCATAAGCTCCAATACTATAGATGTCTATATAACTGTCTCCACCTCGAGCATGCGCAATACGTGCATGATCATAACTGCCCAAACCACCAATATACAAATCTCCGTATGTTAGTTCGTGTAACTGATCAGAACCCAATATTATACCTGTCTGGTCAAGTTTAAAATTTGTATGCCCTGTAGCAACACGTTCTCTATTTGTAATCGTATATCCCCAGAAAGTAGCATCATCTTTCCTGTTTTTATCAAAAATTCCTCTACCCAAACGGACAGTTTGCAACTCATTATTAAAAATAAGACCAGACGCCACTGATGTAGATAACACCGCATCTGTTGAAGGAGTAGTTAATAATTTATCAGGATTCATCGGCTCTGCTGGATCTGGACCTTCTGAATCATCGTCATATTTTGCAGACAAAAACCAAACTTGCTTATTTTCGTCCTTTCTATGTTTTAAACTATACATATAAGCACCACCATCAATGGCTTTAACTTCATTGTTTGAGAAATTTTCCAGAGTAAAAGAAGCTCCACCGCTTTTATCAGTAATTAAATCATGTACTCCTGAAAAACGATTTGTAATCTCAGCTCCAGAATCAGAAACGCTTATTGTGTGATGCCCTTCCCCCTTATCAACTAAAAGATAATCACCAAGACCACCTGCAATATCGGTATTGAACTCAAAATGTAAACTTCCTGAAAGATCATTCACATGAAGTTGAGAATAATACGGATCAGATCCAGTAAATGCAAAAATAACATTTCCTTCACCACTTAATTTTTGAATTAAGGTTTTTTTTCCATTACCTTCAGAAGCAATAGAATAAAGTTTTGCATCTTTACCTTTTAAAACAACTTCTTCTATTTTAGAATTATGTTGATCATCTCCCACATAAAGACGAAGCTTTCCAGAATCCTGCACCATTGTTACACCTCCTAGTGTCGCACCAGAAAACACTAATGATTCTGCTTCATCGTTAATCGTCAAAGTTTTTACATATCCACCAGCGTATACTTTTTGAATAGCAGTCTCCTTTAAAGTGGTTTGGGTAGCCTGACCACCTGCCAATACATGCTGTTCACCACCTTTAAAAACTATGGTATTAAATACAGAACCGCCTTCTTCTACACTTTGATCTTTTTTTTGAACATATTGTATACCATCCTGCTTAACTACTGTATTCTGGGCTACTCCACCATCATAAACTTCTTGCTTTCCCTTATTTTGATTTTTACCAGAAATTGTTGTATTAAGAGCAAGACTAGCTTGCATCTTGTTTCCAACTATATTTTTTCCATAAACAAACTGTGCACCACTAATGATTGTGCTATTTTCTACCCTTCCTCCATCCTCGACAATTTGTTCTCCTCCTTCTTCAACTGTAGCATTTTTCGATAAACCTTGAACTCCATTTAAAGCTGCAACAACTTCACGTCCACGATTTACAATTATGTTGTCTTCACTCACACCTCCTTGATAAATATAGAGCTTGCCACCATCTTTAATTGTTACCCTAGTGACCTTACCTGCCTTGCCATCTAAAAGACTACCCACAACATGAGTTACACTGTTCTTTCCAAAAACTAAATCGCTCACAACTGTCCCATCATTAATGGTCATGCCAACTTCGTTAGGATCTATGAAACTTTTCTCGTGTGCATCTGATTCAATATTACCTCTATTTCCCCATACTTTACTAAACGATATTTTAGGCATTTGCCTCATAGTCGCATCATTAATCTTTGCAAAAGAGTTTACTTCTCTTCTGTTCTTTGTAGTTGTAGTAAAGTTATATGATTTAAGCTTTACGCAGTCCTCTATTTTTGCACACTTATTATACTGGACCCCAAATCTTTTTTCACTTACACTGTAATTTAAGGACTTATAAAAAAGTTCATTTTTACTGGTATCTGCAATAGCAGCATGTACAAGACAACTACTCGTTATAAACGCTAAACTACTTAATTTCCACTTATTATAGTATATAATCATAATCTCTCCCCCCGTTGTGTCTAAATAGACGACAAACACGCTTCATACTATTAAAGTCTCTTCTCTGAAAATTAAAAGAAACTACTTTCTAATAATTCATAGAATTCTTTTTCTGAATAATAGAAAATATTTATTATACAATTTTTTTTTAATATCTTCCTACAATTTCTATTATAAAAAAGTACCGTATAATAAATGGGATAGAAAATATAAAAAAAAACACAAAATCTAAATAATAAATACTTTCTAGGTAAACAACCTATTTGCAAATAATAATCATTGCATGCTAAACTTGATTAAAAAAGAATCTCCTAATCAAAAACTATAACGTAAACCCAAAGTCCCTTGAAATGATTGTTTAATTTTTTGCCCTTGTAAATAAGAAGCTTCTGCAAAAACCATTAATCTATCACTGATGGAACTGTTTAAACCAATGCCTAATTTCCCTGCATGGCCAGATAAGTCAGTAACAAATTTATGCTGTTTATTAATCGTCGTATAATTTTTCGTTATATTTTCACGCACCCAAGACGCCATAATATAAGCAACTGATGGTGTTTTTGTGTCAGAACCAAATTCATAACCCACCGATACTCCAACTTCACTCTGCAATGAAGTCAATCGACTTAAATCCCCCATCATTCCATTAGAAAGCTTTATTTCCTTATTGGCAGCTTGCAACCAAGTTAATCCCCCATAAGGCTGCATCCAGCCCTGCTGTGACAGCTTAAAACGATACCCCGTTTCAAGTGACGTGCCTATCGCCCATTGATTATAATTTCCATGGATATCCAAACCATTTGTTGAAACTGCATTCAAATCATTCTGATAATTATTATATTTTAAAACGGCATCTAAATACCATCCACTATAATCAAAATAAGTTGCATATGCCCCAACACTGTAACTGTTTATACTGCTAGTACCTTTCCGAGCATGCGCAACTCGTGCTTGATCATAACTCCCAAAACCGCCAATATAAAACTCTCCACTCATCAATTCACTTAAACCATTAACACCTAATATTATTCCTGTCTGGTCAAGTTTAAAATCTATATGACCTGTAGCAATGTGCTCTTTATATTTGATCGCCTGTATCCAAAAAGAAGAAGTTGTTGTTTTATTACCATTAACAATCCTCCTTTCAGCACGCACCGCTTGCAGCTCATTATAAAAAATAATGCCTGGCACCACAGACATAGACAACACTGCATCAGTAGAAGGACTAGTCAAAAAAGGAGTTGGAGATTTTGGACTTACATGAGACCCTTCGTCAACAGATAGCACAGTCAAATACCAAATCTTTTTATATTGTCCATCCTCATCACTTTTTTCTTTTAAAGCATATACATACGTCCCACCATCAACGACAACCTCACCATTAACAGCACCAATTTTTACACCTGAAATATCTTTCAAAGTAAAATGAGCTTGACCACTTTCATCAAAAATTAAATCAAAGCTTGTCGAAAGTGGACTAATAATATCCAAACCTGAATCAACGACGCTTATTGTGTGAGAACCATTTCCATTTTTAATAAAGAGATGATCTCCTTTTTTTTCTGCTAGGCTAACATTAAAATGAAAATGCATATTACCCGAAAGGGTATCAATATAAAGATTAGAATAATAGAGACTATTATTATCAGAAGTAAAAATAACTTCACCCACACCATTTAAATTTTGAATCCAAGAATTATGACCGTCAGAGTGATGAGCAACGAGATATAATTGGGCTTTTTCTCCGGTTAAATTGATGTTTTCTGTTATAGCTTTATAATTACTCTCTCCTGCATAAAGATGAAGCTTCCCAAAATCATGAACGACTGTTTTACCTTCTAAGATTGAACCAACCAAAGCCCATGAATTAGCACCCTCTTTAATCTCTAAACCATTTATATACCCGCCAGCATGAATTTCTTGAGTAGCATGAGGATGTAAAATCACACCATAGGCTTTACCCCCTTCTAAAATACGCTGTTTGCCCTCTGAACAAACCTCAGTATCAATTGCTATACCACCTCTTTTCGATACAAAACCCTCATCATCTGGAAACCATTTCGCGATAGTTTGCATTCCTCCAGCCATAACTTTTGTCCCCCAAGCAATACCAGCACCATATACTTTTTGCTCTCCTTTGGCGTCATCATGACTATAAATGTGAGTGTTATAAGCACGACTACTCACAGGCACACCATTCATTTCTCCCTCTCCAAAAATAGACTGAGTACCACCATAAACTGTAGTACCCCTAGCCACTCCTCCTTTCTCTACACTTTGTTTTCCACCTGCTTGAACAAGAGTAAATTCTGAAATTCCCTCCTTTTTAACGATTTCAGTGCCATCACGTAAAACAATAGTATTTCTACTCAAATCGCCAGCATCAACCTCAAATATATCAAATGTTCCAATTATACGCTCAACGGGTCGTCCAAAGAAATTTATGTCTTTTCCATCTGTATAACAATTAAAATTATTTTCAGATTCTGGCTTAAAAAGAACAGCATCTTTCTTTACATTACTCAAATACCAGACTTTTCCATCGTCCCTAATCTTTTCATATCGCAGATGGTACATGTAAGCCCCGCTATCAACAGCGTTAATTGTTGCATTAGCATAATTTTTCAAAGTGAAATGAGCTTTTCCACTTAAATCAGTAATTAAATTAAGTGAAAATGAAGGATAAGTTGTAATTTCAGTGCCAGTATCTAAAATGTTTACCGTATGATCTCCTTGGCCATTTCTAATAAAAAGGCTATTGTTCTTACTATTTACAGGATCAATATTAAAATAGAAATTTATATTACCTGAAAGATCAGTCACATAAAGCGTAGAGTAGTGTTTTTTATCTCGTGGAGGAGAAAAAACAAAATGACCTTTACCATCTAATTTTTTAATGTACAAATTTACTTTGCTAGATCCAGTCGTAACCAATTCTAATAAAGAATTTCTTCCCCCTAAAGTAATGCTTTCTACATTTTTAGGCCCCTGTTTATTAACACCAAGATTAAGCCTTCCATAATCATTAACTGTTATTGGCCCTTTTAATATAGCACCAGTAGAAATCTGTGCTTCGCCATGGTCATTAATCGTTATTGGCCCTTTTAATATAGCACCAGCAGAGATCTGTGCTTTGCCATGGTCAATAATCGTTAAAGTATCCACCACTCCACCAGAATCAACTTTTAAAATGCCACCATCTAAAATAGTGTTAAGGGCTTTATTTCCAGCTAAAATGCGCTGTTTACCTCCCGGATAAACTATAGTATCTATAGATAGTGCACCTTGTTGGTTAGGTTGTGCAGATTTTTTACCTAATTGTTGAACTCCTCCTTTAACCTGTGTTGAAAAAGTTACTCCCTTGTCATATACAATCTGTCGTCCAGGCTTTTGATCTAGACCTAAAACTGTGGTATTATAAGCACATTCGTTCGTTCCTGTGACAATTTGCTTCATCCCCTTAGAAACACGAGTATTGTTTATTTCATTTGCAATACACAGCACTACTTGTGCACTAATATCGGTAGCTTTTACAGGTGCGTTTTTAATAATATCCTCAACGGGATTACTCCTAATTGTACGTTTTTTATTTACTTCTTCTAGCTGTTTACCTATCATTACTGGTAATAATGAAAAAGAATCCTCATGAGAGAAAGCCACCATTTCATTTGCGCTTATAGCTTTGACAAAAAAATTACTGGTCACTAATGCCAAAAATCTGAGCTTAAATTTGCATTGCATTATCTTAACTCCATGATTTTAAATAAACATTATCTACACTCCACTATTGAAAATAAAAAAAATATGTACATCGAAAAATTAAAAAGAATTACATCTCTAAAAACATCGCTCTCCCCCCTCAGGGCTCAATGTTCATCAAAACACCAAGCAGACATATAAAATATTAAACGTACAGAATGTTCACTCATCAAATACTGTTACTGCATGCCTGCTTTAAAACTTATTCACAATAAAAATTGTGAAATCTATTTTTTGCAATTTAAAAGTGTTTTAATTGCGTTCATAAAAGTTTTTTTAACATTTTAGATACAAAAAAAATCAGTGAAACTCGTATTGATATTTAGGTAGACTGGAAAAACAACTTTATTAAATGCGAGTTAAATGCATTTATAGCGCAATTATTTGTGCTTATACTGTTCTTTAATTGCACCAATATGCTGAAAACATGATAATATTGACTCGACACTAATCTGAAATTCTTATAGTTAGAATGCCAGTTTCACAACTTAATTTGTTATACTTTTAAAAGGACATTCTGTTCATATTTATAAAATCAGAAAAACAAGACTCAAATAAACAAAATTCTCCTTACCGAATTTTATTTGCAAGCCTTATTGGCCCAATAATTGAATATTTTGATTTTTACGTTTTTGGAACCGCTGCAGCTCTTATATTTCCTTATCTATTTTTTCCAGCTGAAGGGGATAATCTTGCTGTTTTGAAATCTTTTCTTATCTTCGGAGCAGCCTTTTTTTCTCGTCCATTAGGATCAGTTATTTTTGGGCATTTTGGAGATAAAATTGGACGAAAAGCAACTCTTATTGCAGCTCTTTCTACAATGGGTATATCAACAGTTATTATTGGAATCTTACCTACTTATCAAACAGCTGGTTAGTGGGCACCTTTCTTCCTAATACTATGCCGTATTGGACAAGGGTTAGGATTAGGCGGTGAATCAGGAGGTGCTGTTCTGTTAGCAATAGAAAGTGCTCCACCAGAAAAACGTGGTTGGTATGCAATGTTTCCTCAATTAGGTGTTCCAGTCGGTTTATTTTTGTCTATTACCGTTTATTTAGGTCTATTCTACTTCTTGGATTATAATGAACTTTTGGCATGGGGATGGCGTATTCCTTTTATTTTTTCCGTTGTTCTCATGATTATAGGGATGTGGTTTCGTCTCTCAATCAATGAAACAGCTGAATTCAAAAAAGCTCTTGAACATAAAGAACGTGCTAAACTCCCCATCATAGATGTCTTTCTAAAATGTCCACGAATCTTATTTCTTGGAACATTTGGGGGGATGACAATATTTGCTTTATTCTATTTTATTACCGTATATTTGCTAAATTATTCGACAAATCACTTAAAAATTGCATATCATGAAGCTCTTTTTCTTGGACACTATATTCCAATATAACTACCATTTCTCCATATCTTATTCCTAAAAAGCATCAAAGAACATCATAGTATAGAATCTATTTTTAATCTCAAATTATAAAAAATTGTTCTCTCTTTAATTCATAAGGCTCTTTATTTAACCAAGAATATAAAACAATTATTATATGACTTTCTTAATATCTTTCTATAAATGTTTAATATTTAAAAAAAATACGACATCATAAATGGATAGAAGAAATAAATATAAAAAGAACCTATAATCAAAAACTATAACGTAACCCCAAAGTCCCTTGAAATGATCGTTTAACTTTTTGCCCTTGTAAATAAGAAGCTTCTGCAAAAACCATTAATCTATCACTGATGGAACTGTTTAAACCAATGCCTAATTTCCCTGCATGGCCAGATAAGTCAGTAATAAATTTATGCTGTTTATTAATCGTCGTATAATTTTTCGTTATATTTTCACGCACCCAAGATGCCATAATATAAGCAACTGATGGTGTTTTTGTGTCAGAACCAAATTCATAACCCACCGATACTCCAACTTCACTCTGCAATGAAGTCAATCGACTTAAATCCCCCATCATTCCATTAGAAAGCTTTATTTCCTTATTGGCAACTTGCAACCAAGTTAATCCCCCATAAGGACGCATCCAACTCTGCTGTGACAGCTTAAAACGATACCCCGTTTCAAGTGACGCACCTACCGCCCATTGATTATAATTTCCATGGATATCCAAACCATTTGTTGAAACTGCATTCAAATCATTCTGATAATTATTATATTTTAAAACGGCATCTAAATACCATCCACTATAATCAAAATAAGTTGCATATGCCCCAACACTGTAACTGTTTATACTGCTAGTACCTTTCCGAGCATGCGCAACTCGTGCTTGATCATAACTCCCAAAACCACCAATATAAAACTCTCCACTCATCAATTCACTTAAACCATTAACACCTAATATTATTCCTGTCTGATCAAGTTTAAAATCTATATGACCTGTAGCAATGTGCTCTTTATGTTTGATCGCCTGTGTCCAAAAAGAAGAAGTTGTTTGACTGCCATTGATAATTCCCCTTCCAGCACGCACCGCTTGCAGCTCATTATAAAAAATAATGCCTGGCACCACAGACATAGACAACACTGCATCAGTAGAGGGACTGGTCAAAAAATCAGAAATTCGTATTTCTTGTTGTTCTTGTGGTAAACGTGAACTCTGACCATTTGGGCGTTCAACAATTTGATCAATTAAAGATACAGAAGTATTAGAAGCATTATCAAAACTCGAAGTTTCATTCTTATCATCCTGATTTTCAATAGATGGAATCGTTGGAGAAGCAATGGATTCTTGCTTCGGACTTAAAAATTGAGAATCATTTCCCACATGTGGAATTTCATTATTTTGATTTTCAATAGATGATGGAGCTGTTGGGGTCATAAGAGCTGGCCGCCTCCGACCAGAACGCAGATGACCATTATCGGAGTACGACAACACCCTATCTGGTTCTTCCAACTGAGAATTATTTTCCGCACGTGGAATTTCATTATTTTGGTTTTCAAAAGATGGAGTAGTTGGAGTAACAAGAGCTGGCCGCCTTCGACCAGAACGCGGATGACCATTATTGGAATGTGACAATTCTCTAACTGGTTCTTCCAAAGAAAAAGCAGCCACTGGCTGACTTTGATCTACATCTTGAAGAGATCTTCTCCTACGGGATGTTGTCCGAGTTGATTGTAATCTTTTAATAGACGTTTTATCAATAGACACTGCAGCCAAATACCAAATCTTTTTATATTGTCCATCCTCATTATTTTTTTCTTTTAAAGCATATACATACGTCCCACCATCAACGACAACCTCACCATTAACAGCACCAATTTTTACACCTGAAATATCTTTCAAAGTAAAATGAGCTTGACCACTTTCATCAAAAATTAAATCAAGAACTATTGAAGTAGGATCAGCGATACTAAAACCTGAATCAACAACGCTTATTGTATGAAAACCACTTCCATTCTTAATAAAGAGACAATCTCCCTTTTTTTCTGCTAAACTAACATTCAAATAAAAATATATACTACCCGAAAGGGTATCAATATAGAGATTAGAATAATAGAGACTATCATCAGAAGTGAAAATAACTTCACCCACACCATTTAACTTTTGAATCCAAGAGTTATGACCGTCAGAATGATTAGCAACAAGATATAATTGGGCTTTTTCTCCGGTTAAATTGATGTCTTCTGTTATAGTTCTATAATTACTTTCCCCCACATAAAGATGAAGTTGCCCCAAATCATTAACCACTGTTTTGCCTTCTAAGATTGAACCAACCAAAGCCCATGAATTGGCTCCCTCTTTAATCTCTAAATTATTTATATACCCACCAGCATGAATTTCTTGAGTAGCGTAAGGATGTAAAATCACATCATAGGCTTTACCTCCTTCTAAAATACGCTGTTGCCCCTCTGCAAAAACCTCAGTGTTCATTGCTATACCACCGCTTTTCAATGCAAAACTTTCATCATCTGGAAACCATTTTGCGAGAGTTTGCATTCCTCCAGCCATAACTTTTGTCCCTAAAACAATACCATCATCATATACTTTTTGCTCTCCTTGGGCGTCATCTTGACCATAAATGTGAGTGTTATAAGCACGACTACTCACAGGCACACCATCCATTTCCCCCTCTCCAAAAACAGACTGAGTACCACCATAAACTGTAGTACCCATAGCTGTTCCTCCACCCTCTACACTTTGTTTTCCACCTACTTGAACCGTAGTAAATTCTGAAGTTCCCTGCTCTCTAATAATTTCAGCTCCATCACGTAAAACAATGGTATTTTCACTAAAACCACCTACATCAACATAAAGCTTTCCAAATGCCTCAACGACACCATTAATTGCTCGTTTCGAAAAATTTGTCGTTCCGTCATCTAATACAAAAATGGTCTCATCAACCATAAGTGTAATATCTTGCAAAGTAGATTTATCTTCATCAAGATAAACATCACTTGTATAAAGACTAAAACTATTTTCGTAAGGATTTATTGTAGAATCTTGCGAACTTAAAGCATCTTCTTTTGGTTTTATAGGAGTAACCAAAGACAAGTCTGTATTAGAAAAAACATCTAAAGATGTAGAATTTCTTTTTACAGCAGTCAAATACCAGACCTTACTATCATCACGCCCCTCTGTATGTTGCAGATGGTACACATAAGTCCCACTATCAACAATGTTAATTTTTGCATTAGCATGATTTTTTAAAGTAAAATGAGCTCCTCCACTTTCATCAGTAATTAAAAGAAATGAAGATGAGGAAGAAGTTATAATATCAATACCAGTGTCTGGAATGCTTACTGTATGATCTCCTTGACCATTTGCGATGAAAAGACTATCATTCAGCTTACCTGCAAAATCAACATTAAAATAAAAATCTATGTTACCTGAAAGATCATTAATATAAAGTGCAGAATAATATGTTTTATTTCCTGGGTAAGAAAAAGCAAAACGACCATTACCATTTAACTTTTTAATGAGAAAGTTTTTTTTACCAGCTCTATCCGCAACCAATTCTAATAAAGAATCTTTTCCATTTAGAATAATGTTTTCTATTTTATTATTAATGTTATGTTTATTATTTTCATGAACGTATAGAACAAGCTTCCCAAAATCATTAACTGTTACTGCTCCTTTTAATATAGCACCAGCATAAATCCGTGCATCAGCGTCGCTACTAATCGTTAAACTATCTACCACTCCACCAGAATCAACTTCTAAGGTGCCCCCATTTAAAACAGTGTTGCGAGCTTTACCCCCAGCTAAAACGCGCTGCCTACCCCCCTCAAAAACTGTAGTATTTATAGATAACCCACCTTGTTGTACTACCGATTTCCCACCTACTTTCTGAATTCCTCCATCCATAACATCTGTTGCAATAGCCGATCCATTACTATGCACAATCTGTTGTCCTGGCGTTCCATCTTGACCATAAACTTTGGTATTATACGCAGAGCTGCCCGTTCCTGTAACAATTTGCTTACCACCACTATAAACATGAATATCCTTTGTTTCTCCCTCATTTTGAACACGCTGCACTAAACCTTTAGTAATATTAATACTTGCTGCAGTTTTTTTTTTAGTAACAATCTCAACGTTACCATGCCCCAATATCTGTTTTTTGTCTATTTCTTCTAGCTGCTCGCTTACCATCTCCGGTAATGAAAAATCTTTTTTTGAGGGAGTAACCAATTCATCTGCACTTATAGCTTTGACAAAAAAATTACTGGTTATTAATGCCAAAAATCCGAGCTTAAATTTGCATTGCATTATCTTAACTCCATGATTTTAAATAAACATTATCTACACTCCACTACTAAAAATAAAAAAATACGCACATCGAAAAATTAAAAAGAATTACATCTCTAAAAACATCGCAGTCCTCCCTCAAGGCTCAATGTTCATTAGAACAACAAGAGAACAACAAGCAGACATATAAAATATTAAACGTACAGAATGTTCACTCATCAAATACTGTTACTGCGCGCCTGCTTTAAAACTTATTCACAATAAAAATTGTGAAATTTATTTCATGCAATTTAAAAGTGTTTTAATTGCGTTCATTAAGAGTTTTTTTTACATTTTAGATACACCAAAAAGATCAGTGAAACTCGTATTGATATTTAGGTAGACTGGAAAAACAACTTTATTAAATGCGAGTTAAATGCATTTATAGCGCAATTATTTGTGCTTATACTGTTCTTTAATTGCGCCAATATGCTGAAAACATGATAATATTGACTCGACACTAATCTGAAATTCTTATAGTTAGGATGCCAGTTTCACAACTTAATTTGTTACACTCTTAAAACTTAATTTGTTACACTCTTAAAAGGACATTCTGTTCATGTCTATAAAATCAGAAAAACAAGACTCAAATAAACAAAATTCTCCTTACCGAATTTTATTTGCAAGCCTTATTGGCCCAATAATTGAATATTTTGATTTTTACGTTTTTGGAACCGCTGCAGCTCTTATATTTCCTTATCTATTTTTTCCAGCTGAAGGGGATAATCTTGCTGTTTTGAAATCTTTTCTTATCTTCGGAGCAGCTTTTTTTTCTCGTCCATTAGGATCAGTTATTTTTGGGCATTTTGGAGATAAAATTGGACGAAAAGCAACTCTTATTGCAGCTCTTTCTACAATGGGTATATCAACAGTTATTATTGGAATCTTACCTACTTATCAAACAGCTGGTTGGTGGGCACCTTTCTTCCTAACACTATGCCGTATTGGACAAGGGTTAGGATTAGGCGGTGAATCAGGAGGTGCTGTTCTGTTAGCAATAGAAAGTGCTCCACCAGAAAAACGTGGTTGGTATGCAATGTTTCCTCAATTAGGTGTTCCAGTCGGTTTATTTTTGTCTATTACCGTTTATTTAGGTCTATTCTACTTCTTGGATTATAATGAACTTTTGGCATGGGGATGGCGTATTCCTTTTATTTTTTCCGTTGTTCTCATGATTATAGGGGTGTGGTTTCGTCTCTCAATCAATGAAACAGCTGAATTCAAAAAAGCTCTTGAACATAAAGAACGTGCTAAACTCCCCATCATAGATGTCTTTCTAAAATGTCCACGAATCTTATTTCTTGGAACATTTGGGGGGATGACAATATTTGCTTTATTCTATTTCATTACCGTATATTTGCTAAATTATTCGACAAATCACTTAAAAATTGCATATCATGAAGCTCTTTTTGTGCAAGGAATCGGTTCTATTTTTTGCATAATTTTTACTGTCATAACTGGAAAACTGGCTGATCGTATTAAACGCAGAACTTTAGTAATTTGGGGTACTATAGCTATCGGCGCTTATGCTTTAACGGTTCCTTACTTTTTAGGATTTGGTCTCTTAGGAGTTTTGGTAATTTCCATTTTGGGTCTCTCAGCCATGGGAATGGTATTTAGTCCGCTTGGTGTCGTATTAGCTTCACCATACCCAACAGCTATCCGCTACACAGGCTCTGCTGTGACCTTCAACTTAGCTGGTATTGTTGGTGGGTCCCTTGCACCTTCTATTACAGAATATTTGGTACGAAACTTTGGTATTTCTTATATCGGTTATTATTTATTTGCTTGTGCTTTTATTTCACTCATTTGTTTCATTGGATTTACAAATGAGGAAATATCTAACTAGAATATAATAAAGAAAATAAAACAAATGCTGGCGGCAAAAATGCCGCCAGTTTTATTTTTAAAGATAGAGGCTGAGGCATAGTCAACCATAATATTCCAGCAAAAAATGCACTCAAAAAAAAGAATAAAATATCTACAATATTAGTAATGTAAGCGACAGAAAACATTCCTGATAAGATATGTGTTGTACCAAGCCATGAAACGCACAAGAAAGCTAACATGACAGCCCACAAAATAAGCAAAATCCGATCAATAATCATTATCGTTCCATTCAAATATTTTTATTATAGACCACAGCTTTATTTTCTTACCATCAAATTAACGCTATTTTCCGTACTTTTCGAAATAAAAAACCCAGCTTCACCATTTCTATACATTTTTAAAGATCAAAATAGCAGATTCTATGTGCACTAAACCTGTTTTTTCCAATTGCGATCTTCAGTCTGCTGCCAGTAGGTTAAATTGTGATTTTCTATTTTATATTTTTTCCACTGTGCACGAGCGAGATTTAACTGTTCACTATTGTGACCATCAAATATCACCACAAGCCGTTGATATGCATTGATATCTGAGCAAACTGCTCCTTCCGTAAGAAACCGTATTTTTGAATCATTCGGGTTTTCCTGTCCCGTGGTCAAGAATACAGGTTGAAAATTTGAATATTTATCATGCTCAGTTCCATGCCCAACAAATGCATCATCAGCATAAACCCATAAATAAGCATCTATAGCATCACATCGTTTTTTATTAATACATTGTATTGTTATTTTACCAAAGCGTTCTAGCGCGCGCTCCACAAGTGTTGGCAAAATATCTTCTAATGTTGATCGCATCAAATGATAGAAAAGAATATCCAAATTTTCCGTCCTTATCACCATTTATCAATTAAAAAAACAACATCTTTTAGGAGGATATTCTATATCCTCAGAATAAGAGCAATAACGATTCTTCTTTTCCAATTGCGTATTGTTTTATATTTCATGCACACTAAAAGGTAAAAGAGAAAATTATTATTTTGATTGTTAATAAAAAAGTCTATTTTGCAATCTTTCTATAAGCCATACTTGAAAATATAATATAATATATGGCAAGATGACTTTAGGATAGCTAATTGTTTTCTATTGTTTATTTAAAATAGCACTCGCACATATAAAGGTACAAAACAATTGTTAAATTTTGGTTGTATTTTGAAATCCAAAATATTGCAGAATGTCGGCTTTTCGGCGGGGAATGTCATCTAGTTTTATGCGTATTATTGAGTTATACATCCTGAAGCGCGTTTCTATTTTATTTAGTGCCGTAATGATTATATCAGTTGCCATTAGCTGGACAGTGCAGATTCTTGCACGGATTGATTTTCTTACAACGAGTAAACAGACATTATTAACTGCTTTATATTTTTCATTTTCATTGCTTCCTTCTGTCGTTTTTCTTGTTATCCCATTTGCACTATTAATTGCAATTACGATTACTCTTTCAACAATGAATCAAGATTCAGAACTCGCTATTATTAGCACTTCTGGTTTCCCTAAAAATACTGTTTGGAAACCAGTTATTCTTCTCGCTATTATTGCATCATGCGCATCTTTTACCATAGCAAACTTTATTGCTCCTCACGCTCGTCTTAATATGCGACAAATGCTAGCAAGCGCCCATTCTGACCTTATTAATATTTTTATTCGTGAAGGCAGTTTTCAAAAATTATCAAATAATCTGTACATAGAAATTGGTGAACAAAAACCTGATGGAACCCTCGGGCGTCTTTTCATTGCTGATCAACGCGATCCCAAAATTGATCTTTTTTATTATGCAACCAAAGCGTTCATTGTTAACAATAAAAATGGTAATTTTTTACTTCTTAATGAGGGAGAAATAGAAAGGATCGATTATCAAAATAATAGCGCTTCAATTATTCAGTTCAGCTCGTATAACTTTAATCTAGACGAATTCATTCCCCATAATAGAACACCTACTATTTATCCCAAAGATAGATCATTTTCTTACTTGCTCAAACCTGATCCAGAGGATCCCTACTATCTACACAAACCACTTCAATACAGAGCTGAAATTCACCGTAGGCTTACAGCATGGCTCTATCCTATTGTTTTTGCATTAATTGCACTTGCAGCAGTAGGGGATACACGCGCATATCGACAAGCACGTATATCTGCAAATTTTTCCGCAATCTCTTTTTCTTTACTAGTTTACTGGGTGGGGTATTTTTTTTCTGAAAAAGTAAAAAGCGACCTTGCATACGTTCCTTTTCTCTACATTACACCAATAGGAATGAGTATGGTAATTCTTTTCATGCTCTTAACGAATCGTAAAATTGATATATTTTCGAGACTTAGCGAAATCATTCAAATAATTTTTCAAAAAATGATAAGAAAATTAAAAAAAAGAAAATCCCACTATCCATCGAGTAATTTATCATGATTGGATGGACGCTTGGACGATATTTTTTGATACGTTATATTAAAATAACTTGTTATTTTTTCATTGGTATTTTTGCTCTGGCTTTTTTAATCGATTTTACAGAAAATTCTGGTCACTTATCCTATCTTCCTCATTATACAACACAAAATGCGCTTTTTATTTCACTTTTGCGCATCCCTTTTATTATGCAACAAATTATCCCTTTTATTGCACTATTTTCCGCAATGGCAACATTGTCCTCACTTAATCAAAAATTTGAGCTTGTTGTGACTCGTTCTATCGGTGTTTCTGCATGGCAATTTCTAATGCCTATTTGTTTTGGAGCTTTTCTTTTTGGGTTATGTTCAATTTTTTTTATTAATCCGATTGCAGCATGGGGCTCTTCTCAAGCAGAAAAAATGATGGCTCAGCTGCGTAGCAATAATGCAGAAACATCTCTCCATAACATGCGCATTCCATGGTTAACACAACGCACAGATTCTGGTAGAACAACTATCGGCGCTCGATCTATTACAAATCAAGGGCTCTCTCTTATTAATGCAACCTTTGTACAATACAATAATAATGCGACAGTTAAAAATTGGATTAACGCCGAAAAAGCAACACTAATAGACGGTGCTTGGCTATTAACCAACGGGATCGTCTATAAAGTAGGTCATATGCCGGAAAAATTTACTGAATTTCATATCAAAACCAATCTAAAACCAAAATTTCTAACTGAACATTTAGCAGATCTCACAACTATCCCATTTTACCAGTTACCAACCAAAATTATGATTGCACGTTCATTTGGCTATTCTGCCAATCGTTTTAATATGTATTTGCAGTCACTAATTGCATTACCAATTCTGCTTGTGGCAATGACGCTTATTGCGGCAACTGTATCACTAAATTTTTATCGCTTTGGGCAAGCTAAATCGTTAATTCTTAGCGGTATAATCGCTGGATTTATGCTTTATGTCATGTCTGTTCTCATTCAAACTTTTGGTAATGCTGGATATATTTCACCAGTTATAGCGGCTTGGGCACCAGTGATTATTGCATTATTTTTGAGTATTGCATTTTTGCTGCATAAAGAGGATGGTTAAATGAAATCACTCAAAAATAAACAAATAACAATATTATTCACCTTAGCTTTAAAGAGTGTTATTGGCTCTATCTTAAGCGTGTGTTTTCTCGGTTATGTATTCGCACAAAATCTTATCCAAAACCCCAAACGTCCTCTTTTCTTATCTGCAGATGAACTTGTCTATAATCACGATGCAAATACTGTATCCGCAAAAGGCAATGTTCGAATCGAATATGATGGCAATAAGGCTGTAGCCCAAAAGGTGACTTACAACCCAAAAACAGGACGCATTATTGCACAAGGTAATGTTGAAATTATTCAAAAAAATGGAAATAAAATCCGTTCTAATTATATTGACATGACCAAAGATTTTGGAGAAGGCTTTGTACAATCTTTATACGTTGATACAGTTAATAATATTCATTTTTCAGCTGTAAAAGCTACACGCAGTCATAACCAAATAACAGTCTTTCATAACGCTACCTATACTGCATGCAACACTTTCTCGTATAAACAAGACAATAACGCCTTATGGAAAATTAAAGCTAAAAAAATCATATGGAACAACACTACCAAAAAAATCCAATTTGAAAATAGCCGTCTTGAATTTTTTGATATACCGATTTTAAAACTCTCCACTTTTGAACTTTATGATCCCACTGTAAAGCGCACTAGCGGTCTACTTATGCCTCATTTTTTTTATGCTGATTATTTAGGCATTGGCATAAAAAATTCCTATTTCTTGAATCTTGCGCCCCATTATGATTTTACACTTTCTACGACAATCTATACTCAACAAGGGCTTTTAACTGAAGGAGAGTGGCGCCAACGCTTAAAAACAGGTAACTATAACATTCGTTTTGCTCATATATATCAAACAAAACCTCATAATTTCGATGATAACACAATTGATGCACAGCAAACAAACCGTTATATGTTAGCGACAAAAGGTGATTTTCGTATTAATTCACGCTGGACTTATGGATGGGACATTCTTGCTCAATCTGATAAAGATTTTAGCCGTACATATAAACTTGAAAATTATGATAATCTTATACAAACTTCTCAGCTATACTTAAATGGTTTTGCAAATAAAAACTATTTTGATATGCGTTTTTATAATTTTAAGCTTCAAGATAAAATATTGAACAGCAGCCATAATAAACACCGCTTTCAGCAAGCGTGGGTCTTACCTCGCATCGATTATTTTTTTACTCCGAATGCATCAGTTTATACAGGGCTGCTAACCTTTCACAGCAACATACAATCAATTTATCGCCGTCATACTAATTTCAACTCTATCGACTGGAACGACCACTCCATAAATATGACTCAACTCTCTAATGTGGTTAAAAATAGTTTTCGTTTAACAAATGAGCTTGAATGGAAAAAGCGCTTCAATACAAATAGTGGATTAATACTAACCCCTACCCTAGCTTTACGTACTGATCTCATTGCGACGAATGCGCCTACAAATCACACTACTATACAAAACGATCCCTTTTCAACTATTCGTAAAGCAACCATCCGCAGCATGGGAACTGCAGGTTTAGAATTACAATATCCTCTCTTCATTAATTTTAATAATTCTGCGCATATCATAGAACCAACAATTCAAGTTTTTATGCGTAATAATGAACAATATATCGGACAAGTTCCCAATGAAGATGCACAAAGCTTCCTCTTTGATACGACCACTCTATTTCAACGTAATAAATTTTCTGGTTATGATCGTGCAGAAGGCGGGACAAGAGCAAATATAGGACTAAGATATTCTGGGAGTATAAACAAGGATTGGTCTCTTAATGCTCTTGTTGGACAATCTTTTCATCTTGCAGGAAAAAATTCTTTTGCAGAGAAAGATCTTATGAATATAAGCAATTATTCAGGCCTTGAAAAAGCACGCTCAGATTATGTTGCAATGCTTAATGCAAACCATAAAAGTGGTTTTTCTTTAGAATTTCGCGGACGTTTTAACCAAAAAACAGGGGAAATCCGTCATAGTGAAATTGAAGCATCACAAAAATGGAAAAATTTTTGGGCATCTACACAATATGCTTACACTCCAAGTCAATTAAATCATGAATATACACAAGATCGCAAAGAAATTTCTTTTCAAACCGGTATTAAGTTTGCTAATGATTGGTCTATTGATGGCAATGCTGGTTACGATTTAGTATCGGGCACATTTGTAAAACGAGGAATCAACTTTAGTTATACAGATGAATGCTTCGAATTAAAGTTCGGCTACCAACAAGTAGTCAATCCAGGAAAAACAAAACATTTACAGAATTTTAATTTTTCTTTTTCATTGCTTACAATTTAAAATATTGGAAAAAATAAAATCATGTTTATGAAGAAAGAATATATAAGTAATTCAACTTATAATTGTTTTTATTCAAAAAATATATATTTAAAGTAATCGATAGGGATTGATAGACACTGCAAAGGCTTATTCACATGAACAAATTTAGAAAGTGTATCCTTGCTTTTTTTTGTATTACAACTTTGAGCACAAACAGCTTACTGGTAAATTTATTTTTCGTTCCATTAACTTTTGCTCAAATCTCAATTGTTACAACAGTTAATGGAAATCCTATAACCAATTATGATATTCAAAGACGTATCGCTCTTCTAAAATTGCAACAAAAGCAAGGGAATCTCTCTACACAAGCTAAAGATGAACTTATCAATGAAGCTCTCAAAAATACTGAAGTCAAGCGTCGCAATGTTGAGGTTAGCGATAGTGATGTTGAGAGTGCTTTTGAAAATTTTGCGACACAAAATCAGATGACTATTGATCAACTAAATCAGATTTTGGTTCAGAGTGATATCACAATACAACACTTTAAAGATTACATTCGTGGACAAATAGGATGGATGCGCCTTGTTAATGCACGTTATCAAGCTGAAACAGGTGTGCTTACGGAACAAGAAACTGTACGCAGAATACTAAAAAATGGAGGTGTAAAGCCCTCAACAAACGAATATACACTGCAACAAATTATTTTTGTTATTCCTGCACATCGCCGTTCAGAAATTTTTAAAAGACGTCAAAAAGAAGCTAATAATTTTCGTGCATATTTTCAAGGATGTGAAAATACACAAACACAGATAAAAGGCCTTTTGGACGTTACTGTCCGCAACTTAGGAAAATTTTTACAACCACAGCTTCCTACGCAATGGCAACAAGAACTCCTCGTAACATCTGCTGGAAAAATGACCAATTTTCGAGAAACATCATACGGACTTGAAGCACTTGCTGTTTGTAAAATTAAAACAGTTTCTGATGATCATACTGCTCGCCTTATATTTTCTATTCAAGATAATCAACAAAGGGATCTGAAGAAACTTGAAGATTTAAGCGAAAAATATTTAAAAGAGTTGCAACAGGAAGCGCATATTCAAAATTCATAATGACTGTACTTGTTGTGAGCAGTGGTGATCCTGCTGGAATCGGACCTGAAGTAGCTATAAAAGCGTGGAGTTTGCGCTCTACACGTATAATTCCACCTTTTGTTCTTTTAGCTGATCCCGATGTTATTCGTTCACGCGCCAGTTTTTTAAAAGTTCGTATCAAAATAGATCTCATCTTAAACAATAATAAAGATAATTTTGTGAAAAATTTCCAAACGTCCTTACCCATAATACCATTAAAAAACCGGCAAAGTGATCGATTGGGAGCTTCTTCACCAAACAATGCGGCTGGAATAATCGAGGCAATTAAACGTGGAGTGCAATTAACTCAAAGTGGTCACGCATGTGCGCTCATCACTTGCCCTATTGCAAAAAAAAGTCTTTACGATGCTGGATTTGAATTTCCTGGTCATACAGAGTTTTTAGCCCATTTAGCCCATCAAACTTCCAATAAATGCTATCATCCGATTATGATGTTATCTGGTCCCCGATTAAAAACAGTGCCAATTACTGTTCATATTCCATTAAAGGAAGTTCCTACACGTCTTACAAGTCAATTAATTATTCAAACTGCATTGATTGTTGAAAACGACTTAAAAACGCGATTTAAAATTACTTCACCCCGACTAGCTGTTACTGGTCTTAATCCCCATGCAGGAGAAGAAGGAACAATGGGAAAAGAAGATATTGAAATTATCGCTCCCGCTATTGAATATCTGAAAAAGAAAGGGGTAAATATTATAGGTCCTCTACCTGCCGATACAATGTTCCATGAACGAGCCAGAAAAACATATGATGTCGCTCTTTGTATGTATCATGATCAAGCTCTAATTCCTGTTAAAACACTAGACTTTGATACCACTGTCAATATAACTTTAGGACTTCCTTTCATTCGAACATCTCCGGATCACGGAACTGCTTTTGATATTGCTAAGCAAGGGATCGCTTCTCCTGAAAGCTTTATTGCTGCTCTTAAATTAGCAAATAAACTCGCAAAAAATAATTCTGTATCATGCCAATAGATAATTTACCTCCTCTTCGTGAAGTCATTGATGTATACAAACTGCAAGCTCATAAATCTTTAGGACAAAATTTTCTTTTAGATCTTAATTTAACATCTAAAATAGCTCATCAAGCAGGAGATATAAAAGGAAAACCTGTTATTGAAATTGGTCCAGGACCCGGAGGCCTTACACGTGCATTGCTTGCAAAAGGTGCCATTGTAACAGCTATAGAGCGCGATGAGCGCTGTTTACCAGCTCTATTAGATATAGAAAAACATTACCCGCAACAATTACAACTTATTTTTAATGACGCGCTGCAACAAGACTTTTCAAAGCTTTTTGAAACATCTTCAGAAAAACCGCGTATTATTGCAAATCTGCCCTATAATATTGGAACACAACTTTTATTAAACTGGCTTTTGGTTGAGCCATGGCCTCCTTTTTATGAATCAATGACACTGATGTTTCAACGCGAAGTTGCCAAACGTATTGTTGCTACACCTAAATCCCCCCATTATGGACGTCTTAGCGTATTAGCAGGATGGCGTACCATTGCTAAAATTGCGTTTGATGTGCCCCCTCAAGCTTTCACACCAGCACCAAAGGTTACTTCGTCCATTGTTCACATCATTCCACGCACACAACCTCTTGCCTGCTCTACAAAAAAATTAACTTTTATCACAAAAATTGCTTTTGGACAAAAACGGAAGATGCTTCGTCACAATCTCAAAGATATTGGAGGTGAAGTACTTTTAAAAAAAGCTGAAATTGATGGAACACGTCGAGCTGAAACACTATCAATTTCAGAATTTGTAACTCTAGCTAATTTAATGATTTAAAAATACAAAATTTTTGCTCGTTGCTGAATTTTCTCGCAATAAAAGATATTAATCAATTTTTTCAGTAATAAGCTTGTCAACAAAAGACTTAAGAAAAAAACATCGCTCACGTCTCACTGTCTCCGCCAAATAAATTGACTTAATGAGTGACACAGAGAGATTTAAATCTTCATTAATCACAACATAATCATAAGAACGCCAATGCTGTATCTCTGCTCGCGCATTTTTTAACCGCAAATCAATAATATCCTGACTATCTTCCGCTCGACGGTATAAACGTGTGATAAGTTCCTTCATTGAAGGAGGGAGAATAAAAACAGACACCGTATCCCCTGGCATTTTCTTTTGCAGCTGCTTAGTGCCTTGGTAATCAATATCAAATAACATATCCCGCCCAGCATTCAATGCATTTTCAACATTTTCACGTAAAGTTCCATAATAATTTCCGTGAACTTCTGCCCACTCAATAAACTCATCTCCATTACGTTTACGTTCAAATTCTTTCTTGGAAATAAAATGATAATGAAGACCATCCACTTCACTAGGACGCCTCGGTCGTGTTGTCATGCTCACAGAAAGCTCTAATTGTCCATCTTGTATAAGTAACCGAGAAATAGTTGATTTACCTGCTCCTGAAGGAGAAGAAAGAATAAATAAAAAACCACGACGTTGATTGACTTTTTGAATATTCGATTCACTTTCAAAGAATATCATAATACTGCTCTGTCTTTTTAAATTTTATACTAAAACCTCAATAAACTTTTTCACATTTTTTTAAATTTAATGAGCTTGCTTTAATGCACGCCATTTGCGAACATTGGTATTATGTTCTTGTAAAGTTTTAGAAAAAACATGGCCTCCTGTACCATCAGCAACAAAATAGAGCGCATCACTGCTCGGGGAATGTGCAACTGCCTTTAAAGAATCTTTACTTGGATTTGCAATCGCTGTTGGTGGCAAACCATAAATTTTATAAGTATTATATGGTGTTTCCTTCTCGAGATCTGAGCGATAAATCGCACGCCCTGAAGGCTTACCCTTTCCACCAAAAAGACCATAAATCACCGTCGGATCAGATTGAAGACGCATGCGTTTAGCAAGCCGATTATGAAACACTGCAGCGACCTTTGATCTCTCTTCTGCAATTCCCGTTTCTTTTTCAACAATCGATGCTAATATAATGAACTCATCAATAGATTTTATGGGCAAGTCAGGTGAACGAGTAGCCCATATTGCATTCACTAATTTTGTTTGTCCTTCACTTAATCTTTTTATGATTTCTTTGCGAGTCGTACCTCGAATAAAGCTAACGGTATCAGTCATTAAACTGCCTTCTGGAGGTAAAATTTCTGGAAGTTCTCCAACCAAAATTTCATTAGCAGCTAATCGATCAAAAACTTGTTGAACTGTTAAACCTTCTGGCACTGTGAACGTGTGCTCAATAGATTTTCCTTTCACAAGGATATCCATAATATCTCGCATCGAAGCGTGTGCTGGAATTAAATATTCACCAGCCTTAAGACGTGTTGTTTTTTGATGGAAGCCAACTCCATAAATAAAAATATCAGATGATCTAACCATACCGCGTTTTTCAAGCAATGACGCAATTTCACGGATTCCCGCTCCAGGATAAATAAGAACAACTTGTTCCTCTTCGGCTATCCCCTTTCCTTCGAAAATAATTTTTCCAATATAAAGAGGAATACCTATAGCAAACAGAACAACAACCATCAGCATTAGAAAAAAATGGCCGAGAATAACAAATGGGTTACGTACAATATATGACTTTTTACGCTTCTCATGCGTTAACATATCATTATTATTGATTTTATGATTCGAAAAGGAAGCATCTACGTCCTCTAGTGGTTTTTCATTCTTCACATCGGACATAATATTAACCTCAACTTTTAAGTATTCACTGTAATTTCTTAATCTAATCCTACAACTTAACTGACAATTTTACTCTTATAGCTCACTTTTTAAGAAAAATTAGATACGAAAAAACAAATTAAAATATTTATTATCCCTTAAAGCGTTGCATCACCAAAGATGCATTTGTTCCACCGAATCCAAAAGAGTTAGAAAGAACTGTATCAATTTTTCGTTCACGTGGCTTGTGGGGTACAAGGTCAATTTTTGTTTCAATAGATGGGTTATCAAGATTCAGTGTTGCTGGAGCCACATTATCTCGTATAGCTAAAACACAAAAAATAGCCTCAGCTGCACCAGCAGCACCAAGTAGATGCCCAATAGATGATTTCGTTGATGACATAGACACTTGTGATGCATGATTTCCCAAAACACTTTCAACAGCGGACAGTTCTATCGTGTCAGCCATTGTAGATGTTCCATGAGCATTAATATAATCAATATCGCTCACATTGACCTGTGCTCGCTTAAGAGCTGCCATCATACTGCGCTTTGCACCATTACCATCTTCTGAAGGCGCTGTAATGTGATATGCATCACCAGATAAACCATATCCAACAACTTCAGCATAAATACGCGCGCCCCGTTTTTTTGCATGTTCAAGCTCTTCTAAAACAACAATAGCAGCTCCTTCACCCATAACAAAACCATCACGATCAATATCATAAGGACGAGACGCATGCTCAGGATCATGATTGCGATTAGTAGAAAGAGCCCGACAAGCAGCAAAACCAGCAAGGGATATTCTATTTATTGGAGATTCAGTCCCTCCTGCCACCATTACATCTGCATCACTCATTGCAATCAAGCGCGCAGCATCACCAATTGCATGCGCACCTGTTGAACAAGCTGTTACAACTGAATGATTAGGACCACGCAAACCATGTTTAATAGAGACATAGCCAGAAGCCAGATTAATTAAACGTCCCGGAATAAAGAAAGGAGAAACACGCCGTGGACCTTTATCACGAAGCGTGTAACCCGCTTCAACAATACCTTCAACGCCACCAATACCTGAACCAATTAATACACCTGTGCGAATCTGATCCTCATCATTCGTTGGATTCCATTCGGCATCTGTCAGTGCTTGTTCAGCCGCAGCCATTGCATAAACAATAAAAGCATCAACTTTACGTTGCTCTTTAGGTTCCATGTACAAATCAGCATTATACGTGCCATTTGTTCCATCCCCCAAAGGAATACATGCTGCAATCTGACACGGTAAATCGGACACATCAAATTCTGTAACACGCCGAACACCGCTTCTCCCTTCAATAAGTCGTTTCCAACTATACTCGACATCACCAGCTAATGGAGATACCAATCCCAAACCAGTAATAACAACCCGCCTCATACTTTCAACCTTGAATAGAGAATTTACTTTTCAAAGCCATATTTTAAATATGCTTCCAAAGAATATCGGCAAAAGCATTTTATGCTTTTGCCTTTTATAATTACGCAGAGGCTTTATCGATAAACTTTACTGCATCACCAACTGTAAAAATTGTTTCGGCAGCCTCATCAGGGATTTCCACACCAAACTCTTCTTCGAAAGCCATAACGAGCTCAACCGTATCAAGGCTATCTGCTCCTAGATCATCGATAAAGCTTGCATTTTCCACTACTTTATCTGCATCAACTCCAAGATGCTCTACGATAATCTTTTTAACGCGCTCTTCTGTATCACTCATGTTGAAATCCTCGAATTTATTTCTTTTCTATAATTTGTTAGCTATATCGAATTATCTAATCAAGCAATAGATATGTTGCTTTAAAAATTTTTATGATGACTTAAAATATCTTGTGGATATCCCCTTATACAATAAAGCAATATTACTATTCTGACATAAATTGACCAATTACTAAGTTCAAGAAACAGATATATTTTTCCATTTCATTTATATTACTAGAATAATACACATTATAAATCAATGTGGAATAAAGCGAATACCTAAATCATTGCCATACCACCATTGATATGCATTGTTTGACCAGTCACATACGCTGCTTCATCACTAGCTAAATAAACAGCAGCAAAAGCAATATCCTGCCCCACCCCCATACGTTTCATTGGAATTGCAGCCATAATGCTTTCCTTTTGTTTTTCATTAAGTTTATCCGTCATTGCAGATTTAATGAATCCCGGAGCAATACAATTAACTGTGATATTGCGTGATGCAATTTCTTGAGCTAATGCTTTAGAAAATCCTATCAAACCAGCTTTTGCAGCACAATAGTTCGTCTGCCCAGGATTTCCAACAACCCCAACAACAGATGTTATATTGATAATCCGTCCGTAGCGACGCCTCATCATGGAATGTGTCAGTTCACGCGTGAGAGTAACAGCAGCTGTTAGATTGATTGATAATACATCATCCCAATCTTGATCTTGCATACGAACAAAAAGACTATCTCGCGTGATTCCAGCATTATTAACGAGAACATCGATTCCCCCCATTTCTTTTTCTGCTAATTCAGCTAATTGCTTAATAGCTTTACGCTCCGAAAGATTAGCAGGAAAAATAAAAACATTTTTCTCAAGATTTGCGGCTACTTCCTGAAGCTTATCTTCACGTGTTCCATGGAGTCCTACAATTGCACCTTGTGCATGAAAGCAGCGTGCAATCGCTTCACCAATTTCTCCTGACGCTCCTGTCACAAGAACTTTACGACCTGTTAAATCAAACATTACTTAGACTCCTAAAAATTAAACTCCGAGTACGCATAGCGCTTCTTCTATTTCCTCAGCTGTTCCAATCGTTAATCCTTTTATATCCTTGTTAATACGACGTAACAAACCTGTTAATACTTTTCCAGAACCAACCTCAAAAATTGTATCAACTCCATTGGCACCGATCCACTCTATCGTTTCACGCCACCGTACTCTGCCAGTTACTTGGTCTATAAGAAGCATAATAATACGCTCTGGATCACTTTCTGGTACAGCAGAAATATTTGTCACCACAGGAACAACGGGAGCCTTCTTATTAACAGACAAAAGTGCATTCTTCATGACATCAACGGCAGGCTGCATTAAAGAGGAATGAAAAGGTGCAGAAACCGGAAGGAAAAGTGCACGCTTTGCACCTTTTTCCGATGCAATCTTTATCGCAGCTTCAACGGCTTTTGTTTCCCCTGAAATAACAATTTGTCCACCACCATTATCATTGGCAATTTGGCACAATCCTTGTTCTAAAACAGTTTCGCAAATCTTTTCAACGTCGTTTTCATCCAAACCAATGAGTGCGGCCATAGCCCCTTCACCAACAGAAACAGCAGACTGCATAGCATTTCCACGAATCCGCAAAAGCCTTGCAGTATCAGCAAGGCTAAATGTACCGGCCGCACAAAGAGCTGAATATTCGCCTAAAGAATGTCCTGCAACAAATTTTACTTTTGATTCTATGTTGAGCCCTAAAGTTTCCATTACACGAATAACTGCTATGGACACAGCCATCAATGCTGGTTGCGCATTCACTGTTAATTTTAAGACATCATCTGGTCCTTCAAAAATGATATCTGATAATTTCTCGCCTAAAGCATCATCCACTTCCTCAAAAACCATACGCGCTGCAACAAACTGCTCTGCAAGTATTTTTCCCATACCAACAAGTTGACTTCCCTGCCCTGGAAAAGTAAATGCTGCTACCATCAATTATCTCCTAAACTGTGCAATTAAACTCTTTGCTTTTTTACTTTTGACCTTATTTATAAGCACAAATCAAGACAAAGTCATTTATTTGAAAGGAATATTTATCTGTAAATTATATCTCAAAGGCGGAATTTTATATAAAAATTTAGGAAAATATGGTGCTACAAACCGGATAATTCCCCAATTTATGAAAGTGCCTAAAATTGCACCTGCTAAAACATCAAAGGGGTAATGCACACCAACAAAAACGCGTCCCCAACAAATCAAGCATAAAAATATCACTGCAAATTTAAAAGAAACTTTATATCGATAAAAATAAAGCCCTGCTGTATAAGATGCAATAATCAAGGCATGATTACTCGGAAAAGAAGCCGTTGCGCGATGCTTGATCAGCGGAGATGTAAGATCAGAAACAAATGGACGTGGATGAAAATAAATAAGAGAAATGAGATAGCCTGTAAAAAGAGCCATAAAAGTACTCACACAAATGCTTAATACTGAGCGTCTCTCCCTCTCTTTACCGCAAAACCACAGCACAAAGAGATGTATGGGAATAATATAAATTAAAAACTTTGCACAAAAAATACCAAAAACAATTAAAATAGACCGTGATTGACTGCTGCCAACTAACATTTCTAATAATGTCACATCAATCCGGTTTAAAAAGTCCATACTCATCTCTTTATCCATATAGCTTTGTATCATTTCTTTATAGTGTAAAAACATAAAACATATAAAAAGGTACTAAAACTTAATAAATCATATTTTTTATGAACATAAACTTGCTATTTTAAAAGATAAGCTGTAAAGGTTGAATACTTACTACCGGCATTTAGCTGGGGGTTGAACGGAGGACTGAAAATAAATCAGTAGGAAGTACAATATTTCCGACCTCCCGTGTCTCCGCTCTCGAATGTCTCAAATTGTAAACGCGTCCTTTCTTCTTTGGATCTCCCAAAAAGACAAGTCGCAGGGGCTTTGCGCTAAAACCGGTAAATTTAATTGAAGAAAGGCAAAACAATGGCTCTTTATGAACATGTGTTCCTTGCCCGACAGGACATTGCACCGCAGCAAATTGATGAACTTTTGAATTTTTACAAAGGTGTTATTGAAGCGCATGGTGGAAAAGTTGGGCGTGTAGAAAATTGGGGGCTTCGCTCTCTTGCATATCGTATTCGCAAAAACCGCAAAGCTTATTATGTACTAATGAATGTTGACGCACCTGCCGCAGCAATGGCGGAAGTTGAACGCCAAATGCGTATCAATGAAGATATCTTGCGTTATATGACTATCCGTGTAGAAAAACATGAAAAAGGGAAATCGGCTATGCTTTCGCGCATTGATCGCCATGCTGGACAAGATGAAGAACGTGCCCGCCATTCGCGTTATCAACGTGACGATATAATAGAAGGAGTAGAATGATGACCGATGTTAATCAAACTGCAGCAGTACGTCGCCCCTTTCACCGTCGTCGCAAAATATGTCCTTTCTCAGGTGCAAATGCTCCAAAAATTGATTATAAAGACGTCAAGTTATTACAGCGTTATATTTCAGAACGTGGCAAGATTGTTCCTTCACGAATTACAGCTATCAGTCAGAAAAAACAGCGTGAATTAGCTAATGCTATCAAACGTGCGCGCTTTCTTGGCTTGCTTCCATATATTATAAAGTAAAATCAACCGTATTATGCAGCTGGAATATTTCTTTCAGCTGCATTTCTTTTTTGGTTTAGCACTCATTGATAAGTTGCATATATATTCCAAAATGTATAGAATAAATACCTGAAGTTGGGGTAGTATAAAGCCTCTAACTGCAAAAGCAGGACAGCCGTAAATGGAAAATTTTCACACTTACAGGGTAATGATTGGTATTTTAGCTGGGCTATTTGCTGTCGTTATCGGAATGGCTATTATTAGCGTTGCAAATATTGCACCTTACTTTTCTTTTTTTCTTGGTTGCTTTCTTTCTCTTCCAATTTTTATTGTTGCATTTGGTTGGGGAACGTTAGCCAGTTTTATTGCATTAATAAGTGCTACCGTTGTTCTTATCATAGCCACTAATGTTTATATTGGTTTTGGCTCTATGCTCTTATTTTTTCTTCCTGCAGTTTATGCTTCTTGGCTCCTTGGACTTGCGCAACCAGCACAAAAAGAAAACTTACTGATATGGTATCCATTATCATCTGTAATTTTTCATTTAACAAACTTTATTGCTCTTATATCAAGTTTTATCGGATTTTATATTCAAGCTCATCCGTCAACGCCCATCATTGCAAACAAAATCATCGCGTACATAATGCAAGCTATGCAACAAGCACAATCTGTAAAGGAAGCTGATATACTTGCATTTAGCAAACTATTTATAACGCATACGGCAACTTTTATAGCTATTGCTCTGACTATTTATAGTTTGATTTTTCTTATTGGTAATCTTTATTTTTCAATGATAACAGCACAGCATATGAAGTGGTTAAAAAGACCTCGTGATGACTGGAAACACACTTTTCGCCTGCCAATATCCGGACTTATTATTTTTATTGTTGTTTGCGTAGCATCAATGATTGAGTTGGGGGCTACTCTTAATTTGGGTACACGTGTCTTTACCACCGCATATACCGTTGTCATATCCATTAGTGGCTTAGCATATCTTCATGATATCACCAAGGGAATAAATGGTCGGGTTATTATACTGTCTCTCGTATATATAGCCATTTTTACCGTTGTGTTTGCTCCACCTATTTCATTCATGATGCTTTTGATGGGGATTTGGGCAATTATTCAATACAATTTTCAATCATCTGACAAACTTCACTAAATTTATTTATTCGAAAGGAAAAGTTATGGATATTATTTTACTTGAGCGTATTCCTCGTCTTGGCCAAATGGGTGATATTGTCTCTGTTAAAGATGGTTACGCACGCAATTTTCTTTTACCTAAAGGCAAAGCCCTACGTGCTAATGAAGCTAATAAAAAACATTTTGAAGTACAGCGTGCACAGCTTGAAGCACGTAATCTTGAACTTAAAAATGAAGCGCAAAAAATTGCTGAAAAACTCGATGGGAAATCATTTATTGTCGTCCGTTCAGCTGGTGAAACAGGGCAGCTTTACGGATCCGTATCAACACGAGACATTGCTGAAATTATAACAGCTGAAGGTTTTTCTATTGCACGCAATCAAATTGAGCTTAATCATCCAATCAAAACGATCGGACTCCATATCGTTACTATTAGCTTACACCCTGAAATTCAAATTTCTGTTACTGTTAATATTGCACGTTCAGCTAGTGAAGCACAGCGTCAAGAAGAAGGTGAAACTCTTACTTCTGCTGAAGCAATACATAATGTTCAAGAAGATTCATTAACAGAAAAGCAAACAGAATCGTTTTTTGAAGAAACAAATGATAACAACACAAGCAGTATAAGCGAAAAAGCTTAGTTGTTGTTTTTTTTACTATTTAGTCTATTTTCAATACTCAGTTATAAAAACTGAGTATTTTTTTATCGCTATAATAAACTAATATTAAAAAAATAATTATCTATTCAATAATAGATAATCAAAATTATTTAAATACATTACTTAATCAAAATAAAAATGAAACTTATATCTTTTGCAAAAGCAAATTTTATATGGGTAATAAATTTTTATACCATACATCCTACGATACAGTCTATATTATAAAAAAGTCATTTTATAAACACTGAAATTTTTAGCTTACATTATGCTAAAATATAACCTCAGCATTTTTTCAAAGAACTGAAAACATAACTTTGAAAATTAATCTGATACTTTTGTTAAAGTTTTGAACTTATAACAGATAAGAATAAAGGAATATGTTACATTAAGCGACCGGAGATGAAATCTTTAAAAAAATTTAAATTATAATTTTCATTTAAAATAAAGATTTTGATCCCTGTTTTTTAATATACTTCAGTGGAAAAAGCGTCATGGAAAAAACAGATATTATAAATTTAAGCACTTCACAAAAAGAAGATGTCCATTCTTTTCGGCAACTTCCACATAATATTGAAGCTGAACAAGCATTGCTTGGTGCCATTCTTATTAACAATGACGCACTCGATCTCGTTTCAGATTTTCTGAAGCCAGAACATTTTTTTGAACCTTTACACCAAGGGATTTACGAAATTTTATTGAAAGTTATTGAAAAAGGAAAACTTGCAAATCCTGTCACCATAAAGCCTTTCATTCCCGCTGAAGAAAAAATTGGAGATATCACTGTATTTAATTATGTCATCCGTTTAGCCAAAGAAGCCGTAACAATCATTAACGCTGAAGATTATGGACGGGTTATCTATGATCTTTTTATTCGGCGATCTTTAATTAATCTTGGTACTGAAGTAGTCAATACAGCTTTTGATGCTCCTGTAGAACTTACAACCACTCAACAAATTGAAACGATTGAACGTCACCTATTTGCATTGGCAGAAAAAGGAAAATACGGTGGTGGATTTGAGAACTTCAATGAAGCTATTAAAAAAGCTGTTGACATGGCAAGTGCTGCGAAAAAACGTTCTTCACGCTTATCAGGAATAGCCACCCATATTAAAACACTTGATGAACAAATGGGAGGATTACAACCATCAGATTTGATTATATTAGCTGGGCGCCCTGGTATGGGAAAAACTGCACTTGCCACCAATATAGCCTTTAATATTGCTAATGCGTATACTCATAACACACAGACGAAAGATTCTTCACAACAACATGAAGGTGGCATAGTCGGTTTTTTTTCACTTGAAATGTCATCAGAACAACTTGCAACACGTATTATTTCTGAGCAAATAGAGCTCTCTTCTGCTGATATCCGACGTGGTAATATTTCAGAAGAACAGTTTTCAAAAATAATTCGTGCAATGCACCGCTTACAAAAAGCACCACTTTATATTGATCAAACAGGAGGAATATCAATTGCTCAATTAGCAGCGCGCGCACGACGTCTAAAACGGCAACATGGTTTGGATGTATTAATTATTGACTATATACAATTAATGACTAGCAACTCAAAACGCTCATCTGAAAATCGTGTTCAAGAAATTACTGAAATTACGACAGGTCTTAAAGCACTCGCCAAAGAATTAAATATTCCTATTATTGCTCTTTCACAACTTTCACGCCAAGTTGAAAACCGAACAGATAAGCGCCCACAACTTTCAGATTTACGAGAATCTGGTTCTATTGAGCAAGATGCAGATGTTGTTCTTTTCGTGTATCGTGAAGCATATTACTTCAAAAATGAAGAACCCAAAACAGGTTTTACGGAACATGAAAAAACAAAACATGAAGCATGGCAAGATAAAATGGATGAACTTTTAGGACAAGCTGAAGTTATTATTGCAAAGCAACGCCATGGACCAACCGGATTGATTAAGCTTGCCTTTCAGCCTGATTTTACACGCTTTAGTGATTTGGCAGATACTAAATATCTTCCAGAACAAATTGGTTAAATCACTATGGCACGCATCCGTCTTCAATTTATTTGCCAAAATTGTGGAACTATCCATTCAAAATGGGCTGGGAAATGTAATTCTTGTGGACAATGGAATTCCTTGACCGAAGAAAATACACACAGTGGTATAGGGAGTAGCCCAGTGCAAAGTGTGCGTAAGGGACGCATCATTAATCTTACAACTCTTTCGGGAAATATTGAAGATGTCCCACGCATTCAATCTAATATTGCTGAACTCGATCGTGTTGCTGGAGGAGGTTTTGTTCGTGGATCTGCATTACTTGTTGGTGGTGATCCAGGTATTGGAAAATCAACATTGCTAACACAAGCGGCCGCCGCTTTATCACGAAAAGGATATCATGTAATTTATGTTTCAGGTGAAGAAGCTATTGCACAAATCTGCTTACGTGCACAAAGACTTGGTGCTGCAAACACAGAAGTTAAACTCGCAGCTGAAACAAATGTTGAAGACATTCTTGCAACCTTAAACGAGCATAAAAAGCTCGATATGGTTATTATTGATTCAATTCAAACCCTCTGGTCAGATGTAGCTGATTCTGCACCAGGCACCGTTACACAAGTGCGTATCAGTGCTCAAGCACTAATCCGCTTTGCAAAAAAAACAGGCACAACTGTTGTTCTTGTTGGACATGTTACAAAAGATGGACAAATTGCAGGTCCACGAGTTGTTGAACATATGGTTGATGGTGTTTTTTATTTTGAAGGTGAAGGTGCCCACCATTATCGAATCCTGAGAGCTGTAAAAAATCGCTTCGGACCAACTGATGAAATTGGCGTTTTTGAAATGTCTGATAAAGGACTTCGAGAAGTTACTAATCCATCCGAACTCTTTTTAGGTGAACGAAATGAAAAAGCATCAGGATCTGCTGTTTTTGCAGGAATGGAAGGAACACGTCCTATATTGGTAGAGATTCAAGCACTTGTTTCTCCCTCATCGCTTGGAACACCACGACGCGCTGTTGTTGGGTGGGATGGCAATCGTCTTTCAATGATTTTAGCCGTCTTAGAAGCACATTGCGGCATTCGCTTTGGACAACATGATGTCTATCTTAATGTTGCAGGAGGGTATCGCATATCAGAACCCGCAGCCGATGTAGCAGTTGCAGCAGCTTTAGTTTCTTCTCTTGCAAATATTCCTCTTCCCACTGATTATGTATATTTTGGTGAAATAGGTCTTTCAGGAGCCATTCGCGCTGTTGCGCATTCAGGACAGCGCATTTATGAAGCCCAAAAACTTGGTTTTCATGGATCTATCCAACCTACTGCAACAACAAAAACAACAAAATCAAAAATCTTTCAACAAACAACCTTTTCTAACCTTGCAGAATTAGTGACCGCTATTATCACAGAAAAAAAACAATCTGTACCACAAATATAAAAAACTTTACAAAGTATAAAAGATCCTTTCTATAAGAATAAAAAATAACATAACCGAGAGTATAGAATATACTTAAATATGTTGTGTAAACAGAATATAACTTTATGTATGAGGAATAAGCAAATGGTTATAACGGTCTTTGATGGAATTGTCGTAGCAATCATCCTGTTATCTGCTTTTCTCGCTATGCTCAGAGGATTTTCACGTGAAGTATTTTCGTTAATATCCTGGGCAATTGCAGCTATTGCTACACTGTTTTTCTTTAAACCCGTATTACCTTTCTTTGAAAAATATCTCTCTAATAAAATGATTGCACTCATCGTCACATTAGTTACGCTTTTCATTATTATTCTCGTTATTACTTCTCTCATTACAATGAAAATTTCTGATTTTATTATTGATAGTCGAATTGGCATAATTGATCGCGCTATTGGTTTTATTTTTGGAGCACTTCGTGGCTTACTGATTATGGTTATTAGTATGTTGCTTCTTAACGCACTTATCAAACCTGAACAGCAAGCAGATTGGCTGAGAAATGCAAAAACAAAACCTATATTAGAAACATTGGGCACGAGGATTTTAGATATTTTGCCTCAAAACTTTGATTATGTTTTTGAAAAAACAGAGCAATTTTTTAAAAAAAATGATGCAAATAAAAATACTAAGCACTCTCAAAAAAATATGGACCAACAAAACCAAAAATAATTTGTTATTCGGAAAGAAAATTCAAATAATATAAGATATATGGTATTAACTATTTTTTACATCATGACAGAAAGAATATAATGATAAAAATCAATATTCCCTTTCAGGAATTTTCATTAGATGACGACACCCTTCACGAAGAATGTGGAATTTTTGGTATTCTTGGGCATGAAGACGCAGCAACATTAACAGCTCTTGGACTCCATGCACTGCAGCACCGTGGACAAGAAGCAGCTGGAATTGTTTCTTACCATAACAAAATGTTTCACCAAGAAAAGCATCTAGGTCTCGTTGGTGATCACTATACAAACCCCGCCACACTTGCTCGTTTACCAGGAGATCGTGCTATCGGGCATACCCGTTATGCAACAACTGGAGAAGTAGCATTGCGCAATGTGCAGCCTCTTTTTGCTGAATTAAAAGCTGGGGGTATCGCTATTGCCCACAATGGCAATCTTACCAATGGTCTTACATTACGTCGCGCACTCATCGCTTCTGGTGCTATCTGCCAATCAACATCAGATTCTGAAGTTTTTCTTCATCTTATTGCCCGTTCCCGTTATGAGTCCTCATCTGATCGTTTTGTTGATGCCATCAGGCAAGTGGAAGGTGGATATGCCATGCTAGCACTGACACGCACAAAGCTTATTGCTGCACGTGACCCGACAGGGATTCGTCCTCTCGTCATGGGCGAACTTGATGGTAAACCAATTTTTTGTTCTGAAACCTGTGCTCTTGACATCATTGGAGCTAAATATATTCGTGATGTTAAAAATGGGGAAATTATTATATGTGAAATACAAAAAAATGGAGAAATTACCACAAAAACTATACAGCCAAAAGTAGAAAAAACAGAAAAGCTTTGCATTTTTGAATATGTCTATTTTGCACGTCCTGATTCAATTGTTGGAGGGCGAAGTGTTTACACAGTACGTAAAAATATGGGTATCCATTTGGCACAAGAAGCACCCTGTGATGGCGATGTTGTAGTTCCCGTTCCTGATGGTGGAACACCAGCAGCAATTGGTTACGCACAAGAAATTGGAATTCCCTTTGAACTTGGTATTATTCGTAATCACTATGTTGGCCGTACCTTTATCGAGCCAACACAACAAATTCGGGCCTTTGGAGTCAAATTAAAGCATTCTGCAAATCGCCCAGTCATTGAAGGAAAACGTGTTATTTTGGTCGATGATTCTATTGTGCGTGGCACAACATCCGTTAAAATTGTACAAATGCTCCGAGATGCAGGAGCTAAAGAAGTCCATATGCGCATTTCCAGCCCTATGATTTTTTATCCTGACTTTTATGGTATTGATACACCGGAAATTGACAAACTTTTAGCTAATCAATATCCAGATCTAAAATCCATGTGCGATTTCATCGGAGCTGATTCATTAAAGTTTCTTTCAATAGATGGCTTATATTCTGCTGTAGCAGCTCAAAAACGCAATAATAATGACCCACAATTCACTGATCATTATTTTACTGGAGATTACCCTACTCATTTAGTCGATCAAGAAAGTATTAATATAACTCCTCAATCATCTGTTCTTAAAACACGAGATTAGTGATGACAAAATTTGACTTTAGCCTTCATGGACGTGTTGCACTTGTTACAGGCGCTTCAAGAGGGATTGGTTATCATTTAGCTTTAGAACTTGCAGCACGTGGTGCTCATATTATCGCCGTTGCACGCACAATAAGCGGCTTAACAGAACTCGAAAGCCAAATACGAAAAAAAGGAACTTCTGTAACACTTGTGCCCCTTGACTTACATTCCATGGAAAACATTAATTCTCTCAGTATTTCTATTGGTAATCAATGGAAAAAACTTGATATCATGGTTGCTAATGCAGGAATCCTTGGGACACTTTCACCAATTGCTCATATCGAAAACGCAGTATTCGAAGATGTTTTTCAAATAAATTTTATGAGTCAGTGGCATTTAATAAAAGCTATGGATCCCTTATTGCATAAATCCGATGCTGGACGAGTTATTCTACTATCTTCAAGCGTTGCTCATCGTCCACGCGCTTTTTGGGGACCTTATGCAGCCTCTAAAGCCGCTTTAGAAATTATTGCTCGTTCCTGGGCAGAAGAAGTAAAACAAACTCAGATCAAGATTAATTGCGTAAATCCAGGTGCTACACGCACTACCATGCGCGCGCAAGCAATGCCTCATGAAGATCCTCAGACCCTTCCTTCACCGCAAGAGGTTGCTGCAAAAATAGTCCATCTCTCATCGCCTAATTTAAAAGAAACAGGAAAACTTTTTGATGTGCGTGAAAATCGCTTTATGAATTATCATGCTCCTGACTAACCATAAAGAGCACGATTTTGAATTAAAGGTTTTGATCACCCTACTCTACTTTACTTTATAACTAAAAATATAAAATTCTTATGTTTTTGAGATAGACTTAATATTAATATTGGTGTTTTTTTCTTCCAAAGCAGCCTGTTTATTATAAGCTAAAAAACTACAAGGTAGGAATATCATATAGCTAACAGCTGTAACCAATAAAGTATGCCATGTATAAGTTGCGAGAAAACCTACATAAATAACAATAATGAGCATGCATGGTATAACAATATCACGCCTCAAATTTTGATCAATTGACTTTGCATTCCATACTGGTAAACGACTGACAAAAAGAAAAGCAATCACCACAGTATAAAGACTAAAAAACAATGCCCAACTCCGACTTGGAGTTAAACCAAGAGCTCCCAAATAAACAGGCAACAAAAGCAATAATGCTCCCGCTGGTGCAGGAACCCCAACAAAGTAATTATTTTGCCATTTTGGTATATCATCATGCTCCAACATGACATTAAAACGCGCTAACCTTAAACAGCAAGCTACACAATAAACAAGTGCCGCAATCCAACCAACTTGGTGAACATGAGCTAAAATAAAGGAATAAACAATTAATGCAGGCGCAACACCGAAATTAATAACGTCAGCAAGAGAATCCATTTGCGCTCCAAAAGATGAACTACCATTCATTAAACGAGCAATGCGTCCATCAGCCCCATCTAAGATTGCCGCTAAAAAGACTAATAAAATAGCAGCTTCATAACGATGTTCAAAAGCTAAGCGGATACTACTTACTCCTGCGCAAATTGCTAAAACAGTAATAATATTAGGGATAACATACCGTATTGGCGTAGGCGAACGCCGCCGATTTACAGTATCGTCATGTTGTCCTTCAGGATTAAATGAAGAAAATAGCGCAAAGAATTTCATTACGTAACCTAATCAAATCTGAAATCAATCATCGTTCCCCTATCATCAAAAGAGCCTAAAACTGTTTCCCCCGCAATAGCGGTTTGACCAACCGCAACATGCAGCTTAACTTCAATTGGCATATAAACATCGAGCCGAGAACCAAAGCGAATGAGCCCAAAACGTTGCCCCATAATAACTGAGTCATTTTCCTTCGACCAACAGACAATTCGTCGAGCAATCATTCCCGCTATCTGCACTACACCAATTTTACCGTGTTTGCTATCAATGACCATCCCATTACGCTCATTATATTGGCTTGCCTTATCAAGTTCAACATTAGCAAATTGTCCTGGACGATAAACAATAGACTCTATTGTACCACTTACCGGAATACGATTAATATGGCATGAAAAAATATCCATAAATATAGAAACACGGGTCATTTCTTCATTCCCAAGCCCCAACTCTTCAGGTGGAACACATGGCTCAGCAAATGAGATAAGCCCATCAGCAGGAGATATAATCCAGTTTGGATCCAGAGGAATCACACGATGTGGATCACGAAAAAAATACGTACACCATACGGTTAAAACAAGGCCACACCAAAATAAAGGACCCCATATCCAACCAAGAATAAGCGAAAGAATAAAAATCGCTAGAATAAAGGGATAACCCTCTTTATGAATTGGCACAAAGCCATTATGGATAGACCGTAAAATACTCATATAATTTCCTATTTATAAATATAGTCAAAAAAATGATAATTTCCTTATTTTTTTATTTGTGTACTAAACTAATCACTCCATATATTAAAGATAAAGTACTATAGTAAGTTTATTTTCTATTATTAAAAACACCCAAATCATCTTCTTCACGCATTTTACGTAACTTTTCTTCAGCTTGCGATACTTCAAGCTGCTTATTCCACATTGAAGCGTATAAACCCTTTTTACTTAAGAGCTCGAGATGAGTCCCGCTTTCAATAATACGTCCATTTTTGAGAACCAAAATTTTATCAGCATTGACAACAGTAGAAAGACGATGAGCAATAATTAACGTCGTACGTCCACGGCTTACAATATCCAATGCTTGTTGAATTTCTTGTTCTGTTGCTGTATCAAGAGCTGCAGTTGCTTCATCTAAGATAAGCAGAGGAGGAGCTTTTAACAACGTTCGCGCAATAGCTACACGTTGTTTTTCGCCTCCTGATAATTTTAGTCCACGTTCACCGACCATAGCCTCAAAACCTTTGGGAAGGTTCTCAATAAATCGAGATATCTTTGCCATTTCAGCAGCGTTACGCATTTCTTCATCCGTAGCATTTGGACGCCCATAACGAATATTATATGCGATCGTACCATTAAATAAAACGGTATCTTGCGGCACCATACCAATAGTCGCACGTAAGCTGTCCTGAGTTACATCACGAATATCCTGCCCATCAATTGTAATCGACCCTTCATCAACATCGTAAAATCTAAAAAGCAATCGAGAAATGGTCGATTTACCAGCGCCTGATGGACCAACAATTGCAACTGTCTTTCCTCCAGGAACTTCAAAATCAATATCTTTAAAAATTTGGCGGTCCTGATCATAAGAAAATTTGACTTTATTAAACCGAATGGTCCCTACATCAACAACTAACGGTTTTGCATCTGGTTTATCAACAACCTCTTGCTCAACATCTAAAAGATCAAACATAGCTTCAATATCAGTTAATCCTTGTCGAATTTCACGATAAATTGAGCCAATAAAATTTAATGGAATAGAAAGCTGCATTAAAAATGCATTAATAAAAACGAAATCTCCCAAAGTTTGCGTCTCATGAAAAACTTCATAAGCTGACATTAACATCAAGATTGTCATTCCAATACCAAAGATAAGAGCTTGCCCAAAATTAAGCCAACTTAACGATGTCCAAATCTTTGTTGCAGCTTTTTCATAATCTGCCATTGAGGAATCAAATCGATGTGCTTCTAGAGTTTCATTGCAAAAATATTTGACTGTTTCAAAATTCAAAAGAGAATCAACAGCACGCGTATTCGCCTCAGTATCTGCGGTATTCATTTTTTTCCGAATACCAATACGCCAATCGCTCGCTTTAATTGTAAACCAAGTATAGAAACCAACAGTTAGAACAATGATGACAAAATAATGCCATCCATAATTTATGTAAAATACAAGTGCTGTCAGTATAAATTCCAAAACTGTTGGTACTGTATTAAGAATTGAAAATCTAACGATCGCTTCAATTCCCTTGACACCACGCTCAATCACACGAGAAAGTCCGCCAGTTCTTCTGTCTAAGTGGAATCGCAAAGATAGTCCATGAATATGCACAAAAGTTTTATAAGCTAAGTTCCGAACAGCATATTGCCCAACGGTTGCAAAAAAAGAATCGCGTAATTGGTTTAACCCAGCTTGAATAATACGTGCAGCATTATACGCCAAAACCAGCATAATGGGCACGATCCAACCAGACGGCAACCATGTAGGCAGCTCAAAGCTTACATCAAGTGCATCCGTAGCATATTTAAAGAAATATGGCACGGATATGAGAATAAGCTTTGCTAAAACAAGATAAAAAATTGCCCATACAACACGCATTTTCAGATCATGTCGATCTTTAGGCCACATATAAGGCCATAAATTATAAAGTGTGCGCAAAGTCTGACCTGTATCTGACGATACAGTTTTGATCGTTTTATTCTGTTTCATAAAACCCTTACTTCTCTATCATACATCCCAAAAGGATTATAATATCCCCCTGTAGTCATTCACAGGTCATACCATCTTTTTTATTTACACTTATCTTATGGGTATTTACGGTGAACGTTAAACACTTTTCGAAAAAGGAACAAGCAGTAATTCATTTTCAAATTTATTATTTTGTTTGTATTTTTACACTGTTTGGCGGCAAATAAGTTCTCAATGATTATTATGACATGCTTTTTTCAATTTTGTTTGAAGAAGATTTCTCTAATTTACTAACATATCTAAACTATCGCCGAAAAGTTCTGTATCTTTTACTAAGATGATATCCTTATTCTCTTCATTTATAATAAAACACCCCCTATCCGTTTTTCAAAAAATGCAACTTCATTTAAATTGCAATCTTTATAATGAAAAACTAGGTTAAATTATTCACATCCGTTTTCCACGCTCTTAATTTATACATTTCTACACCACCTCAAATAAATACAACACTGCATATACAATTGGATGATAGAAAATAATATATTATATCAAAAGTTAAAGAGACATATCCAAAGCTTACTCAAAAAAATAAAATAAGAAACAATCAAATACAGCCAATATCTTAAATTATAATAACTTTTACAATAATATTACCTACTAACTTAACGGTTATCATTCTGTTTCAAGCCTCTATTATCTATAATTTAAATAAAAAGCAAAAAAGACAAAAAATTTTACAACGAACTCAAATGTGATACATCTGCAATAATATAAGAGTTTTATCAGACCGCCTTCCTTATCATACACATCGCTCCACTATGAAAATTAAAATCACTTTACTTTCCATAGAGTTATGCGCTCACCAGTTTGTGGATCTTTTCCATCCTCTAATAAAATCCCTTCAGCGGCAAGCTCATCACGAATTGCATCCGCAGCTGTCCATTCTTTATTATGGATAAGCTTCATCCTTTCGGCAATGCGTTGATCAATAAATTTTGGATCAAGAGAAATTTTTTTCATAAATAATGGACATTCTAATCCTATAACCCACTCTTCACGCAATAATCCCAACAAATTCATTCCATTTGCAAGAGCGACAGCATTGCTTGTTTTATAAAATTTTCGCAAAAGAGTTAGCGCACTTGGGGTATTCAGATCATCGCTTAATGCATTTATGAAAGTATCATCAAGAATTTCATTATTTTCCAAGCATTCCCTTTTGCAACGAAGCAATTCATACCAACGATACAATTCGTCACTAGATTGCATTAAACGCTGAGTAGTCCAATTTAACGGTTCGCGATAATGCGTTTGTAACATAGAAAAACGCGCAGATAAACCTGCCCAACTTTGTTTCGCTTCATCTGGTAAATCCTCATTAAACTCCAAAAAATTATTCTTCAAAACAGAACGAATGGTAATGAAATTACCCAGGCTTTTAGACATCTTCTTACCATCAACCTGCAAAAAACCATTATGCAACCAAAAATTAGCCATCCGCTCAATACCAAAAGCTGAACAACTCTGTGCAATCTCATTTTCATGATGAGGAAAAATTAAATCAATACCACCGCCATGGATATCAAAAATATTTGCTGTTGGATCTTCACAAGTCAACCCCCCACCATAAGGAGATAAGAGCTTTGCCATCGACATTGCAGAACATTCAATATGCCAACCCGGACGACCCAAAACAGGAATCCCCGCTGGTGATTTCCAACCCGGTTCACCTTCTTCAGAAGGCTTCCATAAAACGAAGTCCATCTCCTCCCTTTTGTAAGAGGCAACATCAATACGCGCACCCGCTCTCATTTCGTCCAATGAACGTTTTGCAAATGTACCATAATAGGGATGCTTTTTTATGCTGCTCACAGAAAATAATATATGATTTTCTGCTTTATAAGCATGCCCTTTTTCAAGCAACTTTTCAATAAGAGAGCGCATTTCTTCCAAATAGTCAGTTGCACGCGGTTGACTCGTTGGTAATAAACAACCAAGTGCTGCTGTGTCCTGTTGAAATTGAAAATATGTGCGCTCAGTCAGTTGACGAATAGCATCGTTCAGCGTCAAATCTGGATACTCACAAGCTGCTCGTGCATTAATCTTATCATCTACATCTGTAATATTACGAACATAGATAACATGATCATTTCCATAGATATAACGTAATAAGCGAAATAAAATATCAAAAACAATTACGGGACGTGCATTCCCTATGTGAGCATAATCATAAATCGTTGGACCACAAACATAAAGACGTACCTTAGTAGCATCTATAGGTATGAAACTTTCTTTTTTGCGTGTAAGTGTATTATAAAATCGCAACTCTTTCATAAATATACTCCGTTAGCGATATTACTCGCCACATTATTAGCCAAATCTTTTCCAAGATTAATCAATCATTACATGACAGATTTAGAATTTAGGTAAAATTTTTATAACCACTTCATTTTACCTACGATGTATCTATCTATTACAATCATAAAAACAATCTCGTTTTATTTGATCAATTCGATTGATGAACATTCGCTTTCTTTTTCTTGAGAACAAAATTATCGAAGAAAAAATTACAATAAATAAATACACCATGAATTTATATAAAAAAGAGATTCATGCAAAAAGTTTTCAGTTTTAAACCGCGCAAAGCTCCATCAAAATTTTAAATATCCTTCTTATTTCTTTATCACTTCTTATGCCCTAAATTTCATCATATATCTGCTGTTAGTAAGGATGTACAAATCATTTTTAATATATATTCAGTGAAAAAGTTACTTTATCCGCAATTCTACAATTCTAATAGCGTAAAAATTTATTAAAAAGGGGATCAAATAATGCGTAAAGCATTGATTAAAATTATTACTTTAACGTCTTTTTTTACTCCAATACCAATTTTTGCGCAACAATATCCGCCATATGATACAAAATTACTACGGCTGTCAGAAATTTTAGGATCCTTGCACTATCTGCAAAATCTTTGTAGTACTCCAACAAATCAATGGTACAACCACATGCACGCATTAATGGAAGCAGAAAGACCAACCGCAAAAAGACGTGCCTATTTTTACGCAGCATTTAATGAAGCTTATCGTGCTTTTTCAGAAAGTTACCACCATTGTACACAATCGGCAATAGAAGCAAGCCAAAGATATATTCAAGAAGGAAGAATATTATCCGAAAATCTTCTTACGCATCCTAACAATTAACTTTATCGCATTACCATATTTTCAACTTATTCTAAGTTGATGACAATCATTTTAAAAATGAGTAAACCAATCACAAAATTTTATCTCAATATGATCATTTCTATTGCTAAAATATAAATCTTCAAAATAATTTCATTTACTTATAATAACTATACATAACTATATAGCTAAATCATCCTAACTGCCTTTTGCATCCAGGAAATAATTCTATAAAATTCACCGACTTTCATTTTATCATGCTAAAGATTCTATAAATTGAATAGGCTCACCTTGTGAAGGTGTAACAATTTCACCTTCCCACATAACCTGCATACCACGAATGATGGTCCCTACAGGCCACCCCTTAACCTTTTTTCCATCATAAGGCGTCCAACCAGCGCGCGAACCAATCAACGCATTTGTAATTATCTCTTCTCTCTTAAGATCAACAATAGTCAAATCAGCATCATATCCAACAGCAATGCGTCCTTTACGGCTTATTCCAAAAATGCGACTAGGACCATGTGAAGTGAGATCAACAAAACGTTCAAGAGACATCTTTCCTGTATTAACATGTGTTAACATAATTGCGACTGTTGTTTGTACACCTGTCATCCCTGAAGGAGAAGAAGGATAAGGCTTATGCTTTTCCTCAAGCGTATGAGGAGCATGGTCAGAACCCAAAACATCTACGATACCCTGCTGCACACCATACCAAAGAGCTTTACAATGATGACTTGTGCGAATAGGTGGGTTCATCTGGATTAATGTGCCCAATTTTTGATAATCATCAGCAGTTAAAGTCAAATGATGTTGAGTAACTTCGATTGTCGCTATATCTTTATGGTTTTTTAGAAAATCAATTTCTTCTGCTGTAGAAAGATGTAACACATGAATGCGCGCCCTTGTTTCATGTGCAATTTTAACCAAACGTTGTGTAGATTTTAATGCTGCAACTTCATCGCGCCAAATCGGATGCGATGACGCATCACCCTCTACACGCAACATTTTTCGCTCATTAAGCCTTGCTTCATCTTCAGAATGAAAAGCTGCACGACGGTGTATATTCTGCAAAATAAGACGCACACTTTCATCATCATCTACTAAAAGGTCTCCCGTAGAAGATCCCATAAATATTTTTATTCCAGCAGCGCCAGGCAGTCTTTCCAATTCAGCTAATTCATATATATTTTCACGCGTTCCTCCAATCCAAAATGCAAAATCACAATGCATTCGGTGAAATCCGCGCTTAACTTTATCAGCTAATGCTTCTTCCGACGTCGTCAATGGATTAGTATTAGGCATTTCAAATACCGCTGTTACCCCCCCTAAAACCGCAGAATATGAGCCACTTTCTAAATCTTCTTTATGCTCATTACCTGGCTCCCGAAAATGCACTTGACTATCGATAATACCAGGCAAAATATGAAGCCCTGTACAGTCAATAACTTTACCAGCAGATGCGCACGCAAGATCACCAATTGCAGCAATACGACCGTTCGTGATACCAACATCACGCTTACCACTTCCATCATGATTCACAAGTGTTGCGCCTTTTAAAATTGTATCAAATGTTTTAAACATAACCAAACTCCTTACATATCGCCTCTTTATCGATTATGTAACTTTGAGTAGAAAGGCAATAACCATGAACGAAAAACAAAATGCTATTTGCTTTAAAAATCGTAAGATTATTAAAGTCATGGGTGAAGAGGCAACAAATTTTCTGCAAGTTCTTATCACAACAGATGTGAATAAAATTAGTTCACAAGAAATTTTTCCTGGAGCTCTTTTATCTCCACAAGGAAAAGTTATTGCGGATTTTTTAATATGTAAAATAGATAACGGTTATTTAATCGATGTCACAGAGTCCTTAGCTGATATACTATATAAACGCCTTCTCCTTTATAAGTTACGCAAAAAAGTAGAAATTATACAACCAATACAAGAAGTTATAACTGTTTTTTGGAATGAAAAAATAGATACCTCAAACCTTACTTTAAGTTTTATAGATAAAAGATTCCCAAAAAAAGAAAAAATATTACGATCATATGGAAAAACACCATTTTTTGTTCCTGAAAATAACAACTATTGGGATCAACTACGTATACGTTATGCAATTGCAGAAAGCGATAAAGACTATGAAATAGGAAAAGTCTTTCCTCATGATATTAATTACGATCAAATTAGTGGACTAGTGTTTAATAAAGGTTGCTATATCGGGCAAGAAGTTATTTCACGAATGCATCACCGCCGTGCAGTACGTCGTCGTATCTTAGTAGTAAAAAGCCAACATATATTAATTCCAAAATCTAGTATTGAAGCTGGAGGTAAAGTATTTGGTCATTTAGGCACATGCGTTGCAAACGAAGCTCTCGCTTTAATGCGTATTGACCATGTTAAAGATGCTATGGATAACAATATCACATTTACTGTAAACAATATTCCTGTAACAATAAACATTTCTGAAAATATGAATTTTACCTTTCCTGAAAACACTACGGAAACTGACTAATGGCCAAAGCTGAATTATTACACAATGGAGAAGCGCGCGCATGGCAGAGAATGCTTTCTGGCAGGCGACTTGACCTCTTAAATCCTTCCCCTTTCGATGTTGAAATCAAGGATATTGCTCATGGACTTGCTCGTGTTGCACGTTGGAATGGTCAAACGCAAGGAAAACATGCATATTCTGTTGCGCAACATTCACTGTTGGTAGAACAAATATTTCAGAAGCTTTTTCCACAATCACATAACAATGAATGCCTCTGTGCCCTACTCCATGACGCACCAGAATATGTAATTGGTGATATGATTTCACCTTTTAAAGCTGTCATAGGAAAACAATACATGCTTATCGAAAAACGTATACAAGATGCCATTCATATGCGCTTTTCTCTACCTATTTCTCCTTCTCAAAAACTCTTAAAAAAAATCAAACAAGCCGACCGCATTGCCGCATTTCATGAAGCCATTGCCCTGGCTGGCTTTAATCTAGAAGAAGCACTTCGCTATTTTGGTCCTCCTAACAATATTGCACCGGATGAACTTAATTTACAGCCATGCCCTACACAAGAAATTGAAAATGCCTTTTTACTTCGCTTTACTGACCTTGATGCTCAAAGATCATCTTAGTTTCTCTTATCGATTGCTCTTGATCAGAAAAAGAAAAAAATATATATAACAATATGTTACCTTATTTTATTCATAACAATTTGAAACTATCAATTTAGAAATAAAACACACGTGCTTGTCCTTTTCCTACATTATGGTTTCTTCTTTCATTATTATAATGAACTGTAAATTAAAGTTTATAAGGGAAAAATATATTTATTACCATTCATAACCTAAAAGATCTTAAAAAAGTTCATCAATCAAATGATACAAAAAGTAATGTCTCCGTTTTGCATTAAGAAAAAATAACTGATTATTGAAGTTTAATAATGAAGGACCTCTTGTTAAAATCCTGTGTTAAACTGAATTTTGTTTAAATTTATAAACTTCTGCATCTGCTGGAAAAGTACGTGACTTAACATCATCTGCATAATTTTTAATCGCAGTTTCAGCTGCTTGTTCAAGAGAACCATAACGACGCACAAATTTAGGCACGTGAGCACCATATCCTAACATATCTTCTACAACCAATATTTGCCCATCACACTGATTAGAAGCACCAATACCAATGGTGGGGATAGAAAGCTTTTCCGTAAGTTTAACCGCTAAAGGCTCTACAACCCCTTCCACAACAACAGCAAAAGCTCCCGCTTCCTGAACTGCTAACCCATCATTTACAATTCTGTGCCAATCACTTTCCTCGCGCCCTTGTGTCTTAAATCCACCAAAATTATTTATCGCTTGTGGAGTAAGACCAATATGCCCCATAACTGGAACACCACGTTTACACAAAAAATCAATCGTTTCTGCCATATAAATACCACCTTCAAGCTTCACTGCACCACATCCTGTTTCCGCAAGAATACGTGACGCATTAGAAAAAGCTTGTTCTGGACTTTCTTCATAAGAACCAAAAGGCATGTCAACAACCACAAGCGCCTTTTGTGATCCACGCATAACTGCCTTCCCATGCAAAATCATCATATCTAAATCAACAGGAAGCGTCGTATCAAACCCATGCACAACCATGCCAACACTATCACCAACCAAAAGGAAATCACAATATGGATCAGCAATCCGTGCAGTATAAGCCTGATAAGCTGCTAAAGAAACAATCGGTTCTTTTCCTTTTCTTGCTCGTATTTCAGAAGCCGTCATACGTTTTATGATTTTATGTATACTCATTTTTAGCCCTTTTATTGCAATATATATTGATCGATAAGTCTAACCTCACCAAAGCGAACAGTTAATAATAAAACTGCAGGTTTATCCAATCTTCCTTTAATCACACTTAAAGTTTTTATATCTCGCAAATCTATTGCTTCAATGACCGCGCGCGATTCTTGTTGTAAAATCTTGCGAACAGTTTTGCATAATTTATCAACTGACCGCTCACCTTGGCGATAAAGCTTTTCAGCTGCTTTACCACTTTCAGAAATAATTTTTGCAGCTTTACGATCTTCTGACGTTAAAAGCTGATTCCGTGAAGAGCTTGCTACACCATCTGCTTCACGCAAAATAGGCACACCAATGATTTCAATAGGAAAAGCTAAATCTTCAACCATACGACGAATAATCAAAAGCTGTTGAAAGTCTTTTTCTCCAAAAAAAGCTTTATCTGGTTGAACAATATTAAAAAGCTTAGCAACAACGCTGGTCACACCACAAAAATGTCCAGGACGTAATTTTCCCATCAAAATGCGTGACATTTTTTCAACTTTGACAATTGTATCATTTCCTGATGGCCACATTTCTTCTACAGAAGGTGCAAAAACATATTCAACACCCTCCTGTTTTAATAAAGCACAATCACCTACAAAATCTTTTGGATATTTGTTAAAATCTTCATTAGGACCAAATTGCTTCGGATTAACAAAAATAGAAACGAATATTCGATCGCACATGTCTCTTGCCCGCTGTACTAATGCAAGATGACCATCATGTAATGCTCCCATAGTAGGAACAAGACCAATCGAAAATCCTAAATGCCGTTCTTTTGCTACACACCGGCGCACTTCGTCAATTGTATTTAAGACTTGCATTTTCTCATTCTATTCATTTTCATTAAACTAATTTAACACTTGCATACCAAACCGCTGTTTAAGCAATCGTATCAAATTCATACGTACCGATGGCTGCCTTATACCCCGCGGTTCCCAAACATGACGCATTAAAAAAAAACCTGTCAAAATAAAACCATTGATTATATCACTAAAATCAGCAGGACGTACAATTTTTTGCACCAGAAATTGTGGCAAAATCAAAAGCTTTTTTCTCCAAGGATGCCCTGCTTCTTCACATACAGCACGACCTGATTTTGGTGATACATAGCAAAGTTTCTCCCTACGACCTGTAGCCGCACAACAAGACAAATCAAGTCCAAAGCCAAGTTCTTCAAGAAGCCGCATCTCAAAACGTACAAGTAACTCCGCATTTACAAATGGTTCATCAAAATTCTGCATAAAAAGATATAAAATATCATATAAAGTAGGATGCGGATCTCGCTCGGGAAGAAGGCGCATATGGAAAGCTAGCAGCTGTAAAGTATAAAGCGCCTCAGGTATGAGTATTAACCGTGCAGCATGTAAATCAAGTGCTTCAATTCGAAAAGATCCCAAATGTTCGTCTAAGCGTGCCCACCATTCAACTTCTACAAAATTCCCAGGTTGTAAAATAGCCATCATTCGGCGTGAACGTCCACCTTTTACTATCCCCATGCAACGTCCATGCTGACGTGTCATAATTTCAAGAATAACACTTGTTTCACCATGCTGACGTGTTCCGAGAATAATAGCTTGTTCTTTCCATTTCATTTCATTTAAAAAAATCCAATCCCATTTCACGGTAACGTTCTGGGTCAGTATCCCAATTATTACGCACTTTTACAAACAAAAAGAGATGAACCTTTTGGTCCATAATTTCCATCAACTCTTTACGTGCTGCCTGACCAATTGCTTTAATTGTATAGCCTTTTTCGCCTAAAATAATTTTTTTTTGACCATCACGCTCTACATAAATAACCTGATTAATTTTAACTGAACCATCTGGGCGCTCTTCCCAACTTTCTGTTTCCACTGTTGAAGAATAAGGAAGTTCATCATGGAGACGAAGAAAAAGCTTTTCACGCGTAATTTCAGCAGCAAGCTGACGCATAGGCATATCTGAAATTTGATCTTCCGGATAATACCACGGACCTCTCTTCATCATTTTACTGAGAGCATAAAGCAAATCCTTACAACCAGAACCATTTAAAGCTGAAATCATAAACGTCTGTAAAAAATCCACTCGCTCATTAATCTTTGCAGCTAATGCTAAAAGAGAGGACTTAGCAACTGTATCAATCTTATTAAGGACAAGAATTTTATCGTGTTTGATGTTTTTTACAATATCTAACATTGTATAAACTTCATCTGAAAGCCCACTTTTAACATCAATCAAAACCAAAAGCACATCAGCACTCTTAGCACTACCCCAAGCAGCAGACACCATAGCACGTTCTAACCGCTTATGAGGTTGAAAAACACCCGGTGTGTCAATCAAGACAATTTGCGTATCCTCATGAATGACAATACCACGAATCAAAGTGCGCGTTGTCTGTACTTTATGCGTTACAATTGAAACTTTTGTTCCAACTAGCTGATTAACCAATGTCGACTTACCAGCATTAGGCATCCCAATGAGCACAACAAAACCAGAACGCGTATTGATAACGTCATTCATGATCATTTTTTCCTGTAGCTTCCCATACACCTTCTCGTCGTAAAATTTTCTCAGCGGCCATTCTTTCAGCATACCGCTTAGAACTCCCTTTCCCAATCTCTGGAGCAAAACCAGAGACGTTGACCTCTACCGTAAAAACAGGGTCATGATCTGGACCATAACGCTTTACGACTCGATAATGTGGTTGAGCACAACCTTTTATATGAGCCCATTCTTGCAACTCTGTCTTAGCATCACGACGACCTGCCTCTATCTGCTTTGCCCGGCTTTGCCAATATTTTTGAATAAAAGGACGAACACTCTCCAATCCTCCATCAAGATATATCACAGCGATCAAGGCTTCAATCACATCAGCATACATATTCGTAAGTCGACGACATCCTAAATTTGTCATATCAAAACCTACACGAATCATACAAGGCAAGCCCATTTCCAAAGCAATATCAGCACACGTATGTGCATTTACCAAGCCGTTTAAACGTACAGATAATTCACCTTCACTTGCTTGTGGAAAAAATTGGTAAAGCATTTCCGCAATCAAAAGCCCAAGAACCCGATCACCTAAAAACTCTAACCGCTCATAGTTCCCTTGTTCTAAATCTTGTACACTAGAATGCGTTAATGCTATTTTTAATCTGTTTTGATCTTTAAAATGATGCCCAGTCAGTTTTTCGAGCTTATTAATTATTAAATGATTCATTGCCGATCTCCTGCTTATGAAACGGTAGATCATGAACAGAGTGAATCAAAGAAAAAATACGTCTCCAACGTACATCAAATGGCCAGCGCCAAATTTGCCAAGCACTTGAACCATTACTGATAGAGAAAAAAATTAAACTTGCCCGACCAATAAGATTTTCTTCTGGAACATATCCTACACCTAAACGACTATCGTCTGAATTATCGCGATTATCACCCATCATAAAATAATGCCCCAAAGGAACTTCAAAAACTTTTGTATCATCAATTTTTGGAAAAAAACCAAGGTCCAGTGTATCATAACTAACACCATTAGACATTGTCTCACGATAAACATCAACAGGATCCGTAGACTCTGTTATATCAGGATCATTAATCTTACCCATAAAGCGACGCGGAACAGCCTCATCATTAATGTAAAGAACACCTTGGCGAACTTGTATACGATCTCCAGGTAATCCAACAACACGTTTTATGTAATCAATATCTGGATTACTTGGTAAACGAAATACCACAACATCTCCACGCTTAGGCTGAGATGCCCAAATACGTCCAGAAAAAATAGGAGGAGAAAAAGGTATAGAAAAACGAGAATACCCGTATGCGTACTTAGAAACAAATAGATAATCTCCTATCAACAAAGTAGGACGCATAGAGCCTGAAGGAATACTAAATGGCTGAAAAAAAAGCGTACGAATAACCGCAGCTAAAAACAAAGCCTGTATCAAAACGAAAATAAATTCAAGAATTCCGTTTTTTTCTTCCTTTTTATACATTTTCTCTTTTTGAATCATTACAGAGCACCTTCCCATCACAGATACAATTTATTATTTCATCATAACGTTTGGATAATAAAAGCACAATTTTCATTCCATCTATCCACTACATGGAAGCGCTTCGATAATAACAAATGCCTGAGCCCAAGGAAAATCATCCGTTAAGCTGAGGTGGATAACAGCATCATAATGAGGGAGCAATAACTTTTGCAGTTGCACTTGTGCTTGATTTTCTAATTTCATAATTGGCTTTCCAGATGGTAAATTAACCACTCCCATATCTTTCCAACCCACACCGCAAGCGATTCCTGTTCCTAAAGCTTTAGCACATGCTTCTTTGGCAGCAAATCTTTTGGCATAAAAAGAAGATTTTTTTTGAACTTTTTCAGATTTTTTCTGCTCAATATCCGTAAAAACACGTTGAACAAATCGGTCACCATGACGAATTAATACTTTTTCTATGCGCCTTATATCAATCAAATCATTTCCAAGACCGACTATCATAAGACATTACTCCAATTTTCTTGCGCCAAGCGTCTTTTTTTCATAATCTTTTGATATCGTTTATGTTGAAAACGAACTATTGCTCTATAGACACCTACATAAGATAAACTACCAAAAATAAGACCTAAAATGATACCTCCTATGACCATTGGCATCATAATAGAGTTCCACGCATCTTCAAAGAGCAGAGATACATTTGACAACGTTAAACCATCAAAAAGAGTGCGAACTTGAGAGAAAGAAATCTCATTCACATCGGCACCGCGGAAAAATGATAAGCACAAATAGCCTATCTTATAATCTGCCATAACGATAAATAAAAATGTAAGTGGATTAGAAAAAACAGTTCCCAAAATCGCCGCTGCAAGGCTTCCACGCAAAATCCAAGAAAAAAGTACAGCCAAAATCATATGTACACCAAAAAGAGGCGAACAGGCTAAAAAAATACCAATAGCAAATCCTAATGCTACTTTATGCGGCGTTGCAGATATACGCAAAACACGCTTATACATATAGCGAAATGAGCGAGAAAATGAACGACGCGGACAAAATAAAACTCGTATACGTTTTACAAAATCTACTGATTCCCGACGATGAAAAAGCATATGATTCTCAACACATATCTTGAAAACTGTAAAAACAAAATAATCGACGCGATTCCAAATAACCGCGTTGAATTTTTGCACAAAAATAAAAAAATATCAAAAACAATTAAACATTTTAAATACCTCGACTTCCTGGCTTCACCGCCGGAAGCATAGCAAGATCAGAAGGAAGCATATCACTAGCATAAGATTCTACTTCATATTCAGCAAGTGCTATCAATGGAACACCGACATCAACCTTACCACCAGAACGATCAACTATACATGCACTTGCTACCACATCCGCTTCTACTGCAACTAACGCTTCAATTGTTTCACGAATAGAAAGACCCGTTGTTACAATATCTTCAACAACCACAACTCGAGCACCTTTCTCAATTTCAAAGCGGCGTAACTGAAATACACCATTTACACGTTCTACCCAAAGAGAAGGTATACCGAGATGTCGTGAAGTTTCATACGATGGAATAAGACCACCAATCGCAGGACCAACAACATAATCAATTTTTTCCTTAACACATCTCTTAATTTTTTCAGCTAATCCATGACACAATTTTTCCGTTAAATCAGCATGCATGAATACTTTTGCTTTTTGCATATAAATAGCACTATGGCGACCTGATGTTAAAATAAAATGTCCTTCCATAATAGCATCTGCTTGTTTAAAAATATCAATCACGTCTTGTGTATTCATTGCAAAATTTCTCATTCTTCACCCATAAACTCGATGCACTGCACTAACAGAACTAGCTTCTTTTAACTGAGAGAAAATACGATTCAAATGTTTTAAATCCCAAACTTCTAAATCAATCATAATCTCTGTAAAATCTGGTGCTGCACATACAAAAGATACATTTTGGATATTAGCGTCGTTTGTTGAAATAACTTGCGTAATTTCCGCCAAAGAGCCAGGACTATTAACAGCTAAAACACTTATCCGAGCGGGAAAACGTTCACTCATTTGAGCGTCAATATCCCAGCGAACATCAATCCATCGTTCTAACTGATCATCATACGCCATTAAAGCTGAAGATTGTATTGGATAAATAACAATCCCTTCACCTGGTTGCATAATGCCAACAATTCGATCTCCTGGAACCGTTCCCTCAGGAGAAAACCTAACAGGAATATCTCCACGCATTCCCCGAATAGGTAGTGCTTTGTATTGATACTCATTTTTTGCAAGTGCACCATTTTCATTTTCTGGAACTTTAAAAATCATACCTTGAGCATTTTCGATATTAAACCAACCTTCTTCTCCAGGCTTAAAAAACGATTTTTGTACTACACGCTGATCTTGATAATCAGGATAAACCGCTTTAAGAACATCAGCAGAAGATAACTCACCGCGTCCAACAGCTGCCAAAACATCTTCAACATCTTTACGTGCCAAACGTGGCAAAAATTGTTTAAGAATATCTTTTGAAAATTGTTTTCCTACATATTCAAATGAACGTTCAAGAATACGATATCCAAAACCCGAATATTGCTTATGTACCTCTGCACGAGTTGCTTTACGAATAGCTGAACGTGCCTTCCCCGTTACAACAAGAGATTCCCATGCGGCAGGTGGAATCTGAGCTTGCGAACATATAATCTCAACTTCATCACCATTTTTTAATTTTGTTATTAAAGGCATAATGCGACCATTAATTTTTACACCTACACAAGAATTACCAATGTCGGTATGGACTGCATAAGCAAAATCAATAGGTGTCGCTCCCGTTGGAAAAGCAATTAACCGTCCTTTTGGGGTAAAACAGAAAACTTGATCTTGAAAAAGCTCAAGCTTTGTATGTTCTAAAAATTCTTCCGGACTATCTCCATCTGATAAAGACTGAATAGTTTGACGTAACCATGCATAGGCCTTAGTTTCACTTGATAATTTTGAAATCGAATAATTAGAACCATGATCTTTATAAAGAGAATGCGCAGCAACCCCATATTCAGCTATTTCATCCATAGCAGCAGTTCTAATCTGCAATTCAACACGTTGTCGTGAGGGACCTATAATCGTTGTATGGATGGAACGATAGTCATTTTGCTTTGGTATAGAAATATAGTCTTTAAAACGACCAGGCACCATTGACCACGTAGTATGAATAATACCAAGAACACGATAACAATCATCCACTGTTTCAACAATTACGCGAAATCCAAAGATATCTGACAATTGTTCAAAAGATAATGCTTTACTTTCCATTTTACGAAAAACTGAATAAGGTTTTTTTTGACGACTTCTAACATCAGCTTTAATACCATGTTCAGAAAAAAGCTTCGTTAATTCATTTTCAATTCTAGAAAGCAAATCACGGTTGCGCATTGATAACTCAGAAAGTCGATTGGTAATCGCACGATAACCTTCTGGATTTAAATAAAAGAAAGAGAGATCTTCCAATTCTTCGCGCATATCCTGCATACCCATACGCCCCGCAAGTGGCGCATAAATATCCATTGTCTCTTCAGCAATTCGCCTGCGTTTATCATCGCGCATAACACCAAGTGTGCGCATATTATGAAGGCGATCTGCAAGCTTAACTAAAAGAACACGAACATCATCAGAAATAGCAATAAAAAGCTTCCGAAGATTCTCTGCCTGCACTGCCTTTTTTGATACAAAATCGAGTTTATTAAGCTTTGTCAGTCCCTCAACCAACTTACCAATTTCAAACCCGAAAAGCTGATCGATTTCTACGCGTGTAGCGCTTGTATCTTCAATAGTATCATGTAAAAGCGCAACAGCAATTGTTGCTTCATCCAACCGCATATCTGTTAAAATAGCAGCCACCTCTAAAGGATGGGAAAAATATAGATCACATGAAGCACGCTTCTGATGAGCATGCTTTTTCATTGCATACTCATAAGCTTTATTTAACAGATCCTTATCAACGTCAGACTTGTAACGTTGAACACGCTCAACAAGTTCGCACTGACGCATCATAAAAGCATATCCTTTATACTGTCACAACCGAATTCTTATCAAATTTCATAAAAAAGATAAGAAAAACAGATACCTCCCCTTGGCAACATGCATTTATTTTCGTAATGTGAGTGATAAAAATTAATAGTCGTCACTTTTTTCCGGAACAACCAAACCTTCAATACCAGCTAACAGTTCTTCTTCCGACATGTGATCAAACGTGCTTCCTTCTTCTAATGAAGATCCCAAAACACTCTCAGTCTCACTCGAATGAGCAATAAATTCACTTGCCATTTCTGGTTCATCAATTTCCACATGTTTTTGCAATGAATGAATCAAGTCTTCTTTTAAATCAGCAGGCGATAGCGTCTTTTCTGCTATTTCACGTAAAGCAACCACCGGATTCTTATCATTGTCACGATCAATCGTAATCTGCGCACCTTGTGAAATCTGACGTGCCCGATGCCCAGCTAAAAGCACCAATTCAAAGCGATTATCAACTTTATCAATACAATCTTCTACCGTTACGCGAGCCATTTATGCCACTTCCTTAAAGATTTCAAAATTTCATGTGTAATATACATTTACTGTATAATATATACAATAATCAAAATAAAACACAAGAAAACAAAAAAGTTTCATTTTTTTTGTCACAAGTGCTGTGCCGGTAAAACTTTTTTATGCTTCATATAAAATACATACAGTCTACTTAAAACAATATAACACAGATGCTTTCTTAAAATAAAAAGCAGCAGCGCTTATTTCTAATAAAAAATGCTCTTTGATGAAACACCGGCTTTTAAAACAAAACAAATATTTATTATTGTTTGCTTCATCAAATCAATTGCTAAAAAACTGTTTCGCTTTACAACAATAATAAGTAATGATTTTACGCATAAGCCATATTGCAAAATAGTTTGTTTATATTCATTACAAAGTTGTTTACAAAAACATATTCTGTCATATAGCTTATAAATGGATTAAGAGGGTTTTTTATAAAAAATGACCAATACCTGTCACTATGAATAGCCAGTTAACATCGCTTTGTCCAGAGCCGTCAAAAGATTGCGACTTATGTCCCCGCTTACACAAATTCATCGCTGATTGGCGTATTAAGGAACCAAGCTGGTATAATGCACCAGTGAACCCATTTTTTCCATCTAAAGGTGCAATGACAACACGTCTCTTGATTATCGGACTTGCTCCTGGATTACGTGGAGCAAACCGAACTGGACGCCCGTTTACTGGTGATTATGCTGGACAATTGCTCTATTCCACTTTAAAAAAGTTTGGCTTTGCTCAAGGCACTTTTGAAGAAAGAGCAAATGATAGTCTCGAGTTGATTGACACAGCAATTGTTAATTCAGTCCGCTGTGTTCCGCCAGAAAATAAACCTACTGGTACCGAAATTAACACCTGTCGGTCTTTTTTTTCGCCTCTTTTAACAAACCTTCCAAAACTTAAAGCGGTTATCACTCTTGGCACTATTGCGCATCATTCAACTATACGTGCCTTAAATGCTAAAGTTTTAGCACACCCTTTCAAACATGGGGGAATAAATAACATTGGCAGATTACGCATATTTTCAAGCTACCATTGTTCACGTTACAACACCAATACTGGTCGATTAACGGACGCTATGTTTCATCAAATATTTCAAGAAGCAAAAATATATTTAGATAAATGCTAAAATGTCCTTACCAGCATTATAAAAATAGATATACAAACTCATTTTGCTATACATATCTTTTTAAAAGTCTTGCTTTTTCACGCCCCCAGTCCCGCTTTTTTTCTGTCTCACGTTTATCATAAAGCTTTTTTCCTCGAGCTAAAGCGATTTCTAATTTAACACGCCCTCGCTCATTAAAATAAAGTTTGAGCGGAACAATAGTCATTCCTTCACGAGAAGTTGCGTTAAAAAAACGTGCCATTTCACGTTTTGAAATTAATAATTTACGCAAACGACGCGGTTCATGATTAAAACGATTAGCTTGCGTATATTCAGGAATATAACTATTAACTAACCATAATTCCCCATTTTCAAAACTAGCATAGCTTTCAGCAATATTAGCATGATTGGAACGCAAAGATTTTACTTCCGCTCCTTGAAGTACAAGACCAGCCTCCAAATTACTGAGAATCTCAAAATTGAAACGAGCTTTACGATTATCGGCAATTATTTTTCGTACTGATGCGTTCTTTTTTTTATTCATTGTTGCGTCAATATATCATTTTACTCTTCAATAAGCCCAGCGTGCTGCAAAGCCGCATCAATAATTTTCTTCGTAGAATCTGTCAACGAAACAATTGGTGAACGAACAGTATCACTACAAAGCCCTAATTTTGCAGCTGCATATTTAATACCTGCAGGACTTGGCTCAACAAATACTGCACGATTTAGAGGCATTAAACGATCATTTAAATTAAGTGCTGTCTTATAATCGCCACGATAACAAGCATCGTGAAGATCTGCATAAAGATTTGGAGCAACATTAGATGAAACAGAAATGCACCCCATCCCTCCATGCGCATTAAAACCTAATGCTGTACAATCATCCCCAGAAAGCTGTACAAAATCCTTACCACATTTTTCGCGCTGTTCACTAACACGTTCAATTTTGCTCGTTGCATCTTTAACGCCAATGATATTTTTAAAGTCCCGATAAAGGTCCCTCATAGTTTCTACTGTCATATCAATAATAGAACGTCCAGGGATATTATAAATTATAATTGGGATAGAAATAGCTTTCGCAATAGAAGAAAAATGCGCATATAAACCGCGCTGATTAGGTTTGTTATAATAAGGCGTTACAGCCAAAACTGCGTCTGCACCTACCTTTTCTGCATGTTGCGCAAAGTCTATAGCCTCGCTTGTACTATTTGAACCTATCCCAGCAATAACAGGGATACGTTTAGCAACTTGCTCAACACATAATTCTATAATCCGCTTATGTTCTTCATGACTTAGAGTTGCTGATTCGCCTGTTGTACCAACAGGACTTACGCCATTAATACCCTGTATAATCTGCCATTCAACAAAATTGCAAAATGCTTTCTCATCAATAGCTCCATTATCATCAAACGGTGTAATAAGCGCTGTCACGGCTCCTTTGAGCATGATGAACTCCTATAATATTAAACTTATTCAAAAAATGCCTTTATAACCTTTATAATTTACTAATAATCCATTATCCAATTATTTAATAATGAAGCATAATCTTGCTCTATTATTGAAGCAAGGTGAATTTAACAGAAGTCTTCACAATATTGACTAATACTTCTTCAATTCTAAACCTTTCCTTAAAGCTTAGATGAAATTAACTTATTTTTTATGCTTCTGTTTTAGAAATCTTACTGGTTAACAAAAAGCGAAGTCTTAAGGTGTGTTCTCTATGCGTGTGTTTCCCGCCTCCTTTTTTTTACCATATTTTACTACACTTATACTGATAACAAATATCTTGTCTTCAAACGCACTTGCGCAAAGAATTCCGCTGCAAGAGAAAGTACCAGTTCCTTTAACTCGACCTCAAATTTTTGCTATTCAAAAAAATCCTATTCCGCAACTAAAAAACACCTACACACCAATCCACAACATTGCTACATTCAATCAGCTAAAAGCTGGTCTATACGCGTTATCAAACAATGACATTACAAAAACGATCAATATTCGTAATGCAATGACAAAAAATAGCCTTGACCGTCGTATTTTAACATGGGCTATCAGTATATCAGGAAAAAGCAATGTACCAAGCTCGGAAATATATAATGCAATTAATGAATTAAAAGAATGGCCAGGTATGGACATCATGCACAACAATGCTGAACGTGCTTTCATTAATGAAACCCATTCTACACTCTTAATTATTCAAAAATTTTCTCACCACCCTCCTCTCACAGCAGAAGGTATGGCTGCATTTGCTCAAGCGCTTATTTTAACGAAGCAAATGACTCGCGCACGACAAATTATCGCTCCATGGTGGCACAAAGCAAAACTCAATGCAAAAGAAGAAGAGCTTGTCCTTGAAAAGGCCGGCTCCGCACTACATCCTATCGATCACCTGAAACGCATGCAATTCATGCTTTATGCACATCGAATAGCGTCAGCTAAAAAAGTTGCAGAATTAGCTCATGCTCAGTCTCTTTTTGAGGCATTTGTTGCTGTCGAAAAAAATGATCCTAGGGCTGTGCAAAAATTACAAGCTGCGAGTCACTCATGGCGAAAAGATCCTCTTCTACAATTTACTGAAATTCGCTATCTTCGCAAAATTGGTCAATATAATGCAGCAGCAGCACTCATGATGAAAACTCCCAGAGATTCATCAAGTCTTGTTAACCCTGATGCATGGTGGATAGAACGACGTGTCCTTTCTCGCGAAATGCTTGATTTAAATAAACCTGAAACAGCTTACCAGCTCGTTACAACTCACACTGGCATAACATCTTCATTAACTGTAGCTGCCGATGTTGAATTTCACGCAGGATGGTATGCACTCCGATTTCTCCATAATCCTAAATTAGCAATGCACCATTTTTCTCTCATTCCTCAATTTTCTTCTACGCCCCTCTCAATATCTCGTGGATACTACTGGATGGGAAAAACAGCAAAAGCTTTAGGACAACACAAAGATGCCCAGCATTATTTTCACCGTGCTGCTCATTTTAAATCAACTTATTATGGTCAATTAGCCGCCTCACATCTAAATCTAAAAAAGCTCAGCATCTCTTTTCCTAAACCAACCACAGCAGAGCGGCAGCGTTTTAGTGCACGGAAAGCTACTCAAGCAATTCAACGACTTGAATTAGCTGGCTATGATAATTTTGCTAAAATTTTTTATAAAGGACTTAGTAAAAAAATAGAAAGCACTGGCGAATTAGCCCTTCTGGCTGTTATGGCAGAAAAAAATGGCGACTATCACACCAGTCTTAAAATTGGGAAAACTGCCGTTTTTCAGGGGAAAAATGTCGGTGCACTTGCTCACCCTATAGGTGCCATTCCAAAATCAGTCAATATTTCTGCAACAAAAAAAGCACTTGTTTATGCTATCGCTCGCCAAGAAAGTGAATTTAATCCAACAGCTATATCAAAAGCAGGCGCACAAGGCATATTACAATTACTACCAACCACAGCAAAAGCACTTGCCAAAAAACATTCAATCGCATGGTCATCAACAAAGTTTAGCAATGACGTTAGCTATAATGCTACACTAGGCGCTTACTTTTTAGGTGATCAATTAGAATATTTTAACGGATCCTACATATTAACCCTTATTGGTTATAATGCGGGTCTCCGTCGAGCTAATGAATGGATAAAGCGTTATGGTGATCCTCGAGGACAATCTCTTGATAAAGTTATCGATTGGATAGAACGTATCCCCTATACAGAAACACGTAATTATGTAATGCGTGTTATGGAAAATTATGAAGTCTACAAGGCAAGACTCACAGGAAAAGCAGATATAAAGGCTGATCTTGTTGCTGGTTTATAATATAATGACGTGCTCCACCCACCCATAAAGTGATTTCTTTCATTTTCTTACTTATCAATCATAAAGTTGAGATAACTACAAAGGCAAACAGCAAAAATAAATCAAAACAATCCTGTAAAATTAGCTAAATATCAATGATACTCTAATAATTTTATTTACCTTTGAGGGTGGTGGCAACGGAACAGTTTTAACACGTTGAAGTGCTGTCATAGCTAATCGATCAAGTTCCTTATCACCAGAAGACAATACAATACGACTGGAAAAAATATCTCCCTGTTCGCGGACTCTAAATTCTAATTGCACCGTTCCTTTTGCACGACTGGTACGTTGTCGAACAACATAATTTTTTTGTTTTTCTAGTTGTACCTGTACTTTTGCTAACCACTCCACCAATAACGCATTCTCACGAGCGCCAGCGTCATCATCATAACTAGCAATAGACCTATGCCTTGTTTGTTTATCAAACTGTTTTACTACAGTTTTTATTTTTTGTATTGGTTTTTGGGCAGGAATTTTATGTTCTATTTTAGGGACAGGTATTGTAAGATTATTTTTTTCCACAATATCTTGAACTTCTTCTGTTTGATCCTCACCAACTGATTCTGATATCTTTGACTCGCTTTCTAAAAAATCAGACTGCAACACTTCCGGTTCTGTATGAACATCTGTATCTGTATCAAAACTTGATAAATCTGGATTGATATCTAGATTTATGATTTCTTGATCTTGTGCAAAAGTAAGCATAATCGTCTGCGAAAGCGTACCATTTCCTACGCCAGTATTCTTAAAATAAAATTTTGCTCCCAATCCTACATGCAGTGAGAACGCACCAACAAACGCACAAATCCACAAAATTGATGACTGTCTAATATTTGCAAAATCCATAATTTTTCACCGCTATATTAAATTTAGCACTGGAGCTCACTTCTATTAGAACAGGCTATTTCAAAAATGCAATTTTTTTCTTGATTGATTTTGTCATGTTTAATATGGTTTTCTTATGATTTTATTAACTTAAAATCATTTTGATTAGCTGGCTGATTCTATTGTCAGAAAATCAAATGTTTTTATATTATGTAAAATTTTGAGCCATATGGAGGGGGCATTAAAGAAAAGGTTATTAGTGTTATGCTAAAAAGACGAGAAAATATCTATAGGAAGTACATAATTTTAAGCGCACTTTCAGTTTGTATACCTTCATTTGCGTTTGCCCAAAATAATGACAAGGATATTGTCACTGAACTCCAACCGATAATCATTAAGAATAAAAAAATAGAAGATGCTTCAAATTCAGTTACTATTCTGACAGATCGCAAAACTGCTGTAGATCTTGAAGAGAAGCAAATAAACGATATTCGAGATATTAGTCGTCTTGACCCATCTATAAGTTATAATTCCAAAAAAAATAGCTTTATGGTTCGTGGTTTAAGTGGAGACCGTGTGCTCACAACAATAGATGGTATTTCCCTTCCGTGGTTTGAAGACCTCGTACGTGGAAGAGGTGGAAATACTACATTTGACTTTAATGCACTTTCTACGCTGGATATAATTGAAGGATCAGATTCTAGCCTTTACGGATCTGGTGTATTAGGAGGAGTTGTTGCTTTACGTACCCTCGATCCCGAAGATCTGATTACTGGAGAAAAAAAATGGGGAGGACTTGTAAAAGCTGGTTATGATACTGTAGATGATAGTTGGCGTGTAGATCAAGCCATTGCAGTACGTAATGCCCAAACATTTGTATTGTTTCAAGGGTCTCGTACAGAAGGTCATGAACGTAAGAATATGGGAACTGTAGAAGGCTATGGAGAGCGCTCCCGTCCAAACCCTGTTCATTTTGACCAAACTAATTTGCTTTTTAAAATTCATCAATATTTTGGTGATAATGATAATCACAGAGTTGGTCTGACAGCAGAGCGTTTTGCTCATCACAGGAATACTCATTCATTGAACGCATCCTCAAGATATTCCCCAGGTTCTGTTCATGATAAAGATAATAAACGTCGTGACCGCTTCTCTCTTTCTTATGATTATAACGGCAATGGAGACACTTTTTTTGACGTATTCCATGGACAGTTTTATTGGCAAAAACAGCTCAATAATCACATTATGAATGGCTATCGTGTAAGTGCACCAAAAGGAGAATATTTAAGGGATAATATTGTACGTGATACCAATTATGGTTTCAATACAAATGCTTTGAAAAAAGTGGATATTGGTAGTCTAAGTCATACATTAAAGCTTGCTACTAATATTGTATTATCTCAATTTCACCATTACATGTTTGGTAAAGACAACTGCCATTTAGCAGAAAATACACATGGATGTGCCTATTTACCAGCTAACCGCTCAGAATCACCAGATACAAATAGTTATAATTTTGGTGTTGCTTTAGAAAATGAAATTAGTTTTGCTGGTAATTTTTTCCGTGTAACACCTGGAATTCGCTATGATTGGTATAAACACACCCCTCTAAAAACAGCCTCTTATGAAAAAGCTCTCCATTTTGAAGGATATCCTAAAGAAAGGAGTGGTTCACATTTTTCTCCTAAATTGCGTGTGGAATGGGATATTCATAATCAAGTAACATTTTATGCACAATGGGCACAAGGTTTCCGTGCACCGAGTGGTTCTGAACTTTACCTTTCTTATACAAAACCCCCTCTCTACTATGTGAAAGGCAATCCTGATCTTAAGCCAGAAACAAGTAATGGGTACGATGTTGGTGTACGATATGGAAATGCCAATTTGGGCGGTTCTGCCGGCGCCTTTTTCAATCAATATAAAAATTTTATAGATACCATGGATAAAGGACCATCAGAAGAGTTCAGTCATGCGCGTCAACATTATATGAATCGGACCAATGTACGTATTTGGGGTGTTGAAACAAAAGCACATTTGATTTTTAATAGTGGTCTTCGTAGCAATTTTGCCCTTGCTTATTCACAAGGCAAAGACCTCGACAAAGATGATTATCTCAATTCAATTCCGCCTTTAAAAGCAATTGTTGGATTAGGATACGCAAAAGAATCTTGGGGAACAGACGTCACACTTACAGTAGCAGCTAAACATGACAAGGTTTCTAAAGAAGCTGATTATCAAAGAGTTCCAGGATATAAAGTTGTTGATGTCTCCAGTTGGTGGAAACCATTTGGCGAAAAGGGACCACTTATAAGAGCTGGTGTTTATAATCTATTTAACGAAAAATATTGGGATGTCTCAGATCTTCCTACCAGTAAAAGTAAAACACCAAAGGATTATTACAGCCAACCAGGTCGTAACTTTAAAGTATCATTGGTACAAAAATTTTAGACTTGTCAGTTAATTATCAGATTAATTTAAGGTTATACCCATAAAAGAATGAGTAATTGTGTTTTCACTTCTATTGTTTTTGAATCATAAAAATTAGAAATACAAGCTTTAATTACTCATTATTTATCGATTTTTATATTATGTTATTGATAATAATATATTATTTTTAATGGGTTGAATTATTCTTGGCAATATTTCAACTCATTAATTTAAAATTCTAAAATTCAATAATTAATTCCCCAAAAATCATAGTAATTAAAATAAGGAAAGCTCATGTCCTATACAGCAGAAACGATCATCCGTCTGCATAAAGAAAAAAAAGAGCTGCATAATCGCGATTTTGCAATCTCTATTGGCATATCTGAAGCGGAACTTATTGCGGCTTATTGTACGATTGGAAAAGCAAAAAGACTGCAAGCTAATGTTGCTACTTTCTTAGAAAATGCTCCCAAACTTGGAACAGTTCTGGCATTGACACGCAATGAATATGCTGTTCACGAAATAACAGGATGTTTTGAGAAGATTATTCAAAACCAAGATGTTTCCCTTACGCTTGGCGAGATTGATTTGCGTATTTTTTTTAAACAATGGAAATTTTGTTTTGAATATGACATGACTATCCTTGAAAAACCTACAAAAAGTCTACAATTTTTTAATCAATACGGCGATGCTATTTTCAAGCTTTATTCTAAAGACGAAACCCATATGGAAGAATGGGCTAAACTCGTAGACAAATTGTTTCATGAGGATCAATCATCTAGTCTTGATATATCTCATCATTTACCTGCAACAAAACACGATATCTCAAATCTGGATATTGACAAATTCCGAGATAGTTGGCGCAAAATGACCGATGTACACCAGCTTAAAAACATTATTTCTGAGTTTAAAATTACGCGCAATGACGCGGTAAAATATGCTGGGAATGAATTTGCAGATCAATTAAAAATAGAATCCGTTGAAATCATGCTTAATCAAGTTGCACAACAAGAAGTCCCAATTATGTGCTTTGTTGGCAATAAAGGATGTATTCAAATTTTTAGTGGGAAAATAAAAAACATTAAACAAGTAAAGTCTTGGCTTAATATTCTGGATCTAAAATTTCACATGCATTTATTAATTTCCGGTATTGATAATGTATGGCGTGTCCGCAAACCTACGAGTAATGGTTATGTCAGCTCACTTGAAGTTTTTGATAAAAACGGTGAAATGATTATTCAATTCTTTGGTGTGCGAAAAGAAGGAAAAGAAGAGCGTGAAGATTGGCGAGCTTTACTGAATAATTTGCCTTTAATCTAGAAAACAGCAACAACTTAGAAAGGTTAAGCTGGATATGTTTGCACCTCTTTTGCATAAAATTTTTAGCTTTTTTCTTATTAGCATAATTTTCTTTTTTACCTCTTTTTCTAAACAGGTAGTTGCCGAACCCACAACACATTTTTCTGAAAATGCGCGGATTGTTTCTATTGGTGGAGCACTTACAGAAATTGTCTATGCATTAGGAGCCCAAGATCGGCTTATCGCCCGTGATAGTACAAGCCTCTACCCACAAGAAGCACTCAGACTCCCTGTCCTTGGATATATGCGCGCTCTTTCACCTGAAGGCGTTTTATCGCTAGAGCCAGAAGGTATATTGCTTATTGAAGGAAGCGGTCCTCCTTCAACAATTGATATTCTCAAAAAAACATCAATACCTTTAGTGATTATACCAGAAGATTACTCACGTGAAAATGTGATAAAAAAAATTCGCCTTGTTGGAAAAGCTCTTCAAAGGGAAATGCAAGCAGAAGTATTGATTGAGAAAGTAAATCGTGACTTCATAGAAAATGATGCACTTTTAGCAAAAATCACACAACCAAAACGTGTCCTTTTTGTTTTATCCGTACAAAATGGACGGGTTATGGCATCTGGCACAGGTACAGCTGCTGATGGTATGATAAAACTTTCAGGTGGGATCAATGCTGTCTCCGATTATAAAGGATATAAACTTCTAAATAGTGAAGCTCTATTGAAATTGAATCCCGATGTTATTTTGCTTGCCAAGCACGGTAAAAAACCTGTCAACATCGATCAAATTTTAGCCATACCAGCCATACAAGCAACAACTGCAGCAAAAAATAATGCCATTAAACAGATGGATAGCATGTATCTTTTGGGATTTGGTCCACGCACTGCAAACGCATCAAAAGAAGTTATTAATACACTTTATGGTGCCAATCAAAATAATAAGAGCTAATAAAAATGGTAGATAGTACATCTATAGTGCATAAATCTAAAAAAAAAGCGAGGGAAAAGATAAGCCGTGCAAATTTGAGAAAAATTTTATTATTAAGTTTAATAATGTTCCTTATTTTAAGCATTTTTGGAGGGCTCTTGAATGGTGCATCAAATGCTTCCTTTCTTAATCTTATTCATACAATGCTTACGCAAGATTTTTCGGCATGCAGTAAAACGCGCGATTATCTCATACTTATAGATATAAGACTTCCTCGTGTTATCCTGGGATTATTAATTGGTGCTGCTTTAGCTGTTTCTGGTGTTCTCATGCAAGGTCTTTTTCGTAACCCTCTAGCAGATCCTGGAATTGTAGGCGTATCAGCAGGAGCAAGTCTTGGAGCTATTTTAGCAATCGTTGTTGGTATTGCTTTTCCTGTTTCAGTTTCATCCTTTTTAGAACCTTACAAAGTTGTTATAGGTGCTTTTTTTGGTGGACTTTTATCAACAATCACCCTTTATGTAATAGCAACACGTCATAACTGCACATCTATTGCAACAATGCTTTTAGCAGGCATTGCTCTTGGTGCTTTGAGTAGCGCTGTTGTGGGAACTTTAATTTTTATAGCAAATGACCAGCAGTTGCGCGACATTACTTTTTGGAGTCTTGGTTCTCTTGCTGGTGCCACGTGGTTAAGGGTTTGGCTGGTTACTCCTTTTATCTGTGTTGGACTTCTTTTTGCTCCTTTTTTATCACAAGCACTCAATGCTCTTACTCTCGGAGAAGCAGTTGCTAGCCATATCGGTTTTCATATCCAGCGAATTAAAAATATTGCTATTTTTCTCGTTGCGCTTATGTGTGGTAGTGCAGTTGCTGTTAGTGGTGGTATTGGTTTTATAGGTATTGTTGTTCCGCATATTTTGCGCCAGCTCATTGGTCCTGATCATCGCTATCTTATTCCTTGCTCCGCTTTATTAGGAGCATCATTACTCATTTTTGCCGACATATTTGCACGCTTAATTGTGGCACCTGCAGAATTGCCAATCGGAATTGTGACTGCACTCTTCGGTGCACCTTTTTTTCTTTGGATCCTTATATGTAAACGAGGAACAAATTTATCATGATCGAAGCAATCAATATCTGCGTTCAACGCGGAAAAAAACAGATCCTTCATCACATTAACCTACAAGCAAAAAGTGGGAATCTCACTATCATTATTGGACCCAATGGATCAGGCAAAAGCACCTTTGTCAAAGCATTGAGTGGAGAACTCCCCTATAAAGGAAAAATAACCTTAAATGGTTATGATGTTGTTCAAACAAAAGCTCCCGAAATGGCAAAAATGCGTGCAGTTCTACCACAATCAACAACTTTAGCATTTCCATTTTTAGTTCGTGAAGTGGTAGAACTTGGTCTCTCTGTAAACAAATTCACTATTGCAAAGACTGAATTGCGTCATCTTCCCCAAAAAGCTTTAAGACGCGTTGGTTTAGCTGATTATAGCGACCGATATTATCACCAATTATCAGGTGGAGAACAAGCCAGGGTACAGCTCGCCCGTGTGCTTTGCCAAATTTGGGATCCCGTTTATCATGGTATCCCTCGTTGGATGATATTGGATGAACCTATTGCTAATCTCGACATTCAACATCAACTTGTTGTGATGGATATTGCCAAAAGTTTTGTACGCTCTGGTGGTGGCGTTCTTGCGGTTCTTCATGATCTTAATCTTGCAGCATATTATGCAGATAAAATAATACTGCTAAAACAGGGAGAAATTTATTGCGAAGGAAATGCCTCTACTGTTTTAACAACGCAAAATTTACGCTCTGCTTATCATTGTTCTTTAACTGTTTCTGAATTACCTAAAGAAGACATTCCTTTTATATTACCACAAACTGCAGCCTCTTTATAAAATGAGTCATTTTTTTAACTATTTGATTGAATATAAAAAATAAACTGAGCCATAAAACAAAATATACAAATATGAAAATCGTTTTATTTTAAAGTTAACTTTTTACAGCAAACAACATGACAAGTATGTTGCTCATGTTGTGTTTACCAAAAAGCAAAAATAGCATAATTTTTAGAGATTTTGATTTGCAATCATTTGCATATTAGCATTACAAATAGTTAACTTGCTTAATAACAATTACTCAATTTTTTTTACTCTCAACTATCTGAATTAATAGTATATAAATAAATTTGCTGGAAGTGACGCAGATTTTCTCCGCGTCAACTTGAAACCATCTTAGTAAAAAATCATTATTTGATCAAATCTTATGATTTTATAGCATAAACAACTGTTGCATTAACAGGTCGTGTTTCTGCATCACCAGTTGCGAAAATAGTTGCTTCATGCGTATGTATACCAGCAGGTTGTGTTATTCCTGACTTTGTTTGCACACTATAATTTTCATTATGCATGCCAATGTGACCAGGAGGCCACGCAACTGTGGAATAGGAAAAGTTATGTGTGTGTTCCCCTGCAGATTCAATAGTGCAATCATGCGTATGCGATTTTATGCTATCTTCTTGCATATCAGCAAAATTTCTATTTTTGTCTAAGCCTCGACCATCATCAAAGCCACGTAAAAACATCCCTCTAAAATCGGGAACTTTAAAAGTTGTATCGCTGTCTTTACCCCATTTATCGCCTATTGCCTCAAATAATTGCGGATAATCTTTGCGATTATAGGTTGCACCATCACATAAAAGCCAACCTCTCGGCAGTTCTTGCATAGCAAAGGTAGCAATAAATCCTGCAGGGAAGATTATTATTTTGGGCGGTGGAAGAGGAGTAGGATTTAATAAATACCACCCCTCATGGTCTTTTATTGATGTACCATCATTATAGACTATTTCATAGATACCGCCCTTTTGTAGCTCACCACCTTCTAAAGGTACGAGACCAGTACTTATGGCTTTATAGAGTGACTTTTCCCCTATATTATTAACATTTATTGTAGTGGGACCAACATTTACATTACAAGCTTTAAAACGTATGATAATATCATTCCTATATTTTGCTATAGGTGAAATTGTTCTTAACATAATTGATGTTGTGTTATTTTCTGTATTAACAATAAATTGTGAATCAATAGAACCTCCACTGTCTGCAAGATATTCACGCACACGCTGCATCATTGCTCGTGCACTATCATTAACAGAACTAGGTGGCTGGCCTTCTGCCCAATTAATGATATGGTCTGAATTCGCATTTTCATCAGCCGTTAGCGACCAATCATAAATATCAGACATTATAATCCCCCCTTCTTTTTCAACAAAGCTTATAGCTATTTTTTTTGATTATATTGAGACAACCAACTGTCTTTTTGATTGATAGACCTATTCATTGGCTCAATCTGTAAAGTGTATTAAATTACAAAAACTCTATTATAGTTGGTTTGATACATTATTTTTTTCTGTACAATACATATTGAATTATTTCACTTCTTTAATTCCCTCGCATTTAGCAGGTTAAGTTCACCACACCTCCTTCTTTAATAAAAATAAAAATCCTTTACTTGCAATGTAACCACTTTATGTTTATGCTACACTTTGTTATCATTGCTGGCTGTGACTGTTTAATGCGTTTTAAGAAACTATCTTATTGTTATACAGGCTATAGTTTGTTACGCAGTCCTACGCATATTATTCGTAACATTCTCCGTTATGACTCATATAGCCCACCACTGAATGCGATTGTCTTCTGGACCAATAAACAATGCTAAAACGCGGAAAACTTTGATAAGACTGTACTCAAAAACGTAATATCCTTCGTGTACTGTCTGTACTTATATTTCACTTTCGCACTTTGAAAATTAGTAATAACTGCGGTCTTTTCCCCGTAATTGCAGATCATCCACAATAAACTGATATATTTTCTCTCCATTGAAAATAAGATAAAATTTTTATGAATAACCCTCTTTATCAAATACATTAAAGAAAATTTATTTGGGATTTTTTATACTATCTACCACGTACCCATTTACACGTAGAGTTCCTTTTAAAATATCTCGTTTTATTAAACTGCTTCTGAAAATTGTCTTTAAAAGTCAGCACAAACATTCTTCTTGAATCCGCTCCCTTTCAACTTGATACCTCACTGAGGATATGCCTATATGATAAATTTTCATGCTTTTCACACAAAAATATTATCTTCTGCACTCCACAATGCTTGAAGTTGCATCACATATTTCTTACAAAACTTGAAGAATGCGCTGAGTTTAATATAAATTCTCAGAACGCTTACTTACTAAATCATGTCCTATGAAAAGCCTTTGCTTTCTAAGCTCATGCATTGTAACTTATTTTCCCCCACACGCGATAAAAACAGCGTTCAATATATTCTAATATATATAAAATCTTTTTGCAAGAACAACAAGAACAATAATTTCTTTAGAAAAGCTAACAATACCAACATCACCAACATTTTTCTCAGGTGACATTAAAATAAACACTCATAAGGTTATTGTGGTAAATCAATTTATAATAAGCAAGCAAACCATAAAAAAGACACCCTACAGATTTGATACTCACAACTTTATTATCATAATCAAGAAAGTTTAAAGATTCGCAACCATTATGCGTTTAATTGATAAGCACCAATCTTAATAAAACAGCCTATATATTTTTTACTTCATCTCTTCTTAAAAATTTTCAATAAAAAAACTCTGAGATTAACAATACAAAACTTATCGCTAAATTTTTCTTTTATCTCTATATCACACTTCTCGTTTTGCAAAATATCCATTAAACTTAAAGATATTTCTTCTCTAAACTAGAGTTTTCTATAACCAATTAAAACTACTACCATCCAGAAAAAATTAATAAGCCTCAGAATAATTTTTGATTATTTCATTATCCATTTCATAAATTGCTTAAATACACCTTATTTCATATCCCATAATAATACTTTTTTCTGTTATTTAGAGAGATAAAGATTGTTTCTAAATAATAGAACAGTCAAAAATTTAAGAACTTATTAAGATAAACGATTAAATCATTTCCACCCTATTTTTTATTCATCAGCTGAAAGCTTTTATCTTCACTGTTTTTATTGAATTTGATCTTCTTTTTGCACTAATAATAACAAAAGTGATATTTATTTTAACGTTCCAAGATTAAAATTTTTGTATATTCCTCCAGACAAAATAATATTACTGTTTTATAAATTTATGATATTTTTGTAATAAATCATCCTATAAAAAAGCTCAGTATGTCTGACTTCTGAACATTAAATTTTTAAAAATGGTACAATTATCTATTTTTTGTAAAAATAAAAACGTTCTATAAAAAATTGACTTATATTTCATACAGTTTGTAGTTAAAGAAAATTTCTAAAATCAATATTTTTGTTTGAAAAAATCTACCTTAATTTTCAAAAATTCTTTAAAATCGTTAAAAACTTATCTTTGTGATTGACAATATAAGTATTTAAGCCAAACATACCCGTGCTAATAAAAGTGCTTTAAAGGGGGAGTGTAATGCAAGTATTATTGGAAATATAGCATCTATTTTTTAATGAAATTTATTAAATTTGATTGAATGCATTCTTGTATAAAAAACGCAGAATACGCGTCTCTTAAGCTAAAGCATATATAATTGAATTATTTTGAATATACTCTCATTAACATTATAACTTGTTTTTGAGCTCTGTGTCATAAGGAAAAAGTTTGTGCAAAAAAATACTCCATCAATTAATTGCAGCCCCTTTCCCGCTTCACGCAAAATTTATCAACAGAGTCCTCTCTTTTCTGATGTAAAGGTACCATTTCGTGAAATTTCATTAACAGAGGGAAGTAATGAAAAACCTATAAATATTTATGATACTTCTGGTCCTTACACTGACAAAAATATCACTATTGATATTACAAAAGGCTTGCCAGCAATAAGCTCATCTTGGCTATCTCAACGTGCAGATACTGAAGCATATCCTGCACGACCAATGAAACCTGAAGATAATGGACTCACTGGTGATAAAAGTCTTACACCGATTTTTGAACACAAAAGACCCGTTTTGCGAGCAAAAAATGGCAAAGCAGTTACACAAATGGCTTATGCACGTGCAGGTATTATTACTGCAGAAATGGAATATGTAGCTATACGAGAAAATGAAGGGATAACATTAAAAGACCAGCAAAAAATGCAATCGAGAGAAGTAGTTGATGGATCAATTCCAGAAATTTACACAGCAGAATTTGTTCGCAATGAAATTGCATGCGGACGCGCTATTATTCCTCAAAATATTAATCATCCAGAATGCGAACCCATGATCATTGGACGCAATTTTCGTGTTAAAATTAACGCAAATATTGGCAATTCAGCAGTTACTTCATCTATGGCAGAAGAAGTTGATAAAATGGTTTGGGCCATTCGCTGGGGAGCCGATACAGTTATGGATCTTTCAACGGGACGAGGAATTCATAATATTCGTGAATGGATTATTCGAAATTCTCCTGTCCCCATTGGAACCGTTCCAATTTATCAAGCACTAGAAAAAGTACAGGGTATTGCTGAAAATTTAACATGGAATATTTTTCGCGATACACTTATCGAGCAAGCAGAACAGGGGGTTGATTATTTTACCATTCATGCAGGATTAAGATTACCCTTTATTCCTCTCACTATTAATCGTACAACAGGTATCGTTTCACGCGGTGGTTCTATTATGGCAAAATGGTGCCTACATCATCATAAAGAAAATTTTCTTTACGAACATTTTGATGAGATTTGTGATATTGCACGTATGTATGATATTTCTCTTTCATTAGGGGATGGGCTTCGCCCTGGATCTATCGCTGATGCCAATGATGAAGCTCAATTCGCCGAGCTTCAAACTTTAGGAGAATTGACAAAAATTGCGTGGGAAAAAGATGTTCAAGTGATGATCGAAGGACCTGGTCATGTACCAATGCACAAAATTAAAGAAAATATGGATCAACAATTAGATCTTTGTCATGAAGCGCCTTTTTACACTTTGGGACCTCTTACAACAGATATAGCTCCCGGGTATGACCATATTACATCAGCAATCGGTGCAGCTATGATTGGGTGGTTTGGAACTGCTATGTTATGCTACGTAACCCCTAAAGAACATTTAGGACTCCCTGATAAAAATGACGTCAAAACTGGAGTAATCACTTATAAAATTGCTGCACATGCTGCCGATCTTGCTAAAGGTTTACCCAGAGCACAACTGCGCGATGATGCTTTATCACGAGCACGATTTGATTTTCGATGGCATGATCAATTCAATCTTTCTCTTGATCCAGAAACAGCCTGTACTTTTCATGATGAAACCATGCCTAAAGAGGCTCATAAATTAGTACATTTTTGTTCTATGTGTGGACCAAAATTCTGTTCTATGCGCATTTCTCATGATATTCGTGATGCAGCAGCAAAAAAAATAAAGGATGAAGGTATGACCACCATGGCAGAAAAATACCAAAAAAATGGTGATCTTTACGTAGAAGTGAACCCTACCCCAAAAAAGATAGTAAATAGTTGACGAATATTCTTATAAAAGGTGCGGGCGTAGGCGGTTTAACAGTTGCCTTTATGTTACAACAAAAAGGAATTTCTGTTACTGTATCGGCTCCACCTCTTGCTCCTATAGGAACTGCCAGTTGGTATGCAGGAGGGATGTTAGCACCTTACTGTGAAAAAGAAAGTGCTGAACAAATTGTTGAAGATCTTGGTATAGAAGCTATACGATGGTGGAGTAAAACGCTTCCCAATTTTGTAATACAAAGGGGAACTTTAGTTGTTGCATCTGCACGAGATATGGCCGAGCTTGAGCGGTTTGCAATGCGCACGCACAATTACAAAACCATAAATAGTGCAGAAATAGCTCATCTTGAACCAGATCTGACAGAACGTTTTAACCGTGCACTCTTTTATGAAGATGAAGCACATATTGATCCTCGCAAAGCGCTTATCACTTTAAAAGAAAATCTCATAAAAAATGGAGCACATTTTGTTGACGTAGGAATATCTGAAACAAATTTTGATATTATTATTGATGCAACGGGAATAGCACGTTTAAAAGAAGACAAAAATATGCGAGGCGTACGTGGTGAAATGTTACTAGTGCGCAGTACAGATATCAAAATTTCTCGTCCAATTCGTCTTCTCCATCCGCGTATTCCACTTTACATTGTCCCTCGACCAGATAATATTTTTATGATTGGAGCAACAATGATTGAAAGTGATTTTAACGGTGCTATCTCTGTGCGATCAATGATGGAATTACTGAATGCAGCTTATACTTTGCATCCCGCTTTTGCTGAAGCAGAAATCATCGAGTCTGGAGTTGGTATACGACCGAGCTATCCTGATAACTTCCCTTACGTAGAGAGACGTGGTAATTATATTTTCGTTAATGGATATTATAGACATGGTTTTCTTTTATCTCCAGAAATGGCAAAGCAAGCAGTAAAGTTAGCATTGGAATAAATTATGCAAATATTTGTTAATGGTAAAATCGTACAAACCGAAGTCATCTTTCTCAATCTATTACTTGAAAAATTGGGTTATAAAGGCGATTGGCTAGCAACCGCTGTTAATGCTGAAGTTATTTCTGCAGATGCACGAAGCCAGTTTGTTTTGCATGAAGGTGATAAAATTGAAATTTTAAGTCCAATGCAAGGAGGCTGAAATTATGCTGAATCTTTATGGACGACAATTTTCTTCCCGTCTTATGTTAGGTACAGCTCAATACCCTTCCCCAGCAATTCTGCGCGATGCTATTCATAAATCTGGTACAGAAATCATTACAGTTTCATTGCGTCGAGAAACCGCAGGAGGAAAACAAAGTGGACAATTTTGGCAGTTTCTGACAGAGCTTGATATAACGGTACTCCCCAATACTGCTGGTTGTTACACTGTTAAAGAAGCTGTTACAACTGCAAGATTAGCACGAGACCTTTTTAAAACAGCCTGGATTAAACTTGAAGTTATTGGCAATCCAGATACTTTACAGCCAAATGTTTTTTCCTTAATTGAAGCAGCGAAAATTTTAAATAGTGAAGATTTCCAAGTTTTTGCCTATACAACAGATGATCTTATTGTTGCTGAAAAACTTTTGGACGTTGGTTGCCGTGTTATTATGCCTTGGTGTGCTCCTATTGGATCCGCTAAAGGTCCTCAGAATACTGATGGATTGCGCTCCATCCGCGCTTACCTTCCTGATATTACTCTTGTTATTGATGCTGGTATCGGGCGTCCTTCGCATGCTGCTGTTGCCATGGAACTTGGATATGATGCCGTACTTCTTAACACGGCAGTTGCGAAAGCCAACGATCCTGTTTTAATGGCTGAAGCCTTTTCTAAAGCTGTACAAGCAGGACGTATGGGGTATAAAGCTGGCATGCTTGAAGCACGAAATATGGCGGTTCCTTCAACGCCAATTATTGGAAAAGCAGTATTTTCATGAAATTAGATCCCTTTTATCTTATCGTTGACAGTGCTGATTGGATTGAGCGCTTGGTTCCTCTTGGAATTAAGCTCGTACAATTGCGTATGAAAAATGAAAATCCTCAAATAATTCGCCAACACATCAAACGTGCAAAAAATATATGCTATAAGTTTGGAGTACAATTAATCATTAATGATCATTGGACACTAGCGATTAATGAAAAATGTAATTTTATCCACCTTGGACAAGAAGATTTAAAGAATGCTGATCTTTCCGCAATTCGTAAAAATGGTATTAAACTTGGTCTTAGTACACATGATGAACATGAATTAGATATCGCGCTATCTGTTAATCCTGAATATATTGCTCTTGGACCTATTTACCCAACCATCTTAAAAAAAATGAAATGGGCGCCACAAGGTTTAGAAAAAATCAAACAATGGAGAAAACAGATTAGCAATTTACCTTTGGTTGGCATTGGTGGTTTAACACCAGAGCGCGCAATTGGTGTATTAGAAGCAGGAGCGAATAGTGCTGCTGTTGTGACTGATATTATCCTTCATAACTATCCTGAAGAACGCGTTAAACAATGGATAAAGGCAACACAAACATGGCGGTAATACCTTCTATTCTTATTGTTGCGGGAACGGATCCAACAGGAGGTGCTGGAATTGTTCGTGATATAGAAACCGCTGCACATTTTCAAATAAAAGCAAATTTAGCAATCACATCTGTTAACGTGCAAAATGATGATCACGTAGCCGAAACTGTCCCAATGAATGGAGACATCATTGTCGCACAAATGCGCATCGCTTTAGAAGCAAACCCTATAAGTGCAATTAAAATTGGTATGACAGGCACCAAAGCAATTATAACAGCAATCTGTAATGTGCTAAAAGATTATCCTCATATTCCTGTGGTTTTTGATCCCGTTCTTGTTGCCTCATCAGGAGGAAAATTAACGACAGAAACAATTGTAGAAACGATTATAAATCAACTGCTTCCTCATGTATATATTTTAACACCCAATATAGAAGAACTTGCCATTCTCAGTCAAAGCCTATTAGCATCTCATCATGAAGAAGCAATACAACAAGCAAAAAAGCTTCTATCATTTGGTCCACGCTATATATTAGTAAAAGGTGGACATACAAATACTCCTCTTGCAATTGATAGTTTAGTTAGCAAAACTGAGATAATAAATATCCCTTCTTCCCGTTTAACAGGAACAATGCGTGGAACAGGTTGCACTCTATCGAGCGCTATTACAGCGCATTTAGCGTTAAATGAATCTATAACTGAAGCAGTGAAAAAAGCAAAAGCGTACACTTACACACTGCTCCTTAATCATTGCCAAAAACAATGTTAAATTAACATTATGTTATTTTTTTTAAGTGCGTTTATCACCATTCTTATTCTTATATAAAGATCAGTAACAAAAATATCATAAAGCTTGAAGAATAATTCTGTTTGGTTTATTCATTAGTAGACCGATTATCAGAAAAAATACAATGTTAAATCACACTCAGCACCCAATCTCTTATGAAGAACTTTTAAATTTTTACAAAGAAAGTGGTGCTGATGCCGTATTAACTGATGTGCCTATTAACCACTTTAATCAAGATATTTTTTCAGAAAAAAAATCAAGGTCGGCAATCAATATTTCTCATAATCCACAAGCATCACCAGGTAAAAAACAGCATAGTTCTCAATTGCTTAACCCCGATATCACACAGCACATGCTTGCAGCTATAGATATGGCAAAAAATGCTCATACACTTGATGAATTAAAATCTGCACTCCTTGCGTTTAATGGCTGCTCATTAAAATTAACAGCAAAAAATACCTGTTTTGCAGATGGAAAGGCGGGAAGCCCACTCATGCTTATAGGAGAAGCCCCAGGACGCGAGGAGGATATACAAGGCATTCCTTTCGTAGGAAAAGCAGGTATGTTGCTTAATAAAATATTAGCGTCAATTGGCTTAACAAGAGAAAATGTTTACATAACCAATACCATTCCATGGCGTCCACCAGGCAACCGCACCCCAACTCCAAGAGAAGTTGCTTTGTGTCGCCCTTTTGTTGAAAGACATATCCAGCTCGCTCAACCTCGTATCCTTGTTGCATTAGGCGGAATCGCTACACAACTTCTTACAGGAGCTCAAAATGGAATTATTCGAACAAGGGGAAAATGGCTTACTTATGTAGGAGAAAACGAAGTCACGATTCCTGTTATGCCAACTTTTCATCCAGCCTATCTTCTGCGAACCCCCAGTCAAAAAAAGCTTACATGGATGGATTTTTTAGAAATAAAAAATTACTTAAATAATATTTTATAATTCTTTAATATTACTTTACTTAAAAAATATAAATTACTTTTTATTATTTATACTCTTAAATATAGCTAGGAAAAATTATGGAGCAATTAGCAACACCTGTATATCGTTTAGAAGATTATCAACCTACTCCTTACGCCATTCCTAAAACACAGCTTCATTTTTGTTTGGATCCAACAAAAACGCGTGTAACAGCAACATTGCTAATTGAAGCTCGTCAAAATACAAAAGAAAAAACTCCCCTTGTACTTTCTGGTGATGGTCTTACATTAGTCTCTGTTGCTATTGATGGCAAGATATTGGACAAAAATGCTTATAAAAGCACGCCTTCGCATTTAGAAATTACAGCTCCACCAGCAACTCCTTTCACATTACAATTAGTTACAGAAGTAAACCCTGAAAAGAACCTTACACTTATGGGACTTTATCTTTCAAATGGTGTCTATTGTACACAATGTGAAGCAGAAGGGTTTCGTCGCATTACTTATTTTTATGATCGCCCAGATGTACTTTCTATCTACACAGTAAAAATTGAGGCAGATTCTAAAACAAGTCCTATTTTACTTTCTAATGGAAACCTCGTACAAACAGGAACACTTGAAGATAATCGCCACTTCGCTATTTGGGAAGATCCTCATCCTAAGCCATCTTATCTCTTCGCTTTAGTTGGTGGAGATCTCGATAAATTGGAAGATCATTTTATTACTGTATCTGGCCGGCATATTAAACTTGGCATCTATGTAGAAAAAGGAAAAACTGAACGAGCAGTTTACGCAATGGATGCGCTAAAACGTTCTATGCGTTGGGACGAACAGCATTTTGGACGCGAATATGATCTTGATGTATTCAATATCGTTGCTGTTTCCGATTTTAATATGGGTGCAATGGAAAATAAAGGTCTTAATATCTTCAATGATAAATATATTCTTGCAGATCCTCAAACAGCAACTGACCATGACTATAGAAATGTAGAACGCGTCATCGCCCATGAATATTTCCATAATTGGACAGGCAATCGCATTACTTGTCGTGATTGGTTTCAACTTTGTCTAAAAGAAGGATTAACTGTCTATCGTGATCAGGAATTTTCCTCAGATCAAAATATACGCAGTCTTCAACGCATTGAAAACATAAAAACATTAAAAGCTACGCAATTTATTGAAGATGCTGGTCCACTTGCTCATCCTGTGCGTCCTCGCCAATATAGCCAAATTAACAATTTTTATACCACAACTGTCTATGAAAAAGGTGCAGAAGTGGTGCGCATGATACATACGATTTTGGGAGCAGCTCTCTTTCGTAAAGGTATGGACCTCTATTTTCAGCGCAATGATGGAAAAGCTTGTACGATTGAAGATTTTATCGCCTGTTTTGCTGAAGTTTCTGGTCGCGATTTTTCACAATTCATGCTGTGGTATGAACAGGCAGGCACACCCAATGTAGAAATCGATAGCCATTATAGTGATGGTGTCCTCACGATCCATGCAAAGCAACATGTTCCAGAAACACCACAACAAAGCGTAAAAAAACCTATGTTTATTCCTATTGCATTTGGTCTTTTAGGACATAACGGAGAGCCTCTTACGTATGAAGCTGATACAGACATTCAGTCAGATGTAATGCTGCTATCCAAAGAAAACCAAACATTCACATTAAAGGGATTGCACGAAAAGCCTGTTTTATCACTTCTTAGAAATTTTTCTGCACCTATTATTTTACATACTCCGTTCAATGAAAGCGAACTTATCTTTCTTGCCAAAAATGATAGTAACCAAGTTAATCGCTGGCAATCGCTTAATCATTTGATGACACGTGCACTCACTCAAGCCATTCAAGATAAAACATTAGCAGAAGAGGCCATGCCTTCTATTTTGCTCAAATTAATTGAAGCAATCATTACAGATGAAAGTCTCGAACACGAATTTCGTGCATTTTGTTTAAGTTTACCTAGCGAAGTTGAACTTTCAAACATCATTGGTGAAAACATCGATCCAGACCGCATCCATCATGTACGTAACCAATTTTTAGCTTCTATCGCCCACACCCATCTAGAGCTTTTCACAAGAATTTATACACAGATACAAGTTGAAGAATCTTATTTGCCAAACACTGCACAAGCTGGAAAACGGGCATTACGAAGCATTATACTAGACTATCTTTCCATTGCTGAAGCTAAACCAGATCGTGCTGCAACACAATATGCAATGGCTGATAATATGACTGACCGTATGGCCAGTATAACCATTTTAGTAAAGCACTTTCACGAAAGTAAACAAGCACAAGATGCTTTAAATGACTTTGAAAATCGATATCGTCATGACCCACTGGTGATGGATAAATGGTTTTCTATTCAAGCAATAGTTGCAGGATCATCAACACTCGACCATGTAAAAAAACTTATGCAGCATCCTCTTTTTTCACAAGATAATCCTAATCGTATGCGTGCTTTGATAGGCATGTTCGCATCTAACAATTTAACAGGTTTTAATAGAATTGATGGGGCATCATATGATTTTCTTTGCCAGCTCATTTTAGAAATTGATAAAAAAAATCCACAGCTTGCTTCACGATTATTAACAACAATGCGCTCTTGGCGACAATTAGAACCTATTCGACAAAAAAAGCTTGAAACTGCATTAAAAACAATTGCAACAGCTTCTCAACTATCAAGCGATGTGAAAGATATCATCAATCGCATGCTTTCTTAAAAAATAATATTTATAATCAATATATTACAACATAATTTAGATCATCTATAAAGATTAAGCTCATAAACAGACAATTCAAATCTGTTTATGAGCCATATTAAGGTTCCTGTTTCTTTTCATACACTATGCCCAGACAAGTAAAATAACTTTTTCTAAAAAAAAGACTGGACAGAAGACTCCTGTTTTGATTCACTAGACCTATGGAGTTATTATGGATGTTGAAGCAGTTTTTTAGCGATATTTTTGCAATTAGAGGAACTAAAAATGGCTAAATTGGACGCATATAATGCGCCAGCAGAAATGCACGTTGTATCAAAACCAAGCACTCAAACTCGCAAAATGCGAGCAGTGCATATCAATTTGCTTTCTAGTTCTACCTACAAAAAGTTTTTATCCATTGAACCTTGGCTACGACGCTCTATTCCAATTGTAATTTTTATATTCCTTTTTGTGCTAGCAGCAATTCGTTTTGCGCTCCTCTATGATTGGCATAACACAATTGATAAAAATGCACGCTTTACAATTCCTCTCTTAGCCGCTCACATTGCCAATGTAATTGATCGTGACTTACTGACTGCAACTCAACCAGAAAAACCTGCTATTCTTTCTCATCATCATTTGCAAAATATTTTGACTGATTTTCGCAACAAAGGTCTTATTAACTCAAGCACTGTGATTGCTATAGTAGATCAAAAAGGCATCGTCTTGGCATCATCCAGCCCAGAAATTGTTCTAGGAAAATCTTTAAAAAATTTTAGCTCTGAGAGTACTATTTTACAGTCTCTAGGACAATATACCGATACCATGCAAATCACAATGGGTAGAGATGATCCTGCCTTAGCTTCGTTTAATCAAACAAAAAACAGACAATATGGTGTATTCGTTAGTCAAAAAACACATCATATCTACGCCGAATGGCACAAAATTTTTTCATTAAACATAATACTGTTGATAGGAACTGCTAGTGTTATTCTGGCTCTTCTTTATGTTTATTACAATCAAATAGTACGAGCACGCAATACAGATGCAATTTCAGAGAAAATTCAAAATCGCATTGATATGGCAATGATACGCGGGCGCTGTGGATTATGGGATTGGAATATGGGAAGTGGACGCGTTTATTGGTCACGAGCAATGTATGAAATGCTTGGCTATGTGCCTCAAGATGCACTATTATCAATATCCCAGATTACCGCGATTATAGATCCAAATGATGCTAACTTTTTTGACCTTGCTCAAGAATTAATGAATGGTAAAAAAAAGCATATCGATATCAATGTTCCCATGCGTCATGCTGATGGACATTATGTATGGATGCGCATTCGAGCTGAAATTACTGAAGAGGAAGAAGAGCCCCATTTAGTTGGTATTGCCTTTGATATTAGTGAACAACGTCAATTAGCTGAACAAACAGCACAAGCTGATCTTCGTATCCGCGATGCTATTGAAAATATTTCAGAATCTTTTGTATTATGGGATTCAGAAAGACGTTTAGTTATGTCTAATAGCAAATTTTGCGAATACGCAGCTATTCCTAAACAGATTCTACAATCTGGTATACAACGCTCGACCGTTGAGGCTATGGCACGTCCTGCAATTAGTGAGCATCTCCTTAAGGATGATGGGGCTGGTAACTTAACCAGTATTCGTCAAACAGCAGATGGTTGTTGGCTCAAAATTAATGAACGACGCACTCAAGATGGGGGGCTTGTTTGCATTGGAACAGATATTTCTGAACTTAAACAACAACAAGAAAAATTTGAAGATAGTGAAAAACGTCTTTTTTCTTTCATTCAAGAACTCAAACGAGCACGAGGAAATGCTCAGCAACGTGCAACAGAAGTTGAAAAACTTAACAAAAGTCTGAAAGAAGAAAAAGAACGTGCAGAAAGTGCGAACAAAGCTAAATCAGAATTTTTAGCCAATATGTCTCACGAATTGCGTACTCCACTTAATGCGATTCTTGGTTTTTCTGATATTATGTTGCAATCTACTTTCGGTCCTCTTGGCTCACAACGCTATGAGGAGTATGTGCATGATATTTATAGCTCAGGAACCCATCTTTTAACTCTTATCAATGATATCCTTGATATGTCCAAAATCGAAGCTGGCAGATTTACTCTTGACTGTCAAAATATTGATCTTGAGCCTATTATTAGTGAAGCAGTACGAACCTTAACGCCGCAAGCACAAGAAAAAAATATTTCTGTTACAACCAATATTGCTCCAGAACTTCATGCTGAAGTTGACAGTCGTGCTATGAGACAAATTTTCCTTAACCTCATCTCTAATGCTGTTAAATTTACCCCTTCAGGTGGTAATATTGAGGTTTGTGCATTCCAAAAAAGAAACAATCTTATTTTTAAAATTAAAGATACAGGAGTTGGGATTCCTCAATCAGCAATCAAAAAACTTGGACAACCTTTTGAACAAGTAGAAAATCAATTTACTAAAACGCACACTGGTTCAGGTCTTGGATTGGCCATTTCACGCTCTTTGGTAGAATTACACAAAGGTACACTTGAAATTACTTCCAAGGAAATGAAAGGCACAACTGTGACCATTACAATGCCAATTAATCAAAATAAATCATAAAAAACATACCTTTGTAATATCAGGCATAATATATATGATTAACAACAAAGATAATTGCGCAAATAGAGAGAGATAACGCTAAACTTATTTTTATCTGAAATAATAATTGTAATATGGGTGTCAAAAAAACATTGATCATACAGAGCAATATCTTTCAAAAAGTTTAGCATGTTTTAATAAATTATTGGCTAAAATAGCCACTTTTGAAAACCAACCAGATATGTAATACTCATGAACTTAAAAGTATTACATAGCAAAAGGTGCATTTATTTATCTGACAACATTTAAATAAAGCATTTAAAATTACGCAAAAATAACGATAAGATTATAATCATAACTTATAAAATCAACTTGCTTTTTTTTATTTTAAATAGAAGAAATAAATGACTTTAAATTTATTTTTTACTTATTTTTTTTATGCTTTTTAGCCAGCAAAACCATTCTTATCACGAAAACATAAAGAAAAAAGCTATACTTTTAGAAAAGCGCTTTTTATTTTTACTTCTTGAAAAAATATTTTACTTTTCATTTTGGATCGGTTTTTTCCAAAATAGTTGTTACATGAAAAAGCAGGAAACGCGTTTTTAAGGAAATAATAATATAGCTTTGAGACCTGGATTGGCGTTTTCAAGTAATAGCTCACCTCCATGGAGTTTCATAACAGCTTTTGTTATGCTTAAGCCAATACCAAAACCAGGCTGTGTACGACTTTCTTCAAGTCGAACAAATCGCTCTGTTACTTTGTCACATTTGTCCGGTGCAATTCCTGGACCATTATCGCTGACAATTACTAATAAATGTGCACCACGGTATTCCATTGATAAGCAAACCTCTGCCTTCCTGCTATCTTTAGAGGCATATTTAATAGCATTATCAATAAGATTAAAAATTGATTGTGCAATAAGTTCACGATTCAATGGTATGTCCTTATCAAATGTATTTCCTAACCGGAGTAAAACGCCTGATTCTTCAGCAAAGGGCTCATAAATCTCAACTGCATCTTCAAGAATTCGTTTCATATTCATAGTTTCAAGATGCTCAATTGTACTACATGCTTCAATGCGTGAAATCATTAAAATAGCATTAAAAGTGCGAATAAGCTGATCTGATTCAACAATAACACTCTCAAGTATTTGTCGATATTCAAGCTCTGTCTTTTTACTAGAAAGCGCTTCTTCGGCACGATTTCTAAGACGCGTTAATGGTGTCTTAAGATCATGGGCAATATTATCCGATACCTGTCGTAAACCCGTATTTAACTCTTCAATTCGATCCAACATAACATTCAGATTGGCTGATAATCGATCAAATTCATCACCTACCCCAGAAACAGGTAAACGCCCACTAAAATCACCTTCCATTAAACGTTGAGAAGCAGCTGTTACATGATCGATCCTATGCAATGCTCGCCTACCAACAAAAAACCATATTAATAAAGCTCCCCCAACCATTGCGGCAAGAGCAATGATGACTGCTTTACGCATCACCTTTACAAAACGTTCTGGCTCATCTAAATCTCGCCCTACAAGAACCTTCATAGCATTGGGTAAAGCAACAATAATTGCTAAAGCACGGTGTTCACTTGTTTTGTCATGTTCTCCAAAACGTGAATATAAAAAAGACTTCGAAAGAAAACCATTATTATGATTTAAAAGTCCAGGTTCAATATGTGCAACGTTACCTGCTAAAATGCGTCCCATAGGATCAGTAACCAAATAGAGGAAGGCTCCTGGCTGCCGCGATCGATAATCAATAGTGCGCACCAATAAAGGTAATCCACCATAATTATAAGCATTTTCGATACGTTTTAACTCTTCACGCAAAGCTTGTTCAGTTTGCTTTGTTAACAATGAAGCAGAAAATAGTATTATATAAACTGATAGCCCTGTTGCTACTAACCCAAATAATAAAATATAAAGTGCCGAAAGTCTTAGCGCAGTTGTGCGTAATATATTAATCAAACGATTCATATTTTATTATCTGGCGCTTTCAGCATATATCCAGCTCCACGCACAGTATGAAGAAGTGGAATATCAAAATCCTTCTCAATTTTTGCTCTTAACCGAGAAATATGAACGTCAATAACATTTGTCTGTGGATCAAAATGATAGTCCCAAACATTCTCCAAAAGCATAGTACGCGTCACAACCTGACCCGCATGCCGCATTAAATATTCCAGTAAACGAAATTCCCGTGGCTGCAATGTAATATTAATGTTACCACGCTTGACTGTATGTGCTAACCGATTAAGCTCAAGATTACCTACATGATAAATAGTTTCTGCTTTTTCAGAATTTTTTCTACGCTGCAACACTTCAACACGAGCAAGAAGCTCAGAAAAAGCATAAGGCTTTGTTAAATAATCATCTCCCCCTGCACGCAAACCTGTTACACGATCATTAACCTGCCCTAAAGCAGAAAGAATAAGAATTGGTGTTTTATTTCCTTTGGCACGCAACTCAGAAATAATAGAAAGACCATCACGATGCAAAAGCATCCGATCAACGACCATAACATCGTAATTTTCTGTTTCAGCTAAAGCGTATCCAGTATCTCCATCATACGCAACATCAGCTAAATGCCCTGCTTCTAAAAAAGCTTTTTCGAGATAACGTCCTGTTTCACGATCATCCTCGATAACAAGTATCTTCATAAAACGGAATCTCCATTATTTTATCAAACACAGTCATAGGATAGAGGCTTACAAAGCCTCCATCCTACTCATAAAAATGTTACTTTTTTAAAATTGGAAGTGGAACAAAACGATTTTGACCATTTGTTTGTAATTGTAAAAGTATATGATTTCGTCCTAATTTTTGTGCTTCTTTAATGATATTGGTAATATCAGATACTTTTTTAACAGCTTTATAATTAACTGTAATAATTACATCACCAGGACGTATCCCTTTATCTGCAGCGTCCGAATCTGAATCGACACTCTTTACAACCAGACCTACATCATCATCAGAAGGAGCAACAACTAAACCGTAGTCTTCTAATGTTTCATCTAAATTATTGCGCCCTTTTTGAGATTTTGACTTTTGTTGTATATTTTCCTCTTCAGGCATTGTATCGAGTTTTACCTTGAGAGTTTCCTCTTTACCAGATCTTAAAATAACTAAGGTTACTATTTCTCCTGGCTTAATATTGCCAATACGCTTAGCTAAATCACGGGCATCATTAATTTTTTCACCATTTACTGAAATAATAACATCACCTGCCTTAACTCCAGCCTTTTGTGCAGGTCCCTTCAACGGATCAGTAACTAAAACACCTTTAGCTTCTTTTAAGCCTATTGATTCAGAAATTTCTTTTGTTACAGACTGAATTTGAACCCCAAGCCAACCACGTTGAACAGAACCTTTTTCAATAAGTTGTTGCACAACCTGTTTTGCTGTTTCTGCTGGAATAGCAAAAGCAATACCAACATTTCCTCCAGAGGGAGAAAAAATCGCTGTGTTAACTCCAATAACCTTTCCATTAAGGTCAAAAGTTGGCCCACCAGAGTTTCCACGATTAACAGCAGCATCAATCTGAATAAAGTCATCATAAACACCAGCGCCAATATCACGTCCACGCGCCGAAACGATACCCGCTGTCACAGTTCCACCAAGACCAAATGGATTACCAATCGCAACAACCCAATCACCAACGCGAAGCTTTGAATCATCACCAAAATCAACATACGAGAATTTTCTTTTCTCATCTACTTTCAATACTGCAAGGTCAGTACGCGGATCTGTACCAATGAGTTTTGCCTTCAATTCTGTACCATCATCAAGAACAATAGAATAGCTTGAACCGTCAGAGATAACATGATTGTTCGTTACAATATAACCATCAGACGAAATAAAAAATCCAGATCCAAAAGCTATAGGCGTGAGTTTACGTGAACGATGTGAAGGCGTGTGATCTTGTTTACCACGATTATAAAATTCATCAAAAAATCTTTTTAAAGGATGCTGATTTGGCAACATATCAAATCCTGGTGCATTGTTAAAAAAATCGTTAAAAAAACTCTCTTCTTTCTTTTTGTTGCCTTTTACTTGTACTGAAACAACAGCAGGTTTTACTTGGGAAACAACATCTGCAAATCCTTGTTGTTGCACTACTGAAGTAAAGATAGAATTTGCATAAGCTGGGCTTGTCCACAAATTTGACACAGATCCACTAAAAAGTAGAGCAGTCTCCATAACTGCAAAAAGGCTTGCCGCAGCTAATTTCGTAGAGAAAGTTTTTTTCACCATTTACGTACGCTCCTGTTCAATAATTAATTTTATTTCTATTGCGCTTAAATCATAAGACAATAGACCTTACCATTTTCTGTCTAAATTATTAAAGTTTTGTAAGATTAGATAAAAAGAATTCATAACCATAAACGGAATTAAACTATTAAATGAATTTAAACGCACAAAATATTTCTTTTCCGATATTTCAATAGCTATTTTTTATATTTATATCGTTTCATCTGAAAAAATAAGATACAAATACCAGCGATCATAATTATTAAAGGCGATAGCCATAAAAACCATGTTGTTTTATTAAAAGGTGGTTTCAATAAGATAAATTCACCATACCGTTCAACAAGAAAATCAATAACCTGCTGATTACTCTCACCCATTTTCAATCGTTCGCGAATTAGAATCCGCAAATCACGTGCCAGTAATGCATCTGAATCATCAATTGACTGATTTTGACAAACTGGACAACGCAAATTTGAAGAAATATTGCGCGCACGCGATTCAAGAACTGTATCCTTTAAAATTTCATCTGGCTCCACTGCTAGAGCTAATGGGAGAGACAAAACAACAATAAAGAAAAACAAAATCCAAAACAGGCGCTTTTTCATCTCAAGTCCTTTTGACATTTAATATGAGAAGCTTTTTTTCGATGCAAGCCAACACGAGACCAATAACTTAATAAAGAAAAACATCCTCCCATAGCCATCATCAATGCACCTAACCAAATACAAATTACGTAAGGCCTCCACCATATATGCACAACAAGTCCTTGATCATCTATATGTCCTGGAACAATATACAATTGGGATAGACCGTAACTGCGAATACCAACTTCTGTTGTTGATATCATTTGACTGGGATAAAAGCGCTTTGATGCCATTACAGGAGACAACATACTTTTGTTTTCATATATTGCAAAATTAAATTCCATTACAGAATAATTTTTACCAGAACCTTCTTGCACTTTATCAAAGCAAATGGTTTTATTTGCTATCGTCACCATATCCCCTACGTTCATAGTTAAAATACGCTCTTGTGTGAAAGTTGCAACATAGACAATTCCAAACAGTGTAACGCCTAATCCCATATGTGCTATTGCAGCACCAAAAACTGACCATGGCAATCCAATCAATCTCTTCATTCGTATTGACAATGCTGTTTTGCGATATCCACTCTTTCCCCAAAGATCAGCTAAGCTTCCCAAAAAAACAAAAATGGAAAGCCCAATTCCTAAAACAGCAAAGACATCATGCAAAGATGCTGCATAAAATATTACAAAACAAGTTGCGCTAACCAATGCAAAGACTAACCATAACCGTTCAAAAACCGCGATAAAATCACCGCGTTTCCATGCCATCATCGACCCAAATGGAACAAGCAACAACAATAACATCATTAAAGGTCCACAGGTGAGATTAAAAAATGCAGCACCTACAGAAATTTTTTCTCCAGTTAATGTCTCAATAAAATAAGGATAAAGCGTACCAATTAATATTGTGATTGTTATTGTTATTAATAATAAATTGTTTAAAACAATAAAACCTTCACGAGAAATTGGCTGAAATAATCTACCTGTTTTTAAAATAGGTATACGCAAAGCAAAGAGAAAAAACGCTGTTCCTGCCAACAAGAATAATATAACAAAAATTGCCCACCCACGCGCTGGATCAAGTGCAAAACTATGGACAGATATTAAAAAACCCGAGCGAACAAGAAAGGTCCCCATAAGAGAAAGCGAAAATGTAAGTATAGCCAAAAATAAAGTCCAGCATTTCAATGTTTCTCGTTTTTCCAAAACAAGACAAGAATGCAAAAAAGCTGTCCCTGAAAGCCAAGGCATAAATGAAACATTTTCGACTGGATCCCAAAACCAATAGCCTCCCCACCCTAGCTCATAATATGCCCAATAGGATCCAACCATAATTCCCAGTGTCAAAAAAATCCAAGACAGAAGAAGCCAAGGACGAACCCAGCGCGCCCAATTTCCATCAACATGTCCCACAACTAATGCAGCTATTGCAAAAGAAAAACAAATAGAGAAGCCAATATAACCTAAATAAAGAAGTGGTGGATGAATTGCTAAAGCGACATCTTGTAAAGCAGGGTCAAGACCATTGCCTTGCAACGCCGGTGGATCAACACGTAAAAATGGGTTAGATACAAAAAGAATGAATAAAAGAAAAGCGCTTAGAATATAGCTTTGGCAAATTAAAACTATCGCTTTAAATTGCTCAGGCAAATGCTGGCTAAACAGTGCTACCAACGTACCCAAAAAAGCTAAACCTAAAACCCATAATAATACCGATCCTTCATGATTCCCCCAAACACCCGTAATTTTATAAAGTATAGGTTTTTCCGAATGACTATTCTCAACAACATTTAAAACAGAAAAATCAGATACAATATAAGCGTATACAAGGATTAAAAAAGATAATAATACAAATATAAAAGTGACATGCGGCAATAATGCTCCTACCTGCATCAACACATGCTCTCTTCGTAAAATACCAAAAGTGGATAAAATAATCTGTAGCAAACTAACTGCAAACGCCGCAGCTAAAAAAATATGACCTAATTCAACGAGCACAACTTAATTGCCTTTCCACATCGTAGCGCTTTTTTAAGCAATTAACTGCCGTCTTCGGCATATAGGTTTCGTCATGTTTGGCCAAAACACGTGTACCAATAAAAAGCCCCCGTTTATCAAAATATCCCTCTACAATAACTCCCTGTCCTTCACGAAAAAGATCTGGCAATATACCATTAAAAATCACCTTTTCATGTTTTTTATTATCCGTTATGAAAAAAGTAATTTTTGTCTTATCAAGATATTGAACAGTTCCCTTTTCAACAAAGCCGCCTAAACGTAAAGAACGTCCCATAAGAATATCTTCTTTTGTAATTTCTGATGGCATTCGAAAATAATTTACCGTATGACGCATTGCGTACACAATAAGACTTATCGCAATAAATATAACAAAAATACATAATAAGATCATCAGCACGCGACTTTTTTTTCGCTGCTTTAAAACAGCTTTTAATGAAGAAGAATTCCCTAAAGACTGACTGTTCATAGCCTATCTACAAAAACCATTTTTATAAATGCAATATGCTAAACATTAAATTATTATATATTCTAGCTTTTAAATGAGTCTGCATATCTTGTAGAGAAGTACAACTTCTTTTCTCATATTTTTCCGTTCCCAGAGGATTTTTGATCCAATAATTGTAAATTAATCATCTTAATCATCAGCACTTTCTGGATATTCTGATTGTAGTAAAACACGTAACCGCGTAATCATTGCTTCAATATGCAATCGTCCTGAAAAATCCTCAGGCATTGTATCAAGAAAATCTTGTAAATACTGTATTGCCTGCATAAGTTTTCCTTCTTGACGAAACGCACCAGCTAACAATAAACGAGGATAAAAATCTTTTGGTGCTAAATCTACAGCTTTTTTAAACGCATTTTGCGCTTTTTGTGTAATCATTCCACCCTCATAGCCAACCAATGCTAAACCATACCCTACAAGTCTTGGAGCAGATTCTCCATTTAGGCGAAGCGCATCTAAATAAATATTGACTGCTTCCTGAAAATAACCTTCCTCAAGGTATCCTACTGCCAACATATCTGCGAGCTTGCCATCATTAGGTGTACGCAAAAAAAGCACTTGTAGACGGACAAGTTGTTCATCCTTACTAAGTATCTCTGGATCCTTGTCCATTAATTCACTAAAAAAATAACTTTTTGCTTTTGGATTTCCCGTCAAACTATAAATGCTCCATGTTATAAAAATAACAAATAGCACACTACAAACTTTAAGAATGTGTTTATTTTTACAACGTGTGAAGATCTTGTTAAAGACAACAAATTGCATGCAATTTCTGTATACATTAAAGGTAAAAAATTGCCGCTCTTTATTTTTTCCTATAACGAAACCCGAGCGAAAAAAAAGAATAATCGCTAAAAATAGAAAAAAAATTGTAACCCAAATTAACAACAACATATCACTTTGATACCAATACGAAAATCAAAAAGCGTAGTTAGTTATCCTATTCTCTTTCTCTCATTTTTTCTTGTTTTTTAAAAAATTAACAAAAAATATTCAAAAACTATTTTGGTATGTAGGAAAAGTATAACTTTTTAAAGTTTGTCATAAAATAACATATAATAAAAGTATGAAATAAGCTCTCTTTACATCATAATAACTTATAGGAAATGATTTCTCTACTATGTGCATTATATACATAAACATGGCTTTATTTTATACACTTTAAGTGTATCTATTTTTTTTTTTAAGCAAAGAGAATATGCTTATCGTTTTGGTAATAAAATTTTTGCATATAACCCACCTAAATCAGAACGCGATAAGAAAAAACTTCCACCATATTCACTGACCATATCTGAAACAATTGCTAAGCCCAAACCTGTTCCTGGTTTGCTTTCATCAAATCGACGCCCTCTTTTAAAAGCTTCACCAATTTGTTCTGCTGTTAAACCAGGACCATCATCTTCCACAACGATACTAAAAAATTTTGATTCTCCAATATCGTTTTCCAGACAACAAGAAATCATAACTTTTGTATGAGACCACTGAGCAGCATTTTCAATTAAGTTTCCCACAATTTCTTCTAAATCTTCTCTTTCACCAGAAAAAACAATATCATCAGTATCCATAACAAATTGAATTTCTTTTTCAGAATTAAGCTTTTTCATCACACGCACCAGACGATCAATAACTGTGCGGACAGGTGTTTGATAAATAACACTATCGAACTGAGCCGCAATCCGAGCGCGCTGCAAATAATGATTAATTTGAGCCTGCACCATTTTTGTTTGTTCTCTTAATAAAACAGCCTGTTCTCCGTGCATCTTATCAACCTCATTCATAATAACTGATAAGGGCGTTTTCAATGAATGAGCAAGATTACCAACTTGCGTCCGAAACCGTTCAATAATCCGTTGATTATTATTAATAAGAGCATTCATTTCCTGCACTAATGGCATCACTTCGCTAACTAAATCCGTATTCACATATTTAACTTTACCCTCGCGAATATCATTCAATGCTTGTCGAATGCGCTTTAATGGTTGAAAGCTAAAGAAAATAATAGCAATGTTGATGAGAATACTGCCTATACCAAAACTCCAAAGAAAAATTTGCAAAATTTTCTTAAATTCCTGCACTTGTGCATGCACTTCATCAATATTCCCAACAAGACGAAAACGCGCAATATGATTTTGATCATCAAGAACCACATCACTCTCAATAACTTGTAACTTCTGATCATTAATTCCATTGATTTTATAAAATCGAAAAAATTGGTCACCAAAAGGTATGTCAACATTACTTGATGAAAATATTTCTCCTGTTCCCAATGATGGGGATGTTAGTCTACCCTGTAAATTAGGTGATAATGCAACAACTTCCCAATACCAACCTGATGTTGGATCAGAATAACGAATATCATTAACCCCAAGCTCTCCCCCTTTCAAATTTCCATCAGGTGACACAGTTACTGTCGCAATAAGACTGTAAAGCTGAGCAGTAAGAATATGTTTCAGACTTTCTTCACCTGAGCGCTGATAAAACAAAACACTAATTGCAGAAATCGATGAAAGCGAAATAACAGCCCATACGGTTGACAAGATCATAACGCGTAAACTGAGAGATTTAGCAACTAAAAAAAATATTTTCCTCAGCCAGCTATTGTTTTTTAGCATGATCATCAATCACCTGACGCTCTTGCTCGATAGCCCATTCCGCGAATAGTCTCAATTAAATCCACTCCAAGCTTCTTACGCAATCGTCTCACAAAAACTTCAATTGTATTCGAATCTTTATCAAAATCTTGATCATACATATGTTCAATAAGCTCTGTCCTTGAAACGACCTTATCACTATGATGCATAAGATATGAGAGGAGTCTGAATTCATGGGAGGTTAGTTTAATCAACTGATCATTAACAAAAACACGAGAAGTCTTGGTATCTAACAAAACATCACCACACCGTAGCGTGCTTGTTGCATGACCTTTAGAACGACGAATTAATGCTCGCAACCGCGCCATGACTTCTTCTAAATGAAACGGTTTGACAACATAATCATCAGCACCTGCATCAATGCCTAATACCTTATCAGACCAGCGATCTCGTGCTGTTAATATTAAAACAGGCATGAGATGCCCCTCTTGGCGCCATTTTTTAATAACATTAATTCCATCCAAATGCGGCAAACCAATATCGAGAATCACAGCATCATAAGACTCTGTGCTTCCTAAAAAATAGGCCTCTTCTCCATCAAAAGCACTATCCGAGACATACCCAACACTTTTTACAGCTTCGACTAATTGATGATTGAGATTCCGATCATCTTCAACAATTAAAATACGCATTATAATATCTGCCAAGCTCTTAAATTAATAAGCGGGAACGGAAATCTCAACACGGCGCAGCTTTTTATCATCATGAGCAGGAACAACAACCACAACCACACACATATCTCTTCCATTCTGAACAGTGGGAGTTGAACGCACTAATACCCCGCTTTGCTTTGCCGCAACATCTCTCCCAACTTCTACACATTCAGAAGCTAAAACAGATTTTGTGCTTAGCAGAATTGCTACCATTATAAATGAGAAAACTTTTTCTATCATAAACATCTTATAATATATTTTATATGAATATAAAATGAACAATCTTTTTTCTATTTATCCAAAAATTAGGTGTAAAGAATACTCTTCCCTGGAAAAATAAAATAATATTCAAGTAATATTTTATTTTTACTAACTTTAAATATTATATTTAAATATTATAAAATAATCATCTATCAAATAATAAAAAAAATTAATAAACAAATAAAACATAAAAAATAAATCATTGTAGTTTTTAAATAAAATTTTTTCTTAAAAAAAACTATAGCAAAAAAATACTTGTATTCCATATAATAATTTAAATTTATTTGATTGCATCACTTTATTATAAACTGTTTAAAATGTTTGATTTTTTAAAAAAAAAGAAAGCAAAACGCAATAAGCCATTCCACAGTCCTGCACTCATTGAATTAGACGCATGGTTAGACACTATATTTTATCGTCTTCGCTCCATTAATAATTTTTTCTGGAATAAGTCAAAAATTGCTTCACAATGTTTACATATACAAGGATGGAAACGATTTATAGTCGAAATTTTTGATGAAGCACTAACATTAGGATTAATCGGTTTTACTTGTTTCACTATTATGGGAATTTCTGTTTTTGAATTGACAAAAAAGGATTGGGATTTGCCTAAAAATTTTTCCATTCTTTTTTTAGATCGATATGGAAATCCTATAGGCAGTCGTGGTGCATTATCAGCTGTGTCTGTTCCTGTGGGAAAAATGCCTGATTACGTCATTAAAGCAGTTCTCGCGACAGAAGATCGTCGTTTTTTCGATCACTGGGGTATTGATTTGCAAGGACTTACACGAGCTATCTTGCAAAATATGCATGCAGGAGGCGTCGTACAAGGCGGTTCAACCATTACACAGCAACTGGCTAAAAATTTGTTTTTGACAAATGAAAGAACCATAACGCGTAAAATTAAAGAAGCTTATCTTGCTCTCTGGTTAGAAGCTAATTTCAGCAAGAAACAAATCCTACAACTTTATCTTGACCGCTCATACATGGGAGGGAGCAATTTCGGTATCGCAGCCGCAGCAAAATTTTATTTTGGAAAAAACATACGCAACGTATCCCTGAGTGAATCCGCGATGTTAGCAGGACTCTTCAAAGCTCCAACTAAATACGCTCCTCACCGCAATCTCCTTGCAGCTCAAACACGTGCCAACGTGGTTCTTTTAAACCTCGTTAATAGTAAATTTATGACAGAGAGCCAAATTATTAATGCCCATCGTCACCCTGCCAAACCTATTATAAAAATAAAAAATAATCAGCCTGACTATTTTATTGATTGGGCATTCAGCGAAGTCAAAAAAATTGGTGACAAACTACCAACTCACACCTTGATCGTTCAAACCACTCTTGACCCATATATTCAAAAAGTAACAGAAGAATCCATCACCTATCATTTACACAAATATGGGCCACAATATCGAGCAACACAAGCTGCGGCTGTCATTCTTGACAATGATGGATCTGTACGCGCAATTGTTGGGGGATTGGATTATAATAAAAGCCAATTTAACAGAGCAACACAAGGTGGACGGCAGCCCGGTTCCTCATTCAAACCTTACGTGTACGCAGCAGCTGTGGAACGTGGGTTATCTCCTTCAACAATCGTATTAGATGCTCCCATCAATTGGGGAGGATGGTCACCCAAAAATAATTCCGGTCGTTATCTCGGAAAAATTGATTTAGCAACTGCTTTAGCTTTTTCTATCAATACAATACCGGTCTATATTACACGTCAATATCTGAATCGTGATATTCAACCAATTATAAATTTGATTAAAAATATGGGTATTACTGCTCATATTTTATCACATAAAACAATGGTTCTTGGAACATCCAATATGACACCAATGGACCAAGCAACCGGTTTTAATGTCTTTGCCAATGGAGGCGTGGCTGGAAATCGCCATGGATTTACGCAAATTAGCACAACAGATGGTCGTGTTGTATGGAACTGGAAGAATGATGGAAATAAATTACACCGAGTTATCAGCAAACAATCAGCAGCATATATGAATCAAATGATGGTTGGTGTCACAACACGAGGATCTGGAAAACGTGCTGCCCTCCCTATGACTCTTGTTGCTGGGAAAACAGGTACATCACAAGCCTATCGCGATGCGTGGTTTGTTGGTTTCACTGGAAATTATACTGGAGCTGTATGGATGGGAAATGATGATTTTTCACCAATGAATCGCGCTTTTGGTGGTGTCGTTCCTGCGATGATATGGCATAATATTATGCTTCAAGCCCACCAAAATGTAATGATCAAACAACTTTATGGAGTCAAAAACTCTATTCTTCCTTATCAATCAAACACGTCTCCTTCTAATAATACCTCTATATCTTTTTCTCAAGTCCCTCACTCTCTTTCACCTGAAACATTAAATATTGTGCAGCTGATTAATAAAGATCTAAACAATCCTTCTGTAATATTTTTGAAAACAGGAGTTATTGAAGTTTCAACGTTTTAAGTCCGAGATATTTTATCATGTTTTTCAATATTGCTCTTTCTTTTTTCATCTTTTTTTCTTCCATTTTATGCGGGATATTGAGTATTGATTATATGTTAAATTCTTTCAATAATTTTGGACGGTTCACGATTGGGGAATGGAATGCTTACCCACAAGTAGGAACCACAGAAACTGATCCCTATACCCGAGCACGCACTATAAAACGAGGTGATATTGCACTTGGACGTACAGAAGGTCTTGTTTTCCAAATTTGGAAAGATAATCACGGGCATCCATTATATCCTCAGTGTCATTATTTATTAAAAGGGCATATTCCTGAAGCTCGACTCTTTACCCTTTATGCAGCTGACAAATCCCTTAAGCCCTATACTGTATCCAAGAAAGTACCTTTTGAACTTCACACCGATAATATTATCTACGAAAATGACGGTTCATTCCGCGTCCATATCTCTCCAAAACCACAAACCAGAAACTGGCTTACAACAATTAGTCAAAGAAAATTTGGACTTATTTTAACTTTGTATGATACCTCTATCATTTCTTCAACTATGCTAGAAAAACTTATCATGCCATCTGTAGAAAAAATTCCAACAGGACAAAAATATTGTGATTAAATTTATTTATGTTGGGCTTCTTATCGTTATCGGTGCTATCATTGCCCATATTTGTATTTTATTTCTCATTCCCTATTATACACAAGATAATATATGGGCACGATTTAAAAAACCAGACAATTATTATCACTTTTCTAATATAGAGGTGAGTGATCCTATTCATCAATTTTCTGATCCGCTTTTTCTTCTCAATATTTGTAAATTTAATCTCGATAATGGCCCTGTTCATTTCAAAGCTTTAAAAACAACACAATTTTGGTCGTTATCTGTTTATAAACGCAATGGAATTATTTTCTACAACATCAATGACCGAACAGCCCCTAAAGCTACACTCGATCTTATAATCGGCAAACCCAGACAAATAATAGAGCTCAAAAAATCAAAGTCCAAAAACAGTTCCAACACAGTTTTGGTTACTCAAAACTTAAATAAAGGCTTTGCCGTTTTACGCGTCTTTGTCCCTTCCCCAATTGTAAAAAAGGAAAGTGAAACCTTTCTTTCATCTGCAACTTGCCAAAGATTCAGTAGATGGTAATTACACCGATCTCTAGTTACACAGAATCTATATCACCATGAAAGGAAAAAAATATACAAAAACGAAAAAATGTAAATTCCGTTAACCAAAAGCAAAACTAAAATAAAACTCTTATTTTTTACTAAAGTAAAAATTATAAAAATAATCTACGTAAATAATTATAGAAGCAATGATTTTTTATAATAATGAACATCAAAGAAAATTAACATGTCTATTATAAACATGCGATAAGCAATAAAATGAATAGTTATAAAAACATTTTGAAAAAACATATCTGTCGTTAAGCACAAAATTTATCATCTGAATTCAATTTATACATCCATTATATTTTATAAAGTTTAATGAACTATGTGATAAAATTATTAAAAAGAGATGACAATTTTTCGTATACATTAACCAAGATAGTTAACGGAATATTGATGTAGCACAAAGCATCCTTGACCCCTCAAAGAAGTGCTGTACCTTTGTAAGGTATAAAATCTAAAGAAAACTCTGTTTATAATTTTGTTATTGAGAAAAAGAAAGCGTAATGAAGAAAAGGTATGTTTGGTTAACCTCAAGAGCGGCTGTATGGTCTCCCCGTTTCGGCGGATTAGCATTTTTTATTTTGTTATTTTCAGTACTTTTACAGCGATTTTCTATAATTTATGTCACCGACTTCATGATTTTGATAACAATTTCTGCTTGCTTGGTTGTTATTTCTCTCTTTCTTTCTGTGAAAGCGCTTTACAGCTTATGGGTATATGGTGCTAGAGGCGGAATAAAAGCTTTAAGAGGCATTATTTATTCATTAATAACTGCCACACCATTAGTATTATTTTTCTGGTTATGGTTTACACTACCAGCTATTTATGATGTTTCTACTGACACACAGGTGCCTCCACCTTTTTTTCGGAATATTCGTCCCAACAATGCTTTATCGCTCAACAATACCCTGATTGAACAAACTGCATTGCAAATGTCAGAATGGCCAGAAATGTCAGGACGTCGTTATGATGGATCACCTGATCGTATTCGAGAATCAATTATGAATGTTTTAGCCGCTTATGGTTGGCCTGTACTAGCCGAGCGAGAATTTAAAGACGAAGAAGACTCACTCTATATTGAAACAATAGCAAAGACTTTTTATCTTGGCTTTATTTCAGACATTATAATTCGTTTAACAAATGAAGGAGACACAACTTTCGTTGATATGCGTTCTGCTTCGCGTTACATGCCAAGAGACTTTGGCACAAACGCTGCTTTCATTATAAATTTTATGAATGCACTTGACACAGAAGTATCTTCACTTCCCCTTTCTGAGGATAATGAATAAAAATTTAAATAAAGATATTTAGCAGAACACTTACAAGTCATCTAGCTTGGACAAAAACGGGTAAATCAACCACCACTTATAAGAACTTATTAGAATATAAATAAGCCCCAAAACCCTTAAAAGCAAGATTTGGCTGGGGTACCTGGATTCGAACCAGGGAATGCCGGTACCAAAAACCGGTGCCTTACCGCTTGGCTATACCCCAAAAAAAACAAGATCGCACACGCGCTTGCACCTTATAACGATTTCTATGACCGTGTGCAACACCTGAAAATCAAAGCTCATAATTTTTTTATCATAAAGTTTTGCTTCTTATCAGTATCGTGTTCATGTAAAATTAATGGTAGAAGTAAATATCTGGTTAAACTCCTAAAAAATATCAACTCTTCATACAAATTATTTTGTAATTTTTTATTTTACCTTTTATATTTCATCAATAGTATAAAATACAAAATATAAATATTTTATACTTTATTTATGCAATAAATAAATCGTCTTTATTATGTTTTTTTAAATTATTTGTTAATACATACAAATAAATGATATGAAAAGAATAACAAATATCTTTTTATTTGTAATTTTTATTATTATTTTATTCTAAATTATTTAACATATAAAAATTTAACTTTTCAAACTCATAGGTTAGAGTCATAATATCAAAGAAATATTAAAAGCAAGTTTTATTTTTAACCTTATAATACATAAAGGCAGCTGTTAACAATTCATCATAAATGTTATATTAAAAACAATAACACCCCAAAATAAATAAATTAAAAAACCTTTGCAAATTAAAACTATTTTGCATACTATTTAAGTACTTATTTTAAGTAATAAGTAATATGCATAAAAGCTGACAACTATTTAAATTTATTTTTAAATCTTAAAAAAAATAATTGTATTTTTTGTCAGGTAATGAATATCAGAATTCTAGAAAAATAAACTGATATGAATCAATGATACTTTGATTAATTAGCAAATTTATCACTAAAATGCTGCTTTATGAAGAGAGTATGATTAAAACCAAATGAAAGAAGTATTCAACATTTGCTTTTAGATGCCTTAAATGGCAAGTTAAGTTTGAGATGCAAACTTAACAATTAAAATTGAGGAGATTTTTAAATGGCTTTTGAATTGGCTGATTTACCTTATGATTATGATGCCCTTTTGCCTTATATGTCACGCGAAACGCTTGAATATCACCATGATAAGCACCACTTTGCCTATCTTGTAAAAACAAATGAATTTGTCAAAGATTTGGGTTTAGAAAACGAAAGTATTGAAAACATTATAAAACAAAGCTTTCATCAGAATGATGGCTTATTTAATAATGCAGCTCAATACTACAATCATGATCAATTTTGGCATTGGATGAAAAAAGATGGTGGTGGTAAAAAATTACCTGGAAAGTTAGAAAAAGCTATTGAATCTGACTTGGGTGGTTATGATAAATTTCGCGCTGACTTTATTGCTACAGCCACAACCCAATTTGGTTCTGGATGGGCATGGCTTGCTGTAAAAAATGGTAAACTTGAAATTATGAAAACGTCTAATGCTGAGAACCCTTTAGTTTATGATGCTCAACCTATTCTGGGTGTTGATGTGTGGGAACATTCTTACTACATTGATTATCGTAATATGCGTCCGAAGTATTTAGAAGCTTTCGTAGATAATTTAATTAATTGGGATTATGTTTTGAAGCTTTATGAAGAGAGTGGAGTCTAAAATTATCTGCATAATTTTTTCATGAGCATATTAGAAAGGCTCCATAATTCATCGGATTATGGAGCCTTTTAAAAATGAAAGAAACTAAAGACAGTTTTTTCGAATTGTTTTGAGGATGTATGCATAAATATATGCGGTTTCTTCCAACTTAGAAAAACGCCCAGCCGCACCCGCATGACCTGAATCCATATTAATACGCAATAAAATCTCATTATCATCTATTTTTAAATCGCGCAATTTTGCCACCCATTTAGCCGGTTCCCAATAAGTTACGCGAGGATCGGTTAATCCAGCAATTACAAGAATAGAAGGGTATTTCTGAGCTTTAACATTATCATAAGGTGAATAGGAAGCAATGAGATTATAATCTTCTAGCGATTTAAGAGGATTTCCCCATTCTGGCCATTCTGGAGGCGTTAATGGTAATGAAGCATCTAGCATCGTTGTTAAAACATCAACAAAAGGTACATTAGCTATAATTCCAGCAAAATCCTGTGGAGCAATATTTGCAATAGCCCCCATCAACATACCCCCTGCAGAACCACCCTGAGCAATAAGACGATCATGGGCAGTAAATTTATTGCTTACCAAGTGACGCCCACAAGCAATAAAATCTGTAAATGTATTATATTTAAAGCAATGTTTTCCTTTCTCATACCATTCAACACCTTTTTCTTTTCCTCCACGAACATGCGCAATTGCATAAATAAACCCTCGATTAACTAAAGAAAGCACATTACTATTAAAACTGGCAGGAATAGAAATTCCATAAGCGCCATAACCATAAAGCAAGCAAGGTGCGTTACCATCAAGGACTGTTGTTTTATGATGAAAAAGTGAAATAGGAATTGTCTCACCATCATCTGCAATTGCTGTGATACGTCGTGTTATATATTCATCTTGATTATGTCCAGAGGGAATTTCTTGCATTTTTAAAAGCATCCGTTGACGGTTTTTCATATCATAATCAAAAACTTGATCAGGCGTTGTCATAGATGAGTAAGAAAAGCGAATGGTAGAACTGTTATATTCTGCAGCACCTTGTAAGCCTAAGGAATACGCTTCTTCTGCAAAGGCAATGGAATGAATTTCCTTAGTAGTACGATCCATTACCTGTATACGAGGGAGTCCCTCAAGGCGCTCAAACCAAATAAAAAAATCTTTATAAGCATCATGAGATATAATCAAACGTCCAAGCTGATGAGAAATAAACTCAGACCAATTTTCTGGTTGTGGAGATGAATATGGTGTCACCATAATTTTAAAATCTTTAGCATTATCTAAATTGGTAAGAATATAAAAAACATCTCCACCTTCCGTAAGAGAATATTCAACACCTTTTTGTCTTTTCCTCACACATTGAGGCGCAGTAAGAGGTGCTTCAGCAGGGATAAGCCAAACTTCTGATGTTTCATGATCATGAACAGTAATATAAATAACATCATTAAGTTTAGAACCACTTACATGTACAAAAAATCCTGAATCATCTTCACGAAAAATAAGCTTATCTTGCGATTGATCAGTGTTTAATCGATGATAATAAAGTTCAGAAGGTCGATGATTTTCATTCATCTTAGTATAAAAAAAACCTTCAGAGTTTGCATCCCATACAATCTGTCCAGATGTGTCAACAATGATATCTGTACAGTCCGATAATGTTTCTAAGTTACGAACTTTAGCTACGTAAAATTCTGATCCTTTATCATCATAGGTCCATACAACATGGGTATGATCAGGAGATTCTTGTACCGAACCAAAACTGAAATACTCTTTACCTTCAGCTAAAGCATCGCCATTAAGATAGAATTTTTTTTCGCCTCCATTCCTTGAAGTACGAAAATAATGTGGTTGTTGTCCTCCAATAACATAAGAAAAACCATAAGCAAAAGAGTCACGTTTTATAGGAACAGAACTATCATTTTCTTTAATTCGACTTTTCATTTCGGAAAATAACAAATCTTGTAAAGGTTTTGTATCGGCCATTTGGGAAGATTGATACATATTTTCTTTTTCGAGATGTTCTCTAATAGTTTCATCAAGACAATTAGGATTTTTAAAAACATCTTGCCAGTTAGATGCACGCAACCAATGATAGGGATCATCACGATAAATCCCATGATACATTTCTTGATGAGCAATTTTTTTGGCTTTAGGGGGTAGTATAGGTAAATCAGTCATACACGTTCCTATATTAGATGATGTTAATGATTTCATTTATGCATTAGAATTATATCATTTACATAATAGCGAGAATCTATAATTTACGCTCACTTATAAAGATGCAGCTAAAATAAATAAACGATTATGCTATAAACTTTGCTCATCGCATTCTGCAGATACCATTCCTTATGAATATGACACCGTTCTAATAGAATAGCTAAAAAATTTAGATTTTTAATAACAGAATCACATTTTTTACTAATAGAGAGAATCGATTGCAAAATACGCAACTTTAATTATCTTGAGCAATCATATTACAATCTAAAGAAGAAAAAACTCTTTATTGTTGTACTATTATGTAACTATCGTTATTTTCGTACTAATTTTTTATGGCATTTTACATTCATGATATACATTTTGATATTTTATTTTTTCCATTGTATTCTTATTGATGTTTGAAATCCATTTCAGCAACTTTTTGTATTTATATAAGTTTAATTTATAACATCAAAAGTGTTTTTTTTTATAAAAAACATTTAAATTGTAATAATAATATATAAGATAAAATATTCATTTAATATATTACATTTTTAAATTAGTAAACTTATTTCTAAATTCACTATAACACAGCTAATTTTATGATATACTCTGTTTTTATTCATGATATTCTATAATACAAAACTATAAAATAAATGAACATTCCCCAGTTTTTCTTTTCATATATTATGACAAAAAAGAGGAATTTATTTGATTTTTTTGTGTTTAAGCGATTTTATAAAATAATTGAATTGACAAAAAAGATTTTTGTACAATATGAAACCTACGTGCATGGGATCTCTGTATCACAAGTATAAATGTGAATGATGTATCGATTTTAACTTAAAGGAAATAAGAATGGAACATCGCCCAGTCTTGGAGGCTGAAAGCAATTTAATTATTACATTGGTTGCCGATATTGTTGCTGCTTATGTGAGTAATAATTCAATCCGACCGACTGAGGTACCCAGTTTAATTGCCGATGTTCATGCTGCTTTTCTCAAGGTAGGGAATACGGAATTACCGGAGATCGAAGCTGAAAAGCAAAGACCTGCTGTTAACCCAAAGCGTTCAGTATTTCCCGATTATCTTATCTGCCTTGAGGATGGGAAGAAGTTTAAGTCTTTAAAGCGTCACCTTATGACACATTATGGAATGTTGCCTGAGGAATATCGTGAAAAATGGCAATTGGATAGTTCTTATCCTATGGTTGCACCTAATTATGCAAAGGCGCGTTCAGCTTTAGCAAAGGAAATGGGACTTGGGCGAAAAAGCCAACAGAAAAAAATCAAGTAGTCACATCTATTTCAGAGTTAATAAGACCTGATATATGAGAATGTTTCTTTGCTAATATTTTGCATAGAGTGGTTATTTATAATTGTTTTTGCGAGAATCCAGAGATTTATATATGACTCTCTTTACGGATTCTCTCAATCATTGATTTAAGACCATTTGATCGCTGCGGTGTGAGATTTTCGCTTAAGCCAAGCTTTTTGATAAGTCCCTCAGCATCAGCATCACGAATTTCAGAAGCTTTTTTACCTGAATAAAAAGTGAGAAGAATGTAAATAAGTCCTCGCACTATATGCGCATCAGAGTCGCCTTGAAACGTTAATACTGGATTTTCTGAGTGATCACGTGAAGATAAAAGCCATACTTGGCTAACGCAACCAGGCACTTTATGAGTGTCATTTCGAGCATTTTCTGGAAAGGGTGGCAATTCATTACCAAGTTCAATTACATAACGATAGCGATCTTCCCAATTATCTAAAAGAGAAAAATTTTCTATAATATCATCAATTGTTTCTGCCATAACCCCATCCCTATTTTGATTTTCTTAATTTTATAATCATGGCGATTTATTTAATGAAAAATAAGCGTTTATCTTTCTTAGCATGAAGCCACTCATAAATGTTAGAAACATTTATTTGAAAAATGTTGTATAACCTTATTTGTCGACAAACTTCTATGCGTCTGCTTTATAAAACTTCAAATAAATCATCTTCCTTATCACTCAATATGTTTCCCTAAATATCCATAAGCCGCTTTTGCACCATTATATGCTCGTTCACCAAGTGAACCTAAAAAAGATTTTCCTACTTTACATGTTTCTGAGTTACGTTTACAAAATGATCCTAAATCACTTAGAGTTTCTTTAAAAACAGTAATTACATCATTTGTTGTCGTGTTTTGACTTTTTTTAGCAGAAGAATGATTACCATTTGGCTCTGCCACAAAGAATGAAATGATGACAAAAACAAAAAATAAAAAAAATAACATTTTGATTAAAAAGCGAATCATAAGTAGCCAATATATCGCGGTTTAAAAAAATAAGAATAACAGTCTATACTCTTCTTCTTTATAAAAACTTATAAATTTAGCATATTATAAAATCGAGCGCTTGTTTATAAAATCCGCACCATGAATCATATATCGTAAAAATACACTATATACAGGCGGTATAAAAGCGAAGTATTTTTTTATCGGAAATTTAAAATTAAATTTTTACAATAAAAATCGAGAAAAATATTCAACATATTAGTTTACACCTCACCAAACCTAATGAGAACCGCTATACCAGAAATTGAAGAAAAAAATACACACCAAGATAATAATAAAAAGCGAATTATGATACCGTATAATGTTCATAATGACTTTTTATTATCTATCACAAAAATCTCAAATATAAAATAACGCTATTGTTTGCCATCTTACGGACATTGTTAGATTAACTCTTTCTGAGCTTTACGAAATTTATTAAATATTAGTAAAGTAGATTTATATCGGCACATAACATGATATTGAAATAATCATAATGTTGTATAAAAATATAAGCGAAACATTTGAGAGAACATACACTGCTCATAACTCTCTATAAAATATCTTAAGTTGACTTTAAATGTTATAAAATACGTGTGCAAAAAATATGACGAGAAATATTGCTACATAGGCTAAATTTTTTTATGCATACTGAAAATATAAAATTTATAAAAGCATATAAAGATTTGCTTATTTATAAACTGATATATTGATAAAGCTACGTTATTTACTTCTACAATTTAAAGGAAAGAAATGATGTAAATGTATCTACCTTAAATTAAAATGAAAATAATTTATATTGGTTTTTGTGTAAGAAAAAAATTGTAATTTAAAATAAAAAATAGAATAATGGCAAAAAAACAAAAAACACGAAAAGTAAAATCTATAAAAAATCGTACAAATAAGAGTATTATTATAGCATTTTTTCTCATAATTAGTCGTTTGTTTTTTTGGATAATAAAACAAATTTATTTTCTCATACAAAAAAATGCTTTATTAGTTGTTGGATTTCTTATTTTTATTATTAGTTTTGGATTTATTTCGCTTAATGCTTTATTTTTTCAAATAAAAACATATCAAAGTATATTCTCTAACATTACACCTGCTTTAAGCATAGAAAAAAATTCTAAGTCATCTAAAAAAGAAGCAACATTTCACACAGATATCCACACTATTTCTTTATCCTCTCTAAATGATCTACACACAAATTCATCTGCAAAATCTTTGCCAAAAAATATGCTAAAAATGCAAAAAAAATTGGCAAAACTAGGATTTTACGATGGTCCCTTAGATGGAATAGATGGACCTAAAACACAGCGCGCTATAGCGTCATGGAAACAACAAACTGCTCATAAAAGAAAAAATACTATTTTACCAAATCCTGCAACAGATGAGATTGCTATATTAATTAAACATAGCAAAATGGAAAGTGCAAAAGAATTATCTTCTTCAAAAGCAGACATTGTAAAGTCCTCTCCTCCTCCTGCAGACATTGCACAGGTTCAGAAAGCTTTACGTGCTTTTGGTCACCAAGAGGTAATTGTCACAGGCGTAGAAGATCAAAAAACCGTAGATGCCTTAAAGCAATTTCAAAAAATGTTTAAGCTTCCCATAACGGGCAAAATTGACAAAACTGTTTTGAAAAAAATGCGTGAAATTCATTTATTAAATTGACCCACCTTTTGAAAGGTAAAATAAAACACTGCATTGCATAGATATCCCATGTCTGACATTTTCTTTTTAAAGAATATATCAAAAGTGTGATTAAATATTCTCCATATGTATATAACAAAATAATGCATTTATAAGACTCTACCTTTCTTTTATAAAATAAAAAAAAGAATGAATAACTTGTCCTATCAATTTTAATAATTGCACAACAAAAATGTTTCAGAAACTATTCATGCTTTTGTTGTGCAATTGCAGACTGCGCGGCAGCTAAACGTGCAATTGGGACTCGAAAAGGAGAACATGAAACATAATCCAAATTATTCTCTTCACACAAAGCAATAGAAGCTGGATCACCTCCATGCTCACCGCAAATCCCTAATTTAATTTTTGCACGCTGTACACGTCCACGCTGTGCAGCAATAGCAATAAGCTCCCCTACCCCATCACGGTCAATTGATATAAAAGGATCTTGCTTTAAAAGCCCTTTTTGAAAATAATTTGTTAAAAAAGGAGCTGCATCATCACGTGAAATGCCCAAAGTGGTTTGGGTCAAATCATTGGTTCCAAATGAAAAAAATTCTGCAGTTTCAGCAATCTCGTCTGCTCGAAGCGCTGCTCTTGGAAGCTCAATCATCGTTCCAACCATGTACTGAATATCGCTTTCTTTTTCTTGCATCACCTCATTGGCAACTTTGTCAATATACGTTTTCACAAAATCTAATTCAGATTTAAGTGCAACAAGTGGAACCATAATTTCAAGCATAATAGGCGATCCAGACTTTTGAAACACTTCTACTGCAGCTTCAAAAATTGCCCGCGCTTGCATTTCCACAATTTCTGGATAAGTAATAGCCAAACGGCACCCTCGTAACCCAAGCATAGGATTAAATTCATGCAATTGCTGAGCACGCTCATTGAGAACCTCAGCAGCAACTCCCATAGCTGTAGCAACTTCACAAATTTCTGCACTCGTTTTTGGTAAAAATTCGTGTAATGGTGGATCTAATAAGCGGATAGTAATAGGCAAACCACTCATAATCTCAAACAATTTGATAAAGTCTGAGCGCTGCATTGGCAAAAGCTTATCTAGCGCTTTACGACGCCCACCTTCATCACTGCTCAAAATCATTTCTCGCATAGCGACAATACGCTCACCAGAAAAAAACATGTGTTCCGTACGACAAAGACCAATACCTTCAGCCCCAAAAGAACGTCCCATACGTGCATCGGAAGGTGTTTCAGCATTGACGCGAACTTTTAGACGTCGCATACTATCAGCCCATTTCATCAATTGTGCGAAATCTCCACAAAGTTCAGGCTGCAACATAGCAACCTTTCCTTTTAAAACCTCTCCGCTTCCACCATCAATTGTAATCACATCACCTTTTTTAAAGCTTTGTCCTGAAGCAAACATAGTATTCGTATTGTAGTCAATTCGTACATTTCCTGCACCTGAAATACATGGTTTTCCCATACCACGTGCCACAACAGCAGCATGGCTTGTCATACCACCGCGTGTCGTTAAAATTCCTTCTGCAGCGTGCATTCCATGAATATCTTCTGGGCTTGTCTCTGTACGCACCAAAATAACTTTGCGATCTTCTGTTAATGCAGCTTCTGCCTCTTCAGAAGTAAAAACAATTGCACCAGTTGCAGCCCCAGGCGAAGCAGGTAGACCACGTGCGATCACAAAACGTTCTGCCTTAGGATCAAGTGTGGGATGCAAAAGTTGATCAAGTGATTTTGGGTCAATTCGCATCACAGCCTCTTCTTGACTGATCAACCCTTCCTCAACCATATCAATTGCCATCTTTAAGGCTGCACGTACTGTTCGTTTTCCAGAACGCGTCTGCAACATCCATAATTTACCTTTTTCAATTGTAAATTCGAGATCTTGCATATCTCGATAATGCTGCTCGAGATTCTGAGCAATTTTACATAACTGCAAAAAAGCCTCCGGCATAATTTTTTCTAAAGATGGTTTATTTGAACCAGCAATAATACGCGCATTTTCCGTGATATTTTGGGGAGTTCGAATGCCTGCCACAACATCTTCGCCCTGCGCATTGACTAAAAATTCACCGAAAAGCTCTTTTTCCCCAGTCGATGGATTACGTGTAAAAGCAACACCTGTTGCTGAATCCTCACCCATGTTACCAAATACCATCGCCTGTAAATTAACAGCTGTTCCCCAATTTTCGGGAATATTATTTAAACGACGATAAGTGACTGCGCGTGCTGTCATCCAGCTTGAAAAAACCGCTCCAATTGCACCCCACAACTGCTGTTCAGGATCCTGAGGAAAAGGCTCTCCCAGTTTTTCTTCAACATATGTCTTATAAGCAACAATAACATCTTTCCAGTCAGCTGCGGTCATTTCTGTGTCGATAGTATAACCATTACGCGCTTTCGCTTCATCAAGAAGCTCTTCAAAATATGAATGATCTAATCCTAAAACCACATCAGAATACATTTGGATAAAGCGGCGATAACTGTCATAAGCAAAGCGTTCATCATTTACTTGTAAAGCAATTGTTTTTACAGTCTTATCATTCATACCAAGATTAAGCACTGTATCCATCATCCCTGGCATAGAAACCCGAGCTCCAGAACGAACAGAAAGTAATAGAGGCTTTTCTTCATTGCCAAATTCACGCCCTGTTTGTTCAGCTATTTTTTTAAGCGCTTGTTGAACAGCATTCTGCAATTCTTCTGGATAAGATTTGTTGTGTGCATAATAAAAATTGCAAACTTCTGTCGTAAGAGTAAATCCAGGAGGCACAGGCAACCCAAGATTACTCATTTCGGCTAAATTAGCCCCTTTTCCACCGAGAAGTTTACGTTCATTAGCACTTCCTTCTGCATTGCCATCACCAAAACTATAAACCCACTTTGCCACCGTATACTTCCTCCCATATCAACAAAAAATACATCTGACCCGAACCAATTTTTAAAAGAAATGCTTCGCTTTAAAATTGGCTAAATCATATTGTTTCATAAATGCACAAAACCATTTTTTTGGAGAACATGGCAATAATCACAAGTATTAATACTCATTCTTCTGAAAAATTAATTTTAAAGAAGATTATCAATTACCGTGAAGAAATCTTTTGCAGACATTTCACCATCGTATCTATTTCCATTTATAAAGAAGGTGGGTGTTCCTCTTACACCTAACTCTTTTCCCTGTTCAAAAGACGCATTAACTTCATTTAAAATAGATTGATTTGTTAAACAAGCGTTAAAACTTTCCTCAGTAAAACCTGCCATAAAGCTAATTTTCTTTAACGGTGTTAAAGCATCTTGCCCGAAAGCCCACTCATTCTGTTTATGAAATAAAGTTTCTATTAAAGGAAAATAGCGATCTTCTGGTATACACCGTGCCAACATAAAACCTGCTGTTGCTCTAGGATCAAAAGCAAACTCTCTAAAAATCAATTTTACCTTTCCCGTTTTGATATATTTTTCACGAATTTCAGGCAACACGTCATTATAAAAATTAGCACAATGAATACAGGTTACTGAAGCATATTCAACAATTGTTACTGGTGCATTTTCCTCTCCCTCAATCTTATCTTTACCCTTACCCAATTGAAGAATTTTACTCATTTCAACAGTTGCTGTTGGCTTAGGCGCAGCAGCAAAAGCAGTTGTTGCCTCGATTTGTGTTGTGACCATCAAAATTGAAATGATTGCTGAAGATAAAAGAGAACGATAATTCATCATAAATAACACTTTTCTTTCTAAGAAAATAATCTAAAATTAGATATTCTCTAATATATTAAAAAAAATTCCACTATTAAAAAATTTCACATATGTGTACTTTATTTATTATTTTTTTCTGCGAAAATGCAACAACCAAATTTATAAAGTGATTTGCTTAAATTCTCATCTGTAATCCCCTCCAGCATTTTTTCTACACTTTTTTTATCTTTTTCACTCGGCACGAATTGAGTTGGCAAGCAATTTGTAAACGTAGACATACTCCCTTGTTCTATCTTTATACGATCGATAGCTACATACCCAAAAAAAGCATTAATTCTATGAAGCAATTCGTCTGTTTCATGAATCAATTTTAATGCAACAAATCCTTCACAAAATATAACAAGCGTTGCGGGTTGAAAAGTTTCATCTTGATCTACACGACGCTTCCAAATAATTTTGAGAGGCATTGTATGCTCAGCAATATCGTGTCCTACTATCTCTGACCAATGTTCTATAAGTGCCACATTCAGACCCGTTCGTTTACGTAAAACTGGATCAAGCATTTTGAATACAGCCTCAGAAAGAGAATAAAAATGACGCTTTTGAAATTGCCTGCTCATTTTTTAATCATTATTACAATATTTATCAAATTATAACAATTTAAAATTTTTATCCTCAAATTTCATCAAGTACTAATAAGTCCAATCTTCCTATTTAATCAAACCTTATAACAAAGAGAACAAAATGAATTATAAATTTAAAATAAATGCTTTTTTTGTTTTTCATACTTTCCTATAATTGAAGATAATCATGCATAAAATTTCATTATATCTCCTTTCTTGGTATGATCAAAATCATCGACATTTGCCGTGGCGAATTACTCCCAAAGAACAAATGCAAGGAATCTGTCCTGAACCTTATCGAGTTTGGTTATCTGAAGTTATGCTACAACAAACAACTGTCGAAACTGTTAAATCTTATTTTCAAAAATTTATAAATCTTTGGCCTGACCTTTCTTCTTTAGCTAAAGCCTCACAAGATGATGTCATGAAAGCATGGGCTGGTCTTGGATATTATTCACGTGCACGCAATCTCAAAAATTGCGCTCAGCAGCTGGTTCAAAATTATGCAGGACAATTTCCACAATCTGTCAAAATATTACGAACTCTTCCAGGTATTGGAGATTATACTGCCGCAGCCATTGCTGCAATTGCTTTTAATTGCCCTGTAGCCGTTGTTGATAGTAATGTCGAACGCGTTATAACCCGCCTATTTGCAATCACATCAATAGTGTCCAAAGCAAAAGTAGAAATTAAAGAAAAAACACAAAAAATTGTAGCTTTAAATCGTCCTGGTGACTTTGCTCAAGCTATGATGGATCTAGGAGCAACAATTTGTACACCACGCAAACCATCTTGTTTGCTTTGCCCTCTTAAAAGCTTATGCAAAGCAGAAAAATTACAAATAGCAGAATTTTTACCAATGAAAGCTCCTAAAAAAGAACGACCTTCAAAAACAGGAGCTGCTTTTGTTATACTTAACAAAAATAACCAAATTTACCTGGAAAAACGACAAGGTAAAAAATTACTCGGTGGAATGACTCAAATCCCCAACAATATAGGAATAAACAATGAAAACGGACTTCAAAACGCACCTTTTACTGCCAATTGGCAATGGAAAGGACAAATTACACATGTTTTTACCCATTTTTCTTTAAAACTTGATGTCTATTACATCAGCGGTATTCGTGAAATAAAAAATGAAAATGGCTGGTGGTGTAACATTAACCATCTTGCAAAAGAAGCACTTCCCACTGTTATGAAAAAAGCCATTTCCACAGCAATTCCTAACTCCTTTAAATTTAAATAACACTTTTCCACTGTCAAACTTTAAAGAATTCGTTTAACATGAACTTATTTAACTTTTTACAGGACACCAGTTTTTAACATTTGGGAACGTATTATCGCCCTTAAATCATTTATTGACTTCAAATGTCCATTTTTCTCGTAATACCAGAATGTCCAACCATTACAACTTTGCGCATCTTGAGCTTTTCTTCCCATTGCATGAATAGAGCCAGCTTCACCACCATGCATGATAGTACCATCAGCTCTTACAATAGCAGAGACTTGCTTTTTTTGATCATAAAGAACGTCCCCAGGATTCAATAAGCCTGCTTCAAGCAAACTATTAAATGCTACACGCGGTTCTGTTTTTTTCTTATCAAAAACTGCTAACTCCGATTCATCTAAAGGTTTAACCGCAGAAATTCTTTCCTTTGCCGCATCAATGTAGTGCTGCTCTCGTTCAATACCCACAAAATCACGACCTAGTTGCTTAGCAACAGCACCTGTTGTTCCTGAGCCAAAAAATGGATCAAGAATAACATCACCTGGTTTACTGGAAGCCATAATAATCCGAGCTAATAACGCCTGTGGTTTTTGTGTTGGGTGCAATTTACGACCTGTTTTATCTTTTAACCGCTCAGCACCCGTACAGAGAGGGAAAAGCCAATCTGAACGCATTTGTACATCTTCGTTTGCAGCTTTTAAAACATCATAATTAAATGTATATTTTTTATCTTTTTGATCGCGAACAGCCCAAATTAACGTTTCATGAGCATTTTGAAAACGTCGTCCTCGAAAATTTGGCATAGGGTTATTCTTACGCCAAATAATATCATTAAGCATCCAAAAACCTAGATCTTGTAATGCTGTACCAACTCGAAAAATATTATGATAAGATCCAATAACCCAAAGTGTTCCATTGGGCTTTAATACACGACGACAAGCAAGCAACCATGCACGCGTAAAAGCATCATAAGCAGCAAAATTTTCAAATTGATCCCATTCATCAGTAACTGCATCCACCAATGAGTGATCTGGACGATATAAAGCACCCTCTAACTGCAAGTTATAAGGAGGATCAGCAAAAATCATATCAACTGAATGTTTTGGAAGCTTTTCTAGTACTGCAACACAATCTCCTTTAAAGATCTTGTTGCGCCATGGCATTTGTGAGGCAGTGGGAGTACAAACGAAATCTTTTTGAAACTGAAGAATTGTCATAAAATACCCAACAAAACGAAATAAAATTACTCTATAATCAAAATGATTTATAGACCCGCATTACTGATCTATATTTACAAAATAGAGTAAATGTATCGTTAAGCTTATTTAAAATGCGTATGAATTTTTGCTTTTTCAAAAAAATAAAATTATTTCATATTAAAAAATTATTATTTTTCTTTCTTTAAACGCACTATTCACATATCCTCTACTCTATCAAATGAATAGGAATCATTTCAGAAACGTATTTTGAAATAAAACCTTCTCAATGTCCTTTTCATACCAATTTTAAAACTATAAACAGAATATAAGGAATATTTCATGCCTCAAATCGATCTTGTTATTTTTGATTGTGATGGAGTTTTAGTGGATTCTGAATATCTCGCAGCAAAAATTGGATCTGAATTATTAAAGAAAACAGGATATGAAATATCACCTGAAGAAATGAGCAGGGGGTATTCAGGATTAAGTTTTCTTAATATTTTAAAAAAAATTGAACAAGAAACTAAAAAACCAATTTCCGCATATCTCGTTGATAAAATGGAAGATCTTTTTCGAAAACAAATCAAAACTGAATTGCGTGCTATTGATGGTATAAAAGAAGCAGTAGAGGCTATTAAGTCTTGCTACCCTTACTGTATTTGCTCTAATGCATCGAGTGTGGATATAAAAGAGATGCTTACCATTGTTGGACTTTACGATTCTTTTAGTGATCAAGATAAAATATTCTCTGCTCCAGAGGTTGGAACAAAAAAAACTAAACCTGCCCCTGATGTTTTTCTTTTTGCTGCACAGAAATTGAACGCAGAACCAAAAAACACCATTGTTGTAGAAGATTCTATTTACGGAGTACAAGCTGCTGTAAAGGCAGGGATGCGTGTCATTGGATTTACTGGCGGATCACACAGTTATCTTAGCCATTCTAATGCTCTTGTAGACGCTGGAGCTGAAACAGCTATTACTAAGCATGCGCATTTGCTAGAAGTTTTAGAAGCGATGGCAGTCTGGCAAGACTTATCATAGAAAACCTTTATAGAGGTACACACACTCTCTCATAAACTTTTTTATTCAATGATCTTTTCATACAAAATATATTGGTCAGGTTAAAGAATATTTGTGTTTATTACGTACACAAGCAATTAAAATTTATCACTACATATGAAAAATAAATTTATAGATATTGCCCAACTTCAATTAACTGAAAAATTGATACCGCAAAAAACACTTTTTTTCACTTTTCTCAAGTAACAAAGACATCGCATAGAGGTCAAATAAGCTTCGAGTTGTAATCTAAAAACATGTAATTTACAGTAGCTGCTTATATGAATAAAACGACATGAGACACATAGTTCTAAGTACATAATTTTGGATGCATGACAGTATGAAATAATATCCCACAAACCTCATCATCAAAATTATATTATATGTATGAAAAGCGTTTATTATAATAGATAATGACTAATAAAATAACAATAGAATTACACACAATGTAATTAAAAATTTATTTAAAACAATATCTTATAACATTAATTTTAAAGTAATATAATAAAAATTATAAAGCCATTATAGATTAAACAAACATTCCATTTACCGAATAACTTTTATACTGTTAAAGCTGTGAAATCAATAACTTCATAAGCTTACCGGAAATAAATGAAGGGAAAGACACATGAAATATATCAGCACGAGAGGCGAAGCTCCAGCTTTAGGATTTACTGAAGCTATAATGACTGGATTAGCGAGTGATGGCGGTCTTTACCTTCCAGAAAAGTTTCCCCACTTATCACCAGATGCTTTACGAGCGCTCCGCGGACAATCTTATACAACACTTGCAAAAACCATTCTTTGGCCTTTTGTGGGAAATGAAATCGAATACACATCTTTTGAGAAGATAATCGTTGAATCTTATGCCACCTTCCATCATCCTGCAATTTGTCCATTACTGCAAACTGGCTCTGATGAATTTGTTCTTGAGCTTTTTCACGGTCCTACTTTGGCCTTTAAAGATGTTGCAATGCAATTTCTCTCCAGATTGATGGATTATGTTCTCACCAAAAAAAATAGATGCTCAACAATTATTTGTGCCACGTCAGGAGATACAGGAGGTGCTGCAGTACAAGCTTTTGCTGAAAGAGAACATGCAGACATTTTTATTTTATTTCCTAAAGGACGTGTATCACCCATTCAGCAGCGACAAATGACAACAAATAAAAGTAAAAATATTCATACTATAGCCATAGAAGGAAATTTTGATGATTGCCAAGCACTCGTAAAAGCAATGTTTAATGATCATGATTTTCGTCAAAAAAAAGCGCTTTCAGGAGTTAATTCTATAAATTGGGCGCGGATCATGGCGCAAGTTGTTTATTATTTTTCATCCGCACTTTCTCTAGGCGCTCCCGATAGGTCTGTATCATTTACTGTTCCCACTGGAAATTTTGGAGACATTTTTGCAGGTTATGTCGCGGCTCGTATGGGATTACCTATTACAAAACTAATTATTGCAACAAATGATAATGACATTCTTGTACGTACATTAACCAGCGGTGTTTATGAAATAAAACCAATAATCCACACAACATCACCTTCTATGGATATTCAAGTCTCCTCTAACTTTGAACGATTGCTGTTTGAAAGTAATGATCGTAATCCTGTATGGATTCGCAATGCAATGAAAGATTTAAAAAAGTTAGGACGTTTTCCTCTTGATGAAAAACAACTTACAGATATTCGTTCCCTATTTTGTGCTGGAAAAAGTAACATAGCTGAAACAGCTCAAACAATTGATAGTATTTATAAAGAAAGCGGATACCTTGTTGATCCACATACAGCTGTTGCCCTTAAAGTTGCACGCGAAAACAAACAACCACATATTCCGATGATTGCTCTTGCTACCGCTCATCCGGCTAAATTTCCTGAAGCAATGAAAAGCGCCTGTGACATTGATGCTCCACAACCATTGTGTTTAAACGATATAATGGAACGCGAAGAGAATTTTATAAGCCTTGCTAATGATGAAAAAATAGTAAAAGATTATATTGCCTTAAAATCACGTGCATCTTATTAACGTTTACTGCGTTAATTTAAATAACAACACTCCAATGTCTTTACAGCAAGACACTGGAATTATTTAATGGAGTCGTAAATACATGGGTGTAGATATCAGTCGCCTTAGTAATGGTTTGACTATTGCCACACATACAATGCAGCAAATTGATAGTGTAGCACTTGGAATATGGATTAAAGTTGGCTCACGCAATGAATCTTTAAAACAGCACGGTATTGCCCATCTTCTTGAACATATGGCTTTTAAGGGAACTGAAAACCGCACAGCTTTTCAAATTGCCGCTGATATTGAAGATGTTGGCGGTGAAATTAATGCCACTACAAGCGCTGAAACAACTGCCTATTTTGCACGCGTTCTCAAAAACGATATTCCTCTTGCCATTGATATTTTAGCTGATATTCTAATGAATTCAAAATTTGATGAAGATGAATTAGAACGAGAAAAACAAGTAATTTTTCAAGAAATTGGTGCAGCTCGTGATACTCCTGATGATATAGTTTTTGATTACTTTACTGAAACAGCCTTTCGTCATCAATCTCTTGGACGTTCTGTTTTAGGAACAACTCAAACAGTTCAATCATTTACATCTGCTGATCTCCACAACTTCATAAATAAACAATATAGTGCAGACCGTATGATTATTGTTGCTGCAGGCGCTGTACAGCACGAAAGCTTTTTACAGGAAGTTGAGAGTCGTCTTGGCACTTTTCGTTCTCGTTCTACAGCACCTTTAGCCAGCCTTGCCAATTATGTCGGTGGCGATTTTCGTGAATATCGAGATTTAATGGATACACAAGTTGTTCTCGGTTTTGAAGGGCGAGCTTATCATGCGCGTGACTTTTATGCTGCCCAACTTCTTTCAATTATTCTTGGCGGTGGCATGTCATCACGCCTCTTCCAAGAAGTAAGAGAAAAACACGGATTATGTTATTCTATTTATGCTTTTCATTGGGGCTTTTCGGATATCGGACTCTTTGGTATTCACGCTGCCACTGGACAAAAAGGGCTAAAAAAACTGTTGCCTCTCATTCTTGACGAGCTTTACAAGGCAGGAAAAAATATCCATGTTAGTGAACTTCAACGTGCACAAGCGCAATATCGTGCCAACCTCATAATGTCACAAGAAAATCCATCCAGTAAAGCGCATCTTATTGCTCGTCAAATGCTTCTTTACGGTCGGCCCATTCCTATATCTGAAATCATGGAACGTCTAAAGCTTATTACGACCACAAGATTAACTGATTTAGCGACTCACCTTTTTATTAATTCCACTCCTACATTAGCAGCTGTTGGGTCTGTTGGACCTCTCATAAATTTTGATGATTTAACATCAACACTCTCATATACAACATAAAATAAGATCGAATATAGCATACTTCAAAAAACTACATAACGGCTTGCGTATGCTTTATCTCTATCATGCAATTTACCATAAAAATTCTTTTTACTAATTAAACTTGGAAAACAGTCCCTAAAAATGTGTATAAAACTATTTAATTTAAGCTTTATGTGATAACTTATCTGATAAGCAACGAGATATTTATTATGGTTTTACTTGACTTTTCCAAAATATAAAATTGACTCATTTTAATCTTCACTGAATCAAGTAGATGTCTGAACAACCTTTTCATAAAACCATAGAGTGTTAAAATAAAATGATAGCTGCCTGTTATGTAAAGTAAATTATAAAAAGTGGATGTATTTTTTTGAAAATATAAGTAAAAATTCAACATCCTAAAAATATAGAGAGTGGTGCGTTATGAAAATTTTGCATAAAATAGTTGGTGTCATTTTTATCGTAATTGTCAACTCTTTTATTCACCTTACATCGGTACAGGCCATCGAGCCAGTAAAAATTTCTTCTCAAGATGCTGCTCTTGACCTTTCGAAAGCTATCGAAATTCATCATACAAACAACTCTATCTTCCAAACAAATACCGCACCAGGTCCAGATGGTATTGTATGGCGCATTGAAGTACAGGCAAAAAATAAAAAGTTTTCTGGAAACTGGGCTGTATTTTCTCTTGCAAATCCAACAGACGAACAAATTGACCGGCTTATCGTAGCACCTCATTACCGCATGGCTCATTCAGGTCTTCTTTGGCCAGATCTCGGGTCAGCACGGATTCAATCCATCACTCCAAGCGAAGGCTTTTCTCTTGACCGCCAAGCCAGCGTAAACTCAGATATCTTTCGTATTACTCTTAATCCTGGTGCTGTCGTTACATTCATTGCTGAACTGAATTCTCCAAATCTACCACAAATCTATTTATGGAAACCTGATGCTTATAAGGATGCAATAAATTCTTATACGCTTTATCACGGTATTCTTCTTGGTATATCAGGATTGTTAGCACTTTTGTTAACAGTTCTCTTCGTTGTTCGTGGAACAGGGCTTTTTCCTGCAACAGCAGCTGTTGCTTGGGCTGTTCTTTTTTATATTGGAATTGACTTTAATTTTTTAAATAAATTTTTTGCTATAACATTAACAACACAACCAATTTGGCGTGCGAGTACAGAAGTAGCGCTTGCCGCTACACTCTTTATATTCCTTTTTACTTACCTACGTCTTAATCATTGGCATTACCATTTCAGTTATGGTGCAATTGCATGGATTATAGCTCTTTGTAGTCTTGGAGCATTTGCTATTTATGACCCAATTAGAGCCGCTGGAATAGCTCGTTTATCATTTGGACTTACGACCATCATTGGGATACTTCTCATTAGCTATTTCTCTATCCGAAGCTATGATCGCTCAATCATGCTTATCCCGACATGGTTGCTCATTAGCTTTTGGTGTTTGGGAGCCTATGCTTGCATAGAAGGGTATTTAAACAATGATATTATCCAGCCGGCTTTAGCTGGAGGATTGGTACTTATTGTACTTCTCATCAGCTTTACAGTTATGCAACAAACTTTTTCCAATGATGCCTTCCATGAAGGGATATTTTCTGATCTTGAACAACAAGTGCTAGCAGCAAGGGGAGCGGGAAATATTATTTGGGACTGGGATGTTGAACGTGATAAAATCGTTGTTCATCCAGACATGACGACTCTCTTTGGAACTGAAACCCGCAAAATCAATGGCACTATGAGCAATTGGATCTCAGCTTTACATTACGATGACCGTGAGCGCTTTCAAGCTGTTTTAGATATCATTCTTAAACATAAAAAAGGACGCATTGATCAAATTTTTCGATTTTCTTCCGGTGGCGGCTACTATCATTGGTTTTCTCTTCGTGCGCGCCCTGCTATGCAAAAAGATGGAAAAATCACGCGTATTATTGGAACTATTGTCAATATTACCAATCACAAAAAAGCTGAGGAACGTTTATTACATGATTCAATTTACGACAGCTTAACCGGTCTTCCTAACAAACAGATTTTCTTTGATAGATTACAAAATTATACTTCTTTAGCAAAAGCAAATATTAAAATTAGACCAACAGTTTTCATGATTGATTTTGATAATTTTTGTCAAATTAACCGCAAATTAGGCATAGCTGTTGGCGATACTGTGCTACTTATAATTGCACGTCGTTTAAGTCGCCTTATTAATTTTCAAGATACCTTGTCACGTCTTTCTGCAGATCGTTTTGCAATCATTTTACTCAGTGAAACTGAACCACAAAAAATTGCAGCATTTGCAGAACATTTGCATAAAACAATCTCAGCGCCTATTTCGCTTTCAGAAAAAAAAATAACACTTTCAACATCCATCGGATTGGTTACGTGGAGTGAAGGTAGATCAACAGCCAAAGATATTTTTAATGACAGTGAATTAGCAATGATTCGTGCTAAGCAAATGGGAGGAAATCATATCGAACCTTTTCGTCCCAATTTTCGTACTCTTGGACTTGAATATAATAGTATGGAAAAAGACATTCATCACGCTATAAAACGTAATGAAATGAAAGTCCTTTATCATCCTATTCTTAATTTATCAGATGGACAAGTTATTGGATTTGAAACAATTGTAGAGTGGCATCATCCCAAGTATGGACACTTAAATGTCTCTGATTTTATCAAAGTCGTAGAAAACGAGCAAATAGTGATGGATTTAGCGCAATTCATCATTCATCATGCAGTTATTGATCTTACCAATATACAAAACAAATTTTTTCAACAATTTTTCTTCGTTTCAATCAATTTACCAAGTTCAGAGATGGTTCATCCCAGCTTCATAAATCAGTTGCGCTCTATTCTGCTCCGCTACCCGCTCGATAAAGGACGCTTAATGATAGAAATATCTGAATCTGTCTTGAGAAAAAATCCTGAACAATCAGCGCATTTTCTTGAACAAATTAAAGCATTAGGAATAAACCTTGCATTAGACAATTTTGGAACAGGTTATTCGTCACTTAGCTATCTTGTTCGTTATCCATTTGACATGGTCAAATTGGATCGTTCTCTTATCTCTATTGATTCTCCTAAGAAAAAGCTAGTTCTCAAATCCATTATCAATATGGCAAAGGACCTTAACTTGCAAATCATCGCAGAAGGCGTTGAAAATGAAAAAGAAGCAATCTTCTTAAACAAAGAAGGTTGCAAATACGTTCAAAGCACACTGGTCACTAAGCCAATCGCTCTCGAAGAACTAATTGTTCTCATCCAAAACCACTTCCCTTATAAGATCAAAACACAATGAATACCTCTATGCATGACCTATTTCAGAAACAAGATAGGTTGGATTAATTCCCATGCGGACTAAACTCTCATCGTATTTATTGTCTAAATTATTCTCAAAAAGGAAGCTAGGCGATGCGTGGCTAATAAGCCAACTATTTGCAGAAATTTCTGCTTCAAGCTGCCCCGCTTTCCACCCAGCATACCCTAGTGCTATAAGTGCATGTTGAGGACCTTGTTCACAACTGATCGCTTTTAATATATCAATAGTTGTGGTAAAGCAGATTTTATCTGCAACAGGAACAGTTTCTTTAGAAACATAATCATCCGAATGAATCACAAAACCACGAGAAGGTTCAACAGGTCCTCCATAGCGTACAGGAAACTTTTTTATTGGCTCAGAAAGGTCTTTTTTTTGGCTATCATTTATGATCCCAAGATGGAGCAAAAGATCAGAAAAATTAATGTGGTGCAATTGATTGAGAATAATACCCATAGCACCAGCATCAGAGTGTGCACAAATATAAATAACAGAACGAATAAAGCATTTGTCACTCATTCCAGGCATTGCTATAAGCAATTGTCCACCTAAAAAACCATCACTCGAACTCATTAATCTGTTATTCTCCGTATTTTATATGTTAAAATCTAATTCAATTGACACAAAAAAATAAAGCTTAAATGAAAAAAATCCAAATTTCTAAAAATTTTAAAAATATCTCAACTTTTTTTCACAAAGAATTTTTAATTAGTTTAAGTATAATCTTTGTGTTTGTAGGATCATTTATTGTTCCTGTGAATGCTCAAACTAAGCAAAAGTCATATCTCTTTGCAACACCTTGGCATGAATCAGACGGTGGTCGTGTCAGATTAGCCATCACCAAACCCTCTCCTTCTGGAATAAGAAACGGTATTATTGAAGTTGTACTTAACCCAGGGTGGAAAACGTACTGGCGCAATCCAGGAAATTCAGGTATGGCACCATTTTTTAACTTCAATCAACAAATTTCTTATGAAATCTTTTATCCCACACCACAGCTTTATGAAGAGGAAAATGATTGGTCATTAGGCTATACAGGCAAAGCGGTATTGCCCTTTAGTATTTCCAATTCAAAGAAAAATTTAAGTGGTTCTTTAACGCTTGGACTATGTAATCAAATTTGTATTCCGTTTACTGTTCCTTTTGATTTTTCACCAGCTGCCTTAAAAAACGAATATCTTCCTATATCCATATTAAAAGATGCCCAAAACTCCCTGCCTCATACAACGCATAGTGAATTTAGAATACATGCTGAGAAAGATATAAATACTCTTTTCATAAAAATAGAAAAAAATAACAGTATGACCCCATCTTCTCTTTTTTTAGATGGAGGAGACATGCAAATTGGACCAGCTAAAAAAATAAATAATACTGCAAACTACACACTCTTTAGCGCTCCTATCTATTTTACACCAGATGAAACAAACCCAACAATTTTTTATACAATTGTTTTTAAAAACCGTGCCTTCAGCGGAACATTCGTACTCCACAAACAATAAAACCGTATTTACATTTGGTGATAAAGAAAAGAATTTTTAAATCAAATTATGCTGAAAAATATCCATTTTCACGGTATTGAATAATTGCTTGACGTGCAAGAGCATCTGCACGTTCATTATATGGATGACCAACATGCCCCTTAATCCAGTGCCATCTAACAGTATGATGAGAACAGGCTTTTTCAAGATCTTGCCACAATTCCATATTTTTAACAGGATTGTTTGACGCAGTCTGCCAATTGTTTTTCTTCCAATTTTTAAGCCATACAGATATACCGTTGCGCACATAAATTGAATCTGTATAAAGATCAACCGAACAGGGTTCTTTCAGTGCTTTCAATGCACAAATTGCTGCTGTCAGTTCCATTTTATTGTTTGTCGTATAAGCTTCTCCACCATAAAGTTCACGCTCATGACCATTCCAGCATAAAATTGCACCCCATCCTCCCACTCCAGGATTACCTGAACAAGCACCATCTGTATAAATTTCAACAACTTTTTGTTGCTTTAACATACGATTCAAAAACCTAATTCACTCAACAAATTTGTATTACTAAAAAAACACAACTTGTACCAATATTCCCACGGATTTTTTTTAACGACAATACTACCCGATGGTGTATTGAACCAATCATAAAGACGAGTAAGCAAAAAGCGTAAAGCCGCACCACGTAACAATAAAATCATTGCGTCCAATTCTAAAGGTATTAATGGTCTAATTTTTTGATAATTTTCCAATAACCCACGAGCTTTGATAAGATTATAGGAATTGTCCTCTTCAAAACACCAAGCATTTAAACAAATGGCTAAGTCGTAAGCCAAAAAATCATTACAAGCAAAATAGAAATCTATAATACCAGAGAGACGATGATTCATAAAAAATACATTATCATTAAATAAATCAGCATGAACGACGCCTATTGGCAAATTTGATGGCCAATTTTTTTCTAAAAATGTTAACTCTGTATCAATTTTTTTACCAAATTTGTGAAGCAATGTATCTTCCACAATTTGACAACTTTGCCATAATTGTTTCCAACCAGAAAGAGAAAGAGTATTCTGACGACTAAACGAAAAATCCTGTCCTGCTAAATGCAGCTTCGCTAAACTACTCCCAACTTCACAGCAATGTTGTACATTAGGGGAACGAATCCATATCCCTTCCAAAAAAGTAACAATGGCTGCAGGACGCTCTGCTAATTCACCAATTATCGTCCCATCATTTTGACTTACCGGTTGAGGACATGGTATTCCACGATCTCCTAAATGTTGCATAAGATTGCAAAAAAACGGCAAATCATCCTTTGCAATACGCTTTTCATAAAGCGTTAAAATAAATTTTCCCTTTGTTGTATGCAGCATAAAATTAGAATTTTCTATACCTTCTTCTATACCTTGATAGGATAAAAGCGTACCTATTGAATAACGCGCCAAAAATAACTTCAAATCATTTGGATGAATATTTGTATGAACTGCCATTATTTTGCTTTCGTTTTGGGTATCTCTACACTATAATTTTTATTTGTTATTATCTTCGCTTTACCATTAACAAAAGCCATATCTTGAGGCGTTAAAATGACATCACGTAATTCGCGGTTTACCAAAAATGTCTCCATTTCCACCACTGTTTCAGCTAAGTCTATTGTAACATCATAACGCTCGCGAAAAGCTGAAATAATTTCATCGACAATAATTTCAGGTGCAGAAGCGCCTGCTGAAAGGCTCACAGTGGAAAGAGAACCTAAATGATCAAAATCAATTTCATTAGCCCGTTGAACTAAAAAAGATTGCTGAGCTCCAAATCTTTTAGCAACCTCTACCAAACGCTGTGAATTAGAAGAGTTCGGTGCACCAACAATTAAAAATAAATCACTTCCTAGTGCTGCTGCTTTAACAGCATTTTGACGATTCGTCGTTGCATAGCAAATTGATTCAGCAGCTGGTGCTTGCAATGCAGGGAAGCGTTTCTGTAATATATCAAGAATTTCTGCTGTATCTTCAATCGAAAGCGTTGTTTGTGTTACAAATCCCAATTGGTCTGGATTATCTGGATTATACTGCCAAGCATCTTCTACTGTTTCAATGAGTGTAACAGCTCCTTTTTCGAGCTGCCCTATTGTACCTATAACCTCAGGATGACCAGAATGACCAATTAATATAACATGACGACCATGACGTTGATGTCGTATCGCTTGTTTATGAACCTTAGACACCAATGGACATGTTGCGTCGAGATAAAACAAATTATAACGCTTAGCTTCTTCTGATATATATTTTGGTACACCATGAGCAGAAAATACAACTGGTTGGTTACGATGTATTTCTGGAATTTCATCAAGTTCTTCTACAAAAATGGCACCTCTTTGTTGTAATCCTTCAACCACATAACGATTATGCACAATCTCATGACGCACATATACTGGAGCACCATATTTTTTTAATGCAAGAAGAACAATCTGAATAGCACGATCAACCCCTGCACAAAACCCACGTGGAGCACAAAGACGTATTGTTAAAGGAGGAAGTATAGACATAAAACGTTCTTAATACCTATCACTTTAATTATATTCCCAACACACTACTTTGCGTACTACATAAAAGTGTAACGAGGAAAATTGAAAAAATTACCCTCTTTTGCAATCACATTGCAAATAGATGCACTCTTATAACATTCTATTCAATCGAAGCACTTCCCAATGAATTTTTTTAATTTCACTATTATAACTATTATATAAGATGATAAAATATCAAAAAAGAGATTCAATCAAAAGAATGCCAAATATAGCAGCCAAATAAAAGAGCGAAAAGAAAAACATTTTTTTTGCCATCACAATAGTTGTGGTTTTCGCATTAGTTTTCCACAAACAATAGGCGAAATAAATGAAGGTAATGCTCAAAATTGTTGAAAAAATAGCATAAAAAATTCCTGCAAAACCTATAATGAATGGTCCAGCAACACATACCGCCATAAGAATAGTATAGATTAAGATATGTTTTTTTGTGGAACGCTCACCTCGAACATTAGGCAACATAGGAATACCTGCTGCACCATAATCAAGAGATGAAAATAAAGAAAGAGACCAAAAATGTGGCGGTGTCCACATAAAAATAATTAAAAATAGTAAAAAGCTATCAATACTCACATTACCTGTTGCTGCAGCCCACCCAATCATGGGCGGAAAAGCTCCAGCTGCACCACCAATAACAATATTCTGTGGTGTTATACGCTTTAACCAAATTGTATAGATAACAACATAGAAGAAGATTGTGAATGCGAGAATAAATGCTGCTATCCAATTAATGAAAAGTCCCATAACCAAAACTGAAAGTGCAGAAAGGATCATACCAAAAACAAATGCTTTTTTCGCACTAATTTTTCCAGTAGGAATAGGACGATTTTTAGTACGTTCCATCACCGCATCGATATCAGCATCGTACCACATATTAAGTGCTCCCGCACCACCACCACCTACTGCAATACATAGAATTGCCAAAATACCATACAATAGGCTCATTGAAACAGGTGATATAACCAGCCCAACCAGAGCTGTAAATACAACGAGTGACATCACCCGTGGTTTCAATAATGTAATATAATCATATATACTAGGTTTTGATGAGGTTAGTTGATCATTTGCAACCGATATTTTTCCCGAAATAGACATTCCATTTAAAGACCTTTTTCATCTCCGTCATTCACAAGCAAATACTCTTTACCATATGGAAATGACTGAATTAATACAACTATTTTAGAGAACATATAGAGCGCCGCTATTATACACATTCCTTAAAAATATATCATAAAAATAAAACGCCTCTCCTCTGATATAATAAAACAATTCTAAAAATTTTTCTCCTATAAAATATTGTTTTTTTCAATTTTTATTTTATTTTTGCACACGGATTAATATGTTTTGGATACTAATTTTATGTTATGGTCCTAATTCAAAAATCTGTTTTTATGCAAACCGATACATTAAAATATATTGCTAGTTGGGTGGGGCGTTCTGTGATACTTTATAATAAATTGCTAAAAAAAAATTTCTTTATCGGTGCAATTATTTATATATTTTGTAATGTTTTTGCCAATTATGCGATTGCACAAACATCCAATATGCGGAATGTCCCGGCTCCACAAACTTACGGTGCATGGACAAAGGTTTGTGCCTTGCAGCCAGGCACACCAAATATACAATGTGAGATTGTACAAAATGTACATACAAAAAATCGTCATGATATTACGCTCCGCGTTACATTTTACAAATTACCTAAGAACCAAGGAGCTTTGATGCGTGTTTTTGTCCCGATTAGAGTTGAACTACGCTTTGGTGTTGGTATAAAAATTGATGATAAAGATACAGGAAAAATGGAATACCGTCGTTGCTTCGGTGATACTTGCGTCGCTGAAGCTCGTCTTGAAGAAAATGTATTACAGCTCTTTTTAAAAGGTAAAGCTGCAACCTATTTTTTCTTTACAACTCCCGAGCAAGGTATCGGAGGAATCGTTGATCTCCATGGATTTGAGGATGCCTATGCAGCTTTATAAATATAATAAAACTTACATAAATTAACCAAAAAACTATCTCAGAGTTCTCATTTGACAACTTTTTAAAACAAGAGAAGAAAAAATTTTCCTGATACAAATAAAATAGGATGGCTATTATGAAATCGCTGATTGATCATTTTGATATATCTTCATCTAAAGTGCAATCACTTGTGCAAGAATCGCTTCATCATGCTGATGACGGCGAACTTTACCTTGAGTACACAGAAAGTGAAACGCTTTTATTTGATAATGGCCAGCTTAAAAACGGATCCTTTCACCAAGATATGGGATTTGGTCTACGCGTTGTTGCTGGAGAAGCGACTGGATATGCACACTCTAGTGAATTATCTGCTACTGCACTCAAACACGCCAGTGAAGCAGCTAAAGCCATTACCTATAATCATCATGTAGGGACTTGTAGTGCAGCACCTCAAAAAACAAATAAAATGCTTTACCAACCCCTTAATCCTCTTGATACTCCATCATTTGCAGAAAAAAGCGCTCTTTTGCAAAAAATTGATACCTATTTACGCCAAAAAAATAACAAATTACACCAAGTTACTGTTTCTCTTTCTGGTTCACTACAGCATGTAGAAATTTTACGCGCTGATGGATATCTTGCTCATGATATCCGCCCTCTTGTCCGGCTTGCTATATCTGTGGTTGCAGCTGAAGGAAATCGACGTGAAAACGGCTTTTATGGATGTGGTGGACGACAAGCATTTAGTCAATTCATTAGTGAAGAAAATTGGAAAAAAGCTGCCGATGAAGCTTTACGTATGGCCTTAATAAATTTAGAAGCAGAAGCAGCACCAGCAGGAACATTTGATGTTGTTTTAGCCAATGGATGGCCTGGTGTTATGCTTCATGAAGCTGTTGGACATGGTTTAGAAGGTGACTTTAATCGAAAAAAAACATCTGCTTTCTCTGGACTTTTAGGTCAACAAGTTGCTGCAAAAGGTGTTACAGTCGTTGATGATGGTACAATTCCTCACTGCCGTGGTTCACTCACTATTGATGATGAAGGTACACCATCGGGATGTAATGTTCTTATTGAAGATGGAAAACTTGTTGGTTTTATGCAAGACAGACTAAATGCTCGACTTATGGGTGTTAATCCAACTGGGAATGGACGGCGTGAATCCTACGCACATGCACCAATGCCGCGTATGACCAATACAATGATGCTAGGTGGAGATAAGACACCTGAAGAAATCTTATCCTCGCTAAAAAACGGTATTTATGCTGTTTCATTTGGTGGAGGACAAGTTGACATTACTTCCGGGAAATTTGTATTTGAATGCACCGAAGCATATCGAGTAGAAAATGGAAAAATTATAGCTCCAATCAAAGGTGCAACCCTTATAGGAAACGGACCAGAATCCATGAAACACATTACAATGATTGGGAATGATAGCAAACTTGATAATGGTATCGGTATGTGTGGAAAAGCTGGACAAAACGTCCCTGTTGGTGTCGGACAACCTCATCTACGAATTAATAATATGACAATTGGTGGAACTGCACTTTCATAAAATTAATCAACAGCACTTAAACGAAATGACTTTTCTAATCATTTAAGTAAACTAAAGTTTCCAACCTGTTCTTGTTTTTTTCTTGCTCAAAACAGCAATAATTTCAACATGTGGGGACCATAAAAATTGATCAATTGGAATAATTTGCTCTATTACATAACCACCCGCAATAAGAAGAGATAAATCACGAGCAAACGTAATAGGATTACATGAAATGGCTACAACACGTGGAAGTGTTGCTTTTGCCATCTCATGCACCTGTTGTTGTGCACCAGCGCGTGGAGGATCAAAGACAGCACTATCAAAACACTCAAGCTCTTTCGCAGAAAGTGGACGGTGAAAAAGATCGCGTTTTTCACAAGTTACTTTTTTTAAACCAGTTGCAGAACGTGCCGCTCGCTTTAGATTTTCTAATGCCACCCCATTATTTTCTACAGCATGTACATTCATTTTTTTTGCCATCCGCAATGCAAAAGTTCCAATACCTGAAAATAAATCAACAGCATTTTTTGCTTTTTTTAAATGATTCAAAACAATGTCGCCCATAATATTTTCTGCTTCTACAGTCGCTTGGATAAACCCACCACCAGCGGGAAACTCAACATAAACATCTCCGAAACAAATCAATGGTTTATCTTGCTCAATAAAAACTTCACCTTCAACAGATAAACGCACAACTCCACAAGCAAGCGCTGTATTAATCATTTTTTGACGAGTGTGTTCATCTCGTACAACGCATCCATTTAAAGCAACGTCTAACCCATTTTTAACAGATGTTATCGTCACGTAAAAGTGCTTGATATGATCACTTACAAGATTGCAAAGTGCCTTAATATCATCTAGTCGAGATATAATCTCTAAACATGCAACTGGACATTCTTTCAAAGCTACAACATCATGAGATAAATGACGGTTCAAACCGATAATACGGCCTTGTGTGGTCATAAGCGCTGTTAAAGTAACCCGTCTACGACTGTGGTCCCCACATTCAATCAAAGGAGAAACAAATGCATCGATCCTATACTTTTTAAGTGCATCAATAACTAATTGTCGTTTCCAAGTACGATAGACATCAGCATTCCAATGCTGAAGCATACACCCTCCACAATTCTCAAAATGTTGACAAATAGCATCGATACGCTCTGGTGACTTCTTTTTTAAAGCAAGAAGTGTGCCATATTTTCCATGAAGAGCAATTGTAGCGACCTCCCCTGGTAAAGTAAAAGGGACATATATCAAACCATGTGGTATGATGGATATACCATGACCATTCCTTCCGATACGATCGATTACAACTTCATTGCTCACACTCTTTTTCTCCGAATAACAAATATTCTAAATTTCCATCTCCACCTAAGATAGGTGAGGAAACTAAACCTTTTGCTGTCCATCCTGGTTGAGTATTCAACCAATCAAAAAGCCCTTCAGCAGTTTGTTTTGCCACTAATGGGTTTTTCAATATTCCCCCCTTACCAAGACCTTCTCGACCGATCTCAAATTGTGGTTTTACCAATAAAACCGCTTGGGCTCCATTTTTGGCTAAAGACAAAACAGGAGGCAATGCAAGCTTAAGAGAAATAAAACTAACATCTGATACTATGAGATCAATTTCCCGACCGTCTAAATGTGTCCGCTTAAAATCTCTAACATTCAAGCCTTCTAATAATGTTATCGCACTATTTCCAAATAAATGCGCATCAAATTGATTATGGCCAACATCAACAGCAATCACATGAGATACCCCTCGCTCTAAAAGAACTTGCGTAAAACCACCTGTCGATGCACCAATATCAATAGCAGTTACTCGATCAGTTATAATCGGAAATACATCAAATGCATGGATTAATTTTAATGCAGCACGCGAAACATAATTCTGCGCTGGATCACAAACTACAATTTCTGCATCTTCAGAGATTATCTGCCCAGCTTTTAAAACTGCTTCACCATCAACTTTAACTGTTTGACGTACAATAGCATCGCGTGCTCGTGAACGCGTAGCAAAAATTTTTTTTTCGACTAAAAGAACATCAAGCCTTTTCTTAACAACCATTTCATACTCGAGCTTTCTGTATTGCCACAATTTTGCGGCCCAAAACAGACAGGACAGTATTGACAATACCAACAGCATCAAGCCCAATACGTGAAAGAACTTTTTCGGGTGAACCGTGATTTAAATACTCATCAGGAAGTTTTAATGTGCGAACTTTTAAACCATTCTCTAAAAGCCCTTCTTGTGCCAAAAACTGTAATAAATGCGCGCCAAATCCACCAATCGCGCCTTCTTCAATTGTTATCAATAATTCATGCTCACGTGCTAAACGACGCATTAAATCTTTATCTAAAGGTTTTGCAAATCGTGCATCAGCAACAGTTGTAGATAATCCTTCCGCTTCTAATCTATCTGCTGCCACTAATACTTCAGATAACCGTGTTCCAAAACAAACCAGAGCGATCCTATTCCCTTCACGCAAAACGCGTCCTTTTCCGATTTCAAGTAATTCACCTCGCTGTGGCAAATCTATACCAATACCTTCGCCACGTGGATAACGAAAAGAAATAGGTCCTTGATCATAAGCTGCTGCCGTGCGCACCATATGCATCAACTCAACTTCATCAGAAGGAGCCATCACCACAAATTCAGGAAGAGCCGTTAAAAAAACAATATCAAAACTTCCAGCATGTGTTGCGCCATCTGCACCAACAAAACCTGCCCGATCAATTGCAAAACGTACTGGCAATTTTTGAATTGAGACATCATGCACAATCTGATCATAAGCACGCTGTAAAAAAGTAGAATAAATTGCAACAAAAGGCTTATACCCTTCACAGGCAATACCCGCAGCAAAAGTTACAGCGTGCTGCTCAGCAATACCAACATCAAACATCCTGCTGGGAAACTTTTTAGCAAAAGCATCAAGACCTGTCCCTGTTGGCATTGCTGCAGTTATACCAACAATTTTATCATCAAGGGTAGCTTCTTCTATTAAAGCTTGAGAAAACACTTTAGTATAGGAAAGAGCTTTGCTTTGTGCTTGAACCTGTTTACCTGTTACAATATCAAAACGATTAACTCCATGATATTTATCAGACGATGCTTCCGCAGGTGCATATCCTTTCCCTTTATGAGTGACCACATGTACTAAAACAGGGCCATTAGAATATTCACGCACATGTTTTAAAACAGGTAACAAATGATTTAAATTATGCCCATCTATTGGGCCAATATAATAAAAACCAAGCTCATCAAATAAAGTTCTTCCAACCAAAACCATTTTTGCAAATTCTTCCGAGCGATGCGCTTGATCTAAAAAGAACTTGGGTAACTTTTGGCCAAATACCTTCACTCGTTCACGCAAACTACGATAAGCAGGGTGAGAAACTAACCGTGCAAGATGAGCGCGCATAGCACCAGTAGGAGGTGCAATTGACATATCATTATCATTAAGAATAATAATCAAACGCGCATCCAGAGCACCAGCATTATTCATCGCTTCATACGCCATACCAGCAGACATCGCGCCATCACCAATGACAGAAATGATATTCCGCTTTTTTTCTGCTTTTAAAGTATTAACCACCGCCATACCAAGGCTGGCTGAAATAGAGGTAGAAGAATGCCCCGCACCAAATGGATCATATATACTTTCTGAACGCTTTGTAAAACCTGATAGCCCCCCTTCTTGGCGCAATGTGCGAATTTTATCTCTACGACCTGTTAAAATTTTATGCGGATAAGCTTGATGTCCTACATCCCAGACAATTTTATCTTCAGGTGTATCAAAAACATAGTGTAGCGCAATTGTTAATTCAACAACGCCAAGCCCTGCACCAAGATGCCCACCCGTTACAGAAACAGCATCAATTGTTTCAGCACGCAACTCCTCAGCTAACTGTTTTAAATCAGCCTCTGGCAATGCTCGCAAATCTTGTGGGAAACAAATACGATCAAGTAGTGGCGTTAATATCTGAGACAAAAAAAGTTCCTTATACTATATTAATGGAAGAAAAAACATATATGTATTTTATATTCTTCCATCCATAATGTGCGCATTGCTTTTCTACTGGGATATTTTATATACTCAAAATTATCTACAAATTTTTCCATTTTAAAATGAAAAATCCATAAACTTATTTTTTATAAATGAGATAATTTCGTCTCTAATCTTAAAATAAATATCCAAAAATCATCAACATTATTCAGAATCGAGTGGCTCTACACCTTCTGGAGAACCTCCTTCTGAAAGCTGAATTTTTTCAACTTTAGCTTCAGCCGCTTTCAAGAGTTTATCACAATGTTTTTTAAGATCTTCACCTCGCTCATAAATATCAATTGATTGCTCTAAAGGAACATCCCCTCGTTCCAAATTTTCGACAATCACCTCAAGTTGCTGAAGAGCTTCCTCAAAACTTAATGCCGCAATATCTCCTTTTTTTATTTCTTGTTTCATATAATCCTCACAAGATATCAGTTTTGGATATGCGAATTCCAAAACCTTCTAGGCCTACATAATAACGTTCTTTAGAATCATAAACAATAACGGAACTAATTCCTAAACATTTTAAAATTTGTGATCCTAAACCAATTTGACGCCATTCTTCCTCACGTTTGATCGCCTCTATATGATTTTCTGGTCTTGTCATTGCCATTTGCTTCTTGTCAACAGCAAATTGAAGACCAATGCCGACAGAATCTTCACGCAAATAAATGAAAACACCACGTTTTTCCTTTTCCATCATACGCTGCATGACGGTTGTCATACTTAAAGATTGATCAAAAAAGCCCTTTATAATGTTCTCACGATGCAAATACACGGGAATATTTTTACCACCATCAATATCACCAAAAATAATCGCAACATGCTGAATTGTTTCCCAGGGGAGTTGATAACTTTGAGCAACCGCTGGTCCTATCGCTGTTTCAATACGAGTTTCTCCAACACGCTTAACCACTATTTCTGTACGTTGACGATAAGCAATCAGATCTGCCACAGTGATCATATGCAATTGATTGTCTTGTGCAAATTTTTTGACTTCGTCTCCATGTTTTACGCTACCATCATCGTTGACCAATTCGCCAATAACACCAACAGGTTGGAGCCCAGCTAATTTACATAAATCAACAGCTGCTTCTGTATGCCCCGAGCGCATAAAAATCCCCCCTTCATGCGCAATCAAAGGGAAAATATGTCCTGGACGAAAAAAATCATTTGCGTTAGCATTTGGATTAGCAAGATTACGAACAGTCAATGCGCGATCATGCGCCGAAATCCCCGTCGTTACCCCATATTTATAATCAACAGTAACAGTAAACTGGGTGCAATGAACCGAATCATTATCTGATACCATAGGAGTCAGATTAAATTTCTGCGCTTCTTTTTTGGGCATAGGGGTACAAATAATACCAGTTGTATGGCGAATAATAAATGCCATCTTTTCTTCCGTGCAATGCACAGCAGCAACTATTAAATCACCTTCATTTTCACGGTCATGGTCATCCGTAACCACAACAATTTCACCGCGTTCAAAAGCTTGAATAGCAGAAACAACTTTTTTTTGATCATACTTCATTATTCACCACTCGAATTAACCAACCTGGCCGCGATGTCTTAAATAATGGTCAGCAATAGTGCAAGCGACCATCGCTTCACCAACAGCAACAGCACGGATTCCAACACACGGATCATGACGTCCCTTTGTTACAACGTTTACATCATTCCCATCAATATCAACTGAACGACAAGGTGTTAAAATTGATGAAGTAGGTTTAACAGCAAAACGAGCAATAATTGGCTGTCCGCTAGATATTCCGCCTAAAATACCACCAGCATGATTCGATAAAAAAAGTGGTTTTCCATCACTTCCCATACGCATTTCATCTGCATTCTCTTCTCCTCTTAAACGAGCTACTGCAAACCCATCACCAATTTCAACTCCCTTAACCGCGTTAATGGACATTAATAATGATGCAATATCCTGATCCAATTTTGCATAAATAGGTGCTCCCAATCCTGCTGGAATATTTTCTGCAACGATCTCAACAATAGCACCAACAGATGAGCCATCTTTACGTAGCTTATTAATATAATCTCTAAAAAAGGGTACCATCTCTGCATCAGGTATATAAAAAGGATTGTTCTCAACCTCTAACCAATCCCAACGATCACGGTTAATATTATAAGGACCAATCGCTATCACAGCTCCTCTTACACGCAGGTTAGGAACAATTTTACGTGCGAGAGCACCTGCTGCAACACGTGCTGCTGTCTCACGCGCTGAAGAACGTCCTCCTCCCCGAAAGTCACGAATACCATATTTAATATCATAAGTATAATCTGCGTGACCTGGACGATACTGGCGAGCAATTGAACTATAATCTTTAGACCGCTGATCTGTATTTCGAATCAACATAGAAATTGGTGTACCTATTGTTACTAATGTTGCTCCATCATCCTGAGGAACAACGCCTGAAAGTATTTCAACTTGATCCAACTCTTGACGTTGTGTTGTATATTTTGATTGTCCTGGTCTGCGTTTATCAAGATAACATTGAATCTCTGAAAGAGTAAAAACAATCTCCGGAGGACAACCATCTATAACACAACCAATAGCTGCTCCATGACTTTCACCCCATGTTGTTACACGAAACAAATGACCAAATGTATTATGTGACATAAAAAATGTCCCCGTTCCTCTGTCAAATGTACACAACTATAGCATATGCTGGACCGTACATAACACAGACCCCATAACAAATCATTGTACAATAAGTTTGATCAACCTTCCTTTGTCAAATCAAACCTTATAAACTAAATCCTATTCTTTAATGACAGAGATATCTGGTGCATCAACAGCTTTCATACCTATTATGTTATACCCCGAATCAACATGATGCACTTCACCTGTAACAGAACGAGATAAATCTGAGAGAAAGTAAAGAGCTGAATCACCAATTTCTTCAATTGTCACTGTGCGACGTAAGGGAGCATTATATTCATTCCACTTTAAAATATAACGAAAATCACCAATACCGGAAGCAGCTAATGTTTTAATTGGTCCAGCGGATATAGCGTTAACGCGAATATTCTTAGGACCTAAATCCACTGCCAAATATTTTACACTTGCTTCAAGAGCCGCTTTAGCAACTCCCATCACATTATAATTGGGGACAACCTTTTCTGCACCATAATAACTCAGCGTCAAAATTGAACCACCATCTGGCATTAATTTTTCTGCGCGCTTTGTGAGAGCGGTTAAAGAATAAACAGAAATATTCATGGTCATCATAAAATTCGCTTCGCTAATATCAACATAACGACCGCTTAATTCATCTTTATCAGAAAAACCAATAGCATGAACCAAAAAATCCAGCTTACCCCATTTTTTTTCTACTTCTTCAAAAACTGCGTCAATAGATGCACTATTCGAAACATCACAATGACCACAAACGATCCCTTTTACTTCCTTAGCTAAAGGCTCGACACGCTTTTTCATCGCGTCACCTTGATACGTAAAAGCAAGATCCGCTCCTTCTGCACTAGCCGCCTTGGCAATCCCCCAAGCGATAGAGCGATTATTGGCAAGTCCCAAAATCAGACCACGCTTGCCATGCAATAAACCACCATCATTAGCCATCAATCCTGCCCCATTACTACTTCAAATTAATAATATTACCTGCCTATGACATAGGTTAATCTTTTCTTCAAGTAATTGGTTTAAAATCAAACAGAAACTACACCTTAACTACATTTTTGTATAGTTTTAAAATTAATCTTCCTGCGTTCGCAAAAATTGTTCTAATTTTGCATCTCCACCTTCTGGCAACATAATACGAACATGAACATAAAGATCATCTCTTTTTCCGTTTTTTAAAGGAAGTCCCTTCTCTTTTAACCGTAAAATACGATCAGAACTTGACCATGCAGGAACAGTTAAAACCACACGTCCCTCTAAAGTCTCAACTTCCTCTTTCGCTCCTAGAACTGCATGCTTAAGAGAAACTGGTAAATCAAGATGGAGTGCTCTTCCTTCAACTCGAAAACGAGGATGCTTTTGAATATGAATAGTTACCAAAGCATCGCCTGCTTTGCCATAAGCAACTTCTTCCCCCTGACCTTTTAAACGAATAGTCTGCCCATCTTCAACATAATCGGGGAGCTTAATTTTTAATTTCTTTCCATTCGGGAAAACAGCTTCCACCCTTTCCGCACCAACTATCTGCTCTAATGTCACCGTAAGGCTGGCACGAACATGAGCGCCTTGTTGAGGTTGATTATAATGAGAAGAATTTGAAAAACTTTCTCCTCTTCCAAATAGATCACGAAAAATATCACTTGCATCAAAACTTGCCCCGCCTGATGATCCAAAATCAAATCCTCTTGCCCCCCCTGAAAAAGGATTAGACCCGCCTCTAAAATTTCCACCTGCACCATAAGCTTGATAAGTCGGTTTTCCTTCCATATCAATTTCACCGCGATCAAATTGCGCTTTTTTTTCTTTATCACCTAGAATTTCATAAGCTTGATTAATTTCAGAAAATCTTTCTTTAGCTTTTGCATCATTCATATTATGATCTGGATGATACTTCTTTGCTAATTTTCTGAATGCAGATTTAATTTCTTGCGGTTTAGCAGTACGCTCAACACCTAAAACTGTGTAGGGATCACGCATATTATCCTCTTTTCAGTCCTTCCATTTTCAAAATATCAACAAATGATATATTGCTCAATATTCCTCACAGTTTCATCAGCTATTTTATAGAATACTTTCCCCTATGTATATGTTTATAAAGAAATTAAAATACCAGATAAAATAAATATTTTTTTATATTTAATATAGTTCTTTGCATTTTGCACTAAAGACAAAAATTATTAAAACACAGTAAAAATAATATGATAGCATTATCTTTATAGAAAAAGACAGTATCAACGACTTATACCTTTTGATAAGAAAATACGTGAATACAAACCAAAAATACCTTATTTTCGCTGATTAATATTTGGAGAACTTATGACCGAAGAAATACAAACAGACTGCGAAATACAAGAACCTTTTACACTTTTCGCCAATTGGCTTGAAGAGGCAACAATGAGCGAAATAAATGACCCTAATGCTATGGCACTAGCAACAGTCGATGAAACAGGATTACCAAATGTTCGAATGGTTCTTCTTAAAGATTTTAACTCTCAAGGTTTTGTTTTTTATACCAACTATGAAAGCTGCAAAGGACAAGAAATTTTAAAATCAATGAAAGCATCCTTATGTTTTCACTGGAAATCTCTTCGCCGTCAAGTTCGAATTAGAGGAATTGTCGAAAAAGTCGACAGCCAAGAAGCAGATGCGTATTTCCAATCACGTCCACGAGGTAGCCGAATTGGTGCATGGGCATCTAAACAATCTCAACCATTAAAAGACCGTTTTATCCTTAAAAAAGCAATTGCTAAATACACCGCACGTTACGCTATAGGTAATATCCCGCGCCCACCTTATTGGTCCGGATTCCGTGTTAAACCTCTTTCTATAGAATTTTGGAGCGATCGTCCGTTTCGTTTACATGATCGCACATTATTTACACGCGATTCGATTGATTGCGTTAATTGGCAAAGAAAAAAACTCTATCCCTAATCCTTTAAAATTTAAAAAATAAAGTCGTTATTCTGTATAATAATTAAAATACTCTTTAAAAAATAAGGTTAACTCATTATTTTCATTTTAAATTAGAGAAAGACATCCTCAGAACAAATTTTATTGACAACAGTCTTTTGCTTACTCTCCTATTATCTTATCATGCTTAGATAAGCATTATAGTCGCAAAATTATTCAAGTAAGATACTGATCCAGAAAAAATCTCAGAACTGAATATAAAGCGATAAAATATGCTCAGAATATTTTAGGCTAGCTTAATATAGAAAATTGGCAACTTTTATTAAACTTATTCTGCTATATTAAAAATTGTTGATTCATACATTCCAATAAAGATCTATTACTAACTTACTCTTTTTAAAATCCTAAAACCAACGAAAATTCGTTTTTTATAAAAAAGAGTTTCTAAAGTTAGGACAAAGAAATTTTAAATGTGAAATGCTTAAAATCGTTTTTCAGCACTACATTACATATATTTTTATTTTCCATTGCTAAGCTGTAGGAAAAAATACCATCCATATTCCACCACAAACCAAGCCCGCAAAAATCAAAAAACCAACAAATGAATTAGATTTGAAAAGCTTCAAGCATTGTGAACTATCATCGATATCAATAACTTTAATTTGAATAAACATATGAATGCTCGCAATAAAAAGTCCTAAAAAACTAAGTACAGGAACTTGCGATAAATAAAATGCTAAACTGACCAATACTACAAAGCCGCTATATAAAAATACCAGCACACGCTTAGTACCTTTTCCAAACAAAAGTGCTGTAGAGCGTACACCAACAGCAGCATCATCCTCTTTATCTTGATGCGCATAAATTGTATCATACCCTATCGTCCACAATATAGATCCCATATAAAGGCAGATAGGTGCCCAACTCAAACTTCCATACACAACCGCCCATCCCATTAAGGCCCCCCAATTAAACGCAACACCTAAAAAAAATTGAGGCCAATATGTCAGGCGTTTCATAAAAGGATAAATTGCAACAGCTATCAATGATGAAATGCCTAGAAAAAAGCTAAATAAATTAAATTGAGATAAAACGCCTAAACCAATCAAACATTGTACTAATATAAAAACTTTAGCCTGAAAACGACTCACATGACCTGTTGGCAATGGACGAGAACGCGTTCGTTCAACCTGAGAATCAATTTTATGATCAATAAGATCATTCCAAGTACACCCTGCACCTCGCATAGCTACAGACCCTATAAAAAAAAGAAAAAGATACCAGAGCCAATTACTTAACGTTGATAAAAGAGATAATTGAAGCGTGTTATAAGAGAGAAAAGCCATAGTTGTTGACCAAAAACAAGGCCACATCAACAATTGCCATCCAACTGGACGATCCCAACGTGCCAATTGAGCATAAAACCATAAAGAACATGGAAGAAAATTGTAGACCCATTGTCTGGAAGATGCATCCATAACCCGCCCTTGGCTCTTACAAGATTGAATATGTGTAATATTGTTCTTTTTTTTCATAAAATAGTTTCACCTTTTGTCTTGCGATAAAAGCATTTCATTCTTATGACAAGAAAAAACTGATTTAATTATCTCTTTGTAGTAGGAGCAAACAATGAATATTCTTCTTATTGGCTCAGGTGGACGAGAACATGCTTTAGCATGGAAAATAGCAGCATCACCACTACTAAAAAAATTATATTGCGCTCCTGGAAATCCTGCAACAATGGAATTGGGTGAAAATATTGATTTGAACATCAATGACCACTCTCTCGTTATTGATTTTTGTAAAAAACATTCCATTGATCTTGTCATCGTTGGACCAGAAGCACCATTAGTTGCAGGGATAACTGATTCTCTTAATAGCGCTAACATCTGCGTATTTGGACCGACTCAAAAAGCTGCTCAATTAGAAGGTTCAAAGGCTTTTACAAAAGATTTATGCCATAAAAATAGCATTCCTACAGGAATTTACCAATGTTTTAATGACGCTTTAAAAGCTAAAAATTACATTCGTCAACAAGGTGTTCCCATTGTCATCAAAGCCGATGGGTTAGCCGCTGGGAAAGGTGTTATTGTTGCAACAACAATAGAAGAGGCATATAATGCTGTTGATGCCTACCTTAACAATACCACTGACAATACAAAAACAAAAATTGTTATAGAAGCTTTTCTTGAAGGTGAAGAAGCAAGCTTCTTTTGTCTTTGTGATGGTAAAACCGCGATTCCTTTTGGGTCTGCGCAAGATCATAAACGCGTTGGTGATGGTGATACCGGAGCTAATACTGGTGGTATGGGGGCTTATTCTCCAGCACCAATCATGACAGAAGAAATGATTAGTCGTACCCTAAAAGAAATTGTTGAACCAACTTTAAGCAGCATGAGCGAAATGGGAGCTCCCTTTAAAGGTATCCTCTTCGTTGGATTAATGATAACCAAGCAAGGACCGCAACTAATTGAATTTAATGTAAGGTTCGGTGATCCTGAGTGTCAAGTTTTAATGATGCGATTAAACGAGGATCTTTTACCACTGCTTCTTGCAGCTGCTCAAGGAAACCTGAAAAAAAAATCTCTTCAATGGTCTGAAAAAACAGCTTTAACCGTTGTTATGGCAGCAAAAGGATATCCAGATTCTCCCCAAAAAGGCTCTGTTATCCGCAATCTTGATCAGGCAAGCGCACTTCCTGATGTAAAAATTTTTCAAGCTGGAACGACATTATGCAATGGAGAATTAATTGCCAACGGTGGGCGTGTTTTAAATATAACAGCCACAGGAAAAACTGTTACACATGCACAAAAACGTGCCTATGAAGCTGTTAATTGTATCGATTGGCCAGAAGGTTTTGTACGACGTGATATAGGATGGCGAGCTATTGCGCGAGAAAAATAAACTTTTTGAGTCTTCTTCTCATTATTTTATTACATGATAACATAGCTATAATTTTTATAACAATCTTATATATTTTAATAGCTTTTAGAAAAACAGTGCATTTTTCTCAAAAAAAATCGCTAAAATTTGAAAAATTCATACTCATCACAAAATATATGAAAAAGAAAATTATTCTGGATATGAGACTGCAAACTATAACTATGCCATTGTTTTGGCTTATGTTTCTTTAAAGATTCGTTTACGCATCACTTTTTATAAACAACTCTACGTTGACGCGTCTAAAAAATAAACGGCGATATGCTGTTATTGCCTTTGTATAAAATAAGCCATAATTTTTATTTATACTTAAACAACAATTGCGGACAATAACAAAATACGGTTCATGAATTGCATCAATCCACGCAGTATGAGCAATTAATGTGCATCAATATCACTTATAATAACCCGATGGGCAATGATCAAGCGTATGCCTAATGATTTTTGATAACGAAGTAAAAGTGATTTTTGCTTATAATTCCATGTTTTATAAAAAAATTGACGTAAATCAGAGCGGTCTTTGACAACCGTAACACTACCGTCTTCATTGATCATAAGCATAGGAAGATCATAAGTATCCGCCCATAATCGCCAATCCAGAAGAACATTGTTCAAATCTCTAGAAACTAAAAGTGGGATACAAACTTCGTCATCAATATGAAGCAATTCTAACGCAACAGCTTTTTCTCCTGAAAGCGTTTTTACCGTACGTGCCGCAATCCCTCTGAAATGATAAACTGGCACTGAATGCGATTTGCTTAAAGGAGAATCAGTTTTAAAATAAATACCGTGTTCACTTAACGAACAAATCATTTTATTGCCTGTTCTTGGTGAAAAATATGTCGTTGCTTGTGGCAAATGACATGGATCTAAACGAAATTCAAACCCCGCTTTTGCCTGATTAAAGCCTTGATTAGCCATAACAGTTTCCCAATCTTTTAATAACACACATCCTTTACCATCTTTTTTTCATCGGATTATTAAAAGATTCAATAAAAAACAACTGGTTTATTTTTTGGTTACTAAAATATAAACACAAAAACGAAACAAAATTTCATGTCACGGCACTATAATATTTTTCCAGGATTCATAATTTCTAAAGGATCGAGCATTTTTTTTATCTTCTGCATAATATCCAATGCAACAGGAGATTTGAAAGCGCGCAATTCTGCACGCTTAAGCTGGCCAATTCCATGTTCTGCAGAAAATGCCCCTTGGTATCGCATCACTAGATCATGTATGCGATAATTCATTTGTGACCATAATTGCAAAAACGCAGCGGTATCAGCTCCAACAGGTTGTGTAACATTGTAATGCAAGTTACCATCACCCATGTGCCCAAAACAAACAACTCGCGCACCTGGAACAATCTCTTCAACTATACAAGCTGCTTCAACAATAAAATCAGGAATCGAAGCAACGGGTATAGCAATATCATGCTTAATAGATCCTCCTGCTAATTTTTGTGCATATGAAATACTTTCACGTAATTGCCAAAAAAAATCTTGCTGCTTTAATGATTGCGCAATAATTGCATCTTCTATCGCTTCAGCCTTTAAAGATTTTTCTAAAATAGTATTTAACGCAGATAAGGCTTCATCATCTCCCTTCAACGATGAAATATTAATCAATACGTACCATTCATGCTCATGTTCAAAAAGAGACTTCTCGCATTTGTTATAATCTAGAGCCATCTGCAAACTAAGCTTTCCCATAAGCTCAAAACTCGTTAACATTTGTCCCCCATAGCATTGGGCAAAAGAAAGAAATGTAAGAGCCTTAGCTGGACTTTGTAGTCCTACAAAGGCGACTGCTTTTCCTTTGATTTTTGGAAAAAGCTTTAAAACTGCCGCAGTTATAATCCCTAAAGTGCCTTCCGCACCAATAAAAAGATTTTTTAAATCATATCCGCTATTATCTTTCTTTACAAAACGCAAATCATCCAAAATTCGACCATCAGGTAAAACAACTTCTAAACCAAGACAAAGCTCACGCATATTGCCATAAGCTAAAACAGCCGTCCCCCCAGCATTAGATGAAAGATTGCCTCCTATCTGACAGGATCCTTCTGAAGCCAAAGAAAGAGGAAAAAAGCGACCAACTTCATCCACTTTTTTCTGTAAATTATGTAAAATAACTCCAGCCTCAACTACAGCAAAATTACCCTCCAGATTAATGCATCTAATCTTATTTAATCGTTCCATGGATAAAATAATGCTGCGACCGACTTCATCAGGTTGCTGACCACCTACAAGACCTGTATTGCCACCCTGAGGCACAATTGGTGTACGCGTTTGACTAGCCAATTGCATAATTAATGATATCTCTTTTGTAGAAGATGGGCGTAAAAGCAACGAAGTTTTCCCATGAAAAAGTCTTCTCTCTTCAATCAAATACGGCGCAATAACTGCCTGATCTGTTATAGCATGTGCAGTACCAACAATTTCTCTAAATTTTTCAATCAAATTTTGCTCCATTTTCATTCCTCCTTTGGAGCTGCTGCACGTATTAAACGATCATTAATAGCCTCACCTAATCCGTATGATGGAATAGGTTCCACAGCAATAGACCTCACTTTCAGCGAATCTAACTGTTTCATATACTGAAATAAATGAGAAGCAGCTTCTTCTAACTGTCCACTCTCACTAAGGTTTAAAACAAAAACAGCATTTTCAACCCCTATACTGCGCTTGGGACCAAATGCTAAAAGTGCTTCACCATGTTCCACCTTTTGCACATTTAAACGAACTGAAGCATTCGGCGCATAATGCGACTTTAACATACCCGGAGCCTCAATTGCTGCTCGCTGGTCTAACCGTTTTAATGATTTGCCCATAACATTTTCAATATCTTCAGCTGCAAGTCCTCCAGGACGCAAAAGATAAATACTGTTATCAAAAACTTTAATGATCGTTGATTCGAGTCCTATTTTGGAATCCCCTCCATCAATAATCAAAGGAACAGATTCTCCTAAAGATGCAAAAACAGCTTCAGCTGAAGTAGGGCTCAGACGTCCTGATTGGTTTGCACTAGGAGCCGCTAAAGGTCGACCAAAATATTGCACAACTTCTGCAAAACAACTATCTGGAAAACGAACAGCTAATGTACTAAGACCAGAAGTGGTTAAAGGATGAATATTATGATGAGTCTTTAAAGGTAAGACAAGCGTTAAAGGTCCTGGCCAAAATTCTTCCATTAATCGACGTGAAATGGGATCAATTTCAACGTAATGTTCTGCCATAACAATACTACTTACATGAGCAATAAGAGGATTAAATCTTGGTCTTTTCTTCGTGGAAAAAATGGCAGAAACCGCCTTCCCATTTGTTGCATCTCCAGCTAATCCATAAACGGTTTCTGTCGGCAGTGCTACGAGCTTTCCTTGTTTAAGAAGCGCAACCGCTTCTTTTATTGAAGCACTATTAAAAGGTAAAATTGTCATAATATACCCTTGCGCTCTTTAAGTGGCGCGAAACTATAACGATGTAATCCAACGATCGGCCCATATTTATCAAGAGCTGTGCGATGCGCTAATGTTGCATAACCTACATTCTTCTCGAAACCGTATTCTTTATAAACTGTTCCCGCACATTCCATCATTCGATCACGCGTTACTTTAGCAACAATGGATGCTGCTGCAATTGAAACTGAACGTTGATCGCCTTTAATCAAAGATGTTGCTGGACATGATAACTGAACAGGAACATCACGCCCATCAATCAGTGCATAATCAGCTGGCACTGATAACCCTGTAATACAACGGCGCATTGCTTCTAAAGTTGCTTTTCGAATATTCGACTGATCAATTGCATGGGAACAAATACTAGCGATTGAAATTGCTAATGCATTTTGTAAAATTTTATAATAAAGTTCACTACGTTGTTTAATAGAAAGTTTTTTTGAATCATCCAATCCATCCGGGATGTGATCTTTGTCCAAAATAACTGCCGCTGTTACCACAGGACCGGCAAGAGGACCACGTCCAACTTCATCAACACCTGCTACATAAAAAAAACCCTTTTCCTGCAAATCCAATTCGCACAAAAAATTTGGCTTAAGCGGTAAATTAAGTAAAGTTGATGGATTATCAATTTGATGAGACATACACCTATTTTGCACCACTATCCATTTTTCGCAAGTCTTACAGAAAAAATAACATATATAAACTTCCTATATTTTTCACAAAGATACAAAAAAAATTGGATTGATAAACCTTTTCAAAGCTATCCAATTTTTTCAATATTCATTATCTAACATATCTTTGTGTTTATGCTGCAATCTAAACCTAAAGAAGCAAACTTTATAAATTCTTCGACTATCACATAGTGCAACATCATTGGATAAATAAAATTTCTGATTTTTATATTTTTACTTAAAACGTTCCTAATGTGATAATAGGTTTGACAAACCAATCTGGATGCATTGATTTGATAAAAAGGGCTGCCTGCTGCGCTGCTTGCTTATCTTTAAAAATACCAAAGCAAGTTGCACCAGTTCCAGACATGCGAGAAAAAAGAGAACCGCTCTTATCCAATACATCTAAAACTTCAAGCAATCGAGGCGCAATTTTTAATGCAGGAATGAAGAGATCATTGCGCGTTTCTTGTAAAGCCTCAACTAATGAATAAACTGTCTTTAAAGCTGCTAGATCAATTTTTAAGGAAGGATGATCACGCTTTTCTAAAGCCTGGAAAACATCTTTTGTTGCAATATGTTGTCCATGATTTACTAATACCATTGCAAGAGAACATACCTCTTTTAACCGTGTTATATCTTGTCCGATTCCTTTAACAAAAAGTGGTTGCTTATATTCTAGTGCAAAAAGACACATGGGGACATCAGCACCTAAAACTAAGCTCATTTTCGCTAATTTTTCACAAGAACAATTAACTCTCCATTGCTGACGTAATAGACTCAAAACACCAGCAGAATTACCTGATCCCCCACCAATTCCTGAAGCAACTGGCAATACTTTAACAAGTCTAAAAAATGCAGATTTCGCATATTTTGGAAATGCCTCACACATAAAATCATATGCGCGAATAACTGAATTATCTTTATCAGAGACAAGACTACGCGCAAAAGATCCCGTTAAGGTGAGACGCTCGCTCCCAAAAGGTGCAAAAACCAAACAGTCACCACTCAAACTAAAACAGACCAAACTCTCTAATAAGTGGTAACCATCAGCACGCTGACCAACAACATGCAAAGCTAAGTTCAATTTAATAGGTGTAAATACATAAACACTTCTTTTGAACAAAGCTTCTACGCCCGATATCATTTAAAGTAATATTCACCAGTTTTAGGATCTTTTATCAGTGTACCTCTTACCTCTGTATGCCGCGATTTAGCTTTTGTACTATAAACATGCTGCATATTTTTCTTTAATTGTTTCTTCAACAAACAATACATGCAAAAAGTTGTAATACAAATTAAACTTGATGTAATCATCCGTACCATTTTTAGTCTCTCCCTTTTTATCAGCGATATCACAAACTCATTTTACTATATATCAAATTATACCGAATCACCATCCTCATTACAAACCATAACGCTGCCAAAGCGCTCGCTCTTCCGCTACCATCACTGCACTATCAATTGCTGTATAAATTGCATTCGCAGTAATCCCTGAAGGAGCTCTAGACCCTAAAAGACTTTTCGGGGGAGAAATCAACCGTAGTTTAGTATCATGACCAAACCGTTCCTTAATAACAGAGCGCACATCATTTAATCCATCAACTAACCCAAGCTCAACGCTCTTTTTTCCACTCCAGAACATTCCTGTGAAAATGTCTGGATCATTTGACAGCTTCTCTCCACGTCGCTCTTGGACTAAATCAATAAATGTTTGATGAACTTCAAGTTGTAGAGATTTTAAATGCTCAATACCCGCCTTCTTTTCGGGCTGGAAAGGATCCAATATAACTTTATTTTTTCCCGCTGTATATACGCGACGTTCCACTCCAATTTTGTTCAAAAGCTCAGGAAAACCAAAAGAAGCTGAAACAACCCCAATAGAGCCAACAACTGAAGAAGGATCAGCAAAAATCTCATCTCCAGCGCAAGCAATCATATAACCACCTGATGCGGCTACATCTTCAATAAATACTAAAACCTGTTTGTTTTTTTCCTTTGCCAAGTCACGAATACGCTTAAAGATGAGACGTGATTGCACAGGCGATCCACCGGGAGAATTAACAATAATGGCAACAACTGGAGCTTTTTTATAAGCAAAAGCTTTATCTAAAAGATTAGCACATCTGCTCAACGAAAGCGTGCGCGGCGCTATCACTGAAGTAGAATCCATAATCGCTCCATGAAGACGCACCACGGGAATTTCGAGTTTACCGGAACCAAAACAATCTGAAATAAAATTTTTGATAATATTATCCAAAACAAGACTTCCTTATATACTAGGTAGGGATATAAATTTAAGAGCAACTTAATAGGCACGAAAAACAAAAGCGAAAAAAACAACTTCCCACAAAAGTGCCAACAAAAGCCCAAATTAAAAATCCCAATTCATTCAAATCCACATCCTTTTTAAAACTTATTTCGTCCTAAACTTAAATAATAAATTGAAAAACACAAGATATTGTTAAAAAAGTTCCCACAAGCTTATGCGTCCATTGTTAATTGCATCAACCCTTAGTGAAAAAGCATGGCTATCGCCCTCATGTATAACCAACGGCGGCAACATAGATAAAGCTGCGCGGCTTCCCCGTTTCGCATAAAGTAAAACACGAATTGCAGCGGTTAAAGCACGTGCATGAATAGGAATGATACAAACGTTACCAAAGCGACCTTCCAAAGCATGCAATATATCGGTCAACGATTGTGGACGTGCAATTAACCCTAAATACCCTCCTGGTTTAACAACTGCTGCTGCACTACGTAACCAATTATCAAACATAGCCTCAGGCATAACATGCGCCTCCAATTTCTGTTCATCAGGTGTCTTGCGATCTGAAGAATTATTAAAAGGCGGATTCATAATCACAAAATCAAAAGCATTATCTGATAGACCTGCCTCTAAACGGGCTTTTCCTCTGGATGTAACATCTGCTTGTAACAAGCAAATTCGATCAATAAACTTCTCATTTTGCTTTAGCATAAGTGTTTTTTGAGCATAAGACACCATAAAAGCTGACTTCTCAACTAATGTAACGTGTACCTTTAGACACCGCGATGCTACCGCTAATCCTGCAGCACCAGCACCAGCACCAAAATCAATAACCTTCCCCTTAAAATTGCTAGGAACCAACCCGGCTAATAACATAGCATCCATGCCAGAACGATGACCACGTGAACGTGGCTGAACTAAATAAAATTTTCCACGGTGAAATCCATCAATTGTTTCGTCATTATGCTCCATTATCTTATTCATTTAAAGGCCCAATATTCATTATCATAATCTGTATTTTGCATACCAATTGTTTCTTCATGAGATTATTTTTTCAAAACAATATTACTCACCTATTAAAAATATTTCTTATAAATATCTTCAAGATTTGCATTTTAACGTGATATCAAAACTTGAGTCGAAGCAAACCCTCCTTTATGCTATGGATAAAATAAAATTCCTACATATCCATTGTAATCCTCTAGGAGAAAACATATTGAGTTCTGCCACAAAACTAGACCAAATAAAAAATAATCAAACTTCTCTCCAATCTCTCATCAATCTGACCAAAGATGATATGCAACGCGTAAATCAGTGCATCCTTTCCATGGCAAAATCAGATGTTGACATGATTCCCGAAATCTCCAACCATCTTATTTTATCTGGTGGAAAGCGGTTACGCCCAATGATTACGTTAGCCTCCGCACAAATGTTTGGTTATCAAAATGATGGACATATAAAGCTCGCTACAGCAGTTGAATTTATGCATACAGCAACATTATTACATGATGATGTCATTGATGAAAGTAATCTAAGACGAGGGCAATCTACCGCGCGAACAATTTGGGGAAATCAAGCTAGTATACTTGTTGGCGACTTTTTGTTGGGGCAAGCTTTTAAAATGATGGTTGATGTTGGTTCTATAGAAGCACTCTCCGTCTTAGCAAATGCTGCGGCAATTATTGCTGAAGGAGAAGTCATGCAACTTTCTGCAGCAAAAAATATAGAGACAAATATTTCAGATTACCTCAAAATCATTAATGCAAAAACAGCTGCACTTTTTTCAGCAGCTGCTGAAGTTGGACCAATTATCGCTGGCTATGGACATGAAGAGCGTTTTGCATTGCGCGAATATGGAACATTGTTAGGATTGGCATTCCAATTAATTGATGACGCACTTGATTATGGTGGGGTTACTAAAGATTTGGGAAAAAACATAGGTGATGATTTCCGTGAAGGAAAAATTACAATGCCTGTTATCCTCGCATATACACGAGGAAATGACAAAGAAAAAGCATTCTGGAAAGAGGCACTTGAAAACAACAATAGCAATAATGAAACTTTTGCATACGCCCAACAGCTAATAAAAAAATATGATAGCCTTACAGATACAATAAAACAAGCAAATGTCTACGGAAAACGTGCAATAGACGCTCTTATTTCAATAGATGAAAGTCCCGCTCGCAATGCTTTAGTTGAAACTGTTGACTTTTGTATTTCCCGTGTAAACTGATTCATTGCAATCATCGCAATATTTTTAATAAAGTAATCAGATATGATTTATAAACCGTATGCATAACTGATTATTTTAAAAAGGATTGTCCCTATGCGCAGTGCAACAATATCCTGCTTTTTTACTCTCTTGCTTGCTAGTGTCATGCTGATACCCTCTCTTACCTATAGCAAAACTGATACCACTACCAGTGCGAGCTCATTTGCAGGTGCATATTTGGCTGGAAGAATCGCAAATCATGAAAATAAAACAGATTTAGCTATCAATTATTTTAAACAGGCACTCACTTATCAACCCGATAACGTTGAAACACAAACAGAGATTCTCGAAGCGATGCTATCTGTAGGTGCTTTCAGAGAAGCCGTTCAATACGCTCAAAAATTGAAAAAACAAAATGTTGTTACTCCATTTGTATCTTTAACATTATCAATAGAAAACCTTATCAAAAAAGATTACAAAAGTGCAAAAAAACTGCTGCAATCACAATTAAAAGCGCCCCCTTTACCAAATAACCCAATTCCCGAATTAATTAGTTTTTGGGCAGAATTTGGATCTGGAAATCAATCTCAAGCAATAGCTAATCTTGCAAAAATTCAAGGTCCTGCTTGGTATAATCTCTTTATATATTATCATCTTGCACTTATGAGCGACTTAGCAGGACGTACGCAGGATGCAAAAAAATATTTTACTCAAGCACTTAATAATAAAGAAGGACCGATAACCACTCCTAATACCTATGAACGTATTATTATAGCTTATGCTTCATTCCAATTGCGTCATAAAATGCGTAAACAAGCTATTCAAACTCTCAAACACGGTGAACAATTATTGCCAAATCGAGAAATACTCACAAATATCCGGCAGAAAATTGAAAAAGGCGCCCCTCTAGAAAGATTAGTTAAAACATCCCTGCAAGGAGCGAGTGAAGTATTATATAATTTTGGAACAGAACTTAATCACAAAAGTTCAGGGCACATCGCACGTATTTTTCAACAATTATCTCTAGTATTATACCCTCAAAATGAAGCAATCTTATTTCAATTAGCAACTATTTCTGCAAAACTGAATGATATCGATCAAGCGATTAAACTTTATCGTACTTTATCTCCTAATTCTTCCTATTATAAAGACGGACAACTATGGCTTGCGCTTATTTTTGCTCACAAAAATAATTATGATGAAGCGATTAAATTACTCACATTATTAAATAAAAAATTTCCCAACGATCGCCATATTTTAATAACGTTAGCTGCCATTTATATGCAAGACAATAAATTTTCCGAAGCGGCTCAAATTATGAATCGTGCCATTGCGCAAATAACAAGCTTTCAACGAGAAGATTGGAAACTCTTTTATCAACGTGGTATCGCTTTTGAGCGCTTGCAACAATGGCCAAAAGCTGAAACTGATTTGCGAAAAGCTCTTGAATTCTTTCCTGATCAACCACAAGTTCTTAATTATTTAGGCTATTCACTTATTGATCGTGATCTAAAACTTGAAGAATCCCTCCGTATGCTGCAAAAAGCCTATGCGTTACAATCTCAAAATAGCCATATCTTGGATTCTTTGGGGTGGGCCTATTATAAGCTTAAACAGTATAACCAAGCTGTAACAATATTGGAGAATGCTGTTAAACTGCAACCTGAAGATCCAACATTAAATGATCATTTAGGTGATGCTTATTGGCAAATTGGACGCAAACGTGAAGCAGTATTTCAATGGAATCATGCAATTGATGGGAAACCGAAAAATTTTCAAAAAATCCAAGAAAAATTAAAATTTGGTTTGAAATAAATAACGATGCTTGACCATCACCATAGGAAACAATAGACAGTAATGGAGACTGAGGTTCTTTTGTCATCCATCTTTTTATTGAACAAAGAGTATAAAGCGTGAAATTGCCTGAATATCTTAATCCCACACGTTCTTTTCAGGGACTGATTCTAACTTTACAAAATTATTGGGCCCATTACGGATGCGCAATTTTACAACCTTATGACATGGAAGTTGGAGCAGGGACTTTCCATCCTGCAACAACCTTACGCTCATTAGGCCCACGTCCTTGGAAAACCGCTTATGTCCAACCTTCTAGACGTCCAGCAGATGGTCGATATGGTAAAAATCCAAATCGCTTACAGCACTATTATCAATTCCAAGTTCTTCTCAAGCCTTCACCTCAAAATTTACAAGAACTTTATATAAAATCACTACAAGCTATCGGTCTTGATACAAAACTTCATGATATTCGCTTTATTGAAGATGATTGGGAAAGCCCAACACTCGGAGCATGGGGACTTGGATGGGAATGTTGGTGTGATGGGATGGAAGTTTCTCAATTTACCTATTTTCAACAGATCTGTGGTATTGAATGCGCTCCGGTTTCTGGAGAACTTACCTATGGTCTTGAGCGTCTAGCAATGTATATACAAGGCGTTGATAATGTCTATGATCTGAACTTTAATGGTTTAGATGGAGAAGATAAAATCAGCTATAGGGATATTTTTCTGCAAGCAGAACAAGAATATTCGTATTATAATTTCGAATTTGCTAACACCAAGCTCTTACATCAACATTTTATTGATGCTGAGAACGAATGCATTGCACTTCTTGAAGCAGGAACACCAAATAAAGAAAGTAATTTACATCTGTGTGTTTTTCCAGCTTATGATCAATGTATTAAAGCTAGCCATATCTTTAATCTTTTACAAGCACGTGGTGTAATTTCTGTAACTGAACGACAAAGCTATATCCTTCGTGTTCGTGATCTTGCGCGTCGGTGTGGCGAAGCATTTTTACTCACTGAAGCCGGTCAAATACACACTAACGGAGAAGCCTAATGTCCGATCTTCTTCTTGAACTTTTCAGCGAAGAGATTCCTGCTCGTATGCAGCGAAAAGCTGCTACTGACCTAAAAAAACGTGTTACAGATAAACTTATCGATGCGGGCTTAACCTATAAAGCTGCTTGTGAATATTGGACACCGCGCCGGCTAACATTAGATGTACGAGGTCTTTCTTTACATTCAAAAGATATACACGAAGAACGAAAAGGACCAAATATTAAATCACCACAACACGTGATTGATGGATTCCTACGTGCAACAGGATTAAATGATATTACTGAAGCGCATATTGCGCATGATAGTAAAAAGGGTGATTTTTATATCGCTAAAATTATCAAAAAAGGTCGAAAAGCAGAAGCAATCATTGCGGATATTTTGCCGGATATTATTTGCAATTTTCCCTGGCCAAAATCTATGCGTTGGGGAAAAGATTCAGCAAAAAATGGAACATTGAAATGGATACGCCCTTTGCAAAATATTCTTTGCGTCTTTGGACCAGAAATTGGCGAAACACATGTTATTCCATTTACAATTAATTCTCTTACAAGTAATAATCTCACCTATGGTCATCGTTTTTTAAGCGATGGAAAACCTATCCAAATCCGCCGCTTCGATGATTATATCACCAAGCTTGAAGAGCATAAAGTCATTCTAGATGCAGAAAGACGAAAAAATATTATTTTAGCAGATGCTCAAAATCTTTGTTTTGCAAACGGTTTAGAATTAGTGCGAGATGATTCTCTCTTAGAAGAAGTCGCAGGACTCGTTGAATGGCCTGTTGTACTTATGAGTAATTTTAGTAAATCTTTTCTTGATATTCCTCCAGAAATTATTCGCTTGACTATCAGAGCTAATCAAAAATGTTTTGTCACCCGTAAACAAGGTGAAAAAACTAAACTTTCTCATCATTTTATTCTTGTTTCTAATATTCTTGCAAATGATGAAGGCAAAGAAATTTCTAAAGGAAATAGCAGAGTTGTTTGCGCGCGTCTTTCTGATGCACTTTATTTTTGGCAAGCAGACCAGCATAATTTACCCGATATCCAAAACTTAAAATCCTCTGCTAAAAAATTTGATCTTGATTTAAATAAACCTTTCGATCAGAGAATGGCACGGCTTGATCATTTAAATGTAACTTTCCATGAAAAATTGGGCACCCAAGGTGCAAGAGTAGAACGAATTGCTATTTTAGCACAAAAAATTGCTCCTTTAATGCAAGTAGATCCTCTTTTAGCTAAACGTGCTGCAATTCTCGCAAAAGCAGATTTGCAAACAGAAATTGTAGGAGAATTTCCAGAGTTGCAAGGGATTATGGGACGAAAATATGCACTCCTTCAAGGAGAAGATCCACGCATAGCTGAAGCAATAGAAGACCATTATAAACCACAAGGACCAAAGGATCGTATTCCACAAGAACCCATCGCAGTAACAGTTGCTCTAGCTGACAAAATTGATATGCTCGTTGGCTTTTGGTTAATTAATGAAAAACCAACTGGTTCTAAAGATCCTTATGCATTAAGACGAACAGCCCTAGGAATTATTAGGCTTATGCTTTTCCATCAGTGGAATATTAATCTTATGCCACTCTTTCATCTATCTGCAGATCTTTTTTTACAGCAAAAAAACAAACCTGAAACGTGTCTTATAAAAGCTGAACACTCACAGAGTATTTTTCCAGAAAAAGTAAGATATATTTTATCAGATCTATTGTTCTTTTTTCATGAACGTCTAAAAGTTTATTTAAAAGAAGAGGGGATCCGTTATGATGCTATTGAAGCTGTATTAAATAAAAATGCTGATGATTTTTTATTGATTGCATATCGTATCAAAGCGCTTATCACCTTTATCAATACAAACGATGGAAACAATCTCTTAACCGCAATAAAACGCACTGTGAATATTCTTGAAAGTGAACTTCAAAAAGAAACCACAATAACGGATGAAATTAATCCTGAACTTTTCATGGAAAAAGAAGAACAACAACTTTATAAAGCAATTATTGAGGCTGAAGAAAAAGTTGACAACTACACTACTATAGAGGATTTCCCACTTGCGTTGAGCACCTTAATCCCTCTTGGAAAATGTATAGACATCTTTTTTGAAAAAATATTGGTAAACGATAAAAACCTCAATGTTCGCGCTAATCGTCTTGCTCTTCTTAAACGCATTCATACTCTCACACAATCAGTTGCAAATTTTTCGAAACTTGTAATCTAAAATAGATGCTCCATCAGTTTTAAAACTGTAAAATAGAATCTTGCCACTTTTAAATATTTTAGTGACTAATATTTTTATAAATATTATAAAGTGATCTTGCATGAATGTTTTAGATGACTTTGCACTTATAACGTAAGGGTATCTTACCTTATATCACCATAAACAATTAGTAAAAAAATTAGAACAAATAGAGACTTAAAAAATTCTATAAATCTTATAGAACAACATTATTCAAGAAAAATGTCTGTTATTAATTGAGATTTTTCTTCATTTGAATAAGGGCTTCCTTTGTAAGAGAGTTTTTAATAAGCTCATCAGCCCTATCACTAGAATTTAATTCTTTCGCAATAAGTACACTTGCAGCAGAAATTGCCAAATCGATAGCAGATGAAGAAACCATACGTACCGCATCAGCTTCTGCTTGTGCAATTTTTTGCTCTGCCAATTTATTGCGATTCTTTACATACTCTTCCGTTTTGGCACGAGCCTCCGCAACTATTGCTTCAACTTCACGTTTAGCTGCAATAATAATCGCTTGCGCATCCTTCTCTGCTTCCGCATGTTTGCGCTGATATTCAGCTAAAACTTCTTGTGCTTCCTCACGAAGACGAAGGGCTTCATCAAGTTCATCTTTAATACGTTTTGCTCGCATATCAAGGTGACGCACAACCATCTCAGGAACTTTTAAATAGGCCAAAAGAATTAGAAAAAGAATTAACCCAACCAAAGCCCAAAAAGTATCTGTCATTTTTATAATCCTTAGCAACTTGCAGCTTTAACAGCTGAATTAACAGACTCTTTATTGATATCGACATCAATCAATTTTCTAACAATCTCAAGAGTTAATTCTTCAGCAATTGAACCAACATTTTGCATAGCTTGATCTCTAATTTTAGCGATCTGTTCTTCCGCGTCCGTTAGCTTTTTCTCCAAACTTTCTTCAATTTCCTTTCGTTCAATTTCGGACTTTTCTTTTATCTCGTCACCTGCAGTCTTCGCTATGTCATATGCTTTTAAACGAGCTTCCGCTAATTTTCGCTCGTATGTTTCAACTACGATATCAGCTTCTTGCTTCATACGCATTGCCTGATCTAAATCAGATGCAATTCGATCCCGACGTGTTTCAATAACACCACCAATGCGCGGCACAATCACACGAGAAATAAAGAAATAAAAAAGACTGAAAGAGATCGTTAACCAAAAAAAATGTGAACTAAAATGTGCTAAATCAAAAGGTGGAAATACACGTTCTGCATGCTCTACCGCATCTTTGATATTTTCTACCAGCGTTCTAGCGGTCTGTGCATAAGCGTTAGAAACAAACATTCTATTTCATCCTTTAAAAAACTGATTAAACTCTTCTATTCAAAGACTGAAAGCAATTAATCAAATGTTTTTTCGTTAAGCAATAAAGGTACGCCCACCTCTCTCATAATAAAGCAGACATATCCTTTATTAAAATAATTAAACTGCAAAAAGAAGCAATAAGGCAACAAGCAATGAAAAAATACCTAAAGCTTCTGTCACAGCAAAACCAAAAACAAGACGACCAAACTGACTGTCTGCTGCTGATGGGTTCCGTAACGCACCAGAAAGATAACTACCAAAAATATTTCCAAGACCCAAAGCCGTCCCAGCCATACCAAAGCACGCAAGACCAGCACCGATATATTTTGCAGCAAGCACTATTTCCATATTATTCTCCTTTGAAGCGAAATTGTACTATTTAATAAAAACTGTTAATTTTATTAATGTCCCGGATGAAGTGCATCATTCAGATACATACAAGTTAAAACTGTAAATACGTAAGCTTGAAGAAATGCAACTAAAAATTCAAGAGCAGTAATCGCTACAGTCATAATAAGCGGCAGAATTGAACCGCCAATACCCATGATTCCTGCCCCAATCATTGAGACAACAAAACCAGCAAATACTTTGAGAGTAATATGACCAGCAAGCATATTAGCAAAAAGACGAAGCGAAAGACTAATAGGGCGCGAAAAAAAAGAAATGACCTCAATCACAGTGACTAAAGGCAAAACAACAACTGGTACACCACTTGGAACAAACAGCTTTAAAAAGGCAACACCATGCTTATAAAAACCATAAACAATCACAGTTAAAATCACTAACATCGCCAATGAAAAAGTAATCATAATTTGAGAGGTAACTGTATAAAAATACGGGAAAAGACCAATAAAATTAGCAACTAAAATAAAAGTAAACAGCGAAAAAACTAACGGAAAGAATTGCATTCCCTGTATACCGGACGATTCTCGCAACATCGAGGCGACGAACTCATACGCCATTTCTGAAATAGACTGCATCCGCGTTGGAACTAACCCACGACTTGATGATGAAAAGAAAAGAAAAATTGAAGTTATAACAACACTCGCAATTATAAAGAGTGATACATTTGTAAACGACAAATCCACATTCCCTGCGGAAATCTTAATTAATCGTGTAACTTCAAACTGATGGACAGGATCTGGAGCGTGCGATGTCACTTCAACCTCATTCATTTGGCCTTTGATCGACCCTTTTATCTTGGCTCGATTTGCTATTTTTTCCTAATTGTCTGAAGGACATATATCCCACAGATCGAAGAATATTCCATATACCAGCAGTAAATCCAAAAAAAAGAAAAAACACCAATCCCCACGGTGTTGAATCTACTAGCTTGTCAAACCCCAATCCTAAAACAACGCCAACAATAACGCTTGCCAAAAATTCACTCGAAAGCTCAACTGCATACGCCATCTTTCCTTGAGGCTCTCCTCCTTGATTATATGAAGCCCGCTTCTTTAATGCTTTTTTACGTATTAAAGCTAAATCTAAATTCCGACTACGACACTCTAAATCCTCTAAATCAACATACTCTCCATGTCTTTTTTCTTCAGCACCTTTTTTTGGCATAATAGGCTCATCACCTTTTGCCATAACTAGCCCCTTCATAAAAAAGCAAAATGTATCTCACAAACTATGTACAACATATTGTTACCAAATTTATTCGTCAAGTCGCCAAAATAAATCTATCACAATTTATCGCATAAAAAATATATACAAAACACTCACTTAAATTTTACTAGCTTTAGCTGCTAATGGGTCTTCGGATAATAATCAAAATAAAAAAACAACTATATCACTGCTTCACTTTTTAAAGCACATCCTCTTTATACTATAATATCAGTAACATACCGCAAAAACCATCAAAGTTTATGACATGATTTATCATTATTTATTTTTTGCATAGACCACCATACTCAGCGAAGATTTCGTTTACCAATCAATAACCCTACATTCTATGATAAAATGGCAAAAAAATGATTAAATAAAAAAATACTTCTTCCTTTATGTACTGGTAATAATGCCAATATCCATAGAATTGATCAATTAATTTCAAATTTAAAACTTAATAATTAAAAAATAATATCAGAAAACACAATTCTAAATATACATTTTACCTATCAAAAAAAATTAAAAATCACTTCTTTTTGGAACCTTCTGCAAAAGGATTTTCAGACGCTCGCAATGATATACGAATTGGTACACCTAACATATCAAATGTATCACGCAGTCCATTAGAAAGATAACGCAAATACGATTGGGGCATCATTTTAGGTCGCGAACAAGAAATCATAAACCCAGGGGGACGTGTTTTAACTTGTGTTATATATTTAACTTTTAACCGACGTCCAGAAACTGCAGGAGGTGGATGATGCGCAACAACATTTTCAATCCATTTGTTTAGTTTTCCCGTAGAAATACGATGATTCCACACACGATGCATCATCATGATATTTTCCATGAGTCTATCAATTCCTTGACCATATTGCCCTGACAAAGGAACAGCTCTCAAACCACGAACTTGAGGAAGAAGACGAGCGCATTTTTCATGCAAATCAGCCAATTTTGTTCGATGATTTTCAATAAGGTCCCACTTATTGAAAGCAATGATCGGAACACGTCCCTCACGAATTACAAGATCAGCAATTTGCAAATCCTGCTTTTCAAAGGGTATAGTGGCATCAAAAACAATGACCACGACTTCTGCAAAACGGATGGCACGTAAAGTATCTGCAACAGAAAGTTTTTCCAATTTTTCTTGAATTTTTGATTTTCGACGTAACCCTGCAGTATCAAAAAATTTAATAGGACGACCACGCCATTCCCAATCTACCGAAATAGAATCACGCGTAAGCCCTGCTTCAGGACCCGTTAATAAACGATCCTGCTTCAATATACTATTAATAAGAGTTGATTTTCCTGTGTTTGGGCGACCTGCAATCGCAATCCGAATAGGCTTGCTCTCATCATACGCATGTTCATCTTCTTCAAAATCCCCCACATCATTATCAACAGATGCAAATTGAGTCACAAGATGATCTTCCTCGTCTTTAAAAGAACTATCCTTGCTAAGAATACTCACAATTGCCTCATAAAGACCCGAAAGACCTAAACCATGTTCGGCAGAAATTGGGCAAGGTTCCCCCAAACCTAATGACCAAGCCTCATATTCTCCCCCTGCGGCAGCTTTCGATTCAGATTTATTCGCAACAAGCACAATTGGTTTTCCTGATTTACGAACTAATGAAGCAAAGTTTATATCACTTGGCACTACTCCACTTTTTGCATCAAACATAAATAAAATAAGGTCTGCTTCATCGATAGCTGCTTTTGTATGAGAGCGCATACGACCTTCAAGCGTATGATCACCTGCTTCTTCTAATCCAGCCGTATCAATCACATCAAAACGTAAATCCTGCAGCTTAGCTGCGTGAACACGTCTATCACGCGTCACGCCCGGCTTATCATCAACCAAAGCCAATTTTTGCCCAACCAAACGATTAAATAGCGTTGACTTTCCGACATTAGGTCGACCAACTATAGCAATGGTAAAGCTCATCAGCTTATCCTCTGTTTGCCTTACCTTCAGCTTGAATAAGCTCAAGCATAATCCGTGCCCTATCTGTTATTTTCGATTCCTGAAGATTTTCCTCAGAAATGTTTTGAAAATAATAAATTGCATCATCCATTTTATCAGCTTTATAAGCAGCTAAACCTAAAGCTTCTCTTGCAGACATACGCATAGGATCAGCATCATTTGCCATATCTTCGACGCGTTCTTTTACATCATCCAAAGTTCCTGTATCAACTAAAATATAAGCCGCTCGGACTTTTGCAACTTTCCGTAAAATTTGTGGTGCATTTTCATCAGCTGCAACGGAATCAAAGACTTCCACTGATTTAATAGCATTGCCCTGCTCCATTAACAAAGAAGCTTCACGCAAACGCGCAAGAAAAGGATATCCACCAAAATTAGTTTCTTTAGTATCATTCAATTGTTTCAATGCTTTATCAAAATCGCGTTTATCCGCAAACTCAAGACCTTTCATAAACATTTCACCAATATGACCGGACTTCTTCATTTGTTCATAGTGATAAATTTGATAAACTGCTATCGTCAGTATAAAAATAATAATTGCTATAATAATTGAAAGTCCATAACGTTTCCAAAAAGCAAGAGCTTTTTCTTGACGAAACTCTGCATTTACTTCAGCAATAAAACTATCATACGACATATATTCATACCTTAAAAATCTAATTTCTGCGCTTCTACGCATAAATAAAAGATGGTGTCCTTATTTAACTAAAAAACTTCAAATTGTCAGCCCACCAAGTTTAAAAATTAATATGCTTCCATATTAATCAAAATCCGATAATTACACCAATAAAAAAAATAATGTAACTGCTTCCTGATTTATGCTGTCACTTTTACATAATATTTAATTTTGCAAAGATATGAAAGTTATCATTACGTTAATTTTCAGTGTCACTCCTTACGAGCTTGACACTATTATTCGTAATGCGAACCTTGAATATACATATATTCGTATAATCTTTTATCTCCTTGCAAGCAGCATCATATTATATTTTGCAAAACCTTCATTCTAAAATCGAAATGGGAAACCAAGTCATACAAAATTTTAGCAAAAAGATAATGGCAAAACTTCATAATCGGAAAGATTTGAGATGAAGTAAACAAACATTGTTGTTTAGCATACAAGAGAGTTGCTGAATATTCATAATGAAACTCAATATTAAATTACAATCTCAAAAATTTTAAAGCATCTTTTAAATTTGATTCTATTCAAGTAATCATTTTACTGCACTGTACAGTTTAAAATTGCTCAACTATTTTATTGTAATGGCCAAACCCACATCAACATTGGAACTGCAACAATTACTACCAATACGGCTAGTGGAGCACCTAAACGCGGATAATCACTGAAACGATATCCTCCTGGTGCCATCACCAGCATATTGCATTGGTGCCCGATAGGTGTAAGAAATTCACAACCAGAGCCAATTGCAACAGCCATCAAAAAAGCTTCAGGCTTATAATGAAGAGAATGAGCAAAACTCGATGCAATCGGTGCTACCATCATAACTGTTGCTGCATTATTCAAAAATGGTGTTACCAACATTGCTGTAACCAGCATTAATGCTAGTGCGCCAGATGGTGGCAAAAATGCTGCCAATTGACTAAGCCAATGACCTATAAGATCTGTGCTCCCTGTTTTCTCTAGTGCCTCACTTACTGGAATAAGAGCTGCTAATAATACTAATATTTGTCCATCTAATGCCTGATACAGATCACGTGCAGGCAAAATACGAAAAATAACCATTGCAGCTGCTGCAGAAAAGAAAGAAAATGCAACTGGAATGATTTGAAAAGCCGTTAAAATAATTGCCACGAACAAAATAACCAAAGATATGAGCCCATATCGCAAATTTCCAAACGTAATATTGCGTTTGGCTAAGGGCAAACACTTTAATTCTCGTAGAAAATTTGGGATAATCGCATCTTGCCCTTGTAAAACAATCACATCTCCTAGATGAAAATCAATATCGCCAAGCCTTTTCCGGACTCTTTCATGTTGACGACTTATTGCAAGTAAGTTGACACCATAGCGGTCAAATAATGAAAATTCTCTTGCACTAATACCAATGAGAGGAGAATTATATGTGATAACCGCTTCAATAATATCAATATCGCTGTCTTTATCACCTGTGGGAATAGTTCTATTAGAAGAAAATGATAAACGAGCGGAATTAATCACGCTATCCATTCCCGTATGCGGACCTTCTAGCAAAATGATATCATTTTCAGACAAAACAAAATCTGGCAATGGGGAGATAGATACTTTATTTCTGATGATTTGAGTTACCATCACCTCACCGCCTGACGGCTTAACGAAATCAACAATGGTTTTCCCTATAATTGGCGAATTAGCTGTAATACGGACTTCAGCAACATAATTACGAATATCAATAGCATCATCAAATGATGCGCCCGAACGCACACGCACAGGCAATCGCCAAGAAAAAAAGATTAAATATAATACACCGACAGAAGCAACCGCTACACCAACTGGTGTGAAATCAAACATGGTAAAAGGGGTTCCCGTTAAACGCTCTTGCATCGCTGAAATAACAACATTAGGAGAAGTTCCTATCTGTGTCATAAGACCGCCTAACAAAGAACCAAATGCCATGGGCATCAAAAAGACAGAGGGCGAAACCTGAGAGCGACGCGCAAATTGAAAAGCGATCGGTAGCATGATAGCCAAAGCACCAATATTCTTAACAAACATTGATAATAATACCACAGAAATGACCAAAAAAGCTAACTGAAGACGCACCGATTTTACATCTGGCCATATCCGCTGCATAATAAATTCCATGATACCAGAGCGCGATACAGCAGTACTGACAACAAAAACACTCCCCACAATGATAACAATATCATTACTAAAACCGCTAAACGCTTCCTTCGGATTTACCAGACCAACGATACAAGAAACCAATAATGTACAAACGGCAACAACATCATAACGAAATCGATCCCAAATAAAAACAACCATCATGAAACCAATGATCAAAAAAGCTGTTATTTGATCCACTGTCATAATATCCGTCCTCTCCCCATTAAATTATAATCAACAGCAGCATATCTTTTATTTTTAACTATTCTCATAAAAAACAACAAAACAAAAGCAAACATGAATATGTTCAAAAAATGATTGAATACTATAAATAAAATCACAATCAACACATATTCATTTTCTTATTCTAAACGTTATGATAGCTTTTTCATAAAATGCTGAAACTCAAGAAAATCGATGACAATTAATAAAAGCATATTGAAAAAAATGGTAAAATTAATCTACATGCTAAATGAATATAAATAAAATGCTGTTGGACTAATGCATATCCACCATAATATACGAGCCTTTATTGTTACTTGAAATAAACTTGTCTATACTTTCATATATAGTGCGAAAAACGAAAGAAAAAGTGATGGTCAATTTTAATAACGAATATAGAGAAAATCTAAAATACTGGCTAGCATGTATTATTGGATTGGTTACTATTTTGGCGATCATAGTTATTGGCGGTTTTTACATAGCAAAACCACATCTTGACAGTTTTGTAAAAAGAGAATTAGCTCGCCGCTCCATACAAGCAATAAAGTCTGAAGTAAGCCTTACAGGAAAAGTCAATTTAAGGAACGTGATTATACCAGTACCTGCTAATATGACACTTAGAATTGGCGCTCTTTCAGCGCGTCCCCCTATTTCCTTTATACCTGGTGCTTTTACACTTTATGATGTTTATTTCACGCATAATAATATCCATGTAAAAATTCCAAAAATTTCTATTAATGGCATATCTTTAAAAGAAAAAAATGCCACAATTACATCTCGCCTTTTACAGTCAATTATGCGTGTTAAACTCTCATCGGTTGTAGCACCAAATATACTAATTTTTACAGAAAATAAGAATAAATTAACTGAAAAAATTGAGATAAAAGATTTTCAACTTTACGGTTTAAAAAATGGTCACATTCAATCTTTTAGCGGCAAAAAACTGAATCTTGAAGCGACAGTAGAAAATGGTGTCAAAAAAACATCTTTAATAGCAAAAAGCGATATAATAAAAGCACATAATATTGATGTCCACTATGCCTATTCTATCCTCTTTGGAAAAAGTAACACCAATAATCAAGGAAAAACCATTATTGGCCCCATTGCTCTGGACAACATGGCTATTGATGTTTTTGAAGGAACAGAAAAAAATGTCTCTGTCTCCCTTGGCAAATTTAGAACATCTGGTCTCAAAATGAAACCTCTAAAACAAACACCAGAAGAATTGATAAAAGCGTATCTTAGAGCTAAAAAAGAAAATAATAAAACAACTCAAAAAACAGCGCTACATGACGCTTTCATGTCTGCTCTCCTCGCTATTACATCAATTGATACCCAAATTGATAAATTTTCTATCGATATAGCACAACTAAAGGCAACGTTTGATTCATTCCAATTAATACCAAGTCAGTGGGAACAACCTATCCCTCAAAAACTTTTACTTTCTCTTAATAATTTGTCGATTTTACCTAAAAAAATGAAAGAAAAAGATCTAGATTTCTTAAAGAAATTGCATCTTGAACCTCTTAACCTTTCGGGAAAGCTTGATGTTTCTTACAATGAAAAAAATCGAGAAATTCTTCTTAATACAATGTCTTTCAATATAAAAAATGCTGGTTCTGCAGAAATATTTTCCAAAATTATTAATATTGATGGAAAACTTTTTTCTGGAAAGAAATATGCAATGCTTGCCGCTGTACAAAATTTTGGCATAACCGAAGTTGATATACGCTATACAGATGCTGGTTTCATTGACAAACTTTTTTCTTATCTTGCTCAAAAATTTAATGATAATAAATATGATTTAAAAAAAGAACTTTATGACGATTTTTATTTAATAATGACACAAAGCCCTAAAATTTTACTAAAGAATCATGCTACAGCGGAGAACATTTCACAATCTTTTGGTGAGTTTGCTAAAAATCCGCAAACACTAATCATTAAAATAACAGCAAAAGATAACAGAGGTCTTATGCTTCCTGATTTCCAAGCTGTTTTACAAAATGGTCTGTTAGCAATTTTGAACAAAGTAAATTTAACCGTCAAAAATGAATCTTTACCCTAGGGAACGATTATTTTACCTATAAATTTAAGAGTTTTATTTCTCTTTTTTTTTCTTTTATATGATATTACAAATACCGTAATAAAGATTTGTATAAGAGATATATATCAATGAAATTATCGATATTTGGAGTCGTTTATGTCTGATTTATCTTCAAAGCGTTTACCAAATCGCGCTTCTCGTGTTACAAATCAGGCGCTTTCTGCAATTGAGCGCTTTCTTCATATTGAAGCTCTCAGCGGTATTGTTCTTTTACTAGCAGCAGCTGCTGCACTTATTTTTGCTAATTCTCGATATTCACATCTTTATGAAACTTTTTGGCATACACCCCTTGGTTTTAACTTCGGCCATTTTACCTTTTCATGGGATTTACATTTCTGGGTTAACGATGTCTTAATGACAGTCTTCTTTCTCGTGGCAGGAATGGAGATTCGACGTGAAATTCATGAAGGCGCTCTTGCCAATTTTAAACAAGCAATTCTGCCAATTGTGGCAGCAGCAGGCGGAGTTTGTCTTCCTGCAATTATTTATCTCTGTTTCAACTTAAATGGTGGACATACCTATGGTTGGGCAGTGCCTACAGCCACTGATATTGCTTTTGCTCTTGGCATTCTCGCTCTTCTTGGAAAAAAAGTTCCTTCTAACCTCCATATCATTCTTTTATCTTTAGCAATTATCGATGATATTATTGCGGTTCTGATCATTGCTTTTTTCTATTCAACCAACCTTGATCCTAGCGGATTAACCATCGCTGCAGTGGGTATTGCTCTGGTATTGTTTTTTCAATGGATTGGACTTGTATCGGCATGGCTTTATGTTTTACCAGGAGCGATCATCTGGTGGGGGTTGATGGTAACAGGTGTCCACCCATCACTGGCTGGTGTAATTTTAGGTATGATGACTCCAGTTTTTCCTACCCGTACCATGGTCGCTCCACTCATAGTGCTCAGCAATGCAATGCAAATCCTTCAAGAAAAAAATATAAAAACAGATTTGCATCATATCTCAACTGCATTGAAAAAAATACGTAAAGGACAACGCGATATAATTGCACCAGTAATACGTGTTCAGAAAATATTACACCCGTGGGTTGCTTATGGTATAATGCCGATCTTTGCCTTTGCAAATGCTGGCGTTAGTTTTGCAAATTTTGACCTTTCTGTCGATAAATCATACTTGATTGTATTGGGTATTATCATTGGCCTATTTGTCGGAAAGCCTCTTGGTATTATTACTGCTAGCTACCTAGCCGTGAAATCAGGATTATGCCGTTTACCTCCTAACACAACATGGTCAGGCGTATTATTGATTGGATCGTTAGCCGGTATTGGCTTCACAATGTCTATCTTTGTTTCAATGCTTGCTTTTAAAAATATTGTCCTGCTAGACTCTGCAAAAATCGGAGTGCTCTGTGGATCTGGTTTATCTGCTCTTATTGGTCTTGGGTATGGACTTATTTACATCAAGCGCAATCAAAAAACATCTCGTAATTCTCAATGAATTAGGCATTATACAATTTTTATTATGCTCGTTTTTTTTAAAGAAATTTAACACTATTGGTTGTGCTATAATGATACAGGGCAAGGAAACTATCTATAATATTTTGTTTGCTCACCTCTAGATAGATAAAAATTAATGCCATTTTAAAAGTCTATTTAGTTTTACTCATCAATTTAAGACAAGAGACAAAAAATAGTACATCATTTGCAGAAAATAATATGTTTTAATCTGATTGCATTATTTAAATTAAAACAAGTTACAATATAAAAAAGACATGTATAAAAATAATAACAAATTGCCCATGATCATTGTTTATTAAAATTATAAGAGAAACTTTGGCATCTTAACTTGAGTTTGACTAACTCATAAGCAGACTATACTTCCCATAACAAAGGCAATTTAAAATCTATCTTCTTCATAAAATTGGTATATAAAGAAGTTTTGTGTGTACCTTAAGTTGAGATTATTTCTGCAGCAACCCATGCATGACCTCTCATTCTCAGCAACAATTTCCCCACTTATTATAAAGTCTCATGTCAGATTATAAAATCTCAACAGAGCAAATTTCATAAACTCTATTTTCTGTACAGCCACCAACATAATCCAAGAAAATCACATCATGTTAGATTCATAACTTAAAATTATATCTATATTTATGAAGATACCATTCCGCAACATATGTCTTTGAATTATTGCAACGTATTTTTTTCTTTCTTATGAAAGAGCTATTTTATTGCCTGAAATGACTGTCATCACGACCTCACATAATGAAAAGTCATACAAGACTTGTATGTTTTTTAGAATATAAGAAGTTTACTTTTTATCTAACCCATAAACAGCATGCAATGTTCTTACTGCAAGTTCAGTGTAAGCACTATCAATTAAAACAGAAATTTTAATTTCTGAAGTCGTAATTGCTTGAATATTAATGCTTTTTTCAGCCAAGGCTTTAAATGCTGTAGCTGCAACACCTGCATGGCTACGCATTCCAATACCAATTACAGAGATTTTCGCAAGACCACTTTCAAATTGGATAACATCAAACCCGATTTCTTTACGATTTTTCTTAAGAAGTGCAACAGCTCTATCTACATCTGCTGAGGGAACAGTGAAAGTCATATCAGTCGTTGAGCCATCTTCAGAAGTATTTTGTACTATCATATCAACATTAATGTTCTCTTCTGCTAAGGGACCAAAAATTGCTGCAGAGACCCCAGGGCGATCTGCAAGCCTACGTAATGAAATTTGGGCTTCATCCTTAGCAAAAGCAATACCAGTAACGTTCTGTTGTTCCACAATTTCATCCTCATCGCAAATAAGTGTTCCAGGAGAATTTATCAAATCATTCATATCTACAGCATCGGGATCCTCAAAACTTGAGCGCACAAAAGTACGTACTTCATGAACCATAGCCAGTTCAACAGAGCGAACCTGTAAAACTTTGGCCCCAAGAGAAGCCATCTCAAGCATTTCTTCAAATGCTACTTTTGTTAAACGACGTGCTTTAGGTTCTACACGTGGATCAGTTGTATAAACGCCATCTACATCTGTATAAATATCACAACGATCAGCTTGTATAGCTGCAGCCACTGCAACAGCACTTGTATCTGATCCGCCACGACCTAAGGTAGAAACACGATTATCTGGAGCTAATCCTTGAAAACCAGAAATAACTGCTACTTGCCCTTCTTGCAAATACTGTCTTAAAAAGTTCCCATCGATATTTGTAATACGTGCAACGCTATGTGCACTGTCAGTACGAATTGGAATTTGCCAACCAAGCCATGATCGAGCATTCACTCCCATTCCTTTAAGAGTAAGAGCTAATAAACCTGCCGTTACTTGCTCACCAGAAGAAACAATGACATCATATTCATAAGTATCTTTATACGTTGGTGAAGCATCATGCGCCCATTGAACAAGCTCATTAGTCTTACCAGCCATTGCTGATACAACGACAGCAATCTCATTGCCTGCATCTACTTCTCTTTTAACGTGGCGTGCAACATTATGAATACGTTCAATGTTCGCCATAGATGTTCCACCAAATTTCATGACAATACGTGCCATTAATAATACTCTTATTTTCAAGCTTTTTCTCTCAAATCAGAATGAGAGTAAAACTTTATTAACGTACTAATAAACCATTTTTGACATATAGAATATCTACCATTTGCGCAACCCTAATATGTTTACAATAACTTTCCTTGACTTTAGATAAAATCCATCTGACTTAATTATTAAAATAAAAGGAGAGTAATATGACAAATGAAACACATACTACTATTGATCAGAATGAAATTGATCACTTTTCACGTATTGCCGCTGAATGGTGGAATCCACAAGGAAAATTTCGCCCACTTCATCAATTTAATCCAACACGCCTTGCTTATATTAAAGAGAAAATCTGTCTTGCATTTAATCGCGACCCTATTTCGCTTACACCCTTCGAAAATTTAAAAATTCTTGATATTGGTTGCGGAGGGGGATTACTGTGTGAACCAATGGCGCGCCTTGGTGCTACAGTTATTGGGGCTGACGCTGCACCAACGAATATTGAAGTTGCAAAAATCCATGCAGCTCAAAATGGTCTTTCTATTGATTATCGTGCCACTACTGCAGAGGCGTTAGCCAATGAAGGAGAACAATTTGATGTTATTCTCAATATGGAAGTTGTTGAACATGTTGCTGACATTAATCTTTTTATAGCAGCCACAGCAACATTACTTAAACCTCAAGGACTGATGTTTATATCAACACTTAACCGCACATGGAAAGCGTGGGTATTAGCTATTATAGGTGCTGAATACATTTTACGTTGGCTTCCTAAAGGAACTCATGATTATAAAAAATTTATCAAACCTCATGAACTTAAAAATTTTTTATCAGAAAACGCCCTTACTGTCATTGATGAAATAGGCATTACCTACAATCCATTCAATGACAGCTGGAATCGTTCAAAAGACATGGACGTCAATTATTTGCTTCTTGCTCAAAGATTTTAAGTAAACATATATTGTACTATAGCTATTGCACGCCCTTTAACAACGAATCAAGCTCATTGTTTTTTTCTAAAGCGTAGAGATCATCACATCCCCCTACGTGATAATCACCTATAAAAATTTGTGGAAATGTATTACGCCCATTAGCCCGTATAATCATTTCTTGACGAAGAGAAGTCGATGCATCAATATCCGTATATTTTACACCTTTTTTATCAAGTAAATCCCGCGCTTTCGCACAATAAGGACAGTTAGGACGTGTATAAAGTATAATTTCTTTCATTATTATGACCCTCCAATAGCCTTTAATGTAGTTAATTTAAAATCTCTCTCAAGAGTTAGGAAAAACAATAACCTCTCCTAAAGCACGCGAAAATGTTAAAACATCAACTTGTCGCGCACCAGCACGTTTTAATACTGTAGCTGCAGCTGTAACTGTTGCACCTGTTGTGAAGACATCATCAATCAACAAAACAGAGCATCCCTTTAAATGCTTTTTAACTTTACAAGGAACCTCAAAAGCATTCAATACATTTAACTTTCGCTCTTTAGCCGATAAATGAACCTGTGGACGTGTATGCCTACGACGCACAAGCCAGCCAGGTTTAAAAATTTTCTTCCGCATTGCTGCAATACAACGCGCAAGTTCAGCAGATTGATTATAACGCCGTCCCCAAAAACGGCGAAAATGCAGCGGAATAGGAATAATAACATCACAATCATCAATAATCTCACGTCCAGCAAACATCATCCAATTAGCCATAAAAGGTGCCAACTCTATATGATCGCCATATTTTAGTCTCGTTACCAAAGTTTGTGCCACTCCTTTATGAACGAGAGCTGAGCGAGCACGTGAAAAAGGTGGAGAGCTTTGAAGAGCTTCACCACTAAGAAAATTATCTCCCATGTCGCAAATAAAAGGAATCCCCATAATAGGACAATAAGGCTTTGTAATAAATTGAAGATCTTTCCAACATTCAGAACAGGTCGTACCATACGCAGAAACCATTTGTTTACATCCAAGACAAACTGGTGGATATAAAATAGTGATCAAGCGTTCAATAAGTTTACCCAATATATCCCCACCATTTAAAGTCATTTTTTACAAATGGAACATCATCAATCTAAGCTTTTATAACATTTTTAAACAAAAAAATTGTTTTTACATTTTTAAAACTATAAAAATTACACCCCTTTACAGGATTATTGAAAAAGATCTTCTCTATAAAGGCTTATTAATAAATTTAACGAAATGGATATGGCTGCTTAATAATTACCATATGCATAATGCGCTTCACCAAAAAGAATCTATATTCAATTCACCCTTCACCGATAATTCTTTAAGGACAATTTTTTTATGATTTAAAAATACGAGTTGTTTATTTTATTCCACAACCTTGATGTTCAGCTTACAACTTTTGCAACATTCTTTATATTATCTCTCAACATCATATAACATAGAATAAACGAATAAAACAAACATCGTTACCGCCATTAACCGATTCTGTGAATGAGCAACTGAAACAATAATAAAATAATGTTTTCTATTTTAGATATTTACGCCATCATACAAATGATATATTTTTAAATAGTTACCTTCTCGTGCTCTTGCTACATAATACTCAATATGTTTATTTCCATACCATAAACTTTTGACATAGCTTGCATAAACGCACAATTTCCCCCAATATTATTTACTATATTACAATTATAGATGGAAAGAAAGTACTTAACAACGTGTCACATTCCTTAATTTTCGATTATGACCGTATTGAGCAATACCGCAAGCGGGCTTTTCAGATAGCAAAAAAAGGACATGATTTCTTACTATCTTATATGGCAGAAGACCTTTATAGACGGCTAAGTACTGTTAACCGTCTCTTTACATTGGGTTTAGATTTACATAGTCACACTGATCTTGCGATAAAAAGTTTGATAAAATCAGGTAAAGTTTGTGCCATAGAGCAGGTGGAAACTGACACGCTCTATCAGAGGCAGGGAACAAAATTTCATTTACGCCACAGAGAAGTTCTTGATTTTCCTCAACATTATTGCGATCTCATTGTTTCACTTCTTTCACTGCAGTTAACTAATGACACTCCTGGTATCTTGCGTCAGATAAACAATACTCTTAAGCCAGATGGTTTATTTCTCGCGGTTATGGCTGGAGCTGGTACACTCCCTGAACTGCGTGAATGCTTACTACAAGCTGAGATTGAAATTTATGGCGGAGCAAGTCCTAGAATTTACCCTTTTGCCGATATTCATGATGCAGGAGCCCTTTTACAGCGCGCAGGTTTTGCTTTACCTGTAGTGGATACTGAAGATATCACCGTACGCTATAATACAATGTTTGATCTAATGTATGATCTGAAAGCGATGGGAATGCAAAATGCACTCACCAATCGCTCACGACGCCCTGTATCAAAGCGCTTCTTTCTCCGCGCTGCTGAAATTTATGCACAACAGTTTAGTGATCCAGATGGGCGCATTCGCGCACAATTTTCTTTTATCTGGCTTTCTGGTTGGGCACCTCATCAAAGTCAACAAAAACCTATGAAACCAGGATCTGCTCAAGTATCTCTCGCAAATATTTTAGAAAAATAACCACAAAAACTGTAAGCACAAAATAAAGATTATTTTTCAAAAATACTTTTATCCGTTTGACGTAATATTTGACTTGTTATCGTTCCAGCTAACATTGAACCACTTACATTTAAAGCTGTACGCCCCATATCAATTAAAGGCTCAATAGAAATGAGTACAGATACTAAGGTAACAGGAAGCCCCATAATTGGTAACACAATCAATGCGGCAAAAATAGCCCCTCCACCGACACCAGCAACCCCAATTGAGCTTAATGTTACAACACCAACGAGGCTAGCAATCCAAGCAGGATCAAGAGGATTAATCCCTAAAGATGGTGCTATCATGGTTGCAAGCATCGCTGGATAAAGACCTGCACAACCATTTTGTCCAATTGTTGCTCCAAAAGAGGCTGCAAAACTCGCAATTGACTGTGGTACACCTATCTTCTGTGTTTGTGCATTAATATTTAAAGGAATGCTTGCAGCGCTTGAACGACTACTAAAAGCAAATGCTAAAACATGTAAAATCTTTTTGAAAAAACGAAATGGATTAATGCCTGATATACCAAGCAATATACCATGAATTCCAAATATAAGTATAATACCAACATAAGAAGCAATGACAAAAATCAATAATTTTAAAATATCTGCAATATTTGAGGTCGCTCCAAATTTGGTCATCAGTGCAAAAATACCATAAGGTGTTAGAGAAATCACTATACGAATTAATCGCGTAATCCAAGCTTGTGCAACTTGAATAAATAAAAGTGCTTTTTCTCCTTTATCGGGATCGTCTTTCTTTAAAATAGTAGCCGCTGCCCCTAAAAATACTGAAAAAATAACAACACTGATAACTGATGTTGGTTTCATTCCTCCCAACTCAGCAAATGGATTCTTAGGTATAAAGGACAAAATCATCTTTGGCGCACTCATACCTTCTAATCGAGAAGTATGGTGAAATAGAACCGCAGAAGCACTTTCTTCTCCATGTATCAAACCATCTGTTGTTAATCCAAAAAAATTAGCTACAAAAATACCAATTAATGCTGAAAGAGCTGTTGTGAAAAGTAATACGAAAATTGCAGCTACACTAATTTTACCGACATCATAAACAGAGTGCAAACGAGAAACTGCTAAAACAATCGAGATAAAGACCAATGGCATAACAATCATTTGTAATAACGAAATATAACCATCTCCAATAATATTAAACCATTCAACAGATTTTACTAATGTTTCTTCACCCTCCCCATAAACAACATGCAGTGCACTTCCAAAAACCAATCCTAAAATAAGACCCAATGCAACACGTAAAGAAAAACTCCATTTGATTTTACTACTCTGAAAGAGCAATAATAAAAAAATAACAAACAGAGCTAAATTGATAAAAAAATTAAATGTCATTATTCATATCCCTACTATCAATTACGCTTAATTATGGGAAATTAAAGTATATCTTGAAAAAACACATAACTTAAAGATTAAAATATGAAGTTGTATATATGATCATAAGATCATTATTTTAGATTCTATATCAAAACATCTATTCATAACTGCTTCAAGCAATTTAAAAAAAATGGAATATTTTTGATTAAAAATACAAAGTGTTACTATAAAAATTTCGATATAGAAACATCGCACAGTTCATTACAATAAATGAATAAACAATTTTTATACAACAATACAAAACTCTTCTGTTATAATGCCCCATATAACAAGAATCCCTTTCCTCCCCACAACATTCCTTTTGCATAAATACATTAAAATGTAAATCTAACATTAGAGTAAAAATTTTTTCAATATCTGGATAAACGGCTTATCAGCATCAGGCATAGGATAATCACTTAAATCCTCAATAAAAACCCATTCCAAATTTTGCCCTTCTCGCCCCTGTACTACACCATCGTAATGATAACAAAGATATAATGGCATTAAAAGGTGAAAATCCTCGTAGCTATGACTTGCAAACGTCAAGGGAAATAAATTATTTGGCGAAATGTAGATGCCTATCTCTTCCTCTAATTCACGAATTAATGATTCTTCCGGAGTCTCACCTTGCTCAACCTTCCCACCAGGAAATTCCCACAAACCAGCCATTGATTTTCCTTGAGGGCGCTCTGCAAGTAAAATGCGATTATCCTCATCAACCAATGCACATGCAACAACAAGAAGAAGTGAATTTTTTATATACATATCATCCTTTAACAGAAGAAATAACAATAACTCCCCCTATTACCATTTCTTCCTTTTTACAGATAGATAAAGAAATCGATACCTTTTCTTTTTTAATGTACAAATACTTGATGTATAAACTCATAATGAATGAATTAACTTCTATAATCTCCATTTATCGAGACATATTCCTTTGTTAAATCACAAGACCAAATTGTTGCCTTACCATTCCCAAGACCAATATCAGTACGAATCGTAATATGTTTTCCCTGCATATAAGCACCAAGAGTTTTTTCATTGTACTCAGGATCACGTTCACCATTTATAGCTACACGATGTTTACCAAACCAAATAGTTAGTAAATCCCGATCCACTTCAACACCTGCCTTGCCAACCGCCATGACTACGCGTCCCCAATTCGCATCTTCACCAGCAATAGCTGTTTTTACAAGTGGTGAATTAGCAATTGATCGAGCAATAATTTTAGCATCATTATCTGTTGTAGCACCAGTCACATTAACTTCAATTAAGTGACGGGCACCCTCACCATCACAAACAACTTGTAATGCAAGCTCGAGCAAAAGCTCATTTAATTGTTCCAAAAACACCTGGTAACGTGGATCAGACTTACTTGTAATGCAAGGAAAAGTCTCTTGCTTTTGCCCTGTTGCAAACATCATTAATGTATCTGATGTTGAGGTATCACTATCGACAGTGATAGAATTGAAAGAACCTTGAACTGCCTCTGATAGCATAAATTGAAGTATGTCTGAAGAAATTACTGCATCGCTTATCACAAAGGATAACATGGTTGCCATATCTGGTGCAATCATACCTGCACCTTTTGCAATACCATTGATGGTTATAACCTCTCTTCCACAATTAAATCTGCGCATAGCGAGTTTTGGGAAGGTATCAGTTGTCATAATAGCTTTCGCAGCATCCAGCCAATTTCCTTCTTGTGCTGTCTTAGCCATATTGGGTAGAAGATTTACAACACAAGACGCATCCATCGGCTCTCCAATAACACCTGTAGAAGCTATAAAAATTTCATTTTTTTTAGCTTTCAAAACACTTGCTGCAGCATATGTTATCGCATCTGTTGTTTGCTTTCCTTTGCGTCCCGTAAAAGCATTTGCATTCCCTGAATTAACAACAATACCCCTAGCAACGCCATGAGAAAGCGATGCACGACAATGATCTACAGGAGCAGATGGACATTTTGAGCGTGTAAACACACCTGCTACACTTGCTGGTTTATCAAATATAATGAACAAAAGATCTGTACGGTCTTTATATTTAATCCCAGCTTCAGCTGTTGCTATCCGCACACCAGGTAAAGACGGAAGTTCCTTTATCTCTGAAAAAGGAAAAGGCACTATTTTCAAATTCACAGCATATTTTCCATAAAAATAAACAGCCCCCCCTACTACGCAATCGAATGATTTGAAATAAAGATTCTCTCAAAAGTAATTGCTGAGCTTTTAAAATAAAAGCAATGTATACAAATCGCCCAGCTAAAAGTACTACTCTACTTCTTCTTCACCAGATGTATCACCTAACAATGACATATCATTTTTACTAAATGACTGCATAAGCTCTGCAATATGAGCATCAGGATATTTGACATCTATCTTACTGCGCAATTCAGTAATAAGTTTTTGGTAACGCTCTTTTATAAGCTGTGTACGCAACATCTCTTTTACATCATCAAATGCAGGAGGTTGTTTTAAACGACGATCTTCTACCTTTATGATGTGCCAGCCGAAAGGACTTTCAACAGGACTTTTAGTATATTCTCCAACTTTCAAGCTAAACGCAGCATCTTCAAAAGGTTTTACCATTTGACCGTGGCTAAAATAATCAAGATCCCCCCCAACAGCAGCTGATCCATCTGTTGAATTCTTTTTTGCAATCTCCGCAAAATCTTCGCCTTTATTTAAACGCTTAATGATAGCTTCTGCTTCTTTTCTTGTTTTAACTAAAATATGGCGCGCTTTAACTTCATCCTCTTTAGGCAAAGCAGCAACCTCTTTATCATAAAGCGCTACTAAATCAGTATCTGAAATTTTATCAACAACCATCTGCTTAAAGTAGAGCTGCTGAAGAACATTATCACGCATAATTTCCATACGTTTATTATAGGCTGCTGTCTTATCAAGACCTTTATTAATTGCCGCTTTAGTAAGTACGCGCATATCCACATAAGCTTTTAAGACCGTTATACGGCGCTGTTCATCAGGAATATTTGCTAAATTAGGATTTATTTCGAGCGCTAACTCATCCAATTGTCCTGCCGTAATATTTTTTCCATCAATAATCGCCATAACATGGGAAGGAGAAACTTTCTTTTCAGAAACTTTTTCCAAAGTCTTTAAATCACTTTTCCCAGACTTCACGCTTTCTTGTGCCATTACCTCAAAATTTGTACTCACCAATACAGTTGAGATTAAAAGCAGCGTGATAAAGTTGAATTTCATAAATATGCTCCTTAAAAAATGCACGTTCAAGATTCTATTTTCTATCATAACACTTTAAATCTCTAAGCATAGATAAATTAATAATCTTATAAAAAAAATCATAAACTTTTCATTTTTTTCGCTTATTTTACTCTCCTCTATAACAACAAAAAATATAATAGCATAGATTGATATCATATTATACGTTAAATGACTCTACAATATACTGCTTAGATGGTATTACTGAAGTTGACACAGTGCGTTTATCCTCTTATTTCTACTTTGATAATTAAAGTAAAAAATTAGGTAGTAACAAGTAAATAAATATCATCTGTATCCAATTGTATTAAACCTCTTGGAAGATGCAGAAGATGTGGGTAATATATGAAGTACCCAATTGTAATAATAATAAATAAAAGAAAGGACCAGGAATGGTCGGTTTAGGCGTTTTTGCACGTAAATTTTTTGGTTCAGCTCACGAGCGCCGTCTCAGAGCTTTTCGTCAAAAAGTCGTAAAAATTAATGCTTTGGAAGAACAATTCCAAAAATTAAGTGATACGCAACTCTGCCAAAAAACTGATGAGTTCCGTAAAAGATTAGCAGAAGGTGAAACTATTGATTTACTTTTGCCAGAAGCTTTCGCAACTGTTCGTGAAGCAGCAAAGCGTGTCTATAATATGCGTCCTTTTGACGTCCAACTCATTGGTGGAATGGTACTTCATGAGCGAGGCATCGCTGAAATGCGTACCGGTGAAGGTAAAACATTAATGGCAACACTGCCAGTTTACCTTAATGCATTAGAAGGACAAGGTGTTCATGTTGTTACGGTCAATGATTATCTTGCCAGTCGCGATGCTGAAACTATGGGAGAACTTTACAGTTTTTTAGGATTGACAACAGGTGTGATTCTTCATGATCTTGATAATGATGCTCGTCGCGCTGCCTACGCATGTGACATAACTTATGCGACAAATAATGAACTAGGTTTTGATTATCTTCGCGATAATATGGCTTTTGATCGTAATCAAATGGTCCAGCGTGGACATCACTATGCAATTGTCGATGAAGTTGATTCTATCCTTATTGATGAAGCACGTACCCCTCTTATTATTTCTGGTCCTTTAGAAGACCGTACTGATTTTTACAACTTGATTGATACGTTTATTCCTGCCTTAACTGCGGAAGATTATGAAATAGACGAAAAACAAAAAACAATAACTTTTACCGAAATTGGTACTGAAAAAATTGAAAAAATGCTCGAGCAAGCCGGACATCTTAAAGGTGAAAGCCTTTATGACATAGAAAATGTTACTATTGTCCATCATGTAAATAATGCCTTAAAAGCACATAAATTGTTTGTTTGTGACAAAGACTACATCGTCCGCAATGGTGAAATTGTTATCATTGATGAATTTACGGGGCGTATGATGCCAGGAAGGCGTTATTCCGAAGGGCTTCATCAAGCACTAGAAGCCAAAGAACATGTTGCTATTCAACCAGAAAACCAGACTTTAGCTTCCATCACTTTCCAAAATTACTTTCGTATGTATAAAAAATTGTCTGGTATGACAGGCACAGCCACAACTGAAGCAGAAGAATTTAGTAATATTTATGGTCTTGATGTTGTTGAAGTTCCTACAAATTTACCAGTACAGCGCCGAGATGAAGATGATGAAATTTATCGAACTTCGGAAGAAAAATATCGTGCTATTGTACATGATATTCGTCAAGCACATGAAAAAGGTCAACCTATCCTTGTTGGAACCACCTCTATTGAAAAATCAGAACAACTGGCAGAGCGTTTACGAAAAGAGGGTATTACCAATTTTAGAGTTCTAAATGCTCGCTATCATGAGCAAGAAGCGTACATTATTGCGCAAGCAGGAGTTCCCGGAGCTTTAACTATTGCTACGAATATGGCTGGTCGTGGTACTGATATACAGCTTGGCGGTAATGTCGAAATGCGTATTCGACAAGAATTACAAGATATGCCAGAAGGATCAGAACGAACCGCTAAGATTGAGGAAATAAAAAAAGATGTCCAACAGCTCAAAGAAAAAACATTAGCTGCTGGAGGTCTTTATGTTATTGCTACTGAACGACACGAAAGTCGTCGTATTGATAATCAACTTCGTGGACGTTCTGGTCGACAAGGTGACCCTGGTCGCTCAAAATTTTTTCTTTCCCTTCAAGATGATCTCATGCGCATCTTCGGCTCTAATCGTATGGATAGCATGTTGCAAAAACTTGGACTAAAAGAAAATGAAGCCATTATTCATCCATGGATTAATAAAGCCATTGAAAAAGCTCAAAAGAAAGTTGAAGCGCGAAATTTTGAAATTCGTAAAAACTTATTAAAATACGATGACGTAATGAATGATCAGCGCAAAGTTATTTTCGAACAGCGTATGGAAATTATGAATGCAGATGATTTAGCTGAAGTAATCTCTGATATGCGTAACGAAGTGGTTGAGGATTTAGTAGAAACTTATGTTCCATCAGGAACATATTTTGAAAAATGGGACATAAAAACTCTACAAGAAGAGCTTCATCAGCTCTTCAATTTGGATCTTCCCCTAGAAGAATGGGCAAAAGAAGAAGGTGTTGCTCAAGAACAAATATTAGAACGTATATTTAATGCTGTTATTCAATTTGAAAACGAACGTACTGAACGCTTTTCTCCAGAAATTATGGCTTATTTCCAAAAAGCAATATTGCTTGAAACCATTGATGTATTATGGCGCGAACATTTGGTTAACTTAGATCATTTGCGCTCTGTTGTAGGTTTTCGTGGTTATGCACAACGAGACCCTCTTAGTGAATACAAAACAGAAGCATTTGAACTTTTTCAAGCTCTTCTCAGAAACTTGAGAAAACATGTTATTGCTAAACTTATGCATTTTGAAGTCATTCAGCAACCTGCAGAATCACTATCACTGACACAGAATCATGCAGATCATTCAGATGGTAACGGTCAAAATAATCCAGCCTTAGAAATACAGCCACGAAAAAATAAGCTTGTTTCTTCTAAAGATCGAGATCCTTGTGATTTAACCACATGGGGAAAAGTTGGGCGCAACGAACTTTGTCCTTGTGGTTCAGAAAAAAAATACAAACATTGTCATGGAGCTTTTGTCTAAAAAGCAAGCAATTGAAATGAATAAAAAGAAAAATTATGAACAAGAATTACGTACTGCCGGTCTAAGGATAACACGTCAAAGACGTGTGATTCTTGATATTCTGATCGATACAAATGACCATCCAAATGCATTCGAGATTTTTCAACGTGCCAACAAAATAGATTCGAGTATTTCACTTTCAACAGTTTATAGAACAATGAAAATATTAGAAGGAAATGGAAAAATTCATCGCCATTCTTTTGATGGTGGACCATCTCGTTTTGAGCAAGCAGATGGAAAACATCATGATCATCTCATTGACATAGAAACAGGAAAAATCATTGAATTTCAATCTGATATAATTGAGAAACTACAAAAAGAAATCGCAAAATCTCTTGGGTATGATATCATTCACCATCGTTTTGAACTTTACGGCAAAAAACGCAATTCTTAAATCAATATTTTTTTATGTATAATCAAAAAGTTCTTTATATAAACTGAACTTTGCATAAATTTACCATAAAAGCCTACCGTTATCATTGGCAAGAGGTTTTTTCTGCTTTATTACCTCTTTTAATATGATGTGATAAAAATTCATCATCAGTATCATCGCAAACTACTACAATAAATTAGGCTAATATTATCATGGTTTCTTTGCCACAAGATCGTATGAGACAACTTGAAAAACGCTTTGAAATAATTGAAGGCCAAATGGCTAAAAACCCAGATGCTGGAACTTATGTAAAACTAGCTTCTGAATATGCGGAATTACAGCCAATTGTCACTTCTATACGAAAATTAAATGCTCTTTACATAGAAATCACAGAGCTGGAAGCTATAATCAATGATAAATCAACAGATGTAGAAATGCGTGACCTGGCACAAGAAGAGCTGTTGTCATTATTTCAAAAAAAAGAACAGCTTGAACAAGAACTTCAGATTCTTCTTTTACCCAAAGATATTGCTGACGAAAAAAGTGCTATTATTGAAATTCGAGCAGGAACAGGAGGATCAGAAGCAGCTCTTTTTGCTGGTGATCTTTTCCGAATGTATGAACGTTATGCAAGTGCCTATAATTGGAAAGTTGAAGTTGTTTCACTTAGCGAAGGTGAAGTTGGTGGATATAAAGAAATTATTGCCACTATCTCAGGAAAAGGGGTATTTTCTAAACTAAAATTTGAATCAGGTGTTCACCGTGTGCAACGTATTCCTGAAACAGAAACAGGTGGACGTATTCATACATCTGCAGCTACAGTTGCAGTACTTCCAGAAGCTGAGGAAATTGATATTGAAATCCGTCCAGAGGACATTCGCATCGATACAATGCGTGCATCTGGAGCAGGAGGACAACATGTCAATACAACTGATTCAGCCGTTCGCATCACGCATATTCCAACAGGAATTATGGTTGTACAAGCAGAAAAATCACAACATCAGAATCGAGCACGTGCTCTGCAAATTTTACGAGCACGCCTATTCGATATTGAACGACAAAAAGCAGAAAATGAGCGCTCAGAATCACGTAAAAATCAAGTTGGCTCTGGAGATCGATCAGAACGTATTCGTACCTATAATTTTCCTCAAGGGCGCGTCACGGATCACCGTATTAATCTTACATTGTACAAACTTGATCGCATCTTAGAGGGAGACATTGATGAACTTATTAACGCCCTCATATCCGATCATCAAACCAGCCTCCTCACAGAAATGGATGGTAATGGATGAACAATTATACTCTTCATAACATCATTCGAAAAACTCAAGAAAAATTACGTGCTCACGCAATTCCTGAAGCCCATCTTGATGGAAAAATACTTGTTGAGTGGATAACTAACACAAGCACATTTGATAGAATCTGCAGACCAAATATTCGTCTATCTTCTGAACAAATTTTGAAACTAGAACAAGCTGTGCAACGACGCATTGACGGTGAGCCCGTTTATCGTATTATAGGGATACGGGAATTTTATGGTATACCCTTTGCATTATCTCAAGATACATTAGAACCTCGCTCTGATACAGAAACACTAGTAGATCTTGTTCTCCCCTTAGTTAAACAACAAGTAGAAACATCAAAAAAAATGATACTACTTGATATGGGAACAGGAAGCGGTGCTATCGCCATTGCAATTCTTAAACAAGTTCCAAAATCTTATGCGGTAGCTGTCGATATTTCTGAAGATGCTCTTAAAACAGCCACAAAAAATGCAAAAAATGCGGGAGTTACTCACCGTTTTACACCTCTTCTCAGCAACTGGTTTAATTCTGTCATAGGTCAATTTGATCTTATTATCTCTAATCCACCGTATATTCCAGAAAAAGATATCAAAAAACTTGCAAAAGAAGTGCGTCTTCATGACCCATTACGCGCATTAATCGGTGGAAAAGATGGTCTTGATTTTTACCGAAAGCTAGCCTACGAAGCAAAAAATTACTTAAAGGAAAAAGGCTACGTAGCTATTGAAATAGGTTATTCTCAGGAAAAAGCAATCCGCAACTTATTCGAAAAAAATGGCTTCCAATGTTTAGAAATGCGCAAAGATCTCAATAATATACCTCGCGCACTTCTCTTTTCACACAATCACTAAAATTCCCAATCATCATCCGTGGTAGCAACGGCCTTGCCAATAACATAGGAAGAACCTGCACCAGAAAAAAAGTCATGATTTTCATCAGAGCTTGGCGATAAAGCAGCTAAAATCGCTGGATTAACACGACAAACCTCTGGTGGAAAAAGAGCCTCAAATCCCAGATTCATTAAAGCTTTATTTGCATTATAATGAAGGAAAATTTTAACATCTTCGGTTAATCCAATATCGTCATAAAGGTCTTCAGTATATTTGCATTCAATATTATAAAGATCAAAAAGAAGCTCAAAAGCAAAATCCTTCGTTTCTTGTTTTTTTGCTTCATCAAGTTTTGCAAATCCCAATTGAAATTTATAACCTATATAATAACCATGTACAGCTTCATCACGAATAATAAGCCGTATTAAATCTGCTGTATTACTCAATTTAGCACGGCTGGCCCAATACATAGGTAAATAAAAACCAGAATAAAATAAAAAGCTTTCAAGTAAAGTTGAAGCAATTTTTTTCTTTAATGGGTTATTTGCTTCATAACGCTCAAGAATCAGCCTGGCTTTTTTTTGCAAATGAACATTTTCTTCTGACCACCTAAATGCATCATCGACTTCTACCGTCGAACACAAGGTTGAAAAAATAGAAGAATAAGAACGTGCATGAACCGCTTCCATAAACGCAATGTTCGTCAACACGGCCTCCTCATGCTCTGTTATTGCGTCAGCCATAAGTGAAATGGCTCCAACAGTGTTTTGAATCGTATCCAAAAGGGTTAACCCCGTAAAAACACGAACAGTTAACCTACGTTCTTCTTCCGTCAAGCTTGACCATGAAGGAATATCATTTGAAAGCGGAACTTTTTCAGGCAACCAAAAATTTCCAGTTAAACGATTCCAAACTTCAAGATCTTTTTCATCATGCAACTTATTCCAATTGACAGCACTAACAACAGGATTTTTAGTCGTAATTTTTGTCATATGAATCTCCTATAAACTGCATGAAACACAGCCATCTACCTCTGTTCCGCTTAATGCCATTTGTCTCAATCGTATATAATAAATGCTTTTTATACCTTTTTTCCAAGCATAAATTTGCGCACGGTTAATATCACGCGTAGTAGCCGTATCAGGAAAAAACAACGTTAATGAAAGACCTTGATCAACATGCTGTGTAGCGGCAGCATAGGTATCAATAATTTTTTCAGGACCAATCTCATAAGCATCCTGATAAAAATTTAAATTCGTATTATCCATATAAGGAGCAGGATAATAAACGCGTCCAATTTTTCCTTCTTTGCGAATCTCAATTTTTGAAGCAATCGGATGAATTGAAGATGTCGCATGATTAATATAGGAGATAGATCCTGTCGGAGGTACTGCCTGAAGATTTCGGTTATAAATCCCATGCTTAACAACTAAATCTTTGAGTTCTTGCCAATCTTTTTGATCCGGAATGACAACATTATTCCGTGCAAAAATTCCCTGTACAAGAGAAAATTGTGGCCTCCATTCTTTTTCAATATATTTTGTAAAGAAACTGCCATCTGCGTAAGCTGATTTCTCAAATCCTACAAACACCTCTTGACGCTCACGCGCAATCAAATTGGAAGCACGTATCGCATGATACAGTACAGTATAAAAATAAATATTTGTGAAATCAATTGCTTCTGGAGATCCATAATAAATCTTTTCACGCGCTAAAAAGCCATGCAAATTCATTTGCCCTAAACCAATCGCATGGCTTTCTGCATTGCCTTTTGCAATAGAAGGTACACAAGCAATGTCACTCATATTAGAAACAGCAGTAAGAGCACGAACAGCAATTTCTACAGTTCTCCCAAAATCATTGCTTTCCATTGCTTTTGCAATATTCATTGAACCAAGATTACAAGATATATCATTTCCAATAGTACGATATGTTAGGTCCGTTTCCAGTTCACTAGCTTCACTCACCTGCAAAATTTCTGAACATAAATTGCTCATACTTATACGTCCAGCTATTGGATTATCTCGATTAGCGGTATCTTCAAACAAAATATATGGATAACCTGATTCAAATTGAATTTCTGCTAATGTCTGGAAAAAAACACGTGCACTTATTTTCTTTTTACGAATCTGGGCATTATCAACAAAAGATCGATAATGCTCCGTCAGAGAAATATCGCTAAAAGGTTTCCCTGTGACACGCTCAATATCATAAGGTGAGAATAAGTACATATCCTCATTATTACGCGCAAGCTCAAAAGTAATATCAGGAATAATCACCCCAAGTGAAAGTGTTTTGATTCTAACCTTTTCATCCGCATTTTCACGCTTTGTATCCAAAAATTTCATAATATCTAAGTGATGCGCATGTAAATAAACCGCACCGGCTCCCTGCCGCGCTCCAAGTTGATTAGCGTAAGAAAAAGCATCTTCCAAAAGCTTCATTACAGGCAAAACACCTGAGGATTGATTTTCTATTTTTTTTATCGGCGCTCCTGCTTCTCGCAAATTTGTCAAACAAAGCGCTACACCTCCACCTCGTTTTGAAAGCTGTAAAGCTGAATTGATCGAACGACCTATTGATTCCATACTGTCTTCAACGCGCAATAAAAAACACGATACCAATTCGCCACGTTGTTTTTTCCCTGCATTCAGAAATGTTGGCGTTGCAGGTTGAAACCGTCCTGTAATAATTTCATCTACAAGATTTTCAGCAAGATCCTTGTTTCCTTGTGCTAAATATAAAGCTACAAGACAAACACGATCTTCATAGCGCTCAAGATAGCGTTTTCCATCAAAAGTTTTTAGCGTATAACTTGTATAATACTTAAACGCACCTAAAAAAGTTGGAAAACGAAACTTAAACGCATAAGCGCGTTTAAAAAGCTTTTTGATAAAAGAAAAATCATAAAGTTCAAACAAAGGCTTCTCATAGTAACCTTCTTCTATCAAATAATCTATTTTCTCCTTAAGATTATGAAAAAAAACTGTGTTTTGATTAACATGCTGGAGAAAATATTGCCGTGCTGCAAGCCGGTCCATATCAAACTGGATACGCCCATCTTCATCATAAAGATTAAGCATCGCATTCAGCGCATGGTAGTCTGTAGACTTATCTAATTTCTTCAGTCGTTCTATACCGATTGTTTCCAAAATTTTTCCAATCCCTTTTTTACACACATAATATCTTCATCAGTCCCACGAAGCTCAAAACGATAAAGGCAAGGCACCAAACATTTTTCAGCAATAATCTTGCTAGCTAAGTTATAATTGCGACCAAAATTACGATTTCCGCCACCAATAACGCCACGAATTAATTTTCGATTCTCCATTTTATTAAGAAAACGAATAACCGCCTTTGGCACAGCCATCCTACCTTCACCATCTGCATATGTTGGAACAGCCAATACATAAGGCTCATCAACTAGTAGATTAGGTTTTTTTTTATCAATTTTGAAGAGTCGTTGACCAACCTGAGAAACAAAATGCTCAGTATTGCCCGTTGTACTTGAATAATAAACAATAAGCCCCATCAATCACAAAGACCACTAATCATATCTGGTCTAAATCCAGACCAATGATTCTCACCACAAACAACCACAGGAACCTGACGATATCCCAAAGACCGAATAAAACTATACGCCTTTTCATCACGGGAAATATCAACAACATGATAACCAATACCTTTAGCATCAAAAGCGCGTCGCGTCGCGTCGCATTGAACACAAGATGGCTTGCTATAGATAGTAATAGACATTTTCTTCAACTTCCATAATTCCAAAAATCAGCTTTTTTACTTAAATCATGTGTAGCCATATATAAACTCAAGCGACACACACCTCTCTAAATATATTCGAAAATCCCCACATTCTTAATCAACTAATTTAAAAATTATGACAAGAACATATGATCATCTTACAATTTAAATGCTACCTTCTCCTCCCAATTATAAAATAATTGTTTGTTTGCACTGCACTTCCCTCCTGCCGTCTTCAAAAATAAACGATCTACGATAACACTTGAAGCAGCTACTTCTTAATACCTCAGCTTCTCTCTTTCATGAAAAAACTCACCAAAGATAAGAAAAACATTTTAGTAAAAAACACTCTTTTCCATTACGGAAAAACTCAAACACTTTTTCATGGAATACACGCTTCCATTTCACGCTGCTAACGTTATACATTTTTAATATTTCATGATAAAAATTCAACCGTTGTTTTGCAATGTCCCCCAAGATTTTATTTGTGATGTTATAACATATTATTGACATGCGTGATTATATAACATAACTATAATTATATAACATAATTATCTGAAAAAAAACGAATATGGTAAAAATTATGAGTCTGCATTTTGACGGCATAACATTAGGCTATGCAAACAGAATAGTGATCAAGAACTTTTCAGCAAAACTGGCATCAGGCTCGCTAATTGCAATAATGGGGAACAACGGTTCTGGAAAATCTACACTGCTTAAAGCAATTGCTGGCTTAATTAAACCGCTCAGTGGTAACATTAGCTCTCCCCCCAAAAAACGCATTGCTTATCTTTCCCAGCAACACGCCATTGATCTAACATTTCCAATTAATGTAGAAGCGCTCACCAGAACAGGATTATGGACTTTTTGCGGATTATGGAAAAGCCAGCGTTTTTATCAAGATAAAATTCAAAATGCACTTGAAATGGTTGGACTCACAGCGCTCGCTACCCGATCGCTCGATACACTATCAAGCGGTCAGTTACAACGTGCTCTTTTTGCGCGCATTATTTTACAAGATGCTGATATTATTTTACTTGATGAGCCTTTTAATGGGGTAGATTATCGTACCCAAAAAGATCTTTTAAGGTTGATCACTCACTGGCAACAGCAAGGAAGAACAGTTCTTACAGCACTACATGATGCTCTCGTTGTGAAAAAACACTTTCCTCAAATGATCCAAATGAATAAACAAAACGCCTTTTATGGAGAAACAAAACAGTTTTTTAATGATAGTGCTCGCCATATCCCTTCATCTTGCAGGTCCTATTCTTTCCAAATCAAACCGTTAAAAAAATATCTTACCACTAACACTTTCAATTACGTTGGGTCGTAATCATCCGTGTACGCGTTTTTCTTTGCACCTTTCATTGATTTTCATTTTATGCAAAACGCTCTAATTGGTTTAATTCTTTTATCAATTAGCGCTTGTCCCACCGGTGTATTTTTGATGTTACGTAAGATGAGTCTGACAGGAGATGCTATATCTCACGCTATTCTTCCTGGTGTTGCTACAGCATTTCTTTTTTGTGGCTTTTCCCTTATATCTATGACACTTGGTGGAATTTTAGCTGGCATCATTGTTGCAATCGCAACTGCCTTAACATCACGAAATAGCATCCAAACAGAAGACGCATCAATGACGGTCTTTTATCTTATTGCGTTAGCAGCAGGAGTCATTATTATTTCACTTAAAAATTCAACAACTGATTTGCTCCATCTCTTATTTGGTTCCGTTCTTGCTATTGATACACAAGCTCTCTACCTCATCACGACTATAATGCTGATTACAGTATGCGTACTTTGTATTTTTTGGCGCGCTTTTGTGATAGAAAGTGTTGATCCTTTGTTTTTCAAATCACTCTCTCCATTGAGCAAATATGTCCATATATCATTACTTGGACTTGTCGTATTAAATTTGGTTAGTGGTTTTCAATCATTGGGAACGTTGCTCTCTGTAGGCATTATGATGATTCCAGCTATTACAGCCCGTTTTTGGCTTTCGCGTCTTGGTCCCATTTGTATACTTTCTGTTTTTTTAGGAATCATTTCTAGCGCATGCGGATTACTGATTTCTTTTCATCTATCCATTCCTTCAGGTCCCGCTATTATCATTGTTGCAGGATTTATTTATCTTCTTTCCTGCCTCATAAGTCCACGTGGCTTTATTATGATGCGTTTTCCTCATCTCTTTTTACACCCTTTCTCCACTATAAGGAAATAATGTGTCTAGATTTATCGTACTCAAAATCCTCTTATTATTTGCTTTTTTTTCACTGCCCGCTTCTGCACATAGTACGCAGAATAAAATTAAAGTTGTTGCAAGCTTTTCCATTCTTGCAGATTTAATAAAAAACGTAGGAGGTGATCATATTTTTATAACTACTCTTATAGGTCCTGAGAAAAATACTCATACTTATACACCAACCCCTCGTGACGCCCAAGCTCTTAAGGATGCCCATATCATTTTTATCAATGGTCTTCATTTAGAAGGATTCATTGACCGACTCATTACGGCAAGCGATACGAAAGCTCTTCTTGTCAAAGTGAGTACTAATATTTTTCCTCTCCAAATTAAAAACCCAGAACATAGCACCAAACAACATCACCGACACAACATTGATCCACATGCTTGGCAAACTATTCCGAATGTTAAAGTTTACGTAAAAAATATTGCTAATGCTCTTTGCAAAATTGATCAACAGTCCTGTATAAACTACAATAAAAATGCCGACGCTTACATCAAAAAACTAAATGAAATGCAAGTAACCATCACAAAACAGATTGCAACCATCCCAAAAGATAAACGTACCATTATCACATCTCATGATGCTTTTGATTACTTTGCTCAAGAGTATGGCTTTACTATTCTTGCTCCTCAGAACGCATCGACAGAAGCCGAAGCCACTGCAGCCGATGTAGCCAAACTAATCAAACAAATTCAAGCAAATAAAGCAGCCGCTCTGCTTGTTGAAAATATTTCAAATCCTCGTCTCATAGAGCAAATTTCAAGAGAAACAGGATTAAAAATTGGTGGAACGTTATATTCTGATGCACTCTCAAATACAAATGGTCCTGCTGCAACTTATCTTGCTATGATGCAGCATAATGTCAACACCATCATAAATGCTATAATGAAGAGCGAAGACATATAATTATTTACATGGAATATAAATACCTCTTCCCAAAATCATCATTCAAAAATGATAATAGGCTTAAGCTCAATAACACTTAATTATTCATATTTTTGAATTTTTTCCTTACGCTTTCTATTTGAAATATTTCTTTTTTTTTAATATTCGTCAAAATATCGTTAACATGCAATAGTAATCGCAAAGGGAAATTTTATAGATTTAAACAAATTTGTTTGACCTTTTAATGGTTCCTGTTTAAATGAGGCAACATATTTCTGCAACAAAACCTTTCTGGCAGGTTCATGTTTAATGCTATAATTTTGAGGATATCTATGTTCTATCACTTCAGAAAGGGGGAACCATGATTCGCTTTTATTTTTCTATAGCAGCATTTACAATTGCTACTACCATAGCAACTACAGGTTTTGCGCAGACAAAAATTAGCTTTTGGCACTCTATGAGCGGCGAGCTAGGAAAACAAACCGAAAGTTTGATTAACGACTTTAATGCAAGCCAGTCTGAATATAAAATTGTTCCTTCATTTCGTGGTGAATATGAAGAAGGTATGGTTTCGCTCATTGCAGCATTCCGCGGAAAACAACAACCAGTTCTTGCTCAGATTTATGAAGTTGGTACTGGAACCATGATGTCCGCAAAAGGTGCAGTTTATCCAATTTATCAGCTTATGGCAGACACGAAACAAGAGTTTAACCCTACAGACTATTTACCTGCTATCAGCAGTTATTATTCTGATTCTAAGGGACGGATGTTTTCTATGCCATTTAATGCTTCAACACCAATCCTTTACTACAATAAAGATATCTTTAAAAAAGCAGGGCTTAATCCAGAACAACCACCTAAAACGTGGCAAGATGTCGAAAACTTTTCGAAAAAAATTCTTGAAACGAAAGCAGCAAGTTGCGGTTTTACAATGTCCTATGCAGCTCAATGGATTGGAATAGAAAATTTTTCAGCTTTACACAATATTCCATTTGGAACAAAAGAAAATGGTTTTAATGGGCTTGATTCAGAACTTACATTTAATGGACCTTTACAAGTGCGTATGTGGACTGATCTTAAAAAGTGGTCTGATCAAGATATTTTTCGCTATGGTGGACCTGCTGGTGCATTAGACGCAACGCCAATGTTTATGGCACAAAATTGTGCCATTTTTATACAATCTTCAGGATCACGTGCCGGAATTGTTTCCGAAGCTCAATTTGATGTTGGATTTGGCACATTACCTTACTATAACGATGTAAAAGATGCACCGCAAAATTCAATTATTGGTGGTGCTTCTATTTGGGTGTTAAGAGGTCATACCTCGAAAGAATATGCAGGAGCAGCTGCTTTTCTTAGATTTATCTCACAGGCAAATAATCAAGCAAAATGGCATCAGAAAACAGGATATTTACCAATCACAACAGCGGCTTATGAATTAAGTAAAGAACAACATTTTTATGATGAAAATATAGGTACGGATATCGCTATAAAACAGGTTAGCCTTAACCCACCAACTGTTAACTCAAAGGGGATAAGATTTGGTAATTTACCGCAAATTCGTTCCATTCTTGATCAAGAATTGGAAGCTGTTCTTAATGGATCGAAAACACCAAAATTCGGATTAGATACAGCTGTAAAGCGTGGGAACAAACTTCTCCGTGAATTTGAAAAGTCTAATCATTAAAGTTCCATGGTTGCACTAGAAATTAAAAACCTCAACATAAAATTGAGTTTTTGCGATTTTTTATTGCTGATCTCTTAATACATTTCAATAAAGAAACTTAAAAATGCAAGAAAAACATGCATATTTTAAAAATAGCCGACTTCCTTACTGGCTACTTTTTCCTCAACTTGCGGTAACTTTTTTATTTTTTTTCCTACCTGCTGCTCAAACAATAAAATTATCTTTTGAGCGTGAAGATGCTTTTGGTTTTACGACAACATTTGTTGGATTTGAAAATTATATCACGGTCTTTTCTGATCCTGTTTACATAAAGTCACTACTCACAACTGCGATATTTTCTGTGTCTGTTACTCTTGTTGCAATGACAATATCACTTCTTTTGGCTGTCTGTGTTGATCGTGTTATCCATGCCCAAAAGGCCTATACTATGCTTTTGCTATGGCCTTATGCAGTTGCTCCTGTATTAGCAGGTGTATTGTGGTTGTTTATTTTTCACCCTGCTATTGGAATTTTGCCCTTTCTCTTGGAAAAAATAGGCATCATATGGAATCATCGTATCAATGGTGTTCAAGCTATGATCATGATTGTAATCGCTGCAAGCTGGCAACAAATATCTTACAATTTTCTTTTTTTTCTTGCCGGTCTTCAATCTATTCCCCGCTCTCAGATAGAAGCAGCTGCAATCGATGGTGCTGGTCCCTTTAAACGATTTTGGACTGTAATTTTTCCACAAATTTCACCGACAACTTTTTTTCTTCTCATCATAAACATTCATTATGTCATGTTTGATACATTTGGTATTATCGATACTATGACCGCTGGAGGACCAGCAGGTGCAACAAATACACTTGTTTATAAAGTGTACGATGATGGCTTTAAAAATCAAATCATTGGTGGCTCTGCGGCACAATCAGCAATATTAATGTTTATGGTTATTGTATTGACATTTATCCAATTTCGCTGGATTGAACGTCGCGTGCAATATTAAGAGGAGAATCATGGTTGAAAATCGTCCTATTTTAAGATTTATGACCCATCTTATTTTAATTTGCGGTATCGTTGTTATTTGTTTTCCAGTTTATGTCGCTATCATTGCCTCAACACACAGTTCCGCTTCATTTAACGCAGGAACACTTCCTCTCCTTCCAGGGAAATACGCGTTAGAAAATTATACAACAATCTTTAGTGATAAACTTGTGCAGCTTGGTCTTCCACGACTTGGACCACTTTTAATTAATTCATTCATTATGGCACTTGGTATTAGTTTTGGAAAAATTATTATTTCGCTCTTTTCTGCTTATGCAATTGTTTATATGCGCTTTCCTTTTCGAAAAACTGCTTTCGCCCTTATTTTTGTCACATTGATGCTTCCTGTCGAAGTCCGTATCATTCCAACATATATTGTTGTCGCAAAACTTGGCATGATAAATACCTATAGTGGAATGATTATTCCACTGATTGCATCAGCAACAGCTACATTTTTATTTCGTCAGTTTTTTTTGACTGTCCCCGATGAGCTTTTGGAAGCTGCACGCGTTGATGGTGCAGGGCCATTTAAGTTTTTTAAAGATATTCTTCTACCTTTAAGCAAAAGTAATATTGCTGCTTTATTCATTATTATGTTTATTTATGGATGGGTACAATATCTCTGGCCTCTTATTGTTACAACAGACCAGGAACATCAAACTGTTCTCGTGATTCTGAAACAGCTTATAGTTGAATCGCTCCAGCATGATCCTCAATGGAACATCCTTATGGCGATTTCTGTTGTCGCCATGGTACCCCCCGTTCTAATTGTTATTTTTATGCAGCGTCTTTTTGTTAAAGGCCTCATTGAAACGGAGAAATAATCGTGGCCATAATTCAATTATCTAATATAAGAAAGCAATATGACAATGGCATTTTGGTCATTAATGATTTAAATTTGACTGTCGCTGATCGTGAGCTTCTCGTTCTTGTTGGTCCTTCAGGATGTGGAAAATCAACTTTATTGCGTATTATCGCTGGACTCGAACAAGTTACATCAGGTGAACTCTATATTGATGATAAGTGTATCAATAACTGTGAACCAGCTGATCGTGATATTGCTATGGTTTTTCAGAATTATGCGCTTTATCCACATATGACAGTTCGTAAAAATTTAGAATATGGTCTTAAAAATCGTAAAACTCCCAAAGAGGAAATTAAAAAACGCGTTGCACATGCTGCAAAGCTTTTGCAAATAGAGCCATTTTTAGATCGTAAACCACGGCAATTATCCGGAGGGCAACGTCAACGCGTTGCAATGGGACGTGTGATTGTACGCCAACCACGTGTTTTTCTTTTTGATGAACCGCTTTCGAACCTTGATGCGAAACTGCGTGCGCAGATGTGTATCGAAATTAAAGCGCTACAACGTTCTCTAGGAACAACCAGTCTCTATGTCACTCATGATCAGCTAGAAGCGATGACATTAGCTGATAGAATTGTTGTTCTTAACAAAGGGTATATAGAACAAATCGGCACCCCTATGGAAATTTATGATCACCCAGCAACAGTTTTTGTTGCTGAATTTATTGGTTCACCCCCCATGAATTTTCTTGATCGTCAAGTCTTGGAACAATATTTAGGTCATTCATTTACTTGTAGTAAAGAAACTGATCTTTTAGCATTTAGACCAGAAACAGCTTTATTAGGTGAATATCCAGATAAAGGATTTGTTTTTCATACACAAATTGAACTTATAAAGCCTATCGGAACAGGATGTCACATTGTAACACGTTGGAATGATTCTATTTTTACTATAGAAACAAAAGAGCGTCTTACAGACAGCTATGGACAAAGATTAAGCTTTACCGTTGTTCCGCAAAGTTTTCACACTTTCAATAAAAGTACAGGAAAACGCACATAATCATCATAGATAAAACGCAAGCCAAATAGAAATTGTGCAAATCAAAAAAATTTTGCGACTCTATTTCCCTAAAAAGCTAGACAGTTCTATTTCGTGCAATAATGTAAAATCATTTTTGTTGTTGTGAACGTAATTGTAAAGCAAGATCAGGTTGGTCTGTAGTAATATAATGTACTGGCATATCAAGCCAATGCGACAACCGAGCTTTGCCGTTGATTGTCCATACTCCTACAGTAAAACCCGCATCGACTGCAGATTCGACAAAGTCTCGTGACGTAATGGAACCATATAAACTTAGATCACGATACCCTAATTGTTTCCATTCAGAAAAATAGCGACACATGTCACCTTCAAAGTTATCAATACATGGACCAGATGATATTCCTGCTTCAATGAAAGGACGAAGACTAGCAGGATCAAAACTAATTGCAGAAACCCGTTTTTCTAAATTTCGACTTTTTATCAACGCAAGAGCTTTCTTAGATAAAGTATATTCGCGCTCAACTTCACCGCATGTTTTGATTTCAAGATGCAATGCCACATTGGTCGGTGCTAAAAGATCGAGCAACTCTTCTAATAAAGGAGGCGCTTCATTGCTTCCTTTTATGCAGAGTTTCTTGCGCGTTTCATCATCAATATCATGGATATAGCCCTTTCGTCCAACCAATTGCTCTAAATGAAAATCATGAAAGACAACCACTTGACCACTTTTTAGAAGATGAACATCGCATTCAACCTCATCTACTCCCAACGCAATTGCATGACGAAATGCTGAAAGTGTATTTTCAGGATAAAGACTTGCTCCACCACGGTGTGCAACAATTTTTTGTTCAGGCATAGAAAACTTCATACTGCTAAATTCCAAGCTCTATTGACCAGCATATAATAGATTAAAAAACTATTTAGGTCGGCTGGCTTCCTAATAATATTAGATTTTAAATAACGCAACATTCTTAAACAGTCTGTATTTAATTTTCATTATTCCCACTCATTAATAACAATAAACTAAAACTTCTTTGTCATTGTAAAATCATTTAAAACAACACCAAAAATGATTTTTTAATTTAAAATGGAAGTTCATCAATCAAGATCTCTTCCTGCTTCCGTTTCATAGTATCGGTTTGTATAATTTTTTCCACACTGTTAATAAAACGAACAAAAGCAGCCACATGATTGCAGATAAGCAAACTCTCCTCGTAATTTAATAACTTATTATCGTGTGCAAAACTTTTATCATTACGTACTTTATTAAAAGCTTCCAACACAGAAATATTACACTTTAATATACGCTTAGCCATTTCAGACTCAAGATAATTACCTTCACATAATTTCTTGATGTATTCTCCCAAAATGCTATGCAATGGCTTATTACGATCAATCACAATACCATAAGGTTCACAAATTACTCGCATAAATTTGTGAACGAGAGTATGTAAATGATCTAAAATAGCTTCAGGCTTATCTTTTCCAATGGACTCACGGATGTTCTCAACCAACAGTTCAAAATCACGTCCTTTACATTTATCCGCAATGACAGTTAATGCGTCTACCTCAACAACTTGCTGAGGACTGAGAAGTTGCTTTGCAATCTTCTGGCAATCGTCAAGCAATTTAGAATTATTATCCTCACAGTTTTCTTCCATAACATAATCAATCAGTCCATTAATGACCTGCCCTACTAAGTTATTAGAGGAAATATCCCAAAAAGTACGCATCCGATTAGCCTTTGAAAGGCCATTCTTGCAATACTTCTCCTCCTCGATATTTATTTTATAATCTGAAAAAAAATCGGCAAAGGTACGATTAGAAAAGTCTAACACGTATCCACTCTCCATTCTCAATAGCTTTTCAAGTTTACGCTTATCTGCTGCCTTTAAATTCGCCATTAACTATACTCTTCAAACCAATTTTACTTTTTCAACGATATAACTAAAACGAACTTCTTACTGCTTTTAATCTCTCTGTTTGTAATTGATTAAATTAAGCGATATTCATCCGCTATTACCCATTACAGCAGAGTTTCTTTTTAAATAGATTGAAAAAATTAAACATAGATCCTATTGCAGATTTATAAGTCTTGTTCAATAATAATCCTCAGCTAATTCATAACTTATGAATCAAAATGTACCTATTGAGCCAAGAACCCAAAAACTGCAAAGGAATACTCCTTAGCTTGAAAGCACAAAGTCTTTTTTAGATTTTTATGAATAAAGACCACTATAAAAAAGCAGATGATAATAATAAATAAAATAACTGCTTTTAAAGTCTACAGATTCTAGTTATTGAATATGATACAATATATCTTGTAATTGAAGACTAAGTATCCACTTCTCAAAGAGAATATGAACGTCTTTTTCAAGATTTCGAAAAAATATCAGATTTGACAGCCATAAGTCATACGATTGATCGCACAATATCGATTTTAAATTACATATGCGCTATTATAACTCTTCCATAAGCTTTATCATACTCATGCAACTAGTATTAACGTATGATCATTCCCACTCAATAGTTCCTGGTGGCTTAGAAGTTATATCGTACACCACACGATTAACACCTTTAACTTCATTAATAATACGCGCTGCTACCTTACCCAAAAACTCCATGTTATATGGATAAAAATCAGCAGTCATACCATCTACAGACGTTACAGCGCGAAGAGCACAAACAAATTCATAAGTGCGTCCATCCCCCATAACACCAACAGTCTTAACAGGAAGAAGAACAGCAAAAGCTTGCCAAATTTCATCATAAAGACCAGCTTTTCGGATTTCATCAAGATAAATGGCATCTGCTTCACGTAAAATTTCTAATTTTTCACGTGTTACCGCGCCTGGACACCGAATTGCAAGACCGGGACCTGGAAAAGGATGACGGCCAATAAACTGTTCAGGTAATCCTAATTCTCGTCCTAAAACACGCACTTCATCTTTAAAAAGCTCACGTAAAGGCTCTACCAATTTCATATTCATTCGCTCTGGCAATCCACCCACATTATGATGACTTTTGATTGTTACGGCTTCTCCAATAGCCGAAACACTCTCAATAACATCAGGATAGAGTGTTCCCTGCGCTAAAAATTCCGCCCCTCCTATCTTTTTTGTTTCTTCTTCAAAAACTTCAATGAAAAGGCGACCTATTGTTTTGCGTTTTTTCTCTGGATCTATTTCACCTTCTAGAGCATTGATAAACATGTTGGCAACATGTACATGCATAAGCTTTATATTATAATGATCTCGGAATAATGTAAGAACTTCCTCAGCTTCATTTTTACGCATCAATCCATGATCTACCAAAATACACGTTAATTGATCTCCTATTGCTTCATGAAGGAGAACAGCCACAACCGTTGAATCAACTCCACCGGAAAGACCACAAATCACACGGCTTTTTCCAACTGTTTTGCGTATCTCCGCAATCGCACGATCACGATAAGACGCCATTGACCAGCCACTTTTAAGACCAGAGATTTTATAAACAAAATTTTCCAGCAGTTTTACACCATCTGGTGTATGTACCACTTCAGGATGAAACTGCACTGCATAAAAACGACGTTCTTCATCCGCAATAGCAGCATAAGGAGCACCCTTTGATGTTCCAATAACACGAAAACCTTTCGGCAAAGCCGTGACACGATCACCATGGCTCATCCATACTTGATAGGAAGAGCCTTTTTTCCAAACACCATCAAAAAGTGCACTCTCTTCTTTCACCTCTAAAAAAGCACGTCCAAATTCACGCTCATGTCCAGCTTCAACTTTTCCTCCAAGCTGAGAACAAATTACTTGTTCACCATAACAGATACCAAGAACCGGAATACCAGATTCAAAAATTTCTATCGGAGCACGTGGTGAGCCGTCATCGAGAGTTGAATAAGGGCTCCCCGATAAAATAACAGCATCAGGCCTTGCTTTCTTGACCCATTCCGATGCCGATTGAAACGGAACAATTTCAGAATAAACACCCATTGCCCGTACCCGTCGCGCAATCAGTTGAGTAACTTGTGAACCAAAATCAATAATAAGAACAATACCTGCGTGCGATGTATTCATAAAAGCCCAATCAAATAATTACAAAAAGTTGGTAAATGAGATTTATTATTCAATCTTTCTTTTTTCACAAGCTACTTTGCATGAAAAATATTATTTTTAAAAGTTAGTAATAAATAGCATAGAAGGATAGCTTAATGTTCCTGTTGCAAAATAGATAAAAAAAAGCCATCTGTTTTTGTTGCTGCCGGCGATAAAGTCAGTCCATACTTTGAAAATATTGGTTGCACCGTCGAAAAATTAAAATGTTTTTGCCACAATGCCTGCATATTTACGGGATGAAAATTGGAATGCTGCTGAAGAAAACGAGAAATTTGCCCTTCATTTTCATCAACAAAAAGAGAACATGTTATATAAACTAACCGTCCACTTGGCTTCAGATAATCTAATACTGAATTTAAGATAGTATTTTGTTCTGTCTGGCGTTTTTTCACTTGCTCTGGTGTTAATCGCCATTTTGCATCTGGACGACGGCGCCATGTTCCTGTGCCACTACATGGAGCATCTAGTAAAACAATATCCATCTGACCTATTAATGACTTTAACTCTTCTACATGCCCCCGTGACTGTACATTACGCACACCAGCTCTTCTAAGGCGATCAAACATAGGAGCTAAACGGGCCTTATCTAAATCATAAGCATAAATTTGTCCGCGATTATTCATATTGGCAGCTAAAGCTAGCGTTTTTCCACCAGCACCAGCGCAATAATCTAGCACCTGCATACCTGCTTTTGCTTCAATAAGATGAGAAACGATCTGAGATCCCAAGTCCTGTACTTCAAAGTGCCCCTTTTGAAAAGCAGGTTCAATTTGAACATTGGGATGGCGACCAAATGTTTCAATTGGTGCAATCCTTAAAGCCTGTTTAAACCATGACAAAGCTTGCACTTTAATTTTTGCTAATTCCTTCATCACCTTTTCTGGTGTTGCTTTTAAACTATTTACACGTAAATCAAAAGGAGGACGTGTTGCTAACGCAGCAGCTTCTCTTACCCAATTGTCTGAAAATAAAGGAAACAGATGGGCTTTACACCACTGAGGAATATCGCCGCGAATATATTCTGGTGCATCAGTTAATTGTTGCTTTTTCCAAGATTGACGCTGCTCCTCTCCTAATAACTTTGGAGCAAATCGATCATCCTTTAACTCTGTATCAACTTGTTCAATCGTCATTTTTCCAGTATCTAACAAGGTGGCAAAAACAATATCTCTAATATCATCACTATTCATACGCCATTGCAAAGAGTAGCGTCGTCTCAAAACATCATAAACAATTGTACCAATGACTGCACGATCACCAGCTCCAGCAAAGCGATGAGAAAGTCCCCAGTCTTTTAAAGCTTCACTAACAGGGCGATGCCGAATTTCTATCTCTTTTAAAACATCTATCGCTGCCTGCAAGCGTCCACCTAACCGCATTCATTTCTCCCATTAAATTTAAAACAGTTTAAGTAAAAAAATTACCTTTCTTATCGCCAATAACGACTTCTTAAAACCATTAAAAATTCATATTAAAGATTGAATAATTTTGATCATGCTGTTTTATATATCCAAATCATTTCTCCAACATATCGCCTTATCACACTTTTTATCGTTCTAAAATGGATGGAATCTTGTTTTATTCTGTAAAGTTTTTCTTACAATCATAAATCATATAAAAGTTATCCCCCCTCTTATTACTTGTATAGCTTCATATAACAGCGCTCCATATAAAATATCTAATATATTTATATGCCATTATCCTAAAAAGTGAAAAAATACTTCTTCTCAAGCTCTGCAACTTCACTTTATTTCCAATAGAACGGGAAAGAATTTTAAGAATAAATTGGAACCACTCTTTCATACAACCGTTTTCACTGTACTATCATGCTAAATAATTTAAAAGGAGAAAATAATGAACACTCAGAATAATGGAAAAACATCTTCATCTAAAACAATGCCTTCAAACAACAGAAATAAATCTGCCCAAAATCATCAAGCTCAGAATCGCCAACATGCATCAAAAATGGAACACAAAAACGAAAAAAATTAACTCCTTCAATTTCATATAATCTATAAAAAATTGGAGCACTCGCCTCCAATTTTTTCTTTATAAACTTGTGAGAGTTAAAACCATAAACAGAAAATAATAACTTCCCTACATCTTTAAATATTCTTTATGCTATTTTATAATTATAAAATCCCATACATTAAATGGGTCTACGATAATTAGGACTCTCCCGTGTGATAGCCACATCATGAGTATGACTTTCATGGAGTCCAGCATTGGTAATGCGAACAAATGTCGCTTTTTCACGAAATTCTGCTAAATTTTGTGCTCCAACATACCCCATAGAAGCACGTAATCCACCAGCTAGCTGATGTAAAACCGACGCGATAGACCCCTTATAAGCGACTTGCCCCTCAACACCCTCAGGAACTAATTTAAGTTCATCACGAACCTCATCCTGAAAATAACGATCTGCCGATCCTCTTGCCATAGCACCAACCGATCCCATTCCACGATACGCTTTAAAAGATCGTCCTTGATAAAGATAAACTTCGCCAGGGCTCTCTTCTGTACCCGCTAAAAGAGAACCAATCATAGCAGCAGATGCTCCACCTGCTAAAGCTTTAGCAAAATCACCAGAAGCTTTGATCCCACCATCAGCAATTATAGGAATACCTGCTTTATCAGCAACTTCTGCAGCATCCATGATCGCTGCAAGTTGAGGCACACCCACACCTGCAACAATTCGTGTTGTACAAATAGAACCTGGACCAATACCAACTTTTACTGCATCTGCACCACTATCAATCAAAGCTTTTGTTGCTTGTGGAGTTGCAACATTTCCAGCAATAACAACTGTAGAAAACATCATTTTTTTAATACGTTCAACTGTTTCTAGGACGCGTTGAGAATGCCCATGAGCTGTATCAATCACCAATACATCAACACCAGCATCCACCAATCGTTCAGCACGCTCAATCCCATCATCCCCTACACTACTTGCTGCCGCAACACGCAAGCGTCCTTGAGCATCTTTAGCAGCATTTGGATTTAATTGTGCTTTCTCAATATCTTTGACTGTCACCAAGCCAACACAACGCCCCTGTTCATCCACCACCAATAATTTTTCAATACGGTGATGATGTAAAAGGTATTTTGCTTCATTTAGCTGAACATTTTCACGCACTGTGATCAAATTTTTATGCGTCATTAATTCATAAATCTTTTGTTGTGGATCTGATGCAAAACGCACATCTCTATTTGTTAAAATACCAACAAGTCGCCCAGCAGTCCCATTTCCATCATCATTTTCAACAACTGGAATACCCGAAATACCATAAGAGTGCATTAAAGCTTTTGCTTTTTCAAGAGTTGCATCTGGTCCAATTGTCACTGGATTAACAACCATACCAGCTTCAAATTTTTTCACTTGGCGCACTTCCTCAGCCTGCTCTGCAGGAGACATATTACGATGAATAACACCAAGACCACCAGCTTGAGCCATAGCGATTGCCAAACGCGATTCCGTCACAGTATCCATTGCAGCTGAAAGCAACGGTAAATTTAACTCAATATCCGCTGCAATACGTGTTTTAAGATCAACTTGGCTTGGCATAACAAGAGAATGACCCGGCTGTAACAGTACATCATCAAAAGTCAATGCCAACGCACCAGTCTTCGTTTCAACAATCTTTGCCATAGCCAAATTCCTCTAATAATAGCTCACCACAGATAACTCTATAAGACTGTAGTTTTCATAACTTGTGAATTGGCAACGAATTATGCCACGCTACAATAAAAATGAAAAGAAAAATAAAATAATTTTCAATATGTCATTTGCAAAATCTATAATTGCGATTCAATAGGTAACAAACTTATTATTTTAGCAAATACACGGCGCCAAAAATTGCTTTCTGGTTCATAATCAATAGTATGTTGTTTTTCATTTTCAATAAAATTCCAGTAAATGCGATCATTATCACCAAGATGAAGATGATAACTCATTGCACCGGTTATCTCCTCAGAAAAAAGCAAATCTAACCTCGCCGCAATTGGTGCACATTCAAAAAGAATACCCATTTCTGTATTCAACGTAGCTGATCGCGGATCAAAATTAAAAGATCCAATAAAGGCAGTTTTACGATCGACTAGAAAAGCTTTAGTATGTAAGCTTGCTTTAATTGACTTAAATAAGCGTAACCCGTGGGTGCCGTCATCTGGTTTTAACTCGTAAAGCTTAACACCATTTTTTAAGAGTGCTTTACGATACTGCATATAGCCACCATGCACAAGTGCTACATCAGTAGCTGCTAAAGAATTAGTCAAAATTTTAATATCAACACCTTTTGAAGCCAATTCATTCAAATTTCGTGTACCAACCTTGCCAGGAATAAAATAAGGTGATGTAATCTGAACTGTCTTTTTGGCACTTCCAATAACCTGTGCAAGTGCTTTCATAAGCCAATTTTCTGTTTTTTTTCGTAACGCTTTTTCTGGGGGGTCAGAAAGAACAAAAACTTTATCTGCTAAAAATAATTGCTTCCCTACATGAATAAAATGCTCAAAATTAATCTGCTTTTTAACATAATCTAAATAAATTTTAGCAAGTTTGGAATTACGAAATTGTCGTAATTTTTCTTTCCAATAATCCAGACTGCTGGTATTTTCGGAAACAACTAAAGTATGAATTGGTAGAACTACAGTACTATTCCAAAACTCATCAAAGATAGCTTCAACTTTTTTAACCGATGGACCGATCAACATCAAATCTAAATCTCGAAAACGCGATTTTTTACCTGCGTCAAAATAAGAATCTGCAAGATTGCGTCCACCTACAAAAGCGACTCTACCATCCACAATAAACGCTTTATTATGCATTCTGCGTGTCAGACTGATTGCTCTCAATATGATTTCTAAACCACGGCGTAACCCACCTTTACGTGCTCGCCCAGGATTAAACATCCTAATCTCAATATTAGGATGCTTATCCAACGCAATATAAGCTGGATCATGAGACTGAGCATTAATGTCATCTAAAAGAAGGCGTACCCGAACACCACGATCAGCAGCTTCAATGACTTCACTTAATAACAAGCGACCCGTTAAATCATCATCCCAAATATAATACATCAAATCGAGGCTGCGTCCTGCTTCTGCAACTCCTATCGCACGAGCACAAAATGCATCCAAATTATTGATGATGAGTGAAAGAGCATCTTTATCAACTCCTAGTCCGTCTGCTTTTTCCGCTAATTGAGACACTATACGATCAAGCTTTGTTTCGTCTTTTTTTACAGCAAATGCATAAGAGCTCTCTCCTCGAGCATTTTTCATAAAACGTCCGTATGTATAAATCGCCAACATAGAGGCAACAAAAAAAAATAGGATCAAATGCACAATAATCTGTAACAGAAACAAGAAGAATACTTTCTATTTTTAAACCATCGCATCATTATAGACACGAACCATACACTAAGATCAATAATCTTACTTTAAAGCATGCAATCAAAAAACATCCCCTTGCTTAAGAAGGTATAGAACACACGGCATAAATGTAATATCAGTAATTATAACACTTTACCCCTATATTCATTTGCTCCTATATTAAAAAGCGTAACAACTGCAGCCATAACATTAGGTACGACTTAAACTAAACCATGAAAACTTAAAACAAATCAGTGTTCGTAATAATTCTATAAAATACATGCATTAATTTTATAATTTCCCCTCTAAATAGCTAAAATTTACAATAAGCTATACTAATTTAAAGATCTAAATTCTGCTGCTTCTTTGATCAAAAACGATTAACAATTTCTGAAAACTTCCCCTCTCATCAATGAAGAAAGATTCGATTAAAATTTTACTTTCAATCTTAGCTATTTGTCACTTTTAATTCATCTATTTTACGATAAAGTGTAGAACGCCCGATACGAAGGCGGCGAGCAATTTCACTCATACGTCCTTTATAATGCTGAACTGCTTTTTCAATAATATCACGTTCCATATCAGCAAAAGTACGAACATGTCCATCAGAATCAAGAAATTGTATTGATTCTTTCACATAATTTTCTTGAGCATCACTTTCAATGATATTTGGAACAATCGTCGATGGATTTCCTAATAACTGTGGAAAATCTTTAACGGTTAACAATGGTCCATCGCTAAGCAAAACAGCACGAAATAAATAATTTTCAACTTCATCCCAATTACCGGGCCAATCATATTGCATAAGCAGTGAAAGAGCTGATCCTGCCAAACCATGCACATGAGATCGCCCTGTTTCTGTAATAATTTTATCAATTAAACGTTGCATAAGCTCTGGAAAATCGTCCCTTAATTCTCGTAAAGCAGGAAGACTGATAGATAATTGAGCAAGCTGTTCAAACAAGGTTTGAGAAAATAAATCTTCCTGAACCAAATCAGTAAGTCGCGACGTCGAAAGAGCGATGATCCGGAAAGTATATGCTTTTTCCCTTGCAGTCTTTTCTCTTTCTCTAAGATAATGCACAAAACGCTTTTGCTGTATAGGCTCAAGCCTATCAACATCACAAAGACAAAATGTTCCCCTCTTAAGAGAAGAAACCAGTGGTAAAAACTCATGAAACCATTGGCGTTTTTCTTCCTCTGGATCTATAATCGCTGAACATTGGAAGCGAATAAAATCACTTCCCGAAGGAAAACCTTGACTATGAATAATACGCGCTAACGTTTCGCGACCAGTTCCCACTTCTCCTTCTATCAAAAGATTCTGTAAGGAAATTGCAGCTTCCTTTGATTGTTCTAGCACATTCTGCATCACATTACTTTTGACGCATAGGTCAGCAAATCGCAAGTGATTCTCATTCTTCTGTCGAATATTCTGCCTCATATAATGAATTTCACGTTCCAATGCAGAAACAAGCGCAAGGATATCCAAAGTAACTCTCAACCGCAGCGGTGTAACTGGGTAAATCCAATAATCAATAGCTCCAGCAGTTAAAGCTTTACGCAGTAATTCTTGATCATCTTGTGGTGCTATTACAATGATAGGAACAACAACACCAGCAGCTCTAATCATTTTAATCAAATCACTCACACTCAAATCACTCATAATGATATCAAGGAGTAAGAGCGCAATATTTTTACGCCTATGCAAAAGATCAACTGTACGCAAACCATTTTCTGCTTCAATAACCCGATAACCAAAACCTCTGAGTATAGTAGAAATCTCTCTGCGTTTTCCGCAATCTTCGCTTGCAACTAAAATTGGACCAACCATAACTTTAATAATCTCCTCTGAGATTATTAAGCCGCTTAATGTAAGAATTGTTGTAAACCATAAGAAATATATCTCACCTCTCGTGCTTCACATACGAGTTCCATCAAGCATGTTAATTAAATACAACATTAAGGCATTTTTTTCCATTTTTTTTGCTTTTTCATTGATTTTCATCAAAATTCTCATATTGACTAATAGAATCATTTAATGATGTTATAATTTTAAAAATAGAATAACGGAAATTAGAGTGAAAAAAATGAAGAACATCTGCCCTATTTTATGTCTTATCATTACTTCTCTGACTTTAGTAGCATGCGGCTTTTCGCAATATCACAGACAAAATACACTGAATAGAATTGATGGTAAATGGGTTGATGAAAACGGTATCATTTCTTCTTTTTACAATGGTTCCTTTGAAACAAGAGCGGCAGATACACAAGAAAAATTATCAGAAGGTACCTATAAATATCTCACTGCTCAACATGTAGAAATTGAGATACATTCAATTCTTCGCGGAACTATATCTAAAGTAAATTGTGTGATATCACATAACAAGATGGAACTTTTATGTTCATCGTATACAGGGCTACCTTTTTCTCTTAAACGAAAATTTTAAATACAAATCCAAATGTCATAAAAAAGAGAGATCAAATTTTTTCTATAATAGGAAGTATGCTTACTTCCTATGAGCAAATTTTCTTTTCAGATATCCAATACCAGCATGATTATCTGTTAAAAGAATACACTGTATCATAAATAGATATAGAACAACTATCTCTCCTATTAAGCATTTTAATTTAATAAATGCACTTCATAGAAGAATTTTATTTTTAAAGATTATAGGCTCAGACAGCGCCAATACGCAAAAGATCGTGAAAATGTACAATTCCTATAGGCTTTTTGTTTTCAACCACAAAAAAAGCTCCGATATGGTGATCATTAATAAAGGCTGTTGCAGCACCAACCGGTGTATCTGGGCCAACAATTTTAGGATTTTTTGTCATCACTTCATCAACGCTAAACTTCGATAAGTTAACGTGCATGTTACGCGCGAGGTCGCCATCTGTCATAATTCCAATCAATTCATCTTTCTGATTTACAACACCAACACAACCGAAATGTTTTTTCACCAAAACATTCATAGCCTCCACCATGGCTGTTCCTTGCATGACCAAAGGAATACTATCACCTTTGTGCATAATATCACGCACATATTTTAGATTAGCACCAAGAGAACCACCAGGATGATAAATTTTAAAATCTTTTGCAGTAAAACCGCGCATTTCTAAAAGAGCAACAGCTAATGCATCTCCCATTGCCAACTGCATAATTGCTGAAGTTGTAGGAGCAAGCCCATGAGGACACGCTTCTTCTATCTTTGGCAACAATAGTAAAATATCAGCTTGTCTCCCTAATGCAGAATGCTCACCCGATGTTATTGCAATGAGTGGAGTGCGAAACCGTGCAGCATGATTCATAATGCCATTTAATTCTAGAGTTTCACCTGACCATGACAAAGCAAGAATGACATCATCAGCGCCAATCATACCAAGATCACCATGATTAGCTTCTGCAGCATGAACAAAAAAAGCTGGCGTTCCTGTTGAAGCTAAAGTCGCAGCAATCTTTGTTCCTATATGACCGCTTTTCCCAAGCCCTGTAATCACTACACGCCCCTTGGCATTCTTGATAGTTTGAACAGCGGCTTCAAAAGAGGAAGAAAGATCTCCAAGAAGAGCTGATTCAAGAGCCTCAAGTCCCTGTTTTTCGCTTGTAATGGTCTTAAGTGCAGATACAATAGTGTTACGTGAAACTAACATATGAGAAGACTTCCCTCCATAATCAGATCTGTAAATGAAATTACATTAGAGGTCTATATCATTTTTCAATTTTAATAATTTTAAGCGAACTCTTTAATAACACAGAGACTTATCCACACATATCTGCGCGTACTAAAAAAATGCAATATTTGTTTCAATAAAACCAGATTTTAAAACAACAGCCAAATGTGAACGCATCTCAATCTACAAAATCTTACTCATTTGAAAGCCGTACCATTTCGTAATCTGCTCATTGAATTTTGTCTCTGCCTCTTGTTTTTGATTAGAGAGAAGATTAAAAATTTTTGATTGCAAAAATAAATTCGATAAAATGATTTTACGCTTTAATTTTTCTACTATTTTGATGATTTCAGGACCATTTTCAATCATCCGAACTTTTTCAACACCTCCTATATTATTGAAACTCTTTATAATTGTACTTTCAAATTACAATCATATACCTTTACCCAATGCTTCATAAAGACTGATTATATTAGAAAGACAATCCATTTTGGCTTTGATTAAGTATAGCAACAACAAAAAAGCTCTTGCCCAACTTATTCGCACACGCATCAAACTGTATGACCTAACGATTAAAGACTGCTTGTTGCCGAGTAAAAAAATTATACCTGCTGAGGAGGTAAATCATGAAAATGCTAAAGTTTTTTTCACATTAAACTCAACTGATCATCAAAATAATCTTAAATTACAACCTTATTATTCTAGTAATAAGAATAAAAACAACAGCTAGCATTACGTGCTTTTCTCACTTCATTTACTACATGTTTTAACAAATTATTTGAATTCTCATTATAATAAATAAGAAAATATGATAATTTATGAAAGAATATTTCATAAAAATAAATAACAAATTACAGTATTTACTTATTTTCTTGAAATCATGAGCAACGAAACCAAATAAAAAATGAAATTATAGCATATAAAAGACTTGAATACTGATAGAAATGTAAAAATGAACACCATGAAAATTAAAACTTTTGTCCCTTCAAAAAAATTTATAAATCGAAGCACTATTATCATTATTTCAGTCGCTATTTTTTATGCTTTTTCAATGTTTTTTGCGTCACTTTTACACGCTAATAGTGATTTCCAAAACTGGATTAAAGAATTTAAAAAAACAGCTTTAGCCAGCGATATTTCATCAGCTACGTTTGATATGGCTTTCAAAAATGTCAATGCGATTGATCCAGAAGTCTTAAAAAGAGCTGCTTACCAACCAGAGTTTGTCGATCCTGCATGGAATTATTTTGATAATCGTGTTCATGAAATTGCAATTATAGAAGGACAACACCAAAAGAAAAAATGGGAAAAATGGCTTCTTGAAATTGAAAAACGTTTTGGCGTTAATCGCCATATACTTTTGGCTATTTGGTCAATGGAAAGCAGTTATGGAAAAATTTTAGACAACAAAAATGTAATGCGTGATACCATCCGCTCACTTGCAACTCTAGCCTATGCTGATAAAAAACGTGCAAAATATGCAAAAACGCAATTGATTGCTGCAATGAAAATTTTACAAAATGGAGAAATTGAACGCTCCCAGCTGACTGGATCTTGGGCTGGAGCATTGGGACATACACAATTTATTCCAACCAGTTATCTCGCTTATGCAGTTGATATGGATGGAAGCGGACGACGCGACATTTGGACTTCTATTCCAGATGCCCTTGCTACTGCTGCTAATCTTCTCCACAAAAATGGTTGGAGGTCTGACCTTCCTTGGGGAATAGAAGTAAAATTACCACAAGGAAAAACTTTTCCTGATGACTGGCTCTCCTTTGAACAATGGGAAAAACTAGGTGTAAAACACGCTAGAAATGATCCTTTTCCTTCATCCTCTGAATTAGCAATATTAAAATATCCAGATGGACCAGAAGGCCCTGTGTTTTTAGTTACAAAAAACTTCTTCGTTATTAAACGTTATAATAATGCAGACCGTTATGCTTTTGCAGTTGCTCTTTTAGCTAATCGCATTGCTGGACATCCAGGGCTGGTTCAAGATTGGAAGAGACCTTTTAAACCTCTTACTGTCCAAGAACGTAAAGAACTGCAACATCGTTTAGCTGCACTTGGCTATTATACTGGAGAAATTGACGGAAAAATCGGTACCGCTTCCAAAAAAGCAATTAAAGCTTTCCAATTACACCACAATTTAGAAGCTGATGGACACCCCTCTCCTAAAGTGCTTTCTCTTCTTCGAAAACAATAATCTGGAGTAAAGTGTTTTGTTCTATTTTAGCCCAATACGTTTTATTTTTCTGTTTTTCTTTACCTTTATTTCTATTATTATCCAGCAAAATCCGAGCAAAGCACATAACCTTTTAGAATTGTTATTCCATCACAAAAAGCAGGAAAAACGATTACCACAAATTATGGAAAATCAAATATACCAGCCACAGAGAAAAACTATAATACAAAAACCAGCACAAAACTTAAAAGAAAAAAATGCAAAACGCATTCTTGTCATAGGAGATTTTGTAGCTTCTGCTGCTGCCGACGCTCTCATGAGGTTTTTTATTGATAATAAAGATATTATTATCATAAATAATACAATGCCAAACTCTGGTTTAGTTCGCACTGATTACTATTCTTGGAAAAGCAATATTCCTGAACTTATTGATAAAAATAAACCTGAAGCGATTATTATGATGATAGGTGCAAATGATAATCAGCCAATCACAACAGCGCAAGACATATTCAGCACACTACAACCGGAATGGTTAAATGCATATCGACAAAGAATTATCGAAGTTGTTGAAGTCCTTCATAATTCTGGAAAACCATGGATATGGGTTGGTCAACCGTCCTTCGAAAATGATAATTTAACACACAAAATGCAAATTTTTAATACACTTTATAAAAATGCAACACTAGCAGCAAATGGATATTTTATCGATATCTGGAATGGTTTTGTTGATAAACAAGGTGAATTTTCTTTTTCAGGATACAATGTAAATGGAGAAATAGCAAAACTGCGCACTGCTGATGGTAATAATTTTACCCTTGAAGGAAAGAAAAAACTCGCTTCTTATTTAGAAAAAAAGCTAAAGGTTATTTTCGATCTTCAAGCCCCTTCCCACGAAGATATGGATCTTATCCAATTTACACAAAGACCAAATGATATTAGATACCAACCTCCGATGAGCCTCGATGACATAGCGCAACAAAATACACACTTACTAGACAAAATGGATTTAAGCTTCATAAAACAGTCATGGTCCCCCTTAAATGGACATCAAAAAGACCGAGCTGATAATTTTTCTTTTCCTTGATATTCTTTTAAAATCAATAACCTATTTTTTATAAATCAAAAACAAAATGCAATAAAAAGAACAAGTCTACTTTGCCTATAGTTATGATGAATAGAAAAAACGTACAAATTGTAACAGCAAAAATATAAACGGTACAGCACACACTATACCGTTATGCTTTATTTTTACAGTCCACGCTTTTTAATCATCGCTTCTGGTGAAGGCAAACGTCCTCGAAAATCTTTATAAAGCTCTTCCGGATCGCGACTTCCACCAGCAGAATAGATAAAACGTTTTAAACGATCAGCAAGTTCTGAATTAAATACATCACCTGTCTCTTCAAAAGCTTGAAAAGCATCTGCATCAAGTACTTCTGACCACAGATAAGAATAATAGCCCGCAGCATAACTGTCTCCTGAAAATATATGCGTAAAATGTGGGGGACGGTGACGCATAATAATTGCATCAGGCATTTGTAATTTTTCTAATTCCTGATTTTCAAACATTGTTGGATCAGTTACTGTCTCTCCTTTATGAAAAGCCATATCCACTAACGCTGATGAAGTAAATTCAACCGCAGCAAAACCAGCATTAAATGTTTGTGCTGTTATAATCTTATCCATCAACGCTTGTGGCAAAGGAAGCCCTGTTTTCACATGTGTAGCGTAAGACTTTAATATTTCTGGCACAGTTAACCAATGCTCATATAGCTGAGAAGGCAGTTCCACAAAATCGCGCGAAACTGATGTTCCCGATACAGATGGCCATGTTACATCAGAAAGCAAACCATGTAATGCATGTCCAAATTCATGAAAAAGTGTACGTGCATCATCAAGCGATAAAAGAGCTGGTTCTCCTTTTGGTGGTTTAGCAAAATTACAAATGTTGTAGATAATAGGTTTTTGCCCACCATTTAATTTATGCTGCGATTGCAGTCTACTCATCCAGGCACCAGACCGTTTTGAAGAACGCGCAAAATAATCGCCAATGAAAAGTCCTAGAAAACTTCCATCAGACTTTTTTACTTCCCATAACCGTGCATCGGGATGCCAAAGTGAAACAGTCTTTTTTTCTTCAAATGAAAGCCCAAAGAGTTTTTTTGCTACAGCAAAAGCAGCTTTAATCATACAATCAAGCTGAAAATAATCTTTTATTTCGGATACATCGAAAGATAATTTTTCAGCACGCAATTTTTCAGTATAATAACGCCAATCCCAAGCGGCTAAAGATTCATTGCTTCCTTGATTTTTTGCAAAATTTTGCAATTCAATTTGTTCAGCAACCGCCTTCGCTCGCGCTCGTTCCCACACAGGCATGAGCAATTCCATAACTGCATCAACGTTTTTCGCCATAGTATTATCAAGTTTTAAATCCGCAAAGGATCTATACCCTAACAATTTAGCCTGTTCATCTCGCAGCGCAATAATCTCTACAATAACTTCTCGATTATTATTATCGTTGTTATTTTCTCCACGTTTAGACCAAGCTTGGAATGCTATTTCACGCAAATCACGGCGATGAGAAAATTTCAAAAATGGTTCAACAATTGAGCGCGCCAATGTTAATGCATACGCCTGCTCATGCCCCTTTTCGTGAGCAATTTCCTTCATTGAAGCAATAAGGTCCTCAGGCAAACCAGATAAATCTCTTTGTTCTAAAAATAAAATCCATTCAGCTTCATCTTTTAAAACATGCTGACCAAAAGTAGCACCTAAAAGAGCAAGTTTTTCATTAATTTCAACAAGTCGTTTTTTGTCTTTTTCATCAAGTTTTGCACCATTACAAACAAATTTCTTCCACCACAATTCAAGAACACGCGTTGTTTCACTATCGTACATACCTTGTTGCGACTGTTTATAAAGTGCTTCTATTTTTGTAAATATTCGTTCATCCATCATAATTTTTGAAGAATAACGAGAAAGCTTTACAACAAATTCCTGTTCTAGTTGTTGAATAAGTGCATTACTATGAGCACCAGACTGCAAAAAAAATATCGAACATACACAATCAAGCGCCTTACCAGAAAGTTCAAAAGGCTGCAAAAAATTCTCAAGCGTTGGTGCTTCTTGCACTGCTGCAATTGTCTCAACCTCTTCTTCTGCTTCCTTAAGTGCTTGTTCAAACGCAGGTTTAAAGTCGGCATCCTCTATTGAAGAAAAATCAGGAAGCCCCGAAAATCCTTTCCAGTCCAGCACTGCTGCTTTTGTCATAATATTATATATCTCCATTTTACATTTTAAGACATCACGATTATCTTAACGATAAAACGAAAACGATAATATTGTAAAACTTATTTATTGTACGACAAAATAATCTTTTATGCTTATATTTTTATAAAAAAAATAAAAAACAACTTGATCATAGAAGATAAACAAAAGTCCCTACGTGTATAATCCATGAAATTGTTTATAGTCTATAATTTATCCTTGACTTTATTTAAAATATTAAACAATTGAAGATGTCATTGGGGAGGAGATTTTTGAAATCTTCCATAATTTTTGATTGTCATCCATATATCTGGATCCATAATTCTTCAATCCTGCGGAAGGTATTTTAATCATGACTGAAATCAAAACGACCTTCGACTTCAAAAACTGTTCTCCTGAAGAGCTTGCTCAAGAATTAAAAAATCGGCACTTTGCTGATTCAATTGATATCATCAATGATCTCGATATTATGGAGCGCGTAACTGTTCTTAGTCTTTTACCCCTTGATTATGTTATTGAGCTTTTTGACAAACCAGAGCTTGAACAACCTGCAGCTATCCTCGAACTTTTACCAGTGAATCGTTCTGTTGAAATTCTTGATGGTATGTCTGCAGATGCCGCAGCAGATGTTTTTCAAGAAATGGATAGTGAAACGCGCACACGACTTTACACCTTACTTAAACCTTTAACGCGGTCTGAACTCAAAAAACTCACGAGTTATCCCGATCATACAGCTGGCGCACTCATGACAACAGAGTTTATCGCAGTACCAGCAAACTGGACTGTAAAAAAAACTTTGGATTATATTCGCGATGTTGAACGAACACGCGAAACAGTTTACACAAGTTATGTTATTGATCCCAAAATGGGGACTCTTCTCAAGGCTGTCTCACTCCGTAACCTTATTCTTGCTGCTCCTGATGAGCAAATTCTAAATGTTCCCACACGTGATACACCTATCACAATATCACCTTTCACAGATCATGAAGATATTGCTCGTCTTTTTCAACGTCACGACCTTCTGTCTGTACCAGTTGTTGATGAAAGTAATCACGTCATTGGTATTGTCACTGTTGACGATGTGCTTGATACTATGGTTGATGAGATGAATGAGGATGCCTATAAATTTGGAGGTATGGAAGCTCTCGATAAAGCATATATGCAGATTAGCTTTCTTGAAATGATGAAAAAACGTGGTGGTTGGCTTGCATTGCTTTTTGTCGGTGAAATGCTGACAGCAAGCGCCATGCAGTATTTTGAAGCAGAGCTTGAAAAAGCAATCGTTCTTACACTATTTATTCCTCTTATTATGAGCTCAGGAGGAAATTCTGGATCACAAGCAACATCCCTTATTATCCGTGCATTAGCTCTGCGAGAACTCACACTTAAAGATTGGTGGAGAGTTATTATTCGTGAAGTTCCAACAGGACTGTCTCTTGGTATTTTACTTGGAGCGATTGGAATTATGCGCATTATTATTTGGCAACAATTGGGTATATATAACTACGGAGAACATTGGATTGCTATTTCCATGACAGTTGGTGCAACTTTGATCGGAATCGTTACATTTGGCTCTTTATTTGGCTCTATGCTTCCTTTTATCCTTAAGGTTTTAAAATTTGATCCAGCGAGTGCTTCTGCTCCTCTTGTAGCAACGTTAGTAGATGTAACAGGTATTATTATCTACTTTTCTGTGGCTTCCCTTATTTTATCTGGAGCACTACTTTAAATACATGAAACAAAAATATATCTGCAACCTAAATTTTTTTATTTAAAAGAATAGATTGTATCATTTATTTTTGAGGAGCATACCTCAATCAACTCAAAAGAACAGAAATATAAAACTTCGCAATACTTTGTCGCAAAAACATTTCTTCCTCTTCCAAAATTATAAAAAAACATGTAAAAGGTTTTGTAATAGCGAAGGAAAAGATGCAAAAACTTTGCCTTCAATGAAATATCATTTAAACGAAAAGAAGAAAATTTATGCAATTGCGTAACATTGCCATCATTGCCCATGTTGACCACGGAAAAACAACGCTTGTAGACGGGCTTCTCAAGCAATCAGGAAATTTTCGTGATAACCAGCGCACAAGCGAACGTATGATGGATTCAAACGATATTGAAAAAGAACGTGGGATTACAATCTTAGCAAAAGCAACATCTGTTGTTTGGAAAGATACCCGAATTAACATTGTTGATACACCAGGACATGCTGACTTTGGTGGAGAAGTTGAACGCATTTTAAACATGGTAGATGGAGCAATCGTACTTGTTGATGCAGCTGAAGGACCAATGCCACAAACAAAGTTTGTCGTTGGTAAAGCATTAAAAGTAGGATTACGACCTATTGTTGCTATTAATAAAATTGACCGACCTGATGCACGAGCTGATGAAGTCATAAACGAAGTTTTTGACCTTTTTGCAGCTCTTGATGCAACTGATGAGCAGCTTGATTTTCCTATTCTTTATGGATCAGGTCGCGACGGATGGATGTCTGAATCGCCCGAAGGACCAAAAGACCAGGGGTTAAGCCCCTTGTTTGATCTTGTCATTCGCCATGTTCCTTCTCCTGCTGTTGCTGAAGGTCCATTCCGCATGATAGGAACTATCCTCGAAGCAGATCCATTTTTGGGACGAATTATTACAGGCCGTATTCATTCAGGCTCTATTAAACCAAATCAAAGTGTTAAGGTTCTTGGACAAGATGGAAAAATTTTGGAAACGGGACGTATTTCAAAAATTTTGGCATTCCGTGGACTAGAGCGACAACCAATCGAAGAAAGTACTGCTGGTGATATCGTGGCAATCGCTGGTCTACAAAAAGGAACTGTTGCCGATACTTTTTGTGATCCTACGGTGAATGAACCACTTACTGCACAACCTATTGATCCTCCTACTGTTACCATGAGCTTTTTGGTTAATGATAGCCCCCTTGCTGGCACTGAAGGAGATAAAGTCACCAGTCGCGTCATCCGTGATCGTTTGCTGAAAGAAGCAGAAGGAAATGTAGCTCTTAAAATTGAAGAATCCGCTGATAAAGATTCTTTTTATGTTTCAGGGCGGGGAGAATTGCAGCTTGCAGTTCTTATTGAAAATATGCGTCGTGAAGGATTTGAACTTAGTGTCTCACGTCCACGCGTTGTTATGCAAAAAGACGAGAATGGAAAAACTCTTGAACCAATCGAAGAAGTTGTAATCGATGTTGATGAAGAATACTCGGGAACTGTCGTTCAAAAAATGTCTGAACGCAAAGCAGAAATGGTCGAATTACGTCCCTCTGGGGGAAATCGTGTGCGTCTTGTCTTTTATGCCCCAACCCGGGGACTTATCGGCTATCAGTCTGAACTTTTAACAGATACACGCGGCACGGCAATCATGAATCGCCTTTTTCATGCTTATGAGCCTTATAAAGGGGATATTAGTGGTCGTGTTAATGGTGTTATGATTTCAAACGATAGCGGCGAATCTGTCGCTTATGCGCTTTTTAACCTTGAAGACCGCGGACCAATGGTGATCGATGCAGGTGTTAAAGTATATCAAGGCATGATCATTGGCATTCATTCACGCGATAATGACTTAGAGGTAAATGTTTTAAAAGGAAAGAAATTAACAAATATGCGCGCTGCTGGAAAAGATGAAGCCGTAAAATTAACTCCTCCCATCAAAATGACACTAGAGCGCGCTTTATCATGGATCCAAGATGATGAACTTGTCGAAGTAACTCCTAAAAACATTCGTTTACGCAAACTTTATCTAGATCCAAATGAACGTAAGCGTTTTGAAAAAACACGTTCATCAATTTCTACCTAATTTTATGATTTTTTCAGCTAAATCTTCAAGCTTATCTTGCTTAACTATATTCCGGAAAGGGTCTTTACATGAATATTAAAGAAATACCAGTTGGCAAAACCCCCCCTGAAGATATCAATGTCATTGTTGAAGTTCCTCTTGGTGGTCAACCAATAAAATACGAGATAGATAAAAAATCCGGAGCTTTATTTGTCGATAGATTTCTTTACACATCAATGGTTTACCCAGGAAATTATGGTTTTGTACCACATACGCTTTCAGAAGATGGGGACCCAATTGATGTGCTCATTTGCAATACTCGTCCACTCATGCCCGGTTGTGTCATCAATGTTCATCCAATAGGTGCTCTTATTATGGAAGATGATGGTGGTAAAGATGAAAAAATTATTGCCATTCCTACTCCTAAATTAACACAACAATATATCAATATTCATGACTATACAGATCTTCCTGAAATTACATTAAAGAAAATTGAACATTTCTTTGAACATTATAAAGATCTTGAACCTGGGAAATGGGCTAAAATTGAAGGCTGGCGTGATAAAAATTTTGCACGTGCATTGATTATGCAAGCTATTGAGCGTGGTAAAGGAGCATAGCTATCTCAGGGCAAATAAAGCCTGCTTTAAAAGTAGGCTTTTGTCTATTGTTGTATAAAACTATAATCTGCTAAAGAATGTAATACTTTTTTTAGTTCTTCTAAATATCCTGAAAAATAAAGTTGTTTGTAGCGAGATGTTGCGCCGTTTTTTAAAGAAATGTAAGAAAGTGGAATTTTCCATTGCTTCGATAAAAATTTAACGAGCTCTTTATTGGCTTTACCATCTTCAGGTACCGCACGAAGACGTATTACCAAGTACTGCTTCCCATTATCTCTGCATTCAACTCCTACGATTTTATCAATTGAAGACTTTGGAATTAAATATATAAACAGAATCAAGCCATTAGAATCAACTTGATAAAACATTTTTACCTACCTAATTAACATTATAGGTACATATTTATATAAGCACGCCACATAAATATACGAATAAAATCAATAATTAAAAACGCTATAATAGGTGAAATATCGATAGCTCCGAGATTAGGCAGAAATCTCCGGATACGATTGAGAACTGGCTCTGTAGCGCGATGTAAAAAGTTTCCTATTAAGAAAACAAAGTGGTTACGTGTATTCACTATATTGAATGCATAAAGCCAAGAGAAAATAACGCTTGCGATTAAAACATAAATATAAATATCAAAAATCAGATCAACCACCCGCAATAAAGCGTAAATCATTCTTTATTCCTTTTTCAGTCAATAGAAGATGAAAGAATATATAGAAAATTCATTAGAATAAACCTATTCACACAACAATAGATTACCGCCAACACTTCCCTACACATAATGACTCTTTTATATAAACAAAAAATGCAAACATCTGAATAAAGAACGATTAGCAAAAAAGTTGCAATAAATAATTATAGGATTAGCAAAAAACTGAAAAAATTTTGTAATCCCCCTTGTATGTTAACTTAGCAGCTCTATCTACACATTTGCTGTGAAAGTCACTTTGCTTCAAACTAAAAACGGCCTAAAAAAGGCCGCTTTTTTTTGTTGTAGAATTATTTTTGTAAAGCTATTAAACGGTTAAGTGCGTTACTAAACCCATTTAACTGAATGAATAAGTCATTAAAAGCTGGTTCATTTGGAGCTGCAATTGTCATCGCTAACTTCAATTTTTTTCCAGCACGAAGAGCTGTCACAAAATTTTTGTCAAAAGTAACCGGAACAGCACAACCTGATGGTAAGCAAGTCCGAATAGCAGCTTCCATAGCATTCTTTCCTTCATCTACTTGTAAACGAACAGGCTTGGAAACTAGCATACCAAAAGGAACTGTTAAACTACCAGATACATTATTATTAGTATCAGTAACAATGGTCATCGCAACAACAACACGATTTTGATCATTTACTTCTTGACGGTGTATAAAGCAGACCTTTCGATCATCCTGCATACCACAGTTAACGCTCCATAAACCATAAGTTTCAGTCAAAGAAGAAGCACCATTGGGCAATGTAGATGCTGCAGGCTTTGTTGCAGCAGTTTTTGAATTTACCGCAAATGCTGCAGAAGAAATACTCATAAGAGTAGAAATGACAATTAAACTCAATAATTTTTTCATTTGGTATTCCAATTTTTTACATAAAAAGATACTTTTTACTATTTTATAGCAATTATACAATGATAAAGCATTGTAATGAAAAAAATAACTTTTCACAAATATATATCTCTTACAAATGTTTAAAGCTATCCCGAAACTCATTAACAACTTTTATATAAACTTGCTTTTTAAAAGAAATAATCATTAAAGGCAAAGCTTCTAAATCAATCCACCGCCATTTATCGAATTCTGCTGTATTACCATCTGGCGGTGGATTGATCGCGATTTCAGAAATCTCTCCTGTAAACTGAAAAGCAAACCACTTTTGTCTTTGTCCACGATATTTTCTACTTAAACCACGACCAGCAAATTCCTGTGGAAAATCATACTGGAACCAATTCTTTGCTTCTTTAAGCAAGGTTACAGATCGAATCCCTGTTTCTTCATAAAGCTCACGACGTGCAGCATCTAATGGCTCTTCATCGTCATCAATGCCTCCTTGAGGAAGCTGCCAACAATCTGATACTTCAGTATCTACATGGGTAGTATGCACCGTCACACGACGCCCGATCCACACTTTACCTTCACGATTAAATACAAGGATTCCAACACACTTTCGATAAGGAAGAGCTTCAAAATTTATAATTTCATCCATTTCAACTATCCCTTTAAAACATATGTTCTACAGATCCCTTTTTATTTTAAAATATCTTTATTAGGATCTGGCGGGAATGCCGCATTTGCCATTTCACCTCGTAAAAGCTTGTAAGCCTCATTTAATTGAACATCATCTTTAGGATCTTGTGGAACAAAAGCAGCTGAGCCTGATCCTTTCTGGTTTTCTTGTTTTCCTTTAATATGCCCTTTTAACTCAGATTCACCGATTTTTACATCATATCCTTTATATTTTTCAGGTAATGGCTGCTCCACAATAATATCTGGAGTGATCCCTGTACCTTGAATGGAAGTACCAGAAGGCGTATAATAAAGTGCTGTTGTTAAGCGTAAAGCACCATTTTCTCCCAAAGGAATGATGGTTTGAACAGATCCTTTACCAAAAGACTGCGTACCTAAAATTGTAGCACGACGATGATCTTGTAAAGCGCCCGCCACAATTTCAGAAGCACTAGCTGATCCGCCATTTATGAGTACAATAAGAGGCTTTCCATTTATAAGATCCCCTGGCTTCGCATCAAATCTCATAACATCATTCTTTTTGCGTCCGCGAGTTGATACAATCTCACCTTTATTAAGAAAAGCACTCGACACGCTAACCGCTTGATCTAAAAGACCACCAGGATTAAGCCGTAAATCAAGAACATAACCTTTTAATTTATCTTGAGGGATTTTAGACTGAATATCTTTAATTGCAGCCTGAAGATTACCAAAAGTTTGTTCAGAAAATTGAATGAGTCTTAAATACCCAATATCATCTTCAACACGATATTTAACAGCCTTTACCTTGATGATATCACGAACAACTTTGATTTCAAATGGCTTTTCAACGCCAGGACGAATAATTGTCAATGTAATCGGCGCCCCAACAGCTCCACGCATTTTATTCACAGCTTCATTTAATGTTTGACCATTTGTCTGTACCCCATCAATTTTTGAAATGAGATCCCCTGCTAAAATACCTGCTTTTGAAGCAGGTGTATCATCCATTGGAGAAACAACTTTAATTAAGTTTTTTTCCATGGTTACCTCAATACCAAGTCCCCCAAATTCTCCTTTCGTAGAATCACGCATATCCTTTGCTTCTTGGGCATTCATATAAGATGAATGTGGATCAAGTGATGTAAGCATGCCATTAATAGCATTTTCAATCAGCTTTTTATCATCTGGAACCGTGACGTATTGGGTACGTACACGCTCAAAGATGTCTCCAAATATAGCCAACTGTTTATAAGTATCACCTTCATTGTTCGCAGAAACAGACTGCACCATAACCATTGAACTGGCACCTAGCAGTACTCCAGTGACCAGAAGAATAACTTTACGAATCATTTTGGCTCCTTCTCGATTTTTCTGTTCGCCACCAAGGAGTTGTATTTATAGCTTTTCCCTGTTTTCTGAACTCAATGTAAAGCATTGGAATACTTTTTCCTATATCCAATGCAACACTATTTGCAATAAATCGCATTCCCATCATACCAAGAGGCTCACCTGAAAGAACAAACTGCCCCTGAGTTACGTTAATCTTAGACATCCCTATAAGAACGATATGATAACCATTTCCAACATTAAGAATAACTAATTGCCCATAAGAACGAAATGGTCCGGCAAAAGCAACAAAAGCATCAGTAGGCGCTACAACGACAGCTGCGGATTCTGTTTCAATCATTTCACCAAAACGCGTAATATGCGAACCATTATTGTTAACATGTCTTACCTTTTTTCCAGAAACAGGAAAAAGTAAAGAACCTTTTTTGTTTTCAAAATTGTGTTTGTTTAACAATTGTAAATTTTTTCGTACCTGTATTGATGCATCAGAACTTAGCTGTGACTGACGATCAAGTTCTAAAATCAGTTCTTCTAAGGAATGTGCTTTTTTTGCAAGAGTAATATTTTTTTGTCGTTGCTCTGCAAGTTCTTTTTCTGATTTTTTTTGCAATTTCGCTTTTTCATCTAACAAAAGCTCTAGATGCTTTCGTTGTTCTGCTTGACTTTGCATTTTCGTCTTTAAAACAGAGTATTCCGCTGCAATGGAATTGCTTAAATGTGTCAATTCCTTAAGACTTTCTGTTAAGACTCTTGTTTTTTCTTGCATCTTAGGAATAACCGCCCCTAACAAAATAGAACTGCGTATAGAAGCTAACACATCTTCAGGTCGCACCATAAAAGCAGGGGGGAGCTTCAATCCCATACGTTCTAAAATAGCAAGAACTTCCGCAAATTCAGCTCGACGGCTTTTTAAATTTTGATAAACTTGAACCTGTTTTTCTATCATTTTTTCAAATTTCTTTTCCCTTTCGGCAATTTCACTTGCCATAGCACGTTCTGCTCTAGCAGCTTTTATTAACGCGTCAGTCAGAACATCTTGATCTTTTTTTAAATATTCAACTTGCTTAATAAGCAAAGCAACGCGCTCACGTGAAACAGAGATATTTTGGCGAACTTCTACTAATGCTTGACGCGCGTCTACACTATTAACTATATCTTCATTAACTATATCTTCAGCATATGATACAGACAAACACATACATATGCTCAACAGCAGTACAATAAGTATTCCGCATTCTTCATATAAACGTCGCATATTTTTATGAAGAATCTCCTTCATTTACCCAACCATTAAGCTTAATCGCATAAACTCAATATGCTTTAAATAATGTCACCTAAAACAATATTAATAAATACAGAATAGACGATAAAAATTGCAAAAAACTATTAAATACGATGATACGGATGATTATTAACAATTGTTATCGCCCGATAAAGTTGTTCTACAAGCAATATACGTGCAATCTGATGCGGCCACGTCATAGAACCAAAAGACAAAAGAAAATCACTACGACTTCTGGTCTGCTCACTATGCCCATCATGTCCTCCCAAAGCAATTACTAAATCACGAACACCCCCATCACGATAAGATATTAATTTTTCAGCAAAAACAGACGATGAAATCGACTTTCCACGCTCATCTAAAACAATTAATCGACATTTTTCAGGCAAAAACTCAATCAGTTTTTTTCCCTCTTCTTCCATACGTTGACACGCTGTCTGAGCACGACTCTCTGGTATTTCTTGTAATATTTTAAAACGAAACCCCACTGCTCCAGAACTTTTAGAAAAACGATCCAAGTAATGCTGAACCAATTTCTGTTCAGCTCCTTTTTTCATGCGGCCAACAGCAAAAATAGAAATTTGCATATCACTCGTCTCCGAAGAGAACCGATTTCGTATCACTTAAATCTGGAGCAAGCCACATTTTTTCTAAATTATAAAAGAGACGAATTTCTGGGCGAAATAAGTGAACGATAATATCGCCTGTATCAATTAACACCCAATCACCCCCAGCAAGCCCTTCCACACTTGCCCGACCATATCCACTGTCCTTCCAAACAGATAACAAATGATCAGCAACAGCAGAAATATGACGCTGCGAATGGGCTGAAGCTATCACCATATAATCAGCTAAAGATGACTTGCCTTGAATATCTATAGAGACAATATCTTCCGCTTTTGTATCCTCTAAACTATTAAGAATAATTTTCACTCTCTCAGATATCGAAAAGAGTTTTTTATCTACCAAAGATGCAATATTGTAAGAATCTTTTTGTAAAATATTTTTCAGATTAGTACCCTTTCTTATTAATTTCATAAAACAAATTTCTTCAAAGAGATTGGCAAAATCTTATAAAAGTTTCAAGAAAAATTATGTTCTTTGAAACGAAGGTTTGTTGAAGACTGAAAAGATAGTGGCCCATGCAAATAAGTCCAAACTGGAGGTTTTATAAAGGGCAACCTTATACTTTCTCTCTCATCTAAACGAAAAAAACGATAAATCTGTGCCATCGGAGAAGAAAGCGTTGGTGTACAGACAGAAGGACGATCTATAACAGCAATAGGAAGCATAGATACGATATCACGCCATCGAGACCAACAATGAATTGTCGCAAAACTATCTGCCCCCATCACCCATACAAAATGCGCTTGTCTGTTATGGGACAAAATGTGGGAGATTGTATCTACTGATGCTATCTTACCTATGCATTGCTCAAAGCCAGTTACATATATTTTTGGATGGTCAATAAGTTCAAAACTTAATCGCATTCTCTCATCTAAAGATGGTAAATGTGTATAATTTTTTAAAGGATTCCCTGGAGTGACCATCCACCACAATTGATCAAGATGTAGACGTCTAATGGCTGTTTTTGCAACAAGAAGATGTCCTGCATGCGGTGGATTAAAAGACCCACCAAAAAGACCAACAACATTTGATTTTTCAACATGTGGCATGCGGTCTTTCCACTGTAAAAAATTCTTTTTCAAGGTCTAACCTGTCCACTCCCTCTAATATGATATTGAAATGACGTCAGTTGCTCAACTCCTATAGGACCACGTGCATGCATTTTTCCCGTTGCTATACCGATTTCTGCTCCAAAACCAAATTCACCTCCATCAGCAAATTGCGTAGACGCATTATGCAACAAAATAGCAGAATCCAAACAATTAAAAAATGCCTTAACAACCTCCATATCCTCAGCAATAATCGATTCAGTATGCCCAGACGAATAACGCTGAATATGCGCAATAGCTTCCTCAATGCCTTCAACAGTTTTAACAGAAAGAACTGCATCAAGATATTCGCACGACCAATCTTCTTCAGATGCTAATTTAACACCTGACATAAGATGAGTAATATCTTCCGTTGCACGGATTTCACAACCCTTCTCTTGTAAAGCGATCAAAACAGGAAGAAATTTTCTTAGTGCCTGACGGTCAATTAAAACCGTTTCAACTGCACCGCATATACCTGTACGTCGCAACTTCGCATTCAAAACAATATCACGTGCCATATCTAAATTTGCTGATTGATCAATATAAATATGACATAATCCTTCTAAATGCGCAAAAGTAGGAACACGTGCATCAGATTGGACACGCGCAACAAGATTTTTTCCACCACGAGGTATAATAACATCAATCGTACCATCTAACCCTTTAAGCATTTCTCCAACAGCATCACGATCTACCGTTTCAACCATCTGAATGCTATCTTTAGAAAAACCAGCGTCTTCCAAACCTTTTATCAATGCGGAATGAAGTGCATGCGCAGAATGAAAACTATCTGACCCCCCACGTAAAATTGCAGCATTTCCCGCTTTTAAACATAAAGCACTCGCATCAATTGTAACATTTGGCCGACTCTCATAAATGATACCAATCACACCAAGAGGTGTACGAACACGACTAATATGAAGTCCATTTGGACGTGTCCATTTATTCATAACCTGCCCAACCGGATCAGGCAAACAAGCAATTTGACGCACGCTATCTATGATTGCACGCAAACGCACTTCATCTAACTTGATTCGATCAACCATCGCTGCCCGTAAATTATTTTGAACCGCATTTTCTAAATCTTGACGATTTGCTCGTAAAATCTCATCTGACTGAGCCTCTAAATTCAAAGCTATCAATTCTAATGCTTTATTTTTTTCTTCAGAAGAAGCAATTGCAAGCATTGAAGCAGCATGGCGTGCTTTTCGTCCCATATTTCTCATTTGTTCTTCTAAAGACATTTAATCATCCATTTCGCATTTCGCTAAAACAATCACAGAAAGAAAAAAATAATTTTTTTAAACCGAATCGGTTAAACAACGTAAAACCATATCATTACGATGAACCATAGCAGAACGCGCTTCATAGCCAAGGATAGCTTCAATTTCCTTGCTTTTACACCCTATAATGCGGACGGCGTCATCTTTTCCATAACTCACAAGTCCACGAGCAATTTCAACCCTGTTTTCATCAACGATTGCAACCGTATCTCCACGATGAAAGACTCCCTCAACCGCAATAACTCCTGCAGCCAATAATGATTTTCCATCTTCAAGAGCCTTAACTGCGCCCTGATCAATCGTCAAAACACCAGATGGACCTAAATGACCAGAAATCCAAGTTTTCCAAGCATTAACAGGTTTTTCACTAGCAGCAAAAAAACTTACGCGCTCTCCTCTATCAATAGCAGTAAGAGGGTTCATACGCTTACCTGAAGTAATGATCATAGCTGTTCCTGCAGAATTTGCTATTTTTCCAGCTTCAAGCTTAGTCTTCATTCCTCCCCGAGAAAACTCTGAGGCTGCAACACCTGCCATTTTTTCGATATCACTTGTAATTAATGCAATAAAAGGAATAAATTGAGCCGTAGGATCATGATGAGGAGATTTGGTATAAAGACCATCAATATCTGATAATAGTATCAAAAGATCTGAACCCATCATCGTTGCCACACGTGCAGCTAAGCGGTCGTTATCACCATAGCGAATTTCACTCGTAGCAACAGTATCATTTTCATTAATAACAGGCACGGCTCCAAAACGTAAAAGCATATTAATTGTAGCACGTGCATTAAGATAACGCCGTCGCTCTTCTGTATCAAATAAAGTAAGCAAAATCTGACCCGTTTTTAATCCATATTGGGCAAGTGCATCACCATATGTTTTCGCTAATTCAATTTGTCCTAAAGCAGCACACGCTTGGCTCTCTTCTAATTTTAAAGTCCCTCTCGGAAGATGTAGTAACGTTCTCCCCAAAGCAATAGCTCCTGAAGAAACCAATAAAACCTCAACGCCTTTTTTATGCAACTTCACAATATCACTTATCAAACTATTAAGCCATTCAGTGCGCAGACCTGCCTGAGGATCAACCAAAAGTGCAGATCCAACTTTGATCACAATGCGCTTATAGTGTGCGAGCTTTTGCAATCCAACTGCCATCTTAATCAATCCTACTGTCTTCACAGACACTTTCTTCACGAGCCATTTCAATAATATGCGCACCCGCACGTAGTATGTTTTCTAAACCTTCACGACTGACCGCAGAAAACATCATAACAGATTGACCGGTTACCTTTTGCAAAATCTCTTGTTTTGCTTTACGCTCTTCAATAGTTAAAGTATCTATCTGACTTAAAGCAACAATTTCAGTTTTTTCACTCAGATTATTTCCATATGCCTTCAGTTCATTACGCACAATTTGATATGCTTTTGCCACATCTTCTTCTTGAGCAGAAATTAAATGAAGTAAAACACGACAGCGTTCAACATGTCCTAAAAAACGATCTCCAATTCCCACACCTTCATGAGCTCCTTTAATCAAACCAGGAATATCAGCAAAAACAAATTCACGAGCATCGATGCGTGCAACACCAAGGTTAGGATGCAAAGTGGTAAAAGGGTAATCCGCGATTTTGGGTTTTGCAGCTGTTACTGATGCTAAAAATGTCGACTTTCCCGCATTTGGCAAACCAATAATTCCACCATCAGCAATTAACTTTAAACGCAACCATAGTGTGCGTTCTTCCCCAGCTAAACCAGGATTTGCATGGCGAGGTGCACGATTTGTAGATGTCGTAAAATGAAGATTCCCAAACCCGCCGTTACCTCCTTTTGCAAGGCGGTAGCGTTGTCCAATTTTTGTTAAATCACAGACTAAAGTCGCATTATCTTCCTCAAAAATTTGTGTTCCAACTGGCACTCTAAGGATAACATCATCACCTTTTTCACCTGTCATATTACGTCCCTTGCCATGCCCTCCTGTTTTTGCCCTAAAATGCTGCTGATAACGGTAATCGATCAGCGTGTTGAGTCCATCAACAACAAGAGCCCAGACATCACCACCACGTCCTCCATTACCGCCATCTGGTCCCCCAAATTCAATAAATTTTTCACGGCGAAATGATACTGCTCCTGCCCCCCCGGCACCAGAACGAATATAAACTTTAGCTTGATCAAGAAATTTCATGTAAACGCTCACACAGAGGAATCAATTCCTCTACCTCTATAGGGAATGTATCAATTTTACCAGTTTTTCATCACCTACAAAAGAAAAACCATAAACAATATTACTAACAGTTTCCTGGAAATACCTTTATACTCAAATATAATAAGTAACCAAATATATAAGTAATCTCAAACCTTCTGAAAAGAGGAAGCTATTATTGAGCTTCTGTTTTCCCTTTAAAGTCTAAAGCTAAAAGGTAAAGCTCAACGGATTGTGTTCGGCTGGCAGGTGGTTTAACATGATGGACTGTTTTAAAATTTTGTTTCAATGTCGTGAGAAGAGTGTTTTCTGCACCACCTTGAAAAGCCTTTGCTAAAAAATGGCCTCCTGGCTTGAGAACGGAAAGAGCAAACTCC